>CAZYUD010000001.1:0-350286 GCA_964650505.1 uncultured Hydrogenophaga sp.
ATTGCCCGAAGTTTGCTTTATCTCACCTGTTCAGATTTCCGGAGCCACTTCTGACCGAAGGCTATTTGCCGCAGGCCGAGGTGGTGTTTTTGGACGAGGTGTTCAAAGCCAATTCGGCCATCCTCAACACCTTGCTGGGTGTGCTCAACGAACGGCGTTTTGACAACGGCACCCTGCGCCAGCCGGTGCCCTTGCGCTGCCTGATTGGCGCGAGCAACGAGGTGCCGCGCGACGACAGCCTGCAGGCGTTTTTTGACCGTTTTTTGCTGCGGGTGCCGGTGCATCCAGTGGACGACGCCCATTTCGCCGCGCTGCTGCAAGCCGATGCGGCCGCGCCGGCGGTGGACGAGGCGGTGACCGCTGCGCTGGCGCCCGAGCGCTTGGCCGCCCTGCAGCGGCAAGCCGACAGCGTGGCGCTGCGGCCCGAGCTGTTGGCCCTGCTGCACGACGCCCGCCAACAAAGCGGCGACCACACGGCCAGCGACCGGCGCTGGCGCCAGATCGCCCGGCTGCTGCGGGTGCAGGCGGCGGCGCGCGGCAGCGAAGACGCCGATGCGCTGGACGCGTGGTGTCTGCCGCTGCTGCTCGGCCACGACGCCGCCAGCGTGGCGCGCTGGACCGCGTGGTGCTTGCCGCGCGTGGGCCGCTGCGCGCCCCTGCCCACCGACGGGCTGGAGCGCGCCTGCAGCGCCTTTGAGCAGCAACTGGAGATTGAGCAACGCGCGCCCAGCGAAGCGCTGGACGACAGCGCCGGCAAGGTGGCGCTGGCGCGCGCCATGAGCGGCGCCAGCGCCCACGACACCGAGCCACTGCGCATCGCCAGCGAGCGCGCGCGCCGCCGCTACAGCGCGCTGCACATCGCCACCCGGGTGGCCCAGGTGGACGAGCTGCGGCACACGGTGCTGCAGCTGCAGCAACAGGCCGATGCCGACGCGGCGGCGGTGCTGCCGGCGCTGGCCGCCCACCCCTTGTGGCCGCCAAGCTGGCGCGCGCAGGTGCAGGCCGCGCACCACGAGCGCAGCGCCACGCTGGCCGATTGGCGCCAGCGCGTGGACGCGGTGCGACACGGCTTTGCCACCCTGCCCGAGCGCGAACCCAGCGCGCACGACAGTGCGCCCGCCCCCATCGCCTGGAGCGCATGAACGCCGACGCGCCCTCGCCCAGGCACCCAGCGCTGGACGCCTGGCGCACCAGCGCCGCGCTCGACGCCTTGCCGCGCCGCCTCTGGCGCTGGGGCTTGGTGTGCAGCGCGGGCGACACCGCTGCGCGGCTCGACCACAGCGCGCAGTGGTTGCAGGCCTTGCACACCGGCCGCTTGCCAGACACCACCTGGAACATGGGCGATGCCGAGGCCTGTGCCGCGCTGCGCAGCGCCATCGAATCGCTGGGCCTGGCGGCGCTGTGCCAAGGCCGGCCAGCCATTGCCGAACAGTTGCTGCAAAGCCTGTTCTGGCACCTCGATGGCCTGATCGACCGCCCAGCGGACCAAGACCGCGCCACCGCGATAGCGGCCATGGCCGAACAGTTCGCCGCCGCTTGGACGCTGGAGCGCCAAGACATGGAGAACGCCTTGGCGCTGATGCCCGATCTGGGGCGCGACCAGCGCTGGCGCTGGGACACGGTGCGCGGCCAGATGCAGCGCCGCGAATGGCCAGAGCTGGAGCGCATCGCCGCCGTGCTGCAGCGCCTGCCCGCGCTGGAGCCATTTTTGCGTGGCGTGGGCCGGCGCGAACCCACAGGCGACGACGCCGCAGCGGCCCAGCGCTTGGTCGGCGCGGCTGGGGCGGCGCAAGCGCCCCAACACAGCGAGCACGACGAACGCGACCCACAGCCTGCGGCGGTGGACGGGGTGCGGCACTCGCGCGAACTCGCGCGCATGGCCGGCGCCGAAGCGCTGGGCCTGCGCCACCCGGTGCTGCGGCGCTTGTGGCGCGCGCGCTTTGCCGAGGCCCGGCTGCTGACCTACGACGACCGCTCGCCCCCGCCACCCACCGACGCCCGCGCGCCCACGGCGCAGCACCACGCACACACGCCACAAGGGCTGGGCCCTGTGTTGGTGTGTCTGGACACCTCAGGCTCGATGCGCGGAGCGCCCGAAGCGGTGGCCAAAGCCTGTGTGCTGCAGGCCTTGCGTTGCGCTCAGGCGCAGGGGCGCGGCTGCACCTTGATCGCCTTTGGTGGGCCGGGCGATCTGCTGGTGCGCAGCCTGGACGGCACGCACGGCCTGGACGCGCTGCTCGACCTGATGGGCCAGGGTTTTGACGGTGGCACCGATGTGCAAACCCCGATTGAGCACGCGATTGCCTGGGTGCACCAAGAAGCGTGGGCGCGGGCCGATGTGCTGATCGTGAGCGATGGCGAATTTGGCCTGACGCCTGCGGCGCGCAGCGCGCTGCGCCAGGCCAAGCGCGAGCTGGGCGTGCGGGTGCACGGGGTGTTGATTGGCGACCGCGAAACCATTGGCTTGATGGAAAGCTGCGACCGCCTGCACTGGGTGCGCGACTGGCGCCGCTACGCCGAGGGCGGCCACGGCGCGGCGGCCGAGGGATTTTCACCGGTGCACAGCCGCAGCCTGACCGAGCTGTACTTTCCCAACGCGGTGCAGCGCGGCTGAGGCGCGGCCCGGGGCGTCAGACCGCGTCCTGAAAACCGTCGCGGCGCAGGGTGATGACCAAGGTGTCGCGCCAGCCGAGCGCGGCGGGGTCTTCGGGCTGGATGGGTGTGGTTTCGTGGATGGTGCGCTCGTCGTCGAGCAGCAGCAGCGACCACGGTTGCCTCAAGGTGAAGCGCTGACCAGCCGGGCCGGCGGCTTCAAACACCCGGCTTTCGCCGCCCTTGATGTTGTGGCGCCCCAGCATGAACACCGCCACCAGGTCCACGCCGTCGCGGTGGGCGCCTTCGGGTGTGGGCCGGCCAATGCCGTCGGTGGTGTCGATGCGAAACGGGTGCGCTTCCACATACCAAGGCCGCTCACCGCGCAGACGCGATGTCACCTGCGCCAGCGACAGCAGCAGACGCTGCCAGGCCGGCAGGGCCACCATGGCTGGGTCCATGGGCTCAAACCAGCGCTGCATGCCACCGTGCAGCGCGTTGTAGGCCAGCGGCTGCCAGTGGGCGCGGTGCGGCACTTGTTGCACCACATCGCCCTGCACCACAAACGAGCTGTGGCGCCGGCGCCGGTAGCGCCCACCGTCTTTGAGGTGCGGGTCGGGCGGCAGGTCGCCCCAAAAGGCCTGCAATTGCTGGCGGTCGGCCGGGCTCAAACCCATCCAGTCGGACACCGTTTCGGGGCTCAGCACCACATGGCCCTGCGCGGCCAAGGCGCGGTCCATTTGGTCCAAAGGGGCAAAAGGCGGAGAAAACGAGGCGCTCATGCCCCCCAGTGTATCGAGGGTTTGTCCCTGCCCCGAAGCGGGTCTTTGCTCGCTATATTGGGTGGATCAAGGAGACCACCATGAACACCCGTTCCATGGACCACGACGAGCCGTCCAACGAGCAAGACGGCCAAGCCAGCGGTGGCGCCAGCGCCAGCCCCACCCCCGAATCGGCACCCGACACCCCCTCCATCTTCAGCCTGCCACTGGCCACTCTGGGCTGGGGTGCCCCATTCACCTGGCTCAAGCTGGGCTGGGCCGACTTTCAGCGCTGCCCGCGCATTGGGCTGTTTTACGGCCTGTGCTTTTTTGCCATGGGGCATGCGCTGATGGCGGTGTTTCAAAGCGCACCGGAATATGTGTTGGCGCTGAGCGCGGGCTTTTTGTTGATGGGGCCGTTTCTGTGTCTGGGCTTGTACGACGCCAGCAAGGCGATGCAGACCCACTCGCACCGCCCGTCGCTGCGCGCCTCGTTGACGGCGTGGCGCCCCACCAAAGGCACGATGGCGATTTTTGCCGGCGTGTTGCTGATTCTGGAAATGTTGTGGGGCCGGGCCGCCCTGGTGGTGTTTGCGGTGAGCTTTAACACCATGCCCGAGAAAGTCAACCTGCTGGCCATGCTGCTGGACCCGGAGAACCTGGGCTTTTTGATCACCTACACGGTGGTCGGCGGCATTTTTGCCGGGCTGATTTTTGTCACCAGCGTCATTTCTATCCCCATGATCATGGACCGCCAAACCGACGCGGTCTCGGCCGGCCTGACCAGCATCCGGGCTTGTCTGAACAACCCTGGCGTCATGCTGCTGTGGGGCGCGCTGATCACCGGGCTGATTCTGCTGGCGCTGCTGCCGGCGTTTTTGGGGCTATTGGTGGTGGGTCCGGTCATCGGCCACGCCAGCTGGCACGCCTACCGCCATATCGTGCCCGCCTCCAGCGTGTGATGCACCGGCTTCGGTAAGGGGCTGGGCTGGGTGTTCGCCCAGCCAGAGGCGGCGCAGCCACCACAGACCCAAAAGGCTGTTGCACAGCGCCAAGCACAGCACCCACCAGCGCAGCGGCGGCGCCAACCCCGCCCAATGGGCAAGCCCCGAAAACAGCGCCGAGGCGAACTGAAAACACAGCGCTAGCCAAAAAGCGCGGCGCCGTGGCTGCCAAAGCCGGCGCCAGCCGCGCAGTGGGACAGAGCTTATAGGGTGCATGGCATGGCATTGTGCACGCCACCCCAAACTTGGCGCGGCACGGGCCCAGCAAGCAGCATCTTGCCAGACCCTATGAAAAATAGGCATAAAGTGCCCACGTAAACCCGGATGCCAAGCCCCGCCGAGCGCCGGTACATTCCCGTCTCAGGTTTGTCGGGCTTGCCCGAGACCGAGACTATTTCACATCGACAACACCGGAGAACCGAATGACATCGTTCAAATTAAAAACTGCTCTTGCCGCCGTTGGAACCGCCGCTCTTGCCTTGGCTCTGCCCGCACACGCTGGCAAAACACTCGACACCATCAAGAGCCGTGGCCAATTGGTCTGTGGCGTGAACACCGGTCTGGCAGGCTTCGCTCAGGCCGACAGCAGCGGCAACTGGTCTGGTTTGGATGTCGACTACTGCAAGGCCGTGGCCGCTGCGGTGCTGGGCGACGCCAGCAAAGTGAAGTACGTGCCCCTGAACGCCCAGCAGCGCTTCACCGCCCTGCAATCGGGTGAGATCGACCTTCTGGCGCGCAACTCCACCAACACCCTGTCGCGCGACGCGTCGCTGGGTCTGCACTTTGCCGGCGTGAACTACTACGACGGCCAGGGCTTTATGGTGCCCAAAGGCAAGATCACCAGCGCCCGCCAGCTGCGCGGCGCCACCGTGTGTGTGCAGTCGGGCACCACCACCGAGAAGAACCTGACCGACTTCTCACGCGCCAACAAGCTCAACATCAAGCCGGTGGTGTTTGAGAAAGTGGAAGCCGCGACCGGCGCCTACTTTGCTGGCCGTTGCCAGGCTTACACCACCGATGCTTCGGGCCTGGCCTCGGTGCGAGCCCGGGAAGCCAAAGACCCCACTGCCCACGTCATCCTGCCCGACCTGATCTCCAAAGAGCCTCTGGGTCCGTTCGTGCGCCGTGGCGACGACGAGCTGTTCGCCATCGCCAAATGGGTGCTCAACGGCCTGATCGAAGCCGAAGAGTACGGCATCACCCAAGCCAATGTGGACACCATCAAGAGCAATGGCGACCCACAAGTGGGCCGCATGTTGGGCTCCACCGAAGACCTGGGCAAGCACCTGGGCCTGGACAAAGAGTGGCTGGCCCGTGCGGTCAAGGCCGTGGGCAACTATGGCGAGATCTTTGAGCGCAACGTCGGCCCGAAGACCTCGATCAACCTGCCCCGTGGCCGCAACAACTTGTGGAGCAAAGGTGGTCTGATGTACGCGGCGCCGCTGCGCTGATCCATCGCCCGACTGTGTGTTAGCCCCGGCACAGGGGTCTGCGTGATCGCTCTCGCAGATGCCTGTGCCTTTTTGTTGCCTGTTGTCCCATGATTGAAGCCCGTCCAGTCCCTGCGCGCAAGTCGCGCTCCGTGTCCTGGCGCAGCCGGGAAGGCCGCAGCTTGATTTATCAGGTGGTGGCCATCGCTTCTGTGATCGCCCTGATTGCGCTGTTGGTGCGCAACACGCTGGCCAATATGAAGGCCCGCGGCATCCAAAGCGGTTACGACTTCATGAACCAGCCGTTTGGTTTTGACGTCAGCGAAACGCTCATCCCGTACGACATGATGAGCACCTACTGGACCGCCTTTGCCATCGGCATGACCAACACTCTGCGGGTGGCGGTGATCGGTATTGTGCTGGCCACTTTGCTCGGCACCCTGCTGGGTGTGGGGCGCTTTTCCAACAACCTGGTGTTGCGCAAGGTGTGTTATGCCTATGTGGAGTTTTTCCGCAATGTGCCGATCTATCTGCAGTTGCTGATTTGGTACTTGGTATTCACCGAGATGCTGCCCAGCTTCGACGACGCTTGGCAGCAGGGCAACTTTTTCCTGAGCAAGAACGGCATCTCATTCCCCTGGCCCGTTTGGGAACTCGGCCATACGCTGGCCATCGTGGGGCTGTTCGCGGGTTTGGCCGCTGGCTGGGGCTTTGCGCGCCGCGCGCGGCGGCACTTTGAACTCACGGGAGAACCTCGCCCCGCACTGCGCGTGGTGTTGGCTCTGATGCTGGCGGGCGCCGTGTTGGGCTGGCTGGTGGGCGGTGCGCCCAGCGGCTGGGAACTGCCCGCCAAAGGCGATTTCCAAGTTGAGGGGGGCGCTGCCTTGTCGCCCGAATTCATGGCCTTGCTGCTTGGCTTGGTGTTTTATACCGCAGCCTTTATTGCCGAAGTGGTGCGCTCGGGCATTGCCTCGGTGTCGCTGGGGCAGCACGAGGCCGCCGCCTCGCTGGGCCTGGGCAAGCGGCAGTCCATGCGCTTGGTGGTGCTGCCGCAGGCCCTGCGGGTCATCATCCCGCCGCTGACCAGCCAATACCTGAACTTGACCAAGAACTCTTCGCTGGCGGTGGCCATTGGCTACCCGGAACTGGTGTCGATCGCCAACACCACGCTCAACCAGACCGGTCGCGCGATTGAGGCCCTGTCCATCGTGATGCTGGTGTACCTGACCGTGTCCTTGCTCACCTCCGCACTCATGAACTGGTTCAATGCGTCCGCGGCCATTCAAGAACGTTGAGGAATGACCATGCCATCTTCACAATTTCAACCCATCGATCCCCGCCCGATGCCGGGCCGGCAAACCGGCCTGGTGGGTTGGGCCAAAACCAATCTGTTTTCCAGCTGGTCCAATTCTTTGGTGACACTGCTCTTGCTCGCGGTGCTGGGCGCTGGCCTCATCAGCACCTGGGACTGGGCGGTGGCCAAGGCCGTGTTTGGCAGCCAACTGGAGGCCTGCAACAACGTCCGTGGCGTGGGCGCCTGCTGGGGCGTGATCACCGAAAAAGGCCGCTTTATTGTCATGGGCCGCTACCCGGAAACGGAGCACTGGCGCCCGGTGATCGCCACCGCACTCATGCTCGGCGTGGTCGCCATGAGCTGCATGCCGCGCTTTTGGAGCGCGGTGTTGGTGCCGCTGTGGGCCGGCATGCTGGTGGTGTATTTCACCCTCATGAAGGGCGGCGTCTTGGGTCTTACCGAGGTGTCCACCGACCAATGGGGCGGCCTGCCGCTGACGGTGATGCTGACCGTGATTGGTATGACCCTGGCCTTTCCGCTGTCGATTTTTGTGGCCTTGGGGCGACGCTCGACCATGCCGGCCATCCGCACCATCTGCACCCTGTATGTGGAGCTGATCCGGGGCGTGCCGCTGATCACCGTGCTGTTCATGGCCTCGTTCATGCTGCCGCTCTTTATGCCCGAGGGCGTGAAGATCGACGTGCTGATCCGTGTGGTGGTGGGCATCACCCTGTTTGCCGCCGCCTACATGGCCGAGGTGGTGCGCGGTGGCCTGCAGGCTCTGCCCAAGGGCCAGACCGAGGCGGCGGCCACACTGGGTTTGAACTACTGGCAAACCCAGCGCAAGATTGTGTTGCCCCAAGCCTTGGCCACGGTGGTGCCCTCGCTCATGAACACCTTCATCGGCATGTTCAAGGACACCTCGCTGGTGACCATTGTGTCGCTGTATGAGCTGACCGGTGCGCTGAGCCTGGCCTTGAACTCGGACGCCGATTGGCGCCCCTTCAAACTGGAGGCCTATCTGTTCATCACCCTGATCTATTTTGTGTTTTGTTTTGCCATGTCGCGCTATAGCCTGTGGGTGGAAGAGCGCACCGCCGTGAGCAAGACACGATGACCCCCCTGCGCCGCTGCGCGGCTTCCCCCTCGAAGGGGGAACCGCGCCAGTGGACCGGCATAGCCGGATCCATGGCGCGACTTGATCCGACACCTCTTCGTTCGAGCTGAGATTTCTTTATGAGCAACACTGAAGCTTCCACCATCATTGAGTTCGACAAAGTCAATAAGTGGTACGCCAGCAATGGCTACCACGTGCTGCGCGACATCAGCCTGAAATTCCACAAGGGCGAAAAAGTCGTGATTTGCGGGCCCTCAGGCTCGGGCAAATCGACCCTGATCCGCTGTGTGAACGCGCTGGAGGAATACCAAGAAGGCAAGCTCACGGTGGACGGCACCGTGGTGGGCGACGACCTCAAGGGCATCGACCGGGTACGCCGTGAGGTGGGCATGGTGTTCCAGCAGTTCAACCTGTTCCCCCACCTCACCGTGCTGGAAAACCTGATTCTGTCGCCCACCTGGGTGGCCAAGATGCCGCGCAAAGACGCGATCGACAAAGCCATGACCCAGCTGGAGCGGGTGCGCATCGCCGAACACGCGCAGAAGTACCCGCTGCAGCTCTCTGGCGGTCAGCAACAGCGTGTGGCGATTGCGCGCGCGCTGTGCTTGAAGCCCAAGATCATGTTGTTCGACGAGCCGACATCGGCGCTCGACCCCGAGATGATCAAGGAAGTGCTCGACGTGATGATTGGCTTGGCCGACCAAGGCATGACCATGCTGTGTGTGACGCACGAAATGGGCTTTGCCAAAGCCGTGGCCGACCGCGTGATCTTCATGGACCAAGGCCAGGTGGTGGAACAGAACACGCCGGAAGAGTTCTTTAACCACCCACAAAACGAGCGCAGCAAGGACTTCTTGTCCAAGATCCTCGGCCACTGAAGCCCATGCACGCGCTGCTGCAACCAGTGTCCGAAGCCTTCGCTCGCCTGCGCGCGGGCGAGTTGCGGGCGCACGACTTCTCAGCACTGGCGCGTGCGCAAAGTGCGCTGCTGGCCGCCCTGCCACCGGCGTTCACACCGGTGTTGCATGGCCTGCTGGATCGGCTGGAATCGGGCGCGCTGTTCGACGCCGAAAGCTGTTCGTTCAGCCAGCAAGATCTGTACGACAGCCTGCAAATGTGGCTGGACAAAGCGGCCGCGCGGCTGCCAGAGCACTGACAGCGCTCACACGTGCGCGCTGCGCCGTTTCGGTGGGGGCGGTGGTGTTGTCGCATCGGCGCGCTGGTGCAGGCTGTCGATGATGAGGCAATGGTCGTCGCTGCCGTCGCAGCTCTGGCGCAGGGTCTGCAGCTCCCGCTCCAGCGCGCGCAACTCCTTTAAGCGCTGGCGCACATGCCCCAGATGCCGATCGATCGTCTCTTGCGCTTGGGCGCAGTCGCTGGAGCGCCGACCGTCCAGATTCAACAACGCGCGCACCTCATCCAGCGACATGTCCATGCTGCGGCACACCCGAACGAAGCGCAGCCGGTGCAGATCGGACGGGCTGTACAGCCGGTAATCGTTGTCTGCCCGGGCCTGCGGCGCCAGCAACCCCGCCCGCTCATAAAACCGGATATTGGCAGCCGACACACCGGTGGCGGCAGCGGCCTCCCCGATGCGGCACAGGGCGACAGAAACAGCGCGAGAGGGCATGGCTTGACCTTGAAGTGACTTCAGGCTTTTCAATATACCCCTGTTCATCGCTCTCGCCCGAAAACATGTGGTCTGTCGAACTCCTGATGTGGCTTGCCTTCTGCTGGTTGGCGGGCGTGGGTCTGGTCTACCAAAGCTGGAAGGTCTGGCGCCAAACCGGTGTCAACCCGGTGGTGCTGCCGCGCGACGACTCCGCGCAGGGCTGGATCGGGCAACGGTTTCGCTGGGTGTTGCTGGCGACCTGGCTGCTCTTGTTGGTGCAAATCTGGTGGCCGCTACCGCCCTTGTGGCGCTTGCCCGACGGCTGGTGGGCTGTTGAGGCATTTGGCTGGTGGCTGCTGGCGCTGGCGTGTGTGCTGATGCCGGTGGCACAACACCAGATGGGCCGGGCTTGGCGGGTGGGCTTTGCCGAACGCGAGCACACCACTCTGATCAGCCACGGCGTGTTTGCACGCAGCCGCAATCCGATTTTCCTGGCCCTGCGCTGTGCCATGTGGGCCTGGTTGCTGATACAACCCACCGCATGGAACCTGGCGCTGTGTGTGCTGGCCGACATGTTGATGCAGGTTCAGGTGCGCCTAGAGGAAGCGCATTTGCTGCACCAGCACGGTGACGCTTATCGCCAATACCAGCGCCGCGTGCGCCGCTGGATGTGAATCCACCGCGGAGATCCCCATGGCCTGCTCCTGTCACGACTCCTGCTCCCCATCCACCCCCGCCAACGCCGACCCCGGCGGCGACCCACGCTGGCGCCGCGCGCTGTGGATCGCACTGTGGGTGAACCTAGCGTTTTTTGTCATTGAACTGTGGGCGGGCTTGGCCGCTGGCTCGGTGTCGCTGTTGGCCGACGCGGTGGACTTTGCGGGCGACGCCGCCAACTACGGTCTGTCGCTGGCGGTGCTGTCGATGGCGCTGGTGTGGCGCAGCCGCGCGGCCTGGGTCAAGGGCGCCAGCATGTTTGGCTATGGCCTGCTGGTGTTGGCCAAAGGCGTGTGGGTGTTCTCGGCCGGCGGTGTGCCGGACGCGCTCACCATGGGCGTGGTGGGTTTTCTGGCCCTGCTGGCCAACACCGGCGTGGCCGTCATGCTCTATGCTTGGCGCAACGGCGACGCCAATATGCGCAGCGTGTGGCTGTGCTCGCGCAACGACGCGCTGTCCAACTTGGCGGTGATGCTGGCCGCCTTGGGGGTGTTTGGCACCCACACCGCTTGGCCCGACCTGCTGGTGGCGGCCATCATGGCGGGCTTGGCCTTGTCGGCCGGTTGGACGGTGATGGGGCACGCGCGCCAAGAGTTGCGCGGCCTGCGCCCTGCCGTCGGCGTGGGCATGGGGGCGGAGGGCGGAACTTCTCCAACACCGGGCGTATCATCTCAACCATGACGTTGTGGCGCGTGATTTTGCTGCTGGTGCTGACGGTGGTGTTGCCCGTAAGGGGCGCGCTGGCCGTCACCATGGGCATGTCGGCCGGAGCGCCTGCGAGTGCGGCCCACAGCGCTGCGCCGGTTGATGCAGACGCGCCCTGCCCGCACCATGCCCAGGCTGCCGAGCACACACCGTCGACGCCCGTGTCCCATGGCGATGTGGACGAGCACAGCGGCCACGCCCACTTGCTGTGTGATGTGTGCAATGTGTTGGCGCTGGATGTGTCCATGCCGGCGAACGAACGCACCGATGCCCGGCCCACGCACCCCCCCCAAGGCAGCGAACGCTTCTCCAGCGTGGTGCTGCCCATGGGCCACAAGCCCCCCATACCGGTCTGACACCCTTGTGTGAGCGCACCGCTGGCGCAGCGCGCCGGCGGCGTCCCGTGTCCGACCGGAGAACCCCATGCCCTTGTTTGTACGGGAGCGCGCCGATGCGCGCCCCGATCCCGTGGCCACGCGCCACCGACCGCGCGCGCTGTGCGCCGCCCTGGCGCTGACGCTGTGCGGGGCGGCCCAGGCCCAAGCCCCTAACGCCGACGCGGCCAATCCGCAACAGGCCGCGCCACTGCCCACTTGGCCCAGCGCAGCGCTGGCGCCCGCCAGCGCGCCCGAGCTGCCCACCCAGATCGGCGAGGCCATTCGCCGCTGGCAAGCCGCCAACCGCGCGGTGGGCGAATTCCCGCGCGGCCACATCGACCTGCTGCGCTGGGAGCAACAACAAGCGCCCGCCGTGCCGGCCGCACCGGCGCTGCAGCCAATCACCTGGCCCGAGGTGTGGCAAGCGGTGCAGCGCCAGCACAGCCAACAACTGCTCAAGCCCAATGCCACCGCCAGCGAGCGCCTGCACGCCCAGCGGCAATGGCTGGCGCTGCAACGCCAAGCGCAGCAAGCCTGGGTGCGAGCCAGCACCCAACAGGCGCTGCTGCGGCTGCAGCAAGAGCGGGTGCAAGCGGCCCGCACCGCCCACACCCTAGGCGAACGCATGGCGGCCCTGGGCCACTGGAGCCGCGCGCGCCTGATCCCGCTGCAACAAGCCCTGGCGCAAGAGCAAGCGGCCGCCATCGCCGCGCAATGGCAAGCGCGCCAAAGCGCCGAGGCGCTGGCCAGCCTCATGGGCCTGTGGCAAGCCGACGCGGTGCAAGCGCTGGCGCAGCGATTGCCCGTCGCGCTGGACGCACCCACCGCCCTGAACGCACCTGCCAATGCCGAGGGCGAAGCGATCCAGCGCCGCCCCGAACTGCAATGGCAACGCGAGGCCACCGAACGCGCGCTGCGCTCGGTGAGCGCCAGCCAATGGGCGGCCTGGGCACAAGAGCGCGACACCGCGCTGCAAGCGGCCCCCGCCGGCGCGCCGCCGCAGTGGCCACAAAGCGCCTTGCGCGGCGACCACGCGCTCGACAAAGCGCTGGACGCCCAAGCCGAGCTGCAGCGCGAAGGCGCCGCCTTGCGCCGCCAAGTGCGCCTGGCCTGGGACCGGCTGCAAGCCACCCAGGCGCTGGACCAGCTGCAGCAGCAACACGCTGTGCCCCTGGCCCAAGCCGCCGAGGCCGAAACCCTGCTGCGCTACAACGGCATGCTGCAAAGCACCTGGGAAGTGATCGACGCCGCGCGCGCGCGCTTGGGCGCACAAGCCGACGCCATCAGCGCCCGCCAAGACCACTGGCTGGCGCACATCGACTGGCAGACCCTGATGGCCGGTGGCGATGTGGAGCCGCCGGGCGAACTGGCCACCGGCCAAAACAGCGCGACCACCGGCAAGGCCAAAGGACATTGACACCATGAACCCATCCCACACCCCCGATCCACAGCGCCGCCGCTTTTTGGGTGGCGCCGCGCTGGCCGCCACCGTGGCCACCGCTGGCGCCGGCGTGGCGCGCTCGGCCTTGGCCGCACTGCCCGAGGCGCCACAACAAAGCAGCGCCGCCACCCAAGCGCCTTGGACGCCTCCGGGCGTCACCGGCGCCGGCCGCCCTTACCAACCCGTCGTGACCCTCAACGGCTGGACCTTGCCCTGGCGCATGAACAACGGCGTCAAGGAATTCCACCTGGTGGCCGAGCCGGTGGTGCGCGAAATGGCGCCCGGCTTTTTGGTCAATATGTGGGGTTACAACGGCCAGTCGCCCGGCCCCACCATCGAGGTGGTGGAAGGCGACAAGGTGCGCATCTTTGTCACCAACCGCCTGCCCGAGGCCACCACCATCCACTGGCACGGCCAGCGCCTGCCCAACGGCATGGACGGCGTCACCGGCGTCAACCAACCGCCCATCCCGGCGGGCAAGACCTTTGTGTACGAGTTCGAGGCGCGGCGCCCCGGCACCTTTATGTACCACCCGCACGCGGACGAAATGACGCAGATGGCCATGGGCATGATGGGCTTTTGGGTCACCCACCCACGCTTGGACAAGAACGGCCGCCACCCGCACATCGAACACGTGCAGCGCGACTACTGTTTCCTCCTCAACGCCTTTGACATCGAGCCCGGCAGCATGACGCCCAAGGTCAACACCATGCTCGACTTCAACATCTGGAGCTGGAACAGCCGGGTGTTTCCGGGTCTCGACCCGCTGGTCGCGCGCTTGGGCGACCGGGTGAGGGTGCGGGTGGGCAACCTCACCATGACCAACCACCCAATCCACATCCACGGCATTGAATTTGAGGTCACTGGCACCGACGGCGGCCCGGTGCCCAAAAGCGCGCGCTGGCCCGAGGTCACCACCGACGTGGCGGTGGGCCAGATGCGGCAGATCGAATTCATCGCCGACGAGCCGGGCGACTGGGGCATGCACTGCCACAAGAGCCACCACACCATGGGCGCCATGGGACACGACGTGCCCACGATGATTGGTGTGGACCACCGGGGCTTGGTCAAGCCGCTGCAAAGCGTCAACCCCGACTACATGGTCATGGGCGAGCGCGGCATGTACGACATGAAGGAAATGGAAATGGAACTGCCCGCCAACACCTTCCCCATGATGAGCGGCAACGGCCCTTATGGGCCCATCGGCATGGGCGGCATGTTCACCCTGCTCAAGGTGCGCGCCGACCAAAAGCCGGGCGACTACAGCGACCCGGGCTGGTACCAGCAGCCGCCCGGCACCCAGGCGCGCTTGGTCGATGCCCCTGAACACCCACCGCGCGCGCCCGCGCCCACCGGCCAGCCGCAAGGCAGCGCCAAAAAACCCGGCGCCAGCGGTCACAGCCACCACTGATACCCCTTCTCTTTTTCACAAGGACACACGATGAACACCCCACGCCGCCAACACCTGCACCACCTCCTTGGCGCCACCGCTGTGCTGGCACTGCCCTCGCTGGCCATGGCCCACGGCGACATGCACAAGAACCACCGCCAAAGCGCCGGCCCGGTGGTCAAAGAACAAAAGCCCTGGGGCATCGCGGCTGAGGCGCGGCAAGCCCGCCGCACCATCACCATCCGCATGAGCGACGACATGCGCTTTGCGCCGAGCCACATCGATGTGAAACTCGGCGAGACGCTGCGCCTGCGCGCCGAGAACCAAGGCAAGGTAATGCACGAAATCGTGATTGGCACCCGCGCCGAACTTGAAGCGCACGCCGAGATGATGAAAAAACACCCCAATATGGAGCACGACGAGCCCTATATGGCCCATGTGTCGCCCGGTCAAGGCGGCGACATCGTCTGGACCTTCAACCGCGCGGGCGACTTTGAGTTCGCGTGTTTGTTGCCCGGCCACTTTGAGGCCGGCATGCGCGGCACCATCCGCGTGCGCGCCTAAGCGCAAGAAAGGAGCCTCTGATGACACGTTTGTTCAACCGACGCACCGGCCTGCTGGCCGCCGCCGCCGCCGTGGCCAGCGCCGCCTGGCCCACACTGGCCTCCAGCCCCAAAAAACCGCCTGTGCTGCAGGTATGGAAAGACCCCAACTGCGGCTGCTGCAACGACTGGGTGGCCATTTTGCGGCGCGAGGGTTTTGAGGTGCAGACCTTCGACAGCGGCAACACCGCCATGCGCCAGCGCCTGGGTATGCCGATGCAGTTCGCGTCCTGTCACACCGCGCTGATCGACGGCTACGTGATCGAAGGCCATGTCAACCCAGCCGAGATCAAACGTCTGCTGGCCGAACGACCAAAAGCCTTGGGCCTGGCGGTGCCCGGCATGCCCATTGGCAGCCCCGGCATGGACGGCCCCGAATACGGCAACCGGCGCGACCCCTACGACGTGCTGTTGGTGCAAAAGGACGGCAGCAGCCGGGTGTATCAAAGCTATTTCCGCCAAGCCAGCACCACGGTGCGCCAAGGCTTTGAGCGCACCCAGCACAGCAGTGCTCCCACGGCCGCCGCTCTGCCTTGGGCCGAGGCCGAGGTGCGCCGCGTCGACCTGGCGGCCGGCAAGATCAGCCTGAAACACGGCGAGATCAAAAACCTCGACATGCCGCCGATGAGCATGGTGTTTCAGGTGCAGGACCCCGCTCTGTTGCAACAGGTGAAGACGGGCGACAAGATCCGCTTCACCGCCGACCAGATCAAGGGCGCCTACACCGTGCTCAGCCTAGAGCCCGTGCGCTGAACGGCTCAAGCGCACCATGCCCGTGCTAAGGTGCGGGCATGGGTGTTCGCCTTTTTTCTCCACTGACTTGGCTGCGCGACGCGCTGGGCAGCGCGTTGACCATTGCGCTCATCACACTGGCCCTGCTGGCGCTGGCTTACCACTGGCTCGACCCTGCGCCGCCCACCACAGTGCGCTTGGCCACCGGTCCCGAACAAAGCGCTTACGACCGGTTTGGCGCGCGCTACGCCCAGGCGCTGGCGCGCTACGGCATCCGGGTGCAGCTCGTCCCCACCGAAGGTTCTGCCGACAACCTGCAGCGCCTGCGCCGTGGCGAAGTGGACGTGGCTTTTGTGCAAGGGGGTTTTGCCCGCCACGCCGACACCGCCGAGGCCGACGCCCAACTGCTGTCGCTGGGCAATTTGTTTGTGGAGCCGGTGTGGCTGTTTCACCGCGACACCTCCGCCACCGCTGGCTCACCTGCGGTCACCCAGCTCAAACACCTGGCGGGCGCGCGGCTCAACATCGGCACACCGGGCAGTGGTGTGCCCGAGCTGTGGGCCCAGCTGCTCTCGCTCAACCAGCTGGAGCCAACTGCCTTTGTCACCACCGAGCTGGCGCCCACACCGGCCACGGTCGCCTTCATCCATGGCGAAGTCGACGCCTTGCTGTTCGCCTCGGCCCCGGAAGCGCCGCTGGTGCAGATGCTGCTGCAAACACCGGGCGTGCGCTTGCTGAGCTTTGAGCAAAGCGAGGCCTACGCGCGCCGCCTGCCCTTTCTGAGCCCGGTGCTCTTGCCACAAGGGGTGGTGAACTTGGCGAGCAACCTGCCAGCCCACAACGTGCCGCTGATCGCCACCACCACCAGCTTGGTCAGCCGCGACAGCACCCATCCCGCCCTGCAACAGCTGTTTGCCCAGGCCGCGCGCGAGCTGCACGGCGAGGCCGGTTGGTTCAGCCGGGCGCGCGAATTCCCCAACGCGGCGCATGCGGATTTTGAGATGTCGGCCGAGGCCGAACGCACGTTGCGCAGCGGCCCGCCGTTTCTGCAGCGCTACCTGCCGTTTTGGCTGGCCAATTTGATTGAGCGCATGTGGTTGGCGGGTGGTCTGATCATTGCGCTGGTGCTGCCGCTCTCACGCATCGTGCCGCCGCTCTACACCTTGCGCATGCGCTCCAAAGTGTTTCGCTGGTACGCCGAGCTGCGCGACATTGAGGCGCGGGCGCAGCGCGGTGAGCCGGCCGACGTGTTGCAGCACGAGCTGCAAACGCTGGTCGACACGGTGAACGCCATCGAGGTGCCTTTGTCGTACGCCGATGAGCTGTACGCGCTGCGGCACAACATCGCGGCGGTGGCTCAGGCCTTGCGCACCGCCGAAGGCAATGGCGTCACACCGCGCTTGTCGCCCAACGCCACAGCGCGCTGAGCCACACGCCGCCACACAGCAGCAAGGTCAGCAACACAGCGGCGCTGCCAATGTCTTTGGCGCGTTTGGACTGCTCGTGCCACTCCGGGCCAATGCGGTCCACCACCGCTTCCACCGCGGTGTTGAGCAATTCGGTCACCAACACCAGCAGCGTCACCGCCAGCAAGATCACCGTTTCGGTCCACGTCTGGCCCAGCCAAAAAGCCGCTGGCACCAATACAAAGGCCAAGACCGCCTCTTGGCGAAAGGCGGGTTCGCGCCAACCAGCGGTCAGGCCTGCCATCGAATAGCCAGTGGCCTTGACCACCCGGCGCCAGCCGGTGAGTTTGGTCGGCACAGCTGGTGAGGTGTTTGCTTTTGGGTCCATGCCGTTTTACCCCTGCAGCACCCGCTGCCAGCCCTCGGGGCCCAGCTCGCGCAAGGTGCGGATGTTGCGCTCCACAATCTGATCGGCGTCGCCACCGGCGCTGTCCACCGCCCGCTCCACGCTGTCTTCGCGCAGCAGGTGCAGCGTGGCGTAGGGCGCGCGGTTGGTGCAGTGGCTCATGTCGCCTTCGGGCTCGCCTTCAAACGCAAAGTCGGGGTGGAAATGCGCCACTTGGATCACGCCTTCGAGTGCATGCTCGGCCAGCACATCGTCCACCACGTTCTGGAAATCGTTGAAGACAAAGAAGTCGGGGAACAGGGTGGGATGGATCAACAGCGTGGTGTCGGTCTCGTCGGCGCTGACCGACTGCAGGTGGGCCAGCTCGCGGTCCAGGTCGTCCAAAAACGCGTCCAAATGGCGCGCCTGGCTCACCACAATGCGCACCTGGTTTTTCACATACACCGCGCGTGCAAACGGGCACAGGTTCAGGCCAATGACGGCTTTTTCGAGCCAGCGGCGGGTGTCGGCCAGCACTTGATCTTCGGTCACAGACGACATGGGTATCGATCCAAATCGGGAAAACATTCAGCGCTGGCCACTCTGGCGCAGCGTGTCACAGCAGCGTGGGATTGTTCCACCACAACACCGCGTTCAGCGCCCCGGCAAACGCCACCCAGGCCAAATAGGGCACCAGCAGCACACCGGCCCAACGGTCCAAGCGCCAGAACGACCAGGCGGTGATGGCGATCAAGCCCCAAAACAGCACCAGCTCGGCCAGCGCCAGACCGCCCAAACGCCAGGCAAAAAACAGCCAGCTCCACAAGGCATTGGCCACCAGCTGCACCACAAACCATTGCAGCGCGCGGCGGCGCTCTGGGCTGCTGGGCAAACGCCAGACCCGCCAAGCGGCCACCGACATCAACAAAAACAACAGCGTCCAGGCCGGCCCAAACAGCCAAGCCGGCGGCGCCCACGCCGGTTGCACAAGCTGCGCGTAAAAATCGGGCGCCCCCACATTGGCCAAAGCGCCCACGATGCTGGTGAGCGTGCACAAGGCCATCCAGCCCAGCAGGCCGAGCAGCGGGTGCACGCGGAGCGAATCAGACATAAGGCAACTCCATGACAAATCAGATGGCCATGCGCTCAACCGGGTGTGTCGGTACCAGACCAGCGTCCGGAGCAAGGGGCTGCTTGCCAAGGGTGCGGCGGGTCCGGCTCTGCCGGCCTGCACGCACCGCCCCCAGTGGGGGGTGACGCGCTGCAAGCGCGGCGCGGGGGGCGTCCTTACTTCAACGATTTGAAGCGCGCGCGCTTGGGCCGTGCGCCCTCTTCGCCCAGGCGCTTCTTCTTGTCTTCCTCGTACTCGGTGAAGTTGCCGTCGTAGAAGTACCACTGGCTGTCGCCTTCGTAGGCCAGGATGTGGGTACAAATGCGGTCGAGGAACCAGCGGTCGTGCGAGATCACCATGGCGCTGCCGGCGAATTCGAGCAGCGCTTCTTCCAGCGCGCGCAGGGTTTCCACGTCCAAGTCGTTCGACGGTTCGTCGAGCATCAGCACGTTGCCGCCCTGGGCCAGGGTCTTGGCCAGGTGCAGGCGGCCGCGCTCACCGCCCGAGAGGTTTTTCACCAGCTTCTGCTGGTCGTTGCCCTTGAAGTTGAAGCGGCCAATGTAGGCGCGGCTGGGCATGATGAATTTGCCCACGGTGATGTTGTCCAGACCTCCGGAGACGTCTTCCCAGACGGTCTTGTCGCCTTCCAGGCTTTCGCGGCTCTGGTCGACAAAGGCCAGCTTGGCGGTCTGGCCCACCACAATCTCGCCGCTGTCGGGCTTTTCCACCCCTTGGATCATGCGGAACAGCGTGGATTTGCCCGCGCCGTTGGGGCCGATGATGCCGCAGATGGCGCCAGCCGGCAGCTTGAAGCTCAGCTTGTCCATCAGCAAGCGGTCGCCAAAGCTCTTGGACACATTGTTGAATTCGATGACCTGCGCGCCCAGGCGTTCGGCCACCGGGATGAAAATCTCGTTGGTCTCGTTGCGCTTTTGGTATTCGACGTCGCTCAGCTCCTCGAAGCGGGCCAAGCGCGCCTTGCTCTTGGCCTGCCGGCCCTTGGCGTTTTTGCGCACCCACTCCAGTTCTTCCTTCATGGCCTTGCGGTGGGCGTCTTCGGCTTTTTGTTCCTGGTCCAAGCGTTTGCCCTTTTGGTCCAGCCACTCCGAGTAGTTGCCTTTCCATGGAATGCCGTGGCCGCGATCGAGTTCCAAAATCCACTCGGCGGCGTTGTCCAAGAAATAGCGGTCGTGGGTGATGGCCACCACGGTGCCCGGGAAGCGCTGCAGGAACTGCTCCAGCCAGTGCACCGATTCGGCGTCCAAGTGGTTGGTCGGTTCGTCGAGCAGCAGCATGTCGGGCTTGGACAGCAGCAGGCGGCACAGGGCCACGCGGCGCTTCTCGCCGCCCGAGAGGTTTTTGATGACCGCGTCCCAAGCCGGCAGGTTCAGCGCATCGGCGGCGAGTTCGAGCTGCAGGTCGGAGTTTTCCGAGCCGCTGGCGGCGATGATGGCCTCCAGTTCAGCCTGTTCGGCTGCCAGGGCGTCAAAGTCGGCGTCTTCTTCGGCGTAGGCGGCGTAGACCTCTTCCAAGCGGGCCTTGGCCTTGAGCGCACCGCCAATGCCCTCTTCCACCGCTTGGCGCACGGTCTGCTCAGGGTCGATCTGCGGCTCCTGCGGCAGGTAGCCGATCTTGATGCCCGGCATGGGGATGGCTTCGCCTTCGATTTCCTTGTCGACCCCGGCCATGATCTTGAGCAGCGAAGACTTGCCCGAGCCGTTGAGGCCGAGCACGCCAATCTTGGCGCCCGGGAAGAAGGACAGGGAGATGTCTTTCAAGATCTGCCGCTTGGGCGGCACGGTCTTGGAGACGCGGTTCATCGAAAAAACGTACTGGGCCATGGTTTACACAAGTCCAAAAAGAGCCCTGTCCGGCAGGCCGGGGGGCTCGAACAACACACACAAAAAAGGAAGACCGGCTCAGGGCCAGTCCGTCAAGCGTCAACCCTCATTATCCAGGGAGTCGGGCAAGGGCTTGTCCAAAATGTCCTTGACCGCCTGCGGCAGCATGCTGGCGCTGAGCCATTCCGGCGTGTCCACCGGCAGGGCCCACTGGGCGTTGTTGAGGATCATGCTGAAGGCGCGCAGCCAACGGTGCAAGCCGGGGCGGCTGAAATTGAGCACATGCACCTCGCCGGTGACCAGCTCAAACGCGATCTGACAACGCCCGTCCTGCCACAAGGTGGTGCGCATGGTTTTGCACAGGCGATCGGTCGAGGGCGCAGGACCATCGGCGCGCTCGGAGCCCACCCGCAGGGGTGGCGGTGCGTCCGACGGTGGCACACCCATGTCGGCGGTCTCGTCCATGGCCATGCGGTGCTCCAACTGGGCCCGCACCACATTGGGTGCCCCAGCCTGAGCGCCGGGCGCGGTGTCTTCCAGCTGCTTGGTCAGGGTGCCCATCACATAGATGGCCAAGCGCCGTGTGATCCAGACCCGGTCCTCCGGGCGATCGTGCCCCATCCAAATGCGGTCTTCGATGGCGTGGTAGCCAAAGGTGGTGTTGAGCATGGCAGCGGTGGGCGGGCAGCCGCCCTCAGACCTTGGTCTTGGGCTGGCGACCCATCAGATAAAACTCGGGATTGGGCAACATGCCGGTCACGTTGGCCACCCGGTTGGACAAACCAAAAAAGGCGGTGATGGCCGCGATGTCCCACGCGTCCTCATCGCTGAAACCGTGGGCGTGCAGCTCAGCAAAGTCGGCTTCGTCGACTTCGTGGGAGCGCTCACAGACCTTGATCGCGAAGTCGAGGATGGCGCGCTGGCGCGGTGTGATGTCGGCCTTGCGGTGGTTGATCGCCACCTGATCGGCCACCAGCGGCTTTTTCTCGTAGATGCGCAGGATGGCGCCGTGCGCCACCACGCAGTACAGGCATTGGTTGCGCGCGCTGGTGGCGGTGACGATCATCTCGCGGTCGCCTTTGCTCAGCCCGCTGTCGCGGCCCACGCTCTCGGGCACCATCAGCGCGTCGTGGTACGCAAAAAACGCACGCCACTCGGCCGGGCGGCGCGCCAGCGCCAAAAACACATTGGGCACAAAGCCGGCTTTTTCTTGCACTTCCACAATCTTGGCCTGCAGATCGGCGGGCAAGGTGTTGAGGTCGGGCAGTGGGTAGCGGGGCGTGGTCATGGCAACTCCAGAAGGGCCCATGCGGGCAAAACGCTGAGAGAAGTTTATCCTTGCAAACCTGACAACAGCTGAATGTGCGAGACATGCAAGACGAACAATACCAACGCGGCCTGGCCACCCGGCGCGAGGTCATGGGCGACGCCTTTGTCGACCGTGCGCTGAGCGGCACCACACCGTTCACCCAGCCGATTCAGGACCACATTTCACGCGCTGCGTGGGGCGACGTCTGGCAGCGCGAGGGCCTGGACCGCAAAACCCGCAGCTTGGTCACCGTGGCCATGCTCACCGCCTTGGGCAAACAGCACGAGCTCAAAGGCCATGTGCGCGGCGCGCTCAACAACGGCGCCACGGTGCAAGAGATTCAAGAAGTGTTGCTGCACGCCGCGATTTACTGTGGTGTGCCCACGGCGGTGGAGGCGTTTCGCAGCGCCGCCGAGGTGGTAGAACCCCAAACTTGAGCGGGTGTGCGACAATACTTCCCGTCTGCCCACCAGCAAGGCAGACAGGGTCTGAGCAAGACCCTGGAGGCGCCAACCGATCTTCTGCGGCGCCGATCCAAACCCCTGGAACCCCATCAGCCCTTGTTGGCCGGCATATCTGGTGTTTACACGCACCCGCCGGAATGGCCGATGACCCTGCGCCCGGATGGGCGCTTCACACCACATGACTTTTGAACAACTGAATCTGGCCCCGGCCATTGTGCAGGCCGTGCGCGAGCAAGGCTACGACACCCCCACCCCCATCCAGGCCGAGGCGATTCCCGCCGTGCTGGCCGGCCGCGACCTGCTGGGCGGTGCCCAGACCGGCACCGGCAAAACCGCCGCCTTCACCCTGCCCATGCTGCACCGTTTGTCGGTCGGCGAGCGCAGCCAAAACCGCTTTGGCGGCATCGCCATCCGCGCCCTGGTGCTCACCCCCACCCGCGAACTCGCGGCGCAGGTGGAAGAATCGGTGCGCACCTACGGCAAGCACCTGAGCTTGAGCTCCACCGTGATCTTTGGTGGGGTGGGCATGAACCCCCAAATCAACGCCATGAAACGCGGCGTGGACATTCTGGTGGCCACCCCCGGCCGCTTGCTCGACCTGCAGCAACAAGGCTTCATGGACCTGTCGCAGGTGCAGATCTTGGTGCTCGACGAAGCCGACCGCATGCTCGACATGGGCTTCATCCACGACGTGAAAAAAGTGCTGGCCCTGCTGCCCAAAGACAAGCAAAGCCTGCTGTTTTCCGCAACCTTCAGCGACGAAATTCGCGACCTGGCCAACAACCTGCTCAAAGACCCGCAGAGCATCCAGGTGACCCCGCGCAACACCACGGTGCAGCGCATCAGCCAGGTCATCCACCCAGTGGGCCGCAGCAAGAAAAAAGCGCTGTTGGTGCACATCATCAACCAGCACAACTGGAGCCAGGTGTTGGTGTTCACCCGCACCAAGTACGGCGCCAACAACGTCGCCGACTACCTGACCAAAAACGGCATCAAAGCCATGGCGCTGCACGGCAACAAGAGCCAGGGCGCGCGCACCCAGGCGCTGGCCGACTTCAAGAGCGGCGACATCCGCGCCCTGGTGGCCACCGACATCGCGGCGCGCGGCATCGACATCGACGAGCTGCCACACGTGGTGAACTACGAAATCCCCAACGTCTGCGAAGACTACGTGCACCGCATTGGCCGCACCGGTCGCGCCGGGCGTGAGGGCCAAGCGGTCAACCTGGTGAGCCTGGACGAAGAAGGCTTCATGATGGAAATCGAGCGCTTCACCAAGCAGCAGATTCCAGTGCAGATCTTCGATGAATTTATGCCCGAGCCCGGTGAAGTGGCCGAACCCATCGCCATGGGCCGCCAAACCCTGTGGGGCGGTGCGGGCAAGCCACCCAGCCGCGACGTGCTGGCCGCCGCCGCCAAGGCCGCGCGCCAAGAAATGATGCAGCGCATGCGCGAGCGCAAAGAAGGCGAAGGCGGTGGTCGCAACCGCCAAGCCCGCGCCGACGGCGACCAAGAACGCGCACCGCGCCAGCCGCAAGGCGAAGGCGACGGCAACGGGGGTGGTAATGGGGGCAACGGCCGCCGCCGCAACCGCAACGGCCGCCACAGCAGCGGCTCCGGCGGCCAGCAGCAACCGCGCCAAGCGCAAGGCCAGCCACAACAGCCGCGCCACCCGCGCGAGCCCCGTGAACCGCGCGAAGCCCGCGCGCCACGCGACGACGACTTTGACGGCAACCGCCCCGAGCGCCAACCCGGCCCCAACGCCCACATGGGCCACCTGCGCTTCCGCGATCCCAAGCCCCGCGCGGCCAACCCTGGCGGCCAGCCCGATCCGCTGCGCACCAGCATCGACGCCATGCGCACCGGCAACCGCAACAAAAAAGGCGGTGGGGGTGGCAAGGGCGGCGGGGGTGGCGGCAAAGGCCCGCGCACCCCTGGCGGCGGCGCCGACCCGCTGCGCACCAGCTACGGCCGCATCTGAGGCCACCAGAACGCCGGCCTGGGCCGGTGTTCACACCGCCACGGTGTAATTGAGCGCGCTGCGCCCGCCGTCGGCGGTGACAATTTCGCCGGTCAAATAGCTGGCCGCATCGCTGGCCAGCCACACCACCACTTCGGCTATTTCTTCGGGCTGGCCGAGACGCTTCATCGGTGTGCGGCCCAAGATGCGCTGACGCGCGTCGTCGCTGGTCAGCACCGCTTGTGCCGCCAGTTCGGTGGCAATCGTCCCTGGTGCCACCGCGTTGACCCGAATGCCGTGGTCGGCCAAGGCCAAGGCCATCACCCGGGTCAGTTGGTTGATGCCGCCTTTGCTGACGTTGTAACTGGCGATGCTGGGAATCGCCATGACGCCGTTGACCGAACTCATGTTGACGATGGCGCCGCGTGTGCCAGCGGCCACCATGGCGCGCGCCACCGCCTGCCCCATCAAAAATGCGCCCTTGAGGTTGACCCGCAGCACCGCGTCGAAGTCGGCCTCCGTCACCTCCAGAAACGGCGCAGCTTTAAAAATGCCGGCGTTGTTCACCAGCGCGTCGATGCGCCCGCCCCAGATCAGCGCCTCGTCCACCGCGCGCTGCACCGCCTGCGCGTCGCCCACGTCGGCGCACACAAACAGCCCGCCCAACTCGGCGGCCAGCGCTTCGCCACGGGTGGTGTCGATGTCCACCAGCACCACCCGCGCGCCGTCGGCGGCACAACGGCGGGCGCAGGCCGCGCCAATGCCCTGGGCGGCGCCGGTGATCAGCACCACCCGGTCTTGCAGGCCATAGCTCAAACGGGGCTTGTTGGTGGGGAATTGAACGGGCATCTCGGAGTCTCCTTTACGCCAGCGGCACAATGGCGGGCATGAGAATCCTCCACACCATGCTGCGCGTCGGCAACTTGCAACGGTCCATCGATTTTTACACCCAGGTGCTGGGCATGCAGTTGCTGCGCACCTCGGAAAACCCTGAGTACAAATACTCGCTGGCGTTTTTGGGTTTTGACGGTGGCAACCCCGGCCAGGCCGAGATCGAACTCACCTACAACTGGGGCGTGGAGAGCTACGACATGGGCAGCGCCTACGGCCACATCGCCCTGGGCGTGGAAGACGCCTACGCCGCCTGCGCCAAGATCAAAGCCGCCGGCGGCAATGTGACGCGCGAGCCCGGCCCCGTGAAAGGCGGCACCACGGTGATCGCCTTTGTGACCGACCCCGACGGCTACAAGATCGAGCTGATCCAGCGCCAGTTTGAGGGCGCCGCCCTGCGCTAAGCCATCCACCCACCGACACAAAAAAGCCCGGCCAGGTGAGGCACCTGCCGGGCATCTTTTTGTGGGGGTTGGCGCTTACTGCGCGATCACCACTTCCACGCGGCGCGCTTCGGCGGCGCTGCCTTCGCCCACCATCTGCTCGGGCTTCTTCAGCTCCATGGCGGTCTCGGCCACACCAGCGCCCACCAGCGCATCGCGCACAGCCAGGGCGCGCTGCTTGGCCAGCTCGGCGTTCATGGCCGGGTCGCCACTGGCGTCGTGAAAGCCCGAAATGGTCAGCATCTTGCCGGCTTGGGCGGCGGCAATCGCCTCGCCAAGGGCCTGCACAGCACCAGCGGCCAGATCGGCTTTGCCCGAAGCAAAATAGAACTTCACCACACCGGCTTCCACCACCACGCTGGGCTCATTGGCCGACACCGGAGCCACAACGGGCGCTTCCACGACAGCGGGAGCCGCTGGCTTGGCGCCACGGCTTTTGCTGATGCCCATGCCGACCGCCAGGCCCACGGCCAGCAGAATCACCGACACCAGCACCACCCCCACCACCCGCATATCCTGATCGTTATCCTGAGAAGACATACCATTGCTCCGACAATAAGAAAACCGAACAACGCCTGCAGGCAACAGCGGGCGTCACAACCAAAGACTGCAATTTTAGATGGCAGCCACTTGCCCACCGCTGACGAGCCCTCTGCCCCCGCGCCACCGCTGGCCGGTGGACCCGCGCGCGCGTGACAAACAGCGCATGTATGTGCAGACCGTGGCCGACTGGCGCAGCCTCGGCCCCCAGGCCGATTTGTGGGTGTTTGCCTACGCCAGCCTGGTGTGGCGGCCCGAATTCGCTGCCGCCGAACAACGCCCCGCCATCGTCTGGGGCTACCACCGCGCCCTGCGCATGTGGAGCCGCGTCAACCGTGGCACATTTGAACGGCCTGGCTTGGTCTTCACCCTGCTGCCCGGCGGGCGCTGCCAGGGCCTGGCCCTGAAAGTGCCGCACCACCAGGTGATGGACGTGCTGCCCGCGCTGTGGGAGCGCGAAATGCCCAACCCCATTTACGACCCGCGCTGGCTGCGCTGCCACACCCCGGCAGGCCAAGTCACCGCGCTCGCTTTCACCTTGAGCCAACACAGCCCGCAGCACACCGGCGCGCTCAGCGTGGCCGAATACCGCGCCATTTTTGAGCACGCCTGTGGCCGCTACGGCAGCACCCGCGACTACGCGCTGCAGACCTGGCACGGCCTGCGCGCCCACGGCATCCACGACCCCGGCTTGCAGCGCTTGCTGCAAGACTGCGGCATCCCCCTCGACACCAACACCCCCCACACACCATGAACATCGCCGACCTGCGCAAAAGCTACGAAAAAGCCGAACTCAGCGAATCCGCCTCACACGCCGACCCGCTGCAACAGTTTGACCAATGGCTCAACGAAGCCATTCGCAGCGAAGTGCCCGAACCCAACGCCATGACCCTGGCCACCGTGGGCAGCGACCTGCGCCCCAGCACCCGGGTGGTGCTGATCAAGGGTTACGACGCGCGCGGCATCGTCTGGTACACCAACTACGAAAGCCGCAAAGGGCGCGAGCTGGCAGGCAACCCCTTTGCCGCGCTGCAGTTTCATTGGGTGGAGCTGGAACGGGTGGTGCGCATCGAAGGCGTGGTGGAAAAGGTCAGCGCCGACGAAAGCGACGCCTACTTCCACAGCCGCCCGCTCGACAGCCGCATCGGCGCCTGGGCCAGCCCCCAAAGCGAGGTCATCGACAGCCGCACCGTGCTGGTGACCAATGCGGCCAAATACGGCGCGCAGTTTCTGCTGAACCCACCGCGCCCGCCGCACTGGGGCGGCTACCGCCTGAAGCCCGACAACTGGCAGTTTTGGCAAGGCCGCAAAAGCCGCCTGCACGACCGGCTGCGCTACACGCTGCAGGCCGATGGCGGATGGGTGCGGGAGCGGCTGGCGCCGTGACGCTCAAGATGCGACACGGATACGCAGGGCTTCTTGGGCCAACGTGTTGATGCTCTTGCCTTCGGCTTGTGCTGCGATGGCCAATTGCTCATGCAACTCTGGAGGAATTCTGAGGTTAAATTTTCCAGAGAAGTGCTTTCTGGGTTCGATGCCCTTCTCGGCACAAACCTCAATAAAGACTTGCAAGGACTTCTTGAACTCGGCCCGCAACTCCTTTGGATTCTTGCCGTAAAAGTCTGCACCACCGTTTAGCCCAAGAATCTCACCACGAAAGAGATCCAGCTCTTCGTCGTACTCAATCTTGGCGTGATAGCAGTCAAGTGTCATTACGTTCATGGTGCTACTCCGTGCTGTTCAAGCCATTTGCGAATGCTTGCGACGGCACCTTTGTCGGTGTTGGGCGAGGGATGCGGCCTGTGAAAGACGCGCACTTCGCCAAACAGCACAACAGCGACACGGCTGCCTTCTCGCTCACTGACCTCTGCACCCAGTTCCTCAAACAAGCCTTCAATATCGCGCCACTGAACGTTGGCACTTGTGGGTCTGGCGAAGACAAGCTCTAGCGTGCGTTGGTGTTTTCGCTTCATGGATGGATGGTACCGTTATTTGGTACCTTATTCAAGCGTGCAGGGTGCTTCCACCTTGTGACCTGCCCACCGCCAGCCTTTAACGCCGGCGCTCACCCGCGACGACGGCGGCCGTCAGGCCGCCGGAGGCGTCGCGGTGGAGCGGCTGGTTATGTTTCACTTCGGCATCATGGCCAGAATGTTCTGCACGAGATTGCTTTGGTACAGCTGAAATATGCCGCCGCCAACTGCGGAGATGTCAGCTCCGGCACCGAGCCAACTGCGCAGCTTTGAATCTCTGACCGTGGTAGTTACCTGCTCCTGGGTTAGGCCAGGTTTCTGTAGCGCCCGGAGTACGTCCGCCAGAACCTCGGGAGGTGTGTTCTTCGCGAGACCTAAATGCGTAAGCAGGGAAGGTGGATCGCGAAGTTCGATGGCGCGTGTACAGCCAACGATGTTCAAACCGTCTGCGTGAATCGCAGCGTCAGCCGGAGCGCTGATACCAGTATCACAATTGACGATTGAGACATTCTTGAGCGTGATGGTCATGGGACGTTCCTAAAGTGAAACATAACTTTGATGTAGACGACGAATCAGCCAATATGGCTGCAAGCTGTCGGATAACATCGTTTCGCGATGGGCAAAAAATCATTTGACATCATTGACTTACCTCTAAATACTGTACATATGTACAGTTACAACAAATCTGAGAAAGTCGCCGAGCCACCCTTGGCTTCCAAGCGCCTGCTTGACTAGCAGGCCGTTGAAAAAGTCCTGAGGAACGAAACACCGCCAAAGCCCGACCTCCCAGAACGGCCTACAAGCGATTTTTCTGGAGTGGGCAAGGGGTGAAGCCCCCCAGAAATCGGCATTTTTTGAGCCCTCGCCGACTTTTTCAACAGCCTGCTAGGTGCGCGAGCGCATTCGTTCGCTTCACTATAGCCTCAAAACTGACAAGACCTACCTATATTGGGTCCGATTTTTTGTACTTTGGTGCGCCAAACAGGGAGGCATGCGGCACCCCAAGGAAATGGGTGTGGCAGAGGTGGAGGCGTTCCTGAAACTGGCATGCACGCAAGCAGGCACCGACATTCGCACGGTGCAAGAGTTGCTGGGTCATTCAGACGTTTCGACGACGATGATTTACACCCATGCGCTGAAGGTGGCTGCGGACGGTACGGCCAGCCCGCTGGACGCGCTGCTCACAGCCTGAGCACCGCTCATAAACGCACCGGCATGCCCCGCTTGAGGCGATCACAGGCACGCATGCTTTCACGTCTATTGGGCTTTTAGACAATGTCTAAGTGCTGCTCTCAGCCAGCCGCTCCACCCCCTGCGCGGCCACCGCTTGCAGCGCCTGTGCGTCTACCCGCGCGGGCGCCAACTCGTCCATCGGCACCAGCACAAACGCCCGCTGCTGCATGCGCGGGTGTGGCACGGTCAGGGTCGGTGAATCGATCTGGGCGTCGCCATACAGCAGCAGGTCCAGATCGAGGGTGCGCGGGGCGTTGCGGTAGGGGCGTTCGCGGCCGGCGGTGTGTTCAATCGCCTGCAGCGCGTGCAGCAGCGCCATGGCGTTGAGGGTGGTGGCGATTTTGGCCACCGCGTTGATGAAATCGGGGCCGCTGGCGTCCACCGGCGCGCTGCGGTAGAGGCTGGACGCTTGCACCAGCCGCACGCCGGGGGTGTGCGCCAAGGCGTCAAGCGCCCAGCGCAGCACGGCTTGGGGGTCGCCCAGGTTGGCGCCCAGGCCCACAAAGGCGATCAGCTCAGTGCGCGCCTCGCTGGCCATGGCTCACTCGCTGGCGGGGGGCGCGTCGCCCGCAGCGGCGGCGCCACCACTGGGTTTGCGGCGGCGGCGCCGGCGTTTTTTGGGTGCGGCGGGGTCACCGGCCTCGCCGCTGGTGCCGTCGCTGGCTTCGGCGTCGTCGGCGTCCACGGGCCTAAAGCGGGGGTCGTCGCTCGGTTCGGCCGCCGCTGGGGCGGGCGCGGCGTCGTCCACGCGGTGCACACGCGGGGCTTTGGCCGGTTTGGCACCGCCCTTGTTGCCGCGCTGGCGTTCGCGCGCTTGGGCGTCGACCATGTCGCGGCGGTGGTCGTCGTCGGCGGTGCTGAAGGTTTCCCACCAGTGGGCGAGTTCTTCGTCCACTTCGCCGGTGGCGGCGCGCAGTCGCAAAAAGTCAAAGCCGGCGCGAAAGCGCGGTTGCTCGACCAAGCCAAAGGGGCCGCTGCCGGTGCGTTTGTCAAAGCGCGGTTGCATGAGCCAGATTTCGCGCATGTCGGTGCCGAGCTTGCCCCGGCCCGACACGTCGCCAATGCGGGCGTCGAACACCTCGTCCACCGCGTCTTGCAGCGCAGCAAACGGGGTGGGTGGGCGCTGGTTGCCGCGCGGCTGCAGGCGTTTGGCCCAGCCGGCGCGCGCGTCTTGCCACAGCACACAGGCGAGCAAAAAGCTTGGTGCCACGGGTTTGCCTTCGCCCACGCGGCGGTCGGTGTCGATCAGCGCGGCCTTGACCAGCGGGTCGTCGGCGCGTTCCACCACCAGATCCAGCAGCGGGTAAATGCCGCGCGCCAAGCCGGTGGCTTTGAGCTGGGCGATGCTGGCCAGCGCGTGGCCGGTTTGCAGCAGCTTGAGCATTTCGTCGAACAAGCGGCTTTGCGGCACGTCGGCCAACAGGGACAGCGCGGCGGCGATGGGCTCGCGGGTTTTGGGGTCGAGCTTAAAACCCAGGGCGTTGAGCTTGGCGCCAAAACGCACCGCGCGGATGATGCGCACCGGGTCTTCGCGGTAGCGGGTGGGCACGTCGCCGATCATGCGCAGCACTTTCTTTTTGGCGTCTTTGATGCCATCGTGAAAGTCCACCACAACCTGCGTTTGGGGGTCGTAGTACATGGCGTTGATGCTGAAGTCGCGGCGCGCCGCGTCTTGCTCAATCGGCCCCCACACGTTGTCGCGCAGCACCCGGCCGCTGGCGTCCACCGCGTGTTTCATGCCGGCGAGTTCGCCCTTGCTGGTGCGTTCGTTGCCGCGCACTTGTTCGGCGTAGGCGCTGTCCAGATAGGCACGGAAGGTAGAGACCTCGATCACCTCGTGGTCGCGCCCGCGGCCGTGCACCACATGCACGATGCGAAAGCGCCGACCGATGATGAAGGCCCGCCGAAACAGGCCTTTGACCTGCTCGGGTGTGGCGTTGGTGGCCACGTCAAAGTCTTTGGGGCGCAGGCCCAGCAGCAGGTCGCGCACCGCACCGCCCACGATGTAGGCGGCAAAGCCGGCTTGCTGCAGGGTGCGCACCACATCCAGCGCGCGCTGGTCCACCAGCTCGGGGTTGATGCCGTGTTCACTGGCGGGCACGTCGCGGCGCTTGCCAAAGGGGCTTGCGGCTGCCGACTTTTTGCCCAGCAGTTTGTGGATGAATGTTTTGATCATGCGAGTCTCAGGCGGCTTGCGGCGCGCCAAACAGATCCAGAACGCGCCAGCCGCGCGCCTGTGCAATCGCCCTCAGGCGGTCGTCGGGGTTGGTGGCCACGGGCTCGGTCACCCGTTCCAGCAGCGGCAGGTCGTTGATGGAGTCGCTGTAGAACACGCTGTGCTCCACCTGACCCCAGCCCAAACCCCGGTCGGACAGCCATTGTTCCACACGGGCGATCTTGCCTTCGCGAAACGACGGTGTGCCGGCAATCTCGCCGGTGGGCAGGTCGCTGGCGTCGGTGGCCAGGTCGATGGCGATCAGGTGCTCCACACCAAACGCCTGGGCGATGGGGCGGGTGACAAAGGCGTTGGTGGCAGTGACGATGATGACCGTGTCGCCGCGCCGCTGGTGCGCTTGCACCAAGGCCAGCGCAGCGGGGCGGATGGCGGGGCGGATGACCTCGGCCATGTAGCGCTGGTGAGCTTCGAGCGCTTGCGCCATGCCTTGCTCGCGCACGGCGGCGATGGCAAAGCGCACGTATTCGTGGATGTCCAAGGTGCCGGCTTTGTAGGCTTGGTAGAAGCGCTCGTTGGCGGCGCCAAAGTCGGCGGCGTCGCGCCAGCCCAGTTGCACGGTGAACTGGCCCCAGCTGTAGTCGGAATCCAGCGGCAGCAGGGTGTGGTCCAGGTCAAACAGGGCAAGGCGCATGGTGGGGTGTGGCTAAGGTGTGGGTCGATGGCGAACAGCTCATTCGTCGTCGAGCATGGACTTGATCAGCGGGATGGTGATGGCGCGTTGGGTGCGCAGGGCGTAGGCGTCCAAGTGGTCGAGCAGGTGCATGAGGCTGCCCAGATCGCGTGAGAAACGGGTGAGCATGAAGTCCATGACCTCGTCGCTCAAGAACACGCCGCGAGCGTCGGCGGCGCGGCGCAGCACGGCGCGGCGCTCCGCCTCGCCCGGCACTTGCAGCGCAAACACGTCGCCCCAGCCCAGGCGGGTGCGCAGGTCGTCGCGCAGTGGCAGGTCGGCTGGGGGCCGGTCGGCGCTGGCCAAGACCCAGCGCGCCGGGCCTTGTGCGGGCGCCAAGGCGTTGATGAACCAGTTGAAGGCGGTGGCCTGCTGTTCGGTGGTGTAGAGGTGGCAATCGTCCATCAGCACCGCGTCCCAAGCGTCGTCAAAGGCTTGGCCGGGTGGGCTGTCGGCGTCGAGCCAGCCCACGCGGGCGCCGCGCTCCAGCAGCGCGTGGCGCGCAGCCTGCAGCAAATGGGTTTTGCCGCTGCCCGACTCGCCCCAGAGCAGGGTGGGCACGGGTGATCGCGCATCGCTTTCGGCCCACAGGCGCACATGGGCCAACGCGGCGTCGTTGCCGGCCGCCACAAAGCCTTCCAGGGTGGCGGCGGGGGCCAGGCCGATGTCGAGCGCGAGTTGCTTCATGCGGGCTGCGGCCTCAGTCGCGGTACAGGTCGCTGGCCAAGTAGGTGCTCTTGGCGCGCCGCAGCGCCACCAGCAGCACCGCACTCACCGGCAGGGCGATGAGCACGCCGACAAAACCAAACAAATGGCCAAAGGCCATCAAGGCAAAAATCACCGCAATCGGGTGCAGGCCAATGCGCTCGCCCAGCAGGCGGGGCGTGAGGTACAGGCTCTCGGCCACCTGCCCCACCGCATACACCGCCGCCACCGCCAACACCCCGGTGATGGACTGGAACTGCAGCAAGGCGGCCAGCAGCGCCAAAATCAGCCCCAGGCCAAAGCCCAGGTAAGGCACAAACACCGCCAGCCCGGTGAACACGCCAATCGGCAACGCCAGCTTCAAGCCCACCAGGGCCAGGCCCACGGTGTAGAACAGCGCCAGCGCCCCCATCACCAGCAACTGGCCGTGCAGGTACTGGCCCAGCACCTCGTCGGTCTCGTGCAAAAAGCTGTCGGTGGTGGCGCGCCAGCGCGGGGGAATCAAGCCTTTGAGGCGCTGCACCAAGCCCGCCCAATCGAGCAACAGGTAATAGGCCACCATGGGCGTGAGCACCAGATTGCCCAACACCGCGGCAAATGCGCTGCCGCCAATGCGCAGCGAGGCGAGCACACTTTGCAGCAGCTCTTGCTCGTGGCCCGTCACCAGACCACGCAGCCAGACGCGCACCTGTTCCACGTCCACCGCCACGTCCAAGCCAAAGCGCGCGGCCAGCGGCACCAGGGTGTCGTTCATGCGCTCCAGCAGCAGAGGCACCTGATCTTTGAGCAAGGGCACCTGTTTGGTGATCACCGGCACGATGAGCAACACCACGCCCAGCGCCAACAACATCAACACGGCAATCGCCACGCCGGCGCCCAGCCAGCGCGGCACGCGGCGGGCGGCGAGCTTTTCCACCAAGGGGTGCAGCGCGTAGGCCAACACCGCCGCCAGCACAAAGGGCATCAGCACCGGGGCCAGCAGCCACAGCAGCAGCGCCAGGGCGGCAGACAAGGCCAGCCAGGCCAAGCTGCGCAGTTGGGTGGGGGAGAGGTTCATGGAGTGGTCAGGGCTAACCCTTAAAATCGGCCTTTGATTCTATCGGCCCCGGGGTTTTGGGGCTGGTCTCCAGCCACCCTGCACGGCATCTTGTTCATGAGCACCACTCCCCTGTCCTACAAAGACGCTGGCGTCGACATCGTCGCCGGTGACGCGCTGGTTGAGCGCATCAAGCCCCTGGCCAAAAAAACCATGCGCGAGGGCGTGCTCGCCGGCATCGGCGGCTTTGGCGCCCTGTTTGAAGTGCCCAAGCGCTACCAAGAACCCGTGTTGGTCAGCGGCACCGACGGCGTGGGCACCAAGCTCAAGCTGGCGTTTGAGTGGAACATGCACGACACCGTGGGCATCGACCTGGTGGCCATGAGCGTGAACGACGTGTTGGTGCAAGGCGCCGAGCCGCTGTTCTTTTTGGACTATTTCGCCTGCGGCAAGCTCGACGTGGACACGGCGGCCGCCGTGGTCGGTGGCATTGCCAAGGGCTGTGAGCTGAGTGGCTGCGCCCTGATCGGCGGCGAAACCGCTGAAATGCCCGGCATGTACCCGGCCGGCGAATACGACCTGGCGGGCTTTTGTGTCGGCGCGGTCGAAAAAAGCAAGATCCTCACTGGGCAGAACGTGCAAGCCGGCGACATGGTGCTGGGCCTGGCCAGCCACGGCGTGCACTCCAACGGCTTCAGCCTCGTGCGCAAGTGCATTGAACGCGCGGGCGCCAACCTGCCCGCCACGCTGGACGGCATGCCGTTCAAAGAAGCGGTGATGCGCCCGACCCGCTTGTACGTGAAGAACGTGTTGGCGGCGCTGGCGGCTCACCCGATCAAGGCGCTGGCCCACATCACCGGCGGTGGCCTGTTGGAAAACATCCCGCGTGTGCTGCCCGATGGCTTGGCCGCGCACTTGCAAAAAGGCAGCTGGCCGCAAACCGAGCTGTTCGCCTGGCTGCAAGCCACGGCTGGCATCGACGACATCGAAATGAACCGCACCTTCAACAACGGCATCGGCATGGTGGTGGTGATCGCCGCCGATCAGGCCGAAGCCTGCGCCGCCACGCTGCGCGGTCTGGGTGAGACGGTCTACACCATCGGCCGCATGGCACCGCAGGGCGAAGGCGCGCAGGTGGTGGTGGCCTGATGTCCTGAATCGAACGGTTTATGTCTGCCACGATAGCGGACAAAAGGCCGTTCGGAGAACAAGAATGCAGCCACCTTATCAACGGAGCTGCATCCCATGAAAACCGCCCTGCTGGTCATTGACGTCCAGGAATCCTTCCGTCACCGCCCATATTTCGAAGCCTCTGCCCTGCCCGCCTACCTGGCGCAGCAGAACGCGTTGATTGAAGGCTGCCTTGCGCGAGACATACCCATCGTGCGCATCTTGCACAGCGATGGCCCCGACTCGGTCGACAACCCATTCGGTATGGCGTCTGGACATGTCCGCTCCATGGACGGCCTATCCGCCTTTGACGCCTCGGCCACCTTTCTCAAGCACCGCCACAGCGCCCTGGTGGGCACCGGTCTGGACGTCTGGCTGACCGAAAACGGTATTCGTCGGCTCATCGTCAGCGGCATCCGCACCGAGCAATGCTGCGAGACCACGACCCGCCACGCTTCGGACCTGGGCTGGACGGTCGACTTCGTGACCGAGGCCACCCACACCTTCGCCATGACCCAGCCAGACGGCTCACCGCTGACCGTAGCCGACATCAAAGGTCGAACAGCGGCCGTGCTGCACAACCGTTTCTGCACGCTGTGCACAGTGCCAGTGGCCTTAGCAAGGTCGGAGACGACGTGACAGATCTGCCGACAGATGTGCACTTCGTGCTAATGGATGACAGCCTACTACTGGACTGGGCGGGCCCAGCCGAGGCGCTGCGCATAGCCAACAGTTGGAGGCAGAAGAACGGACAGACTCCAGCGTTTTCGCTCCATTTTGTTGGACCGCGCAGCCTCGCGCGCAGCTCGGTAGGTGCCCAGGTGACAGCGCTGGCGCCATTGCCCAAGCTGTCAAACACAAGCCGCCCGCAGTGGGTGGTGCTGGTGGGGCTGTCAGGTGATCGACTTGCACTGGATTCTGCGCATGCTCGCGAGCTGCTGCATTGGCTGCGCGGCCTCCAGCTGGAGCAGAACCGGGTCGAGCTGATATGCATCTGCGCCGGCGCGGTGATTGCGGCACACGCCGGCCTGCTGGCGGGTCGGCAAGTCACCACCCACCATCATCATCTGGACGAACTGAAACAGGCAGCTCCAGACTGTATCGTGCTGTCTAACCGAGTCTTTGTTCTCGACCCACCACTGTCCAGCAGTGCTGGCGTAACGACCGGCATCGATCTCTTCTTGCACCGCATCGTGTCGGTCTGCGGTCCTGCACTGGGCGCCCAAGTGGCCCAGACCATGGTGGTTGCGATGCGGCGCGGTCCGAACGACCCGGAGCTGTCTCCTTTTCTCCGTCATCGCGATCACCTGCACCCGGCCTTACACCGAGTGCAAGATGCGGTCAGCCAACGTCCCCAAGAGCCATGGTCTGCACAGGCCATGGCCAGCGTGGCATGCACCTCGCCGCGCCATCTGAACCGGGTTTTTCTGACCCACGCGGGCATAACACCCTCAGGCTATGTTCGCAGCATCCGATTGGATCTGGCCCATGCGGCTCTTCTCAACGGGTGCACCGTTAGTCAAGCAGCCGAGATGGCGGGGTTCAGCTCGGACACCCAGTTGCGCAGCGCTTGGCGCCGCCAAGGCAGGCAAGGGACTCCCGGAGAGTGTCGTAGGGGCTGAGACAGTGACAAACCGTGCGACCGAGGGCCGCAACGATATGCCTATTCACTGACCAACAACACAACACATCCTCATGGCCTTTTATTGGTGACGCGTCGGGTCAAAGTGCGCCAAGCGTTGTTCCAAGGAATCACCCCCCAACCCCGCGCTCTCGCGCAGCCGCACCAAGGTGCGCGTGATGGCGCGGCTCTGGCTCAGGTCGGCCGCCCTGCCCTCGCGCACCGCTTGGGCAAAAGCCTTCACCATGTCGCTGTACTGGTTCACCGGGCCAAAGCGCAGCGTCTGCACCGCGTCGTCGGCAATCGCCCCGGGGTTGCGCAGGCGCACTGTTGTTTCAGGCAAGGGGTTGAACGGGACGACCACCTCGGCCCAGGCGGCGTCGCCCACCAATGAGACGGCTTGGTGGCGTGCGCGCTGGGTGGAGACGCTGAACTGCAGCAGCGTGGACGCGTCGGCACCGTGCCACAGCAGTTCGCCCTGGCAGTGGATGTCGGTGCCCCAGTCGGGGTGCACCGTGGCGCTGGCGCGCACCGCATCGGGCTCACGGCCCATGCACCACTGGCCCACCCACACGGCGTAGCAGCCGATGTCCCACAATCCGCCGCCACCATGGACAAAGGCGTTGCGGATATTGGCCGGGTCGCGGTTGTCGTAGCTGAACGCCACCTGCATCAGGCGCAGTGGCCCCAATTCGCCAGCGACCGAGGTGCGCAGCGCCTGCCACTGCGGGTGATGTGCCACCATAAACGCTTCGTGCACATAACGCCCGCTGGCGTTGGCGGCGGCCTGGACCTGCTCGATCTCGTCGAGGCTGAGCGCCATGGGTTTTTCGCACAACACCGGTTTGCCAGCGCGCAGCGCGGCCACGGTGAGGGGCACATGCAGGTGGTTGGGGGTGGCGATGTACACACCGTCGACCGCCGGGTTGGCCAGCACCGCTTCATAGGTGGTGGCGGTGACGCCCGGCAGTTCGGCGATGGCCCCTCCTGGTGTGCGGCTGCCGACCGCCACCACTTGGTGGCCAACGGCTTGCATGGCGGGCAGCAGCTGGGTGCGGGCGATCTTGCCCCAGCCGAGCACGCCCCAGCGGAAGGTCCCGTCGCTCATGGCTTGAGCCCGCCTGCGGCCATCACGTCCCAGCACGCGCCCATGGTGTGGTAGTCGGTTTTGCCGGCGGGCGATTTGGTGTCTTCCAACTTGGCACCATCGGCCGCAACGATGCGAAACCACGCGCCATACTGGTGGTCGACCATGTGCCGCCAGCTCCAAGCCCAGGTGTCGCGGTACTGCTGCACAAACAGCTCGTCCCCGGTGGCGCGCCAGAGCCGCCACGCGCTGGCGAACGATTCGGCCTGCACCCAGAAATACTTGTCGCTGTCGCAGGGCTTGTGCTCGGGATCAAAGCCGTAGATCAAGCCGCCGTGGGTGGCATCCCAGCCTTGCTGGTAGGCGCTGCGGTGCAACAGCGCGGCGCGCTGCACATAGCGTGCGTCGGGCGCAAAGCCGTGCGCGATCAACAGCAGCTTGGCCCACTCGGTCTGGTGACCGGTCTGAAAGCCCCAGGGCTTGAAGATGTTGCCGGGGTTGTCTTTGTTGTAGTCCCAGTCTATTGACCAATCAGGCCGGTAGTGTTCCCACACCAGGCCGCCGGCTTGGTCGGCCAGCTGGAAAGCAAAGCGCTCGATCAGCGCCTGCGCGCGCTGCAGGTAGCGCGCCTCGCCGGTGAATTCAAACGCCGCCAAACACGCCTCGCACATGTGCATGTTGGCGTTTTGGCCCCGGTAGTCGATCAAGGTGCCATCGGGGGTGATCTCATCGGCGTAGGCACCGTCGGTCTCGCGCCAGAAGGCGTCGCCCATGGTGTCAAAGGCGCGCGCCACATCGGCCGCGCTGCACAGGCCCACGCGGTGCGCGTGGGCGCGCGCGAGCAGCACAAAGGCTTGGCCGTAGGCAAAGGCGGTGGCGTCTTCGATCTGGCCGTCCTGCAGCGTCCACGCGTGCAGGCCTTTGGCCGGGCCTTGCGCGATGACAAAACGCTGCAGGTGCGCCAGCGCATGCGCCGCCCAGTCTCGGTACGGCGCACGGGCCGTGTGGTGGTGCGCTTGCGCCCAGTTGAAGACAAAGCGGGTGGCGCTCACCAAATGGCGGTGGCTGCGGTTGTAGACGCTGCCATCGTCCTTGAAATAGTGAAAAAAACCGCCGTTGGTGTCGAAGGCGGTGGGCTCGTAAAAACGCAGGGTGTCGTCCACATGGGACTGCAGAAACGCCAGGCTGTCGAACGTGGGTTGGCTCATGGTGCGCGGGTGCTTGAGGAGGCGGTTTATCCAGTGGTGACGGCCACGCTGCGGCCCAGGCGTGCGCTCTCCAGCACCGCCAGCGCCACCGCCAGCGAACGCAGGCCGGATGTGCCAGTGGCCATGTCGTGTGGCTCGCCACGCACCGCTTTGTGGAATTCGTGCAAGCAGCGTTCGTACAGGTTGTGGCTGTCGAGCGGCAATTCGCATTCACCGTCGGCGGTCTTGAGCGACAGGCTGCCACCTGGTGCTTGGTGCACCACCCCAACGCCGTGCAGCGAACCGTCGGTGCCGTGGATTTCCAGCCCGGTGCGTGCGTGGGGGGTGGAGAAGCCTTGGTGGGTGGTGGCGATCACCCCACTCGGAAAACGCCAGAGCGACAAGGCGTGGTCTTCCATGCCTTGCGCCATGCCAGTGTTGCTGACCATGGCGGTGACTTCGCTGGGGTATTCGCCCAACACAAAAGCCAACGAGTCGGCGTTGTGCACCGCGATGTCGAGCACCACCCCACCCCCGGCGGCTTGGTCTGTCAGTCGCCAGCCCTGCAGGTGCACGGGCAGGTACACCGCGTGGTGCACCCGCGCCGCCACCAAGCGGCCCAAGCTGCCGGCGCGCACCGCGTCGCGCATCTGGCGGTGGGCGCTGTTGTGGCGCAGGTGGTGGTTGGTGCCCAGCACCACACCGGCGCTGTGGCAAGCGGCCACCATGCGCCGGGCGGCGTCCAAGCTGGTGGCCAGGGGTTTTTCGCACAGCACATGCCAGCCTTGCGCAGCGGCGAACAGGGTTTGGGCTTCGTGCTTCTCGTTGGTCGACGAGATGTAGACCGCGTCCACGCCCAAGCCACTCAGACCGGCTTCCGCGTCGAGCGCATGGGCAATGCCGTGCTGGCGGGCAAAGTCGCGGGCGCGGGTTAAGTCGCCCGAAACCACCGCCACCACCTCGTCGCCCACCGCCCGGATGGCGCCCACCATCCACTGGCCCGCGATGGTGCTGGCCCCGATCAGTGCCCAACGCAAAGGGCGGTGACTTGTTGGCATGCTGGCTCCTAAAAGGTTTGAAATGGCCACAAAAGGCGGGCATGTTAACGTTTACATACGCACCCGTCAAAACCGGTTTTACCCGGCTTGACGCACAATGTAAACGTTTACATAATCCACTTCCACACCGTCCAGACACCGCCATGAGCCAAGAAAAAGCCACCATCCACACCATCGCCAAAGCCACTGGGCTGTCGCTGGCCACGGTGTCGCGCGCGCTGGCGGGATCGCCCAGCGTGTTGCCGCAGACCCGCGACAAGGTGCTGGAGGCGGCGCGCCAGTGCAATTACGTGCGCGACCGCGCTGCGGTGCGCCTGAAAACCGGCAAAACCCATGTGCTGGCTTTTGTGATGGACCGCTTCGACGCCAGCCAGCCCGGTTTCAAAGACCTGCTGCTGGGCCTGGGCGATGCGATTGCGGGCACCGATTACCACCTGATCGTGTTGCCCGACGCAGCGGGCGAGCCCGACGCCCACGGCGGCGACAGCGATGCGCTGCACACGGTGCGTTATGTGGTGGAGCGCGGCTTGGCCGACGGCCTGGTGCTGACCCACACCACCCCCGACGACGCGCGGGTGCGCTACCTGCAGGACAAGGGTTTTGCCTTCATCACCCACGGCCGCACCCACCTGAGCCAGCCGCACGGCTTTGTCGACTTTGCCAACGAGCAATACGCTGCCATGGGCGTGCAGGCGCTGGCCGCGCGGGGCCGCAGCCGCTTGGCCATGTTGCTGCCCACCGAGGGCAGCGTGTTCCGCTCGCACCTGAGCCAAGGTTTTGAGCAAGCCTGTAGCGAACACAGCGTGCAAGGCGAATGTGTGCAGGCCGTGTCGCTCGACGACGGCCCCGAGGCGATTTACCAATGGGCGGTGGCGCAGGCCAGCCGCTTTGACGGCCTGGTGATCTCGCGCGAGGCGCCGGTGCTGCCGCTCATCAGCGCGCTGAGCGACGCCGGCCTGCGCGTGGGGCACGACATTGAGCTGGTCATCAAGTACAGCAGCCCTCTGCCCCACTATGTGCGCCAGCCTTTTATGGCCTGTTTTGAAGACCTGCACCTCGCCGGCCTGACCATGGGCCAAAGCATGCTGGCGCATTTTTCGCACGCTGGGCTGGCATCGGCCCAGGTGCTGTTTCCCCCGCCCAACCTGGAATCGTTTCACCAGCCCGGTTGATTGTTGCCACCCCACCGCCACGTCACAGCCATGCAGACCGCCACGCCCACCGCCGCCCTAAGCGCCTCAGAAAAAGCCCGCGCCGCCAACGCCCCGCACCGCGAGCGCATCATCGCCACCAAACGCGCTTTGCGCGCGCGCATCACCGACATGCCGCAGCGCTTTGCCACCATCACCGAACGGGTGCAGCGCCAGCTCGACGCGATTGAGCGCGAGCGCGCCGCCGGGATTGAACCGGTGCCACACATCGAATTCAGCGCGCTTGACCGCATCAGCGCTGCCGACAAAGCCCGCATTCGCCAGCGCGGCTGTGTGGTGATCCGCAATGTCTTCGACGACGCGCGCGTGGCCGACTGGAACGCCGAACTTGCCAGCTACCTGGAGCGCAACGACTACCTGGCCAAGCTGAAAAAAGACGGCGCGGTCGACAACTATTTCAACACCCTGGCCAGCGCCAAGCCGCAGATCTACGGTGTGTTCTGGTCGCGCCCGCAAATGGAAGCGCGCACCGACCCAGCCATGGCGCAGGCGCACAGCTTTTTGAACCGGCTCTGGCGCTTTGAACACGCCGACGCGCCCGGTGGCCAAGTGTTCAACCCCGACAGCAACCTGCTCTACGCCGACCGGGTGCGCTTTCGCCAGCCGGGCGACGCCTCGCTCGGCCTCTCGGCCCATGTGGACGCGGGCTCCATCGAACGCTGGATCGACCCGGCCTACCACACCAAGGTCTACCGCCATGTGTTTGGCGGCGACATCGACCAGTACGACCCGTTCGACGCCTGGGGCCGCACCGAGACCGAAGAAATCCCCTCGCCCGCCGTGTGCCGCATGTTCCGCTCTTTCCAGGCCTGGACCGCGCTGACACCCCAGGGCCCTGGCGACGGCACGCTGCAGCTGCTGCCGGTGGCCGACGCGATGGCCTGGATGCTGCTGCGCGCGCTGCAAGACGATGTGCCCGAAGACGAGCTGTGTGGCGCCGCCGCCTGCCGCGCCATGCTGGCCGACAAGGACTACCACGGCATGCTGATGCGCGGCTACGGATCGATTCCGCAGATGCAAGCCGGCGACACCATCTGGTGGCACCCCGACGTGCTGCACGGCGTGGAAGACGTGCACCGCGGCAGCGGTTATTCGAGCGTGATGTACATCGCGCCCGCCCCCGACTGCGCCAAAAACCGCAGCTATTCGGACCTGCAGCGCCCGGCCTTTGAAGCGGGGCTCTCAGCGCCCGACTTTGCGCCCGACAACTTTGAGGTGGACTTTGCCGGGCGCTTCACTCCCACGGACTTGAGCCCGCTGGGGCGGCGGGTGATGGGGTATTGAGGCGGCAGCGGCGGGTTCGGTCTGTGCCGCGCCTCAGAGGTAGGCTCGCCGCTGCAAGCGCAGCGCGTCGCGGTCGATGCTGGCTTTGAGCAGTTCGCGGTCGGCCGCGCTCACGCCCAGCGCCGCGAAGTGTGCCTCCCAGCCGTCGACCACCCGCGCCACCTCTTGCACCAGCGCAATCGCCCGCGCCCGCTTGAGGCCAAACTCGCTCAACTCGGTCAAGGTGTTCTCTAGGCTGGACGCCGCGCCCTCGCGCCCCACGGCCATGGCTTGGTAGCCCAGGTTTTGCAGCGAGGGCACCACGTCGTAAGCCGGCGTGAGCGCGTGGTAGCCGTCGAACAGCAGGCGCACGCTGTGGTTGCGTTCGTGGTCGTCGGTGTTGTCCATCAGGATGTTGAACACCATGCGCCGAAACAGTTCTTCGCGCATCGCGGCCTGCCGGTCGGGGTGGGCCAAACGCAGCAACACCGTGGCCAGCGCGCCGTAGCTCTGGGGCAAGCGCGCGGCGCGCAGCAGCGTGTGGGCCGACTGGCAGTGCAAGCGCAAGCCGTCCACCCGGTCAAAGCGCTCTACCGTCAGCGCGTGGCGGGCCCTGCCGTGGCGTGGTGGCAATGGCAACACAGCGGTGTTCGCCACGTCCATGCCGGCCTGCGCCGCCAACGTCAGGGTGGCGTGCTCCACCAGCGGTGTGTCCACCGCGTCGTCCAGCTCGGCAAACTTCACCACACAGGGGCCAGCGTCGGTCTGCAGCAAGGCCTTGGGCCGCGCACCGCCCAGGCTCATGCCAGGCTGAATCAGGCGCTGCAGATCCGGCGCGATGGGGGCCAGCGTCTGCACGTCCTCCACCGCTGCGCTCAAACGCTCCAAATCGCTCAACACCGGATAAGGGCCGGCGCGGCGCGGCGTGTAGCGCTGCGCCGACACCGACACGCCAAGCGCCCCAAAGCGGTCGTCGCCCGCGAACAGCAGCATCTCCAGCACCGACAAGCGCGCCGGCCGCTCGATCTGCCGGATGATGCGCTCGCCCCAGCGGTCGGGCCGCGCGTCGTCAATCGCGCCTGGCGCGCTGCCTTTCTGGTGGGTTGAAAACACCTGGCCCGCCACCAGCGGCAAGTCCTCGCTCAGCGGCAGCTGCCACCACGCGGCGTCGTAGGCAAAAGTCGCGCAGTCCGGCACCAGCGCAGACAAACCCAGCTCGCCCACCAGGGTGGGGCTGGACGGGTTCACCAGCGCCCACAGGAACAAGCTGTCTTGGGGAACGTAGCTGGCCGCTGTGATGGATCGCTGGCTCATCCGGTCTTCTTTCCAGACACCGCCAGCAAGGCCGCCAACCCAGCAGCGGTGGAATTGCTCTTGGCGAGGGACTTGTTCATTGAGGCCAGTTCACTCTTCTTGGGCTGAACATCGTCGGCAATGGGCTGCGCTTGCGGCGAGGCACTTGGCTTGCGGGTGCGCTGCTGGCGCACCTTGGCCACCTCGCGCTCCAGCGCCGCATGGTCTTTGGCGGGAGCGACCAGATCCGCAAGACCCAGCGACGGATTGATCAGCCACAGGCACATCACATACGACGCCATGGCCACCGAAGGGTCGCCCCGCTCGATGCGCGCCATGGTCGGCTGCGACACCCCGAGCTTGCGCGCCCACTGCGCCTGCGTCTCACCCCGCCGCTTGCGGGCCACCACGATGTGCTGCGCCAGCCGCTCGATCTCTTGCAACACGGCCTGTGGGTGCTCAAGCGGGCTGACGTTTTGTTTTGGCATTCATAGACCTTGTATAAATCTTTGAAAAAATTTATCTATGAATAATTTTTCCATTTTTTGCCCAAAGCAGCAAGCACACGGAAGCAGTTTTCAGGAATTTAAATTCATAGATGTTGTTTTACAAGAGAAAAACCAACATCTATTTTTTGCTCAAGCAACTAGCTTGACCGACTCAGCGCCCGATGACCGTGCATCGGACCACTCCAGACGCTTCACGCCAGCGGGGTGAAGGCCAGCGCCATCTGGTGCCGGTACACCCTGCCCGGCCGGTACCAAACATCGGCGCCCATGGCCGGTCCATTGGCCAGGTCTTCGGTCTCCAGGCACAAGCCCGCGCCGCGCGCGTGCGGCACACCAAGCGGTGGCTCGGTGGGGGTGAGGCCACTCGCCGCGTAGATATGCAGCAGCGGGCGATCGCTGCGCACCTGCAGCGCCAAGTCGGCCACGCGCAGGGTGCCGGCGTCGCGCAATCCGTCTGTGCCAAGCGCGGTGTCCAGGCACAAGGCGGCGTCAAGTGCGTCAATCTGCGCCAGCGGCAAGGGTCGCTCAACGCGAAAGTCGAACAGCGTGCCGTCCACGGCGGTGGTGGGCCGTGGCAGCTCGCGCGCGTCGCACGGGTGGTAGCGGCTGGCATTGACCTGCAGGCGGTGGCCGGACAGGTCGGCTCGCGCGTCCAGGTTCCAGTAGCTGTGCTGCAGCAGGTTGATCGGGCACAGCGCCGACAGCTCGGCGCTGGCCTGCCAGCGCAGGGTGTGGCCGTCCAAGGTGTATGTCACCTCAGCGTGGCAGTCGCCCGGAAAGCCCATGTGCCCGTCGGGCGACAACAAGCCCAAACGGATCTCGCGCTCGCTGTGCGCGAGAACCGTCCAGTCTTGCTGCCCGAAACCGTCGCGCCCGCCGTGAATACAGTGGCCCAGCGGGTGGTTCGCATCAAGCGACCAAGCTTGACCACCGCGCTCAATGCGCGCGTCGCCCAAGCGGTTGGCGTAGCGGCCGCAGACGGCGCCGATGGACATGCGGTCGCGCCGGTAGCTCAGCGGGTCGGCAAAGCCCAGGCTCAAAGGGCGTGGGCCGTGGGTGGCGGCTTCGGGCGCTTGTTGCCACCACAGCTGCATCAGCCGCGCGCCAAAGGGAATCACCCAAGCTTCGAGTGCGGCACTGCGGAGCACCCACACACCCGGCGGCGGTGCGATGCGCCTCAAGGCACCACCAAGTCGAACACCAGCAGGCCTTGCAAGCCGCCTTGGGCGGCAGCGACCAACTTGGCGCCGGTGGCTTGGTGCGCCGGGTGGGCTTGGTAAGCGGAGAGTGCGGCCGCGTCGTCAAAGCTGGCGATGAAGCCGTCGGCAAAGCCGTGGTCCAGGTCTTCGTAGCGCGCATTGGCGCCGCTGCGCACCGAGCGCAAGCCGGGAATCACACCCACCAGATCGGCGATTTCTTGAAACAGCGATTGGCGCTCGGCCGCCGACACCTCGGGCCGAAAGCGCAGCCACACACAGTGCTCGATCATGGCCGACCCTTCAGTTGATACGCTGGCCGCTGGCCGCGTCGAACACATGCACCTTGTCGGCGGCAAAGCCCAGGTGCAGCGGCGCGCCAGGCGCATAAGTGGCTTCGCCGGCCGAGCGCAAGGTGAATTCGCCAAAAGCGCCCCCCACCAGCACATAGCTCTCGGCCCCGGTGGGCTCCACCAGCGTGACCTTGGCGGCCAGGCTGTTGGCCGATGCCTCGGGCTGCACCAACATGTCTTCGGGGCGCACGCCCACGGTCACCTTCTGGCCGGCGTGCTGCGGCAGGCGCACACCGGTGTCCACCCCGGCCATGCGCACCACACCTTGGGCGTCCACCGCGCCGTCGGCCAGGTTGATGGCGGGTGATCCGATAAAGCCCGCCACAAACAAATTGGCGGGGCGGTTGTACAGCTCCATCGGTGTGGCGAGTTGCTGGATCAGGCCGTCTTTGAGCACCGCAATGCGGGTGCCCAGGGTCATGGCCTCAACCTGGTCGTGCGTCACGTAAATGGTGGTGACGCCGGTGCTCATGTGCAGCTTTTTGAGTTCGGCGCGCATGTCGACCCGCAGCTTGGCGTCGAGGTTGGACAGCGGTTCGTCGAACAAAAACAGCGAGGGGCTGCGCGCCAGTGCGCGACCAATCGCCACCCGCTGGCGCTGCCCGCCCGAGAGCTGGCGCGGCTTGCGGTCCAACAAGTGGCCGATCTGCAGCATCTGCGCCACCTCGGCCACCGCCTTCTCGCGCTCGGCCTTGGGCACTTTGCGCATTTCCAGCGGGAAGGCGATGTTTTGCGCCACCGTCATGTTCGGGTACAGCGCGTAGCTCTGGAACACCATGGCCACATCGCGCTCGTCGGGCTCCAAGTGGGTGATGTCGCGGCCAGCAAGTTGCAGCTTGCCTGTGGTCGGCTCTTCGAGCCCTGCGACAATGTTCATCAGTGTGCTTTTGCCGCAGCCCGAGGGGCCCACCAGCACCAAAAATTCGCCATCGGCGAGGTCCAGGTTGATTTCGTGCAGCACCTGGGTGTTGCCAAAACGTTTGGAGATTTTTGTAATCGACAGCGTGGCCATGCCTCACCCTTTGACGGAGCCGGCCATGAGGCCGCGCACAAAATACTTGCCCGAAAGCACATACACGATCAACGTGGGCAAGGCCGCGATAAAAGCGCCTGCAAAGTGCACGTTGTATTCCTTCACCCCGGTGGAGCTGCTCACCAAGTTGTTGAGCGCCACGGTGAGTGGGAAAGAATCGAAGTCCGAAAACGACGCGCCAAACAGGAAGTCGTTCCAGATGTTGGTGAACTGCCAGATGATGTTGACCACCACAATCGGCAAACTGTTGGGCAGCATCAGGCGCCAAAAAAGCACAAAGAACCCCGCGCCGTCCATGCGCGCCGACTTCACCAGCTCTTGCGGAAACGCCGCATAAAAGTTGCGGAAGAACAGCGTGCCAAAGCCAATGCCGTACACGGTGTGCACCAGCACCAATCCACCCACAGTGCCGGCCAAGCCCAGCTCACCCAGCAGCCGCGCCATCGGAATCAGCACAATCTGGAACGGGATGAACACCGAGAACAGCAGCGCACCAAAAATCAGCGTGGCGCCACGCACCTTGAACTGGGTCAGCACATAGCCGTTGAGCGCGCCCAGCACCGTCGAGATGAGCACCGCCGGCACCACCATCAAGAACGAGTTCAGAAAGTACGGCGCCAAACCGGTGGGCTGCACGCCAATTTGGGCTTTGCTCCAGGCTTGCAGCCATGGCTCAATGGTGGGCTGCAAGGGCAGGCTCACCAGATTGCCGGCGCGGATTTCATCGAGCGGCTTGATCGAGTTCACCACCATCACATAAATGGGGGTGAGAAAGACCAGCGCCAGAAACAGCAGCACCAGATACAACAGCACCCGCTGCGGGGTCAGGGCGCGCTTCATGAGGACCTCCGCGCCTGGCGAATTTCAGAGCGGATGTAGGGCACCACCACAATCGCCACCGCCACCAGCATGACCACCGCGCTGGCAGCGCCCACACCCATTTCGTTGCGGGTGAAGGTGTATTGGTACATGAACACCGAAGGCAGCCAGGTGTCGCGGCCCGGGCCGCCGCCGGTGAGCGCGATCACCAGGTCGTAGCTCTTGATGGCCATGTGCGCCAAGATCACAAACGACGAGATAAAGCTCGGCCCCAGTTGCGGAATGATGATGCGCCAGTAGATGCGCCAGCTCTTGGCGCCGTCGACCCGCGCCGCGTTGATGACCTCGGTGTCGATGCCGCGCAGGCCGGCCAGAAACAAGGCCATCACAAAGCCGGACGACTGCCACACCGCCGCGATCACCACGGTGTAGATGGCCATGTCGCCGTCTTTGATCCAGTCGAAGACAAAACCTTCCCAACCCGCCAGACGCACCGTGCGCTCCAGGCCGATGCTGGGGTCGAGCAGCCATTTCCAGGCGGTACCTGTGACGATGAAGGACAGCGCCATGGGATAGAGAAAAATCGAGCGCAGCGCGCTCTCAGCGCGGATTTTTTGGTCGATCAAAATGGCCAGCACCATGCCCAGCAGCAGGCACACACCAATGTAGAGCGCGGCAAACACACCGAGGTTGCGGGCCGACAAACCAAAGGTCGACAAGCCCAGCAGGCGGTCGTAGTTGCGGCCACCCACCAGCTCGTTGACCGGCAGCAAGGTGGACGCGGTGAACGACAGGTAGACGGTGAAGGCGATAAAGCCATACACACAGGCCCCCACCAGCACAACGCTGGGCGTGAGAACCAGAGAAGGGAGCCAACGGTGTTTCATGGATAAAAAAAGGGAGAGGCTGTTCGCCCCTCCCTCTCGGTGTGGACCGGGTTTACTCCGCAGCGGCCTTGACCATGGCCTTCACCGCATCGGCCGATTTCATCTTGCCGTTGAAGTGCTGGGTGATCACGTCGTAGAAGGCGTTCTTGGTCGACGCTGGCACCGCGTGGCCATGGGCCATGGAGCCCACCAAGGTGCCAGCGGTGTTGGCCTCGGCCAGGTCCTTCATGCCTTTTTTGCCGCAGTCGTCGAAGTCGGTGTCGGGCACATCGGTGCGGGCGGGCACCGAGCCTTTGACCACGTTGAACGCGCTCTGGAAGCTCGGGTTCATGATGGCGCTGGCCAGCAGCGTCTGGGCTTCTTTGGCGTCGTCGCCCACCTTGAACATGGCGAACTGGTCGGAGTTGAACGACACCATGCCTTGGGTGCCTGGCACACGGAAGCACAGGAAGTCTTGGCCCGGCACCTTCTTGGCGTTCAAGAACTCGCCCTTGGCCCAGTCGCCCATGATCTGGAAGCCAGCCTTGCCCTCGATCACCATGGCCGAGGCCAAGTTCCAGTCGCGGTTGGAGAAGTCTTTGTCGACGTATTTCTTGAGCTGGGCCATGCGGTCAAACGCTTGCTTCATGGTGTCCGAGCCCAAGGCGGCCGGGTCTTTGTCGACCAGCGCCTTTTTGTAGAAGTCGACACCGCCCGTGGCCAGCACCACACCGTCGAACATGGTGGCGTCTTGCCAAGGCTGGCCGCCGTGGGCCAGACCCACCGCACCCGACTTTTGCACCTTGTCCAAGGCCTTGATGAAGTCGTCCCAATTGGCGGGCGGCTCGGTGACACCGGCTTTTTCCAGCACGGCCTTGTTGGCCCAGACCCAGTTGGTCGAGTGCACGTTCACCGGCGCAGCGATCCACTTGCCGTCGTGTTTGGAGAAGGCCTGCAGCGCGGCCGGCACCGAGTTGTCCCAGCCCTCTTTCGCGGCGAGTTCGTTCAAATCGCCCAGGGCGCCTTGCTTGGCCCAGTCCAGAATGTCAAAGCCCAACATCTGCACGGCGGTGGGCGGGTTGTTGGCGGTGACACGGGCGCGCAGCGCGGTCATGGCGGCTTCGCCACCCCCACCGGCCACCGGCATGTCGTTCCAGCTCACATTGTCTTTTTCTAGGTTTTGCTTGAGCACGCCCAAAGCAGCCGCTTCACCACCCGAAGTCCACCAGTGCAGCACTTCGACCGCCTTGGGCGCCGGAGCAGGTGCAGCGGCCGTCGGTGCGGGAGCGGGCGCCGGGGCTTCTTCTTTTTTGCCGCAGGCCGCCAGCACAATCGCGGACAGGGCAACAACGGGCACGAGGGTGTGTTTCAAGGGAGTATCTCCTGTGGAAAGAAGCGCTCACAGTGAGCGCAGCGGCAAATGTTAACGTTTACATTGCACCAGCCCCGTACGGACAAACCCTAGCGCCACGGGCGCCAAACCGCGTGGCGGCACGGCTCAGCGCTGGACGCGCCGCAGTTCTTGTAGGCGCTCGCCGATCGCGTCGCGATCTGGCGCCTCGTCGGTCTCGCGCACGTAGCGTTCCAGATCGGCCACCGCCTGATCGGCGTGTCCCAGCTCCGCGTGTGCAAGGCCGCGGTCGCGCCATTCGGACAAATGGTCAGGCACCAAGGTCACCAGCCGCTCTTGCACCGCCAGCAGCCGTTCCCAGTCTTCCTGCGCGCGGTAAATTTCCTTCAAATTGCGCAACAAGCGCGCCAAGATGTCGCGCGCTGGGGACTCCTGCAGATACAGGCCCACAGGCACATCAAATTCATCGACCAACCCTTGGCTGCGTTTGTAGGGCTCCAGCCGTTCCGACAAGTCTTCGCGGCTGAGCGACTGCCCGTTGAAGGGATCGATGATGACTTGGCCCTCGGGCAAATGCACCTTGACCATGAAGTGGCCAGGAAAGTTGACACCGCCCACTTTGAGCCGCAATCCCTGCGCCATTTCCAGCCAAATCAGCGCCAGTGTGATGGGAATGCCGCGGCGGGTGCGCAGCACCGCATTGAGGTGGCTGTTGTCGGGGTCGTAATAGTTGTTGATGTTGCCGCCAAACCCCATGTCTCGAAAGAAAAACTGGTTGAGCGCGCGCAAGCGCTGGATCGCTGGTGCGTCGGCTGGCAGGCGGCGGCGCACCCGCTCGGTGAGCTGATCCACGTCACCCAGCAGTTGCTGCACATCCAGATCGGGGTATTCGTCCTGCGCCACACTGGCGGCGGCTTCAAACAGCGGCAAGGACGTATCGTCTTGCACCAGCATCGCAAAATACTGCAACGGCGTGGGCGTCCCCTGGGACAGCGGCTCTGCGGACATGACTTACCTTCGCACAAACTGGCGCAGCTTCAAACCACTGGCCAACAACACAGCAAAATAGACCACCGCCGACACCAGCAGCCCCAAACCCACCCAGAGGATGCGCTGCCAGCGCAGCAGATCCACCCCCGTCCAGGCCACATGGCCTTGCAGCCACCACAGCCACAGCGCCAGCGCGGCACAGGCCAGCAGCACCTGCAGCCCAAAACGCAACCAGCCCGGCTGCGGCCGGTAGGCGCCGCGGCGCAACAAACCGCTGAGCAGCAAACCCGCATTGAGCACAGCCCCCAGGCTGATGGCCAGGGCGAGCCCGGCGTGGGCCAGGTGGGGCACCAACAGCCAGTTCAACAACTGGGTCAATACCAGCACCACCACCGCGATCTTCACCGGTGTGCGGATATCTTGGCGGGCATAAAAAGCCGGCGCCAGTATCTTGATCGCGATCAGACCAATCAGCCCCACGCCGTAGCCCATCAGGGCCAAGGTGGTCTGCTGCACATCGGTGGCGCTGAAACGCCCATAGTGGTAGAGCACCGCCACCAAGGGCTCGGCAAACAGCAGCAGCCCCACCGCGCTCGGTAGCGCCAGCAACAACACCCAGCGCAAGCCCCAATCGATCAAGCCGCTGTAGCGCTCGGTGTCGTCGGCCGCTTTGGCCGCCGCCAGCTGCGGCAGCAGCACCACGCCCAGCGCCACCCCCAGCATGGCGGTGGGAAACTCCATCAGCCGGTCGGCGTACGTCAACCAGCTCACACTGCCAGTGGCCAAGTGCGAAGCGATCTGGGTGTTGATGAGCAGCGAGATCTGCGCCACGCTGACACCCAGCAAAGCCGGCAACATCAGGGTAGCAATGCGCCGCGTGCCTGGGTGTTGCCACGCCGCGCGCAGCGCGCCCCAGCGCCAGCCAATGCGCGGCAACATGCCAATGCGCAGCAAGGCCGGGATCTGCAAGCCCAATTGCAGCAGGCCACCCAACAACACACCGCCGGCCAGCGCGTAAATCGGTGGCAAACCCCAGCGCTCGAACTGCGGTGCCCCCAACCAGGCCGCACCAATCATGGCCACATTGAGCAGCACTGGCGTGGCCGCCGGCACCGCAAAGCGCTTCCAGGTGTTGAGCACACCGGCCGACAAGGCCACCAGAGACATAAAGGCGATGTAGGGAAACATCCAGCGGGTCAGCACCACCGCCGCATCAAAACCCTGCGCTTGCTGCTGCAAGCCACTGGCCATGGCCCACACCAGCCACGGCGCGGCCACCACCCCCGCCACACAGGTGAGCAACAGCGCCCACACCAACACGGTCGCGACCTGGGCCACCAGCACCCGGGTGGCATCGTCGCCGTCGGTTTCGCGGGTGGCGGCGAGCACCGGCACAAACGCCTGGCTGAAGGCGCCCTCGGCAAACAGCCGGCGCAACAAATTGGGAATGCGAAACGCGACGTTAAAAGCGTCGGTCAGCGCGCTGGCACCAAAGGTGGTGGCGATCAGCAGTTCGCGCACCAAGCCGGTGATGCGCGAAGCCAAGGTAAACAAAGAGACGGTGGAGGCAGATTTAAAAAGCGACACGGCCGGGAGTGTGCCACGGCGACTCAACACACCCCGAGCGCAATGCCCAGGTTGCGCAAGTAACGGCGGTACGCGCTAGAGGTGCGGTCTGCCGGCCCATGCACTTCGGCAATGGGTCCGAGCCGGCCAATGGGCAGCCTTTTGGGGGTTTGGGACTCCACAATCGGCAGGTCTTGCCAGAACACCGCCTGCTGGAAATTGCGCACCTCTTCGTCGGTCGATGGGTCGCCCATGGTCGCGTTGCAAAACCAAACGGTGCAAGCCTCGTCGCCGTCCGGCCGCACAAACACACCAATCACATTGACCAGCGGATCGCCTTCGGTCGCGTCCTTGCGCAGCACGGCGGCAAATGGGTGGATCACGTCGTAGCGGTACCCCACCCACACCCCTTCGTGTGAGCCTGGGTAACCTCGCGGCTGCCAAGCGCGGCAGTCGCTGATGACCACCCCGCCCGGGCCCTCGTGCACCTGGCCCGCCTGCACCTGGGCGTGCGCGGAGTCGCCGAGCCAGCCGTCGTGCACAAACCCAAAGTGGGTCAGGTCCAAAAAGTTGTCGATTACCCGGGCGGCGCTGGCGCCCACGGCGTAGGGGCCACACACCACCTGGTGGTACATCTTGTCTTCCCAAGCGGCGAACATGGGTGGCTCTTGCAAATGTGCGGGCAGGTCCGACGCGGTGGAGCGGGCCAGCCGCACCCAAATCAGCCCGTTGCGCTCGCGCGCGTCAAACGTGGAGACGGTGTGCGACGCCGGTGGCTCAAACGCCGGTGCGGCGGGCACATGCACACACCGCCCACACGGCTGCGACACCACGGTGCCCACCGTCTGACCAGCGAACTGCCAGCCGTGGTAGGGGCATTGCAGCACCGCGCCACTGTCTAGCACCACCACTTTGCCCAGCGACAGCTTGGCGCCACGGTGGGGGCACTGATCGGCCCAAGCATGCACCTGGGTCTCGGCTCCGCTGCGGCGCGGCTCACGCCACAACACCACGTCTTGCCCCAGCAGCGTCACCGCCACCGGCGATGCCCCCAGATCCGCCGCGCTCAAGACCGGATGCCACAAAAACTTTTCGACCATGACCACCCTTTCGCCCACAAAAAAGCCGCCCGAAGGCGGCTGGGATTGTCGCACCCGGGCGATCAGTTCGGCACTTTGCCTTCCACGCCTTTGACGTAGAACTTGATGCCACCCATAAAGGCGTCGTCGGCCACGGTGCCAGCGGCCAGCACTTCCTTGCCGTCCTGGCCCACGATGGGACCGGTCCAGGGGTGGAAGCTGCCATCCTTCAGACCGGCCTTGATGGTGTCGATCTTGGCCTTGATCTCAGCGGGCACATCGTCAGCGACAGACACCAAATCAATGGCGCCTTCTTTGTGGCCCCACCAGACACCGCTGTTGCCGCTCCAGGTGCCTTCCAGCGCATCGCGAACCGCCTTGGTGTAGTACGGCGCCCAGTTGATGATGGCCGAACCCAAGTGGGCCTTGGGACCATAGGCGGTCATGTCGCTGTCCCAACCAAAGGCGCGCTTGCCCATTTTTTCGGCGGTCTGCAGCACGGCCGACGAGTCGGTGTTTTGGAACAGCACGTCGGCTCCACCGTTGATCAGGGCGGTGGCGGCTTCGGTTTCTTTTGGTGGATCGAACCAGCTGTTGACCCACACCACCTTGGTGGTAATTTTGGGGTTGACGCTCTGCGCCCCCATGGTGAAGCTGTTGATGTTGCGGATCACCTCAGGAATTGGGATCGAAGCGACCACACCCAGGGTGTTGCTCTTGGTCATGGAACCCGCGATCACACCGGCCATGTAGGCGCCTTCGTAGGTGCGGCTGTCGTAGGTGCGCATGTTGTCGGCTTGTTTGTATCCGGTGGCGTGCTCAAACTTCACGTCTTTGAAATCGGCAGCGACCTTGAGCATGGGCTCCATGTAACCAAAGGTGGTGCCAAAAATCAGCTTGTTGCCTTGGCTGGCCATGTCGCGGATCACGCGCTCGGCGTCGGCGCTCTCGGGCACGTTCTCGACAAAGCTGGTGACGATCTTGTCGCCGAACTCGGCTTCGATGGCTTTGCGGCCGTTGTCGTGCGCGAAGGTCCAGCCGCCGTCGCCCACTGGGCCGACATAGGCGAAGGCGATCTTCAGCGGTTCGGCCTTGGGCGCCTCGGCGGCGGCCGGCGCAGGAGCGGGCGCAGCGGCCTCTTCCTTCTTGCCGCAGCCCACCAGGGCTGCACCGGCCAGCGCGGTCAGCGCGGCCACCTTCATCAGGGAACGTTTGCTCAGGTCGGTCATGGAAACCTCTTGTGGTTGGAGAAACTGACAATGTGAATTATGAAGCCTGGCAACGGTGGCCGCCCTTTAAGAGCCAGGATAAAACGGCTTCCCAATGGCGCTGGGCATGTTGACGCGGATCCAAGTCGGGTTGCGCGAGATCAACACCAGCACCACGATGGTGGCCACATAGGGCATCATGGTCAGGAACTGGCTGGGCACTTGCACACCCGCGCCTTGCAAATGGAATTGCAGCATGGTTACACCGCCAAACAGATACGCCCCAAGCAACACACGTGCCGGGCGCCAGGTGGCGAAGGTGGTGAGGGCCAAGGCGATCCAGCCTTTGCCGGCGATCATGCCCTCGACCCACAGCGGTGTGTAGGCGGTCGACACATAGGCGCCCGCAAGCCCGCACAGCGAGCCCCCGACCACGACCGCTGCCAAGCGGATGCGGCGCACCGGATACCCCAAGGCGTGCGCCGATTCGGGGCTTTCACCCACGCTGCGCAGCACCAAACCGGTGCGTGATCGGTACAGGAACCACATCAGTGCCACGGTCAGTGCCATACACACATAGACCATGGGATGCTGGCGAAACAGCGCCGCACCGAGCAAGGGAATGTCGCCCAAGACCGGAATGGCGTACTGCGCTTGCTCAGGCAATTTGGCCTGCACATAGCCCGTGCCGGCAAAGGCCGAGAAACCCGCGCCAAACAAGGACAGCGCCAAGCCGGTGGCGTACTGGTTGGTGTTGAGCCATATCACCAGCACACCAAATATGGCGGCCAGCACCGCACCAGCGGCCATGCCCGCCGCGTAGCCGGCCAGGCCATTGCCGGTGTGCACCACCGCCGCAAAACCCGCCAGCGCGGCACACAACATGATGCCTTCGGCACCGAGATTGACGACGCCCGCCTTCTCGTTGATGAGCAAGCCCAGCGCGGCAATCGCCAGCACGGTGCCCGCGTTGAGCGAGGCCCCTATCAGCAATGCAATGGATTCCATGATCAGTCCTTGTGTGCCGAGGTCTGGGGTGTTGGCAAGGGCACGGCAGAACCGGCTTCGCCGGGCTGCCCGTGCCGCCCCCTTGAGGGGGTCGCGCTGCGTGCGGCGGGGGTGAACTTCAGCTTGTACGCGATGAGGGTGTCGCAAGCCAGCAAAGCGAACAGCAACAGCCCCTGAAACACGCCGGTGATCGACTTGGGCAGGCCCAAGCGCGATTGCGCCAGCTCGCCACCGATGTAGAACATGCTCATCAGAATGGCCGAAAACACAATGCCCACCGGGTGCAGCCGCCCCACAAAGGCGACGATGATGGCAGCAAAGCCATAGCCAGCGGGCACATAGGGCGTGAGCTGGCCAATCGGACCGGCCACCTCCAGCGCGCCGGCCAAACCAGCGGCACCGCCCGACACCAACAACGCCGTCCACAGCGCCCGGCGCGACGAGAAGCCGGCGTAACGCGCCGCCGCCGGCGCCAAGCCGCCCACGGTTTGTGCGTAACCGGCGTAGGTGCGAAACAGAAACACCCACATCGCCGCCACACCGCCCAGGGCCAGCAGCAAGCCGATGTTGACCCGAGAACCTTCCATCAGCCGGGGAATGCGGGCTGCCGCTTCAAAGGTTTTGGTTTGCGGAAAGTTGTAGCCCGCTGGGTCTTTCCAGGGGCCATAGACCAAAAAGTTGAGCACCTGCACCGCCACGTACACCAGCATCAGGCTGACCAGAATCTCGTTGGCGTTGAAGCGGTCGCGCAGCAAGGCGGTGATGCCTGCCCACACCATGCCGCCCAGCACCCCGGCCAGCAACACCAGCACCACGGTGACGCGCCCACTGTTGGCGTCGGCCGACAAGGCCACCGCCGACGCAAAAATGGCGCCGATCAGGTACTGCCCTTCTGCGCCGATGTTCCAGACGTTGGAGCGAAAACACACCGCCAGTCCTAGCGCGATGATCAGCAGCGGTGTGGCCTTGACCATGAGCTCGGACAAGGCGTACACACTTTTGATGGGCTCCCAGAAAAACACCTGCAAGCCGCGTACCGGGTCTTTGCCCAGCGCGCTGAACAGCGCCATGCCAATCAGCACCGTGATCAGCAAGGCCAGTATCGGCGAGGCATAGCTCCAGAATGGCGAGGGTTGGGGACGCACTTCAAGCCGCAACATGGGCCACCTCCTGTTGTGCTGCGGCACCGTCCCACAGACCCGACATCCATTCGCCAATGCGCTCGACACTGGCGTCGGCGCGCGCCAAGCTGGGCGACAGGCGCCCTTTGGCGATCACATGCAAACGGTCGCTGATGTCGAACAACTCATCGAGTTCCTCGCTCACCACCAGCACCGCACAGCCGGCGTCGCGCAGCTTCAACATCTCGCCCCGGATCTGCGCCGCCGCGCCCACGTCCACGCCCCAGGTGGGCTGGCTCACAATCAGCAATGTGGGCCGCGCTTCGATTTCGCGTCCGACAATAAATTTCTGCAAATTGCCGCCCGAGAGGCTTTTGGCCGCCGCGTCGGGCCCATTGGCCTTGACCTTGTAACGCGCGATGATGTCGGCCGCCTGCGCTTTGAGAGCACCCACCCGCACCCAGCCACCACGGCCGAGCGCGTCGCGCCGGGTCAACAACAGGTTCTGCGCCAGCGACAAGGTGGGCACCGCGCCACGGCCCAGGCGCTCTTCGGGCACAAAGTGCAAGCCCAGCGCACGACGGCGCCCCGGGCTCAAGCGCGAGGCGTCTTGCCCCGACACCCGCACGCTGCCCGCTGGGGCGCGCATGTCCTCGCCGGACAGCGCCATCAGCAACTCGGCTTGGCCATTGCCCGACACGCCGGCAATGCCCACCACCTCGCCCGCGCGCACGGTGAAGGCCACGTCTTGCAAATCGGTGCCAAACGGATCGTCGGCGCGCAGGCTCAGGCCCGCGACCTGCAGCACCGCGTCGCCCGCTTGGGACGGGCGTTGCTCCAGCGCAGGCGGCTCGGCGCCGATCATCAGGCGCGAGAGCGACGCGTTGCTTTCTTGGCGCGGATCGCACACACCCGTCACCTGGCCGCCGCGCAGCACGGTGCAGGCGGTGCACAGCGAGCGGATTTCGTGCAGCTTGTGGCTGATGTACAGAATAGAACAGCCCTCGGCCGCCAACTGCTTGAGCACCACAAACAGCCGCTCCACCGCCTGCGGCGTGAGCACCGAGGTGGGCTCGTCCAAAATCAGCAGCTTGGGGCTTGTGAGCAAGGCGCGGATGATTTCGACCCGCTGCATTTCGCCCACGCTCAGGGTGTGCACCGGCCGCGCCGGGTCAATGTCCAAACCATAGGCCTGGGCGGTGCTGCGGATGCGCTCGGTCACAGCGGCGAGCGTGAGCGATTTGTCCAGACCCAGCCAGACGTTTTCCGCCACGGTCAGGGTGTCGAACAGGCTGAAATGCTGAAACACCATGCTGATGCCCAGCGCCCGCGCCTCTTGGGGGTTGCGGATCTGCACCGTCTGGCCGTTGAAGACCACACTGCCTTCGTCGGGTTTGACCGAGCCGTAGATAATTTTCATCAGCGTGGATTTGCCGGCGCCGTTTTCGCCAAGAACGGCGTGGATTTCGCCGGGCGCCACGGTGAGCGACACGCTCTGGTTGGCCACCACGCCGGGGTAACGTTTGGTGATGCCGCTCAACTGCAGCCTGGGGGGACTCACTGGGTGGACTCCTGTGGGGGTGGGGTGGTGGCCCGCGATGATCGGGGTTTGGTGTCGTCGGGTTTCAGGGCGGCGGCCACACCGCGGATCTGCTCGCGCAGCCAGCGCGCGGCCGCCGAGGCGTGGGTGCGCTCGTGCCAGAGCTGGTAATACCGCAGCGGGGGAAACGGCACCGGCACTTGCAATATCTGGACCGGCCACTGCTGCACAAACCGTTCGCAATATTGGCGCCCGGTGGTCATCACCAACAAACTGCCGGCCACCATGGCGGGAATCAGGCCGAAATGCGGACAGCGCGCGGTGATGTGGCGGCGCAGCCCCAGCGAGGCCAGGTGCTCGTCGATCACGCCGCGCGCGCCGGGGTGGGTGGCGGTGGGGGCGATGTGTTCGGCCTCCAGCCAGGCGTTCAAATCCCAGCCCCGGCGGGCGGCTGGGTGCTGCTGCGACACCAGCGACACCACCTCGTCGGTGAACAAATGGCCCAAATGCAAATCGCCCGGCGGCGTGAGCCAGTTGCCAATCACCACGTCAATGTCGCCCTGGGCCAGGTGGTGGCGATAGTCAAAACTGGCTGAGAGCGGGTGAATCTCGATTGGGCAATGCGGTGCCAAGCGCTTGAGCTGGGTCACCAACTGGGGCAGGAACTGTGGGTCCAGGTAATCGCTGGCCGCCAGGCTGAAGCGGTGGGTGGCGGTAGCGGGGTCAAAACTGCGGGCGTCGGAAAACAACACCTCCGCGCTGCGCAAAATGCTGGCCGCCGGCTCGATCATGCGCAAGGCAGCGACCGTGGGCACCATGTGGGCGCCCGAGCGCACCAACAAAGGGTCGCCCGAGAGTTCACGCAAACGCCGCAAGGCCGCACTCACCGCTGGCTGGTACATGCCCAGGCGCATCGCCGCGCGCGACACGCTGCGCTCTGTGAGCACGGTGTGCAGCACGCGTATGAGGTGCAGATCGATCTTGTCCAACATCGGACCGTATTTCATACCCATGGGCGCTGTGGGTGAATCGTGGGTTGGGCATCGGGGCCATACGAAGCGGCGTATGCCGGCGACGGCATGTGGGGCTATTCTGGCGCGCATGACACCCGACACCCCCGCAAAAACCCTGAGATTTCTGCACCGCGGCACCACCGTCGCGCTCGGCAATGTACCACCCGACCGCACCCTGTTGGAGGTGCTGCGCGACGACCTGGGGCTGACCGCCACCAAAGAAGGCTGCGGCGAAGGCGATTGCGGCGCGTGCACCGTGGCGCTGACCGAGCTGGTCGATGGCCAATTGGTGCACCGCGCCATCAACAGCTGCATCCGGCTGGCGCATTCGATCGATGGCATGGCGGTCTGGACCGCCGCTGATATTGGGGCCCCCACGCTCGGCGCTGGCGCGTCCTCGCTGCCCCCCGAGGGGGCGCGCGGCGGCTTGGGGCGGCCCGGCGCCGCCGCCTCGACCGCGTCGGGTGAACTGCATCCCAGTCAAGAAGCCATGGTGCGCTGCCACGGCAGCCAGTGCGGCTTTTGCACCCCGGGTTTTGTCATGAGCCTGTGGACGCTCTACCAAAACACCGGCGGCGGCCAGGGCGTGGACCGCGCACAAGCGCAAGCCGCGCTGTCGGGCAATTTGTGCCGTTGCACCGGCTACCGACCCATCATTGACGCGGCGGTGCAGATGAAAGAGGTGCCGCTGCCGCGCGGATGCGAACTGCACACCACAGATCTGGTGGCGGCGCTGCAGTCGTTGGCAGTCCCTGATACAAGCGCCAATAGCACCGACAGCACCTACCTGCGCCCACGCCACCTGGACGACCTGCTGCAAGCGCGCGCCGCCCACACCGACGCCCAGCTGGTGGCCGGCTGCACCGATGTGGGTTTGTGGGTCACCAAGGGGCACCGGCGTTTTGCCCGGGTGATCGACCTGAGCGCCACCGAAGAACTGCGGCGGGTGGAACGCTACCCACACCATATCGCGATTGGCGCGGCGGTGCCCTTGAGCGACGCCTTTGCCGCGCTGCTGGCCGACCGCCCACAGCTGCAGGTGTTCGCCGAACGTTTTGCTGGCTTGCCGGTGCGCAACAGCGGCACGCTGGGTGGCAATGTGGCCAATGGCTCACCGATTGGCGACTCGATGCCGCTGCTGATCGCCTTGGGCGCCAGCGTGGTGCTGATGCGCTGGCAAGGCAGGTCACGCGCCGGCCGTGTGCTGCACCGCGAGCTGGCCTTGGAAGATCTCTACACCGGCTACCGGCAAAACGTGATGCGGCCCGACGAGGTGCTGGCCTGGATCAAAGTGCCGCTGCCCACCGCCGACGAGCGGCTGGCGGTCTACAAGATCAGCAAGCGGCGGGACGACGACATCTCGGCGGTGTGCCTGGCGCTGCGCCTGTCGGTGACAGACGGCCACATCAGCGCCGCCTCGGTAGGCGTGGGCGGTGTGGCCGCCACGCCGGTGCGCGCGCGCCACACTGAAAACGCCCTGCGCGCTCAGCCCTGGCACAGCGCCAGCTTGCAGCACGCCGGCGAAGTGTTGGCCGACGAGTTCTCGCCCATTTCCGATATGCGCGCCAGCGCCGATTACCGCCGCGCGCTGCTGCGCAACCTGATGCACCGCGCGGCCGCCGAATGGGGCGAACAGCCGCCGCCGCGCATCGACACCTTGAGTCTGAGCGATCTGGAGAACATGGCATGAACGCGCTGGACACTTTGCTCCAAGACAACGCCCAGCGGGTGGTGGGCCAGTCCCACATGCACGAAAGCGCCCGCGCGCAAGTGGCGGGTGCGGTGGCCTACATCGATGACTTGCCCCTGCTGCACGGCAGCCTGTGCGCTGCGCCGGTGTGCTCGCCGGTGGCGCACGGCCGGCTGCGCGGCATCGGCGCCAGCGCCGCCCTGGCCCAGCCGGGTGTGCGGGCGGTGATCACCCACCGCGACATCCCGGGCGATCCGGTGCTCGCCGCTTTTGCCCACGACGAACCGGTGCTGCCCAGCGACACGGTGCAATACCGGGGGCAGGTGGTGGCGCTGGTGGTGGCCGACGACGTGATGACCGCGCGCCGCGCCGCGCGCTTGGTGCGGCTGGACATCGAGACCCTGCCAGCGGTGCTGGACGTGCACACCGCCCACGCCCAGCAGCACTATGTGCTGCCACCGGTGCATGTGCAACGTGGCGACGCACACGCCGCACTGGCGCGCGCCACACACCAACTCAGCGGCACCTTTGAAGTGGGTGGACAAGAACACTTTTACCTGGAAGGCCAGATCGCCTACGCGGTGCCGCTGGAGCAAGGGCAGTGGCGCATCCACAGCAGCACCCAGCACCCGGGCGAGGTGCAGCACTGGGTGGCCCACGCGCTGGGCATCCCCAACCATGCGGTGACGGTGGAATGCCGGCGCATGGGCGGCGGCTTTGGCGGCAAAGAAACCCAGGCCGGCCACATGGCTGTGTGGGCCACCTTGGCCGCCCACGCCACCGGTCGGCCGGTGAAGCTGCGGCTGGACCGCGACGAAGACTTTCTGATCACCGGCAAGCGCCACCCTTTCGCTTACCGCTACCAGGTGGGTTTTGGTGACGACGGTCGGCTCTGTGGCTTGGAGCTCGACATGTGGGTCAACTGCGGTTTCAGCGCCGACCTGTCGGGTCCGGTGGCCGACCGCGCGGTGTTCCACAGCGACAACGCCTACTTCCTCGAAGACGTGGCCATCCACTCGTGGCGCTGCAAAACCCACACCCAAAGCCACACCGCCTTTCGTGGCTTTGGTGGGCCGCAGGGCGTGATTGCGATTGAGCGCATCTTGAGCGACGTGGCGCGCGCCCTGGGCAAAGACCCGCTACAAGTGCGGCTGGCGAATCTGTACGGCGTGGACGAGCGCCACACCACCCACTACGCCATGCGGGTGGAAGACAACATCCTGCAGCCCCTGATCACCCGTCTGGCGCACACCAGCCGCTACCGCGAACGGCGCGCCGCCATCGCCGAATGGAACGCCCGCAGCCCGGTGCTCAAGCGCGGCTTGGCGCTGACCCCAGTGAAATTCGGCATCAGCTTCACCGCCACCCTGTTCAACCAAGCTGGCGCGCTGGTGCACGTCTACACCGACGGCAGTGTGCTGGTGAACCACGGTGGCACCGAAATGGGCCAAGGCCTCAACACCAAGGTGGCGCAGATCGTGGCCGACGAACTTGGCGTTCCGCTGTCGCGCGTGCTGGTGAACGCGGCCGACACCAGCAAGGTGCCCAACGCCAGTGCCACCGCCGCCAGCAGCGGCACCGACCTCAACGGCCGTGCGGCCCAGTTTGCTGCGCGCCATGTGCGCGACAACCTCGCCGCCTTTGTGGCCGGGCTCGACGGCTGCGGCGCGGGCGCGGTGCGCTTTGTGGACGGACGGGTGATCACACCCAAGGGGGAACGGGCTTTTGACCAGGTGGTGCACGAGGCTTACGCCAACCGCATCCAGCTCTGGAGCGACGGCTTCTACCGCACGCCCAAAATCCACTACGACAAAACCACCTTGAGCGGGCGGCCGTTTTATTACTTCGCTTACGGCGCGGCTTGCAGCGAGGTGGTGATCGACACCCTGACCGGCGAGAACAAGGTGCTGGCGGTGGACATCCTGCACGACGTGGGCCACAGCATCAACCCGGCCATCGACATCGGCCAGATTGAAGGCGGTTTTGTGCAAGGCATGGGCTGGCTCACCACCGAGGAGCTGGTGTGGGACGGCCAAGGCCAGCTGCGCACCCACGCGCCAAGCACCTACAAAATCCCCACCACCGGCGATGTGCCGGAGCACTTCCGGGTCGATCTGTGGCCCGAGGCCAACCGCGAAGACAACGTGGGCGGCAGCAAGGCCGTGGGAGAGCCGCCTTTTATGCTGGCCATCAGCGTGTACGAGGCCTTGCGCGACGCGGTGGCACAAGCCGGCGGGCAGGCCGAGGCCATGAACGCGCCGGCCACGGCCGAAGTGGTGCTGCGCGCGGTGGGTGGCATGGACTAAAAGGCCCTCTGCGTCGGCAGGTCTGTGGCACGCGCGGCACAATCCGCGCCATGCCCAAGCCCACCGACACCGACCTGTCTGCCCTGCCCGCCACACCGCCTGGCCTGTACCGCCACTACAAAGGCGGCTGGTACGAGGTGATCGACACCGTGCGCTGCAGCGAAACCCTGCAGCCCCAGGTGCTGTACCGCGCGCTCTATGGCGGCTTTGGCCTGTGGGTGCGGCCGGCGGGCATGTTCCACGAAAGCGGCGACTTCGCCGGTGTGCACCAGCGCCGCTTTGCCCCGGTGGATGTGGCCACGCTGCGCATCGGGGATCTGGCCACCGCCCAGGCGGTGGTGGCGCACTTGCAGGGGCGCGCTTGGCGCGAACGGGGCCAATACCTAGAAAACACCTTGCGAGCCCCACCGCCCGAGCCCGACAGCTGTTGTGGGCGTGGATGCAACGGTTGTGTTTGGGAGGGGTACTACGAAGCGCTTCACTTTTGGGTGCAAGACGCGTGGGCGTGGCTCGGCGGCTGCCAACGCCCCTAAACTTGGCGCATGTTGCCGATTTCTGTATGGAACAGCGCCGCGCGCTGCTTGTCTTGGACCCGCTGGGGGGCGCTGTGTGGGCTGCTCGCGCTGAGCGCCTGCGGTGGGGGAGGCGGTGGCGAGGTGGACCCCAATTTGTCGGTGGCGCCAGGATCACTGGAATCCCCCACCCTGCCCAGCTTCACGCCTGGCAACGATCCACTGGAGCGAGAGCAGTGGCACCTGAGCAACCGCGATACACCGGGCATGGACCTGAACCTGGCCGGTGTCGATCTCTTGGGCACTGGCGTGCGGGTGGCCATGTTGGACCAAGCGGTGGACATCTGGCACCCCGACTTGGCACCCAACCACCTGTTTGGGCTGAGCTGGAGCTACGTCAACGGCAGCACAGACCCCAGCCCAGCAGCCGACAGCGATGACGCCCACGGCACGGCGGTAGCGGGTGTGCTGGCCGCCGTTCGCAACAACAGCATCGGCGGCCGGGGCGTGGTGCCCGACACCCGCTTTATGGTGTACGACGTGATCGACAAGCCCACCAGCACCTATTTGGCCAATGCGGTGGTGCGTGCGCAGGCCAATGGCGCCCAGGTAGTCAACAACAGCTGGGGGCCAGAAACCCCACACTACACCGACAGCAACGCCCATGTGCTGTGGGCCGAGCAAGTGCGGCAAGCGGCGCGCAGCGGCCGCAACGGCAAAGGTCTGGTGTTTTTGATGGCCGCCGGCAATGCGGGCGAGAGCATCGGCGGCCGCAACGTTTACGGCAACCTCAATGAAATGATGATGGTGGGCTCGGTCGATTCCGATGGCTCCGCGACCACGTTCAGCACGCCGGGCGCACAAGTGCTGGTGACCGCGCCCTCTGGCGACTCCATGGTGCAACCCCGGCGCGGTATTGTCACCACCGACATCAGCGGCGCCAGAGGCCTCTCGGAAGACGACTACACCCGGTCTTTTCAGGGCACATCGGCCTCGACCCCCATGGCCAGTGGGGTGGCAGCCATGATGCTGCAAACACGCCCAGAGCTGAGCTGGCGCGACATCCGGTGGATCCTGGCCCGCACCGCATTGCCGGCACAAGGCCTGAGCGACTTGCCGAGAAGCCCCATGAACGCCCACGGCTTTCACCCCAAGGTGGGTTTTGGCCGCTTGAACGCGCTGGGTGCAATCACAGAGGCAACCACACACACCCTGCTGCCCGCTGCGCGCAGCTGCAGCAGCAACCCCAGCACCGTCAACGCCACCATCCCCAACAACACGGCCAATGGACTGGTCTACCGCTTCAACCAAGCCAGCATGGGCTGCTCGCTGCAAACCATCGAGTACATCAGCGTGGATCTGGCGTTTGCCCACGGCTATGCCGGCGACATCGAGCTGGAATTGCAAAGCCCTACTGGTACCAGCAGCACCTTGACCGAGGCCCACCTCTGCCCCAACAACCGCTGCGCCAGCCTCAGCAATGGTTGGACCTTCGGTTCGGTCAGGCACTTGGGTGAGGCCGCCGCTGGCGATTGGGAGTTGCATGTGCGCGACCGCGCACCTGGAAACACAGGTGTGCTCAAAAGCTGGCGCATCACCCTGCACGGACATTAAAAGACACCACCATGAAAACACTGCTGTTTTGGGTGTTGGCGGCTTGCCTGCACACGGCCGTTGGGGCACAAGGCGCGGTAACGCGCTGGTTCGATGGCGAACGCTGGGTCGCGGTCACTGCCAGCCAGGGCAGCGCGCAGGCGGCGGGCGGTCTGGTGGTGCGCACCGATCCCACCCAGCTGGACGCGCTCAAACGTTTTTTGCAGCAGCAGGGCATCACCCACCAGGCCTGGAGCCTGCCCGGCGGTTTGTGGCTGCCCGCCGATCCGGGCGCACCCTCGTTGTTGCTGAGCCACCGCTTGCAAGGTGCACCAGTGCCCATCCGGGTGGAGCCCAACTGGACCTTGTCGCTGCGGCCCCAATAAAACTGGGTGTGCCCCCCAAGCTCAGAAATCGAGCAGGCTCAGCCCCAGGCTCAGGCTGTTGCGGCGGAAGTTGTAGTCCACCAGGCTTTCGCCATAACCGCTGAACCAACGCGCGTGCCAGCGCAGCTGGCTGCGGGGATCGGCGCTGAGGCTGCGGTACCAATCCAGAGCAAACGATCCGCCTGGACCACGGCTCAGAGAGTGGCGTGCGGTCAAGCCCAGTGCGTGCTTGGCATTGACCTGCCACAGCAAACGCCACTCGATGCGGCCATAACGGTCGCTGATGTCGGGGTTGTCGTCGCCGCCGGCCTTTTCGGGCACACGGGTCCATGCCTTGGCCTGCAGCGCCCAACGATCGCCCCACTCGGCGCCCAGCATGGCGTAGCTGCGGTTCCAACTGCGCGACAGCGGCTCGCTCTGTCCATTGGAGTGGTGCACTGCGGCCACGCCCGCGTACTTCAACCGCCCACCGCCGGGCAACTCGCCGTCCAAAGGGTAGACGTAGATCAGCTCAGGCTCGTGGTCGGTGTTGCGAAACGGGCGTGAAATCGACGGGCTGAACAGCTGCCAATGCGACTGCTGGCTGTAAGCAAACCACAGCGAGTCCTTGGCCTTGGGGTCCATGGTGGGCAGCAAGCCGGTGGCGATTTTGGTGCGCACCGACAGCGCCATGCGCATTTCGGTGCGGCTGTAGTCGGTGGCAGTGCTGGCGCTGCGCCCGTCGGCAGGACTCGCGGGCTGGGTGTTGACGCGATCGGCCAAGGACAAGGCCAGAGACAACGGTCGGTAGCCCCGAAAGCGAAAGGTCCCGCAGTCGGTCTGCTCCGACAGCTCCCAGAACCGGTCCGAGAATCCATGGCGCGGATCGCGGCACCCATCCGACACGGGCGGCAAAGGCTCGACGTCGGGCCGCGGCTGCACCACACCACTGGCGACCTCTGGCGGTGTGCCGCTGGCGCTGGAGGTTTGCCGCTGGGCCCAGCTGTCGTAGCACACCAATCGGTCGGTGGCGGCTTGTACCGTCGCACACACCTGCCAGTTGGCAGCCGGCGCCCCCATGGTCTGGGCCGTTGCGGTGCCGACCAACGTTGCCCACACCGCACCAGCGGCACAGGCCACCACATTGAACCCTTCACTCCGTTGATCCACCATCGGCACACTGCCCCTCGCTTGTCAAAGCCGCTAGGGTAACGCAGGCCGAGTCCGCCGTCAGCGCAACACCAGCAAAGCACGAAAGTCGTTCACATTGGTGTGGGTCGGCCCGGTGACCACCAGATCGCCCAGCGGTTCGAAGTACCCCACCGCGTCGTTGCGTTGCAGGTGGTCGGCCAGTTTCAGGCCCAGCGCCTGGGCGCGTGCCAAGGTGTCGGGCGCCACCAGAGCGCCGGCGTTGTTGTCCACACCGTCGATGCCGTCGGTGTCGGCCGCCAACCCCCACACGCCGGGCGTGCCCGCCAACCCCTGCGCCAAGCCCATACAAAACTCACCGGCCCGCCCTCCGCGGCCTTTGGCTTGGTCGGCTTCGCGCGGTCGCACGGTCACGGTGGTCTCGCCACCGCTCAAGATCACACACGGCGCTTCAAAAGCGCTGCGGCCCAGCGCGGTGGAGCGTGCCAGCGCCGCGTGCACCTTGCCCACTTCGCGCGACTCACCCTCGATTTCGTCGCTCAGCACGTAGGCGCGCAGACCGAGAGAGCGCGCGGCTTCTGCAGCGGCCACCAGGCTTTGCTGCGGTGTGGCGATCAGGTGGGTTTCACAACGCGCCAGGCGCGGGTCGCCCGGTTTGGGGGTTTCCAGCTCGCCGCTGCGCAGCCGCGCTTGCACCGCCGCTGGCAAGGCGATGCGGCAGCGCTGCAAGATGTCGAACGCTTCGGCACAGGTGCTGCTGTCGGCCACGGTCGGGCCGCTGGCGATCACGCTGACATCGTCGCCCGGCACATCGCTGATGGTGAGGGTGACGACCCGCGCCGGCGCACAAGCCACCGCCAGTCGCCCGCCCTTGATGGCCGAGAGGTGCTTGCGCACGGTGTTCATCTCGTGGATGCCGGCGCCGCTCTCCAGCAAGGCGCGGTTGATGCGCTGTTTGTCGTCGAGCGTCAGACCTTCACACGGCAGGGTCAGCAAGGCCGATCCGCCGCCCGAGATCAAACAGATCACCAGATCGCGCTCGGTCAGGCCCTGTGTCAAAGCCAGCATGCGCTGCGCCACTTCCAGCCCGGCCGCGTCGGGCACGGGGTGGGCGGCTTCGGCCACCTCAATGCGCTGGGCCAGCCCGGCCGGGCGCGGCGGCGTGTGGCCGTAACGCGTGACCACCAAGCCAGACAGCGGTGCGTCGGCCGGCCACAGAGACTCCAAAGCCTGCGCCATGGCGCCTGCGGCCTTGCCAGCCCCCAGCACCAGGGTGCGCCCACCGGTGGGGGGCTCGGGCAAGTGGGCGGCCATGTTGTGCTGTGGCAGGGCGCGCTGCACCGCCACGTCAAACAGGTGGCGCAGCACGGCACGGGGATCTTGGTCAACAGATGGAAACATCGGCATGCCCGAAGTCTAGCGTCCGGCGCCCCCTCACGCCGCCACCGGATCGGGGGCGATGGGGTGCTGTGCCGCCAGTTCCAGCGCCCGGCACAAGGCGGCATGGTCGGCGCCCCCCAGGCCTTGGGCCTCGCAGCTTTGCAGCAGCTGCGCCACGCTGGCGGTGTGGGGCAGGCTCAGCCCACATTCGCGCGCGCCTTGCAAGGCCAGTTGCACGTCCTTGAGGTGCAGACCGATGCGAAAACCCGGTGCAAAGGTGCGCCGCACCATGCGCTCGCCGTGCACCTCCAACACCCGGCTGGCCGCAAAGCCACCCATCAGCGCCTCGCGCACGCGCGCCGGGTCGGCGCCCGACTTGCTGGCAAAGAGCAGCGCCTCGGCCACCGCTTCGATGTTGAGGGCCACAATGATCTGGTTGGCCACCTTGGTGATCTGCCCATCGCCCACACCGCCGACATGGGTGATGTTTTTGCCCATGGCCTGAAACAGCGGCAGCGCGCGCGCAAACGCCCCCGCCTCGCCACCGACCATGATGGTCAGGCTGGCGGCCTTGGCGCCCACTTCACCGCCGCTCACCGGTGCGTCCAAGTAGTCACACCCCAAAGCTTGGATGCGCTGAGCAAAGCGTCGGGTGGCCGATGGACTGATGGAGCTCATGTCGATCACCGTTTTGCCAGGGGCAAGGCCAGCGGCCACGCCCTGAGGCCCGAACAGCGCCGCGTCCACATCGGGCGTGTCGGGCACCATGGTGATGATCACGTCCGCGCGCCGCGCCACCTCGGTGGCGTTGGTGCAGACGGTGGCGCCCTGCTCGGCAAACGCCACCGGCACCTTGCTGCGGCTGCTGACAAACAGCGTGTGCCCCGCCTGAATCAGCTTGAGCGCCATGGGCGTGCCCATGATGCCCAAACCCACAAATCCCACCTTGATGCCGCTTTTGGTCATGTGTGTCTCCTTGTCTGTGAGGGCCCAGCGGGTCAAAGCCGCTGGCCCATGGCCGCCACCCAGCCCAATCCGGCGTCGGTGCCCCCGGGGCCGGTGTTGGCCGGCTTGTATTCGCAACCGATCCAGCCGGTGTAGCCCAGCGCGTCGATGTGGTCGAACAAAAAGGGGTAATGGATTTCACCGGTGCCCGGTTCGTGTCGGCCCGGCGTGTCGGCCAACTGCATGTGGCCGATGCGTGGCAACAACTCCGCCAGGGTGTTGGCCAGCTCGCCTTCCATGCGTTGGGCGTGGTAGATGTCGTATTGCAAAAACACGTTGTCGGCGCCTACCTCGTCCATGAGGGCGATCGCTTGGCGCGGTCGGTTCACAAAGTACCCCGGCATGTCCAGGGTGTTGATCGGCTCAATCAACAGATCAATGCCCAGGCGCTGGGCCTCGGCGGCGGCGTGGCGCACATTGGCCACCCAGGTGGCGCGGGCTTGCGCCTCGCTCACCTCGGCAGGCCGAATGCCGGCCATGCAATGCCAGCGGCGTGTGCCGAGCACCGCCGCGTATTCGGCGGCGAGCGCCACACCTTGGCGAAACTCCGCTTCGCGGCCCGGCACACAGGCCATGCCCCGGTCACCAGCGGCCCAATCGCCTGCCGGCAGGTTGTGCAACACCAACTCCAGCCCGTGGGCGTCAAGCGCCGCTTTCACCGTGGCGGCGGGGTGTTCATACGGAAACAAAAACTCCACCGCGCGAAAGCCGGAGCGCGCCGCGGCGGCAAAACGCTCCAGAAAAGGCAGATCGGTGTAGAGCATCGAGAGGTTGGCAGCGAATCGGGGCATGGTGTGTGTCCTGGTGGCAAACAAGCAATCAGTCGAGCAGGCCGGCGGTCGCCAGCCCTTGGGCGGCACGGCAATCGATGTCTTCGAATTCAACGATGCGATCGATCTCGGTGCCCATGGCGATGTTGGTGACGCGCTCCAGTATGCATTCCACCACCACCGGCACCCGGTGCTCTGCGGCCATGGCTTGCGCCTGTCGCAAGGCGTCGTGCAGGTGCTCGGGATCGGTCACGCGCAGGGCCTTGCAGCCCATGCCTTCGACCACCGCCACATGGTCCACACCGTAGCCGCGCGGTGCGCCGTCGGCATCGGCCATGTTCTGGTTGTCAAAAGCGAGTTGCACACAGTAGTCCATGTCAAAGCCGCGCTGGCTCTGCCGGATCAAGCCCAGATAGGCGTTGTTGACCAGCACATGCACATAGGGCAGGCGGAACTGGGCGCCCACCGCCAGTTCTTCGATCAAGAATTGGAAATCGTAGTCACCAGAAATCGCCACCACCGGTCGCGTCGGATCGGCGGCCACGACGCCCAGCGCAGCCGGCAACGTCCACCCCAACGGCCCAGCCTGGCCACAGTTGATCCACTGCCGAGGGCCGTACACATGCAGCAGCTGCGCGGCGGCGATTTGCGACAAACCGATGGTGCTGACGTACACCGTGTCGCGGCCAAACACCTGGTTCATTTCCTCGTAAATCCGGTGCGGCTTGATGGGAATGTTGTCGAAATGGGTCTTGCGCAACATCACCCGCTTGCGTTCGGCGCAGCGTTGCGCCCAATCGCTGAAGTCGGGCCACTGCCCCAGACGCTGGCGCTCTGCGACGGCTTCGATGAGCAATCGCAAAGCAGCGCCAGCATCGGAGACGATGCCCAAGTCCGGCGCGAACACCCGGCCAATCTGCGTTGGCTCGATATCGACATGAATAAAACGCCGACCGCGGGTGTAGGTCTCGATGCCACCCGTGTGGCGATTGGCCCAGCGGTTGCCTATCCCGATCACCGCGTCACTCGCCAGCAAACTGGCGTTGCCATACCGGTGGCTGGTCTGCAACCCCACCATGCCCGCCATCAGCGGATGGTCGTCGGGCAAGCTGCCCCAGCCCATGAGGGTGGGAATCACCGGAATGCCCGCGAGCTCGGCAAAGCGCTGCAACAGGTCAGCGGCGTCCGCATTGATCACGCCACCCCCGGCCACGATCAAAGGCTTGTCCGACGCGGCCAGCAGGTCCAGTGCCCGGTCGATCTGCTTGCGGCTGGCCGCAGGCCGGTACACGGGCAGGGGTTCATAGAGCTCGGGGTCGAACTCGATCTCGGCCATTTGCACGTCAAAGGGCAAGTCGATCAGCACCGGCCCGGGTCGGCCCGAACGCATCACATGAAACGCCTGTTGAAAGGTCTGTGGCACCTGGGCCGGTTCGCGCACCGTCACCGCCCATTTGCACACCGGCTTGGCAATGCTTTCGATGTCGACCGCCTGAAAGTCTTCTTTGTGCAATCGGGCGCGCGGCGCCTGTCCGGTCACACAGAGAATCGGAATGCTGTCGGCGATGGCCGAGTACAAGCCAGTGATCATGTCGGTTCCAGCCGGACCGCTGGTGCCGATGCACAAACCGATGTTGCCGGCCCTGGCGCGGGTGTAACCCTCGGCCATGTGCGAAGCGGCCTCGACATGCCGAGCCAGTATGTGCGCGATGCTGCCACGGCGGCGCATGGCGGCGTACAAGGGGTTGATGGCAGCGCCTGGCACGCCAAACGCTTGGGTCATGCCCTCTTTTTCCAGAACCCAGACGGCGGCCTCTGCGGCGGTCATGCGTGGCATGGTGATCTCCGGTTGATGTGTGCGCCGATACTAGATGTCTGCAATGCAAATGAGAATGGCATTGCATGTCCATTCATTCAATACTTTCGGTACGCAATACGGCGCTGGCGCTGCTACCATCTGGGCATGGACCGATTCAAGGAAATCGAAGCGTTGGTGCAGGTGGTCGAATGCGGCAGCTTGGCCGCCGCCGCGCTGCAGCAGGGCATCACGCCGGTGATGATGGGCCGGCGCATCGACGCATTGGAAAAACGCTTGGGCACCAAACTGCTGCACCGATCCACACGGCGGCTGGTGCTCACCGAAGCCGGCGCGGGTTTTTTGGACGATTGCCGGCAATTGCTGGCGCAATGGGGCCAGGCCGAGTCGCGGGTGTCGTCTCAGCGCCACCGCGCCAGCGGCCACCTCATTGTGTCGGCGCCAGCGGCCTTTGGTCGCTTGCATGTGGCGCCGCACGCCAGCGCTTTTCTCAAAGCCAATCCCGAGGTCAAGCTTTCCTTCAATCTCACCGACCGGGTGGTCGATCTGGTGCGCGAAGGTTATGACATGGGCATCCGCATCGGTGGCGCCATCGACCCGAATTTTGTGGCCATCAAACTCGCCACCAACCAGCGTGTGGTGTGCGGCACACCGGCGTATTTCCGCAAACATGGCAAGCCCCGCACGCTGGACGATTTGGCGCGGCACAACTGTCTCGCTTTTAATTTACAAGGTGGGCAGCAACGCGGCTGGTACTTTCAACAACAGGGCAAAACCATCACGGTGCGGGTCAACGGCAACCTCGACTGCAACGACGGCGAGCTGCTGCACCGCTGGGTGAGCGAAGGCTTGGGCCTGGGCTGGCGCAGCACCTGGGAAATTCAGGCCCAGCTGGCCCGGGGCGAGTTGATGACGGTGCTCGATGACTTCGCGTTGCCCGCGTATGACATCCTGGCGGTTTATCCGCAGCAGCGGCACCTGCCCGCCAAAGTGCGCTTCTTTATTGATCACCTGAAAAAGACCTATGCCAAACCCCATTACTGGACATCCTGATGCCGATGCGCGGTCGCGCACCCTGCTGATCGACCACGCCACCTGCATCGCCACCTTCGACCACAGCGACCCCACCCAAGGGCGCGAATGGCGCGACGCATCGGTATTGGTGCGCGGCCACCGCATCGAATGGATCGGGCCCGCCAGCGAACTGCCCCCCGCGCTGCGCGAGCAAGCCGACGAGGTGATCGACGCGCGCGGCCATCTGGTCACGCCCGGCCTGATCAACACCCACCACCACATGTACCAATCGCTCACCCGGGCCATCCCCGGAGTGCAAGACGCCGAGCTGTTCGCTTGGCTGCGCGGGCTCTACCCGATCTGGGCCGGCCTCACGCCCGAGATGGTGCGCGTCTCCACCCAGGTGGCCATGGCCGAGCTGCTGCTGAGCGGCTGCACCACCAGCAGCGACCACCTCTACATCTACCCCAACGGCGTACGGCTTGAGGACAGCATTGAAGCGGCGCAGGCGATTGGCATGCGTTTTGTGGCCACGCGCGGCAGCATGAGCGTGGGCCAGTCACAAGGTGGCTTGCCACCCGACCGCGTGGTCGAAAACGAAGACGCCATCCTCAAGGACAGCCAGCGCCTGATCGAGACCTGGCACAGCGCCGAACACGGCGCCATGGTGCAGGTGGCGCTCGCCCCCTGCTCGCCGTTTTCGGTCAGCCCTGCACTGATGAAAGCCAGCGCCGAACTCGCGCGCAGCTTCAAGGGCCAAGGCGTGCGGCTGCACACCCACTTGGCCGAGAACGACCACGACATCGCCTACAGCCGCGAGAAGTTCCAGCGCACCCCGGCGCAATACGCCCAAGATCTGGGCTGGCTGGGTGACGATGTGTGGCACGCCCACTGTGTGAAGCTGGACGACGAAGGCATTTCCCTGTTTGCGGCCAGCCGCACCGGCGTCGCCCATTGCCCCTGCAGCAACATGCGCTTGGCCAGTGGCATTGCGCCGGTGCGGCGCATGCTCAACGCGGGTGTGCCCGTGGGGCTGGGCGTGGACGGCAGCGCCAGCAACGACGCTGCCCACATGGTCAACGAGGCGCGCCAAGCGATGCTGCTGGCCCGTGTGGGCCGCGCCTTGGCCGCACCCGAGCAACGTGAGGGCCGCACTTTCTTTGGTTGCGATTTGGGGCCGGCCGAGATGACCGCGCGCGACGCCTTGCGCATCGCCACCCGCGGCGGTGCGCAGGTGTTGGGCCGGCACGACGTGGGGCATCTGGCTGTGGGCATGTGCGCCGATCTGGCGCTGTTCGATCTGCGCACCTTGGGCTTTGCTGGCGGCGCAGTGCACGACCCGGTGGCGAGTCTGCTGCTGTGCGCGAGCCCACCAGCGGCCTACACCGTGGTCAATGGCCGGGTCGTGGTGCGCGAAGGGCAGCTGACCACGGTCGACCTTGGGCCCTTGGTGGAGCGGCACAACCGGCTGGCTTTGCAATTGGCAGAGGCAGCACGGACCGCCTAAGTGTTTTCCTTGCCCGCTTTTTGACCTTGGCTTTTTGTTGGGTCTTGGCTGACGTGTTGGCGTTCGCGGCCTTGCTGGCGTCTGCTTCGCGTCAGGGGTGTGGTGCGGCGCGCGCTCTTCGCGTTGCTCGCGGGCGGCTACCCAGGCACGCCAACGACGGCTCATCAACGCGGCTGTTGGTGCGCAAAGTCTGTGGCAACCGCGAATGGGCGCTGTGATCGCGCACCGCACCACACCCCTGTGAGGACATGGTGGGTTCGTCGGCCCTTTTCTCTGGCGCTTCTGTGTGGGCACAGTTCATCTTCGATTTTTCAGTGCGCTTTCCCTCGCACGCTACAACGCTACTGGGCCGGGGGCGGCGGGTGGGCGGGCGTCGGGACGATTCGCGGTTGCCACAGCGACAGAGCACCCACCAAGGCGTTGACGAGGACACCCAGGCGAACACAGGTATAGGCCCGCGAGATGGACCAAAGCACGACCACCCGCCGCCCCCGGCCTCGCCAACCCAGCGACGCACCTACAGAGCAAGAACCAACACCCCACCCCAGCAACAAAAAAGCCGCCCGGACACCCGAAGCGGCTTTGCAAACAACACAAGGGGAACATCAGTCCCCCGCAGCCCCGGTCTTGAACCACTGCCCAATCAGCGCCCGCTCTTCCTCGGTGATGCCGGTCGCGTTGTTCATCGGCATCTGCCGCGTCACCACCACCTGCTGGTACACCGCCTGCGCGTGCTGCTTGAGCAAAGCCGGCGAATCCAGGCGAACGCCTTTGGACTGCAGCGCCTCGCCATGGCACATCACACAGCGCTGGTCGATCACCGCCTTGACCTGCTGCACGTCCACCGTCTCGGGCACGGCCACTGCAGCCACCGGCGCGGGCTTCATCCAAACAATCAAGGCGATCAACAACACCACACCCACCGCGGCAAACGGCCAGGGGTTCTTGGCGCGGCCATGGTGCCAACCGTGGCGCTGTACAAAAAACTGGCGAATCAGCGCACCCGCGAACATCAGCACAAACAGCACCACCCAGTTGTACTCGGCGGTGTAGAGAAAGCTGTAGTGGTTGCTCAGCATCGCAATGATCACCGGCAACGTGAAATAGGTGTTGTGCACACTGCGCTGCTTGCCGCGCTTGCCGTGAATGGCCAGCGCGGCGGCGTCGTAAGGCTTGCCCGAAGTCATGGCCGCCACCACCTTTTTCTGGCCGGGGATGATCCAGAAAAACACATTGGCGCTCATGGCGGTGGCGATCATCGCGCCCACCAGCAAAAACGCGGCGCGCCCGGCGAACAACTCACACGCCAACCACGACGCAAAGCCCACCACCACCAACATCAGCCCCGCGACGATGGCTTCGCCGTTTTGGCGGAAACCAAACAGGCGGCACACCGTGTCGTAGACGAACCAGAAGCCCACCAGAAAGGCCAAGGCCGTGCCGATGGCCGCCGCTGGCGACCAGTCGAACACCGTTTTATCGATCAGAAAAGTGCCCGCGTTGAACAGGTACAACACGGTGAACAGCGCAAAGCCACTGAGCCAGGTGGAGTAACTTTCCCAATAGAACCAGTGCAGCTTGGTGTGGATCTTTTTGGGCGCCACCATGTACTTCTGCGGGTTGTAAAACCCCCCGCCGTGCACCGCCCACATGGCACCGTCCACACCTTTTTCCAACAGGTCGGGCGAAGTGGGCTTGATGAGGTTGTTGTCCAGAAAGACAAAATAAAACGACGACCCGATCCAGGCGATCGCGGTGATCACGTGCAGCCAACGCAACAGCAGGTTGGCCCAGTCCAGAAGATACGCTTCCATACCAGTGCTCTCCAACCTGCTCACCACTGCGGGCGCTGTAAGCAGTCATGTGTCGCGATCAAAAGGGATGGCCCCTTTAGCTCCGCTGCGACCATAGCGGCGGATTGTATACAGTCGTGTCGCCAGTGCAAGCCCTTCGGCCGGGTTTTGGCCGAGGGTTTGCACCAATGCCCGATCAGGCGGCGGCAGCGGCTTTGGCGGCTTCGCAGGCCAACAAAATGCGCTCGGGCGTGGCCGGGGCGTCCATCTTCACCACCGCCTTGTGGCCGGCGCTGGCCGCCACCGCGTCTTTGAGCGCGAAGAAGGCAGACAGCCCCAGCATCAGCGGCGGCTCGCCGGTGGCCTTGCTGTGGAAGGGCGTGGGCTTGAGGTTGGCGTTGTCGAACAGGCTCACGTTGAAGTGTTCGGGCACGTCGCCGGCCACCGGGATCTTGTAGGTGCTGGGGCCGTGCGTGAGCAGCTTGCCTTTTTTGTCCCAGATGCACTCTTCCATGGTCAGCCAACCCATGCCCTGGATGTAGGCCCCTTCGATCTGGCCCTTGTCCAATGCCGGGTTGATGCTGCGGCCGACGTCGTGCACGATGTCCACGCCCTGAAGCCACCACTCGCCGGTGCGGGTGTCGATCTCGACCTCGCTCACGGCGGCGCCGTAGCAGTAGTAATAGAAAGCGCGTCCGTTGAGGGTGGTGAAGTCGTACTTGATCTCGGGCGTCATGTAAAAGCCCGTCACCGACAGGCCCACGCGGTCCAGCCAGGCCTGCTTGGTCAGCGCCGACCATTCGACCGACTTTCCACCGCCGTGCGCGGCGTTGTTGGCAAAGGTCACGTCGTCGGCGTTGCAGCCCAGCATGCGAGCGGCCACGGGCTTCAAGCGCTCGCGCATCTGCGCAGTGGCGTTCATGATGGCCGCGCCGTTGATGTCGGCGCCGCTCGACGCGGAGGTGGCCGAGGCGTTGGGCACTTTTTGTGAATCGGTCGCGGTCACGCGCACCTTGTCGACGCTGATGCCCAGGCCGTCGGCGCAGACCTGCGCCATCTTGGTGTTCAGGCCCTGGCCCATTTCGGTGCCGCCGTGGTTGCAACTGACCGAGCCGTCCATGTAAATCACCAGCAACGCGCCGCCCTGGTTGAGGTGGGTGGCGGTGAAGCTGATGCCGAACTTGAGCGGTACCAAAGCCAGGCCGCGCTTGCGCGACTTGCTTTGGGCGTTGAAGGCCTGCACCGCCGCGCGGCGCTCGGCGTATTGGGACTCCTGCTCCAGCTGCGCGATCACCTTGTCGCCCACCCAGTCTTCGATCAGCTGGTTGTACTGGGTGGTCATGGTCTCAGGCGTGCCGCTGACCGCCGGGTCTTTGTACAGGTTGAGCTTGCGCACCTCCAGCGGGTCCTTGCCCAGGGTGGCGGCGATCTCGTCGATCACCGTCTCGATGCCGAACATGCCCTGCGGGCCACCAAAACCTCGGAAGGCGGTGGCGCTTTGGGTGTTGGTCTTGCAACGGTGGCTGACCAGCTTGAGCGCGGGGATGTGGTAACAGTTGTCGATGTGCAGACAGGCGCGGTCGTTCACCGGGCCGGAGTAGTCCACGCTGTAGCCGCAACGCGAGGCCAGCATGATGTCAGCGCCGAGGATGCGGCCGTTGTCGTCAAAGCCCACTTCGTAGTCGATGCGGAAGTCGTGGCGCTTGCCGGTGATCATCATGTCGTCGTCGCGGTTGACGCGCAGCTTGACCGGCTTTTGCAGCTTGAACGCGGCGAGCGCGGCGCTCTGGCTGAAGATGCTGGCGTTGCCTTCCTTGCCGCCGAAGCCACCGCCCATGCGGCGGCAGATCACTTCGACGTCGTTGGTCGTCAGGTTGAGCGCCGCAGCCGCTTCGCGCTGGTTGCCGTCCGGGTGCTGGGTCGAGCAGTACAGCGTGAGCTGGCCGTCTTCCTTCGGCACCGCGTAGGTGATCTGGCCTTCGAGGTAGAACTGCTCTTGCTGGCCGGTGCGGGTGGTGCCTTGGATCTTGTGGGGCGCCTTGGCAATCGCTGCTGCAGCGTCGCCGCGCACGATGCCTTTGGCGGGCATCACAAAACTCTGGGCTTCGAGCGCTTCTTCGATGGTCAGGATGGGTTGGAGCTCTTTGATCTGCACCTTGGCCTTGGCCGCGGCTTCGCGGGCGTAGAGCATTTCGCGCGCCACCACCACAGCCACCGCCTGTCCGAGAAACTCGACCTTGCCATCGGCGAGGAAGGGGTCGTCGTGCACGATGGGGCCGCAGTTGTTTTCGCCCGGAATGTCCTTGGCGGTGAACACGGCCACCACGCCGTGTTCCTGGAGGATGGCGGCGCGGTCAACGCCATCGCCGATCAATTCGCCATGGGCCACCGGCGACTTGATGATCGCGGCGTACAGCGTGCCGGCGACTTCCGGGATGTCGTCGGTGTAGGTGGCGCCGCCGGTCACATGCAGGTGGGCCGACTCGTGGACGATGTCGGTGCCTTGCTGAACGCCCACGCTGGGCAGCAGGTTCTTCAGGTTGATGGGCGCGTTCATTTATGCCACCTCTTTCTGTTCTTCAATGAATTCCAGCACCAGGTTGCGGGCCACCAGCGAGCGATAAGCCCAGGTGGCGCGCAGGCCGTCGCGGGCCACAAAGCTGGCGGCGATCGCGGCGTCCAGGTCGGCCGCTTGCACGTCCTGCGGCGCTTTGCCTTCGAGCACGGCTTCGAGCTTGGGCGCGCGGCACGGCGACGGGGCCAGACCGTTGTAGGCCAGCTTCACGCCACTGAGCTTGCCGCCTTTCAGCGTGTAGCTGATGGCGGCGCAGGTGGCCGAAATGTCCTGCTCAAAACGCTTGCTGACCTTGTGGGCACGAAAGACCTGACCCGCCACCGGCTTGGGCAATTCAATCGCTTCGATGAACTCACCGGCTTGCAGCACATGGCTCTTCTGGCCGGTGTAGAACTGGTCGAGCGCCACGGTGCGGGTCTTGTCGCCGCGGCGCAGCACCAGCGTGGCGCCCAGCGCCATCAGGCAAGGCATGGAGTCGCCAATCGGCGAGCCGTTGGCGATGTTGCCCGCCAGCGTGGCGGTCGAACGGATCGGCGGCGAGCCAAAGCGGCGCAGCACCTCGGCAAAGTCGGGGTAGGCCTCGGCGATCAGGCCTTCGACGGTGGCGAGCGACACGGCCGCGCCAATGCGCCAGGCCTTGGGCGTCTCGCTCACGCGCTTCAATTCGGCCACATTGCCCAGGTACATGATGTGCTCCGGCCGGCTGAACTGCTTGTTGACCTGCAGGCCAATTTCGGTGCTGCCGGCCAAGAGCGTCGTGGTCGGGTGCTTGACCAGGTAATCGGCCACTTCGGCCAAGGTGGCGGGCGAGACAAATTCGTTGCCCTTGCGGGTGCGCACCACCGGCTGCACGATGATTTCGCCGTCCAGGCTCAGCGTGGGCACCTTGCTGCGGGCGATCTCTTTGAGCAGGGGGACGTCGGCGCTGTCGTCGATCTTGAGTTCGCTCTGGCGTTCGCAGGCCTTGGCCGCGGCGTCGATGATCGGCTTGTAGCCGGTGCAGCGGCACAGGTTGCCCGAGAGCGAATCGGTGATTTGCTGGCGGCTGGGCTTGGGCAGCACCTGCACCAGGTTGACCAAGCTCATCACGATACCCGGTGTGCAAAAGCCGCACTGCGAGCCGTGGCACTTGACCATCTCGTCCTGCACCGGGTGCAGCGTGCCATCGGCCTTCTTCAGGCTCTCGACCGTCTTGACCGACTTGCCGTCGAGCGAGGGCAGCAGCTGGATGCAGGCGTTGACCGGCACATAGTTCACTGCAGTGCCGGCCTCGTTGAGTTCACCCACCATGACCACACAGGCGCCGCAATCGCCCTCGGCGCAGCCCTCCTTGGTGCCGGTGCGGTGGAGCTGCTCGCGCAAATAATCGAGAACGGTGGTGGTGCGGCGCTCGCCCTGGGCTTCGACGATGCGGCCGTCGAGCACAAAGCGCACGGTGTTGGTGACTTGGGTCATGGTGCGGGGGTGGGGATCAAAAGCAAAACCCGCATTTTATTTTTTTTGAATGGCTTATGGGTTTTTTCTTATGCAGCCCATATGCCGATTCATATACCAACATTCACACTGTAGTCAGCAGCTGCGCCGCCACGCTGGCGGCGATCACCGCCGGCTGCTTGCCCACAATGCCCGGCATGCCGATGGGGCAGGTGATATGCGCCAACTCCTCGTCGCTGAAGCCGCGCTGGCGCAAACGGCTGCGGAATGTGGCCCATTTGGTTTGGCTGCCGATCAGCCCGACAAAGGGCAGATCGCCCTGCGTACGCTGGCGCAACAAACAAGCTTGCACCACATCCAGGTCTTCAGCATGGGAAAAGCTCATGATCAACAGGCGCGAACCGGGCGCCAAATCGGCCACCGCCGCCTGCACCGGGTCGGAGTGTTCGCACACCACGTTGTCAGGCACCTCGGGCGGGAAAATCTCGTCGCGGCTGTCGATCCAACGCACCCCAAACGGCAGCGGCGCCAAGGCCGCCACAATCGCCCGCCCCACATGTCCGCCGCCAAACAAGGCCACGGGCCAACTCGGTGGGCGCAAGCGCTCGGCCAAGCCGTGGGTGTGCCCAGCGGCCAGCGGCTCAAACAACAAACGCACCCGCCCACCACAACACTGCCCCAGGCTGGGACCCAAGGCGATGTCTTGTGACCACGGCTCGGTGGCTCGCCCCACGCCCTCACGGGCTTGGGCAATGGCCTGCCACTCCAAATGCCCGCCGCCCACCGTGCCCCAGACTGCGTCTCGGCCCACCGCCATCCAAGCGCCCGCCTCGCGCGGCACCGAGCCCTGGCCCTGGGCCACGGTCACCAGCACCGCCGGCTGGCTCACCAGATGTTGCAGAAAAAGCGCAAGGTCATTCGACATGGTGCAAAAACTCGGTTCACAATGCGGACCCATTGGGCCCATGGGCCTGATTGTCGTCTCACCCGCCCACGATCACGACCCTATGCCACAGACGTTCACTGCGACCGCTCGTTTTCCCCAGGACACCATGCGCAGCGCTCTGCGCGGCATGGCGCTGGTATCGGCGCTCTGGCTCGCCTCTTGCGCCAACCCACCGCCTGCGCCACCGGCCCCCGCGCCGGCACCCGCCCCGGCGCCGGCGCCCACACCGGCACCTGCGCCAGCACCCGCTCCTTTCACCGGCCCGGTGTCCGAGGCCAACACGCCGCGCGAATACCGCCGTGACGGTGCCCAGCACATCTACCGCCTGCACGGCGCGCGCATTTACAAGGGCAAGATGCCACCGCTGTTGCAAGGCGTGGGCACCATGCAGTTGGAACTCGACGGCTACGGCAACATCCGCGCGCTCAACTGGATGCGCCCCCCCAGCCACGCAGGTGCCAAGGCGGAAATCGAGCGTTTGGTGCGCGCCTCAGCGCCCTTCCCCGCGCCCAAGCGCATGGGTCGGGTGGTCTACACCGACACCTGGTTGTGGGACAAGAGCGGCCGTTTCCAGCTCGACACGCTGACCGAAGGGCAGCGGTGAGGATAGAGGCCCCCACGCTCCGCCGCTGACGCGGGTCGCTGCCCCCCGAGGGGGTGCGTTTCAGGCTCGGGGCGGCCCTGCGCATGAAACAGGACGCCCCCACGCTACGCCGCTGACGCGGGTCGCTGCCGCCTGCTGCGCGGGGGGCGTTTCTAGCTGCCCCGGTAGGTGGAGTAGCTCCAGGGGCTGACGAGCAAGGGCACGTGGTAGTGCTGGTCGGCGTGGGCCACGCCAAAGTCGAGCGCCACCCGGTTCAAAAAGTGGGGCTCGGGCAGGGTCACCCCTCTGTTGGTGAAATAGGCTTTCACGTCAAATACCAAGCGGTAGGTGCCCACCTTGAGGCTGGCGTTGTCGTACAGCGGGCCATCCGGGTTGCGGCCATCGCTGTTGAGCACCAAACGCTTGACCAAGGTGGCCTGATCGCCATCGGTGGTGTAGAGCTCCACCTGCATGCCAGCGGCCGGGCAGCCGTGCATCGTGTCCAGAACATGAGTGCTCAAGCCCATCGGGTTTCTCCTGAGTGATTGCCATGAAAAGCGGTCGACCAAAGTGTATACAGTTTTGCGCTTTGGGGCTATCATTTGTGCATGGACAACCCCTCCAGCACCCATCTGATTGTTGAGTCGCTCACCCGCGCCATCGTTGAACACCGCTTGCTGCCCGGCACCAAACTCGCCGAGCAAAAGCTGGCCGACCACTTTGGTGTGTCGCGCACCCTGGTGCGCCAAGCGCTGTTTCAGTTGTCGCAAAACCGCTTGATCCGCATGGAGCCCGCGCGCGGCGCTTTTGTGGCTTCACCTTCGGTGGAAGAGGCCAAACAGGTGTTTGCGGTGCGGCGCATGCTGGAAATTGAAATGACGCGCGCTTTTGTGCGGCAGGTGACGCCCACCAAGATCAAGGCACTCAAAGACCATCTGGCGATGGAGCGCAAAGCGGTGGCGGGCCCGGACGTCTCCGGACGCACCGAGCTGCTCGGCGATTTTCATGTGCGCATGGCCGAACTCATGGGCAACAAGGTCTTGGCCGAGTTGCTGGGCGACCTGATCTCGCGCTGTGCGCTCATCACCCTGATGTACCAAAGCGCGCGCGCGGCCGAACACTCCACCGACGAACACGCTGAGATCGTCCAGGCCTTGGCCGACAAAAACGAAGCGCTGGCGGTGCGCCTGATGGAAGAGCACCTGCAACACGTGGAAGCCCACCTGATCTTCGACCGCACCCCTCCCACCCACGACATCTCTCTCGCCTTGTCATGAGCTTGTACGACGCCACCCTGCCCTACCCCCGCGACCTGATCGGCTACGGCCGCGACGTGCCCCACGCCCAATGGCCAGGCGGCGCCCGCGTGGCGGTGCAGTTTGTGCTGAACTACGAAGAGGGCGGCGAAAACTCGGTGCTGCACGGCGACAAGGCGAGTGAGCAATTCCTGTCGGAAATGTTCAACCCGGCCGCGTTTGAGGCCCGCCACATCAGCATGGAAGGCATTTACGAATACGGCTCGCGCGCCGGCGTGTGGCGCCTGCTGCGTGAATTCGAGAAGCGCGGCCTGCCGCTCACCGTGTTTGGCGTGGCCACCGCGCTACAAAAACACCCCGACGTGACCGCCGCTTTTCAAGCGCTGGGCTATGACATCGCATGCCACGGGCTGAAGTGGATCCATTACCAAAACATCGACGAAGCCACCGAGCGCGCCCACATGGCAGAGGCCATGCAGATCATCGAAAGCCTGACGGGCGAGCGGCCGCTGGGTTGGTACACCGGCCGAGACAGCCCCAACACCCGCCGCTTGGTGGCCGACCACGGCGGCTTTGAATACGACAGCGACTACTACGGCGACGACTTGCCGTTTTGGATGAAGGTGCGCAAAACCGACGGCACCGACGCCCACCAGCTGATCGTCCCTTACACCTTGGACTGCAACGACATGCGCTTTGCCCTGCCCCAGGGCTATTCGCACGCCGACCCCTTCTTTCTGTACATGAAGGACACGTTTGATGCGCTGTACGCCGAAGGCGATCCCAACGGCTTGAACCGCCCCAAGATGATGAGCATCGGCATGCACTGCCGCCTGCTGGGCCGCCCGGGCCGCATCACCGCGCTGCAGCGCTTTTTGGACCACATCCAGTCGCATGACCACGTGTGGGTGGCACGCCGCATCGACATCGCACGCCACTGGCAAGCCACCCACCCCGTATGAGCGACGACCCGTTGCGCCCCAGCTGAGACAAGACCATGCCCATCACCCTAGAACAACTCAACAGCGCCAGCCCAGAAGCCGCCGCACACATGCTCGACGGCCTGTACGAGCATTCGCCCTGGATCGCCGAGCGCGCACTGGCGCAACGGCCCTTCACGTCGCTGGCCCACCTGAAACACGCCATGGCGCAGGTGCTGGACGCTGCGGGCCGTGAGGCCCAGCTCAGCCTGATCCGCGCCCACCCGGAATTGGCCGGCAAAGCCATGGTCAGCAAAACCCTGACCGCCGAATCGACCAACGAACAAACCAAGGCCGGCCTGACCGATTGCACGCCCGAAGAGTTCGCCCAAATCCAGCGGCTCAACGCCGACTACAACGCCAAGTTCGGCTGGCCCTTCATCTTGGCGGTGCGCGGCCCGCGTGGCGTGGGTTTGAACAAGGCGCAGATCATCGAGGCCTTCGAGCGCCGCCTGCACGGCCACCCCGACTTTGAATTGCAGGAGTGCCTGCGCAACATCCACCGCATCGTCGAGATCCGCCTCAACGACAAGTTCGGGGTGGAGCCGACCCTGGGCCAGCGGGTCTGGGACTGGCAAGAAACCCTGGCCCAGCATTCCGACCCCGGTTTTGCCGAACAAGGCCAGCTCACCGTCACCTACCTGACCGACGCACACCGCGCCTGCGCCCAGCGCATCAGCCACTGGATGAAAGACTGCGGCTTTGACGAGATCGAGATCGACGCGGTGGGCAATGTGGTGGGACGCTACCACGCGGCCCCTCATCCCAGCCCTCTCCCTGAGGGAGAGGGGGGCAAATGGCTCATGACGGGGTCGCACTACGACACCGTGCGCAACGGCGGCAAGTACGACGGTCGCCTGGGCATTTTTGTGCCCATGGCCTGTGTGCAGCAATTGCACCAACAAGGCAAGCGCCTGCCCTTTGGCATCGAAGTCGTGGGCTTTGCCGAGGAAGAAGGCCAGCGCTACAAAGCCACCTTCTTGGGCTCGGGCGCTTTGATCGGTGACTTCAAACCCGAATGGCTGGACCAACAAGACGCCGACGGCATCACCATGCGCGCGGCCATGCAGCACGCCGGTCTGTGCGTCGACGACATCCCCAAGATCCGGCGCGACGCCGCGCAATACCTGGGCTTCATTGAAGTCCATATCGAGCAAGGACCGGTGCTCAATGAAGTGAACATCCCGCTCGGCGTGGTCACCTCCATCAACGGCAGCGTGCGCTACCTGTGCGAGGTGATCGGCACCGCCAGCCACGCTGGCACAACTCCCATGGACCGACGCCGCGACGCCGCCTGCGCGGTGGCCGAGCTCGCCCTGTACATGGAGCGGCGCGCTGCGAAAGACGGCGACTCGGTTGCCACCATCGGCCAGCTCAACGTGCCCAACGGTTCGATCAATGTGGTGCCCGGGCGCTGCACCTTCAGCCTGGACCTGCGTGCGCCCACGGACGCCCAGCGCGATGCGCTGGAGCGCGACGTGTTGGCCGAACTGCAAGCCATTGGCGAACGGCGCGGCGTGCGCCACCGCGTGGAGCCAACCATGCGCGCCGCCGCCGCACCGAGCGCTCCTGCCTGGCAAGCCCGCTGGGAACGCGCGGTGCAGGCCTTGGGCGTGCCCCTGTTCAAACTGCCCAGCGGCGCTGGCCACGACGCCATGAAACTGCATGAGGTCATGCCCCAAGCCATGCTGTTTGTGCGCGGCGAAAACGCCGGCATCAGCCACAACCCCCTCGAATCCACCACCTGCGACGACATGCAACTGGCGGTGGACGCCTTTGCCCATGTGTTGCAACAACTCGCCACGGAGACCGCATGAACGCCTACCAACAACTCGACGCCTGGATCGAACAGCATTTCGACGAACAGGTCGCGTTTCTGCGCGAACTGGTGCGGGTGCCCACCGACACCCCACCCGGCAACAACGCGCCCCACGCCGAGCGCACCGCCGAGCTGCTCGCCCCTATGGGTTTTGAAGCCGAACGCCACGCGGTCCCTGCCGCAGAGGTGCAGGCCGCTGGCCTGCAAAGCATCACCAACCTGATCGTGCGCCGCCGCTACGGCGACGGCGGCAAAACCATTGCGCTCAACGCCCACGGCGACGTGGTGCCACCGGGCGAAGGCTGGAGCCACGACCCCTACGGCGGCGAAGTCGAGAACGGCAAGATGTACGGGCGCGCCACCGCAGTCAGCAAATGCGATTTTTCGACCTTCACCTTTGCGGTGCGGGCGCTGGAATCGCTGGGCTTGCCGTTGAAGGGCGGCGTGGAGCTGCACTTCACCTACGACGAGGAGTTTGGTGGTGAGGTCGGCCCAGGCTGGCTGCTCGACAAGGGTTTGACCAAACCCGACCTGATGATCGCCGCAGGTTTTAGCTACCAGGTGGTGGTGGCGCACAACGGCTGCCTGCAGCTTGAAGTGACGGTGCACGGCGAGATGTCGCACGCCGCCATTCCCGACAGCGGTGTCGACGCGCTGCAAGGCGCCACCCACATCCTGAATGCGCTGTACGCACTCAACGCCGACTACCTCCAAGTCACCTCCCAGGTCGAAGGCATCACCCACCCGTATCTGAACGTGGGCCTGATCCAAGGCGGCACCAACACCAATGTGATTCCGGGCAAGGTGGTGCTCAAGGTCGACCGCCGCATGATCCCGGAAGAAGACCCGGCCGAGGTCGAAGCCAGCCTGCGCCGCACCATCGAACAAGCGGCCGCCAGTTTCCAACCGCCGCGCGGTGGCAACAACATCCGGGTGGACGTCAAGCGCATGCTGCTGTCGCGCGCCATGGTGCCACTGGCGGGCAACAAGCCGCTGGTCGACGCCTTGCAACAGCACGGCGGCGAGGTGTTCGGTGAGCCTATCCCGGCCATCGGCACGCCGCTCTACACCGACGTGCGCTTGTACGTGGAGCGCGGCATTCCGGGTGTGATTTACGGCGCTGGCCCACGCACCGTGCTGGAGAGCCACGCCAAACGCGCCGACGAACGCATCGACTTGGCCGACCTGCAACGCGCCACCCGGGTGGTGGCCCGCACCCTGCTGGACCTGCTCAAGGCCTGAGCGGTGCCCGGGGGAAGGCACAATAGCGCCCCCGGTTACCAACGCGTTACATCCGCCTCTGGAGACATTGCATGACCCCCGCCGAACAAGCCCTGCGCGACGCCGCCCTCGACTACCACCGCTTTCCCCGCCAGGGCAAGATCACCGTCAACCCGACCAAGCCGCTGTCCAACCAGCGCGATCTGTCGCTGGCCTATTCGCCGGGGGTGGCCTATCCCTGCCTGGAAATCCAGGCCGACCCCAACAAAGCCGCCGACTACACCAGCCGGGGCAACCTGGTGGCGGTGATCACCAACGGCACGGCCGTGCTGGGCTTGGGCGACATCGGCCCCTTGGCCGGCAAACCGGTGATGGAAGGCAAGGGCTGCCTGTTCAAAAAATTCGCCGGCATCGACGTGTTCGACATTGAGCTGGCCGAGCGCGATCCGGACAAGCTGGTGGAGATCATCGCCAGCATGGAGCCGACGCTGGGCGGCATCAACCTGGAAGACATCAAGGCGCCCGAGTGCTTCTACATTGAGCAAAAGCTGCGCGAGCGCATGAACATTCCGGTGTTCCACGACGACCAGCACGGCACCGCCATCATCTCCAGCGCCGCGCTGCTCAACGGACTGGAGTTGGTGGGCAAGGACATTGGCGCGGTGAAGGTCGCCGTCTCGGGCGCCGGTGCGGCGGCCATCGCCTGCTTGGACGTGATGGTGGGCCTGGGCGTGAACCCCGCCAACATCTTGGTCTGTGACTCCAAGGGCGTGATCCACAGCGAGCGCGACGATGCCAAGGCCGGCAAGCTCGACGCATCCAAACAGCGCTACTGCGCCACCAGCAGTGCGCGCAGCCTGGCCGACGCGGTCAACGGCGCCGATGTGTTCCTGGGTTGCTCAGCACCCGGCGTGATGACGGCCGAGATGGTCAAGACCATGGGCGCACAGCCCATCATCTTGGCGCTGGCCAACCCCGAGCCGGAAATTCGTCCCGAACTCGCCAAAGCGGTACGCCCCGACTGCATCATCGCCACCGGCCGCTCGGACTACCCCAACCAGGTCAACAACGTCCTGTGTTTCCCCTACATCTTCCGTGGCGCGCTCGACTGTGGTGCGACCAAAATCACCGAGGCGATGAAGCTCGCCTGTGTGCGCCAGATCGCCGACTTGGCCAAGGCCGACATCAGCGAAGAGGTGGCCAGCGCTTACGCCGGGCAAGACCTGGTGTTTGGCGCCGACTACCTGATCCCCAAGCCATTTGACTCGCGCCTGATCATGAAGATCGCACCGGCGGTGGCGCAGGCGGCCGCCGATTCGGGTGTGGCCACCCGGCCCATCACCGACATGGACGCCTACCGCCAGCAGCTGCAGAGCTTTGTGACGCAGACCGGCATCTTGATGCGCCCGATCTTCAACGCCGCCAAGGCCCTGCCCGCCGATAAAAAGCGCGTGGCCTACGCCGACGGCGAAGACGAGCGCGCGCTGCGTGCCGCCCAAATGGCGATCGACGAGCAAATCGCCGCACCGATCCTGATCGGCCGCCCGGCGGTGATCGCCGCCCGCATCGAAAAGGCTGGCCTGCGCATGCGCTTGGGCGTGGACGTGCACAACGTCAACCCCGAAGACGACCCTCGCTACCGCCAGTACTGGGAGCACTACCACCAGCTCATGAAGCGCAACGGCGCCTCACCAGCGGTGGCCAAGGCGGCGGTGCGCCGCTCCAACACCATCATCGGCTCGCTCATGGTGTCGCTGGGCGACGCCGATGCATTGATCTGCGGCCTGGCCGGCAGCTACATGACGCACCTGGAACGCATCGACAGCATTCTGGGACGGCGCGCCGACGTGGGCAATTACGCGGCGGTGAACGCGCTCATGACCGACCGTGGGCCGATCTTCATCACCGACACCTATGTCAACGAAGACCCCAGCGCCGAGCAACTGGCCGAGATTGCCCACTTGGCCGCCCAAGAGGTGCAGCGCTTTGGCATCGTGCCCAAGGTGGCCTTCTTGTCGCACTCCAGTTACGGTTCGTCCAAGCGCGCCTCGGCGCGCAAAATGCGTCTGGCGCGCGACCTGTTTGTGGAGCAACATCCCGACATCGAATGCGACGGCGAGTTGCACGGCGACGCCGCGCTCGAGCCCGCCATCCGCAACGTCTACATGGAAGACAGCACACTCAGCGGCGCGGCCAATCTGCTGGTCTGCCCCAATCTGGACGCGGCCAACATCCTCTACAACGTGCTCAAAACCACCACCAGCGGTGGCGTGACAGTGGGCCCCATCCTGATGGGCACCGCACGCACCGCCCACATCCTGACCCCGGCCGCCACCGTGCGTCGGGTGCTCAACATGACAGCGGTGGCGGTGACCACCCCTGCAGCGCGCGGCTGACAGCACAAAACTCCACGGGCTGCTGCTGCGGCCCACTGAGCCCCCGCCCGCCGGGGGCTTTTTTTCGCCCGCAGACAGAGGGCGCAAACGTTGCACCCGGGTTTACCCTTTTGCATCGCATGCCATCATGCCTACAAAATTGTATACATCTTGGAATGCAAACCCTGAGGAGAATCCATGAGCACAACACCCATCCATCCCGTTGACGAGGTGCTGCCAACCGGCAAGCTCACCGCGCTGGGCCTGCAACACGTGCTGGTGATGTACGCCGGCGCCGTTGCCGTGCCACTGATCGTCGGCCGCGCCCTGAAACTGAGCCCCGAACAAGTGGCCATGCTGATTTCGGCCGACTTGTTCTGCTGCGGCATCGTCACGCTGATCCAGTCGCTGGGCGCCACCCAGTGGTTTGGCATCAAGCTGCCGGTGATGATGGGCGTGACCTTCGCCTCTGTCGCGCCCATGGTCGCTATGGCCAACAGCAACCCCGGTGCGCAAGGCGCGGGCTTGATCTTTGGCGCCATCATTGGCGCAGGGGTGGTGTCGATCTTGATCGCGCCGGTGGTCAGTCGCATGCTGCGCTTCTTCCCACCGGTGGTCACCGGCACCATCATCGCGGTGATCGGCATCAGCCTGATGCGCATCGGCATCAACTGGATTTTTGGCAACCCGGTGGGCCCTACCGCTCCGAGCGTGGTCAATCCCGAGCATCTGGCCTGGCTCGACGCCGCCAAACAAGCAGCGGGCAGCGGCGCACTGCCGGCGGTGCCCGCTGGGCTGAATATTGCCCCCAGCGTGCCCAACCCCAAATACGCTCAACTCACACACATCGGCATTGCCACCATTGTGTTGGTGTCGATTCTGCTGATCGCCAAATACGCCAAGGGCTTTATCGCCAACATCTCGGTGCTGCTGGGCATTGTGATTGGCGGCGTGATTGCCACGGTGGCTGGCCTGATGAGCTTTGACAAAGTGGCCAAAGCACACTGGTTCGACGTGGTGCTGCCCTTTGAGATTGCCACCCCGATCTTTGATCCCATCCTGATCGTCACCATGTCCTTGGTGATGATTGTGGTGATGATCGAATCGACCGGCATGTTCTTGGCGCTGGGTGAGATGACCGACCGCAAAGTCGACCAGAAAGCGCTGACCGCCGGTCTGCGCACCGACGGCTTGGGCACCCTCATCGGCGGCATCTTCAACACCTTCCCCTACACCAGCTTCTCGCAAAACGTGGGTCTGGTGGGTGTGACTGGCGTCAAGAGCCGCTTTGTGTGTGTGGCCGGTGGCGTGATCCTGATCGTGTTGGGTCTGCTGCCCAAAATGGCCGCCTTGGTGGAATCGCTGCCCACCTTTGTGTTGGGTGGCGCAGGCTTGGTGATGTTTGGCATGGTGGCCGCCACCGGCATCCGCATCCTGGCCAGCGTGGACTACCAGCGCAACCGCAACAACCTGTTCATCGTGGCCATCTCGATTGGCTTCGGCATGATTCCGCTGATCGCGCCCAACTTCAAACAGTGGATGCCACACGCCATCCACCCACTCATCGAGTCGGGCATTCTGCTGGCGTCCATCAGCGCTGTGGTCCTCAACCTGTACTTCAATGGGGCCAAAGGCGACGCGAACGAGGCGGTGCAAGCGGCCAAACTGTCAGAAGCCCACTGACACCAGAGCAAAAAGGTCCTTCGGGACCTTTTTTTGCGCCCGCACAAAAACGCACCAATTCAGGGTTTTTCAGGTTGACCGTTGGTGCGGCTATCGGGACACTCAGGGCCAACTTGGTGCATACACAGGCGCATACGCCGTCAAACAGCGGTCAGGAACTGGCACCTTTTCTGCTTATCATCACGCCGACCTTTCTTCCCCCTTCACGTCGCTGGAGTCCTTGCATGAACAAACGCCATTTTTTTCGCCTGACCGCCGCTGTGCTCGCTTTTGGTGCCATGGCATCGGCGCAAGCCCAAACCCCCGTCAAGTTCCAGCTCGACTGGCGCTTTGAAGGCCCCGCCGCCCTGTTCCTCCAATCCGAAGCCAAGGGCTACTACAAAGCCGCAGGGCTGGACGTGACCATCGACGCCGGCAACGGCTCGGGCGGCACCGTGACCCGTGTGGCCTCGGGCACCTACGACATGGGCTTTGCCGACCTGGCCGCGTTGATGGAATTCCACGCCAACAACCCCGACGCCCCCAACAAGCCGGTCGCGGTCATGATGGTCTACAACAACACCCCCGCTGCGGTGTTGGCGCTCAAAAAGTCGGGCATCCAAAAGCCGACCGACCTGAACGGCAAAAAGCTCGGCGCACCCGTGTTCGACGCTGGCCGCAAAGCCTTCCCCATCTTTGAAAAAGCCAACGGTGTGAGCAATGTGGCCTGGACCTCGATGGACCCACCGCTGCGCGAAACCATGTTGGTGCGCGGCGACATCGACGCCATCACCGGCTTCTCCTTCACCTCGCTGCTCAACTTGGAAGCGCGTGGTGTCAAGACCGCAGACATTGTGGTCATGCCTTATGCCGACTACGGTGTGAAGCTCTACGGCAACGTGATCATCGCCAGCCCCAAGATGATTCAAAACAACCCGGCGGCCATCAAAGCCTTCTTGAGCGCGTTCACCAAAGGCGCTAAGGAAGTCATGGCCAATCCCGACGCTGCCATTGCCACCGTCAAAGCGCGCGACGGCATCATCAACGTGCCGCTGGAAACCCGCCGCCTGAAACTGGCCATCGACTCGGTGATCGCCAGCCCCGACGCGCGCAAAGAGGGCTTTGGCCAGGTCAACCCCGGTCGCCTGTCGCTGATGGCGTCGCAAGTCTCCGACGCCTACGGCACCAAGTCCCGCGTCAACCCGTCGGTGGTGTGGAACGGTTCGTTCCTGCCCAGCGCGGCTGAGCTGAACATCCTACCGAAGAAGTAATCGATTTTTGTTCTGCCCAGGGCCAGTGCGGCAACCGCCCCTGGCCTTTTTTTCCGAGTGCACACCATGAGCAACAGCGACAAAGCCTTTGTGGACTTCGACCAGGTCTGGCTGGCCTACAACGACGACCTGCTGGCCAAGAACGTCTTCGCAGTGGAGGACATCAACCTCAAGGTCAAGCAGGGCGAGTTCATCGCCATCGTCGGCCCCTCGGGCTGTGGCAAGTCCACCTTCATGAAGCTCACCACCGGCCTGAAGATGCCCAGCCGTGGCACCATCACCATCGACGGCCAACCGGTGACTGGGCCACTGAAGATTTCGGGCATGGCCTTTCAGGCGCCCTCGCTGCTGCCTTGGCGCACCACCCTCGACAACGTGCTGTTGCCGCTGGAAATTGTCGAACCCTTTCGCAGCCAGTTCAAAGACCGCCGCAAAGAATACGAAGAACGCGCCTGCAAGCTGCTGCAGTCGGTGGGCCTGGGCGGCTATGAAAAGAAATTCCCCTGGGAACTCTCGGGCGGCATGCAGCAGCGCGCGAGCATTTGCCGCGCGCTGATCCACGAGCCCAAGATGTTGCTGCTCGACGAGCCCTTTGGCGCGCTCGACGCCTTCACCCGCGAAGAACTCTGGTGCACCCTGCGCGACCTGTGGGAGGCGCAGCGCTTCAACGTGATTTTGGTGACCCACGATCTGCGCGAAAGTGTGTTCTTGGCCGACACGGTGTATTGCATGAGCAAGAGCCCAGGCCGTTTTGTGGTCAAGCGCGAGATCCCGATCCCGCGCACCCGCGATCTGGAAGTGACCTACACGCCGGAGTTCACCGACATCGTTCACGAATTGCGCGGCCACATTGGCGCCATGCGCAAAGCCGGCGCAACGATCAACCAGTGAGGACTGCACCATGAACAAAAAACAACTCGAACGCTGGTCGCCGCTGATTTTGCTGACAGTGATCGTGCTGCTGTGGGAGCTGATCTGCCGTGGCTTTGGCGTGTCGGAATTCATCTTCCCCAGCCCCTCGCGCATTTGGTCGCAAACGGTGGAGTTCAAAGAGGTGATCTTGGGCCACGCTTGGCGCACCTTCTGGGTCACCATGGTGGGCTTTGGCATTGCGATTGTGGTGGGCGTGCTGCTGGGCTTTTTGATCGGCAGCTCGCGCCTGGCCTATGCGGCGGTGTATCCGCTCATGACCGCGTTCAACGCCCTGCCCAAGGCGGCCTTTGTGCCGATTCTGGTGGTGTGGTTTGGCATTGGTGTGGGGCCGGCGGTGCTCACCGCTTTTCTCATCAGCTTTTTCCCCATCATGGTGAACATCGCCACCGGCTTGGCCACGCTGGAGCCCGAGCTGGAAGACGTGCTGCGGGTGCTGGGCGCCAAGCGCTGGGACGTGCTCACCAAAGTGGGCCTGCCGCGCTCCATGCCGTATTTTTACGGCTCGCTCAAGGTGGCAATCACGCTGGCTTTTGTGGGCACCACCGTCTCGGAAATGACCGCCGCCAACGAAGGCATTGGCTACCTGCTGATTTCGGCCGGCAGCTCGATGCAAATGGGCTTGGCGTTTTCCGGTCTGCTGGTGGTGGGCATCATGGCCATGGTGATGTATGAGCTGTTCAGCTGGATCGAGAAACACACCACGGGTTGGGCGCATCGCGGCTCGCAAGGCTAACCCCCTGCGCGCCTGACGGCGCTTCCCCCCTGAAGGGGGGACGGCACCAGCGGCCCGGCGAAGCCGGTTCCGCGGTGCCCTTGGCTCTAACTTCCCTTCACTCTTACTGGGTGTGCCCACACGCTGCGTTGTCATGAACTCGGATCAAATTCTTCGGCATCTGCGGCGTGCGAACGCGGTAGCACAGCGCGCGGCTGCAATGGGGCGGCATCCGTTTGGGGCGCTGTTGGTGGCGCCCGATGGGGAGACGGTGTTGGCCGAGCAGGGCAATATCGACACGGTGCACCACGCCGAGGCGACGCTGGCGCGCACCGTGTCGCTCAACTATCCCGCCGACTACCTGTGGGGCTGCACACTGGTCACCACGTTTGAACCCTGCGCCATGTGCACCGGCACGCTGTACTGGGCCAACATTGGGCGGCTGGTGTACGGCGCGGCCGAATCCGATTTGCTCGCGCTCACCGGCAGCCACCCCGAGAACCCCACACTCGCCCTGCCCTGCCGCGAGGTGTTGGCGCGCGGCCAAAAATCCATCGACGTGATGGGCCCCGTGCCCGAGTTGCGCGAAGAACTGCTGGCGCCACACCGCAGCTTCTGGAGATGAACACGCGCGTGCCCGACGCCGCCATGGCGCGCGCCGGCTGGCACGCCAGCCTGGACCTGCGCTATGAGGCCCAAGACGGGCGCAGCACCCTGCAGTTCGACCACAACGGACCCCTGCGCGTGCTGCACAGCCTCTACCCCGAAGGTCCAGGTATCTGCCACAACGTGCTGGTGCACCCGCCTGGCGGTTTGGTGGCCGGCGACACGCTGGCGATCACCGGCCAAGTCGGCCCCGGCGCCCACGCGCTCATCAGCACACCCGGCGCCACCCGCTTCTACCGCAGCGAAGGCGCCACCGCCACCCAGACCGTGCGCTGGACGCTGGGCGAAGGCGCGCGGCTCGAATGGCTGCCGCTGGAAACCATCGCCTACCCCGATTGCCGAGGCGCCAATCGGTGGAGCGCCAGCTTGGCGCCGGACGCCGAACTCATGGCCTGGGAAGTCACCGCGCTGGGCTTGCCCGATGCCGAACAACCGTTTGTGCGCGGCCTGCTGCAACAGCGCATGGCGATTGAAGGCGTGTGGCTCGACGAAGGCCAGCTCGACGCCGCCGACCAACGCCTGATGGACCAGCCCATGGGCCTGGGCGGTCAGCGCTGCATCGGCACCCTGGTGCTGGCCAGCGGCAGCGCCATGCCCGCCGCGCGCAAAGAAGCGCTGCTGGAAGCGGTGCGCGTGGTGCTGGATGCGAGCGAAGTATTTGCCGCCGCCACTTGCCCCAACGACCAGGCGCTGGTGGTGCGCGCGCTGGGCCCACGGGTGGAGCCAGTGATGGCGCTGCTGCAAAGTGGCTGGGCTGCGCTGCGCCCCGCCGCTTGGGGGCTGGCGCCAGTGCGACCGCGCATTTGGTCGGTGTGAGGCGCGGCGCTCAGCCGCTCAAATCGCCACCAGCTGTCGCACGCCCTTCTCGGCCATTTCGCTGCCCGGCCCGCTGGCGATCACCTCGCCGCGTTCCATCACCACATAGCGGTCGGCCAGCGCCTCGGCAAAGTCGTAGTACTGCTCCACCAACACAATGGCCATGTCGCCCCGGTCGGCCAGCATGCGGATGACGCGGCCGATGTCTTTGATGATGTTGGGCTGGATGCCTTCGGTGGGCTCGTCGAGGATCAGCAGTTTTGGCCCAGCCGCCAGCGCCCGCGCAATCGCGAGCTGCTGCTGTTGGCCGCCCGACAAATCGCCGCCTCGGCGGCCCAGCATCTGCTTCAAGACCGGAAACAGCTCGTAGAGCTCGGCCGGAATCGGTGTGCCGCCGCTTTGGCTGGCCAAGCCCACGCGCAGGTTTTCTTCGACGGTGAGGCGCGCAAAAATCTCGCGGCCTTGTGGCACATAACCAATGCCCGCGCGCGCGCGTTCGTAAGGCGTTTTGCCGCTGATGACCGCACCATCAAACGCGACGCTGCCGCTCTTGATCGGCACCAAGCCCATCAGCGACTTGAGCAGCGTGGTCTTGCCCACGCCGTTGCGCCCCAACACCACCGTCACCTCGCCGAGTGCGGCGCTCAGGCCCACGTTGCGCAAGATGTGGCTGCCGCCGTAGAACTGGTTGACGTCTTTGACTTCGAGCAAGCTCATGTGTGTTCCTCAACGGCCCAAATAGACTTCGATCACCCGCTCGTCGGCCTGCACCTCATCGAGCGTGCCTTCGGCCAGCACCGCGCCGTCGCACAGCACCGTGACCTTTTCTGAAATGGCGCGGATGAAGCTCATGTCGTGCTCCACCACCATCAGCGAGTGCTTGCCTTTGAGGCTCAAAAACAGCTCGGCGGTGCGCACGGTTTCCTCGTCGGTCATGCCGGCCACCGGTTCGTCGAGCAGCAGCAGCTTGGGCTCTTGCATCAGCAGCATGCCGATCTCCAACCACTGCTTCTGACCGTGACTCAGCGTGCCGGCCTGGCGCGCCACCGCATCGGCCAGGTGGATGGTGACCAGCACCTCGGCCAAGCGGTCTTTTTGTTCGCCGGTCAGTGCAAAGCGCATGCTGGGCCACACGCCTTTGTGGGTGGCCAGCGCCAGCTCCAAATTCTCGAACACGCTCAGCTGCTCAAACACCGTGGGCTTTTGGAACTTGCGGCCAATCCCGAGCGTGGCAATCTCGGCCTCGCGGTGGCGCAGCAGGTCGATGGTGCTGCCAAAGAACACCTGGCCGCTGTCGGGCCGGGTTTTGCCGGTGATGATGTCCATCATCGTGGTCTTGCCCGCACCGTTGGGGCCGATGATGCAGCGCAGCTCGCCAGGCGCAATGTCCAGGTTCAAGCCGTTGATGGCCTTAAAACCGTCGAAGCTCACATGCACATCTTCGAGGTAAAGGATTCGGCCGTGGGTCAGATCCACCTGGCCCGGTGTGTGCACCCGGCCATACCCGGCGCTGCGGCCGCCCGACTCGGTTTGCCCCAGCAGGCGGTTGGTTTGGATTTTTTCGTAACGCTGCGCGCCCGCTTCCATCAAATCGGGGGTCATTGTTTACCTCCCTTGAGTTTCTTCACCAGACCGACCACCCCATTGGGCATCCACAGCGTCACCGCAATGAACAAGGCACCAAGGAAGTAGAGCCAGAACTCCGGCGCCACCACGGTGAGCCAGCTCTTGGCGCCGTTGACGATGAAGGCGCCGGCAATCGGTCCGATCAAAGTGGCGCGACCGCCCACTGCGGCCCACACCGCCATTTCGATGCTGTTGGCCGGGCTCATTTCGCCGGGGTTGATGATGCCGACCTGCGGCACATAGAGCGCGCCGGCCACACCACACATCACCGCCGAGATGACCCAGATGGTGAGCTTGTAGGGCAGCGGGTTGTAGCCACAAAACATGGTGCGGCTCTCGGCGTCGCGGATGGCTTGCAGCACCCGGCCAAACTTGCTGCCCACCAGCCAGCGGGCCCAGGCAAAAAATCCCAACAGCGTGAGGCCGGTGATGACAAACAACGCCATGCGCATGCCCGGGGTGGCGATGGGCAAGCCCAGGATGCGCTTGAAATCGGTGAAGCCGTTGTTGCCGCCCATGCCGGTTTCGTTGCGGAAGAACAGCAGCAGCGCCGCGTAGGTCAGCGCCTGGGTGATGATGGAGAAATACACTCCTTTGATGCGTGAGCGGAAGGCGAAATAGCCAAACACAAAGGCCACCAGCCCCGGCACCAGCACCACCAGCAACAGCGTCGCGACAAAGCTGTCGGACAAGGCCCAGTGCCAGGGCAGCTCTTTCCAATCCAGAAACACCATGAAGTCGGGCAAGTCGCTTTGGTACTGTCCGTCGCGGCCAATCTGGCGCATCAGGTACATGCCCATGACATAACCACCGAGCGCAAAAAACAGGCCGTGGCCCAGGCTCAAGATGCCGGTGTAGCCCCAGATCAGATCGATGGCCAGCGCACAAATGGCGTAACACATGATCTTGCCGAGCAGCCCGACCATGTAGTCCGACAGGTGAAACACACTGTCGGCCGGCACCAGCAAATTCAGCGCCGGCGCCAGCGCACACACGCCGAGCAAGGCCACCATCAACGCCGACCAACCACCGCGCGTGAGCAGCGGACCAGGAGCAGGAAGAGAAACAGCAACAGCGGTCATGCCTCACGGCCTTTCATGGCAAAGATGCCTTGCGGGCGTTTCTGGATGAACACGATGATGAAGACCAGCACCGCGATCTTGGCCAGCACCGCACCGGCCCAGCCTTCGAGCAATTTGTTGAACAGGCCCAGGCCAAGCGCGGCGTAGACCGTGCCGGCGAGCTGCCCCACCCCACCCAGCACCACCACCATGAACGAGTCCACGATGTAGGCTTGGCCCAAGTCGGGTCCGACGTTGCCGATCTGGCTCAGCGCACAGCCGGCCAAGCCCGCAATGCCCGATCCCAGGGCAAACGCGTAGGTGTCGATGCGCGCGGTGTTCACGCCCATGCAACTGGCAATCGGGCGGTTCTGGGTCACGCCGCGCACAAACAGGCCCAGGCGGGTGCGGCCAATCAGCAGCGCCACACCGATCAGCACCGCCGCCGCAAACGCGATGATCACCAGCCGGTTGAACGGCAGCGTCAGATTGCCCAGCAGCGTCACACTGCCGCTCATCCAGCCCGGGTTTTCCACGCCGACGTTTTGGGCGCCAAACAGGGTGCGCACCGCCTGCATCAGCACCAGCGAAATGCCCCAGGTGGCCAGCAGCGTCTCCAGCGGGCGGCCGTACAAAAATCGGATCACGCTGCGCTCCATCAGCGCCCCCACCAAGGCCGATGTCAAAAAAGCCACCGGCAGCGCTGCGAGCAAATACCAGTCGAACCAGCCGGGCAGCGCGGTCTTAAAAAACACCTGCACGCCCCAGGTGGCGTAGGCGCCGATCATGATCAGCTCGCCGTGCGCCATGTTGATCACACCCATGAGCCCGTAGGTGATGGCCAGACCCAGCGCGGCCAGCAGCAAGATGCTGCCCAAGCTGGCGCCGGTGAACAACTGGCCCAAGGTGTTGCCCAGCAGCAGCGAACGGTCGAGTGCGGCCAAGCTGGCCTTGAGGGCAGCGGCCACCGCCGGGTCGCCCTCGGCTTCGATGCGCTGCAAGAGCACCGGGCGAATTTCGGGCAAACGGCGCTCACCCAACAATTGCGCGGCGGCCAGCCGACGGGCCGGGTCTTCGTGCGCCACTTCCATCGCGGCCTGCGCCAGCAGCAAGGCGCGCTGCGCCTGCGCGTCCAGCGCGGGCAAGGCCAGCGCTTGTTCAATCAGCGGCAATTGCGCCACGTCGGGTTCGTCAAGCGCGGCTTGGCGCAGCAGGCCGGCCGCGCGCCGCTGCGCCGCCACATCGTTGCCCAACAAGTCGCGCCCTGCGAGTGCGGTGTCGATGGCGCTGCGCAGCCGGTTGTTCACCATCACTTCTTCGGCCGCCTCGGTCAGCGCCACGGGCGCACCGCTCACCGCATCGGTGGCGCTGCCGTCGTCGGCCAGCACCAGCACCGCGTCGCCCTGCACACGCACCGCGTCGCGCGCCAGCGCATCGATCAACGCCAGCGCACGCGGGTCGGCGCCCACCGCCAGTCGGTTGAGGGTGGCGATGCGCTCCTCGCTCTCACCCGCCGCCAGGGTCATGGCCTCGTCCAGCGTCAAGGCGTGAGCGGAACCCAGGCCCAGTGCCAACAAGGCCGCCAAACACAGGTGTCGAAGCCAATGAAATGTCATAAAAGTTCTCGAACAAAAGCCAAGGCTGCCAAGGCCCCAAGACACCGAGGGTCCGGCTCCGCCGGCCCTAGGGTGTCGCCCCCCTCCCGCCGCAGGCGAGAGAGGGGGGGAGCGCCGAAGGCGCGCGGGGGGTACTTACTTTTTCATGGGAACGTTGGCCTTGCCCTTGTTCTCTGCGATGTAGTCGCTCCAGGGATCGGCCACCACCGGACCCTTGGTCTTCCACACCACATTGAACTGGCCGTCGGCCTTGATCTCACCAATGAACACCGGCTTGTGCAGGTGGTGGTTTTCCTTGTCCATGGTCGACATGAAACCGCCCGGTGCCGGGAAGGTCTGGCCGGCCATGGCGGCGATCACCTTGTCGGTGTCGGTGCTCTTGGCCTTTTCGACTGCCTGCTTCCACATGTGGATGCCGATGTAGGTCGCCTCCATCGGGTCGTTGGTGAGCGGCTTGTCTTTGTGGCCCGCGATGTTCTTGGCCTTGGCGTAGTCGCTCCACTTCTTCACGAACTCGGTGTTGGCCGGGCTCTTGACGCTCATGAAGTAGTTCCAAGCGGCCAGGTGGCCCACCAGCGGCTTGGTGTCCACACCGCGCAGCTCTTCTTCACCCACGCTGAAAGCCACCACCGGCACGTCCTTGGCCTTGATGCCCTGGTTGCCCAGCTCTTTGTAGAACGGCACGTTCGAGTCGCCGTTGATGGTGGACACCACCGCCGTCTTCTTGCCTTCGGACGAGAACTTCTTGATCTTGGCGATGATGGTCTGGTAGTCGCTGTGGCCGAAGGGGGTGTACTCCTCCATGATGTCGGCGTCGGCCACACCCTTGCTCTTCAAGAAGGCGCGCAGGATTTTGTTGGTGGTGCGCGGGTACACATAGTCGGTGCCCAGCAACACCAAACGTTTGGCCGAACCGCCGTCTTTGCTCATCAGGTATTCCACCGCGGGAATGGCCTGCTGGTTGGGCGCAGCGCCGGTGTAGAACACGTTTTTGGACAACTCTTCGCCTTCGTACTGCACCGGGTAGAACAGCAGCGCGTTCTTTTCTTCAAACACCGGCAGCACCGACTTGCGGCTCACCGAGGTCCAGCAGCCGAACACGGCGGCGACCTTGTCTTGGTCGATCAGCTGCTTGGCTTTTTCGGCAAACAGCGGCCAGTTGGACGCCGGGTCCACCACCACGGGTTCGAGCTTTTTGCCCAGCACACCGCCTTTGGCGTTGATCTCGTCAATGGCCATCAAGGCCACGTCTTTGAGCACCGTCTCAGAAATGGCCATGGTGCCCGAGAGCGAGTGCAAAACGCCGACCTTGATGGTGCTTTGGGCGTGGGCCGGCGCGGCCAGGGCAAAAGCGCCCAGCGCGGCGGCGGCCGACAGGGCTTTGAGGGTGAAGCGGCGGGTGGACAAGGACATGACAGGGCTCCGTTCGACAAGGGTTGGGTCTGGGGTGTCACCGGTGGCCACACAGGGCCAACTCAGTGCAACCGATGCTAGGGATTACCCTGTGGAACGTCTGTACGCCGGGTGGCGTATGCGCGGGCGCAGCAATGTCGTAACATACAAACATTGCACATCTATCGGAGAACGCCATGACCGTTCACACCGTTCCCAGCCGCGACTTTGCCCGCGATGTGGGCCGCGCCAAGCGCCTGACCGCCGACGGCCCAGTCTTCATCACCGACCGAGGGCGCCCGGCCTTTGCGCTGCTGAAGATCGAGGACTACCACCGGCTCACCCACACCCAGCCACGCAGCCTGCTCGACGCCATGGACACCATCGAAGGCGGTGCATTCGAGTTCGAACCACCCCGGCTCGACGGCGACCCCAAGCCCCTGGACCTGGACTGAGACCCATGTACCTGCTCGACAGCAACGTGATTTCTGAGCTGCGCAAAGGCAAGGCCCAGCCCTCGCCTGCGGTACGGGCTTGGGCGGCGCAACAGGCCATCGGCGGGCTCTATCTGTCGGCCATCACCGCGCTGGAACTAGAAATGGGCGCCCGACTCATGGAGCGCAAAGACGGCACCCAAGGCGCTGTGCTGCGTGCCTGGGTGCAACAGGTGTTGCGCGAATTCGAGGGCCGTGTGCTTCCATTCGGCGAAACCACCGCCCTGCTCTGCGCGCCGCTGCATGTGCCGGACAAAAAATCGTTTCGCGATTCGATGATCGCCGCCACCGCACTGGAACACGGCTTTGCCTTGGTGACCCGCAATGTGGCCGATTTCAACATACCGGGATTGAAAGTCGTCAACCCTTGGGATGTGCACGGCCCCGATTGACAAGGGCCACCTCGCTATCATGGCCCAGCCTATTGCTTCAAACACCATGCAACCCAACGACATCGACCAAACCCTGTCCACGGACGGCGCCGCCCTGCGCCTGCTGCGGCAGCGCTTTCCCGATGCGCTGGCGTTTTATGTGTTTGGCAGTCAGGCCAGTGGCGACGCAGCCGCTGACAGCGATGTGGACCTGGCGGTGCTGGTGCCCGGCTACGCCGACGTGACCGCTCTCTGGAACACCAGCCAAGAGCTGGCCGCCTTGCTGCAGCGGCCGGTGGACCTGCTGGACCTGCGCGGTGCGGGCTCGGTGATGCAACACCAGGTGCTCACCACCGGACGCCGCCTCTGGGGCGACCCTTTGGCCGCCGGCCTGTTCGAGTGTTTTGCGCTGACCGAAAAAATGCGCTTTGACGAATCGCGCGCCGCGCTGCTGCGCGACATTGCCCAACGGGGAAGCATCTATGGCTGACGACGTCTTGCTCAACAAAGCCGCCACGGTCGAGCGCTGTGTGGCACGGGTGCGCGAAGAGCTCGCCGCCAGCGCCGATTTCGCCACCGACTTCACCCGCCAAGACGCGGCTGTGCTCAACATCCAGCGCGCCTGCGAAGCCTGCCTGGACATCGGCCAGCACCTGGTGCGCCGCGACAAACTGGGCCTGCCCCAAAGCGCCCGCGATGTGTTTGCCCTGCTGGGCCAAGCCGGCTGGATCAGCCCCGAACTGCAAGACGCCATGCAACGCATGGCCGGCTTTCGCAACATCGCGGTGCACGACTACCAGAAACTGCTGCTGCCGATCCTGCTGCACATCGCCCACGAACGGCTGGACGATTTTCTGGCGTTCACGCGCGCGGTGCTGCAAAAAGACGGTCGCTAAATATCGACTTTGCTTTGCACTTCCCACCTGAACACCGAAACCTTGTGCCTGAAACACCCTCTGCTATGCCCTTGCAACCCGTCACCTACGAGATCGCTCCCCCTGCACCGCCCCGCGCGGTCAAGGAAGAGCACATCGAATACGGTTTCATCGGCAAGCTGACCAACGGACTTAAGTACGAATACCGCCCCGACATCCGCGACCGGGCCTCACTGGAGAAGAACTTCCGCGAGAAGTTCGAAGCGCTCAACCGCGTCAAACTGACCGACAGCGAGTTTGACCGCTTGCGCGACGAAATCGTCACCCCCGACGTGTACACCGCAGCCAAAACCCTGCGCAGCATCAACGCCTTTACCCGCGACGACGGCACGCCGCTGAACTACACCTTGGTCAACATCAAGGACTGGTGCAAAAACAGCTTTGAAGTCATCAACCAGCTGCGCATCAACACCGACTACAGCCACCACCGGTACGACGTGCTCATTCTCATCAACGGTGTGCCCTGCGTTCAGGTGGAGCTCAAGACGCTGGACATCAGCCCGCGCCGGGCCATGGAGCAGATCGTTGACTACAAAAACGACCCCGGCAACGGCTACGCCAAAACCCTGCTGTGCTTTTTACAGCTGTTCATCGTCAGCAACCGCACCAGCACCTATTACTTTGCCAACAACAATGCTCGGCACTTTGCATTCAATGCAGACGAGCGCTTTTTGCCCATCTACCAGTTTGCCGATGAGGCCAACCGCAAAGTCATCCACCTCGATGACTTCGCCGACAAGTTTTTGCCCAAGTGCACCCTGGGCGAAACCATCAGCCGCTACATGGTGCTGGTGGCCAGCGAACAGAAGCTGATGATGATGCGGCCCTACCAGGTGTACGCCGTCAAGGCCATCGTGGACTGCATTGCCCAAAACTGCGGCAACGGCTACATCTGGCACACCACCGGCAGCGGCAAAACGCTCACGTCGTTCAAGACGGCCACCCTGCTCAAGGACAACCCGGACATTGAAAAGTGCCTGTTCGTGGTGGACCGCAAAGACCTGGACCGTCAGACCCGCGAAGAATTCAACCGCTTCCAAGAAGGCTGCGTCGAAGAAAACACCAACACCGGCGCACTGGTGCGCCGGCTGCTGTCTGACGGCTACGCCGACAAGGTCATCGTCACCACCATCCAGAAGCTGGGCCTGGCGCTGGACGAGAACAGCAAGCGCAACAAGCAACGCAGCAAGAGCGGCCAGGCCACCTACAAGGAACAGCTCAGCGCCCTGCGCGACAAGCGCATCGTCTTCATCTTCGACGAATGCCACCGCTCGCAGTTTGGCGAGAACCACAGCGCCATCAAGAACTTCTTCCCCAAGGCCCAGCTCTTCGGCTTCACCGGCACCCCCATCTTCGACAAGAACGCCACCGCCAAACAATTCGAGGGGGAAGAAGGCCAGTTCAAGACCACCGAAGACCTGTTCCAGAAGCAGCTGCACGCCTACACCATCACCCACGCGATTGAAGACGCCAACGTGCTGCGCTTCCACGTCGACTACTACAAGCCCGAAGGCAAGAACCCACCCAAACCCGGCGAAGCCCTGGCCAAGAAAGCCGTGATCGACGCCATCCTGGCCAAGCACAACACCGCCACCGCCGGACGCCGCTTCAACGCCGTGCTGGCCACCGCCAGCATCAACGACGCCATCGAATACCACCGGCTGTTCGATGAACTGCAACAAGCCAGGACGGAAGCCGACCCCGACTTCCAGCCGCTGAACATCGCCTGCGTGTTCTCGCCCCCGGCCGAAGGCAATGCCGACGTCAACCAGCTGCAGCAAGACCTGCCGCAGGAAAAGGCCGACAACGAAGAAGACCCAGAAGGCAAGAAGGCCGCGCTCAAAAGCATCCTGGCCGACTACAACGCCCGCTACGGCAGCAACCACACCATCAGCGAGTTCGACCTGTACTACCAGGACGTGCAAAAGCGCATCAAAGACCAGCAGTGGCCCAACGCCGACTTCCCCGCCGCCCAGAAGATCGACATCACAATAGTGGTGGACATGCTGCTCACCGGCTTTGACAGCAAGTACCTGAACACCCTGTATGTAGACAAGCGACTGAAGTACCACGGACTCATCCAGGCCTTCTCGCGCACCAACCGCGTGCTCAACGACACCAAGCCCTACGGCAACATCCTGGACTTTCGCCAGCAGAAGGACAACGTGGACGAAGCCATCGCCCTGTTCTCCGGCGAAAACGCCACCGAGCAGGAACGCGAAATCTGGCTGGTGGACAAGGCCCCCGTGGTCATTGAAAAGCTCGACACCGCTGTGCAGAAGCTGGCCGACTTCATGCAGTCCCAGGGGCTGGCCTGCGCGCCCGAAGCCGTGCCCCAGCTCAAGGGAGACGACGCCCGCGCCGCCTTCATCAAGGCCTTCAAGGAAGTGCAGCGCCTGAAAACCCAGCTCGACCAGTACACCGACCTGACCACCGACCACGCCGCCGCCATCGAGGCCATCTTGCCCAGCGAAGACCTGCAAGCCTTTCGCGGTGTGTACCTGGACACAGCCAAGCGCCTCAAAGACCAGCAAGGCAAAGGCAACACCGACGCAGACGGCATTGGCCCGAACGCGGTGGACGAGCTGGACTTCGAGTTCGTGCTGTTCGCCAGCGCCGTCATCGACTACGACTACATCATTGGCCTCATGTCGCGCTTCTCTAGCCAAGCGCCGGGCAGACAGAAGATGAGCCGCGAAGAACTCATTGGCATCATCAGCGCCGATGCCAAGTTCATCAACGAGCGCGACGACATTGCCGCCTACATTGCCACGCTCAAGGTGGGCGAAGGCCTGTCTGTGCCGGCCATTCACGACGGCTACGTGCGCTTCAAAAAACAAAAAGACAGCGCCGAGCTGAGCGCCTTGGCCGCCCAACACGGCTTGGCCCCCGCCGCACTGCAAGCCTTTGTGGACAGCATCCTGCAACGCATGATTCTGGACGCCGACGCCCTGACCGACCTCATGGCCCCGCTGGAACTGGGCTGGAAAGCCCGCGCCCAAGCCGAGACCGCGCTCATGAAAGAGCTGGTGCCTTTGCTGAACAAACGCGCCCAAGGGCGCGAGATTTCTGGACTGAGCGCCTATGAGTATTAAGCCCATCGGCCAACAGCACCCCGTTGAAAGCCACCGCGTCGAGTTCAAACGCGAACTCACGCCCGATCTCGACCTGGAAAAAGAAGTTGTCGCCTTCCTCAACAGCCCTGAAGGCGGCTTCATCTACATCGGCATCGACAAGACGGGCCAGCGCGTGGGCGTGAGCGACCTTGACGGCGACATGCTCAAGATCAAAGACCGCATCAAAAACAACATCAACCCATCGGCCATGGGCCTGTTTGACGTGCTCGACGACGCCGGCCCCGCAGGCGTGCACTGCATCAAAATCATCGTGGCCAGCGGCAGCGAAAAGCCCTACGCCAAAAAGAAATACGGCCTGAGCGAAAAAGGCTGCTTCATGCGCGTGGGCAGCGCCACCGAGCCCATGCCCACCGCCATGATCGAGCGGCTCTTTGCCAACCGCACCCGCAACTCGATTGGCAAAATCAAAGCCCACCGCCAAGCCCTGAGCTTTGAGCAACTGCGCATCTACTACGAAGAAAAACGCAAACCCCTGGGCCGTCAGTTCAAGACCAATCTGGAACTGACCACCGACGACGGCGCGCTCAACTACGCCGCCTACCTGCTGGCCGACGAAAACAACACCTCCATCAAAGTGGCCAAATACCGTGGCCTCAACCGCGTGCACCTGATCGAGAACAACGAGTACGGCCATTGCTCGCTCATCAAAGCCACCAAAGCCGTGCTCGACAAGCTGGACATAGAAAACAAAACCGCCAGCACCATCACCGCCAAAGAACGCATCGACCGCCGCCTGTGGAACGCCGTGGCCCTGCGCGAAGCCGTGATCAACGCCATCGTGCACAACGACTACAGCCGCGAAGCGCCGCCCAAGTTTGAAATTTTTGCCGACCGCATCGAAATCACCTCGGCCTGCGCCTTGCCCGAAGGCCTGACCCCCGCCGAGTTTTTTGACGGCTACTCCATCCCCCGCAACAAAGAGTTGATGCGCGTCTTTCGCGACCTGGAACTGGTGGAGCACCTGGGCTCGGGCCTGCCGCGCATCACCGAGTTTTATGGGCCCGAGTGCTTTCGCTTCACCGACAACTTTTTGCGCATCACCTTTGCCGCCAGTGGGCCGGTGTATGAGGAAGAAGCGACCGAACAAGTCGAGGCCCCAGTCACCACGCAAGTCACAGGGCAAGTAACCGAACAAGTAACCGAACAAGTAACCGAACAAGTAACCGAACAAGTGCGCAGGCTGTGTATGGCGCTGGAGAGCGAGGCGCAAGGAACGAAAGACCTGATGCAATTGCTGGGTCTTAAGCATCGCCCGAGCTTTTTGGACAGCTATCTGAGCCCAGCACTCCAGCTGCGATTGGTCGAAATGACTCAGCCAGCATCACCGCGCAGCCCGACACAAAAGTACCGCCTGACCGCACAAGGGCAGGCCTTGTTGAAATGAATGAACAGAAGAAGTTGCTGCCCAATCTGCGGTTTCCGGCGTTTTCGGGTCAGCCCTGGAAGACCATCAATCTCGCGGATGTGACGGCGGAATGCACAACTCGGAACAGTGGCCGAACCCATGGCATGGCCGTGATGGGGGTGACCAAGGCCGAAGGCATCGTTCCCATGGAGGAGCGGATCATCGCGGCGGACCGTGCACGATACAAAGTCGTGAGCAAGAACTGGTTTGCCTACAACCCCATGCGTCTGAACATCGGCTCCATCGCTCGCTGGCACGGGGAACATGACGTGCTCGTCAGTCCCGACTACGTGGTGTTTCGGTGCATCGAAGACCCAGAGCAAGGCATCCACCCAGATTTTCTGGACCATTTCCGTACCTCAGACGCCTGGCAAGACTTTGTGAACGAATGCGGCCTCGGCAGCGTTCGGGTTCGGATTTACTACAAAGACATTGCCCGGCTTGAACTGCGCCTCCCCAAGCTCGCCGAACAACAAAAAATCGCCGACTGCCTGAGTTCGCTAGGCGAACTGATCGCCGCACAAGCCCGCAAAGTCGAAGCCCTCAAAACCCACAAAAAAGGGCTGATGCAACAACTCTTCCCCCGCGAGGGCGAGACCCAGCCGCGCCTGCGCTTCCCCGAGTTTCGAGATGCGGGGGAATGGGTGGCAATGGCATTAAATGCTTTCTGTAAAGTGGGAGATATAGATCACAAGATGCCCTCATCCGTCGTTGAAGGCATACCTTACATAATGACTGGAGATCTTTATGGGACAAACAGCATTGACTTTGTTGGTGCAAAAAAAGTATCAACTGAAGACTACGAACAGCTGTCAAAAAAGATTAAGCCTGAATTCGGCGACATCATATTTGCGCGATACGCTTCGGTGGGCGCTGTTAGCAGGCCGTTGAAAAAGTCCTGAGGAACGAAACACCGCCAAAGCCCGACCTCCCAGAACGGCCTACAAGCGATTTTTCTGGAGTGGGCAAGGGGTGAAGCCCCCCAGAAATCGGCATTTTTTGAGCCCTCGCCGACTTTTTCAACAGCCTGTTAGACATATTGAAACAAGAATCAAATTCTTGGTCTCCTATTCGTGCGCCATTATTAAATGCAATAGTTCTGAAGATTCAAAGTACTTGTACTACGTGCTGCAATCGAACGCTGTTCAGGCAAGGATCGGATTGGAAGTCAATACAAGCTCTCAAAAAAACATTGGCATTGACTCGATAAAGAAGTTGCGTGTTCTGCTGCCTACTCTGCCCGAACAACAGCGCATCGCATCCTGCCTGAGCAGCCTCGACGCCCGAATCACCGCCGAAACCCAACAGCTCAACGCCCTCAAGACCCACAAAAAAGGGTTGATGCAGCAGCTCTTCCCTGCGCCCGAGGCGGCTGAATCATGAGCACCCTGCCACCGGCAAACGCCCACACCCGATGACCCCCAACACCGACGACACCTACACCATTGTTCACTCCCCGCTGGAGCGCACGCTCAGCGGCGAGGGGCACACGCTTGACATCGCCATTTACCGTGGTGCGGACGACGCCGTCTGGATTGTGGAAATCGTGGACGAGACCGGCATGTCCACCGTGTTGGACGAGCGCTTTGCCAGCGACCAAGCGGCGCTGGACGCGGCACTGGCCGAGATAGAGGCCGAGGGCGGCATACACCGCTTTTGCACCAATGGGCAGGCGGACGTCTTGGCCCGCGAGGCCGAGATGTATGCCAAGCTGGATGCGCTCAACGCCGGGCCGGCCGCCGCCAGCGCCACAGCCCCGTCACACTTGATGACCCCGCTGAGCGAGGCCGAGCTGGAGGCGCTGGAGCAGTTCTTGGTGCATGCGGTGCCCATGGCCTACGACAGCATGACGCTGGACATGCTGGACGGCTTTTTGCACGCGCTGGCCATTGGCCCTGAAACGGTGATGCCCACCCAGTGGCTGCCCCGGGTGTGGGGGCTGGAAGAAGAAGGCGAGGTCATGCCCCCGGTGGACAGCCTGGAGCGGGCCAACCAGGTGTTGGGCTTGATCATGCGGCACTACAACTGCGTCGTCGGCCACCTGGAGTCGCTGCCCGACCACCTGCAGCCGATTTTTGGCACCGATGTGTCGCACGAGGGCGAGTACGAAGACGCGGGCTCGTGGGCGCACGGCTTTCTGGAGGGCGTCAAGCTCAGCCAAAGCGCGTGGCAGCCGCTGCTGGACAGCCCAGAAGGCCAGCGCTGGTTGAAGCCTTTGCGCTTGTTGGGTGACGATGAGTGGCTGCACACCCACCTGGAGCAGGTGACCAGCAAAGCGCAAGTGCAGGCGCTGAACCAAGAGGTGGTGGACAGCGTGCTGCAGCTTCACGCCTTTTGGCTGCCGCTGCGCCAGGCCATGGCCGAGCGCCACACCGCCCAGGCCATAAGCACCAAGGTGGGCCGCAACGAGCCCTGCCCTTGCGGCAGTGGCAAGAAGTTCAAAAAATGCTGCGGCTCGCCAGCCGAGTTGCACTGAGTCGTTTCATCTAGACCCCACCATGACCGAAGCCAACCAACAACAACTGGGCAAGACCCTGTGGGCCATTGCCGACCAGCTGCGCGGCGCGATGGACGCGGACGACTTTCGCGACTACATGCTGTCGTTTCTGTTTCTGCGCTACCTGTCTGGCAACTACGAAACAGCGGCCCAAAAAGAACTGGGCAAGGACTACCCGCCAGCGCAGCCCGACGGGCGTGGCGTGCCGCCGCTGACGCTTTGGTACGCCGACAACGCGGCCGACGTGCCTGCGTTTGAAAAGCAGATGCGCCGCAAGGTGCATTACGTGATTCTGCCCATGCACCTGTGGAGCAGCATTGCCCACATGGCGCGCACACAAAACCCCGAGCTGCTGAACGTGCTGCAGTCGGGCTTTAAGTACATTGAGACCGAGTCGTTTGAGAGCACCTTTCAAGGCTTGTTTTCTGAGATCGACCTGAGCTCGCCCAAGCTGGGCAAGACCTACGCCGACCGCAACGCCAAGCTCTGCACCATCATCCAGAAGATTGCCGAAGGGCTGGGCGCGTTCTCGACCGAAAAGGACGATCTGGGCGATGCCTATGAATACCTGATTGGCCAGTTTGCCGCTGGGTCGGGCAAAAAGGCGGGCGAGTTTTACACCCCGCAGCAGGTGTCGGACATTCTCTCGGCCATCGTCACGCTGGACAGCCAAGAGCCCAAAACCGGCACCAAACAGCGGCTGGACAGCGTGCTGGACTTTGCCTGTGGATCGGGTTCGCTGCTGTTGAACGTGCGCAAGCAGGTGGCCAAAGCGGGGGGAACGATTGGCAAGATTTTTGGCCAAGAAAAGAACATCACCACCTACAACTTGGCGCGCATGAACATGCTGCTGCACGGGGTGAAGGACACGGAGTTTGAGATCTTTCACGGCGACACCCTGCTCAACGAGTGGGACACGATGCGCGAGCAGAACCCGGCCAAGAAGCCAAGCTTTGACGCCATCGTGGCCAACCCGCCCTTCAGCTTGCGGTGGGAGCCGACCGATGCGCTGGCCGACGACGTGCGGTTTAAGAACCATGGCCTGGCGCCCAAGTCGGCGGCGGACTTTGCCTTTTTGCTGCACGGCTTTCACTACCTCAAAGACGAGGGGGTGATGGCGATCATCCTGCCGCACGGCGTGTTGTTCCGTGGCGGGGCGGAAGAGCGCATTCGCACCAAGCTGCTCAAAGACGGGCACATCGACACCGTTATTGGCTTGCCGTCTAACCTGTTTTATTCAACGGGCATTCCGGTGTGCATCTTGGTGCTCAAGAAGTGCAAGAAGCCAGACGATGTGTTGTTCATCAACGCGGCCGAGGCGTTTGAGAAAGGCAAGCGCCAAAACCAGCTCAAGCCCGAGCACATCGCCAAGATCATCGACACCTACCAACACCGCAAGGAAGAAACGCGGTATGCGCGCCGGGTGGAGATGGCCGAGATCGAGAAGAACGATTTCAACCTGAACATCTCGCGCTACATCAGCACAGCGGTGGCTGAAGCGGAGATTGATTTGGACGCTACGCATGCCGAGCTGGTGAAGATTGAGGACGACCTTGCCAAGGCCAAGGCCAAGCACAACGCGTTTTTGCTGGAGCTGGGCTTGAAGCCCTTGCCTTGAGCGCGGGGCAACTGTTAAGCCGTACTTAACGGTTCAAACCGAGGAAGAGCGGACCGTTCAGCGCACATTGGATCGCGACATCTTGAAAAACGTGGGCAAGGTCAGCACCAGACTGAAACCTTGCCGATTCAGCCCCTTGGCTGCAGCATCGGCACACGGTTGATGGCCATCGCCGCCGCCGCCGTGCGCGTTTCCACCCCCAGCTTGGCGTGGATGCGCTCCAGGTGTTTTTTCACTGTGGCGGGGCTGGCGCCCACGATGTCGGCGATGTCGCGGTTGATCTTGCCTTTGGCCACCCAGTACAGCACCTCGGCTTCGCGGTTGGTGAGCGCAAACACGCTGGCGAGTTGCTGCAGGGTGCTGGCGTCGGAGCTTTCTTGCATCACCACCAGCCAGTGGTCGTCGCCGGGGTGTTCGTCGGCGTCGCCCACGCGCTGGTGCAGCCGAAACGTCAGCGTGGACTGGCCTTGTGTCAGGGTCAGGCGCGGCGGTTCGGGCCAGGGCCGCTGGTCGGGCGGCAGTTGCTGCAACTGGCGCACAAACCACTGGCGCAGCGGTTCGGGCGTGGTGCCGGGCGGCGCGTCGCTGTAGCGCTGCAGCAGGCCCCGGGCCAGCGGCGTTTGCCACACGATGTGGCCATCGCGCCCGCGCAAAGTCAGTGAGGCATAACCAAACGCGTCGAGCGCGTGGCGGGTTTGGTGCTGTTCGCGCGCGGCGGCGCGTTCGCGCCGGGCGGTGCGCAGGTGCACCGCCATGCGGGCGATGATTTCGCTCACGCGGATGGGTTTGGTCACGTAGTCGCTGCCGCCGGCTTCGAGCGCGGCCACCACATGTTCGGCCTCGGTCAGGCCGGTCATGAAGATGATGGGAATGTGCTGGGTCTGCGGGTTGGCCTTGAGGCGGCGCGCCACCTCAAAGCCGTCCATGCCGGGCATGAGCGCGTCGAGCAGCACCACGTCGGGCATGGCGTCGGCCGCGCGCTGCAGCGCGGCTTCGCCGTTCAAGGCCACCAGCACGGTGTGGCCGGCCTCGTCGAGCGCGTCGTGCAGCACGGCCACGTTGTCGGGCACGTCGTCGACGATGAGGACCAGCAAGGCGTCGGGGTGGGCGTTGGGCAAGGCGGACATGGCAAGGCTCAAGAGGATGCGGCGCTGGGGCCAGATGGCGCTGCGGCGCGCTGGGCGTCGAGCGCACTGGCGATGGCTTCAAAGCGGAATTCGCGCGCCAGCGCCGACCAGGCCTGCGCCAGCGCGGCGTGTTCGGGCTGGCGCTGCGCCCAGGCGTCGAGCCACTGCAGCACACCGCGCGGGTAGCCCAGGCGCAGCAAGGCGTGCAGCGCTTCGGCGTCGGCGTCGCTCCACTGCGGAGTGGTCGGCGCTGGCGCCTCGGTGGTGGCAGAGCTTGTGGTGGGGGTGTCGGTGTGCCAGCTCAAACGCAAGCGTTGGCCGAGCCACACCAACAGGTCGTCGCGCCGCACCGGCTTGACCAGAAAGTCGCTCGCTGGGTGGGCCACCGCGTTGTCCAGCCCACGGTCAAACGCATTGGCCGAGACGATGACCACCGGCAGGTCGGCCCAGCCCTGCTCCCGCAGGCGGCGCAGGGTTTCCCAGCCGTCGATGCCGGGCATGGCCAGGTCCAGGCACAAGGCGTCGGGCGCACCGGGCGCGCCTGGGGCGAGGGCGTTGAGCTGCGCCAGCGCTTCGTCGCCCCGGTCCACGGTGTGCACCACAAAACCCAAGGGTTCGAGCCACTGGCGCAGCAGCTCGCGGTCGGCGGCTTCGTTGTCGACCACCCAGACGGTGCGGCGCGCGCCGCCGTAGCCGCTATACGCCATGGCTTGCACCGCCTGCGGCGCCTGGGCCACCTGCGGCAAAAACAGGCGCACGGTGAAGACCGAGCCCTCGCCCGGGGTGCTGCGCACCGTCATTTCGCCGCCCATCAAATCGGTCAACATGCGGGCGATGGTCAGGCCCAGACCGCTGCCGCTGTGGCCCGGCAACACCCGGCCGTCGGCGCTGATGCCGTCGGCCGAGCGGGCGCGCGCAAAGGGCTCAAACACCCGCTCCAGCTCGTCGGCGCTCATGCCGGGGCCGGTGTCGTGCACCTCAAAGGTGGCCATTTGGCGGGCGTAGCGCACCCGCAGGCCCACCGCACCGCTGTGGGTGAACTTGAGCGCATTGCCCAGCAGGTTGATGAGGATTTGGCGCAGGCGCTTTTCGTCGGCGCGCACGGCGGCGGGCACCGGCGCGCCTTGCACCTCGTACTGAAACCGCAAGCCTTTGGCGGCGGCTTGCAGTTCAAACAGGCTGGCCACTTCAGCCAAGGTGTTGGCCAAGGCCATGGGTTTGACATCGAGCGCGAGCTTGCCCGATTCGATGCGCGCCACATCCAGCGTGCCGTCGATCAGCGAGAGCAGGTGTTCACCCCCGCGCTGGATGACGCGCACCGCTTGCGCGCGGTGGGCCGGCATGTCGGCGTCGGCCTGCAGCAGTTGGGCGTAGCCCAAGATGCTGTTGAGCGGTGTGCGCAGCTCGTGGCTCACCGCGCTGATGTAGCGGGTCTTGGCCTGGTTGGCGGCGTCGGCGGCGGCGCGGGCCTGTTGCAACTGGGCGTCGGTGCGGCGGTGGCTGTCGATTTCTTGCATCAGCAGTTGGGTCTGGCGCTGCGACTCTTGTTGCGCCACACGCCGGCCCTGGCGGTTGAGCACCAGCCACCAGGCCACCACCGCCGCCATCAGCAAAAGCACCGCGTACACCCGCACAAAACTGGCTTGCAGCACCTCGGCCACACCGGGCACCGCCGTGGCGCCTTGGCGCAGCAGCAAGGCGAGCACGGCGGCCAGCACAGGCGCGGCCACCGCCATGATGAGCAGGTAATGCGCCAGACCGGCCTGCAGCGAAGGGTGCCAGGCGCTGGGCAGGCAGCGCTGCAGCACCGCGAGCCACTGCGATTCGAGCCGGCCGTGGGGTTTGCACAAATCGTCGCAGCGGGCGTCGAGCGTGCAGCACAGCGAGCAGATGGGGCCTTGGTAGGCCGGGCAGTGGGCCATGTCGGGGGCTTCGTATTCCCTCTGACACACGATACAAACGCCCCCCGAAGAACAGGGAACGCCCCCCGCGCCGCCTGCGGCGTCACCCCCCGGCCGGGGGGCAACACCAGCGGACGGGCCAAGCCCGATCCGCGGTGTTCTGGCCTGACTGCCGCTCGCTGCTTGGCAGCTTGAGCAGTCGGCACTGTTGTTGCCGCACGCTGGTTTTTCTGGTTGCCTCGCGAGGTAATAGCGGCCTTTGGTCAGCCAGGCGATGGTGGGGGATGCGATCAGCGCGGTGAGCATGGCCAGCACGGCTGAGAAGGCTTGGGGCCACGGGCCCCACCAGCCCAGGTGGGCGGTGATCGACAGGGCCGAGGCCAGGCCCATGGCGCCCACGCCCACCGGGTTGATGTCGTACAGATGCGCGCGGCGAAATTCGATGCCCGGGGGCGACAGGCCGAGCGGCTTGTTGATCACCAGATCGGCCACCACCGCCATGATCCAGGCGATGGCGATGTTGGAGAACACGCCCAACACCTCGCCCATGGCGCGGAACACATTCATCTCCATCAACAAAAACGCGATGAGGGTGTTGAACACCACCCAGACCACCCGGCCCGGGTGGCTGTGGGTCAGGCGCGAGAAAAAATTGCTCCAGGCCAGCGAGCCGGCGTAGGCGTTGGTGACGTTGATCTTGAGCTGCGAGACCACCACAAACAGCGCGGTCAGTGCCACTGCAGCGCCATAGGGAAACCAAGTCTCAAACGCGGCCAGGTACATCTGGTTGGGGTCGGTGGCGCGTTCGGGCGGCAGTTGGTAGCCCAGCACCAGCACACACAAGAGCGCGCCGCCCAGCATCTTGAGCACACCCGGAATCACCCAGCCCGGCCCGCCCAGCACCACCGCCGCCCACCAGCGCCAGCGCCGCCCGGGCTGTGGCGGCGGCATAAAGCGCAGGTAATCGGCCTGTTCGCCCAGTTGGGTGATCAGGGCCACGCCAACCGTCAAAGCTGCACCAAAGTGGAGCCATTCAAACCCAAGGTTCTGACCAGACGCACCACCCTGGCGCAGCAAGTCGGCAAACGCACCAGGCTCGTGCCACCACACGCCCACAAAAGCCAGCGCCATCAGGCCCAGCCACAGACCCTGCGTCCAGAGCTGAAAGCGCGAGATCACCGACACACCGTGGGTCACCAGGGGTATCACCACCAAAGCGCAGATCAAATAGCCCCACACCGGCGGGATGCCCAGGGCCAGCTCCAGCGCATAGGCCATGACGGCGGCTTCCAGCGCAAAAAAGATGAAGGTGAAGGCGGCGTAAATCAGCGAGGTGAGCGTGGAGCCGAGATACCCAAAGCCCGCGCCACGGGTGAGCAAGTCCATGTCCACCCCGTGGCGCGCGGCGGTGATGCTGATGGGCACGCCAGCCAGAAAAATGATCAGGCCGGTGCACACAATGGCCAGCGCCGCGTTGACAAAACCATGGGCCAACAAGAGCGTGGCGCCAATGGCCTCCAAGATCAAAAAAGACGAGGCGCCAAACGCGGTGTTGGCCACCTGCCAGCCCGACATGCGGCGGGTGCGCTGGGGCGTGTAGCGCAGCGCGTGGTCTTCCAGTGTGTCGCTGCTGACCCAGCGGTTGTAGTCGCGGCGCACCGGAATGATGCGCTGTGGCGCGTTGCTGGAGAGGCTGTCGGGGGCAGGAGCGGACGCGGGGTTCACCGCTCAAGCTGTGCAGATTCTGTGCCACCGCCACACCGACGCGGTGTGGGCACACAACTTGCACAACGCAGCGCATGGAACTCACGCCCCGCGAAAAAGACAAGCTGTTGATCTTCACCGCCGCGCTGCTGGCCGAACGCCGACAAGCGCGCGGGCTCAAGCTCAATTACCCAGAGGCGGTGGCGCTGATATCGGCCGCCGTGATGGAAGGCGCGCGCGACGGCAAAACCGTGGCCCAGCTCATGAGCGAAGGCCGGCGTGTGCTGAGCCGCCACGATGTGATGGAGGGTGTGCCCGAGATGATTCCCGACATCCAGGTGGAGGCCACTTTTCCGGACGGCACCAAGCTGGTCACCGTCCATCAACCCATATCTTGACCCCCCGCGCCGCAGCATTCGGCCCACCCCCGCCGCGCTGCGCGCGCCCCCCTCAAGGGGGCGATGCGTTGCGGACCGGCGGAGCCGGATCCGCCGCATCCTTGAACCAGGCACTTCGTTCCACTTTTTGTTGTGGCCTCTTTTGTTTTTTAGGTCTGTTGTCATGAAACACTTCTCTGCCCGCTCTCTGCTCTTGCCTGTTGTGCTGTGCGTGTCTCTGCCTGCTGTCGCGCACGATGGGCATGGCTTGGGTGGGACGCACTGGCACGCCAGCGACGCGTTTGGTTTTGTGGCGCTGGCGCTGGCCATCGGTGTGGCGGTGTGGATCTCTCGCAAATAAGGGACGGTCATGATTCCCGGTGAACTGTTGATCGACGACGGCGCGCTGCCGCTCAACCCGGGGCGGCGCACCCTGACGCTGGTGGTCAAGAACACGGCCGACCGGCCGATCCAGGTCGGCTCGCACTACCACTTTGCCGAGACCAATGCGGCGCTGGGTTTTGACCGCGCCGCCGCGCGCGGCATGCGGCTCAACATCGCCAGCGGCACCGCCGTGCGTTTTGAGCCCGGCCAGCAACGCACGGTGGAACTGGTGGACTACGCGGGCGACCGCATCGTCTGTGGTTTTCGCGGCATGACACAAGGGAAGCTCTGATGGCCCAGATCGACAAACGCGCTTACGCCGACATGTTTGGTCCCACGGTGGGCGACCGCGTGCGCTTGGCCGACACCGGCTTGGTGATTGAAGTGGAGCAGGACTACACCCTGCGCGCCGGTGGCTATGGCGAAGAGGTGAAGTTCGGTGGTGGCAAGACCATCCGCGACGGCATGGCGCAGTCGCAACGCACCCGGGCCGAGGGAGCGGTCGACACCGTGCTCACCAACGCACTCATCGTCGAACACTGGGGCATCGTCAAGGCCGACATCGGTCTCAAGGACGGCCGCATTGTGGCCATCGGCAAGGCCGGCAACCCCGATACCCAGCCGGGCGTCGACATCATCATTGGCGCAGGCACCGAGGTCATCAGCTGCGAAGGCCACATTGTCACCGCCGGCGGTATCGACAGCCACATCCACTTCATTTGCCCGCAGCAGGTGGACGAGGCACTGGCCTCGGGCGTGACCACCATGCTCGGTGGCGGCACGGGCCCGGCCACCGGCACCTTCGCCACCACCTGCACACCTGGGCCCTGGCACATCGAGCGCATGCTGCAAGCGGCCGATGGCCTGCCGATGAACATCGGCTTCTTGGGCAAGGGCAATGTGAGCCAGCCCGCGCCCGCACTGGAGCAGATCGAAGCTGGCGTGATTGGCCTGAAGCTGCACGAAGACTGGGGCAGCACACCGAGCGCGATCAGCAACTGCCTCGACGTGGCCGACGCCACCGACACCCAGGTGGCCATCCACTCCGATACGCTCAACGAATCGGGCTTTGTGGAAGACACGATGGCCGCGACCAAGGGCCGCACGCTCTGCGCCTTTCACACCGAAGGCGCGGGCGGCGGCCATGCGCCCGACATCATCCGCGTGGTGGGCGAGGCCAACTTCCTGCCCTCGTCGACCAACCCGACCATGCCCTACACCGTCAACACGCTGGATGAGCATGTGGACATGTTGATGGTCTGCCACCACCTCGACCCGGCCATCCCCGAAGACCTGGCCTTTGCCGAGAGCCGCATCCGCCGAGAGACCATTGCCGCCGAAGACATGCTGCACGACATGGGTGCGATCAGCATCATGAGCAGCGACAGTCAGGCCATGGGCCGCGTCGGTGAGGTGGTGATACGCACCTGGCAAACCGCAGACAAGATGAAGGCGCAGCGCGGCGCGCTGGAAGGCGACTCGGCGCGCAACGACAACTTCCGCGTCAAACGCTACATCGCCAAATACACCATCAACCCGGCCATCGCCCACGGCATCTCCCATGTGGTGGGTTCGCTCGAAGTGGGCAAGTGGGCCGATATCGTGGTGTGGAAGCCGGCTTTTTTTGGCGTCAAACCCACGGTGGTGCTCAAGGGCGGCAGCATCGCGCTGGCGGCCATGGGCGACCCCAATGCGTCCATTCCCACGCCACAGCCGGTGCACTACCGGCCACAGTTTGGCGCGCTCGGTGGCGCGCTGGCCAAAGGCAGCCTCACCTTTGTGTCGCAAGCGGCCCAGGCCGCTGGGGTGGCGCAGCGCTATGGCCTGCACAAAACCACGGTGGCGGTGCAAGGCTGCCGGCGCGTGACCAAGGCCGACATGGTGCACAACCACCATCTGCCCAAGATCGAAATCGACGCCCAAACCTACACCGTGCGCGCCGACGGTGTGTTGCTGACCTGCGAGCCCGCCACCCGCTTGCCGATGGCCCAGCGCTACTTTTTGTTTTGAACACCATGCTGCAAGCCGCCCGTTGTATTCCCCAAGGCCAGGGCTTAGCCCCGGTGCTGGTGCGGCGTGCACCGCGCCTGGTGCTGGACTGGGACGATCGCCAGAAAAGCCGCTTTTTTGCCGACACCACCGACGGTCAGCGGGTGGGGGTATTTTTGCCGCGCGGCACGGTGCTGCGCGGTGGCGACGTGCTGCTGTGCCTGTGTGGCACGCTGGTGGCGGTGGCCGCCGCCCCCCAGGCGGTGTTGCGCATCAGCGCCTGCACCGACACACACCACGGCCACGCCCACGATCCCGCGTTCGACCTGATGCGCGCCGCCTACCACCTGGGCAACCGCCATGTGCCGATCGAGCTGCGGCCCGACCACCTGAAAATCGAGCCCGACCATGTGCTGGCCGACATGCTGCGCGCCATGCACCTGAACGTGGCCGAGGTGCGCGAGCCGTTTGAGCCCGAAGGCGGCGCCTACGGTGGCCACGGCGGCGGACACGGTGGCGGGCAGGGTCACGCGCACAGCCATGGCCACGACCACGGCGACCACCCGCATGCGCACTGACGCCACCGGCCTGCTGCAGCTGCTGTGGATGGCCTCGCCGACGTTGCCGGTGGGCGGTTTTTCCTATTCCGAAGGGCTGGAAGCCGCGGTGCACGCCGGCTGGGTGCACCACGAGGCCAGCGCCGCGCACTGGCTGGTCGACCAGCTGCACCTGAGCCAAGCGCGCAGCGAACTCGCGGTGCAAGCGCACGCTTACCCCGCTTGGCAAGCACGGGACTGGCCCCGGGTGCGCGCCCTCAACGACTGGGTGTTGCAGACCCGGGAAAGCGCCGAGCTGCGCCAGCAAACGGTGCAAATGGGCCGTTCGCTGCTGGTGTGGGCGCAGCAGTTTGCGCCCGACCAGCACCCAGTGGCCCAAGCCGCCAAGAGCGATTTAGAAGAAGTAAGCATGCACCAACCCAGCTACCCGCTGGTGCAAGCCTGCCTGGCCGCCCACAGCGGTGTGTCGCTCGCCGACACCTTGCACACCCACGCCTTCGCCTGGGCCGAAAACGCGGTGCAAGCCGCCATCAAGGCGGTGCCGCTGGGCCAGAGCGCAGGTCAGCGCATACTCGCCCAACTGGTGGAACAGATTCCCACCGCGGTGCAGATCGCGCTGCACACCCCAGAGCCCCAACGCCAATGCTTCACCCCTGGGCTGGCGATTTTGTCGGCCCGCCACGAAACCCAATACTCACGCCTGTTCCGATCATGAACGCCCCTGCCCTGCACCACATTCCCCACCGCAGCAAAGCCCTGCCCCCCTTGCGCGTGGGCATTGGTGGCCCCGTGGGCTCCGGCAAAACCACGCTGCTCGAAATGCTGTGCAAAACCATGCGCGAGCGCTACGACCTGGTGGCCATCACCAACGACATCTACACCAAAGAAGATCAGCGCTTGCTCACCATCAGCGGTGCGCTGCCGGCCGAGCGCATCATGGGGGTGGAAACCGGCGGTTGCCCGCACACCGCCATCCGCGAGGACGCGTCGATCAACCTCGAAGCCATCGACCGCATGCTGACCCAGTTCCCGAACGCCGATGTGGTGTTCATCGAGAGCGGTGGCGACAACCTGGCCGCGACCTTCAGCCCCGAACTCTCCGACCTGACGATTTATGTGATCGACGTGGCCGCTGGCGAAAAAATCCCGCGCAAAGGCGGCCCCGGCATCACCAAAAGCGATCTGTTTGTGATCAACAAAACCGACCTCGCGCCGCATGTGGGAGCCGATCTGGAGGTCATGAAAGCCGACACCGCGCGCATGCGGCCCGATGCCACGCGCCGGCCCTGGGTGATGACCAACCTCAAAACCTTGGATGGTGTGGACGCGGTGGTGCGTTTTATTGAAGAGCGCGGCATGCTGGCGTCCCAACCGGCAGCCAGCTGATGGGTTCACCCCGCCGCGCGCGCCGCCACCGCAATCGCCAAATCGTTCCACACCTCTTGGCGCTGCAGTAGGCCAGCCACCACCTCAAAGCGGTCGATAAAACGCACGCCCTCAAAGGGCTGGCCGTCGGGCCACACGCCGTGCAGCGTGCCACGCACCAGCACCACGGTGCGGTCGCCCTGCCACGACTCCTCAAAACCGTCGAAGTGTTTGCCCACACGCTGGTAGCGTCCGCGGGACCAGTCGACCAACTGCTCCAGCGCGGTGAATTGCACACCACCGGGAAACACCATGGTGAAGCCGGGCGCCAACAAGCCGCGCGCGGTGGGGATGTCGCGCGCTTCCATGGCTTGCAAAAAGGTGGCCACCCGCTCGCTGGCCACCGGCAGCGCGGCGTTGCCGTGCTGAAACGCTTGGCCGTTGCGGCGGTAGCTGGAGACCTCTTGCACAAAGCTGGTGGTGCCGGCTTCGGAGGCGTCGATGACCGAGCGCACCGCCGCGCCCACACGCTCCAGCAAGCGCTCTTGCACCTCGGGGGCGTAACCGGGCAACAAGGTGATTTGGGTCACGGGCATCGCTCAGGCTCCTGGGTCGTAGCGCGCGCCTCGGGCCAGCAGTTCGGGTGTGCCGATCACGCGGTTGAGGCCATCAAAGTCGAGCATCTGGGCGCGCCAGGGCTCGGTGGTCTGGTGGGTGTGCAAGCTGGCAAAGTAGCCCTGCAGCGCATGCGCCAAGGCGCGCACCGTGCCACCCGGAAAGATGACGATGCGAAAACCCAGGCGGCCGAGTTCGGGCGCGGGGGTGATGGGGGTTTTACCGCCTTCGACCATATTGGCCAGCAAGGGCACCCGCTGGGCAAAACGCTCGGCGGCGGCGCGCAGCTGTTCAGGGCTGCGCAGGGCTTCGATGAACAAGGCATCGGCGCCTGCGGCCAAGTAGGCTTCAGCGCGCGCCATGGCGGCGTCCCAGCCTTCCACGGCCAGGGCGTCGGTGCGCGCCAAGATCAGGGTGTCGCGGCTGCGCCGCGCGTCGGTGGCTGCGTGCAGCTTGCCCACCATTTCGGCCAGGGGCACCACGGTTTTGCCGTCGAGGTGGCCGCAGCGTTTGGGAAAGCCTTGGTCTTCCAGTTGGATCAAGGCCGCACCGGCGCGCTCGAATCCCGCCACCGTGCGCTGCACATTGAGCGCGTTGCCAAAGCCGGTGTCGCCGTCCACGATCACCGGCAGACGCACCCGCTCGGTGATGCGGCTTAAGGTGTCGCACACCTCGCTGTAGGTGGTCAGCCCCACGTCCGAGCGGCCGAGCTGGGTGTAGGCGATGGACGCGCCCGAGAGGTAGAGCGCTTCAAAGCCGGCTTGCTCGGCCAGCAGCGCGCTCAAGGGGTCGTACACACCCGGGCACAGCAGGGGCTCGGGGCGGCTCAGGCGTTCACGCAAGCTCATGGCGCGGCTCCGCTCAAGGTGTCGGCGATGTGGTGGGCGGCGATATAGCCGCCGGCCAGCGCGCTCAGCAAGCCATTGCCCGACAGGTAACCACTGACGTCGTTGCCGCTGACACCGCGCGCCGCGCCGCCTGCGGCCCACAGCCCAGGCAAGGGCTGGCCCTCGGTGTTGAGCACGCGGCAGTGTGCGTCCACGTCCAGCCCGCCCTGGGTGTGGAACAAGGCGCCAGTGACCTTGACCGCGTACAAGGGCGCTTCGAGCCGTCGCAACAGGCGCCGGCCAAAAGCGTCGGTGCGGTCCAGCGGCCAGTCCAGGGTCTGGGCCAGGCGTTCGGGGTCGCAGCCGATCAGCGCGGCCAAGGCCGGCACGTCGGCGGCTTGGCGCACCGCACCAGCGGCCTCGGCAGCAACAAAGTCGGGAAAGCCCTGGGCCAAGGTGTGGATCGGTCCGTCGAACACGTTCCACGCCTGGCTCCCGGGTTGGGCCACCACCTGCAGCGCGGCTTCGGAATAGCCTTGTGACTCGTCGTGAAAGCGTTCGCCCAGCGCGTTGATTTGCACCCCACCATCGACCATCAGCGCCCAGCTGATCAGCACGCCGTGTGGCACCGCCCAAGAGCCGTGCCCTTGGTAGGCACGCATGTCGGCCAGCCGCGCGCCCAGCGCCTCGCCCCAGCGCAGCGCGGTGCCGTCGTTGCCGGTGTGGCCACCAAAGGCGGCTTGTGCCATCTCTGGCACAAAGCGCGCCAGCAGATCGGCCGCACCGCCATAACCGTTGCAGGCCAGCAGCAGGGCCGAACAGCCCATGGCCTCCAGCGCACCGTCGGGGCGGCGCGCCCGCACGCCCAGCAATTGGCCTTCTGCGCCCACCACCAACTCGGTGGCCTGGGCTTCGGTGAGGATGTCCACGCCCTGTCGCGCGGCGGCGCCCTGCAGCGCTTGCGACAAGGCCACACCGGTGCGGTCGGCCAAGGTGTGCATGCGGTGGCGGCTGTGGCCGGGGTAGAGAAAGTGGTCCAGCACCTGCCACTGCAGGCCGTGGCGCTGCTGCAGCGCGTCCAGCGCGGGCGCAATCGCCTCGGTGTAGGCGCGCACCAAATGGGGTGCAGCTTGGCCATGGGCCTTGGCCTGGATGTCGGCGGCAAAACGTTCGGGGCTGTCGTCCACCCCCAGCGCGCGCTGGGCCAGCGTGCCCGCTGCGGGCACAAAACCCGACGACAAACTGGTGGAGCCACTGGGCTGGGCGTCGCGCTCCAGCACCACCGCAGACACCCCGCGTTCGGCCAGCACCAGCGCCGCGCTCAGGCCACAGGCCCCCGCACCGACCACCACCACCGGCACATGCACTGGCGGATCGAAGGTGGGGTCCACCACCACCCGCGCGGCCGTCATGCCAGCCCCTCGGTCAGGCAAGTGGCCACGTCCAGCACCCGCGCCACGGTGGCCATGTCGGCCAAGGCATTGGTGTGGGTCTCGGGGCGGAAGGCGGCGCAACCGTCGGACAGCACCCAGGTGTCGTAGTCGCGCATGTGGGCGTCGCGCACCGTGCTGGCCACACCGCCGTTGGTGACGATGCCGCTCACCACCACGCGCTGCACGCCGTTTTTGCGCAGCCACCAATCGAGCTGGGTGTTGAAGAAGGCCGAATAGGCAACCTTCTGCACCGACGTGTCGATCACCGGCTGCAGCAGGGCCACATTGGCCTGGCCCCAGCTGCCGGGCGCAAAGTCGCCGCGCGCCAAAAACGGCCGCAACGCTTTGAGGTGGGGCGACACCAAAGGCTCGCCATCGGCGTCGGGCCACAGGGTGAACTGGCTGGCCACCACCAGACCCCCGGCGCGTTTGATCGCCTGCGCCAGCGGCAGCAGGCGTGCGGGCAAAGCCTGCGCTTCGCGGTTGGCGCAGCCGCCACGGGCGTAAGCGCCCTCGGGGTCGAGGAAGTCGTTTTGCAGATCAACGATGACTAGAGCGGTCTTCATGGCTGGGTCAGGATGAGGTTGCCCAAACGGTCCACCCGGGCTTGGAAGCCGGGCTCCAGCCACACGGTGGTGTCGGCCTGCTCCAGAATGGCCGGCCCGTCGATGCAGGCGCCCACCGGCAAGTCCAGCCGCGCATACCGCTGCGCCACCAGCCACTGGCCGCCGTGGTACACGGCTTGTTCGCCCAGCGCGGTGGTGCTGCCCGGCCCGCGCGGCGCCAGCAGCGCCAGGTCGAACTTGGGCCGCACGCCAATAAGGGCGTAGCGCAGGTTCATGACCCGCAGGGCAATGCCGTCGAGCACACGGCCAAACTCGGCGCGGTAGCGCGCCTCAAAGGCGGCGCGCAAGGCGCTGGCATTCAGATCGGCCGCCGACACCGGCACCGACACGGTGTGGGTCTGGCCCTGGTAGAGCATGTCCAACACCATGTCTTCGCGCACCGCCGCAAAACCCACACCGGCCGAGGCCAGGCGCTGGCGGCAAGCGGCCTCAAAGCCGGCGCGCAGTTCGCGCAGGTGCGCAAAGTCCAAACGGTCCAAGTCTTGGTTGAGGGTTTGCACCGCGTCGTGCCGCATGTCGGCCATCACACAGCCCAGAGCCGATGTGACGCCGGGGTAACGCGGCACAATGCCGGTGACCACACCCACCTCGCGCATCATGGCGCAGACGTGCAAGCCACCGCCGCCGCCAAATGGCATGTACGCAAAATGGCGCGGGTCGTGGCCTTTTTCGATCGACACCAGGCGCATGGCGCCGGCCATCTTGGCGTTGGCCACGGTCAGGATCGCCTCGGCCGCGGCCATCACGTCCAAGCCCAGCGGCTCGGCCACATGGCGGCGGATCGCTTCGCGCGCCTTGTCCACATCGAGCGCGCCCAACAGGCCTCCGCCCAAGGGGCGTTGTGCGGCGATGCGACCCAGCAACACATTGGCGTCGGTCACGGTGGGGCGTTCGTTGCCTCGGCCGTAACACGCAGGCCCAGGCACACTGCCGGCCGACTCGGGCCCCACTTGCAGCATGCCGCCGGCGTCCACACGGGCGATGGAGCCACCACCGGCACCAATGGTTTCGATCTGGATCATGGGCGAACGCACCACCAGCCCAAAGTCGATGCTGGTTTGTGCGGCCAGCGCGGCGCTGCCGCCCGCGATCAGCGACACATCAAACGAGGTGCCGCCGATGTCGCCGGTGATGACGTCGGGATAGCCGGCCTCGGTGGCAATCGCCGCGCACGCGATCACGCCGGCCGCAGGGCCGGACAAAGCGGTGCGCACCGGCAGCTCGCCAGCGGTTTGGCGCGACATCACCCCGCCGTTGCTCTGCACGATGAGCAACTCACCGCCAAAGCCGCGTTGGCGCAAATCGCCGTCGAGCCGCTCCAGGTAACGCCCCACCACCGGCTGCAGCGCCGCGTTGAGGCTGGCGGTGGAGGCGCGCTCGAACTCGCGGATTTCGGGCAACACCTCGCTCGCAGCGGTGACGTGGGGGTTGGGCCACAGCTCGCGCACCGCCGCTGCCGCCGCTTGTTCGTTGCTCGGGTTGGCGTAGGTGTTGAGAAAGAACACACACACCGCCTCACAGCCATCGGTCAGCAGCTGCTGCGCCGCAGCGCGCACCTGCGCCAAGTCCACCGGCGTGTGCACGGTGCCATCGGCCAGCACACGCTCGTCCACCTCCAGCCGCAAGCGGCGGTCGATCACCGGCTCAAAGCCACCGCGCAAACCCCAGGTCTGCGGGCGGTCGCGGCGGCGCATTTCGAGCACGTCGCGAAACCCCCGGGTGGTGATCAGCCCTGTGCGCGCCACCTTGCGCTCCAACAGCGCGTTGGTGCCCACCGTGGTGCCGTGGATGATGGTGGCGATGCCCTGGGCGCCGCTGGCGTCGACCCGGGCCATGCCGTTCATAAAACCGACCGACTCCTCGCCCCGGGTCGACGGCACTTTCACAATCTCGGCGCGGCCTTCGGCCTCGTCGAGCACAAACAAATCGGTGAAGGTGCCGCCCACGTCGACCCCAACCACCCGGCTGCGCGGCGCGTTCATTGCTCACCTCCCACTGTCTTGACATGGCCACGCGCGGCGTCGCGCTCGCGCGCTTCGGCGCTGCGGCCTTGGGGCGGTCCCCAGCCCCCACCGCCCGGTGTTTCCAGCCGCACGCGGTCGCCGCGCTCCAGCTGGATGCCCAGCATCTTGGACACCATGGGTGGTGTGTGCCAGGCGCCTTGGCTGTGGTAGCGGAACACATTGGGCAGCGCATTGCCGCCGCCAGAGATGCCTTTGGGCGAGGACTTGCCGCGCTCGCCAAACACAAAGGCTTGGGCTTGGCGTTCCAGCAATTCGATTTCGTACACCGCACCCAAGCCACCACGGTGGGTGCCGTCGCCACCCGATCCGGGGCGCAGCGCCCATTCGGTGAAGCGCACCGGGTAGGCCGCTTCCAGAATTTCCAGCGGCGGAATGGTGGCGGTGGAGATCGGCGCGTTGCCGTGGTTCAGGCCATCGCCACCGGCATGGCCGCCGTGGCCTCCCCCAAAAAAGCTGAACATGACCCAGCGCTGGCCGCTGCGCACGCCGTCGCTGCGGTGGCCCGCGATCGACAAGGCGTTGATGGTGCCGTAGGCCTGGGCCACCGCACGTTTGGGATCGGCCAAGGCGGCGGCGCTGAAGATCACGTCGATCATGCGCAAAATGGTTTCGGTGTAACCGCCCACCGGCCGGGGCCGCTGCGCGGTGATGACCAAGCCCTCGGGCATGACGATGTCGACCACATCGAGCACACCCGCGTTGGCCGGCACCTCGGGAAACAGGTGCTTGAGCGCCACGTAACAGGCCGCCACCGCCGTAGCGCGCGAAATGTTCACCGGCCCTTGGCACTGCGGTGAACAGCGCGAAAAGTCCAGTGTCAGGCGCTCGCCCTCCACCGTCATGTCCAGCGCAATCGTCAGCGGTTGGTCGTTCACGCCGTCGTTGTCCAACACATCTTCGAACGCATAACGGCCGTCGGGCAATGCGGCGATTTGGGCGCGCATCAGGCGCCGGGCGCGCTCGCGCAGCGCCTGCAGGGCCTGCTGCACCAGAGTCTCGCCATAGGCGTCGAGCAGTTGGTCGAGCCGGCGCGCGCCCAAATCGAGCGCGGCCAATTGGCCGTTGAGGTCACCCCACAGGCTGTCGGGCAGCCGGGTGTTGGCGCGCAAAATCGCCAACACATCGGGGTTGATCTCGCCGCCTTGCACGATGCGCACAGGCGGGATTTGCACCGCCTCTTGCCAGCATTCGGTGGCGGCCGGGTTGTAGTTGCCGGGCACCGCACCGCCCACATCGTGCCAGTGTGCGGCCGAGGCCAGGAAACACAACAAACGGCCTTGGCGAAACACCGGCTTGACCAGCTTGAAGTCGTTGGCGTGGGTACCACCTTCGTAGGGGTCGTTGAACAACCACACCTCATCTTCGCGCATGCCACCGAGTACGTCGGCGGCGCGTTTGGCGGCCCGCACCGCAAACGCCATGGCGCCCACAAACACCGGCAGGCCCGACTTGCCCTGCACCAGGGTGTCGCCGCTGTCGGGGTCGTACAGGCCGTGGCAGGCGTCGTGCGCCTCGGCGATGATGGGGTTGAACGCGCTGCGGTAGAGCGTGGCGTCCATCTCGTCGGCGATTTGCTCCAGACGGCCTTTGAGCACCGCCAGTGTCACCGGGTCGAGCGTGGCATCAGACATGGGATTCCTTGCGAAAACGTTGTTTGAGTTCGTTGAGCAAGCCACCGGCCTGCACCCGCCGCATCAAAAAATCGGGCACGGGGTCGCAGCGCAGGCGCTCGCCGTCGGCGCGCAGCACCTCGGGGCCGTCGGCGCTGTCCACCGCCAGCGCCACCCGCTCACCTTCTTGCAGCCGCTCGGCCTCTGGGCAGGTCAGCAGCAGCAGGCCCACGTTAAAAGCGTTGCGGAAGTACAAACCGCTGTAGCTAGGCGCAATCACCGCGCGCACGCCCAAGGCCACCAACACCGCCGCCGCTTGCTCGCGCGAGGAGCCGATGCCAAAGCCCGGTCCGGCCACCAGCACATCGCCGGCGCGCACACCACCCGCGAAGTCGGGGCGCAGCGCCTCCAGGCAGTGGCGAGCGATCACGTCCATGCCGTGTTTCATGGCGTGGCCCGGGGCCAGTGCGTCGGTGTCGACATGGGCGCCCAAGCGCCAGACGCGGTGAGACACAGGGCTGGTGGTCATGCGGCGGCTCCGCTGGCGGGGGTGTGTGAGGGCGCAGCGCGATCGGCCAGCACCTCGCGCGGGTCGCTGATGCGCCCACGCAAGGCCGACGCGGCCACGGTGTAGGGCGAGGCGAGAAACACCTCGGCATCGGCCGAGCCCATGCGGCCTTTGAAGTTGCGCGCGGTGGTGGCGATCACCCGGGTGCGGCCTTGCACCGCTTGGCCGTAGCCGGCGCAGGCCCCACAGGCGCTGGGCAGCAGCTCGGCCCCGGCGGCCTGCAGCACCGCGGCCACACCACTGGCCTGGGCGCGCTGCCAATCGTGCACGCTCGCGGGCGCCACCAACAAGCGCACCCCCGGCGCCACCCGCTGGCCGACCAGCACCTCGGCGGCAGCCTCCAGGTCTTCGAGCTTGGCGCCGGTGCACGCACCGATATAGGCCAAGTCCACCACCTCGCCAGCCAAGCTGTGCACCGGATGGCTGTTGGCGGGGCTGTGGGGCGCCGCCACCATGGGCGCCAAAGTGCTGGCGTCGAAATGGTGGTCCAGGCAGTCGGCCGCGTCGTCGGTGCGCCAGTGGCTCAGCTCTGCCTCGTCCACCTCGACCCCCACGCCGCGCAGCCAAGCGGCGGTGGTGGCGTCGGGCGCAATCAAGCCGGTTTGGGCACCCAGCTCGGCGCTCATATTGGACAGGGTCATGCGCTCGGCCATGCCCAGCGCGCGCACCGTGTCGCCGGCAAATTCCACCGCTTGGTAATCGCCACCGTTCATGCCGAGCTGACCGATCATGCGCAGCATCATGTCTTTGGCGCATACGCCATGGGCCAGCGCACCGCTCCACTGCAGGCGCAAGGTGCGTGGCACCCGCACCCAAATTTCTCCGGTCACCACCACACCCAACATTTCGGTGCTGCCCACCCCAAACATGTAGGCGCCAAAAGCGCCGCCGGTGGGCGAATGCGAGTCACCACCCACACACAACATGCCCGGGCGCAAATGGCCTTTTTGTGGCAACACCACATGGCAAATGCCTTGGCTGTCGTGCACATGCGGCAGCTGTTGTTCGCGCGCCCAGTCGCGCGCGATGCGCACGATGCGCCGCGCGTCGCCGTCGGCCTCGGGCACAAAGTGGTCCATCACCAGCACCACCCGCGAGCGGTCCCAGATCTGTGCGCCCAGCTCTTCGAGCATGGGCTTGAGGCGGCGCGGACCCGACGAGTCGTGGAACATCGCCAGATCGACCCGGCAGTTGACGATGTCGCCCTCGCGCACCGTGGCCATACCGGCCGCGCGCGCGATCAGTTTTTGCGCCAGGGTTTGTGCGCTTGCCATGTCACACCCCCAGGTAAGCGCGGCGCAGCTCGTCCGACCCCAGCAGGTCGGCCGGCAGGCCCGAGAAACGCAGCGCTCCGTTTTCGATCACATACGCGCGATCGGCCAATTCCAGCGCTTGCCCCACGTTTTGCTCGACCAACAAAATGGCCAGCCCGTCTTGGCGCAGCCGGCCGATGAGGCCAAACATTTCTTCGACCAACAAGGGCGACAAACCCAGCGACGGCTCGTCCAAGATCAGCAGCTCGGGCTCGGCCATCAAACCCCGGCCAATCGCCAGCATTTGCTGCTCGCCGCCGCTCATGGTGCCGGCCAGCTGGGTGAGCCGCTCTTGGAGGCGCGGGAAGATGCCAAACACCTTGTCCAAATTCTGGGCACGGCGCGCGCGGGCGCGGGTGAACGAACCCAGCTCTATGTTCTCCTGCACGCTGAGGTTGGGGAAAATCTTGCGGCCCTCGGGCACCTGGATCAGGCCCGAGCGCACCACCTCGCGGTAATGGGCTCCGCTCAAATCGGCGCCGTTGAAATGCACCGACCCGGCCCACGCCCGCACCAACCCACACAAGGTGTGGTTGAAGGTGGTTTTGCCCGCGCCGTTGCTGCCCAACAAGGCCACCATCTCGCCGCGCTGCACCTGCAAGTCCAGGCCGCGCAGCACCTCAATGCGGCCATAGCCAGCGCGCAGGCCGCGCACATCCAGCAGCGGCGCGCTCATGCGCTGGCCCCCACACCGGCGCTGCGCTGCAGGCGCGCGGCGGTGCCCGGGCCCAGATAGGCTTCAACCACCCGCGCGTCGCGTGTCACCGCCTGTGGTGCGCCCTCGGCGATCAGCTCGCCCTGGGCCAAGACCCAGACATGGTCGGCCAAGTTCATCACGGCTTGCATCACGTGTTCAATCATCAGCACCGTCACTCCATCGTCGCGGATCGCCCGCACCACCGGCAGCATCTCGGCAATCTCTTGGGGGTTGAGGCCAGCCAACACCTCATCGAGCAGCAGCAAACGGGGCTCAGTGGCCAGCGCGCGCGCCAGCTCCAAGCGCTTGCGGCCGGCCACCGTCAGGTCGGCCGCCGGTTTGTCGAGCTGCGGCGCCAGGCCCACACGCTCGGCCACCGCCTCGGCGCGCGCCAGCGCATCGCGCCGTTTGGCGTGGTGCAGGTGGGCGCCCACTGCGATGTTTTCGCGAACCGTTTGTGCGGCAAAGGGCTGCACAATTTGAAAGGTGCGCGCCATGCCAAGCTTGGCGTTGGCGTGTGGCGCTTGGCCGGTGATGTCGGCGCCCGACAACCAGACCCGGCCGGTGTCGGGTTTCAGAAACCCCGACATCAGGGCAAACAAGGTGGTTTTGCCGGCGCCGTTGGGCCCAATCAGGGCGGTCAAGGAACCGGCTGGCACCGCCAGCGACACGTTGTGCACCGCACGCAAACCACCAAAGGTTTTTCCCACGCCTTCGATGCGCAGCAAAGGATCAGCCACGGCGCTCTCCTTTCCAGAGCCGGCGCACGTTTTCGCCCAAACCGGCGATGCCGCGCGGCATGAACATCACAATCAGCACCAGCACCGAGCCATAAATCACCATATTGATGCCGGGCAACTCACCAAACAGGTTGCGGGTGAAGTCCGACAACAGGTGCAAGACCAGCGCGCCCAGCAGCGGGCCCCAGACGGTCCCAATGCCGCCCACAATGGCCGCCACCAAGGCCTCCACCGAGGTGTGGGGACCAAAGGCGATGGCCGGGTCGATGTACTGGAACACCTGCACATAAAACGCGCCGGCCAAGCCCATAAAGCCGCCCGACAACACAATCGCGCCAAGCTTGACCCGCAGCGGATCGACCCCCACAGCGCGCGCGGCGTCTTCGTTGTCGCGCACCGCTTGCAAGTAGGCGCCAAAGCGCGAATGGCGCAGCCAGGTGGTGACCAGCAGCGCCAACACCACAAACACCAGCACCAACCACACGTAGCCAGCGCGCGAGCCAAACTGCAGATTGGCGGCCGATTCGCGCAGCGGAATCATCAAGCCCACACCAGCACCAGTGAACGGCACCGACAAGGCCAGAATGCGGCACACCTCGGCAAAAGCCAGGGTCACCAGCGCAAAGTAAGACCCCTTGAGGCCATACCGAAAGCTCACCGCTCCCACGGCCAGACCCACCACCGCGCCCATGCCGGCGGCGGCCACCAGCGCCAGCCAGGGGTTCCAGCCCCACTGCATCTGGGCAATCGCCTGCAAATAGGCGCCAAAGCCAAAAAACAGCGCGTGGCCAAAAGAAAACTGGCCGCCAAAGCCCCCCAGCAGGTTCCACGCCTGCGCCAGCAGCGCAGCGTAGAGCGTCATCATGACCAGGTTGAGCCACACGCCCGAGGTGGTGAGCAGCGGCACGGCCCCCACCACCAGCGCAAACACCACAATCGACAAAATGGGTTTCATGCCTTGCTTCCGAACAAACCTTGGGGACGGAACAGCAGCACCGCAATAAAGATCAGGAAGATGCCGATCTGGCCCAGCGACTCACCCAAGTAGAGGCCGCCCAGCGACTCCACCACCCCAATCAATAAACCGCCCAGCAGCGCGCCGGCGAAACTGCCCATGCCGCCCAGCACCACGATGGTGAACGCCACCAGCACAAAGCCGCCCCCCACTTGGGGATTGACGTAGTACGCCGGCAGCAGAAAACACGCCGCCGCGCCCAAACACGCCAAACCAATGCCAAAACTCATGGCGTAGATGTGGTCCACATCGATGCCCATCAGGCGCGCGCCCTGCTTCTCTTTGGCCACCGCACGGATGGCGCGGCCCAAGTCGGTACGCGACACCAGCCACAACAACAGCGCCGAGGTGACCAAGGCCCCCGCAAACGCGATCAACTTGGGCAGTGCAATAAAGGCCGGCCCAATCTGCACCGTGGTCAGGGTGTAGGCGGTGTCGATGGTGCGGGTGTCGGAGCGAAAAAACAGCAGCGCGAGGTTCTCCATCACGATCGACAGACCCAGCGTGACGAGCAGGATGTTTTCGTCCTTGCCGTGGCTGGCGCGGTTGATGATGCCGCGCTGCAGCACATAGCCCAGCGCAAACATGCCGCCCACCAACACCGGCAAAGCCACATACGGATCCACACCCATCGCCTCTTTGAGCCAATACACGCCGTAGAGCGCCAACATCAAGGCTGCGCCGTGCGCAAAATTGATGATGTGCAACACACCGTAAATCAGGGTCAGGCCCAAAGCGATGAGGGCGTACACCGCCCCGGTGGTGAGTCCGTTGAGCACGGACGGCACCACAATGACTGGATCGAACATGGTGAAGAACCTCGGTGCGGATCAGGCCTTGAGCGGGAACAGCGGCTCGGCTTCGCGGTATTCGCGCGGAATGATCACCTTGATGTCTTTGTTGATCACCTGGGTCATCAGCGGACGCCCACCAGTGTTTTGGCCGTTGACAAACTTGGTCGGACCGTAGGGCATGATGTGGTTGGAGAACGTGCTCTTCTCCAGCGCATCGATGATGGCGGCGCGGTCTTTCGACTTGGCGCGCTCCAGCGCGTCGGCCAGCAGCATGACCGAGGTGTAGGTCATGAACAGCTCATAGCTGAAGAACAGCTTCTGCGCCTCGGCGCGCTTTTTGAGCGCTTGTGCGCGCGGGTCCTTGGGGTTGAACCAGTGGTTGCAGTCGATGATGCCGTTGGAGGCATCAGAGAACTCCTGCACAAACTTGTAGCTCGACGCCGCACCACCCAACACCGAATAAATGGCCTTGGGCACCACCCGCTGCTGCTGCATGGTGCGCACCAGCAGCGCGTACTCGTTGTAGTAGTTGGCCGGGATCACGATGTCGGGGTTGATCGACTTCATGCGCAACACGATGTTGTTGAAGTCGCGCGTCGGGTTGGCGTGTTTGATCACCTCTTTGACTTCAAAGCCGTAGCCCGGCAGCTCGCGCGCCAGCAAATTGGCTGTGCCGGTGCCAAACAGCGACTCTTCGTGGATGATCATCACGGTGCGCGCCGGGCGCCCTGCGGCGGTGTTGAGCACATGCAGATTGGTCATCGCCAGCTCGGCCACCGCTTTGTAGCCCGGGCCAAAACGGAAGGTGTTTTTTAAGCCCCGCTCGACAATCTGGTCGGCCACACCCACATCCACCACATGGGGCAGGTTGTATTTGGCAGCCGCTTGGGTGGTGGCCAAACAAATGGCCGAGGCAAAAGCCCCCACCACCGCCGACACACCGGCCTCGTTCATTTTTTCGATCTCGGCCGCGCCCGCTTGCGGCTGCGACTGCGCGTCGCCCAGCACCGCTTCGATGCGGGCTCCGCCCATCGATTTGATGCCACCGGCTTTGTTGATGTCTTCGACCGCCATCATCGCGCCCGCACGGCACTGCTGACCGGAGTACGCCAGAGCGCCCGTCACCGGGTGCAAGATGCCCACCTTGATCGGCGCCGGCTGGGCACCGGCCACAAGGGGAAAGGCCATCGCGGCCGCAGATGCGGCGGATTGGGCAACAAACTGTCGTCGGTTGGTCATGGCGGTCTCCTGGAAAAGTTATGGCCACCACACAGGGCAGCTCAGGTCACAAAACGGGACAAAATGCCCGGCGAAAAAACACCACTTACACAGGTGCTGGTGTGTTGTTGCCTCAGTGGAACTGGGCACTCAACTCACTGCTCACCCACACCCGCGCGTCGACATCGCCCACGCGCGACAACTTGATTTCGTACTCGTAGCGGTCGGGTCGGTACAAACCGTGCAAGCACTGCACCGGCCGGTCTTGTTGGTCGTACACAATGCGCCGCACCGCCAGCAAGGCAGAACCCACCGGCACATCCAGCGCCTGCGCGGTGGCCGCGTCGGCCAGCCGCGCCGAGATGTGCTGGTGCGCACGGCCCAGTTGCACCCCACTTTTTTCCAGCAGCACCAAAATGGGCTCTCGGGCCAGTTCGTGCCGCCCAAAGTGCTCAGCGATCTGCGCCGGCACATAGGTGGTGATGTGCGACAAAGGCCCCTGGCGGGTGCTGCGCACCCGCACCGCCTTCTGTACCGGCGACCCAATATCGATGGCCAAAGCGTCGGCCACAGCGGCCGAGGCTTTGACGGTCAGCAGCTCCAGCACCTTGATGCGGGTGCCCAAGCTGATGCTCACCAAGTTGTCCAACAAGCCCGAACGGGTGGCGCGCGGCGTATCGGCCACCGACGGCAAAGCCACACCGGGCGCGGGCCGGGTGCCACGTCCGGCTTGGCGCGTCACCAAACCCTCGGCCGCCAACAGCTCCAGCGCCTTGCGCACGGTCACCCGCGACACACCAAAGTTCGCCATCAGTGCCAGCTCACCCGGCAAACCGTCGGCGAAATCGCCTTCCAACAGACGCTCCTTGAGCACCAGATAGACCTGGTGGTATTTGGGGAGGGGCATGTCTGCGATAGCCATGGCGGCATCATGCGTTTTGACCTATTGTTCTGTCAATAGGACATTTCATCGGTAGTTACCCGAGGTAGGGAAGCAAGACAAATGGGCTGCCGGCGGGACGCGAAGCATCCCCGCCTTGTTGGCAAGCGGCTAGAATGTGGCCTCCCGGAGATGTGGGAGAGTGGTTTAATCCAGCGGTCTTGAAAACCGCCGAAGGGCAACCTTCCGTGAGTTCGAATCTCACCGTCTCCGCCAATGGGTGCTGCCCAGCGCACGCCACCCCGAGCCACCCAAGTTTGTGCATACCCACATGCGTGGGAACGGCGCTGACAGGTGCGCGAGTACACACCAACACAACACACAATCAGGCCCTGTGGCTTCGCAGCGCCCAGAGCCCAGACACAAGCGGCTGCGCCCACGCATGGAGCATACGCTTCCCTTGTGAGTAAACACCCACACTTCTGCTGTTCTCAGTGCGCTCGGACACCGACCCAAAAAAAGGGGCCCCGTGTGGGGCCCATTGGAGTCGCCGCCAAGCGGAGCGCTTAGGCCAGTGCTTCGATGTTTTTGAGCTGGCGATCGGCGACCAAGGCCGTCATAAAACCGTGCAGCCAATGCATGTCCAGCGGCTTGCGCACCAGCACCGTGTGCTCGGGCAACCCACCGCGCTTGGCGATTTCTTCGTCGGGCATGGCGGTCACGGCCACCAGCACCATGTGGGCAAACACCGGGTTGCTGCGCAGCGTCTTGAGCAGCGCAAAACCGTCCACCCCAGGCATGTTGAGGTCGGTCAGCAAAATCTGGGGCCGCAGGCTGTTGATGTCGATCAACGCCTCCATGGCCGAAGGCATGACGGTGCAATCGAGCGGCAGCTGCCATTTGTTGACCGCCGTGCGGATCAGTTCAAGACTGATCTGGTCGTCGTCCACCACCAGCACCTTGAGCAGGCCCTGGCTGGTGACGCCAAATTGGGTTTGTAGACCGTTGCGGGACTGGTAGTCGCGCACCGACTGCAGCGAGATGCGGCGGTGACCACCCTTGGTTTTCCAGGCTTCCAACTCTCCGCGCTCCACCAGCGACTGCACCGTGCCCACAGACAGGCCCAGCAGCTTGGCGGCAAAGAAAGTGCCACAGAAATCGGTTTGCGCTTCGAGTGAAGTTTTGGTTGCCATAGAACTATTCTACTAACAAGTTACCTCGGACGGTTCTTGAACTGCTCACGCATGGCTTCCATGGTCCTGTCGATGCGGTCGCCGCATTGGGTGGTAATCACCACCCTCGGCTGAGCCGCATATCTGCTGGTCTCAAACTGGAACGCCGGATAGCGATCGCTTGACTTGACAAATATGCGGGAGCGGGTCGTTGTTTCCAATATTGCCACACCTTTGTCAAAGTGAGAGCGCCGACCGTCAGGCTCCGACACTGCCATAAACGCTTCGTCAAAAAGTTCACACCTATTGTCTAACAAAACTTCAACTTTTAGTGGTTTCGCCTCCACATTGCGGTCGTAGTACATCCAAGACAGTACCAGCAAAGCAACAAAAACACATGCCAAAATGACATAAAGCCAAATATCGAGAGGGTTGGTCGTCGGTTTTTTGTGGGCTTGCGGCATGGTGCTTTGCTCCTAGGGGCAGAAAATCTTCAAAGGTCAATCAGATCTGCCAAATCAATTGCTGGTATCAAATCTGGCGCAAACGGAAGCGCATCACGGCCATGTCGTCCAAGCGCCGCGCCTCGACCTTCTCACCGAGTCTGCGCTGCCGCTGCTGCTCTTGCTCGGCGAGTTTGCGCATTTTGTCGAGTTCGCGCTGGGCCTGCTGCAAGGCCTGCTGCTGCTGGGCACATTGGGCGGCGCAGACGGCCGCCTCGCGCTGGGCATGCAGGTGCAGCTGGGTCAACTGGTGGATAAAACGCTGGCTGTTGATCTGGTCGCCCATGAGTTGCCCCACCTGCAATTGCTGGCGGTGGCGCTCGCGGTAGTCGCCCAGCATCACGCCGAGGCGTTGCTCGGTCGCCTGCAACTGCTGCAAGCGAACTTGGGAGTCTTGCCAAGCTTTTTGGCAGTCTTCGGCTTGGCGTGCGGCTTTCTCCACGAGCAAATGCCAAGGCCGGGCGGTGGTGGATGTGGTCATGGCGGTTCTCTCAAGCGCTGTGGGATGGCGCGGTCATCAGGTGGTTGACGGTGTGCAGACACTCGCCGTAAGCCAGGCTGGTGTGCATGTCTTGGCGCAAAAAGCTCTCCATCTGCGGCCGCAGGCGGATCGCTTCGTCCAGATCGGGGTTGGAGCCGCTGACGTAGGCGCCGACCTGGATCAGGTCTTGGTTTTGCTGGTAGAGCGACCACAGGCGCCGAAAGCGGTTGGCTTTTTTCAGCGACTCCGAATCGACCAAATTGGGCATGACCCGCGAGATGGAGCCGTTGAGATCGATCGCGGGGTAGTGCGCGGCATCGGCCAACTGGCGCGAGAGCATGACCTGGCCGTCGAGCGAGGCCCGCGCGATGTCCACAATGGGGTCGTTGCCGTCGTCGCCCTCGGCCAGCACGGTGTAGATGGCGGTGATCGAGCCCCAGCCCTGGCGGCCGACACCGGCGCGCTCGATCAGGTTGGGCAACAGCGCAAACACCGAGGGCGGATAGCCCTTGGCGGTGGGGGGCTCGCCCACCGCCAGGCCAATTTCGCGCTGCGCGTGGGCCACGCGGGTCAGGCTGTCGACCAGCATCAGCACGTTCTTGCCTTGGTCGCGGAAATACTCGGCGATCACATGGGTAAGGTGGGTGGCTTTGAGGCGCAGCACCGGCGACACGTTGGCAGGCGCGGCCACCAACACCGATTTGGCCATGCCCTCCTCGCCCAGCGATTCTTGGATAAAGGCCTGCACTTCACGGCCGCGTTCGCCGATCAAGCCGATCACCACCACATCGGCTTGGGTGAAGCGGGTCAGCATGCCCAGCAGCACACTTTTGCCCACGCCAGAGCCGGCCACCAAACCGATGCGCTGGCCGCAGCCGATGGTGAGCATGCCGTTGATGGCTTTGACGCCCACGTCCAGCACCTCGCGGATCGGGCCACGCTCCATCGGGTTGAGCGGACGGCCCAAGAGGCTGAGCTGGTCTTCGCACACCGGTTCGGGTTTGCCGTCGAGTGGCATGCCACGGCCGTCGATGACGCGGCCCAACAAGGCATTGCCCAAGCGCACGCTGGCGGTGTTGCTGATGACGCGCACCGTGGCGCCAGGGCCGATGCCCTGGGGCTCGGTGAATGGCATCAAAAACAGGGTCTGGTCATTAAAGCCCACCACCTCGGCCTCGACCCGCTCGCCACCCGGGCTGCAGACTTCACAGGCGGCGCCCAGCGGCGCCATGATGCCGCGCGTCTCCATGCGCAGACCCACCAAACGCACCAGGGTGCCGGTTTTCTGGGGCTGTGGCGCGCGCAGCTGACCCAGCAGCTGGTCGACCTGATCAGCGAAACCGTTCATGCACACGTCCTCGGTGTGGCGTGACATCTGGCAGCGCTCATACGTCCTCCACATCACTTTTGGGTCGGCGCGCGCGCGCCGGTTTGGTCGACACGTCTTGCACGTCTTCCACCTCAGTGACCGAAGGGCGGCGGCGCGCGGCGGCGCGTTGGCCAACCTTGGCGCGCGCTTGGGGTGCCAGCAGCAGCTGATCGGCCAAGGCCTCTAGGCGGTGCTCGATCAGGTCTTCCACCGCCGTGTCGTTGGCGCGCACCCGCACACTGCCGGGGCGCAGTTCGGGGTCGCTGTGCCATTGCATGCCGGGCTGGGGTTCGCCTTGCATGGCTTGCACCCGCTCCCAATCGCTGGGGCTGAGATGCACCACCACTGGGTCGGCGCCGTCGAGCTGGGCCACCAACTGCTCCACCAGTTGGGCAATGGCAGCACCCGAGGTTTGCAGCTCGACACGCAGCAGCTGCTCGGCCAAGTGCAGCGCCAAGCGGCGCAGCGGCTCGCTCAAGCGCTCGGGATGTTCGCTCAGGCTTTTGCACTCGATGGCCAAATTGCGCAACAGTTCGCGGTCGCGTGCGCGCTCGGCTTCGGTGTCGGCCAGTGCCTGGGCCCGTCCTTCGGCCAGGCCGCGCTCATACGCGGCCACCTCCAAGCGGATCAGCTCTTCGGTGGACACGCTGGTCTCGTCCAGCGGCACCAGATCGACCGGCTGCTCGGCCTCTACTGGCAGCGGCGGCTCTTCGGCCGGGGGCGCGGGCTCGGGTTCGGGCGCCACCACCGTGGGGTCGGCGGCCTGCCCGATGCGCCATGGGCCGAACCCGTCGGCGCGCTTTTCGTCCCAAGCCACCCGCACAAAACGTGGGCTGTTCTGGCCACGCAGCAAGGGGCTGGCGACCCATCCAGGGGCGGTCGCCGCTTCAGACAAAGTCGTCTCCCCGGCCTGCCAGCACCAGCTCGCCAGAATCCGAGAGCTTGCGGGCTATGCGAATGATCTGCTTTTGTGCCTCTTCGACATCGGCCAGGCGCAGTGGGCCTTTGGCCTCCATTTCGTCGATGAACATGACCCGCGCGCGCGCCGACATGTTGTCGAAGAACTTGTCCTTGACGTATTCCGGTGCACCTTTGAGTGCGGTCATGAGCAGATCGGACTCCACGTTGCGCATGAGCGTCTGGATGCCCCGGTTGTCCACCGCCGAGAGGTTCTCGAAGGTGAACATGTTGTCCTGGATCTTCTGCATCAGATCGGGGTCGAGTTGGGCCAGGCCGCCCATGATCTTGGACTCCAGATCGACCTTGACGAAGTTCATGATCTTGGCCGCTGCCTTGATGCCGCCGAAGCTCGACGACTTGGCCGACGAGTTGGAGGCAAACTGCTTCTTCATGATGCTCTCAAGCTCTTCCATGGCAGAAGGCTGCACCGTCTCTAGGCTGGCCACCCGCTGCAGGATTTCGGCACGGCCCTCGGGCGGCAGGTAGCTCATCACGTCGGCGGCGACGTCGTATTCCAGCACCGACAAAATGATGGCAATCACCTGCGGGTGTTCGCCGTGGATCATGTCGGCGATGGAGCGCGCGTCCATCCACTTCAAGATCTCCAGCCCTTTGCTGCCCTGCCCCGGCATGATGCGGCTGAGCACCGAGGCGGCCTTGTCGTCGCCCAACGCGCGCTTGAGCACTTTCTCCACATAGTCGCCGGTGCCCAAGCCCAAGCTGGTTTGCTTTTTGAGCGTGACCACAAAGTCGTCGAGCACCACGTTGACCGCCTCTTGCGACAGGTCGGCCACCGACACCATGGCGCCACCGAGCGCCTGCACTTCTTTGGGGTTGAGGTAGCGGATGATCTCGGCCGCTTGTTGCTCGCCGAGCAGCAGCATCAGCACTGCGGCACGCTGGGTGCCGGTGAGCGCTTCGAGCTCGGCCTTGAGCTCCTCGGTCATGACCACATCGGGCACGGCGGGCGGTGTGACCACCGCAGGCACTTTGGCGTCGCCCTTTTTGGCGTCTTTGCCTTTGGCGTCCTTGTCTTTGGCGTCTTTTTTGTCGGCCATGGTGTGTGTCCTTCTGCGCTCAAACCACGCGGATCATGCCCTTGAGCACATTGGCCACCCGACCGGAATCCTCGGCCACCAGCATGCGGATGAGGGCCACCTTGTCGTCGTAGGTGTTGGCGGTGTCGAGCATGTCGATGCTGATGCTGGACTTCTTGGGTTTGAGCTTGGCTTTGATTTCTTCCAGAGTCTCGCCCTCGCCGATCTGGATCATGCGCATGTCCTCTTCAGACAGCTCGCCATCCACGGCGGCTTTGGCCTTGTCGCTGAGCTCTTCTTTGGGCTTGCCGCCCACACCCAGCGCCTTGAGCACCGGCCGCACCACCACCAGCATAAACACAATGAACATGAGTGCCAACAAGCCGCTCTTGAACGCCAGATGCACGTCGTTCTGCAGGTACCACGGGATGCTGTCGACGATCACCGGCTCTTCAAAGCGGGCTGGCACCACCGACACCACGTCGCCACGGGCGGTCTCAAAACCAATCACCCCTTTGACCAACTCTTGCAAGCGGGCCAGCTCTTCCGGTGTGTAAGGCACCGTCTTGGGCGCGTCGGGCGCAGGTGTGGTGCCCTCGGCCGGCGCCGGTGCGGGCTTTTCGTTGATCACCACCGCCACACTCACCCGCTGCACACCACCAGTGGCTTTGCGTTCGTAGCGCACCGAGCGGTCCAGTTCGTAATTGCGGGTGGCGCGGCTGCTGAGCTTGTTGCTCGATTCGGTCTGCCCCTCACCCGGGGTCGCTTGGGTATTGAGGCTGGCGTTGGGATCTGCCGGCGGCTGGTTGGTCAGGGCCCCAGGCACACCAGCGGCGTCGCGCACCGCAGCGCGGTCCTCGGCCAGCACCTCGGATCGGGTTTTGGGCCCTTTTTCTTTGTCGTCGTAGTTTTCGGTGGTGCTTTCAATTTGGGTGAAATCGAGCACCAGATTGACCTGCGAGCGCACATTGGACTCACCCACCACCGGCGCCAGGATCTGCATGATGCGCGAGCGGTACATTTCCTCCAGCTGCGCTTTGTGCTGGCTCTGTGCGGCCGTCAGGCCCAGCTTGAGTTCGGACGCCGACTCGGTGAGCAAATTGCCCACATTGTCGACCACCGTGACGTGCTCCGGCGCCATATAAGGCACGCTGGACGCCACCAAATGCACAATGGCTTGCACTTGCGATGGCGCCACCACCCGTCCCGCAAATGGCGTGACCACCACCGAGGCTTTGGGCGGCGTTCGGTCGCGCACAAATACACTTTGTTTGGGGGTGGCCAGATGCACCCGCGCGCCCTGCACCGTGCCAATTTGCATGATGCTGCGCGCCAGTTCCTGCTCCATCGCGGCGTTGACCTTGACCTGCTCCATGAACTGGCTGGTGGTCATGGACGATTGGCCGTTGAGCGCTTCCAGCCCCACCGCACCCGAGCGCGGCAGGCCTTGTGCCGCCAAGAACATGCGGGCCTCGTGGTAGCGGTCGCTCGGCACCGTGAGTTGCCCGGTGGTCTGATCGATGCGGGGGGCGTAAGCGCCCGTCTTGAGGGCTTCATACGCGGCTTGTTGATCGGCGTCGCTCAAGCCCGGCAACACCGGGCGGTGGGGCGTGGCCTGCATCCAAGCGTAGAACAGGCCAAACACAATCAGCACAAACAGCACAATGATGCCGGGCAAAGCGCGGCGCACCGCAGGTTGCTGCAGCACTTCGCGGGCCGAGGCGGTCAAGCCCCCTGCGCCAAGGCGCATCAGGCCATTGCCCGACGACACACCCGCGTCCCCGGTGGTGGCCAGCGCGGTGCCGGTGGGCGCATTGGCCAGCGCCACACCGGTAGAACCCGACGCGGCAGCCGCCCCACCGGTGGTGGCGGGCAGGCTCGCGCCGCCGGTGGTCATGGGCAGATTGCCTGTGGTCATTGCTGCGGTTGCCATGGTGATTTACGCTTTCTTGTTCTGTCAGACCGGCATGTTGAGCACGTCTTCATAGGCCTTGAGCACTTTGTTGCGCACCTGCAAGGTGGCTTCAAAGGCGAGGGACGATTTCTGCATGCCGAGCACCACATCGGTCAGCGGGATGTTGTCGCCACGGTCGTAGGCGGTGCGCAAATCGCTGGCCTGGGTCTGCAATTCGTTGACCTGGGCCACCGCGTTTTTCACCATGCTGGAGAACGCGGGCTTGTCGGCCGTCTGTACCCCCTGGATATCGGGGGCACCTTGGCCAGCGGCCTGCGCCTGCACCGAGCGCAGGGTCTGCAGCATGGCTTGGATGTTGGCAGGAGAGGTGGCACGTTCAATCATGGACGGGTTCCTCAAGCTTGGAGCGCTTCGCCCAGGTCACACACCCCTTGGGCGCGCCACTGGGCGATTTTGTGGCGCAGGGTGCGCGGGCTGATGCCCAGCATGCGGGCGGCTTCGCTGCGGCTGGGCGCAGCGGCAATGGCCGCTTGCACCAGGTGCCATTCGCGGTCGCGCACCGCAGATTGCAAATCTTGGGGTGCGGACGGCGCAGCGGAGGGCAGCGCCATCGCGGGCTGCGGCTCAGCCATCGGCAAGGGCATGGCCATCTCGGTGGCCGCCGGTGTCCAGTGGCCCGCTTCGGCCCAGTCGTCGAACATCAGTTGGGCGGCATCCACCAGGCCATCGGTGCTGAGCACCACCGCGCGGCGCATCACGTTTTCCAGTTCGCGCACATTGCCGGGCCAGCCGTATTGGTAAAGCCGCGCCTGAGCCTGCGCCGTGATCTGCCAAGCCGCACCCGGGCAGCGGTGCTGCAGCAAGAAGTGATAGGCCAAGGGCACGATGTCGCGCGGGCGCTCGGCCAGCGGCGGCAGGCGCAGGCGAAAGGTGGCGATGCGGTAGTACAGGTCTTCGCGGAACTGGCGCTCGGCCATGGCTTGGCGCAGATCGCGGTTGGTGGCGGCCACCACCCGCACGTTGACCTGCACGCTGTGTGTGCCACCCAGGCGCACCACTTGGCGGTCTTGCAGCACACGCAGCAGCTTGGCTTGCAAAGCCATCGGCATTTCGCCAATTTCGTCCAAAAACAAGGTGCCGCCGTCGGCCTGCTCAAACAGGCCCTTGTGGTCGCGGTGGGCGCCAGTGAACGCGCCTTTGTCGTGACCAAACAATTGGTCTTCGATCAGGTTCTCTGGCAAGGCGGCGCAGTTGATGGCCACAAACGGGCCGCTGCGGCGCGGCGACGATTCGTGCAGCACCCGCGCCAAGATCTCTTTGCCGGCGCCCGTGGGGCCCGCCAACAAGGTGGTCACATCCGCTTGGGCCACCCGCTGGGCCAAGGCCAGCAGTTGCAGACTGACCGGATCGACAAACACCGCCTGGCGCACCGCGGCGCTGGGCGAGCCGGCACCGTCGGCACTGGACCACATGGGGCCGGTGGGCGCGCTGTCGGAATGGGGTGTCATGTTGGTGTTCACGTTCAAGTCCTTGGAAGGAGGCAGACGCTTATTGCAAAGCGCATGCCATGAACACCTAAGAATTCAAATTGACGCTGTAAGCAGGGCTGATAACCAACAATGCCCACCAAGGTATCTGTCAGACCTTGGGTTTGCCGACTTACCGACAGCGCCGCTGTCGGCCCCCACACACCCCTGGCGCAGGGGCTCCCGCCTCAGCGTTGCGGGCAATTGCGGTAGACGGTGCTCAGACACGCCTTGCCCTGCTCCTTGGCCTGGGCAATCTCTGTGCGTTCCAGCTTGAACGACGCGTAATCGCGCACCAGCGACGCGTCGTTGTTGCCGTTGCTCAAGGCCACATCGGCCCACACATAGGCCTTAAAAGGCTCAGGCTTGCCATGGTCACCGCCCAAATACACCATGGCCGCCATCAACTGCCCGCCCACATGGCCCTGCAGTGCCGCCTTGTGGAACCACTCCAAGGCGGCGCGCGAATCGGGCAACGAGCCGTGGCCCTCGTGCAGCGACAGGCCCAGCATGTATTGCGCGTCGGCCAACTCTTGGCGCGCCGCTTGGCGAAACCACCCCAAGGCCTCGCGCTTGTTCTGCTCCACGCCATAGCCGTAGAAATACAAGGTTCCAATATTGAACTGGGCTTGGGGCAAGTTCTGCGCCGCCGCTTTGCGGTACCAGGCCATGGCTTCCACATAACTCTGGCCCACACCCAAACCGTGCTCGTAGAGATAGCCAATATTGGCCTGGGCCATGGGGTGGCCTTTGTCGGCCTCGGCACGCCAAGCGCGCATGGCAATCGCGTAATGGCCACGCTCCATGGCGCGCACTCCGTTGGTCACGCCCTCATTGGGCGCTGCCCATTGCCGACCGGTAGCAGCAGCAGGCGCTGGCGACTGGGCGCCCGCCGGTGCCAGCAGCACCATCCACACCCCCAACAGCAGCGCCGCAGCGCGCAAGAACCGTCCCATGTTGTTGTGCTTTCCAAAAATTTCATGCCAGGCCAGAAGGGCGCTGGGCCGGTGCCGCTTTGGCCGAAAACCCCCGGCAGGGCACACCATCTGCGCGCAACACCTCAATGGCGGGCAAGATGCGCGAAGAAAACCCCATCAAGCGGCAGGCGTACGGGGTTTGGCGCTGGTAGCTCATGCCAAAGTGCCGACAGCGCCAGCAATTGGGCGCGTCGGCACTGGGTGCAGCGGCGTCGGACAGCGTCAGCATGGGCTATTTCCAACCCCGGGGGTCTCCCGCCACCCGGTTGCGGCGGCGCACACGGCGCGCTGGCACATCTACGTCCACGGGGTTGGCACTCTCGCCTGCGGCACGCGCTTGTTTGCGGTAGTCGTACACGCGCCAAGCCAGATACCCCAGGCAACCCACCAAAAAGAGATCCCCCACCAGCGTGCTGTAGTCGTAGTCGGGCGGCAGACGCCAATCGGGCTTGGACCACAAGAGCGCGATCAGGCTGAGCGCCACGATCAAAAACGGGCGAACGGTGCGGCACACCTTGCAACCGCGGCTGGCTGAGGCTTGCTGAAGAATGCTGCGCTTTTTCATGACGGGATGGCGGGGCCTGTGACAGGCTGGATTCTGGCAAATTCCAGCGCTTTCGTCAGTTTACCCCTGCAAAAGCTTCAAAACCGACTGCTGATCCATGTTGGCTTGCGCCAGCACCGCCGTCGCCGCCTGCTGGATGATCTGGGTGCGCGCGAGCTCGCTGCTGGCCTTGGCGTAATCGGCGTCCAGAATGCGGCTGCGCGATTCGCTGGTGTTGCGCGAGATGTTGGTCAAGTTGTCGCCTGCATAGGTCAGGCGGTTCATGGTGGCGCCGAAGACAGCGCGCTCGTCGTTCAAGGCGTTGATGGCGGCGTCCAAGCGGCCGATGGCGGTGTTGGCAGACTCGGAGTCGACAATCGAGGTGTCGTTGAGTCGAGCACCGCCCGCGAACACCTGATAGTCCTCAGGATCCAACGTGGTGTTGATGGTGCCATCGAGGTTGACTGGAATGGAAAAATCGCGCAGCTGAATGGTGATGGTTTGGTTGGCATTGGCGCCCACTTGAAACACCACCCTGCGAGCCACCTCTGTCCCGCTTCCATCGTCGACAGCAGAGCCAATCGCCACCGCAGGATCGGTGGCATTGTTGAGCACGTTCATGCCGTTCCATTGGGTGGTTTGCGACACGCGGTTGATCTCTAGCATCAGCTGCTCGTATTCGAGATTAAGCGACTGCCGGTCCTTGGCGGTGTTGGTGTCGTTGGCCGCCTGCACCGCCAACTCGCGCATGCGCTGCATCATATTGGTCACCTCGACCAGCGCTCCCTCGGTGGTTTGCAACAAAGAAATGCCATCATTGGCGTTGCGCACGGCCTGATCCAAGCCCCGAATCTGGGCCGTCATGCGCGATGAAATCGCTAGCCCAGCCGCATCGTCCTTGGCGCTGTTGATGCGTTTACCGGTGGAAAGCTGCTCCATCGCCAAAGACACGTCGCGGCTGTTGCGATTGAGTGCGTTCTGAGAAACCAGCGATTTGATATTGGTATTGATAACGGTCATGGCTTTCCCCTGTTGACCGCATCAACGGTCGAACATGTTGTCAAAAAAGGAGAGTGCGGCAAAGGTTTGCCGCTGCGGCGTTATGCTGCTTGGCGTTTGAGCGGCGGCGGAGGAACACCCAACGCTGCGGCTTCTGCGCGCAACGATTCGTCTTGCGGATGGTGTTTGAGCGCCATGTGCATGGCCTCAATGGCGCGCGTGCGCTGTTGCATGCAACGCAGCACCCGCACCCAGTGCAACCAAGACGCCACCGGGGCCTTACTGCCCTGCACCGACAGCAGACGTTGCAACGTTACGTCGGCCGCTGGCCAGTCGAGCTGCACTTCGGAAATCAAAGCGCGCATCACCAACAGGTCCTCGCTGTCGGGAAAACGGCGCAATCCGTCGGTGAGCATGTGCTCCGCATCGGCCATGCGATTGGCGGCCACACACTTGGCCACCTCGACGCGAATGGCAGGGGGTGCCAGACCCGACTCGGCAGGACCAGCGTCCATGAGAAATGGCGCGGTGAAGGCCCCTTGGGCCATGGCGGCTTGCAACATGCGGTTCTCCTTGCATGTCGATCCACCGGCAATGGTTTGCCAGCTGGACGACTCAAGGACACTTCAGCAAGTGCCGTGCCAACCCAAAAAACGTCAGCGCAGCAACGCCAGCACGTAATAAGGCTGCTGATTGGCCTGCGACAGCATCGCAGATCCCGCCTGGTCCAGGATCAGGGTCCGGGCAAGTTCGGCCGTGGCCTTCGCATAGTCGGCGTCGTCGATCCGACTGCGAGCGGCTTGGCTGTTGAGAGACACATTGGCGGCGTTGTCTGCCGCATACGTCAACCGATTGACCACGGCGCCCCAACGTCCCCGTGATTCGTCGACCTGTGCGATGGCGCTGTCAATGGTCGCCAGCGCGCTATTGGCTCCAGTCTGGGTAGAGATGTCGATCGACTGGGCCGAGGTGATGGCGCCCGAATTCAGGCTGCTCATGTTCACCGTGATACTGTCGGCCCCTTGCGCCCCGACCTGCAGCCGCACTGTGCCTGAACTGCCTGCGCCGCCATCCAAAATCCGCATCCCGTTCCACTGGGTGTTCTGGATGATGTTGCTCATCTCGGCCTGCAACTCCACCACCTCGCCGTTGAGCGAAGACCGCTGGTCATCGGTGTAGATGTCGTTGGCGGATTGAATAGCGAGTTCTCGCATGCGGTTGAGCATGCCTGTGAGCTCGTTGCTGGCCGCATCGGCCGTCTGTAGCAGCGAAATGCCATCGTTGGCGTTCTTCACCGCCATGTCCAAGCTGCGAATTTGAGACGTCAGCTTGTTGCGAATGGCCAAGCCGGCGGCGTCGTCCGCTGCGGAGTTGATTCGCCGCCCGGTGGCCAGCTGCTCCATCGCCGACGACAGATCGCGCTGGTTGATGGCCAAGGCATTCTGGGCCGCCGCCGCCTTGATATTGGTGTTGATCACTGTCATGGCCAGCTCCCGAACTGTCGCTTACACATCATCAAGCCACCGTCAAGGCGGTGATCTGATCGGTGCTCAAAGCGCTGACCTGAGCAGCTGTCATGGCGCGAACTTGATCGGTGCTGAACGCGCCGAGCTGATCGGTGCTGAGCTTGCTGACCAAGTTGGCCGACAAACCAGCGATCTGACCCGTTGTCAGTGCCTGCACGTTGTCCGTGCTCAAACCAGCAATGGCGTCGGTGGTGATGCGGTTGATCTGGGTCGCGGTGAAGGCGCCCATTTGGTCGCTGGTCAAGGCGCCCACTTGGTCCGAGTTCAGAGCAGCGATCTGGGTCGCGGTGAGCTTCTGCACTTGCGCTGTCGTGATGAACCCGATCTGGTCTGTCGTGAGCTCTTGCATTTTGTCGGTAGAGAGCCGAGTGAACTGGTCGCCCTTGATCGCTGCCAACTGGTCGGACGCCAGTTCAGCAAACTCGCTGTTGTCAAAAGCATTGATCTGCAAATAGCTCATCGCGCCCAGCTGCGCAGCCCGCAGCGACTGGACATGATCCGACGTCAGGGCGCGCACCGCGTCGGTGCTGAGACCTTTGACCGTCGCTGTGGCGAGTTCCGCGATGTCCTCGGCTTCCATTTCCGCCAGTGCGCCCGCGGCCAGCGCATTGATTTGGTTTGCGCTCAGTGTTTGCACCTGATCGGTGGTGAATGCCTTGACCTGATCCGACGACAACACCCCCATGATGCTGGCAGTCAAGCCTTTGAGTTGGGCTGTGCTCAAAGCGGCAATCTGGTCCGACGTGATCTCCCCCCACTTGGCGACGCTCAAGCCTGCCAATTGCTTGGCGCTCAAGCCCTCAATTTGCTCCGTGCCGAGTGAGGCCACCTCTCCTGCGTCCAGCGCGTTGAGCTGGGTCGCAGACATAGCTGCCAATTGGGCACTGGACAGGGCTCCTACCTGCTCCGAGGTCAGTGCCTGAACCAATGCGGTATTCAGCCGCGACACTTGGGTGTTGGTCAAAGCCGCGACATCGTCGGTGTCCAACACCGCGATACCTGTTGCGCCAAGCGCCTCAAGCTGGCGGGTGGTCAGTGCGCGCACCTGATCGCTGCCCAAGGCCTGCACTTGCGAAGTCGACAGTGCCGCTATGGCTTGTGAGGACAGCCGTCCCACTTGACCTGCAGTCAAGAATCCCAGTTGATCGGTACTGAGCTCGGCAATGCGATCGGTCGACAATTGTGCGAATTGCCGAGCGGAGATGCCCTGGATCTGTTCGGAAGCCAACAGGCCAAACTCGGCGTTGTCAAATACCTCGATCTGACGGTAGCTCATGCTGCCAATTTGTGATGCCCGCAAAGACGTCACTTGGGCAGAAGTCAATGCGCGAGAGGCATCAGTCGTCAGATTCTTTAACTGCACCGCCGTCAGCGCAGCGACATCCTCGGTGTCCAGGGCCTGAACGCCGTCGGTGGTCAAACTGTTGACTTGGCGGTAGGACAGACTGCGGACCTGGTCGGATTCCAAGGCTTTGACTTGGTCCGTGCTCAAGCTGGCTATGCCTGCATTCGACAGGCCTCGTAGCTGGTTCACGGAAAGCGAAGCCACCGCTTCGGTGCCCAATTCGCTGAGCATGTCGGTCGAAAAACGCGACAGCTGGGTCGCTGACAAACCACGCAACTGGTCGGTGGAAAGGGCCGCAATGTCGCCAGACTCCAGATTGGCCAGCTGTGCTCTGGTCAGCACACTCACTTGAGCGCTGGTCAGCGCTTGTAGCTGGTCGGTGCTGAGTGCCCGCATGAAGCTGGTGCTCAAACCATTGACCTGCGTCAGGGTCAGGGCTGCCACGTCCTCAGTTTCCAGCTCTGCCACGCTATCAGTAGATAACGCATTGAGCTGAGATGCAGACAATGTGCGGACTTGTGCGGTAGTCAGAGCCTTGACCTGATCGGTGTTGAGGACCCCCATCTGGGTATTGCTCAATAGCTTGACTTGGCTGTTGGTCAACGACTCCATCTGGTCGGTCGTCAACGCGCTCACTTGGGTGGTACCCAACTGCTGAATCTGCTGAGGCTTCAGGGCGACGAGTTGATGGGTGGACAAAGCCGCCACATCTTCTGTCTCCAGTGCGCGAAGCTGGTTAGCGGTCAGGTTTTGCAACTGACTGTTGGTGAAGCTGCCGACCTGTTCAGAGGTGAGCCCACGAATGGCATCGGTACTCAGACTTTTGAGCGTTTTTGCCGCAATCGCTTGCACATGGTCGGTCGACAGCATGGCAATCTGGTCCGACTCCAAGGCATTGAGTTGTGTGGGCGATAGAAATTTGACCTGATCGGAAGTGAGCGCCTCGACTTGTTCGGTACTGAGATTGCGCAATTGTGCGGTGCCGAGATTCTGAAGCTGCACGCGGGTGAGACTCGCCATCTGATCGGTGGTCAGGGCAGCCACTTGGTCGGTGGACATGGCAGCCACCTGGGACCCCTTGAGTGCTGCCAGATTTTCAGTGGCCAAAGCGGCCAGATCTTCCGTCTCAATGGCTCGGATCTGTGCCGCTCCCAAAGCCATCAATTGGGTACTGCTCAGGCTGGTGATCTGCTCGGTGCTCAGCGCAGCAACGATGTCGCCGCTCAGGCCTTGGAGCTGTTTGGCGGTCAACGCCGCTAAATCTTCAGTCTCCAGTGTCAACAGGTTGTCGGTGCTGATCGCACTGAGTTGCCGCGCACTCAGGGATCGGACTTGATCACTGGACAAAGCCTGCAGCTGCTCGGAATTGAGCGCTTGCATGAAGTCGGTGCTCAACCCCTTCACTTGATTGAGAGTCAATGCATCTATCTGATCGGTGCTCATCGCACCCACAAAATCGCTGCTCAGACTGTTGAGTTGCCGGGCAGACATTGCGGCAATGTCTGAGGTGTCGAACGACTCGACGTGCGCTGTGGTGAAGGCCGCCATCTGCTGGACGGTGAGCGCCTTGACCTGCACACTGCTCAAGGCCGCCAAGCGGTCATAGACGTCGCTGTCTTCTGCCGCCAGTTCGTTGGCGTTGAGGGCAGCAACCTGTTTGCCGCTAAGCACCAACACATCCTCGGTGTCCAGAGCGGCCAGCTGCGTACTGGTCAAAGCACCAACCTGCGCGGTGCTCAATTTTTTGACATCGCTGGTGGTCAGGCTGGCAATTTGGGTGGTGCTCAGGCTGGCGATGGCGCTGGGCGTAAACGACGAGATGGCGGTCATGGCAACTCCTTATCGGGCACACGGACGGACTGACCGACCTTCCCCACCACAACAGCTGCGATGGGCACAAGTGCTCCTTATTCGTAGTCCGAATCGGCGATGCCGTGGGGAACTTGAGCCTGCGAACGCATTTTTTTTGACATGAACACAAAAGAGCACAAGCGCTCTGACATCCCCCCACCAAAAAACGTCCGAAAGAATTCAGTTCATTTCTGTGCACTCGGATGCCCATGGGCCAACGCCTGGGCTTGCTTTTTGCTTATTTGCTGCATCGGCAACTTTTCGCCACCCAATATGTCCGCACCCGACACGCCTCAGCAGCCCGACATCAATGGCTCTACCGCATCCACAGATCCCGACGTTCAAACGCTGATCGCCGGCTGGTCCCTGGCCGAACTGGTGACCCAAACCGAATCGCTGTGCGCCCAAGGCCTGTACGAACAAGCCTGCGTGGCTTACCAGCTGTGGCTGCACGCCAACCGGCACCCGCACCTGGCCCACGCCGCCTTGTTCAACCTCGGCGCCTTGCAACAAAGCCTTGGGCACACCGAGGCGGCGCTGCACACCTATCTGAGCTGCATGGAACGCGCGCCCGGCTTTGGACAGGCCTATATCAATATGGGACTGCTGCAAGAACGCTTGGGCCAGATCGACGCCGCCCTGCAAACCTGGAGCCGGTATCTGGGCCAACGCCTGCTCAAGACCCAGCCCGACACCGAGCTGCAATGCACCGCGCTCAACCACATTGGCCGGGTGCAGGAAAGCCGCAAGCGCTACGACCTGGCCGAAAAAGCCCTCGAAGACAGCCTGCGCCTCAACCCCGATCAGCCGGGCGTGATCCAGCACTGGGTGCATATCCGGCAAAAGGCCTGCCGTTGGCCGGTGTACGCACCACACGCCGATCTGCCCATGGGCCAGCTGGTGCGCAGCACCTCGCCGTTGGCGATGCTGGCGCTCACCGACGACCCGCAGTTGCAGCTGCTCACGGCACAGAGCTTTGTGCACCGCACCTACCGCACCGAGCAGGCCCGCCTGCACGACCCCACACGCCGCCCCGGCGCGCGTTGGCGGGTCGGCCTGGTGTCGGCCGATCTGCGGGAACACGCGGTCGGCTTTTTGTTGCCCGCCTTCCTTCAGGGCACTGATCGCTCGGCCTACGCGCTCTACGCCTACGACTACACCCGCGACGAAACCACCCCACTGCGCCAGCACCTGCTGTCGCAATTTGACGAGGTGCGGGCCATCGGTGACCTGAGCGACCGCCAAGCCGCTGAGCTGATCGCCAGCGACGAAATCGACATCCTGATCGACCTGCACGGGCTGAGCTCCGGCGCGCGGCCCGGCATTTTTGCCTTGCATCCCGCGCCGCACCAGGCCACCTACCTGGGCTACATCGGCTCCACCGGCATGCCTTGGTTCCAACATGTGCTGGTCGACCCTTGGGTCATGCCGGCCGAATTGGCGCCCCATTTCACCGAGCGACCGCTGTACTTGAGCCGCTCTTTCATTCCACTGACCCACGAGGCGCCCACCGACGCCGCGGTCAGCCGCGCCAGCGCACGCTTGCCCGAACACGCCTTTGTGATGGCGGCTTTTGGCAATGTGTACAAGATCACCTCCGAGATGTTCTCTGGCTGGCTGCGGCTGTTGCAGCGCATTCCAGATGCGGTGCTCTGGCTGCTGGACGACAACCCCATCACCACCCAAGCCTTGCGCGCGCATGCCTTGGTACAAGGGGCCGATCTCGACCGCATTGTGTTTGCGCCCCGTTGTGATCCGCGCCATTTCCGCGCCCAGCTGCGGCTGGCCGATGTGTACCTCGACACCTACCCGTACAACTGTGGCTCCACCTCGAACGACGTGGTCAACGCCGGTGTGCCACTGGTCAGCCGCTGCGGCCGCACCCTGGTCTCGCGCATGGGCTTGTCCATCTTGAGCGATCTGGGCCGAGCCGACTTGGCCACCGACAGCCAACAAGCCTACGAAGACAAGGTGGTGGAAGTGGCACTGCGCACCCGACAAGGCCACCGCTACCACTACGCCCACCGCCCGGCACACGGTCTGCTGCAGGAAGCGCTGGATGCGATTCGCCACGGCCGCCAGCAGCCGGCGCCCCGACCCAGCAGCGCCTCGCCCGCGCGCTTGCAACTGCTGCGCCTGAACCCCCACCCCGCCCCTCAGCGGGCACCGGCCACCGACATGGTCGCGTGGACGCTGGCCGAATGGGCTGGCTTCGATGCGGTGCACGAGCACCTGGTGCACCACACCCTGGACGCCCAAGGGCTGCATTGGCTCGACACCCGCAACCCGCCCGACGCCACCACCGAACGGCTGCTGCAACAGGTGCTGAGCCAAGCCGACGTCACCCCCGACGCCCTGATCGCCAGTCCAGGCTGGGATGTGCTGAGCCTGCTGCCCAACCCTTTGTGGATCTGGGGCCGTGAGCAAGCGAATTGGCTGAACTGGGCCTCTGGATTCCTCCAGCGACAGGGCGTGGACGTCAACCCCACGTCTTGGACACTGCCGCTGGAGCGCAGCGTCGCTGGCTTGTCACTGGCTTGCAGCCCAGCGGTTTGGTTCGACTGGTTGGCCTTGGCGCTGCGCCTGCGCACGGAGCACGAACAATCGCTGCAGACCGGCCAAGACCTGTGGCAACTGGGCCCACACACCGTCAGCTCAGCGCAACTGCTCTACCCCTGGCTGATGAACGTGGTGCTGCAACACCGCCACAGCCGTGTGCTCTCGCCCGCACCGTTTGGGCGCCCCGCGCTGCGCGGCCAAGGTCGGGCCTTGCTGCCACTGGCGGTGCAAGCCGCCGCGCTCAAAACCGCCCACCACAGCACCGGGCAGGCGCACTACCTGCAAGCGTTTGAACAGCTCAGCCAGCACCAAGGCTTGCAAAGCGACCTCAGCGGTCTCAGTACGCTGACGCCGGCAGCGGCACACCAAACTGCTGCATGAGCGCCAGCCGCTGCTCACGCACCGCGTCGTTCGGTGCCGGGTGGCGCTGGTACACGTACAAATAGTCCATCACCGCCCGCAAGTCTTGTGCGGCCTCGCTGCTGCCTCGGCGGTCGGTGGTGTCGTCTTTGACCACATGGATACACGGGCCAGGCAAGGCCACTGGCAGCGGCACAGCGCGCGCCAGCGTCTGCAGCACAAACTCCCAGTCTTCGTAGGCCTTCATGTGGGCGTCAAAACGCAGGTCTTGCACATCGGCCCGTGGCCACACAAAACACGAAAACGGCACCTGGTTTTTGATGTACACGCCTTCGGTCAGCGCGGCGCTGCTGGCCATGGGCTGGCGATCCAGCTCCACCGGTCCCGCATCCACACGGCTTTCGGTCACCACCGTGCAGTCGGTCAGCATGGCCCGGCCCAGGGCGTACTCCGGCCGCGCCTGCAAAGCCGTCAAGCAGCCGTCGTTCAAGGTGTCGTCGTCGTCCAAAAACAGCACATAACGCCCTTTGGCCAGCTGCAGACCCAGGTTGCGGCTCTCGGCCGGGCCGGGGCGGCCGTTGCGGCGCACATACACATCGTGGGCGGTCAAAGCCTGGCCACACACCAAATCGGTGGCGGCGTCCACCACGTCTGACACCACGATCAATTCCACCTCAGCGGCAAGACCTTGCCGCCGCACCGAAGCGATGCAACGCTGCAGCAGGGTGGCGCGGCGGTGGGTGGGCACGATAAGGGAGAACGCCGGTGCGGGGGTCATAAGAGGACAACTCCAAGGGTTTGCCAAGCTGGCAAAGACTGTATCGGATCGGTCAAGGACGGCTTGACCCACCGATCCTCCATTTGGCATCGCTTTTGCTTAAACGCCAACGGCCACTGGCTTGTCGTTTCCCCGACACCCGAGTGGCCCCCCTGTTTCAATGTCTTGGCGAAAGGGCCAACACCGTGACCAACCCGTTTCACATCGACTGGATGCGCCGCTTTCGAGAAGACCTGCGCGTGGGCGACATGGACAGCCTCACCCAAAACGTCGAGCTGGCGGGTCTGGATGTGGTGCTGGACCCCGACTTTCTGGCTTTGGCCAGCCAAGAAGACGCGCGCTCGGTGGTGGTGCTGATCGCCACTTTGGGCGAAGCCAACAGCGAGCGTCCCGAACCCTACCGCCGCTGGCTGGCCAGTTACCAATACCTGCAACACCAGCTCGACCTGCAAGAAGCCGCGGCGCAGTGTGCGGCGGCGAGCCGCTCGCCGGCCACCTACTTCAGCGCTGTGCTGGACGCCGCCCGCAACGGCGCTGCATTGCCCAGCATCGGCAGCGCCCCCGTACACGTGAACGATCTGCAGTTCGGTGTCGAGCTGTTGGTCAACACCGGACACAGCGCCGCTGTGGCGACGCTGTTGAAAGCCTGGCAAGCGGTGGACCGCAGCGACATGCCTTGGCTGCGCAGCTGCCGAGCGGTGGCCGCCCGCAGTTCCAAAGTGCACAACCGAAAAGAGGCGGCCGAGCTGACCCAGACCATTCAGTGGCTGCTGACCCGTGCCCCGACCAGCCAAGCAGCCGTGGCACAAGAGATGCGGGTGCAGTGCGCCGACCTGGCGCTCAAGGCCCGCCACGGCGCACTGGCCTGCCAAGCCGCCGAAGACGCTTTTGCCCACGACCCCAACGTCGAGCGGCGCTTCACCTTGGCCAAAGCGCATGTGTTGGCGGGCCATCTGCCCACCGCGGTGTCGCACATGCACGAGCTGCTGCTGCACACGCTGAGCGACCAGTTCACGCCCGACGCCACCCGCGATGTCCCACACACCTCGCCTTTTGACGTGCTGGCCGCCGAAGACACCCTGGTGGCGGTCAACCGGCTGCTGCGCGCCAAGGGACTGCAACCCTTCTTGATGTCGGGCACCCTGCTGGGCCATGCGCGCCATGGCGGCCTGCTGCCGCACGACAAGGACGTGGATCTGGGCCTGATCGGCTGGGAACACCAGTTCACCGTGGCCGAAGCGCTGCTTGAAGCCGGTCACTTTCGGCTCGATCTGGCCCAGCTCAGCGGACACAACCGTTTCTTGATGTCGGCCCACGACATGCGCAATGGCATGGCGGTGGACTTTTTCCTGTTCCACGACAAGGGCGACCACTTCCTGCACGGCATCGACTTCGACATGGGGTTTACGCAGAACTTCCGTTTCAGCAAGTTCGGCTTGCAAGAAGTGGAGTTTTTGGACGAACGCTTCTACGCCCCCGACGACATCGACCGCAACCTGAGCGAGAACTACGGCGACTGGCGCACACCCGCGCCTTCGTATGTGGTGACGGTGGAGTCGCCCGCTTTGTGCGACACGCCCGACACGCGCACGCTGCTGGTGTATTTGGAAATTCTCAAAACCATCACCAAACGCATGAAGCCGCAGCGGGTCATGCGCGTGCTGGATCACCTCGATGCGCACAACAGCCCCCTGCTGGGTGCCGGCGTGCGGCAGCAATTGCGCCACTGGTGCGCAGCGCAGCTGTCCCAAGCGGCCACCGCGACCGAGGCGGTGGCATGAGCCAGGCGGTACTCTCCCAATTGCTGCGCCACGTGACGGGGCTGGATGAAGCCATAGGCGCTCAGGTGCTGCACTGTGTCGCCAAGGGCGACATCAGCCAAGCGTTGCATACCTTGGAGGCGCCCGGCGCCGCAGTGGACACCCACAGCCACGCATGGGGCGCTTTGCGCGTGTATCTGCTGCATCTGGCCAAACGCTACACAGAAGCCAATCGCGTGCTCGACGACATGATCGGCATGCCGCTGAGCGAACAGCTGTCGATCGACAACTGCCCGAGCGAGGCAGAGATCATGGCCCGCTGGGAACCTGGGGCAGAAGGTGTCAGCGTTCTGTGCACCACCTTCAACCACGCGCGCTTCATTGACATGGCCTTGGCCAGCTTCTTCAGCCAAGTCAGCAGCCATCCGTTTGAAGTGATTGTTCGAGATGACGCTTCAACCGATGGGACACAAGACATCCTCAAAGTCTGGACGTCACGCTATCCCCGCTTGCTGCGTGTGGTGCAGTTGCAGCACAACACCTTCCAAGCAGGCATCGCCCCCATGCCTGCTGCCTTAGAGCATGCTCGATACCCACTGGTCGCGCTGTGCGAAGGAGACGATTTTTGGGTAGATCACCAAAAACTCCAAATGCAGGCCGACATGCTGAGCCAACACCCTACGTGGTCAGCGGTCAGCCACAACCATTTCGAACTGGATGAAGCCAAGGGTCGCTTGTTGCCAGGTCGCCAAAGCAAAGTCCGGGGGTTTTTGTCGCGCTCAGATCTTCTGAACGTCCACCTGGTGCTGTGGCTACACACCTTGATGATTCGAAAAGACAAGTTGAAATTGCCTGCATACAGCCACCGCGACGGCATATTGGGCGATCAAGTGTGGACCGCTTGTTTGGGACTTGGAGGTGAGGTGTACTTCCGCGGTGATTTGATGGGCAGCGTGGCACGTCGCAATCTGGCGAGCACCTATACCCCGCTGCAGGAAGCAGACAAGCAGGAAAAGCGCATCCAAACCCGTCGCTTCTTGGCTACCGTGATGGCCGATAGGGGAGAGCGCCAAGCGGCTGGGCGCCTGCTTCGGTGGTGCGACCAAGCACAGCACCAGCAGGAAAGGGCAGCCGCGTGATGATGCAGCGCCCCATCGCAGCTGTCTTGTTCTCAGGGCACAACGACCGTGCCGTGATTGCACTGTGCCGCTTTTTTGCTGAAACAGGGCTACCTTTCTATATCGTGAGCAGCAGCGAGCACGATGCCATCTTCAAAACAGCATGGGCGGAGCGTGTGATTTGGACTAGATCATCACCCACCCTCGATCTGCCCTTGATGGCCAGCATTCACGCCTTGGTCAAGCGACAAGCCCATGTGCCGGTACTGTGCCCCACCAGCGAATTCCTCAATCGCTTCGCGCTTGAGCACGAGGAAGCCCTGCGTCACCAAGGATGGCACTGGACACTGCCGGAGTCACATGTCTACCTGCGCTTGTCTGACAAATCCAGCAGTCCACCGCTCATTCACTCATTGGTGGGTCTCAAACCTCCGCCCTTGCAGCCAGTGGGCAAGTGGAAAGCGCCGTGTGTGCTGAAACCTGTTCGCAATGTCCTGCAAGGTCGTGTGTGTTATCCCTTGCTGTGCCGCACCGACGAAGAACTTGTCACGGCGATGCGTGAGACCGACCGGAGAGACTGGTTCGCGCAGGCATGGGTCGAAGGACAAAGCCACTATTTGTGTGCGTATCTTGATACGCACGGAGGGTGGGATGCGTTTTGGCAAACCAACTTGGTGCAACAACCGAACGGCAAGTCCATCGTGCTAGCGTGTACAGGCATCAATCCTGGCGTTGACATCCATGGTCTCGTACGTGGCCTACACGGACTTGGCTACCGTGGCCCGTTCATGATGGAGGTTATTGTGGACAACAAAGGCACAGCCCACTTCATCGAGGTCAATCCCCGTTTCTGGGGGCCGTTGGAGCTGTGCCGGGTCGCACACCCGGCGCTGCTGCAACGCTTTGTCTGCGACATCACGGATTTGCCATCGCCACCCACTAGCACCAGCGTGATCCCAGACACGACGTACGCATGGGCTTTTGGTGCCCACCAGCGTCCCTGGCGCATCTATCCGGCAGCCCAGAAGTTTTCGACCGAGGACGTGCTTCATCAACTCCTGAAACACGACGTCTACGCTGGCGCTGACACACATGTCTTATCTAATGTTTATTGAGAGTGCCCATGACCACTGCTTCAACCACCACCTTGCCAGAGACCACCAGTGTCGTGCAACACCTGGAATCGCTGTTGGCCGCGCGCAGCAAGCACAGCACCTACCAGCAGCTGCATCCCTTGGTAGAGAAGCTGGTTAGCCCAGAACACCAGGCCTCAGGCAAGCGTGAGTCCGCACGTTGGGCGTTCATGTCGACCCGACTTCCCATGCAAGGTTTGCGTGTGATGGATATCGGTGCCAACACCGGATACTTCAGCCTAGGGGCTTTAGTATCTGGCGCCAGCCATGTCACAGCGATTGAGGGCAACACAGCACACGCATCATTTGTACAAGCCTGCAGCGATTGGCTTAGCTGGTCGTCGAAGCTTGAGGTGCAACCGCGCTATTTCGAATTTGAATCTGAAGGACCTCGCTACGACCTGAGCTTTTGTTTGAATGTGCTGCATCACCTTGGGGATGACTTTGGCGGCACAGGACTGAGCATGGACCTGGCCCGAAAAGGCATCGTGAGCCACTTGCAGGCCCTGGCTTACCGCAGCCGCCATTGCTGGTTTCAACTTGGCTTTAACTGGAAAGGACAACGTGACCAGCCTTTGTTCAAACATGGTCGCAAGCAAGAGGTGATTGACTTGGTGACTCAGCATTGCGCGAATCACTGGCAGATCCGAGAGATCGGCATCTATGCGCCGGAATCTGCACAATTCGAGCCACTGCGCGAAGCCTTGCTTGAGCGTTTCGACGAGCAAGGCGAGTTCCTTAACCGCCCGCTTTTTTTATTGGAATCCAAGGTGTTTCGTGACCAGCAGTGATCCTTCGATGCAACACTGGCAGAAGCGTGGCTTGATTTACCAAGCGGCGGGACGCAATGGCTTCGACCACAGCCACTGCCACAAACCCACTCCCTTGCTGCTCGATGACGAGACCATTCGGGTGTATTTCGGCACCCGAGATGTGCAAGGCAAAACGCGCACCACTTTTGTCGACTTGGATCGTCACGACCCATCCAAGGTCGTTTATGTCCACGATCAACCGGTGCTGGATCTGGGCAAAATCGGTGCGTTTGACGACTCAGGTGCGAATGTGTGCAGCGTGCTCAGGGTTGGCGACTTGGTGTACATGTACTTCATTGGCTGGAACCCCAGCACCACCGTTCACACCCGCAACGCCATCGGACTGGCCATCAGTCGAGACGGGGGCTGGACCTTCGAGCGGGCTTACGACGGTGCGGTGTTAGACCGCACTAAATCGGAGCCTTACTACACCGGAGCGATCGATGTTATGCGCTCAGCGGATGGCTCTTTCAAGACTTGGTACACCAGTGGCAGCGAGTGGAAGCTGATCGGCAATAAGCCTGAAATTTTTTACCACATCAAGTACGCCGAATCCGATGACGGCATCGATTGGGTCCGTGAAGACGTCACTTGCATCCCTCCTATGCATGAATTTGAGGCCACAGCCCGACCCAGCGTCGTCGTGCAAGACGGGCGGTATCGCATGTGGTACAGCCGGCGCGACTTGCGTGAATTCCGAAAGAACCCTCGCATGGGATACCGCGGGGGTTATGCCGAATCGTTGGATGGCATCCGTTGGATCCGCATGGACGAGCAGCTCGACTTGTGCTGTTCCGCCAATGAACAAGAGTGGGACAGCCATGCCATTGCGTATCCCTATGTCGTTCGGGATGGTGAGCAATACATTCTCTTCTACAACGGCAATGGTTTTGGTAAAACAGGGTTCGGCTGGGCCAGCCTACCTGCTTCCCATTTCTGAGCCATGGCCACACAGACGATGTTACTTGACGCAGACCGCGGCGATCTTCGCCAAGGCACTGAGCGCCCATTGGCGATCTGACGCTTCAATATTTGGGTGGGTTGTCACATTCGAGGGTTCATCGCCAGCATGTGGTGTCGCCAGCAATACGGCCTCCCAACCATCGGTCAGTTGAACCCATTTGAACGTGTAATCGTAAATTACCCCTGTTTCGGCCAGAAACTCAGGTATCGTGACCACATCGTCCCATTTGTGATAAAGGCAAAGAGCAAGTTTTGGCTTGAAGTGCCGAATAGTCTGCATGGCACCCTGAAGAGCTGGGATTTCAGAACCCTCAATATCCATTTTAATAAAATCAACTCTGGACAGATTCATGATTTGTACATAATCATCCAGTGTGATTTTTTCCACTAACAGGCCGTTGAAAAAGTCCTGAGGAACGAAACACCGCCAAAGCCCGACCTCCCAGAACGGCCTACAAGCGATTTTTCTGGAGTGGGCAAGGGGTGAAGCCCCCCAGAAATCGGCATTTTTTGAGCCCTCGCCGACTTTTTCAACAGCCTGCTAACTCACCGCGATCTGGATGACCAAAAATTGATGTGCTGCCCTGTGTGCTTCCAGTTTTAATAGCAATGACTCCCCCTGTCTTATCAGTCAGAGCAAATTTATTCAAATGAATAACACCATCGGGCACAGAATTCAAACAAGCATTGCATTCAAGAAGTGCCAAATTTTCATCCAATAGTTCAAAACAGTGAACCTGGCAATGGCCACCAAGGTGATGATTAAAGAGCACTGCAGTATCACCGACGAAGGCGCCTGCATCAATGATGACGGAACCTTCAGTCAAGCCACTTTCAACCAATCCATACTGATCATAAAAAATATCGTGAACACCCAAGAACCAGTCGTACCCCAGCAACTTAAACGGATATCCTTGCGATGCGAAATCTCTAAGTTTATACAAATGGCCTTTGTACTCAATTTCCTCTCTTTCCTCTCCTTTGACCATCGCAATTCTGTTGTTATAAAGACTCAACTCCACTTGATTAATGAGATTAATTTGATCTCATCTTTTCAAAAACCATATGACAAATCTTGACTGATCTGCCTTCGACAATTTTTCATACAAAAGTGTGGATATGGTGGCGAAATGTGCTTGGTACCGTTGCAACAATCTCAGACACCGTACCACCTCATCGTCCTTCAGTCGCGGCAAAAGACGACAAATATCTTCAAACAGCTTCATGGTGGAGACTCCAGTGTGTTGAACCATTAAGCCGCCAACGGCAATACGTTGATGCGTTGTGCGGCTTCAGCAATGGTTTGGCAAATGTGATCGACATCAGAGTCAGAGAGCCCTGGATGCTGAGGCAAACAAATCACCTCGCGCGAGGCCTCGGTGGCGTGCGGCAACAAGGCCGCCTGGGCCGATGGCAGTCCGCGGTACATGGGAAATTCGCTGATCAGCGGGTAAAAGTAGCGTCGCCCAGCGATGCCTTGCTGTTTGAGCGCCTCGTACAAGGCGTCGCGACCCAGCGCGAACCCCGGTTTGACGCGGATCGGGAAATACGACCAATTCACCTGGTCTTGATCCGGCCAGGCCGGCGTTTCGATGCCATCGACAGCGGCCAGCCGTTCGCGGTACAGCGCATCGATCTGCGCACGGCGCTCCAGCACCGCCGGCATGTGTTTGAGCTGCAACAAGCCCAGTGCGGCATTAAATTCGCTCATCTTGCCGTTGATGCCAGCGGCCACCACCGTCACTTCGTTGACAAAGCCAAAATTCTTCAAATGGTCGATGTGCTGCTTGGTGCGCAGGTCTTGGCAAATGATGGCCCCCCCCTCAAAGGTGTTGAACACCTTGGTGGCGTGAAAACTCAAAATCGACAGATCGCCCGCATTCAACACGCTGTTGCCTTGGCGCTGCACGCCAAAGGCGTGGGCGGCGTCGTAAATCACCTTGAGGTTGTAGTTGTCGGCGATGCGCTGAATGGCTTCGGTGTCGCACGGTCGCCCATAACAATGCACCGGCATGATGGCGGTGGTGTATGGCGTGATGGCCGCTTCTATCTTTTCTGGGTCGAGGTTGTAGGTGTGCGGATCGATGTCCACAAACACCGGTTTGATGCCGTTCCACAGCAGCGAATGCGCGGTGGCCACAAACGAATACGGGGTGGTGATCACCTCACCGGCGATACGCAGCGCTTGCAAGGCCGTCACCAGCGCCACTGTGGCGTTGGCAAACAAACACACATAAGGCACACCCAGAAAAGCCGCCAACGCCGCTTCCAACTGGCGGTGAAACGGCCCACCGTTGGTCAGGATCTTGGACGCCCAGATCTGCTCTAGGTAGGGCAAAAACTCCTCCAGCGGCGGCAGATGCGGCTGGGTCACCGTGATCGGCGGGCTGCCCGCCTGCGAAGACGAAGCGGCTTGCCATGCGCTTGACCGACTGCTCATGATCGTGGTCCTGAAAAAGATTGAGGCGGCGTCGGATACCCGACACGGGCACTTCAAGCAAGGTTCAGGCCAAGTAAGAAACCCGCCACAGGGCGGGTTTCTTACTTGGAGAAAAGGAGGGCGTCAAGCGTGCAAGGCCCCCCCAGTTTCGGCACGCATGCGCCGCTTGATCTCGGTGGACGACACATCCGGCGTGCGGGCCAGGTAGACCACGCGGCAGTGCTCTGCCATGAAGTCGAACTTGCCCGCCCAGTCGTCGCCCATCACAAACACATCGGCCCCCAAGCGGATGGCGTCTGCGGCTTTTTGGTCCCAATCTTCTTCAGCAAACACCTCGTCCACGTAACGGCAGGCCTCGAGCACGGCCTTGCGGTCCTCATAGCTCATGACCGACGTCTTGCCTTTGAGGGCATTGAACCCGTCGGTGGACAGCCCCACCACCAAGCGGGTACCCAGCTCACGCGCGCGCTTGAGCAACTGCACATGACCCGGGTGAAACAGGTCAAAAGTGCCGTAGGTCAACACGGTGCGTTGGGCTTGGGCGGTCATGGTGGTGTACTCTCAAAAAAGCCGGTGGCTGTTGCCACCGGCGGTTTCTTCGATCAGCGCAGCAGGGACAGCACCGACTGGGGTTGCTGGTTGGCCTGAGCCAACATGGCGGTCGCGGCCTGCTGGATGATCTGCGTACGCGCCAGTTCGGTGGTGGCTTGGGCGTAGTCGGCATCCAAAATCCGGCTGCGCGAAGCGGAGGTGTTTTGCGACACGTTCGCAAGGTTGTCAGCCGCGTAGGTCAAGCGGTTGACTTTTGCGCCCAAGTCCGCGCGGAACTCGTCGACAGCTGCAATGGCGGTATCGATGGTGGTGATGGCCGAGTTGGCACCGGTCTGGCTGGAGATGTTGAAGCCACTCGAACCGCTGGCCCAGGCCACACTCGACAATGCCGCGCCGCTGCCAGTGGTCATGTTCTTGAAGGTCACCTCAATGGTCTGGCTGGCGTTGGCACCCACATGGAACTTCATGGTCTGGTCTGAGCCGCCCGATCCGCCCTTGAGCACGTCCTTGGTGTTGAACTGCGTGTTTTCGGCAATGCGGTTGATCTCCTCCGACAACTGGGCAAACTCTGCATCGAGTGAGCCACGGTCGGTGTCGGTGTTGGTGTCGTTGGCAGACTGAACGGCCAGCTCACGCATGCGCTGCAGCATGTTGGTGATTTCTTGGGTGGCGCCTTCAGCGGTCTGGATCATCGAAATGCCGTCGTTGGCGTTGCGCACCGCTTGGTTCAGACCGCGGACTTGCGAAGTCATTTTGTTGCTGATGGCCAAGCCAGCGGCGTCGTCGGCGGCGGTGTTGATGCGCTTGCCGGTGGACAGCTGCTCCATCGCCTTGCTCAGGCTACGGTTGTTCACCGTCAGGGCGTTTTGCGCCATCAGCGACTTGACGTTGGTGTTGATCACGGACATGGTCTTACTCCTTCAAGAGAGAAATTTCACTTTGGTTGGGCAGGAACCTTTTCAGGGAGTAGGACCTGCCGGGTCATTCACAGGATTCGAAGTTTCGATTGCCTGTTGCTTGGTGAATCGGCGTTCGGGCGGTGAGCTTTAGGCCTGGATCACTTTTTTTGTGATCAGATTTTTTGGTCTTGCAGTAGGCCTCGCATGTCCTCGATGCTATGGGCGATGCGCAGCGCGGTCTCGTTGGGGATCTGGCGCACCACATCACCGGTTTCGAGGTTCTTGACCTTGACCACCACCTTGTCGACTTCTTTGTCGACACTGAAGGCCAAGTTGTAGCTGTTCTTGCGCATGTGTTCGTTCATGCGCTCCACCGCCTCGTTGAGCTTGTCTTGTGCCTCTTTGGCGTCAAACGCTGGCTTTTGAGGTTCCGGCACCTTTTCCGCTTTGGCGCCTGGCATGGCCGCAGGTGTGGCCTCGGCTTGGCCCGAGGGCGCGGCGTCGACCGGCGGTGCGGGGGCACGGGCGGGCATGGCCACTGGCGCCGACGGCACGGAGGTGATGTTGTTGCTCATGATGGAATCCTTTCTGGGCCATGGGGGCAGAGCGCTGTGCTCCACGCTTTAAGGCCTTGTCGGATTCAGGATCGGTGCGCCGCAGAGGAACTTGAGCGCTTTTTTGAAAAAAATGCGCACCCTACGGGTTCAGCCGCCAGAAACACACCACAACTGATGTTTTTAGGTACTTAAGAATTCGCCGATGGCACACCCACGATCCAACCCTCCAGTGGGTCGTGATCGGGCAAGCCCCAGGATGGGTGGCCTTGCACATGCTGTTCATGGCCCCAAGCGGCCTGCAACAGACACAGCACCGCGTCCAGCCGGTCGCCGCTGGCGTCGGCCACCAAGCCGTCGCGCTGGGCATGGGTCAAGCGCAGGCGCAAGCCTGCCGCTTGCAGCAGCGGCGCCCTGCCCTGCTCCAGCGCCTCCACCAAGTCTTTGCGGGCGATCAGCCGCTCGGGGGTGTGTTTGGCCTTGTCGTCGCTTTTGTACGAGCGCGCCCCGATGACGCTGCGGGCCAAGTAACCGGGATAGGCCTCCAGCGCCACGCGCTGGGGGTCCGCCGGGTGCAGGCCTGCCAAGCTCACACCCGAATCCAGCAGGGCCGGCACACCGGCGTGCAACATAAAAGCCACCGGTGGATTGACCCATTTCATGCTCGGGCTGGAGCCGGCGGGGCCATCGGTGGCGCGGTGGGCAAACTTGCCGCCCACCGGCCTCTGGGCACAAAAGGCGGCAAAGGTGTCACGGATGTGGTCGCGGCTCAGGCTGGCGTAATGCCGCATACAAGTGAGCCAATCGGTGGACCAGCCCAGTGTTGCGACCAGCTCACGCGGCAGACCAAAGGGCAAATCAAACCCGCCCACCCAAGCCTCGGCCCCGTGTGCGCTGGCGGGCTGGGCCAACCAATCGCACCAAGCGGCGTGGGTGTCGAAGGTCAGCACGTCGCTGAGCCACACCGCCGAACCCTGCCGGCGCCCCAGCGCCAGGGTGATCGGCTTGCGCCGGCTCGGCGCGCTGGTGAAATCACACCCCAGAAGCCAAAAGTGATTATGCGCGGCCAATGATGCTCGCCGTGGCCATCAACTCCTCCAGCAGCGCCAGCGACACCCGGCCCGAGACGCTGTAGGGATCGAACTCTGGCTTTTCAGAGTACTTGAGCACGATGGACTTGTTGAGCGCCGACAAGTTGACCTGGCCCATGGTCCAGCCACCGAAGCGGCGCTCTTCAATTTCTTGGTAATGCAGCAACACCACGTCTTTGTGGCGGGGGTCGGCCACGATGTGGTTATAGAGGTTGTTGACCGCCGTGCGGCCGCCCTCAATGGCCTGCAAAAAAATACCCCCACCGTAGCACAACACCCCGGTGATGCCGTTGTGCAGGTTGTGCGCGCGCGAGGCTTCCAGGATGGACTCGATGGCGGGGCCGCTGTTGTTGTCGACGGCGCGGCTGACGTAAAGAAGGCGAACCAGCATGGTGGGCGGCAATCAGGGTTAGCGGGGAATGAGCGACAAAAATTCGCGGCGCAGGTTCGGGTCTTTCAAGAACACGCCGCGCATGACCGAATTGATCATCTTGCTGTCCATGTCTTTCACGCCGCGCCAGGCCATGCAGTAGTGGCTGGCCTCCATGACGATGGCCAGGCCGTCGGGCTGGGTTTTTTCTTGGATCAGGTCGGCCAGCTGCACCACCGCCTCTTCTTGGATCTGCGGGCGGCCCATGATCCATTCGGCCAGGCGCGCGTATTTGGACAAGCCGATCACATTGGTGTGCTCATTGGGCAGCACGCCGATCCAGATCTTGCCGATCACCGGGCAAAAGTGGTGGCTGCAGGCGCTGCGCACGGTGATGGGGCCAACGATCATCAGCTCATTGAGGTGCTCGGCGTTGGGAAATTCGGTAACCGTTGGGCCTTGGACGTAGCGACCGTTGAACACCTCTTTGAGGTACATCTTGGCCACCCGGCGCGCGGTGTCGGCGGTGTTGTGGTCGTTCTCGGTGTCGATCACCATGCTGTCGAGCACACCGCGCATTTTGTCGGTCACCTCGTCGAGCAGCTTCTCTAGCTCGCCGGGCTCGATGAATTCGGCGATGTTGTCGTTGGAGTGAAAACGCTTGCGAGCGGCCTTGATGCGCTCGCGGATCTTGACGGAAACGGGAACGCCCTCGTCGCCGGTCGGGGGGTGTGCAGGTGTCATGTCGGCATCGGTTTTCATCAGCATGGGCCATGCTAACACCTTGTCCATGACAATCCGATATCACTCGCAGCGCTGGGGTTATGGGGACACGAAGGGGCTGCGCGTTCAATAGCGGTGGCCAGTGAGCCACAGCACGGCGCGCATGATGCCGTAGGCCACCCGGTCCAAGGCCCGCTGCTGCCAGGGGCGCGCCGCCAGGGCGTTGGCGTCCAAGGCCCGCGCGTCGCTGGCCATGATGGCGTCCAGCCGCTGGTGCAAGGCCTGGGCAAAACGCGGGTCGGTGGTCATCACATTGGCCTCTCGCGCCAACAGCAGCGACAAGGGGTCCAGATTGCTCGACCCCACCGTGGCCCAGCGGCCGTCCACCACCGCCACCTTGGCGTGCAAGGCGCTGGGGGCGTATTCCATCACCTCCACCCCGGCGCTGGCCAGGGCGTGCAGCACGGGGCGCGCCGCGTGGTACTGCAAAAAGTGCTCGTATTCGCCCTGCAGCAAGAGCCGCACCCGCACCCCGCGTGCCAGCGCCAACAACAGCGCTTTGCGCAAGCGCCGCCCTGGTATGAAGTAAGCGTTCGCCAACACAATCTCGTGCCGGGCTTCGCCGATCGCTTTGAGGTAGGCCCGTTCGATGCGGTGGCGGTGGGTCAGGTTGTCGCGCAGCACCAGGGCAGCGCGCGCCTCGTCCACCAACATCGGGGCGTCGGTCAGGCGCTCACGCCAGTGCCAGTCGATCTGGCGCAGCCACTGCTGCAGATCGTCTTGCCGGCGCACCTGCTGCAGCGCCTGCCAAGCGGCGCGGAACTCGCGCTGGCGGGTGCGCCGCAACAACTGCAAGCGCCACCACAGCTGGTCCATGGTGGCCGCCATGTCGGCCACCAGCGGGCCCACCACCCGCAGCGAAAAGTCCAACCTGGGCACCCGCAAGCGGCCCAACGCCACATCGTCCAGGTCGTCGATCAGGTTGATGCCGCCACAAAAGCCCACCGTGTCGTCCACCACACACAGCTTGCGGTGCAATCGCCGCCAGCGGCTGGGCAGCAACAAGCCCAGGCGCCCGAGCGGCTGGTAATGGCGCCAGCGCACCCCCGCCTTGGCAAAACGCGCTTGCCAGTCGACTGGCATGTGGGGCGACCCCACGCCGTCGATCACCAGCTGCACCAGCACCCCGCGCGCGGCGGCGCGCTCCAGCGCCTCGGCCACCCGCAGCGCGTCGCCGGCAAATTCAAAAATATAGGTCTCCAGCCGCACCAGGCGCTGCGCCGCGTCGATGGCCGCGGCCATGGCCGGGAACAGCTGGGCGCCGCCCTCCAGCAAAGCGAGTTGGTGGCCATTGGCCCAACGGCCAGGCGGGCGGTGGTCCGGGCCCATCGCTTGGCCCTTACAGCGCAAATTCCGCGATCAGCGGCAAATGGTCGGACATGCGGCGCCAGGCCTTGCCGTGCGGCACCTGGGCCGACACCGGCCGCAGGCCGCGCACAAAAATGCGGTCCAGGTGCAGCAGGGGCAAGCGCGCCGGAAAGGTCGGCAGGCGAATGCCCTCAAAGGTGTGCAGGCCCAGATCGGCCATGGGGCGCAGCAACTGCGCGCCCCAGTCGTTGAAATCGCCTGCCACCACCAGCGGTGCGGTCTCGGGCACCTGTTCGGCCACAAAACGCCCCAGCCGCTGCACCTGGCGCTCGCGGCTGGCGTGGATCAGGCCAAGGTGCACCACGACCACATGCACCGTGCGCTCGCCCAGCGCCAACGCCACATGCAACAAGCCCCGCTGCTCAAAGCGGTGGTCTGACACATCGGCGTGCCCTTGGGCCAGCACCGGCCAGCGGCTGAGCAGCGCGTTGCCGTGCTCACCGTGGCGGGTCACAGCGTTGGTGCGGTACACCGCCTCGTAGCCCTCGGGCGCCAAATAGTCGGCCTGGCCTTGGCGCGGCCAGTGGGCGAATCGCCGGGCCATTTGGTGGTGGTGCAGCCGCACCTCTTGCAGGCACACCACATCGGCGTCGAACTGCTCCACCGCGTGCACCAAGTTGTGGATTTCCAGCCGACGCGCCGGCCCCAGGCCTTGCACGCCTTTGTGGATGTTGTAGGTGGCCACGCGGAAAGTGTCGGGTGCGGTCATGCGCCCGATGATGCCATTTCAGGACGTCTGCGGCAGCCAGTGGGGCAGATGCAGAATCGCCTCGGCGTTGGACGGCGAAAAACAGCGGTCGGCGGCCTCGCGCCACGGCAGCCACACCTGCGCGCGGTGCTCGCGCGGGCTCAGCCGCACCGGCAGCGCCTGCGGCACACACAGGCCAAACACCCGCTCGGTGTTGCGCACCACGCCCGGCGCATAGCGGTGGCGCCACTGCGGATAGATCTCGTAGACGTTCTCCAGCGCCCAATCGCTCAGCACATGGCCAGGGGCCTGCGCGTCGATGCCGGTTTCCTCGGCCACCTCACGCACAGCGGTCTCGGCAAAGGGCTCGTCTTCCCGGTCTTTGGAACCGGTGACCGATTGCCAAAACCCCGGCGCATCGGCCCGCTCGATCAGCAACACCTGCCGGTCGGGTGTGTGGATGACCACCAGCACGGATTGAGGGATTTTGAAGGGGCGCGCGCTCACTCGTCGGCAAAGAAGTCGGAATCGATGCGCTTGAGGTGGTAGGTCGCAGCCACCGAGACGCCCAGATCGTGCTCAATCATGAGGTCGGCCAAGCGGGCGCCGTCGATCAGCACCACTTTGTACTGGCTGCTGGACGCATACTCCCGCGCCTCTTGTGTGAACCAAGAGGTGGTGATGAACACCCCTTTGTTGGCCCGCTGACCAGCCAGGGCTCCGACAAACTTCATGATCTCCGGCCTGCCTACAACGCCCTCCCAGCGTTTGGCCTGCAGGTAAATCGCGTCCAGACCCAGACGGTCCTCATTGATGATGCCGTCGATGCCGCCATCACCAGACCGGCCAACCGTCCGTCCCGCCTCCTCGCGGCTGCCACCGTAGCCCATGCGCAGCAACAGCTTGACAACCAATTCTTCAAAAAACTGCGCACTGCATTGCTTCACATTGAGCAACACGTCGTCGGCCAGCTCACGCCGAAGCACCAAGAACGCGCTTTCCAGCGTTTCTTCAGGCGACAGCTCACTGGCAGCGGTTTGTGCGATCGATGTGGTTTCCGCCAGCGCTCCAGACAGCGGTTGGCGGTACTCTGGAAAGGTCTGAAGAAGCCGAATGTCGATGTACGGTGGCTGGGATGCCAGTACCTGTTTGCCACGGGCCGAGATGGCTATGACACCACGGCGAGGCTGCTCGATCAGACCGGCCTTCTTCAGATGGGTCTTGGCCCATGCCACGCGGTTGTAAAACAGGGGCGCACGTCCACTGGGCAGCATTTCTTGCCACTCGGCCGGTGTGAGCTGCAGCTGCTGGCCCAGCGTCTCGGTCGCCAAACGCATCGCATGGGGTTGCCCATCGGCGATCAGCTGCATCAACGGCAGCATCAGGCTTTGGAAATCGGGTATGGCCAACGCTTCTCTCCCAAAAACAAAAATGGGCGCCTAGGGCGCCCACTCATCCTAGCCGAAGTGCCGCTCACTCCGGCTGCGGGTTGCGCAGCTTGATGTGCAGCTCGCGCAGCTGCTTTTCGTCCACCGGGCTGGGAGCCTGGGTCAACAAGCACTGGGCACGCTGGGTTTTGGGGAAAGCGATCACGTCGCGGATCGATTCGGCCTTGGTCATCAGGGTGATCAGGCGGTCCAGACCAAAGGCCAGGCCACCGTGCGGCGGCGCGCCGTATTGCAGCGCGTCCAGCAGGAAGCCAAATTTGGCTTGCGCTTCTTCCGGGCCGATGTTGAGGGCCGAGAAGACCTTGCTCTGCACCTCGGCGCGGTGAATACGCACCGAGCCGCCGCCCAGTTCCCAACCGTTCAAGACCATGTCGTAGGCCTTGGCGATGCACTGGCCCGGGTTGGTGTCCATCAGCTCTTCGTGACCGTCTTTGGGCGCGGTGAAGGGGTGGTGCACCGCGTTCCAGCGCTTGGCGTCGTCGTCGTATTCGAACATCGGGAAGTCCACCACCCACAGCGGGGCCCAGCGGTCTTCAAAAATGCCCGACTTCTTGGCGAATTCGCTGTGGCCAATTTTGATGCGCAAGGCGCCAATGGCGTCGTTGACGATCTTGGCCTTGTCGGCGCCGAAGAACAGGATGTCGCCGTTCTGTGCGCCGCTGCGCTGCAAGATGGCGGCAATCGCCGCGTCGTGCAGGTTTTTGACGATGGGGCTTTGCAGGCCATCGCGGCCAGCGGCCACGTCGTTGACCTTGATCCAGGCCAGGCCCTTGGCACCGTAAATCTTCACGAACTCGGTGTAGGCGTCGATTTCGCTGCGGCTCATCTCGCTGCCACCCGGCACCCGCAAGGCCACCACACGGCCGTTGCCCATTTGCGCGGGCGCGCTGAAGACCTTGAAGTCCACATCGCCCATCACATCCGTCAGCTCGGTGAATTCCAGCTTGACGCGCAGATCGGGCTTGTCCGAGCCAAAGCGGTGCATGGCTTCGCTGTAGGGCATGACCGGGAATTCACCGAGGTCCACCCCAATCGTGTTCTGGAACACCGTTTTCATCATGCCTTGGAACATCGCGCGGATGTCCTCTTCGGTCAGGAAGGAGGTTTCGATATCGATCTGGGTGAATTCGGGCTGGCGGTCGGCGCGCAGGTCTTCGTCGCGGAAGCACTTGGTGATCTGGTAGTAGCGGTCGTAGCCGGCCACCATCAGCAGCTGTTTGAACAGCTGGGGCGATTGCGGCAGCGCAAAAAACTGGCCGTCGTGCACGCGGCTGGGCACCAAGTAGTCGCGCGCGCCTTCGGGCGTGCTCTTGGTGAGCATCGGGGTTTCGATGTCGACAAAGCCGTTGGCGTCCAGGAACTTGCGCACCTCCATCGCCACCTTGTAGCGCAGCATCAGGTTGCGTTGCATATAGGGGCGGCGCAGGTCGAGCACCCGGTGCGTCAGGCGGGTGGTCTCGGACAGGTTTTCGTCGTCGAGCTGGAACGGCGGTGTGACCGAGGCGTTGAGAACATAGATCTCGTGGCACAGCACCTCAATCTTGCCGCTTTTGAGGCTGTCGTTGACGGTGCCTTCGGGGCGCGCGCGCACCACCCCTTTGATCTGGATGCAGAACTCGTTGCGCAGGCCTTCGGCGGCCTTGAACATCTCGGGGCGGTCGGGGTCACACACCACCTGCACATACCCTTCGCGGTCGCGCAGGTCGATGAAGATGACGCCGCCGTGGTCGCGCCGGCGGTTGACCCAGCCACACAGGCTCACGGTTTGGCCCATCAAGGCCTCGGTCACCAGACCACAGTATTGGGTGCGCATGGAAGACATGGACAAACTTCTTTCTTGTTTCAGACAACGGCCGGCGCCGCAGGGCGCGCCGGGTGTTTTGGGACCCCAGGAACGATCACGCCCATGGAGATGATGTGGGTCAGCGCCTCGTCCACCGTCATGGCGAGTTCGATGCAATCGTGTTTGGCCACCGTCACAAAATAACCGCCGGTGGGGTTGGGTGTGGTGGGCACAAACACACTGATGTATTCGGCCTCGCTGCCACTGCGCTCGCGCAGGTGGCGGCTGACCTCGGGCGCGGGGCTGCCGGTGAGAAAAGCAATGGTCCACATATCGGCGCGCGGCCACTGCACCAGCACCGCCTTGCGAAAGGCATTGCCTTTTTCAGAAAACAAGGTGTCCGACACCTGTTTGACGCCAGAATAAATCGATCGCACCACCGGAATGCGGTGCAACAAGGCGTGCCACCAGGTCACCAAACGGTGGCCAATGAAATTGGACGCCAATGCGCCGATGGTCAGCACCACCACCAAGGCAAACAGCACCCCCAAACCAGGCACATGGGTGCCCATCCACTGATCGGGCTGCCAGCTCGCAGGCAACACGTGCAAGGTCTGGTCCAAGGTGCTGACCACCCAGTCGAGCACCCACAGCGTGATGATGAGCGGCACCAGCACCAGCAAACCGGCAAACAGCCACTTGCGCAAAGACGGCATGAGGTTCATGGAGTGGCTGTGCCGCAAAAGATCAATGGCAGGCGCAAGAGCCGCCGCACGGGGTGCTGGTGGCCGCTGAGCTGCCCGAGCCGCTGTCGCCACCGCTGCTGCTCACGGCAGCGGGTTCCGCGCTGGTGGCGGCCGCCGCACCGCTTGCACCCGCCGCACCCGAGGCTGCCGCGCTGGTGCCGCCGTTGCCACCACGGAAGTCGGTCACGTACCAGCCCGAGCCCTTGAGCTGAAAGCCGGCGGCGGTGAGCTGTTTGCTGAACGCCTCGGCGCCACAGGCGGGGCATGTGCTCAGCGGGGCGTCCGAGATTTTTTGCAACACGTCCTTGGCATGGCCGCAGGACGCACATTTGTAGGCATAAATCGGCATGGCGGAACCTGTGAAAAAGAAGCCAGTGGCGCGCAGTGGCGGGCGTTTGGCCCACAACACACCCCAGCAACGCAACAAAACCGGCCATTATAAATTGGCGCGGCGCCTCAAAGAGCCTGTCAATTGGGGGCCAACAGCGCCGGTTTCAAGGCCGGCGTCGGCTTACCACCAGCCCCAGCGTGGTCCCAGTGCCATCACGGCCACCCCCAAGGCAAAGCCGATACCGGCATACAGCAGGCCTTGCAGCAACCGGTTGGTGCGGCGTTGTTCGGCCAACAACGCCAGCAGCTCGGCCTGCACGGTGGCCGGGCGGTGCGCCAGGTAATCGTGCACCAGCCGGGGAATGGCCGGCAGCAGCTTGGCGTATTGCGGCGCTTCGGCGCGCAGCTGCTCCCAGAGCTTTTTGGGGCCCACCTGCTCCAACATCCACTTTTCCAGAAACGGCTTGGCGGTGTGCCAGAGGTCCAATTCCGGGTCGAGGTCGCGGCCCAAGCCTTCGATGTTGAGCAGGGTTTTTTGCAACAACACCAATTGCGGCTGGATTTCCACATGGAAGCGGCGCGAGGTCTGGAACAGGCGCATCAGCACCATGCCCAGCGAAATTTCCTTGAGCGGGCGGTCGAAATACGGCTCACACACTGCGCGGATGGCCGACTCCAACTCGTCCACCCGGGTGTCGGCCGGCACCCAGCCCGATTCGATGTGCAGCTCGGCAACGCGTTTGTAGTCGCGGCGGAAAAACGCGGTGAAGTTCTGCGCCAGATACTCTTTGTCGAACTCGGTGAGCGTGCCCACAATGCCAAAGTCGAGCGAGATGTAGCGGCCAAAGGTCTCGGGCGCCACGCTCACTTGGATGTTGCCGGGGTGCATGTCGGCGTGGAAAAAGCCGTCGCGAAACACCTGGGTGAAAAAAATCGTGACGCCATCGCGCGCCAGCTTTTGGATGTCCACCCCGCGTTGGCGCAACTCGTCGACCCGGTTGATCGGCAAGCCGTGCATGCGCTCCATCACCATCACTTCGGTGTGGCAATAGTCCCAGAACATCTCCGGAATCAGCACCAGGTGGAGGTCGGACATATTGCGCCGCAGCTGGGCGGCGTTGGCCGCCTCGCGCACCAGGTCCAGTTCGTCGTGCAGGTATTTGTCGAACTCGGCCACCACCTCGCGCGGCTTCAAGCGCTTGCCGTCGGCCGAGAGCTTCTCCACCCACCCAGCCATCATGCACATGAGGCTCAGGTCTTTTTCAATGACCGGCAGCATATTGGGCCGCAGCACCTTGACCGCCACCTCGCGCCCAGCGTGGGCACCCTGGCGCAGGGTGGCAAAGTGCACCTGCGCAATGGAGGCGCTGGCCACCGGCTGGCGCTCAAAGTGGGCAAACACCTCGTCCAGCGGCTTGCCGTACGCCCGCTCGATGGTGGCCACGGCCACCTCAGTGGGAAAAGGCGGCACCCGGTCTTGCAAGCGCGCCAGTTCGTCGGCGATGTCGGGCGGCAGCAGGTCGCGCCGGGTCGACAGCACTTGGCCAAACTTCACAAAAATTGGACCCAAGCGCTCCAAAGCCTCGCGCAGGCGTTGCCCGCGCGGCGCCGACAAATTGCGCCCCACCGACACCAACCGCGTCAACAGCCGCAGGCCACGGTGCTCGAAGCTGGAGAGCACCAACTCGTCCAGGCCGTGGCGCAACACCACCCAAACAATAAAAATGCCGCGCCAAAAACGCCCTGTCACACCGGTCATGTTGGTCCCGCTTCGGGTGCGCGGGACATTGGCGCTTCGCTGGTGCGCGCGGTGGCCGCACCCTGCTGGGCTTGCCGCTGGGCGCCAAAGGCGCTCAGCGCCACAACCACCCGCCGCGCCAAGCCACCGAGCCAATGGGCAGGGGCATCACCCAACAGGCGCGCCAAGTCCTCTTCAGCGTCCCAGCGCACGTTGTCGGCCAACCAAGCCACTTCGGCCGCCAGTTGCACATCTCCCTGGATATCCACCGCTGGGCGCTCACCACGCAAAAGCTGGCGCCCCATCTCCGACACCGTGGCGCGCACCGTCGCCGTCAGCTCTGCAGGCACGTTGTGGTCCAGACGCTCCAACAGGCCCGCCGGCGTGGCCTGCAACGTCAGAGAAAACGTGTTCCACACCACCCGCAGCGGTTTGCCGCGTTGGCGCTGCAAGCGCGCCATGGCCTCGGGCTCCTGCTGCAGCACATGGTTGAGGAGCAGGATGAGCCGGTTTTGCAACTCGTCTTGCAGCCAAGCGGGGGGGCGCAAATCCGCCAGCAGCCCATCAAGGTCGGGCAAGGGAGGCAAGGGCAGCGAAAAGGGCAAAGGTCTCTTCATGCCCCGATTGTGGCGCAAGCGCGGTGGCCTTCACTGCAGCGCTTGCACACCGGCGACCAACCAGCCGCCGCTGCCTTCTTTGGGTCGGGTGATGCTCCAGACCTCGCGGAAAGGGTTGGGGCCAGCCGAAGGGTCTTCGCGGATCAGACCAGAAAACTCCACGCTGGCCAGATAGGCCTCGCTCATGTCTTCCAGGTTGAGCAGCTTGGCTTCGAGCATCACCACATCGGTTTGGTTGCCACCACCGCTGCGCTCGCGCTCTTGCAACTGGGTCTGGATATCGGCCAGCATGCTGTCGGTCATCATGGCGCGCAACACCGCCATATCGGCCTTGTCCCAGGCCGCCTGCAGCCGCACAAAATTGCGCCGGGAAGCCTCCAAAAAGGCGTCCACATCCAAGCCATGGGCCGTTTGGGGAGCGGTTGCCGGTGCAAGCTGGGACTCCCCCAACAATCCGTCGGACTCCCACGGCCGCGCCGAGGCATCGTTGCCCACATTGAGCGGGCTGTAGCTTTTGGGCAGCACCGGCTCGGGCGCTTCGTCGGGGTAGCGCGGCAGTGCCGACGTGTCCGACGCCGCCGCACGGGCTTTCCACCAAGCGGCCAACAGCACGCCACCGAGCACCAAGGCTCCCAAAACCAGCCAGCCCGCAGTGCTCATCACGCTCTCCTTGTGTGCAAGACCAATCTGTCGTCGGCCTCGGGGTTCAACAACGCACGCCCACATGCAGGGCCACCACACCTGCGGTCAGGTTGTGCACGTCCACATGGCCAAAACCGGCGGTTTTCATCATCTGGCGCAGGGTTTCCTGATCGGGGTGCATGCGGATCGATTCGGCCAGATAGCGGTAACTCGCCTCGTCGCGTGCCACCCAGCGGCCGAGCTTGGGCAAGATGTTGAAGGAGTACCAGTCGTAGGCCTTCTCCAGCGGCTGCGCCACCTTGGAAAACTCCAGCACCAGCAGCTTGCCGCCGGGCTTGAGCACCCGGCGCATCTCAGCCAGCGCCTGGTCTTTGTGGGTCATGTTGCGCAAGCCAAAGGCCACCGAGGCGATGTGAAAGCTCTCATCGGCAAACGGCAGTTTTTCGGCGTCGCACACCAAGGAAGGCAAGACCAGCCCTTCGTTGAGCAGCCGGTCGCGGCCCTCGCGCAGCATGGCCTCGTTGATGTCGGTGTGCACCACTTGGCCGGTGGGCCCCACTTTGCGGGCAAAGGCCCACGACAAGTCGCCAGTACCGCCCGCGATGTCCAGCACCGCCTGGCCAGGCTGCGGGTTGGCCACCGCGATGGTGTAGCGCTTCCACAGCCGGTGCAAGCCGCCCGACATCAGGTCGTTCATGATGTCGTAATTGGGCGCGACGGAGTCGAACACGCTTTTGACGTGGCGCGCTTTCTCTTGCTCGTCGACGGTTTTGAAACCGAAATGTGTGGAAGCCATGCCGCGATGCTATCGCGTCAGTGGCTGCCGCAGCCCGAGGCAGCCTTCTCGGGCATGGGATCGTCGCGCCCAACACCCGCCGCTTGCAGGCGGGCGTTGTATTCGGCCCACAGCTCGGCCTCTTTGGCGCCGAGCAGGTAGAGGTAGTCCCAGCTGAAGATGCCCGTGTCGTGCCCGTCGGAAAACGTCGGTTGCACCGCATAGTTGCCCACCGGCTCCAGCGCCACGATGGCCACATCGCGTTTGCCGGTTTGCAGCACCTCTTGGCCAGGGCCGTGGCCCTGCACCTCGGCAGACGGCGAATAGATGCGCATCAGCTCAAACGGGATGCAAAAGGTCTTGCCATCGGAAAACCCCACCTCCAGCACCTTGGACGCGCCGTGCAGGGTGATGGATTCGGGGCTGGGGGTGTCGCGGTCGAGTCCGGCCATGGGCTTGTCCTTGTTGGTGAAGAAGGGTGTTAGGCGGCGGTGGCCGCTGTGGTCAGCGCCGCGTCCAGGGCGGGCAAAGCCGCGCGCAAGCGCTGCAATTGGGCGGTGTCGTCGGCGCGCACCGCAGGCGCCCAGATTGGCGCCGGAAACTGCGCATCGGTGTAGAACCGGGCTACCAGGTGCCAGTGCAGGTGCGGCACCACATTGCCCAGGCTGGCCAGGTTGATCTTGCGCGCCGGCAGGCCGGCGACTTGCAAAGCGTCGCGCAGCGCCCGCTCCAAGCGCGCCAGGGTGTCCATGCTGTGGTGGCGTGCGGCCGCGCTCAGGTCGCTGAACTCGGCCACATGGTGGTTCCAGATCAGGCGGTAGAACACCGGGTGCGATGGCGTGTCCTCGGTGCGCACCAAGCGCCAGTCGGCGGCGCGGTGCAGCAGCACGCCGCCGTCGCTGTCGCAGAGCACGCAGCTGGACGCGCTCACACCAGCACCCGCTCAATGCCGCCTTGGTTGGCGCGGGTCACGTACTCGGGCAGCCAGTTCTCGCCCAAGATGTGCTTGGCCATTTCCACCACGATGTAGTCGGCTTCGAGCAGACCGTTGTTCAGGTCGTTGCCGTAGCGCGAGAGGCCTTGCAGGCAGCTCGGGCAGCTGGTGAGGATCTTCACATTGTCTTGTGCGCCCACCGCACCGCTGTCGCGCAGCGCGGCTTCGCCTTGGCGAATTTCGGCCTCTTTGCGAAAGCGCACCTGGGTCGAGATGTCGGGGCGCGTGACCCCCAGCGTGCCCGATTCGCCACAGCAGCGCTTGCTCTCCAAGACCTGATCGCCCACCAGCGCCTTGACCGTTTTCATCGGGTCTTGCTGCTTCATCGGGCTGTGGCAGGGGTCGTGGTAGAGGTAGGCGCCGGCCTGTTCAGGCGTGAGCGTGATGCCTTTTTCCAGCAGGTATTCGTGGATGTCGACGATGCGGCAGCCCGGGAAGATCTCTTCAAACTTGTAGCCCTGCAGCTGGTCGTAGCAGGTGCCGCAGCTGACCACCACCGTCTTGATGTCGAGGTAGTTCAGCGTGTTGGCCACGCGGTGGAACAGCACCCGGTTGTCGGTGATGATCTTGTCGGCTTTGTCGAACTGGCCGCTGCCGCGCTGCGGATAGCCGCAGCACAAATAACCCGGCGGCAGCACGGTTTGCACGCCAGCGTGCCAGAGCATGGCCTGCGTCGCCAGACCCACCTGGCTGAACAGGCGCTCCGAGCCACAGCCGGGGAAATAAAACACCGCCTCAGTCTCGGACGTGGTGGCCTGCGGGTTGCGGATGATGGGCACGTAGTCCGCGTCTTCGATGTCGAGCAGGGCGCGCGCGGTCTTTTTGGGCAGGTTGCCCGGCATCTTTTTGTTGATGAAGTGGATCACCTGCTCTTTGATCGGCGCGGTGCCGACCGTGGCCGGCGGCGCGCTGGTCTGTTTGCGACCCACCGCTTGGAACAGGTCCACCGCCCAGCGCTGGGCGCGCATGCCCACGCCCACCATCAGGGTGCGGGCGATCTTGATGGTTTCGGGGTTGGTCGCGTTGAGCATGAACATGGCCGCTGCATTGCCAGGACGGAAGCTCTTTTGCCCCATCTTGCGCAGCAGGTTGCGCATGTTCATGGTCACGTCGCCAAAGTCGATCTTGACCGGGCAAGGCGTGTAGCACTTGTGGCAGACGGTGCAATGGTCCGCCACGTCTTCAAATTCTTGCCAGTGCTGCAGACTGATGCCACGCCGCGTCTGCTCTTCGTACAAAAACGCCTCGATCAGCAGCGAGGTGGCGAGGATCTTGTTGCGTGGGCTGTAGAGCAAATTGGCGCGCGGCACATGGGTGGCGCACACCGGTTTGCACTTGCCGCAGCGCAGGCAGTCCTTGACGCTGTCGGCGATGGCGCCAATGTCGCTTTGCTGCATGATGAGCGACTCGTGGCCCATCAGGCCAAAGCTGGGGGTGTAGGCCTCGGCCAGGTCGGCGTTGCGCACCGTGTCGTCGCGCTCGCGCAAGGCGGCCAGCGCCTCGCCGCGCATCAGCTTGCCTTTGTTGAAACGGCCTTCGGGGTCGACCTTGGCCTTGTAGTCGGCGAAAGGTTTCAGCTCGTCGTCGGTCAGGAATTCGAGCTTGGTGATACCAATGCCGTGTTCGCCCGAGATCACGCCGTCCAAGCTGCGCGCCAGCACCATGATGCGGGCCACCGCCTCGTGCGCGGTCTGCAGCATCTCGTAGTCGTCGCTGTTGACGGGGATGTTGGTGTGCACATTGCCGTCGCCGGCGTGCATGTGCAGCGCCACCCAGACCCGGCCTTTGAGCACCCGTTTGTGGATCGCGTTGCACTCGGCCAAGATGGGCCCAAAGGCCGCGCCGTTGAAGATCTGCTGCAACGGCTGGCGGATCTGGGTTTTCCAGCTCGCGCGCAGCGTGTGGTCTTGCAGCTGCGGGAACAGCGTTTCCACGTCGCGCAGCCAGCCGCCCCACAGGGCGCGCACCTCGCGCACCAGGGCGAGGGCCTGCTGCACCCGGTCTTCCAGCAGCTCGGCGCTCGGAATGTCGTTGGCGTCGTCGGTTTTGCCCAGCGGCAAATGGCCCCGTTTGAAGAAGGCCTCCAGCGCATCACACAGCTTGAGTTTGTTGCGCAGCGACAGCTCGATGTTGATGCGCTCGATGCCCAGGGTGTACTCACCCATGCGCGGCAGCGGAATCACCACGTCTTCGTTGACCTTGAAGGCGTTGGTGTGTTTGCTGATGGCCGCGGTGCGTTTGCGGTCAAGCCAGAATTTCTTGCGCGCCTCGGCGCTGATCGCGACAAAGCCCTCGCCGGCGCGGCCGTTGGCCAGGCGAATCACTTCGCTGGTGGCACGCGCCACCGCGTCTTCGTCGTCGCCGACGATGTCGCCGATCAGCACCATCTTGGGCAGGCCTCCATTGCCTTTTTTGCTCTTGGTGGCGTAGCCGACCGCCTTGAGGTAGCGGTCGTCCAAGTGTTCGAGGCCCGCGAGCAAGGTGCCCGAGCGGTTTTGCTCGGCGAACATAAAGTCCTTGATCTCGACGATCGAGGGCACCGCGTCTTTCGGGTTGCCAAAGAACTCCAAGCACACGGTGCGGGTGTGGGCCGGCATGCGGTGCACCACCCAGCGTGCGCTGGTGATCAGGCCGTCGCAGCCCTCTTTTTGGATGCCGGGCAGGCCGCTCAAAAACTTGTCGGTCACGTCCTTGCCCAGGCCTTCCTTGCGGAAGGTGGCACCGGGAATGGTCAGCGTCTCGGTGCGCAGCTGGGTCTTGGCGTCGGCGGCCAGGTAGCGCAGCTCAAACGTCGCGACCGGCGCGTCGTGGATCTTGCCCAGGTTGTGGTCCAGCCGGGTCACTTCCAGCCATTCGGCCTGCGGCGTCACCATGCGCCAGCTCAGCAGGTTGTCCAGCGCCGTGCCCCAGAGCACGGCTTTTTTGCCGCCGGCGTTCATGGCGATGTTGCCACCCACACACGAGGCCTCGGCGCTGGTGGGGTCCACCGCGAACACAAAACCCGCGCGCTCGGCCGCGTCGGCCACGCGCTGGGTCACCACACCAGCTTCGGTCCAAATGGTCGGCAGCTTCTGCGCATGGCCCGGCGCCTGCACATGCTCGACCTCGGTCATGGCTTCGAGCTTTTCGGTGTTGATGACCACGCTCTTCCAGGTCAAGGGAATCGCGCCGCCGGTATAGCCGGTGCCGCCCCCGCGCGGAATGATGGTCAGACCCAGCTCCACACAGCCTTTGACCAAGTGGGCCATCTCGGCCTCGGTGTCGGGCGTGAGCACCACAAAGGGGTATTCCACCCGCCAGTCGGTGGCGTCGGTCACGTGGCTCACGCGCGACAAGCCATCGAACTTGATGTTGTCTTTGGCGGTCAGGCGCCCCAGCACCCGCTGGGTTTTGGCGCGCAAGGCCGCCATCTCGTCGAACGAGCGGGCAAAACGCTGCACTGCACGCTGCGCCTGCGCCAGCAACTGCCCCACCAACGCGTCGCGCGCGGCGTCGTCTTGGGGGGTGCGGCGTTTTTCCACCTCGCCCAGGCGGTGGTGCAGGGCATCGACCAGCGCTTTGCGGCGCTTGGAACTGCCCAGCAAATCGTCTTGCAAATAGGGGTTGCGCTGTACCACCCAGATGTCGCCCAGCACCTCGTAGAGCATGCGGGCCGAGCGGCCAGTGCGGCGCTCACCACGCAACTCATCGAGCAGCGTCCAGGCCTCGGAGCCCAAGAGGCGCGACACAATTTCCCGGTCCGAGAACGAGGTGTAGTTGTAGGGAATTTCGCGCAGACGAGGGGCGTCTTCATGCTCAGTCAAGAGCAGAGGCAGGGGCGTGGGGGCGTTCATGTAATCCTGAGGGAAAACCCGCAATAAAACCGGGTCTATGATGGTACCTCAGCGACAGAAAGCCCACTTGGACCGTGGAAACCCCCTTGTCATGCAATTGAAAGCCTTTTGCAATCGCGTTTTCATGGGCGCGACATACGCTGAGCGCTGTTTTCAACACACCAGAGGAGTTTTTCCGATGACACATTCCTTGCGTCGACTCTTGGGCGCTTTGGCCTTGGGCCTGAGCACCACCGCCCCCGCCATGGCCCAAACCGAAATCCAGTGGTGGCACTCCATGGGTGGGGCGCTCGGCGAATGGGTCAACGACCTAGCCAAGGACTTCAACGCCAGCCAGACCCAATACAAGGTGGTGCCCACGTTTAAGGGCAGCTACGACGAGTCCATGACCGCCGCCATCGCCGCCTTCCGTGCGGGCAACGCACCCCACATCCTGCAGGTGTTTGAGGTGGGCACCGCCACCATGATGGCCAGCAAAGGCGCCATCGTGCCAGTGGGCGAGGTCATGAAAAAAGCCGGCGTCACCTTCGACCCCAACGCCTATGTGCCGGCGGTGGCGGGCTACTACACCGCGCCCAACGGGCAGATGCTGAGCTTCCCCTTCAACAGCTCGACCACGGTGTTCCACTACAACAAAGACGCCTTCAAAGCCGCAGGCCTGGACCCCAACTCGCCCCCCAAGACCTGGCCTGAGGTGGCACTGGCAGCGGCCAAACTCAAAACCGCTGGCCACAAATGCCCGTTCACCACCAGCTGGGTGAGCTGGACCCAGCTCGAGAGCTTCTCGGCTTGGCACAACACCGAATTCGCCACCAAAGGCAATGGCATGCGAGGCATTGACACCCGCCTGAGCTTCAACAGCCCGCTGCATGTGCGCCACATTGAGAACCTGGGCAACATGGCCAAACAAGGGCTGTTTGTGTACAAAGGCCGCGGCAACGCCGCCGACGCCACCTTTGTCTCTGGCGAATGCGCCATGACCACCGGCAGCTCGGCGCTGTACGGCAACATCAAGCGCAATGCCAAGTTTGAATCGGGCATTTCCACGCTGCCCTTCTACCCCGATGTGCCAGGCTCGCCGCAGAACACGGTGATCGGCGGCGCCAGTCTGTGGGTCATGTCGGGCAAAAAAGACGCCGAGTACAAAGGTGTGGCGCAATTCTTTGCCCACCTGTCCAAAGCCGAAGAGGCCGCCAAGAGTCACCAGCGCACCGGCTACCTGCCACTGACCAAAGCCTCTTATGAGATGACCGAAAAATCGGGCTTCTACAAACAAAACCCTGGCACCGATGTGTCGGTCGAGCAAATGATCCGCAAGACCACCGACAAGTCGCGCGGCATCCGCTTGGGCAACTTCGTGCAGATCCGCACCATCAACGACGAAGAGCTCGAACAGGTCTGGGCCGGCAAGAAAACCGCCAAAGAGGCGCTGGACGCTGCGGTCAAGCGCGGCAACGAGCAGTTGGAACGCTTCCAAAAGGCCAACCAAGGCCGCATGTGAGCGCGCGCTGAGCCACCCCAGTTGGCTCGGCCTTTATCCAACACCGGTCGCCCGCCCTCGCGCGGGTGACCGTTTTGCTGTTGTGTCCTCATGGAAAAACGTGTCCGCTTCCGATCGGCCTGGCTGCCTTGGGCGCTGGTCGCGCCCCAGCTGGCGATTGTGCTGGTGTTCTTTTTTTGGCCGGCGGGTCAGGCGCTCTACCAAAGCGTGCTGGAGCAAGACGCTTTTGGCATCTCGACCGAGTTTGTGGGCTTGCAGAACTTCGAGCGCCTGTGGGGCGATGACACTTATTTGGCGTCGTTTGAAACCACAGCGGTGTTCTCCATTTTGGTCGCGGTGTGTGGCTTGTCGATCGCTTTGTTGCTCGCGGTGATGGCCGACCGGGTGATCAAGGGTGCCGGCGTCTATAAAACCTTGCTGATCTGGCCCTATGCGGTGGCGCCTGCGGTGGCTGGGGTGCTGTGGCTGTTTATGTTTGCATCACCCATGGGGGTGGTGGCCTATGCGCTGCAAGCCCTTGGCCTGGAGTGGAACCACATGCTCAAGAGCGAACACGCGATGGCGTTGATCGTCATGGCCGCGGTGTGGAAGCAGATTTCCTACAACTTCCTGTTCTTTTTGGCGGGCCTGCAGTCGATCCCCAAATCGCTGATCGAAGCGGCGGCCATCGACGGCGCTTCACCGGCTCGGCGCTTCTGGACCATTGTGTTTCCGCTGCTGTCGCCAACCACGTTTTTCTTGCTGGTGATCAACGTGGTCTACGCCTTTTTTGACACCTTTGCCATCGTTGACGCCGCCACCCAAGGCGGGCCCGGCAAGTCCACCTCCATCCTGGTCTACAAGGTGTATTACGACGGCTTCAAGGCGCTGGACATGGGCGGTTCGGCGGCGCAATCGGTGGTGCTGATGGTCATCGTGATTGCGCTCACCGTGGTCCAGTTCCGCTATGTCGAACGCAAAGTGCAGTATTGACCGTGGCTCCCCCCGCGCCGGCTTCGCCGTCACCCCCCAGGGGGCGACACCTGCAGACCGGCTCAGCCGGATCTGCGGTGTCCCGGACGAACGCCCCTTCTCACGCTGATGTTTCCTCATGATTGAACGACGACCTGTTTTGGATTTCCTGGCGCATGCCACGCTGATATTGGGTGTGGCGGTGGTGGCGTTTCCGGTCTATTTGACGCTGGTGGCCTCAACCCAGTCGGCGCAGGAGATTGCGCAGAGCCGACCGCTGTCGCTGCTGCCGGGCTCACACTTTCTGGAGAGCTACCGGCTTGCGCTGTTCGGCGGAGAAACCAGCATGGGCAGCAAGCTGCCAGCGGGCGGCCCGATGATGCTGGTGAGCCTGATCAGCGCCTTGGTGATTGCCATCGGCAAGATCGCCATCTCGCTGCTGTCGGCATTTGCCATCGTGTATTTCCGCTTTCCGCTGCGCAACCTGGTGTTCTGGATGATTTTTGTCACCCTGATGCTGCCGGTGGAGGTGCGCATCGGCCCCACTTACGAGGTGGTGTCGAATCTGGGCATGCTCAACAGCTACGCGGGCCTGACCGTGCCGCTGATCGCCTCGGCCACCGCCACCTTTTTGTTCCGCCAATTCTTCTTAACCGTGCCCGACGAGTTGGTCGAGGCCGCGCGGGTCGATGGCGCCGGGCCGATGCGCTTTTTCTTCGATGTGCTGCTGCCGATGTCGGCCACCTCGATTGCGGCGCTGTTTGTCATTCAGTTCATCTACGGCTGGAACCAGTACCTCTGGCCACTGCTGGTCACCACCGACGAGAACATGTACCCCATCGTGCTGGGCATCAAACGCTTGATCGCGGGCGAGGCCTACACCGAATGGAACGTGGTCATGGCCACCGCCATGCTGGCCATGATTCCGCCGGCGCTGGTCGTCATCCTCATGCAAAAGTGGTTCGTCAAGGGCCTGGTCGACACCGAGAAATAAGCACACACCATGGCAAGTCTGAGCCTTCACAACGTCATCAAGCAATACCACCAAGGCAAACAATCGCTGCAGGTGATCCACGGCGTCAACGCCACCATCCACAACGGCGAATTTGTGGTCATCGTCGGGCCCTCGGGCTGCGGCAAATCGACCCTGCTGCGCATGGTCGCCGGCCTCGAAGAGATCACCGGCGGCGAGATCCGCATCGGCGAACGGGTGGTCAACGCCCTGGAGCCGGCCGAGCGCGACATCGCCATGGTGTTCCAGAACTACGCGCTCTACCCGCACATGAGCGTGTTCGAGAACATGGCTTACGGCCTGAAGATCCAGAAACTGCCCAAAGACGAGATCCGCGCGCGGGTGGACAAAGCCGCCGGCATTTTGGAGCTGAGCCACCTGCTCGACCGCAAACCGCGCCAGCTCTCGGGCGGGCAACGCCAGCGGGTGGCCATGGGCCGGGCCATCGTGCGCCAGCCGCAGGTGTTTTTGTTCGACGAGCCGCTGTCCAACTTGGATGCCAAGCTGCGCGCCCAGACGCGGCTCGAAATCCAGAAGCTGCACCGCGAACTCGGCATCACCAGCCTGTTTGTGACGCACGACCAGGTGGAAGCCATGACACTGGCGCAGCGCATGATCGTGATGAACGGCGGGCGCATGGAGCAGTTCGACACCCCCGAGGCGGTCTACAACCGCCCGGCCAGCACCTTTGTGGCGAGCTTCATCGGATCGCCGCCGATGAACCTGTTGAAACACGCGCCGGGCGGTGTCGACGGGCAGATCGTCGGCATTCGCCCCGAACACATGGACCTCACGCCGGGCCAAGGCTGGGCGCTGGTCGCCGAAACGGTGGAGCTGCTGGGCGCCGAGCGCTTGGTGCATGCGCGCCTGGGCGAAGAATCACTGACCTTGCGGCTCGACGAATCGGTGAGCGCGCCGCGCCCGGGCGAACACTTCCACGCCAGCCCGCGCGCCGACCGGCTGCACCATTTCGACGCGGCCACCGGCTTGCGCGTGTCGGCCTGAGCGCCGCCCACACAAGGCATGATCGCGCCATGACACCTTGGCCCTACCCCTTTTGGATCGCCCACCGGGGCGCCGGCAAACTCGCGCCGGAAAACACCTTGGCCGCTTTTCGCTTGGGCGCGCAGCACGGCTACCGCATGTTCGAATGCGACGCCAAACTGAGCGCCGACGGCACGGTGTTTCTGCTGCACGACGCCACGCTGGAGCGCACCACCAACGGCCACGGTGTGGCGGGTGAACTGCCCTGGCACACGCTGTCGCAGCTCGACGCCGGCGGCTGGCATTCGCGCGCCTTTGCGGGTGAGCCGCCGTGCAGCTTGGCGGCGCTGGCGGCTTTTTGTCTGGGCAATGGTCACCACCTCAACATCGAAATCAAGCCCACCCCCGGCACCGAGCGCCACACCGGCGAGGTGGTGGCGCGCGAGGCCGCCCGGCTGTGGGCCGAGCCTGCGGTCAAGCCCCTGCTCAGTTCCTTTCAGCCCGACGCCTTGGCCGGGGCACAAGCCAGCGCCCCAGCGCTGTCGCGCGGCCTGCTGCTGGAGACCTGGTGGGACGGGTGGCTGGACGCCGCGCGCGCGCTCGGGTGCGTAACCGTGATCGCCCACTACCCCATGTGGGACGCCGATCGGGTGGCCGAGGTCCACCACAGCGGCATGTGGGCGCTGAGCTACACCGTCAACGACGAGTGGCCCGCCGCCCACCTGCAGGCTTTGGGCACCGACGGCATCATCACCGACCGGGTCGACCTGTTTGCGCCCCATGAACCGCGCTGACACGGCGGCTCCACAGCCGCTGGCCGATTGGCCAGCCGCCGAGCGCGCCGGCATCCGGGGCGTCATCACCGACATCGACGACACCCTGACCACCAACGGCGCCTTGTTGCCCGAGACCCGCGCCGCTTTGCGGGCGCTGGCCGACGCCGGCCTGCCGGTGCTGGCCGTCACCGGCCGACCGGTGGGCTGGAGCCTGCCCTGCGTCAGCGGCCCCGACGCTTGGCCCTTGCTGGGGGTGGTGGCCGAAAACGGCGCGGTGGCGCTGCAGGCGGATGCCGTTGGTGGGGTGCGGCGCTGGTACCGCGACGACAGCGCCACCCGCGCCGAGCACTGGGCGCGCCTGCAAGCCGCGCTGCGCGATGTGGAGGCGCGCCTGCCGCCCGCCCAGCGCGCCACCGACAGCGCCGGGCGCGAAACCGACATCGCCATCGACCACAGCGAACACCACCAGCTGTCCCCCGCGCAGATCGACGCGGTGGTTCACGCCTTGCGCGGCCACGGTCTGCGGGTCACGGTCAGCAGCATCCACATCAACGCCTGGCTGGGTGAACACAACAAATGGGTGGGCGCGCAATGGGCGGTGCGCACCTGGCTGCAGCGCGATCTGGCGCAGGAGTTGGGGCACTGGGTCTATGTCGGCGACTCCAGCAACGACGAGGTGATGTTTGAACACATGGCGCACAGCGTGGGCGTGGCCAATGTGGCGCGTTTTCTGCCCGGGCTGCGGCACAGGCCGCGCTTCATCTGCCGCGCCGAGCGGGGCGCGGGCTTTGCCGAGTTGGCGCGCGCCTTGTTGGACGGGCGTTGTCCTTGAGCGTCAGCGCCGCCGCCACCAGGCGCACAGCGTGCCCTGCAGCGCCACCATGGCCGCGTAGGTGGCGAGCTTGCCGTCTCGGCCAAACCACGCCAAGCCCGCCAGCAGCACCAGCACACCCGCCGCGCTCAGCCAGGCCCAAGGCCGCCAGCCGCGCGCCCGCACATGCGCGGCGCGCCACCACAAGACCAGCGCCAGCAGCGCCGCCACCGACACGGCGGGCGCCACAAAATTCAGCAGGTGCAGGGTCACATCGAGCGCGGACACAAGAGGCGGAAGAAAAAACCACAGCGAAGGGGCGGATTTTATAATCCGGCACATGACCGTCTGGACCCTGGGCATCAACCACCACACCGCACCGCTCGATTTGCGCGGCCGGTTCGCGTTTGCCTTGGACCAGCTCAGCCCCACCTTGCAGACTTATCGGCAAAGCCTGCCGCGCCAGCCCGAGGCCACGCTGCTGTCGACCTGCAACCGCACCGAGCTGTATGGCGCGGGCGATCCGGCCATTGTGGAGCCCACGCTCGACTGGCTGGCCGCCACCGGCGGTGTCAGCACCCATGTGCTGCGCGACCACGCCTATGTGCTGCGCGACGACCAGGCCGCGCGCCACGCCTTTCGGGTCGCCAGCGGCCTCGACAGCATGGTGTTGGGCGAGGCCCAAATCCTGGGCCAGCTCAAAAACGCGGTGCGCGCCGCCGACGAAGCCGGCGCGCTGGGCTCTACCCTGCACCAGTTGTTCCAGCGCACCTTTTCGGTCGCCAAGCAGGTGCGCAGCTCGACCGAAATTGGCGCCCATTCCATCAGCATGACCGCCGCCGCCGTGCGCCTGGCGGGCCAGCTGTTTGAAGACTTGGGCGAGATCCGGGTGCTGTTTGTCGGCGCCGGCGAAATGATCGAGTTGGCGGTCACCCACTTCGCCGCCAAAACGCCCAAATCCATGGCGATTGCCAACCGCACCTTGGAGCGCGGCGAGCAACTGGCCGCGCGTTTTGGCGCCGAGGTGCTGCGCTTGGCCGACCTGCCCGACCGCTTGCACGAATTCGACGCGGTGGTCAGCTGCACCGCCAGCACCCTGCCCATCATCGGCCTGGGCGCGGTGGAGCGGGCGCTGAAAAAGCGCCGCCACCGCCCCATGTTCATGGTCGATCTGGCGGTGCCGCGCGACATTGAGCTGGAGGTCAAATCGCTGGACGACGTCTACCTCTACACCGTGGACGACCTGGCCCAGGTGGTGCAAACCGGCAAAGACAACCGCCAAGCGGCGGTGGCGCAGGCCGAGGCCATCATCGACGCCGGGGTGCAGAGCTTTATGCACTGGATGGACCAGCGCAGCCCCGAGCAGGGTGTGGTGCCGCTGATCCAGCAGCTCAACAGCCAAGCCGAGCAATGGCGCCAGGCCGAACTGGCCAAAGCGCAAAAGCGCCTGGCCAAGGGCGAGGCGCCCGAGGCGGTGATGGAAGCGCTGGCACGCGCCCTGACCCAAAAAATGCTGCACGGCCCCTTGGCCGAGCTGCACACCGGCGACACCGAGCAACGCGCCTCGGCCGCGCAGTGGGTGTCGCGCCTGCTGCTGCGCGACAAGTCCTAGCGGCGCTGCCGCCGCTTGTGCCGGCTGACCGGCCCCTGCGCCGCGCCGGCGCCCCACTGTTTTTTTGACCCCCACCCCGTGAAACCTTTTGTCCGCCACGCCCTGCTGCGCCAGCGCGAACGCCTGCACGAACTCGACGCCCTGCTGTCCGCCCCCGATGTGATGGACAGCATCGAGCGCTTTCGCGCGCTCAGCCGCGAACACGCCGACACCAGCGCGCTGGTGGAGCGCTTTAACCGCCACCAAGCGCTGGAAGCCGAATGGGCCGAGGCCCAAGGCTGGCTGACGGGCGCCGATACCGAACTCGCCGAGCTGGCGCGCGAGGAACTTCCGCGGCTGCAGACAGAGCTTGCCGCCTTGGACGAAGAGCTGCAGCAGCGCCTGCTGCCGCGCGACCCGGACGACGCGCGCGCCGCGTTTGTGGAGGTGCGCGCCGGCACCGGCGGCGAGGAGTCGGCGCTGTTTGCTGGCGATCTGGTGCGCATGTACAGCCGCTACGCCGCCAACAAAGGCTGGCAGGTGGAGCTGGTGAGCGAGTCGCCGAGCGAGCTGGGTGGCTACAAAGAAGCGGTGTTGCGCATCGCCTCGCGCGCGCTGGACGACAGCGGCAGCGGCGTCTATGGCCTGCTGCGCTTTGAATCGGGTGGCCACCGGGTGCAGCGCGTGCCGGTGACCGAAACCCAGGGCCGCATCCACACCAGCGCGGCTACGGTGGCGGTCATGCCCGAGCCGGACGAGACCGAAGCGGTCAAGCTCAACCCGGCCGAGTTGCGCATCGACACCTTTCGCGCCAGCGGCGCGGGCGGCCAGCACATCAACAAAACCGACTCTGCGGTGCGCGTGACCCACCTGCCCACCGGCCTCACCGCCGAATGCCAAGACGGCCGCAGCCAGCACAGCAACAAGGCCAAAGCGCTGCAGGTGCTCGCCGCCCGGCTGGCGGAAAAAGACCGCAGCGAACGCGCCGCCAAAGAGGCCGCCACCCGCAAAGGCCTGGTCGGCAGCGGCGACCGCAGCGACCGCATCCGCACCTACAACTTTCCCCAAGGCCGGCTGACCGATCACCGCATCAACCTCACGCTCTACCAGCTGGAGAACATTCTGGAAGGCGATCTGGACGGCGTGATCCACGCGCTGCGGGTGGCGCGCGGCGCCGAGCTGTTGGCCGATCTGGAACAGGCGCAAGGGCTGTGATGGCGAGTGCCCACTCACTGGAACAAGCTCTGCGCACGGCGCAAGCCTCGGGCCTGTCGCGGCTGGAGGCGCAGATGCTGCTGCTGCACGCGCTGGGCCGCTCGCCCCACGACCGCGCCTGGCTGCTGGCGCACGGCGCCGATCCGCTGACACCAGAGCAAGCGCTCACCTTCGCCGAACTGCAGCGGCGTTGTGTGGACCACGAACCCATGGCCTATGTCTTGGGTGAGCAGGGATTCTTCGGCTTGAACCTGCGGGTCGACCGCCGCGTGTTGGCGCCGCGCCCCGACACCGAAACCTTGGTGGAGTGGGCGCTCACGCTGGGCACCAACAGCGACCGCCTTGAGGTGTTGGACATGGGCACCGGCAGCGGCGCCATCGCCCTGGCGGTGGCACAACAGCGCCCGGCCTGGCGCGTCAGCGCCAGCGACGCCAGCGCCGACGCCTTGGCGGTGGCCCACGCCAACGGTGAGCGCCTGCACACATCGCTGCGGTGGTTGCATGGCTCTTGGTGGGACGCGGTGCCGGGCGAGCGTTTTGACCTGGTGCTGAGCAACCCGCCCTACATTGCCGACGACGACCCGCACCTGGCGGCGCTGCGGCACGAGCCGCGCTCGGCCCTGACGTCTGGCGCCGATGGGCTGGACGACATCCGCGCCATCGTCGCTGGCGCGCCGGCGCACCTGCGGCCCGGCGCGTGGCTGCTGCTGGAACACGGCCACGACCAAGCCGACGCGGTGCGTGCGCTGCTGCAAGCGCAAGGCTTTAGCGCCGTCGACAGCCGCAAGGACCTTGCGGGCATTGAGCGCTGCAGCGGTGGGCGCTGGGACGTGGCGCGATAATCGGGGTTTTGCACGGGCCTGCCGCCCGGTGTTTTTTGACTGAGACAGGAATGGCCATGAGCGACGCGCAACAGGAAATCGACCAACTGGTCAAGGGCAACGACATCGTCTTGTTCATGAAGGGCAGCGCCAGCTTCCCGATGTGTGGCTTTTCGGGCCGCGCGGTGCAGGTGCTCAAAGCCTGCGGTGTGGACACCAAAACGCTGAAAACCGTCAACGTGCTGGAGAACGACGGCATCCGCCAGGGCATCAAGGAATACAGCAACTGGCCCACCATCCCGCAGCTGTATGTGCGCGGTGAGTTCATCGGCGGCTCCGACATCATGATGGAGATGTACCAGTCGGGCGAGCTGCAGCAGGTGATCGACGGCAAGGCCTGAGCCGGCACAGCGGCAACACCCTGCCACCTGCACCACCGCCTTCGGGCGGTTTTTTTTGCCGGTGCGGCACCTGTCGCTCCGGTGATGCCGCTTAGGCGCCATCCCCATTGAGACTCGGCACAGCTTGTGCTTGAATGAAAGCGCCACTGTGAAGCGCCTCTTTGTTCACCCACCAGGAGCACGCCATGAGCACCCAGGAACTGGTTCCCCTTGGTCCCGCCATCCAACTGCCCATCGCCCGCATGCGCTCGGTCTACCGGCCTCACGACGTGGAGCGCAAGCTCGCGCAACTGCAAGCCAGCGGCGCCGAGCGCGAGCACGAAGGCCTGCGCACCACCTACCAGCGCATGCTGGAGCGTGGCCCAGAACGGTTTGCGGTCAAGCCCTCGGGCGTGCCCGAGATGGCATCCCTCTATGACCTGCTTCCCAACTTCACCGAGGTGCTCGACGACGTGAAACGGCATGTGGCGCTGTGCCAGGACAGCCAAGACAGCCTGCAGCTCACACCCCTGCTGCTGCTCGGCCCGCCCGGCGTGGGCAAAACCCACTTCGCCAAACAAGTGGCCGAACTGTTGGGCACCTGCATGCAGCTGGTGCCCATGAGCAGCATGACCGCCGGCTGGTTGCTGTCGGGCTCGTCCTCGCAATGGAAAGGCGCCAAACCGGGCAAGGTGTTCCAAGCGCTGGTGGACGGCGAGTACGCCAACCCGGTGATCGTGGTCGACGAAATCGACAAGGCCAGCGCCGACGCCCAGTACGACCCACTGGGTCCACTCTACAGCCTGCTCGAGCACGACACCGCCAGCGGCTTTGTCGACGAGTACGCCGAGGTGCCGATCGACGCCAGCCAGGTGATCTGGATCACCACCGCCAACGACGAACGCGGCATTCCCGAGCCCATCCTCAACCGCATGAATGTGTTTGAGATACAGCCGCCCGACGCCGAGGCGGCGCGCAAGATCGCGGCCCACCTCTACCGCAGCATCTGCCAAGAACACGACTGGGGCCAGCGCTTTGCGCCGCAGCCCAGCGACGATGTGCTCGACGCCTTGGCCACACTGGCGCCGCGCAAGATGCGCCGCGCCCTGATGACCGCTTTTGGCAACGCCCGGCTGGCGCAACGCTACGCCATCGACCCGGCCGACCTGCCGCGCCAGGGGGGTGCCAAGTCGCGCATCGGCTTCTTGCAGTGAGGCCCGCCCGGGGCTACCGGGCACTCTTTGTGCAGGGCGGCCTCTGGGTCGCCCTGTTTGTTTTGGGGTACAGGTGCATCCACACCACAGCGGCGCGGCTCCTCATCGTGATTTTTCTCACGAAAACAACGCCATATATTGTCACTTTAAAATCATTTTTTTTATTTAAAAATATCAATAAACATATTGATTATTAAACTGATGAATACCACCTCTGAAATCTGGCAAATCAGAGTGCTAAATTGGCGTTACGTTTTTACATAAATCACTGTAAACAAAGGGTTTTTCTGCAAAGATACAGCATTCATTCAAGCCATTTCAAAAACCTCAAAGCCTCCATAAAATCACAAACAACAAACAAATGTTATTTGTGGAGGCTGAAATGGCAGCAACGGCAAAAATCTCTCAGAATCTGGTAGGCCACACCGCCGCTTGGGTGTTGGCTCTGGCAGGCGCCTTGGGCAGCAGCGCGGTCTGCGCCCAGGTGGACAACGCCGCCCCCGCCTTGGGCCGCAGCAGTCTGGGCGCCAGTGCAGCCGTGCCCGATTTTGATCTGCGCCAACTGCGCGCCCGCGATATCGCCCAGCGTCAGCTGCGCCAGCCGGTGGTGCAGTGGGAAACCGTGAGCGACTACAGCAGCTGCCCCCAGAGCACCAGTGCCACCGACCTGGATCTGCCCCAACAAGGCTGTGCGGTGGTCAACACCGCCAACAACAGCTGCACCATCTACACCTCCAGCCGCACCACCCACTCCATCATGGGCCATCTGGTGCGCCACTGCTTCGAAGGACGTCTGTGATGAACACGCTGTTTGTATCCTCCCGCCGTGTGCTGCTGCTGGCAGCGGCTGTGCTGAGCACGGGTTGCATGACCATGCAGCCCCCCAAAGCCGACTTGGAGTATTTCGAACCGGTGCAGAAAGAAGCCCGCATCATGGGTGCGCCGCGCATTCTGTGGCAGGCGCGCGAAGACGCTGAGGCGCTGTGTTCGCGGCTCACGGGTGTGCCTGTGACCCCCTACTCCAAGCCCATGGCCTGCGCTTACTGGAACTTGGCTCGCATGGAGTGCACGGTGATCACGCCGCCAGCGTATGGCGTGAACTATCTGGGCCACGAGGTGCGCCACTGCTTCGAAGGCAAGTTCCACTGAGGGGCTGCAGCGCCTCCATCAAAAAAGCCCATCTTGCGATGGGCTTTTTTTGTGTCTGCTGCGCAGAGCGGCTGTTTGGCGCGCGGGACGGCCCGCGCTGGTGTTCCGCTGTGGCTGGGCTTAAGGGCTGCGCCCCGGTGCGGCAGGTGTTGCAGGAGGGGCTGCCGCAGGAGCCACCGCGCCAGGTGGTGCTGCGGAATTGGCCGCAGCACCGGGTTGTGCGCGGGGATACTGCAGTGGCCGCTCTCGCGGTGGTGGTGTGGCCGTGGCCGCTTCTCGGGCCGCTTGGGCGGCCGCCGTTGCGGCCTGATTTTTCTGCAAGGCTTCCAGATAACGCTCGCGTTGCAGCGTCACCAAAGCCTGCACATCGCGGTTGAGCTTGTCGACATTGTTCACCGAGCCTTTGAGCGCTTGCACGTCCCGCGACAGCGTCTGCACCGCCGAGGCCTGGCTCTGCAGCCGGCTGCTGATGCCCTGCACCTGTTTGACCAGGTTTTCGCTGGTGGCGGCCACCTGCTGAGCGGTTTGTTCGGGCACTTTTTGCACCAGCTCTTCGGACTGTTTCAGGGAGGCCTCGATGCGGCCTTCGATCTCGGAGCTGGCCTGGCGCAAGGCCTCTTGGCGCTGGGCCATTTCGGTCAGTGTGGTGTTGACGGTGTCCAGCGACGCCAACCCGGTGTTGAGCTCGATCACTTTTTTACCGACCTCGATCACCATGGCGTCGAGTTGGTTGATGCGGCTGACCATGCGCACACCCATGATCAGAAAAAAGAACAAGGCCAAGATCATGGCCGACCCGGCGCCAATGAGCAGCCATTGCAGCTTTTTGTGGCCGGTTTGGGTGATTTTTTCCAGGTCGCCACAGGCGCTCTTGAGCTGGTCGCCCAGGTCCAGTGTGGCCTGGGCACTGCGCCCGGCCAGCTCACCGGCGTCCAACACCAGCGCTGCCACCGACTCCATCTGGGCCTCGATCTGGTCAAACTTGCCCGGTTTGGTGGGCACTGGTCGCGCCACAGGCGCGGGGGCCGGAGCCGGCGCACTGTTGGCCGTCACCGCATCCACCACGGCAGGCTCGGTGGCTTCGCCAGCCTCGGCGGGAGCATCGACCGCCTCGGGCGCGGGTGCCGCCACAAATCCGCTGCCCGCCTCGGTGGCGTCGGTGCTGGGCGGGGTCTGGCTCTCGGGGGTGTCTGGGTTGCTCATGGGGTTCTCCTGCGCGCGCCGGGCTTGCGCTGCTTGGCCTCGATGTCGGCGAGGTGGGATCGGACGGTGTGCAGCCGCTCGGCCATGGCGCGCATGCGCTCTTGAACGGCCGGACTCAGGGACGGGCCCTTGGGCGTGCTTTTGCGGGTGCTGGGTTTGCGCGCCACCACCGCCACCACAGGGGGCTCGGCAGCGGGTGCGGGCACCGGCACTGCCGCTGGCGCGGGCGGTGGCGCCGCCCGGTCAACCGGTCGGCGTGTTGGCCGCAATGGCGGAGCCAGCGCGGGGGTGGTCGCCACCACCGGCTCGGCATCCACCGCCGCTTTTTTCGACTTGTTGCCGCTTTTGCGGCGCGAAGCCAAGCCGTCACCCGACAAGGCCACGGCGTGCGGCGACTGGTTAGCAATCAATTTGGACTTGGCCATGCTCACTCGCCCATCAAAATGCGTTCACGACGGACTCAGCGGCGGCGGACAGCGCGAGGCGCCCAGCCAATCGCCACTGCCACAAGGGCTGCTTTGTTCGCCAGCCAGGCCGTCGCGCAGCGCAGCCGTGTGCAAGGCGCCTTGCCACAAACGCTGCGGCGGCAGCGCTTGGGCACTGAGTTCCGCTTGGGCTGGCTCACCTTGCATCAGCAGCCAACTGCCCAACACCATGGCCAACATGGCCATCACCACCGCAGCGCTTTTCTGGCTGGCCGGGCGCCACAGCCGGCGCCACCAACTGCTGCGCTCATCGGTCTTGGCGCCGGTGGTACCGTCGCTGGACAAGCGGTCATGCAGCACTGGAACCCCACTGGCCTCGGACGGGGCGCCGCGGTCCTGCGGCAAGTCGACAGGGGCACGGGCGGCAATGTCCCAATGGCGGGCGCGCTTGCCCAGCAAGGGCAGGCGGGCAAATTGGGTATCTTCGCTGTCGAGAACCAGCACCAGCCGCAGCTCGGTGCCTGGCAGGTCGTTGATCAGCTGCACCAACAGCGTCAGCTCGGCATTGGCCAGGGAGGGCGTGTCGTGCAACACAAACACATGCACCACACGCTCGGCCACCGGATCTCGGCGCATGGCCTGGGCAATGGTGGTCTGTGCCAACAGCTCATTGAGGCGGGTCAGCAACATATCGGTGCTGCTGGGGAAATACGGCACCACTTTGACTCCAGGGCGCTGGCGCAAGTCGCGCACCAGCAAGCGGCTGTAGTGGTCCAAGGTGTCGGGGTCGCGGCTGGACAGTGCCACGTGGCGGCGCTGGTCAATCAGCTCATCGACCAAGGCGTTCAGCTCTAAGGCTTCGTCTTCGCTGCGAAAACCCTGCTGGGCCCAATCGCTGCTGAACTGCTGGGCCACGTTGTCGGTGGCAAAAGGGGAGCGCTGGATCATGGCAATTTCTCCTCAGTGCGCTGCCATCAGGCGGCTTGTGCCTGCAACAGGCGACCTTCGGTATCGAACAGCATCGAATCGGGCACTTTTGGCGTGGGCTTGGCCATGCCAGCTTGCCCCGGCTGTGCGCCTTCGAGGCTGAACACATAGGCAATCACTTGGGCCACAGCCAGATACAGCGCCTCAGGCACTGGCTGCTCAGCCTCGGTGGTGAAGTACAGCGCGCGCGCGAGCTCAGGCGCCGAGAAGAGGTACACACCGTGGGTGCGTGCTTCTTCCCGGATGCGGGCGGCCATGTGGTCTGAGCCCTTGGCGACCAGAATGGGCGCGCTGTCGCCGTTGGGGTCGTATTCCAGCGCCACCGCAAAGTGCTCGGGGTTGGTGATGACCACATCGGCCTGCTTGACCTTCTGGATCATGCGGGCGTTGGCCATCTCGCGCTGGCGCCGGCGGATCTGGGCCTTGACCTCCGGGCGCCCTTCGATGTCCTTCATTTCGTCTTTGATTTCCTGCTTGGTCATGCGCAGGTTCTTCATGAACTGGTGCTTTTGGTAGGGCACATCGATCATCGCAATCAGCGCCAGCGTCAGCGACACCGCCAGCGCCGATTTGGCGATCAATGTGCCGGCCAGCGACAAGGCAGGCTCCAAGCCCATGCGACCAAGCAGCACCAGCTCCTCCAAATGGCTCATGAGCATGAACCACAAGGCGGTGGCCACCAGCCCAAACTTCAGCAAGGCCTTGACCAGCTCCACCAGCGCTTTGGGACCAAACATGCGTTTGAACCCGTTGATGGGATTGATCTTGTCGAACTTGGGCTGCACCGCCTTGAGCGAAAACAGATACCCACCGGTCATGCCCGAAGCCACCACTGCCAACACCAATGTCAATCCCAAAACCGGCAGCATCAGGATCAACCCCTGCCCAGCGTGGTGGGCAAAAGTGGCGGGCAACATCTGCGGCTGTTCGATGGTTTTGAGGTCAAACACAAAACCACCAGCAAACAAGGCCGTCATCCGGTTGACCAGCCAGCCGCCCGCCACCATGAACAGGGTGAAGCAGGCGATCAGAATCACTGCCGCTGGCAGCTCTACCGAGCGCGCGACTTGCCCTTCCTCGCGGGCTTTTTGCAAGCGCCGCGCGGTCGGTTCTTCGGTTCTTTCTTGTGCGGTATCAGCCACTTTGGACCCCCAGCAGTTGTCTCACCACATCAAAGCCCTGCAACCAGAGCCACTCCATGCGCCCCACAATGGCGCCCATGGCCAACCACAGAAGCAAGAAACCGGCCAGCATCATGGCCGGAAAACCGACAGCAAAAATATTGAGGCTCGGCGCTGCCCGGGTGACCACCCCCAGGCCCACGTTGATGAACAGCAATGCCACCATCACCGGCAGCGCAATCAACACCGCGCCCAAAAACATCATCGAGCTCCAGCGCACCACCAAGCCATAGCTGTCTTGGCTGAGGATGGAGGTGCCCACCGGCAGGGTGTGAAAGCTCTCCAAGATCAGACCCAACAAAATGGCATGGCCACCCGCGCCCACAAACACCAAGCTCGCCAGCACAATCAGAAATTGTGAAATGACGGGCACGTTGCCCATATTGGCGTCGATCATGTTGGCCATCGACAAACCCACCGAGGCCGCCAGCGTCTGGCCCCCCACCACCAGGGTGGCCACCACAATCTGCAAAATCAGCCCCGCCATCAGGCCAATGGCCAACTGGTTGAAGATCTCCAGCAGCCCCTGGGCCGATGTCGGATCAATGACAGGCCAGCTGTGCAGAGGATAGACCAACCACGCCAGGACCAGCGCCGTCAAAATGCGCAGCCGCAGGTTGAACGCCGGCAGCGAAAAAATGGGCGCAGCGATCATCAGGGCCGAAATGCGCAGCATCGGCCAGAGAAAGGTATAGAACCTCTCGACGATCTCTGGCGCCAGCAACTGCATACATCGTCCGCCAAATCAGTTGAACAGCGTTGGAATGCGCTGAAACACCGAGCGGGCAAAGTCCACCAGCGTCACAATTTGCCAGCTGCCGAACAGCGCCAGAGCGCCGGCCAGCGCCAGCACTTTGGGAATGAAGCTCAGCGTCATCTCGTTGATCGAGGTGGCGGCCTGGAAAATACCGATGAACAGACCCACCGCCAGCGCAATGCCCAGCAGCGGTGCCGACACCAGAATCGTCACCCACAAGGCCTGGCGGGCCAAATCAATCACCATCGCGGTGTCCATCATGGCCGCTCTCCTCTAGGGCATCACAAAACTGGACGCCAGCGAGCCCATGATCAGGCTCCAGCCGTCGACCAGCACAAACAGCATCAGCTTGAAGGGCATCGAAATCATCATGGGCGACAACATCATCATGCCCATGGCCATCAGCACGCTGGCCACAATCAGATCGATCACCACAAAAGGGATGTAGATCAAAAAACCGATGGTGAAGGCGCTCTTGAGCTCAGACGTCAGAAAGGCCGGCACCAGGGTGGTGAACGGCACCTGGTCGGCACTGGCCACAGGCGCATTGCGCGCAATTTCCATGAACATGGCGATGTCGTCTTCCCGGGTTTGGGCCAACATAAAGCCACGAATCGGCTTTTCGGCCGCCGCCAGCGCCTGCTCAAAACCCATGGTGTTGTTCATAAAAGGCACCAGGGCCGATTGGTAGACCTCGGTGAGCACCGGCGACATGACAAACAGCGACAAAAACAGCGCCAAGCCCACCAAGACCATATTGGGCGGCGTCTGACCGGTGCCCAAAGCTTGGCGCAATATCGACAAAACAATGACGATGCGCACAAATGACGTCATCATGAGCAGCAATGACGGCAAAAGCGTCAAACTGGTCATCAGGGCCAACAGCTGCAGCGTCAGGCTGTACTGTTGTCCCCCGTTGGTGTTGGTGACCCGCACCGCCGGCAAATCGGCGGCCCAGCCCAAGCTGGGCAGGCACAACACCAGCAGCACCGCCAGGGCAGGAGCCCACCAGCGCCAGCCGGCGCCCCGCATGCCCATCGTCATGGCAACACCTCAGCCGGTGTGGGCGTGTCGTCCGCCAGAGTCTGCAATGGGCCCAAGGCGGTGATTTGGCCAGCGGTCACGCCAATCAGCAGCTGCTGGTCGTTGATCCGCACCAAGGCGAGTTTTTGGCGCGGCCCAAGGCTCAGGCTTTCCAGCACTTGCAGGCGCTGGTGCTTGCGCTGCATCAGCGCTCCGCCTTGCAACCGCTTGAGCGTCCACAGCAAGCCCAGCAGCAAGGCGATCACCAAGGCAAAACTGAGGAAATACTGCAGCAGATCGCTCCAGCCCATTTGCGCTGACATATGAGATGCTCCCTGTGTGTTGTTCGATTGGTCAGAGCTTGTCGAGCCGATCGCTGGCGGGCACCACCCGCGTCAGGCGAATGCCATAACGCTCATTGACCAGCACCACCTCACCCTGGGCCACCACCGTGTTGTTGACCAACAGGTCGAGCGGTTCACCCGCAATGCGGTCGAGCTCCACCACACTGCCTTGGGTCAAGCGCATCAGGTCGCGGATTTTGATCACCGCCCGGCCAACCTCAATGGAAAGGGTGACGGGGATGTTCTGCAACACGTCGGGATGGATCTGACCGGCCGTCTCCAGGCCGTCCAGTGCGCCATCGGCCTCCACGGTTTTGTCGTTCATAGCGGCTCCTGCTTTATTGGGGGTGCGGTGCCACTGGATTGACCAGCAAGACCGCTGTTTGGTTGTTCTGACTGCCGACTTCCACCTCAAAAACAGGCAGATCTGCCGACATCAAGCGTGCAAAGTCCGGCTTCTTGAAATACAAGATGTCGCCCTCGCTCATCGTCTGCAGCTGCGCCATGGTGGTCTGCACCTTGCCCAACACCACCTGCAACTCCACATCGGCGTCTTGCACCGCATGCGAGAGCTGGTCGCGCCAGATCTTGTCGGACTCTTCGTTGCCGTCGCCGGTCTGTACCCGGCTGCGCAACAAATCCCGGATCGGTTTGAGCGACATATAGGGAATCACCATATCGATGAACCCCACCGATTGGGCGGTTGCCTCGGTCTCAAAACGCGAGAGGATCACCAGATCGTTTTCATCGGCGATCTGGGCAAACTGCGGGTTGATTTCGGAGCTGACATGCTCAAAGTCGATGGGCGCCAACGGCGACCAAGCTTCTTTGAAGGAGCGAAACAGCACCTGCAGAATAATTTTGATGATGCGGGTTTCGGTCAGGGTGAACATGCGGCTGGGCGGCAATTGCCCCACACCCCGGCCAAACCCACCAAAGAAACTGTCGAGTGAACTGAACACCATGGTCGGCTCAATCACCACCATGGAGTAGCCGCGCAGCGGCGCCATGCGCACAATATTGACCGACAACGGCGCCCGCAGCTCTTTTAAATAGTCGCCAAAACGCACAATCTGGGCCCGGGTGGGGTTGATGCGCGGGCTGGTGCGCAGTACCTCCAACATGCCCAGACGGAACAGGCGAATGAAACGCTCGTTGATCATGTCGATCGAGGCCACATTCACCCCGAGGCTGCTGTCCTCGGCCACCAGATCGTGCTTGCGGAACTTCGCCTCGACGTTGTAGCCGGTATCGACCTCGACCTCACCGGTCACCACACCGTCGACCAGCGCGGCGAGTTCTTCAGCGGTGAGCAGACTGTCGGACATGGCAGCGTTTCTTTCCTGGCAACAAAACGGAACCGTTCACTGGATCACAAAGGAGGTGAAGTACACCTCTTCAATGCCACCGAAGTCCTCCAGACTCTCAAGCTTGGCATTGACACCCTCTCGGATTTTTTCGGCGAGCTCTTTGCGGAAATCCGGCCGCTCCAGATCGGCCTCGGTCACCTGGCGCATGATGTCCAGGGTCACGGAGCGCACGGCAAATGCGTGTTTTTCCACGTTTTTGAAGACCCGTTCGTCGTAGCGCGTCATAAAGGCAATCTGCACCTGCATCACCTTGCGCGAATTGGTCAAATTGGCCAGCAACTCGCGCTCAATTTCTTTGTAGGTGTATTCAAATTTTTCGGCTTCTGGGGTGGCCTTGGTCACCCGTTTGGGCTCTTTAGGCTTGCCATCCGGCCCCACTTCACCGGTCTGCTCCCCAGCCGCTGCGGCCGCCTCTCCTTCCAGCTGCTCCAGCTTGGCCTTGGCCGCTTCGTCGGGCTTGGGATCAAAAAAACCGGTCGCAAACAAGGTGCCACCGATTGCAATGCCCAGCAGCAGCAACACACCGACCACGATCAGGATGATCTTGACAATCGGTTTGCCTTTTTTGACCTCTTCTTCGCCGTTCTCTTCTGCCATTGTTTTCTCCAGTGGTGCGTCCGATCACACCAACACATCCAAACCATCTTGGCCCACACGCTGGGCCCTCACTGGCGCCGATACCGGCGCTTCAGCGGAACCGGCGGATGCAGCAACAAGCCCTTTGGACGCAGGCGGTTGGCTTGTCGGCTTTCCGCCATGTTGCTGTGTTTGACCGTTTCCGACATGCATGGAAGCAACATCCATGCCCATGTTGGACATCACCTCGCGCAGACGGGGCAAACCGTCTTGCAGCAGTTCGCGGGTGAACGCGTTGGAGGCACGAAACGCCGCATCCAGTTCGCCAGAGCGCATGCGCAAATCCACCTCGATCTCGCCCAGCTGCTGGGGCTTGAGCATGAACTTCACATTCCAATGGCCACGTTCGATCATCGACACCAGGCGCTGCCCCACCGCTTGGCCCACACGTTGGGCCAGCGCCTGCAGGTTTTCCGCGCGCTCTGCGGCATTGGAAGCCGGCACCATGGCCTGGGGCGCGACATCGGTCTTGACCATTGTGGCTTGCGGTGACAGCGCCGCCGATGCCTGGGCATGAGCGCTTGGGCGGGTTTCGGCGGTCACCGGCTCCAGCACACCATCGTCCAGCCAATTGCGCAGATCGGCCTGCAACTCGGGGTCCAGCTCCAGCACATCCACATGGGTAGCCGCTTTGCGCTGGCCAGCGTCTTGAGCCGCCACCATTTTCTGGACCATGACCGCCAGTTCGGGTCGCATCACTTTGTTCACTTGCGGCAAGCCATAAGCGGGATCGCTTGGCGCCACCGGTGCCTCGGCGCGCGCGCTGCGCTGGGCCGCGCTGCCCCAGCGCTCGTTGGTCCACACCGCCAAGGCTGCCAGCCCTGGCAACGCGGCTTCGGCGCCGGTGTTGGCATCGGCATCAACAGCGGCCTCGGCACCCTCGCCCTCCGGTGCCGGCGAAGCAAGGGCATCGCTGAGCAAGGGCTGGCCCGCTGTGGCTGGTGTTTGCTCCGCCGCCAGGGTGTTGGCACCGGGTGCCGGTGTGACCACCTTTTGGCCGGAGTCGGCGAACGGATTACGCTGCAGCATCAGCGCCGCCGGGGTCATGCCAACCGCCTGGGCCGCCTCCACCTCGGCCAAACCTTGCCCCACTGGCGAAGGTGCCAGCAGCACTTCGCCCCCGGGCGTTCCAACGGCAGCACCGTCGCCGGCCAAGGCTGTGGCCAGCGCGGACGGGGAGGCAACATGAGGAGTGATGGCCGTCTCGCGCTGAAACAGCCACTGGACAGCCGACTCGTCGATGCCTTGCGACTTGGCGAAATCGGCCAGGGCTTGGGGGTCGGTCACCGCATCCACTGGCGTGAGCACCTGCAGGCCAGGGCTGAGCGCCGTCGCCTGCAAGCCCGGCACACCAGCGGCAAGAGACTGCCCCTCGCCGAGCCGCCCCAGCGCCTGCCCCAGTTGAGCGGCAAAGGCTGCACCAGCCCCCGGATGGGTCACCACAGGCCCCTGTGCGGCCGGCATGTCCATCGACAAAGCCACCGCATCTGTCATCAATGTTGTCATTTCTTGGTCCTTTTGTGCGCAAAATACATGCAAATTCTTTACATGGGCACTGGCTTCGCAATTGCCCATGGCGGCCTCCAACCGCGCCTACCCGCCCTAGCACACGGGGCAAGTTGTTGCCGCTGCTGAGGCATCTACAAGGTTTACGCAAAAAAGGGGCCAAGCCGCTGTGGCTGCACAAGGCTGCCGCCCGGCGGGTGTCGGATTGGCATGGCACATGGTTTGCTTGCCTCAGACCACAGCCCAATGGGCCCTCTCACAAACCAATACCAACGTTTTATGAGCACGCTTTCCCTGTCAACGCTCCGACAGCGCCTGTCCGGCTACGACAAGTCGGGCCTGGGCATTCCGGCCATCGTGCTTGTCATCATGGCGATGTTGGTGTTGCCCCTGCCGCCGCTGCTGTTGGATCTGCTGTTCACCTTCAACATCCTGACCGGCTTGGTGGTGATCATGATCGCCATCAATACCCGCAAGCCGTTGGATTTTTCGTCCTTCCCGACCGTGCTGTTGATGGCCACCATGCTGCGATTGGCGCTCAACGTGGCGTCAACACGCGTCATCTTGGTCGAAGGCCACACTGGCCCGGAAGCTGCTGGGCAGGTGATCAGCGCTTTTGGCGAGTTTGTGATCGGCGGCAATTACCTGGTCGGCTTCATCATCTTTGTGATTTTGATGATCGTGAACTTCTTTGTGGTGACCAAGGGTGCGGGCCGGGTCTCTGAAGTGAACGCACGTTTTACCTTGGACGCCATGCCCGGCAAACAAATGGCCATCGACGCCGACCTGAGTGCGGGCATCATCGACCAAGACACCGCCAAAAAGCGGCGCGAAGAGCTCTCACAAGAGTCCGACTTTTTTGGCTCCATGGACGGTGCGTCCAAGTTCGTCAGCGGGGACGCCCTGGCTGGCCTGCTGATTCTGTTGATCAACTTGATCGGCGGCCTGGTGATTGGCATGGGCCAACATGGCCTGCCTTTGGCGGAAGTTAGCCGCATTTACCTGCTGTTGACGATTGGCGACGGCTTGGTGGCCCAAATCCCCGCCTTGTTCCTGTCGCTGGCCACCGCCATCATCGTGACCCGGGTGACCACCGCCGAGTCCATGACTGAACAGGCCAAGTCGCAGCTCTCCAACCCTTCGGCGCTCTTTATTGCGGCCGGCATCCTGGGGCTGCTTGGCATTGTTCCCGGTATGCCGCACTTGGTGTTTTTGCTGTTGGCCGCCGCCACCGCCGGCATGGGCCTGATGGTGCTCAAAGGCCAGATGGTGGGCGAATCCGCCCAGCAGGCCGCCGCCGCACCCAAGACCGACGCTCCCAAGGAGCTGGACTGGGACGATGTGGAGTCGGTCGATCTGATTGGCCTGGAGATTGGCTACGGTCTGATCCCGCTGGTCAACACCGAGACCGGTGGCCAGCTCATGACCCGGGTCAAGGGCGTGCGCAAAAAACTCTCGGCCGAATTGGGCTTCCTGGTGCAGCCGGTGCGCATCCGCGACGTGCTGAGCCTGCCGCCCGACAGCTACAACATTGTGCTCAACGGCGTGGTGCGCGCCCGCGGCGAGGCCAAGGCCGGCCGCGAACTCGCCATCAACCCGGGCAAGGTCTACGGCAGCCTAGAAGGCACCCCCACCCGCGAGCCGGCTTTTGGTCTGGAAGCGGTGTGGATCGAGCCCTCACAACGCGACCTAGCCCGCTCACTGGGCTACACCGTGGTGGACGCCGCCACCGCCGTGGCCACCCACCTTAACAAAGTGCTGCGCGACAGCGCCGCCGAACTGCTGAGCCACGACGAAACCCAAAAGCTGCTCGACAAACTGTCGGCCAAATCGCCCAAGCTGGTCGAAGAGCTGGTGCCAGCCAAGATCAGCGTCGGCAACATGACACGTGTGCTGCAAAACCTGCTGGCCGAATCGGTGCCGATCCGCGACATGCGCACCGTGGCCGAAGCACTGACCGAAGCCGCCGCCCGCACCCAGGACGTGGAGCAGCTGACAGCCATGGTCCGGCCCAAGCTGGGGCGCATGATCATCCAAAACCTGCTGGAAAACCGCGACACCCTGTCGGTCATGACCCTGTCGCCCAACCTGGAACAACTCTTGCATAGCGTGTTCATGCAAAGCAACGGCAATATGGCACCTGTGATCGAACCCCAACTTGCGGAAAGCCTGTTCGGCGCCATGCGGCGCACCGCGCGGCAAATGGAAGAAAGTGGTTTGCCCGCCGTGCTGGTGGTCTCGCCCAACATCCGCGCTTGGCTCTCGCGCATGATCCGCCCGCGCATTCCGGACATCACCACGCTGTCCTACAGCGAAATCCCGGACGACCAGGCGGTCAAGGTGGTCTTTACTGTCGAAGCCGATAACAACCGCAGCAACTGATGGAGTGCTGAACCATGGAACTCAAGCGCATCCTCGCCCGCGACAGCCGCACGGCCACAGAAAAAGCCATGGCGCTATATGGCCCCGACGTCTTGGTGATCGCCAACCACAGCATCGACGGCCAAACCGAGTTGATTGTGGCCATCGACATCGCTCCCGAAGCACCGGCCGCGCTGGTGCGCGAAGAGCCCAGCGCGCGCTTCCAGGCCATGGAGCCAACGCGCATGGCCGCGCCCGCCAGCGGCAATATGCAGGCCTTTGAAGAGGCCATGGCCTTGGTGCGCAACACCCAAGCGGCGGTGGCCGAGGCCCCAAGCCGCCCTGCCCCCAGCACCGCGCGGCGGGTGGAGCGCAGCGCAGCGCCTGCGCCCACGCAGGCGCACGGCGAAACACCCAGCGAACGTGCCAACCCGAGCGCCAGCGGCCGACGCACCGGCCGGGCCAACAAGCCCACAACCACCGTGTTCTGGGGCGACCTGGCCATTCCTACCCTGGCGGACATGGGTGCACCCGCACAAGAGAAGCCGCCTGCGCCACAGCGCCGCCGCAGTGCTGCCGCAGCGGGCAAAGCCCCGGTCGAAGCAGCACCATCCACGGCCCAGCTCGCCAAGGCGCTGGACGAAGATTGGCAAGTGCCCGGTGTGGGCGACATTACGGTCGCACCGCGCTCCACCGCGCGCCGCCGCAACACGGCGACGGGCCACACAAAAACCGCCGCTGCACCGGTGCTCAATGCACCCCTTACCGCCGAGCCGTTGGGCGCAGTCCCCTCGTCCGCAAAGCCGGTGGGCGCCCCTGCCAAGCGCCGTCCGGCTGCGCCAGCGCATGCGGTGGTGACCACGGCCGCCGAAACCACAGGCCGGCACCCCAGCGCGAGCGCAACGGTCACCGTGGACGCCGAGGCCATGGCCAGCCAGCCGACACCGCGCCGCCGCCGGGCCGCACAAGCCATACCGGCCGACCCGCCGAACACCGACACAACCGTGGCCCACAGCACCACTGCCAACACCCGCACAAACGCCTCGGCGCCAGTGCGTGACCCAGCCCCCCCTGCAGCGCAAAGCACAGCGCAGACGCCGTCCGCCGACACCGCCCCAGCCGAGCGCGGGCGCGAACTGGTGGACTTGGTGCGCGCCGAAATCGCCGCGCTGCGGCAAGAATTTGTCACCAATCTGAAGCTGCAGCAGCTGCAAGCGGGCAGCGCTGGGCATCCAGTGGCCGACCCCCTGATGGCGGCGCTGGACCAAGCCGGCGCGCCCGCCGCCCTGCGCGCCTTGCTGCTGGAGAGCGCCCAGACCGCCACCGACGTGGCCGACGGCGCACGGCGTGTGCGCGACGCCCTGGCCGCTGGCCTGCAAGCCGAGGCGCTGGCCCTGCCACTGTCCGGCGTGCACGCCCTGTGTGGCCCCTCGGGTGCGGGCAAATCGCTGATGGCCGCGCGCTGGCTGCAACAGGCCACCCAAGACCACGAGAGCGACCAACTGGCGCTTATCAGCTACTGCGACCAGCGCCCTGGTGCCTGGAGCCAAACCCAAATGCTGGCCGCCCAAACCGGTGTGCCCGCCTACCGGGCCAACAGTCCGGACGCCCTCAAAACCCTGCTCAACGAATTGAGCGACCGGGTGCTGGTGGTGATCGACACCCCGGGCACCGAACCTCTGCGCCACGCCCAAACGCTGCTGGAGCAATGGCCCCAGATCGGCCTGCACACCGTTTTGCCCGCCGACGCGTCGCCGGCCACGGTGCGCCGTTTCTGGCAGGACGCACGCCTGCCATGGCAGAGCTTGCTGATCTCTAAAATCGACGAGAGCGATCAGCCCTGGGGCCTGCTGCAACAGCTGTGCAACCAGCGCATCCCCATTGCCGGGCTGTCCGACAGTCCACATGCCCAGGCGCCCCTGCAACGCTGGCGAGCGGACACCTTGCTCGACCGCGCCATGGCGCCGGTGGAGGCGGTGTTGCCGCCGCCCGAGGCGCTGCCGCCAGACGCCCCTGCACTTGACGGACCCGCGCTGGGTGGGCCTGCGCTGGGTGGGCACAAACATGCCCACGCGCCAACCACATCGCCGCCCGCCCACAGCGCCGCGCCCCGGGATGCGGCGGCACAAGCGCGCGCCCATGCGGCGCTGCGAACGCCGCCACCCGCGATCGTGCTCAAGCTCAAGGAGCCCGAGCGAAGGCGCAGCGATGCGCTGGGTACCGCCGCGCCCAAACACCGGCCACGCCCTCAATGGGCCGCTGCCTGACGCCTCTATTGCCGCTATCCGAGAGTCACCATGAAATCACAACACAGCTGTCCACAAGTCATTGGCATCGCCAGTGGCAAGGGTGGGGTGGGCAAAACCACGGTGTCGGTCAACCTGGCCGTCGCCTTGGCCTTGCGCGGGCGCAAGGTCATGCTGCTCGACGCCGACCTGGGCATGGCCAATGCCCAAATTTCGCTGGGCGTCAAAACCCCGTGGAACATTGGTCATGTGCTGCGCGGCGAAAAAACGCTGCAAGAAGTGGCGGTGATCACACCCCAGGGTGTGTCGCTGGTGCCTGGTGTGTCGGGGCTGCGCGAAGCCGCCGCGCTCGACATGGCGCAGATCGGCGCCATCGTCCACGCGTTTGACGATCTGGAAGAGCCGATCGATTACCTGATCGTCGACGTGGCAGCGGGCATCTCGCCGCCGGTGCTGGCCTTTATGGCCGCCTGCCAGCGCCGTTTTGTGGTGCTGTGCGATCAGCCCTCCTCCATCGCCGACGCCTACGGTTTGATCAAGGTCATGACGCTCGAAGAGGAGCTTGACGAGATCTACCTGATTCCCAACATGGTGGACAGCGCCCTTGAAGGCAAACAGCTGTTTGGCCGCATGAACGATGTCTGCACCCGCTTTCTCGGGCAGTCGGTGCGCCATCTGGGCAGCATCGAAAGCGACGAACTGGTGCTCACCGCCCAGCGCAAATACAAAACCGTGCTCGACTTGGCCCCTGGCAGCAAAGGCGCGGCCGATTTCCGGCGTCTGGCGCAATCGGTCGAAGACCTGCCGCCGATCGAGCAAGCCAGCGGCCGTCTGCAATTTTTTATGCAGCGCATGCTGCAAACCCCCACGCTCAGCAGGTGACACCATGGCCGCCGCACTGGAACTCTACGAAGCCAGCGACACCCGGCAAGAGCAGCTGGTGCTCTCGCACATGCCCATGGTCAAGCGGGTGGCGATCCACCTAAAGGCCCGCATTCCACCCTTTATGGACCTCGACGAGCTGATCCAGGTCGGCATGCTCGGCCTGATCGAGGCCGCGCGTTCTTACGACCCGACCCTGGGTCATGCGTTTGAGAACTACGCCCTGCGCCGGGTGCGTGGTGCCATGCTCGACGAGGTGCGCCGCCTGTCCTACCTGCCGCGCTCGGCGGTGTCCTTCAACCGCAGCGAAAGCGAGGCGCAGCACCAGCTTGCCGCTGAGCTGGGTCGCCAGCCGACCCAGAGTGAGATCGCCGAGTTCATGGGCCTGTCCATTGACGCCCTGCACCACGAGCGTGGCCAGGCCCACCGCGCCGAAACCCACTCCATGGAGGACCTGCAAGAAGAGGTGATGGCCCTGGCCGACGACGCCAGCTTGCAGCCGCAAGCGCTGGTCGAGCATGCCGAGTTCATGGACGCGGTCACAGAAGCGATTGATGAGCTTCCCGATAGAGAGAAGCTCATCATGTCCCTATACTATGTTGAAGAGCTCAATTTGAAGGAAATCGGCGAGATCTTGGGGGTAAGCGAATCCCGGGTCAGTCAACTCCTCAGCGCCACGGTGAAGAAGCTCAGAACGACACTGAAGATCTAATCCAGGGCACTCAGAACCAGCGGGTCACTACTTTTGTTATCGCTCTTCAAGAAATTTCAGACCGATGAAAAAACCCTGGCGGCCGCAGCGTACGAGAAAGTGGTTTCTCTGACGCAAGACACCCGCGAGGCGCGCAGCCTGCGTGTGCGCATGGCACTGTTGTGCCGCAACCACTTGGACAAAACGTTTATCGCTGGCGCCGAGCTGACCTCCGCCTACTTGGATCAGGTGGCTCTGTCGATCGCCAGAGGGCAAACCCGCCCAGAGCCCCCCGAGGCCTCGTGTTTTCAATACGTCAAAACCACCAAGGGCGAGGATGTCTGTGTTTATCTGCCCGAGGAATTTGTGACTGAGGCGTTTGCCCTAGGCGCTCTCTACCAGCGCATGCAAATGGACGCGCCCCAGGTCATCGGGGCCATGCAAGGCTTGGCCGATCGCCTGTTCATCGAACACATCAAACTCACCGACAGCCTGCCAGTGCTGCAGTTTTTGCGAGAAGAAATTGGCCTAGACGGTCAGCACAACGCCGCAGCACAGCCTTTGCACAACAACGCGGGGGAAGACTGACCATGGCCTCCAGCCTCAATTTGGTGGCGCTGGCCCTGGTGGCCCTGGGGCTGCTGGTGGTCGTGATCCTGTTGATTTATTTGGCGGGACGGCTCAGCCAGGTGGAGCAACAAACCCGCGAGGCGATCACCCAGTTGCAGAACCAGCCCAAAACCGCCGTTGTGGGACCGTTTGGTGGCCTCTCTGGCAAAAAGCTGTGGGATGTGATGGCCGGCAAACCGCTGCCCGATGTGGGGCCCGAACAGATCGAAGCGGCGCGCGACAGCTACCCAGCCGTGCTCTACCGCCACATTGTCCAAACCTTTGAGGAAGGTCTGGCCGACGGCAAAAAAGGCATTGCTGGCACACCCAAAAACCCCAGGCAGGTGCAGACCTTGCGCGGCAAGGTGGAGTCTTGGTTGCCTAGCAACCCGCTGCAGGCGGTTTACCAGTGTGCCCAGGATCTGGCGGCCGGCACCCCCCCCGAAGACCCGGGATTGCAGCAGGCGCTGGAGCTGGCCTGTATGGAGCTGCACGACCGCACAGGCGTGCCGATCGAGAACGACTACGTCCAGGCCTTGCTCGGCCCTGCGCAGGCGCCACCACCGGCGGTCCAAGCGCCGCCGGGCTAAAGTTCAGCGCCGGCACTCCGATACCTCTTGCAGAGATTGATTCATTCGGAGTTCACCATGCGCCTACACAAACACGCCCTCGACAGCTACGCCGCCGTTCAAGTCACCACCGGAGTGGCCACCGCCGACAGCGCTCAGCTGATCCTGATGCTGTTCGACGGTTTTCTGGAAAGCCTGGCGTTCGCCCGCGGCCACATCCAGCGCAACAACATCGAGGCCAAGTCCAAAGCCCTGACCAAAGCCGGCCGCATTGTGTTGGGCCTGCAAAGCGCGCTGGACTTCGACAAAGGCAACCAACTCGCGCAGAACCTGGATGAGCTCTACAGCTACATCACCCGCCGGCTGTTGCACATCAACGCCAACGACGATCTGCAAGCGCTGGACGAGGTGCACGGCCTGATGAGCGACATCCGGGACGCCTGGACCACCCTGCCCGGCGTGCGCGCCCCTGGCATGGGCATGGGCCAGCCGCTGCGCTTGGCGTCCTGAGTTGCCACCGCGCCGCACTCGCTGCGGCGCTCAATCGGGCAAAAACAGCGACTGCACGTCGCTCAAAAAATCAAATCCCCGCTCGGTGGGGCGCACCCAATCCCCATCGACCACCAGCCAGCCCGACGCGCTGGCTTTTTTAATGGGCGCGTCGATGGTCGACAAAGGCAGTCCGGTGGTGGCGGCAAAGTCCGCCAGCGAAAAGCCGTCGCGCAAGCGCAAGGCATTGAGCATGAACTCAAACGGCAACTCGCTGCGTTTGACCGCCTCGGTCTGCGCCACCGCGTCGCCACGCGCCGCGCCCTCCATGTAGCGGCGCGGGTCGCGCAGCCGCACCTGGCGCATGACGCGGTGGGCAAAACTGAGCTTGCTGTGGGCACCGGCGCCGATGCCCAAGTAATCCCCAAACTGCCAGTAGTTCTGGTTGTGGCCACAGCGGTGCCCTGTGCGCGCGTAAGCCGACACCTCGTAGCGCTGCAAGCCAGCGGCAGCGGTGCCTTCGGTGATGGCGTCCAGCATGGCCCAAGCCTCGTCTTCGGGCGGTAAGCTGGGCGGGAATTTGGCGAAATAGGTGTTGGGCTCCAGCGTCAGGTGGTAGACCGAGAGGTGCGGCGGCGCAAACGACAGCGCGGTGGCCAGGTCGGCTTGCAGCTGCGCCAGCGTCTGCCCCGGCAAGGCGTACATCAGGTCGAGGTTGAAGGTGTCAAAACACTCGGCCGCCTCCGCCACCGCCGCGCGGGCTTGGGCACCGTCGTGCACCCGGCCAATCGCCTGTAAATGGGCGTCAGAAAAGCTCTGCACCCCAATCGACAGCCGGGTCACACCCGCCGCCCGGTAGGCCCGAAAGCGGTCTTTCTCAAACGTCCCCGGGTTGGCCTCCAAGGTGATTTCGGCGTCGGGCACCAGTGGCAACAAGGCGCGCACGCTGTTGAGCAAGCGCTCAATGCCGGCCGGCGAAAACAGGCTGGGGGTGCCACCGCCAATGAACACCGTGTGCACCGCCCTTCCCCACACCAGCGGCAGCACCGACACCAGATCGGCTTGCAGCGCCTCCAGATACGCCAATTCCGGCAATTCACCGCTGTTGGTGCCCCATTCGTGGGAGTTGAAGTCGCAATACGGGCATTTGCGCAAACACCAGGGCAAATGGATATACAGCGACAACGGCGGCAGCCCCTGCAGCTGCAGGGTGCCGGGGCGCATCCAGTGCGCCACATCGCGCCAGTCGGCGCCGGCGGATGGCTCAGCTTCTGTCTTGATCGGTATCGAACGGGTACTCATCGTCGCCGTTCAGCCGTCAAGTGTTGGACCACCAGCACCCGCGCATCAGTTCGCGCATGCGCAGCGCCGCCTTGCCCCGGTGGCTGTGGCGGTTTTTTTCTTCTGCCGGCAGTTCGGCGAAGGTTTTGCCCAGTTCGGGCAAGAACATGACCGGATCAAAGCCAAAGCCACCATCGCCCTGCGGCGCCAGGGTGATCAGGCCAGGCGCGCGGCCCACCGCCACCAGCGGCTCTGGGTCGTCGGCGCTGCGCACCGCCACCAAGGTGCTGACCAAGGCGGCGCGCCGGTTGCTCTGGCCCTGCATTTGCTCCAACAAGGCGCGCACATTGTGTTCGTCGCCCTTGGGGTAGCCAAACTGGGTGGCGTAATACGCCGTGTCCACCCCGGGCAGGCCGCCAAAGGCGTCGACACACAGGCCGGCGTCATCGGCCAAGGCGGGCAAGCCGGTGTGGGCGGCGGCAAAACGCGCTTTGGACAAGGCGTTTTCAATGAAGGTGCGGTGCGGCTCGGGCGCCTCGCCCACGCCCAGCTCGGCTTGGCGCACCAAGGCCACACCCAACGGCGCCAGCAAGGCCTGTAACTCGGCCAGTTTGCCGGCGTTGCTGGAGGCCAGCACCAGGCGCCGGTCCAGAGAGGCGCCGCTCACAGCCCCAGCGCCTGTTGTTGGGCACGCACCAGATCGGCAATGCCTTGCTCGGCCAAATCGAGCAGCTGCGCCAACTCGGGTCGGCTGAAGGCCGCACCTTCAGCCGTGCCTTGCACTTCTACAAAATGGCCGCTGCCGGTCATCACCACATTCATGTCGGTATCGCAGGCCGAGTCCTCGCTGTAGTCGAGGTCCAACAGGGCCACGCCCTGGTGCATGCCCACCGAGACCGCCGCCACATGGTCGCGGATTGGCGAAGCGGTCAACTTGCCACTCGCCAGCAGTTGGGCCACGGCATCGTGAGCGGCCACAAACGCGCCGGTGATGCTGGCGGTGCGGGTGCCACCGTCGGCTTGCAACACATCACAGTCGATGGTGAGTGTGCGTTCACCCAGAGCCTTAAGGTCAAACACCGCCCGCAACGATCGTCCAATCAAGCGCTGGATTTCTTGGGTGCGGCCACTTTGTTTGCCTTTGGCGGCCTCGCGGTCGCTGCGGGTGTGGGTGGCGCGCGGCAACATGCCATATTCAGCAGTGACCCACCCTTCGCCGCTGCCGCGTTTGTGCGGCGGCACTTTTTCTTCTACCGAGGCGGTGCACAGCACGCGGGTCTGGCCACATTCGATCAACACCGAGCCTTCGGCGTGCATCGTGAACTGGCGGGTCAGGCGCACAGGGCGCAGGGTATGGGTGGCGCGACCGCCACTGCGGGCAAGCAGAGTCATGGTGAGTCAAAAAAATAGCTTCAGTTGTGCGAAATGCCATGCCATCAGCGGCGGCATACCAAGCACCGATTGTGTCGGATAGTTCAGACAGCCCTACTGGCCCCAAGACCAGCGCTCAGGTCTTGGAAACGGTCTAGGACTTTGGCGATGTGGCATCCCCGACCATGCTGTCGAACTGCAAGCGCATGCGCTCGGTCACCGACAGCTTGGTGTAGCTGCGCTCGCCGGGACGCGACAGCTCTTTTTGCAAAGCAAACACCGACGGCGGCCGCCCTTGCACATCCAGGGCCATACACCACTGGACCACATCAATCAGACCGTCCGAATAGATGCCGCGCAGCCGCGCCATATTGGCCGACAGCCGATCTTTTTCTTGCCGCTGCGGCGCATCGGGTGGCGGATAACCGTGCATACAGGCGTAGATGCAAGCACCGATCGCATAGATATCGGTCCACGGCCCCATCGAAGAGTCGCGCCGGTACATCTCGGGCGAAGCAAAGCCCGGCGTGTACATCGGCCGCACAAAATTGCCTTCTTTGCTCAGCACCTCGCGTGCAGCACCAAAATCGATCAAAACCGCCCGGTTGTCGTCGGTGATAAAAATATTGGCTGGCTTGATGTCCAAATGCAGCATCTTGTGCTGGTGCACGATGCGCAATCCGCGCAGCACCTCGTCAAACAGCGAACGGATGGTCGATTCGCGCAGAATTTTGGTGCGCTTGAGATCCCGCGAGGTGACGATGTAGTCCTGCAGCGACGCGCCCTCCAGGTAGTTCATCACCATGTAGACCGTCTCGTTCTCACGGAAAAAATTGAGAACACTCACCACCGAGGCGTGTGAGATTTGGGCCAATGCCCGGCCCTCTTCGAAGAAACTCTTGAGCCCGAGCCGGTAGAGCGAGAGCTTTTCTGGCGCCACTTTGGGTGAGCGCTCTCCTGGCTCACGGGTGGCCAGAGTCGCCGGCACATATTCCTTGATCGCCACCGGCTGGCCATCGGCGTCGGTGGCAAGATAGACCAAGCCAAAACCGCCCGCCGCCAGTTTGCGCACAATGCGGTAGCCACCCACTTGGGTGTCGGGCGGCAGGGGCGCAGGCTTGACCTTTGACATAATCGGTGGGCGCTCCTGGCCTCAGGCAACAAACACTCTCGACACTGCAAGGATTTCATGCCAGTTTACAGTATGACCGGCTACGCCATGGTGCACGGCCCCGTGGCGCAAGACCCAGCCACAGCGGACGCAACAGACACGCCGGCCAGCAGCGCTGCAGTGCACATTGGCGTCGAATTGCGCTCGGTCAACAGCCGGTTTTTGGACCTCACCTTCAAGCTCGGCGATGATCTGCGTCCAGCCGAGCCCGCGCTGCGCGAACTCATGACCCAGCGCCTCAAGCGCGGCAAAGTGGAGCTGCGCGCTTGGGTCGAAGGCCGCTCCTCACCCAACAGCTTGGCGCCCAGCGCCGCCGCACTGGACAAGTTGCGCACCGCCCAGTCGGCCGTGTTGCAGGCCTTGCCGGACGCCCGCCCGCTGTCGGTGGCCGAGGTCTTGCAGTGGGGCCAGCAGCGCGACACCGACACCAGCGCCTGGACCCAAGCGCTACAGCGTTTTGCGCTGGACGCTGTTGCGCAACTGCTGGCCTCGCGCCAGCGCGAAGGTCAGCGCCTGGCCGACACCCTGCTCGACCGCACCCGCCAACTGCGGGTGCTGGCGCAGACGGCGCAACCGCTGATCCCACTGTTGGTGGAACAACAGCGCCTGCGCTTTTTGGAGCGCTGGAACGAGGCCCTGGGGCAAACCGACGTCGCCGCTGACAGCGCCCGTGAGCGCGCGCTCACCGAAGCCACCGCCTTTGCCATCCGCATCGACGTGGCCGAAGAGCTCACCCGCCTGCACGCCCACCTCGATGAAATTGAGCGCCTGCTGACCCAAGGCACCGAAATGGGCAAACGCCTCGATTTCATCATCCAGGAACTGCACCGCGAAGCGAACACCTTGGGATCCAAATCCTCCAGCCTGGAACTCACCCGGATTTCGGTGGACATGAAGGTGCTGATCGAGCAAATGCGCGAGCAGGTGCAAAACCTGGAATGACGATGCAATACCCTGGCAATCTGTTTGTGGTGGCCGCGCCCAGCGGCGCGGGCAAATCCAGCCTGGTCAAGGCGCTGATGGAGCTGGACGCCCGTGTCATGCCCTCGATTTCCCACACCACCCGCGCGCCCCGGGGCCAAGAGGTGCATGGCCGTGAATACTATTTTGTGAGCGACGACACCTTCGATCAGATGATCGCGCAGGACGCGTTTGTGGAATGGGCGCAAGTGCACGGCAACCTCTACGGCACCTCCAAATCCGCGATCGAGCAGCGCATGAGCCAAGGCGTGGACGTGCTGCTGGAAATCGACTACCAAGGCGCGCAACAGGTCAAACGCCTGTTTCCCTCAGCGGTGCTGATTTTTGTTTTGCCACCGAGCTGGACCGAACTGCGCTCGCGTCTGGAGCGACGGGCCGAGGACAGCGCCGAGGTCATCGAAGTGCGTTTGCAAAACGCCGCCCAAGAGATGGCACAGGCCAAAAATTTCGACTTCGTTATAATCAATGAATTGTTTGAACGCGCTTTGTTTGACCTCAAAGCCGTGGTTCATGCCCAGCGCTTGCGCTTTAGCGCGCAGCGCATCGCCCGCAGCGATGTGTTTGGCGCCCTGAATATCCTTTGATCACCGCACCGGAGAGCCCTCATGGCCCGTATCACCGTTGAAGACTGCCTGGAAAAGATCCCCAACCGCTTCCAGTTGGTGCTGGCCGCCACCTACCGCGCCCGCATGCTGAGCCAAGGCCACACCCCGCGCGTCGAAACCAAGAACAAGCCGGCCGTGACCGCTCTGCGCGAGATCGCCGATGGCAAGGTGGGCTTGGAAATGCTCAAAAAGGTGCCGACCTGAGCCGGGCCAACACCGCTGCAGCCATACCGCCTTCGGGCGGTATTTTTTTGTTGTATCGCCGCCATTGACACTCTGCGACAGCGAATACGCAGCATAAACGCTACAGTAGCTGCCATGACTCCCCCGGTGATCGATCCTTCTGCGCCCCAAGCGCGCCCAGCAGACAGTGCGGCTGCGGCCAGTTTTGCTGCACTGCTGGGCAGGCTCGACCACCTCTCCGGCACCGATATCGATTTGGTCCGCCAGGCCTACCGCTTGGCCGACGAAGCCCACCTGGGCCAGTTGCGCAAGAACGGCGACCCCTACATCACCCATCCGATCGCGGTGGCGGCGCAGTGCGCCGAATGGCGTCTGGATGCCCAGGCCATCATGGCTGCTCTGATGCACGACGTGATTGAAGACTGCGGCATTGGCAAAGCCGAATTGATCGAACGTTTTGGAGCGCCTGTTGCCGAACTGGTCGACGGGCTAACCAAACTCGAAAAGCTCGAATTCGACAGCCGAGAACAAAACCAGGCCGAGTCCTTCCGCAAGATGCTGCTGGCCATGGCCAAGGACGTGCGGGTGATTCTGATCAAGCTCGCCGACCGCACCCACAATATGCGCACCATGGGCGATATGCCGCGCAACAAATGGGGCCGCATCAGCCGCGAAACACTCGAAATCTACGCACCCATCGCCTATCGCCTTGGGCTAAACCACACCTACCGCGAACTGCAAGACCTGTGTTTCCGGTTTCTACACCCCTGGCGCTATGAGGTGCTGTCCAAAGCGCTGAACAAGTCGCGCTCGCGCCGCCGCGACCTGATGGTGCGGGTGCAATCCGAAGTCGAGACCGCCTTTCAGCAACACGGCTTGGCCGCGCGCATTTTTGGCCGTGAAAAGACCCTGTACTCGGTCTACCAAAAGATGAACGGCAAGAAGATGGCGTTCTCACAAGTGACCGACATCTACGGCTTTCGGGTGGTGGTGCCCGCCGTGACCGACTGCTACACCGGCATGGGTTTGCTGCACCAGCTCTACAAGCCGGTGCCGGGCAAGTTCCGCGACTACGTGTCCATCCCCAAAATCAACGGCTATCAGTCGCTGCACACCACGCTGATTGGCCCGGTGGGCACCCACATCGAGTTCCAGCTGCGCACCGAAACCATGGACGTGGTGGCCGAGTCGGGGGTGGCCGCACACTGGCTGTACAAAGCCAGCGCTCCGGGCAGTGAGACCGCGCGCCGTCTGGACAACCAGTGGCTGCAATCCTTGCTCGACATCCAACAAGAAACGCGCGACGCTGGCGAGTTCTGGGACCACATCAAGATCGAGCTGTTTCCCGATTCGGTCTATGTGTTCACGCCCAAAAGCAAGATCATTTCCTTGCCGCGTGGCGCCACGGTGGTGGACTTCGCCTACACCATCCACAGCGATGTCGGCAACCATACGGTGGGCGCCCACATCAATGGCACACCTGCGGCCTTGCGCACCGAGCTGCGCAATGGCGACCATGTGGAAATTGTCACCGACCCCCAAGCTGGGCCCAACCCAGCGTGGTTGTCGTTTGTGAAAACCGGGCGGGCGCGCTCCAAGATCCGCCATCAGCTCAAAACCACGGCGCAACACCAGTCCAACGAACTGGGTGCACGCATGCTCGCACAAGCGCTGCGCGGCGAAGGCATTGCGCAATTGCCATCGGCCGAAGGCGAATGGCGCAGCGCCTGGGACAAATTGCTGCATTTCACCGGCAACCGCTCGCGCGACGACCTGCTGGCCGACATTGGCATGGGCAAACGCATCGCCAGCATGGTGGGCAAAAAGCTTGCGGTGCTGCTGGCAGAGCAAGGCATGAAGCCAGATCCGCTGCTCATCAGCCGAGAGCGCTTTGGTGGCGCACAAGACGACGCTTTGATGCAGGGGGTGGTCACTCTGGATGGCAGCGAAGGTCTGTCGGTGCAATATGCCCACTGCTGCCGCCCTATTCCCGGTGACCGTATCGTGGGCTATCTGGGGCGTGGCGAGGGCCTGCAAGTGCATGCCGAAGACTGTGCGGTGAGCCAACGCCTGATGGCGCGCGACGCCGAGCGTTTTCTGGCGGTGGAATGGGCCGAGGAGCCGACACGGGCGTTTGAAACCATCGTGGCGGTCACGGTGACCAACGGCAAAGGGGTGCTGGCGCGGGTGGCGTCGGCCATTGCCCAAGCCGAAGCCGACATCACCCATGTGGACATGGGCGACGAGCCCGCACAAAGTGCCACCGATATCCGATTCACCGTGGCTGTGCGCGACCGGGTGCACTTGGCTGCGGTGCTGCGCAGCCTCAAGCGCACATCCTCAGTGGCGCGAGCCCAGCGCCACAAACCGCGCGGCTGATCACGCGCTGGCCGGCGGCGGGTAACTCACCTCCAGCACCTCCAGCTCCTGTACCCCGGTGGGCAAGGGCAAGCGCACCACATCGCCCACCCGGGCTTTGAGCAAGACACGCGCCACCGGTGCCACCCAGCTGATGTGCCCGGCGCTGGTGTCGGCCTCGTCCACGCCCAAAATGGTCACAGTGGTCTCGTCGCCGGCGGCATTGGCATAGGTCACGGTGGCGCCAAAAAACACCTGCTCGCTGCCGTGGTGGGCGGACGGGTCCACCACCTCGGCGATCTCCAGCCGTTTGGTCAAAAAGCGGATGCGGCGGTCGATCTCGCGCAGGCGTTTTTTTCCGTAGAGGTAGTCGCCGTTTTCCGAGCGGTCGCCGTTGCTGGCCGCCCAATGCACGATCTCGACGATGCGTGGGCGCTCCTCGTCCATCAGGAACAGCCATTCGGCGCGCAGGCGGTCGTAGCCGGCGCGGGTGATGTAGTTTTTGCCGCCGGGAATGGGCGGCAATGCGGCACCGACGCCGTCTTCGTCGTCGCTGTCGTTTTCTCGGGTGAAGGCTTTGCTCATCGCATCGACTCCTGCTCGGCGCCACAAAAAGTGCGGCAACAAAAGAAAAAGCCTGCAGCTTGTGGCTGCAGGCTTATCTTGTGTGGTGCGGCTGGCAGGATTCGAACCCACGACCCCTTGGTTCGTAGCCAAGTACTCTATCCAACTGAGCTACAGCCGCGAAGCTCTGCATTGTAGCACAACTTTTTTGGGCTCTTTTGCGAGTGTTTGGTAGGGCGTGCAGGGCTCGAACCTGCGACCAAGGGATTATGAGTCCCCTGCTCTGACCAACTGAGCTAACGCCCCAACCGAAGCGGTGATTGTAGAGGCGCTCAGCGCTGCGCTTGTGTGAGCGCATTGCCCACCAACTTGGCCGTCACGTCCACAATCTGGATCATGCGCTCGTAAGGCATGCGTTGCGGGCCGATCACGCCCAAGGTGCCCACCACGCGGCCGTCGACCTCATAAGGCGCGGTCACCACCGACAGGTCTTCAAAGGGCACCACCTGACTCTCGCCACCGATGTAGATGCGCACACCCTCGGCTTGGTCGGACACATCGAGCAGCCGCATGAGTTGGGTCTTTTGCTCGAACAAATCGAACAACTGGCGCAAGTGCCCCATGTCGCTGGAAAACTCGCTCACGCCCAAGAGGTTGCGCTCGCCGGCGACCACCACCTCGTCGCGCTTGGCGATGGCCTCACTGCCAGCAGCCACCGCGGTCTGCATCAACAAGGCAATTTCTCCGCGCAGCGCCTCGACCTCGGTGCGCAGGCGCACACGCACCTCGTCCATGGCCAAGCCCGCGTAGTGGGCGTTGAGGAAATTGGCTGCCTCTTGCAGCTCGGTTTGGCTGTGGCTGACGTGGGTCTGGACGATGCGGTTTTGCACATCGCCTTCGGGCGACACAATGATCACCAGCACCCGGTGCTCGGACAGACTGAGGAATTCGATGTGGCGAAAGACCGAAGCGCGCTTGGGCGCCATGACCACACCCACAAACTGCGACAGACTGGACAGCATCTGTGCGGCTTGGCTGATGATTTGCTGAGGCTGGTCGGCGTCCAGATTGGTGGTGGGCAAGCCAGTCATGGCGTCGCGCTGCACCGTGAGCATGGTGTCCACAAACAGACGGTAACCGCGCGCGGTGGGAATGCGGCCCGCCGAGGTATGCGGGCTGGCGATGAGACCCAGCTCCTCCAAATCGCTCATGACATTGCGAATGGTCGCTGGCGACAGCTCCAAACCCGTGGCTTTGGACAAGGTGCGCGAACCGACAGGTTGCCCGTCGGCGATGTAGCGCTCCACCAGCGCTTTGAGCAGCAGTTTGGCACGGTCATCCAGCATGGGGGCCATTGTACGAACCCCCCGCCGAGGACACGGCTCTGGCCGCAAACCAGCGGGGTCTCTGTGTTGTAATTTGGGCATCATGAGCTCCCCTGCCTCTCTCCGCCCCAACGGCCTGCGCTTCCACCATGTGGTGATCGTGGGCAAATACCAGGCGCCCGGTTCGCGCGATGTGGTGTCTCGGGTGGCCGACTTTTTGCACGACCAGGGCTGCGAGGTGTCGCTTGAGGCGGAAACCGCCCTCAATACGGGCTTGGGGCACTACCAGGCCTTGGATGTGGCCGGCATTGGTGCACAGTGCGACTTGGCGGTGGTGGTCGGCGGCGACGGCACCATGTTGGGCATTGGCCGCCAGCTCGCACGCTACAAGGTGCCCATGGTGGGCATCAACCAAGGGCGCCTGGGGTTCATCACCGACATTGCCTTGGAGGGCTTTGAAACGCCGCTGCACCCCATCTTGCACGGCGTGTACGACGCCGACGACCGGGTGCTGCTCGCGGCCTCGGTCTGGCGCGACGAGCGTTGTGTCTTCGAGGCCACCGCGCTCAACGACGTGGTGGTCAACCGGGGCGCCATCTCCAGCATGATCGAGCTGCGGGTCGAGGTCGATGGGCATTTGGTGGCCAACCAGCGGGCCGACGGCCTGATCATCTCATCGCCCACCGGATCGACCGCCTACGCGCTGTCGGCCGGTGGCCCGCTGCTGCACCCGGCCATTGGCGGCTGGCTGATGGTGCCGATTGCGCCACACACCTTGTCGAACCGGCCCATTGTGTTGCCCGACAGCGGCGAGGTGGCGCTGGAAATTGTCTCGGGACGCGACGCCAGCGCGCACTTTGACATGCAGTCGCTCACCAGCCTGCTGCACGGCGACCGCATTGTGGTGCGCCGCTCCGAGCACCGACTGCGGCTGCTGCACCCGGTGGGCTGGAGCTATTTCGACACCCTGCGCAAAAAACTCCATTGGAATGAAAAGGGCTGAGCATGGGCTTGCGGCGCTTGATGTTGCGAGATTTTGTGATCGTGCGCTCACTGGAGCTCGATGTGGCCCGTGGCTTCACCGTGCTCACCGGCGAAACCGGTGCGGGCAAATCCATCCTGATCGATGCGCTGCAGCTGCTGCTGGGCGGCCGTGGGGATGCTGTGGTGGTGCGCGAGGGCGCCGCCCGCTGTGAGGTGTCGGCCGAGTTCGATACGCCTGCCGCGCTGCAGTCTTGGCTGGAGGAGCACGGCTTTGAGAACGATGCCCTGCTGTTGCGCCGCACGGTGGATGCCGAAGGCCGCAGCCGCGCCTGGATCAATGGCAGCCCCGCCACACTGGCCCAGCTCAAACAACTGGGCGCCGAACTCATTGACATCCACGGCCAACACGCGTGGCAGAGCCTGACGCGGCCGGAGGCGGTGCGTGGTCTGCTCGACGCCTATGGACAGATTGCGACCCAGGCCGTGCGCCAAGCGCACGGTGCTTGGTCCGCTGCCCACCGCGCTTGGCAAGAGGCGATCGAACGCCAAAGCGGCTTACAACAAGAACACGACAGGCTCCGCTGGCAGATCACAGAACTGAGCAAGCTCGCGCCCGGGACCGGCGAATGGGAAGAGCTGAACCAACAACACAAGCGGCTGTCGCACGCACAAACCTTGATCGAAGGCGCGTTATCGGCCGCCCACGCACTGGAAGACGACGAGCCCAGCGCAGCCCAACTGATCCACCGTGCGCTGGACACGGCCACCGAACTGCAACACATCGACCCGCGTTTTGCCGAGCCAGCAGAGGCCCTGCGCAGCGCCCTGGCCCAAGTGCAAGACGCCGCTCACACACTGCACCAGCTTGGCCACCACACCGACCAAGACCCCGACACCCTGCAGCAGCTCGACGAGCGCCTGTCGCACTGGCTGTCGCTGGCGCGCCGCCACCGCTGCCAGCCAGAAGCCCTGCCCGAGCTGTGGCGCCAGTGGCAACAAGAGTTGCAGGCGCTTGAGAGCGCCCAAGACATCGACACCTTGGCGCAGCGTGAACAGACCGCGCGCCAGGCCTTGGCCCAACAGGCCCAAATGGTGAGCCGGCAACGCACCAAGGCTGCAAAGCAATTGTCACAGGCGGTGAGCGAAGCGATGCAGACCCTGGGCATGGCCGGTGGTCGCTTTGAGGTGGAGCTCCAAGCGCTGGAGGCGGTCGCGGCCCATGGCGGCGAAACGGTGGAGTTCCTGGTGGCTGGCCACCCCGGCGCCACCCCCAAACCGGTGGGCAAAGTGGCCTCTGGCGGTGAGCTTTCGCGCATCGCCCTGGCCATCTCGGTGGTCACCAGCCAATTGGGCAGCGCACCCACCCTGATTTTTGACGAGGTCGACGCCGGCATTGGTGGCCAAGTGGCTCACACGGTGGGCGCTATGCTGCGCCAGCTCGGCACCGACCGCCAGGTGCTTGCTGTCACCCACCTCGCACAGGTGGCCGCTTGTGGCCACCAACACTGGCGCGTGAGCAAGCAGATGCAAGACCAACAAACCACCAGCCGACTCGAAGCGCTCGACGGTGAAGAGCGGGTGCGCGAGATTGCGCGCATGCTCGATGGTAAAAAAGACTCGGAAGTCTCGCTGGCACATGCCCGCGAACTGTTGCAAGCATGAGCACCCCGATGGAACTGGTGTTGATCACTGGCATGTCGGGCTCTGGCAAGTCGGTCGCACTCAATGCGCTGGAAGACAGCGGCTATTACTGTGTCGACAATCTGCCGCCGCAGCTGCTAGGAGACTTTATTGCGCTGGAACGCGACCACGCCACCGCGCGGGTGGCGGTGGCCATGGATGTGCGCAGTGCAGCCCATTTGCACACCCTGCCGGACCAACTCGCTCAGATCGAGAGCGCCAACGGCGGCGCAGTGCGCTTGCAATGCTTGTTTTTGGAGACCACCACCGACACGCTGGTGCGCCGCTTCTCCGAAACCCGGCGGCGTCACCCCCTGTCGCTGCGCGCCAGCAGCGATGAGCACCAAGCCTTGGTCGACGCGATTGAGCAAGAACGCGAACTGCTGGCCCATCTGCGCGAACGCGCCCATGTGTTTGACACCAGCCTGCTCAAAGCGGCCCAACTGCGCAGCGAGGTCAAGACCTGGCTGGATACCGAACACGCGGCACTGACCTTGGTGTTTGAATCGTTTGCTTTTAAGCGCGGCATCCCCATGGACGCCGACTATGTGTTTGATGTGCGCATGCTGCCCAACCCACACTACGAAGCGGTGCTGCGCCACCAAAGTGGGCTCGACCAGGGAGTGGTGCAGTTTCTGCAAGCCCATGCGGAGGTCGGCGACATGCTGGCCCACATCGATGGTTTTCTGCAACGCTGGTTGCCCGCCATGGCGGCCGACCACCGCAGCTATGTGACCGTCGCAATCGGCTGCACCGGTGGCCAACACCGCTCGGTCTATTTGGCAGAACAACTGGCCCAGCGGTTTGCCGCACACTGGCCCACGCGCACCCGCCACCGCGAGCGCGCCCACTGGACCAGTGGCAGTGGCGGCGCCTAAAGCGGCGCGTCAGACCAAGGCATCCAGGTAGCGCCGCACTGGCGCGGGCAACCCCAGCTCGCGCCAGACCGCGGGCGTGTGCCAGCCACCCGACAAGCCCTGCTGGTGGGGCCAATCGGCCGCCACCACCGCCCGCCAGGGGTGCAAGCGCAGTTCGCGGTGGGTCAACTGGTGCACCACCACCGCATCGGCCTCAACAGCATCAGGCAACGCAGCAGCAGCGGGCTCTGTGCCCTGGTGCACGGGCGGCGTCCATAAGCCGGCCCAGATGCCTGTGCTTGGCCGCTGGTCAAGCCACACCGCCGCATCGCCCGGACGCTGCAGCACCAGCAAGGACCAAGTCTCTTGGCGGCGCAGCACCTTGCGGCTTTTCACCGGGTAGCGCTGTGGCTCGCCTTCGGCCCGGCCGTGGCACAGCGCTTGTACCGGGCACAAAAGGCATTGCGGACGGCTGCGGCTGCACACGGTCGCACCCAAATCCATCAGGCCCTGGGTGTAGCTCACCATGTCGGCGGCCAAATCGGGCGAGGGCGCCGGCAGCAGTTCCTGCGCCGCCCTCCACAGGGCCTGCTGCGCGGCGCTGGTCGACACATCCTCTCCAAAAGCCAGCAAGCGACTGAGCACCCGCCGCACATTGCCATCCAGAATCGAGACACGCTCACCAAAACAAAACGCAGCAATGGCCGCAGCGGTCGACGCCCCAATACCAGGCAGGCTGGCCAAGGTTGCGCTGTCCGTCGGAAACACCCCTGCATGGCGCTCACACACCAGCTGGGCACAGCGGTGCAGATTGCGCGCCCGGCTGTAGTAGCCCAGCCCACTCCAGAGCCCCAACACAGCATCCAGCGGCGCCGCAGCCAAGGACTGCACATCGGGAAAACGCTGCAAAAAGCGCGCGTAATAACCCAGCACCGCCGCCACCTGGGTTTGTTGCAGCATCACCTCAGACAACCACACGCGGTAGGGGTCGCGGTCGCCCTGCCAAGGCAGGCCATGGCGGCCATGCGCGCGCTGCCAAGCGATCAGTGCGGGTGCAAAACCGCTGCGTTGTTCTGTGCTGATGTCCATGCCGCCCGACGTCACTCTGAAAAATGGTGATGGTAGCGCTGGGTCCATCCCAGCGTCAGCGCGGCTGGCAGCAGGGGCAAAAAAAGGTCGAACGCTGACCTTGTCGAATCTGGCGCACCGTGGTGGCACACACCCGGCAGGGCTGGCCCTCGCGGCCATAGACCGCTGCATCCATCTGGAAATAGCCACTCTGGCCGTCGCCGCTGCTGAAATCGCGCAATGTGCTGCCGCCCAAGGCCAGCGCACGCGCCAACACCTCGCGGATGGCGCCGTGCAAGCGCAGCGCGCGCACACGCCCCACCCGGTCGGCGCGGCAAGTTGGCCGAATGCCCGCCAAGAACAGCGCCTCCGAGGCGTAAATATTGCCCACTCCCACCACCAAGTCACCCGCCAGCAAGGCCTGCTTGATGCTGGTTTTGCGCCGGCGCAAACCATCGGCAAACACCTGAGGGTCAAACGCCTCGGTCAGAGGCTCAGGGCCAAGACCATCCAGCAGTTTGCGCGCCATCGGTGCCTGCAAGTCTGGCACCCAAACCACCGCCCCAAACCGGCGCGGATCGTGCAGCCGCAACACCCCTTGGCTTGTCGACAGCTCCAGATGGTCGTGTGGTCCCGGTGGCGGCAGGGCCGGTGCAAACCGCAAACTCCCCGACATGCCCAGATGCAACAGCAGCACCCCCCGGTCGGTGCACAGCAACAGGTATTTGCCGCGCCGCTGTACCTCTGCCACGCGCGCACCCACCAAAGAGTCGGGGTCACAACCCAGTGGCCAGCGCAAGGGCTTGCCCAGCGCCATGCGCAATACCCGGGCACCGGCAATGGGCTCGGCAAAGCTGCGCCGGGTGACTTCAACTTCGGGCAATTCGGGCATGGCAAGCGCGGCGGAACAAGCAAGGAAAAGGGCCATGGCGCCACTACCACGGCTGCCACCACAGTGCCTGCGCCAACACCCGGGGGTTGGGTGTTCCATTATCATGACTTCATGAAAACCTTGCCCCCGCTCTCCCCGTCCGCTCAGACCCAGCCCTGGGTTCGGCGGATTGTGTTGTGCTGCCTCGCCTTGGGCCTGGCCAGCGGGGCGGCACTGGCACAAACCACCTCCGCACCCGGCGGTGCGCCACAGGCCCCTGCCACCTCCGCGCTCGACGCGCGCCTGTTTTACCAATTGTTGCTGGGCGAATTGACCATGCGCCAGGGCGAGGCAGGCACCGCCTATTCTTTGGTGCTTGACGCAGCTCGCCGCACCAAAAACGGCGAACTGTTCCAACGTGCCATCCAAATGGCTTTACAGGCCCGCTCAGGCGACTCCGCCCTGGGCGCCGCCCGCGCCTGGGCAGAGGCCGATCCGGCGTCGGTCGATGCCCGGCGTTTTGAATTGCAGATCCTGCTGGCCACTGGCCGCGTGAACGACACCCCCGATGTGCTGGAACACCTGCTGCAGCGCATGCCCGCCGCAGAACAAGCGGCGGCGCTGCACGCTGTGCCACAAACTTATGCCCGGGTGGCCGACAAAGCCCAGGTGCTGCAGACACTGCAGCCGCTGCTGGAGAAGCTGGCACGCCAGCCAGAGCTGGCCAGTGCGGCCTGGACCGCACTCGGCCGCCTGCAACTGGCCGCCAAACAAGGCACAGCGGCGCTGCAACAAGCCGAACGGGCGCTGCGCGCAGCCCCTGAGGACGCCCAAGCCGCTGTGCTCGCGCTGGAACTCCAAGAGCAAGGCGAGGCCGCCGCCGAAGCGCTGCTGAGCCGGTATCTGGCGACCCCCACAGGACGCAACAACGTGGCGCTGCGCACCGCCTACGCACAGCTGCTGCTGGACACCCAACGGGCAGCCGACGCTCGGCGCGAACTGCAGGCGCTGACACAACAACACAACACCGCGGCCGAAGCTTGGTTGCTGCTTGCTGGGCTCGAATTGCAAGACAAAAAGCCGGCTGCAGCCCAAAGCGCGGCCGAGCGCTATTTGGCCTTGGCGCGCGACAGCGGCAATGAACGCTTGCTGCGCGCCATGAACCAAGCGTATTTGATCCTTGCGCGGGCAGCCGAAACCCAAAATGATTTCGCCGCTGCCAATGCCTGGCTGGACCGCATTGAAAACAACGAAGAAGTGCTGGCCGCCCAAATCCGCCGCGCCTCGCTGCTGGCGCGCCAAGGCCAGCTGGAGCAAGCGCGTGCGATGCTGCGCAAGCTGCCCGAGCGCCAGCCCGAGGACCTGCGCAACAAACGCATCGCCGAAGCCCAACTCTTGCGCGACCTGCAGCGCCATGCCGAAGCCTTTGTGGTGTACCAAGAAACCCTGGCGCGCTGGCCCGACGACAGCGATTTGCTGTACGAAGCGGCCATGGCGGCCGAACGCGCAGACAAGCTCGACGACATGGAGCGTCTGCTGCGCAAGGTGATTGCGCTCAACCCCGATCAAGCCCATGCCTACAACGCATTGGGTTACTCCTTGGCCGACCGCAATCTGCGTCTGCCGGAGGCGCGACAACTGATCGAAAAAGCGGTGGCCCTGGCGCCCAATGACGCCTACATCCGCGACAGCCTAGGCTGGGTGGCGTTTCGCGAAGGCAATTTGGCCAAAGCGCGCGAACTGCTGCAATCGGCCTACCAACAACAGCCCGACGCCGAAATTGCCGCCCATTTGGGCGAGGTGTTGTGGAGCATGGGCGACAAAGAGCAGGCGCGCAAAGTCTGGCGCGAAGGCCTGCTGCTGGCCAGCGACAACGCCACCTTACAGTCCACACTGCGGCGGCTGCAGGTTCAGCCATGATGCAACGCCGGGCCTGTCTGGGTTGGGTGGCACTGGCCCTGAGCGGCTGCGCCACCGTGGTCCCCGAAGACACCCAGCGCTGGAGCGGCCGAATGGCACTTCGTGTACACGGCACGGCACCCCAGAGCTTCAGCGCGGCGTTTGAACTCAGCGGTAGCCCGAACCTGGGCGAACTGCAATTGATCTCCCCCATTGGCACCACCCTGGCGCTGCTGCGCTGGCGCGCCGGACAAGCCACCTTGCAGCGTGGCGACCAATGGCAAGAGGCCGACAGCCTGGACGCCCTCATCGAACAACTGCTGGGCACCCCTGTGCCAGTGGCCGCGCTGTTCGACTGGCTGCGCGGCGAAGCCACCTTGGCCCAAGGTTGGAGCGCCGACACCAGCGGCATCGCTGCGGGTCGGCTGAGTGCGCGGCGCCACAGCCCTGAGCCGGCGGCCGAACTGCGCGTGGTGCTCTCGCCATGACAAGCACACCCCGCCGACTGCTGCGGGTGCCTGCGCCCGCCAAGCTCAATCTGTTTTTGCACGTCAATGGGCAGCGGCCCGATGGCTACCACCTGCTGCAGTCGGTGTTTGTGCTGCTCGACTGGTGCGACCACTTGGACTTCGAGGTGCGCAGCGACACAGCGGTGCTGCGCCAAGACGCCAACCCCCACCTTGGGCTGCCTGCCGAAGACCTGTGTGTCAAGGCGGCGCGCGCATTGCAACAGGTCAGCGGCTGCCGCTTGGGCGCCAACATCACACTGCACAAACAGCTGCCCGCCGAGGCGGGCTTGGGTGGCGGCTCATCGGACGCCGCCAGCACCCTGCTGGCGCTCAACCACTTGTGGGGCCTGCATCTGCCCCGCACCACACTGGCTGAGATTGGTCTGCAGCTCGGCGCAGATGTGCCGTTTTTTGTCCACGGCCACAGCGCCTGGGTCGAAGGCGTGGGCGAGCGCATCACCGCGCTGCCGCTGCAGGACGCGGACTGTGTGGTACTCAAACCACCCACCGGCGCATCCACCCGCGCCATCTTTACCGCCTCCGATCTGTGCCGCAGCACCCCACACATGCCCGCACCCAGCCCGGGCACAGACCCGATACACCCAGCAGCGTTTTTACAAGGCACCCACAACGACCTGCAGCCGGTGGCCCAGCGTCTGTGCCCCCAGATCACCGAGGCCCTGGCTTGGCTGGATGCCCAAGGGCTACAAGGCCGCATGAGCGGCTCGGGCTCGGCGGTGTTTGCGCTGCTGCCCAACCGTTGTGTCTTGGAAACAGCTCCAGCGGGCTGGACCCTAAAAAAATGCGGCATTTTGGCCAGACATCCTATTTTTGACGGGTCTTTCGGGCTAGAATAGCGGGCTTGATGCAGTCAACAACAGGTGTTGCGCATCAACCTGCACAGGTTTTCGGTGGTTTGAGGCTTTGGTTTCAAGCAACCTGCGTAGGGGAGTCGCCAAGTTGGTTAAGGCACCGGATTTTGATTCCGGCATGCGAGGGTTCGAGTCCTTCCTCCCCTGCCAAATGTTTTCCGCCCAGCGGGCAAAACATCCCCGACGTTCATGCGAGAGCCGCATGAACGTCTTTTTCTTGGGTCACGCGCAGTTCGCCATCCCTGAAAACTTCGATCCAGCCGAGTCTCCACCATGCAGGTACAAGCTCCCGACTTCATGATCTTCACCGGCAACGCCAATCCCGTGCTGGCCGCCGACATCGCCCAACACCTGGGTACCCACCTTGGCGCAGCCAATGTGGGCCGCTTCTCGGATGGCGAAGTGACGGTGGAAGTCACCCAAAACGTGCGCGCCCGCGACGTGTTTGTGGTGCAGTCGACCTGTGCCCCGACCAATGAGAACCTGATGGAACTCATCATCATGGTCGACGCTTTGAAGCGCGCGTCCGCAGCGCGCATCTCGGCCGTGATCCCCTACTTCGGCTACGCCCGCCAAGACCGCCGCCCGCGTTCGAGCCGGGTGCCCATCTCGGCCAAGGTCGTGGCCAACATGCTGCAGACCGTGGGCGTGAACCGCGTGCTGACCATGGACCTGCACGCCGATCAGATCCAGGGCTTCTTTGACATCCCGGTCGACAACATCTACGCCTCGCCGGTGCTATTGGGCGACCTGCGCCAGAAAAACTACCCCGATTTGCTGGTGGTCTCGCCCGATGTGGGCGGTGTGGTGCGCGCCCGTGCGCTGGCCAAGCAGCTCGGTTGCGACATGGCCATCATCGACAAGCGCCGCCCCAAGGCCAATGTGTCGGAAGTGATGCATGTCATCGGCGACATCGACGGCCGCAACTGCGTGATCATGGACGACATGATCGACACAGCAGGTACGCTGGTCAAAGCCGCCGAGGTGCTCAAAGAGCGCGGCGCCAAGAACGTCTACGCCTATTGCACCCACCCGATTTTTTCGGGCCCGGCCATCGACCGCATCGCCAAAGGCAACGCCTTGGACGAGGTGGTGGTGACCAACACCATTCCGCTGAGCCAGGCCGCCCAGGCCTGCAGCAAAATTCGCCAGCTCTCCGTGGCGCCGTTGATGGCCGAGACCATCGCGCGCATCGCCTCGGGCGAGTCGGTCATGAGTTTGTTCGCCGACCAGGACAACCTGTTCTGAGGCGTCAAAAAGCCGGGTGCCTTCGGGTGCCCTTTGTCAAACAGAGGCGTTCTGGTCGCGGAACCCCTCAACTGGAGTATCACCATGCAATTCGTCGCTTTTGAGCGCAGCAAGCAGGGTACGGGTGCGAGCCGCCGCCTGCGCAACACCGGCCGGACCCCTGGCATCGTTTTTGGTGGCAGCGCCGCCCCCGCCACGATCGAAATCGATCACAACGCGCTGTTCCACGCGCTGCAGAAAGAGACCTTCCACGCTTCGCTGCTGGACATGGAACTCAACGGCAAGACCGAAAAAGTGCTGCTGCGCGATGTGCAGTACCACCCGTTCAAGCGCCTGGTCCTGCACGTGGACTTCCAGCGCGTCGACGAGAAGACCCGTCTGCACAAAAAAGTGCCGCTGCACTTTGTGGGCGCCGAGCAATCGCCGGCCGTCAAGGAAGACAAGTGCGTGGTCAACCACGTCATGACCGAAATCGAAATCGAATGCTTGGCTATCCAACTGCCTGAACACATCGAAGTCGACCTGTCCAAGGCCACCAAGGGCACATCGGTGCACGCTGGCGACATCGCGCTGCCAGCCGGTGTCAAGATCGTGACCCACGGCCGCAAAGACCTGACCTTGGCCACCATGGTCGAGCCGGTGGAAGAAGTCATCGTCGCCGCAGCAGCCGCTCCGGCCGACGACAAGAAGGGCAAGAAGAAGAAATAAGCCCCCACGCTCCGCCGCTGCGCGGGTCGCTGCCCCCCGAGGGGGTTGATCCGCCTTGGGGCGGCCCGGCGGCGGATCGTTGGCCCCCGCGCTCCACCACTGCGCGGGTCGCTGCCGGAACATTCTTCTCTCCCACAAAAGCCCGCCCTGTGCGGGCTTTTGCTTTTGTGATGCCTCGATAATTTCCGCATGATCAAACTCTTGGTGGGCTTGGGCAATCCCGGCCCGGAATACGAACACACGCGCCACAACGCCGGCTTTTGGTTCATTGACGAAGCCGCGCGCCGGCTCGGCACCTCGCTGCACATGGAGCGCGGCCACTTCGGCCTGATGGCGCGCACCAGCGTGCGCGGGCAGGTCCTGTGGCTGCTGGAGCCTCAAACCTTCATGAACCGCTCGGGCCAATCGGTGGCCTCGCTGGCGCGGTTTTTTAAGGTCGCGCCGGACGAGATCTTGGTGGTGCACGACGAGCTGGACCTGCCGCCCGGCGAAGCCAAGCTCAAGAACGGCGGTGGCCACGCGGGCCACAACGGCTTGCGCGACATCCACGCCCAGTTGGGCAGCGCCGACTATTGGCGCCTGCGCATCGGCATTGGCCACCCGGGCAACAAAAACGAGGTGGCGAACTGGGTTCTCAAAAAACCGGCGCTCGACGACCGCATCGCCATCGACCAGACGATTGAGCGCAGCTTGAAGGCCTTGGACCACCTGATCGACGGCGACATGGCCAAGGCCACCGCGCTGATCCACACCAGCAAGCCGCCACGGCCCAAACCGCCCAAACCCGCCGCCACAACAGCGGTCACTGCGGGCGATCAGCCGGCCGCCGACACCCCACCCGCCGGGGCCTGACGCCCGATCTTGGCGCGCTGCAGGCGCTCAAACTTCTGAAACAAGGTTTCGCGGTTCTCCACATGCTCAGGGTGGCCTGGGATGCAGGCCACCGGGCAGATCGCCACACACTGGGGCTCGTCAAAATGGCCCACACACTCGGTGCAGCGGTGCGGGTCGATTTGGTAGAACTCCTCACCCATCGAGATGGCGTCGTTCGGGCACTCGGGCTCACACACATCGCAATTGATGCATTCGGCGGTGATCATCAAGGCCATGGTGTGCTCCCTTTCAGGCCTGCAAGGGCCGCCCGCGCAAGGCTTGGGCCACGTCGGGGTTGACCATGGCGTTCACATCGCCGCCAAGCGCCGAAATCTCGCGCACCAAGGTGCTGGAGATGCACTGCAAGTCGGCCTGCGGCAGCAAGAAGACGGTCTCGACCCCGGGGTGCAGCTTGCGGTTCATGGCCGCCATCTGGACTTCGTAATCGAAATCGGTGATGTTGCGGATGCCGCGCACCACCGCTACCGCGCCGTGCGTCCGGCAGAAGTCCATCATCAGCCCGTCAAAAGGCAAGACCCGGATGCGGCCCGGCGCCTGCGCGTCGGCAAAGACCTGCACCATGGCCAGGCGCTCGTCGAGCGAAAAACGGGTTTTTTTGTGGTGGGCGCGGGCCACCGCCACGATCACGCCGTCGAACAGCTGGGCCGCGCGCAAGGCCACGTCTTCGTGCCCCAGCGTCAGGGGGTCGAAGGTGCCGCTGTAGACCGCGATGCGCGGCGCTGTGGAGGGTGCACTCATGCGCGGATTATCCCAAAGCGCCAGCGGCGCGGCGAGTGACCCCAGGCGGCTTGCGGCATCTGTCCAGCCTCAAGAGGACAGCGGCGTGAGCAAGGCGTAACACACCATGCCGGCCTTGCCCTGTTTGTGCGGGGCCAGACCCAAGGACGCCAGCTCGTCCGCCGCCCAGACCCGGGGCGACTCCAGATACACCAGGCCTTGCGGCCCAATGGCCTGGGCGGCGGCGCGCAGGGCGCTGGCAAACAGCGCTTCGTTGCCGTCGTCGCCAAACGGTGGGTCCAGAAACACCACATCCAGCCCTTGACCAGCCAGGCTGCGCAACAGCGCCACACCGTCGCCGCGGTGCACCTTGACCCCGCTGGCCTTGAGCTTGGTGCACATGGCTCCCAGGCCACTGGCCAAGGCGGCGTCCTGCTCGGCCAGCCACACTTGGGCCGCACCGCGCGAGGCGGCCTCCAGCCCCAGGGCACCACTGCCGGCAAAGGCGTCGCAACAGCGCCAGCCGCTCAAGTCTTGGCCCAACCAGTTGAACAAGGTTTCGCGCACCCGGTTGGGTGTGGGGCGCAGGCCGGCTTTGGCCGGCACCGGCAGCGGCGTGCGCTTCCATTGGCCGCCGATGATGCGCACCAACTGGGGCGCGGTGGCGGCGGATCGGGCAGCGGGCGGACGCGGGGCGGGGGCGCCGGGATGAGAAGAGCGTTGGGTGGCCATGCCCCAAGCTTAATCGCTGCGGGCGGCGGTCAACCCCACAGCCACCGGGACAAATACCCCATGCCATACTGCGGTCCGCGTTCACCAAGAACGCATTGGCTAGGGGTGCCCTGCGGGGCTGAGAAACACCCTTTGAACCTGATCTGGGTCATACCAGCGTAGGGAAGCCGGTCCACCGCTGTGTGGGCCCGACTCCGTGTGCGGCATGACCTGTCTTTTTTCAAGAGGCATGCCGTGGACTCCAACGATTCCTTTTCTGTCGACAGCGTGTGGCGCGATCTGTGTGCCGTGCGCGAACACGCGCCACTGGTGCACAGCGTCACCAACCTGGTGGTGACCGCCTTCAACGCCAATGCCTTGCTGGCGGCGGGCGCATCGCCCATCATGGCCCATGCGGTCGAAGAGGTGGCCGAGCTGGCGCGCATCTCTGGCGCGGTGGTGGTCAACATCGGCACGCTCGACGCGCACTGGGTGCCAGCCATGCAACTCGCCCTGGACACCGCGCGCGAAGCCGGCACACCCAGCGTGCTCGACCCGGTGGGCGCAGGCGCCAGCGCCTACCGCCACACGGTGCTGGCCGACCTGCTGGCGCACCGCCCCACCCTGCTGCGCGGCAACGCGTCCGAAATCTTGAGCCTGGCCGGTCACAGTGGCCAAACCAAAGGCGTGGACAGCACCGACCCGGTGGAGCGAGCCGTGGACGCGGCGCAGGCCCTGGCGCAGCGCCACGGCTGTGTGGTCTGTGTGTCGGGGCCTGAGGACCATGTGGTCGCGCCCGATGGGCGGCACGCGGTGCTGCGCAACGGCCACCCGCTGATGGCCCGGGTCACCGGCGTGGGCTGCTCGGCGAGCGCCTTGGTGGGCGCGTTTGCGGCGGTGCAGCCCGACGCCTGGCGCGCCTGCACCAGCGCCATGGCCTATTGGGGCGTAGCGGGTCAGGTCGCAGCAGAGCGCCTCGGCCCCGGTGCGGGCACCGGCAGCTATGCGGTGGCGCTGCTCGACGCCGCGAGCACCCTGGACCACGCCAGCCTGGCGCGCACCCTGCGCATGGAGCGGCGGGCATGAGCGCCCGCTGGACACCCGCCGCCCTGCGCGAGCGGCTGCGCCTGTACTGGGTGATCGACGGCAAAGATCTCGACAACGCAGCGGGTCAGGCGCGTGTGAGTGATGCGCTGTGCAGCGGTGTGAGCTGTGTGCAGCTGCGCGACAAACACAGCGACACCCGCAGCCTGATCGCCCGCACCCAGACCCTGCTGCGGCTGGCGCGGCCTTGGGGGGTGCCGGTGATCGTCAACGACCGGGCCGACGTGGCGCTGGCCGCTGGCGCCGACGGTGTGCACCTGGGCCAAAACGACATGCCGCTGGCGCAAGCGCGTGCGTTGCTCGGCCCCGGCGCCATCATCGGCCTGTCGCTGGATAAGCCCGAACAGTTGCAGCAGGCCGACGCCCTGGCCGCCGACTACCTTGCGGTCAGCCCGCTGTTCGACACCCCCACCAAAACCGACACCGCACCGGCCTGGGGGCTGGCAGGCCTGCACCACGCGCGACAAGCCACACGCACACCGCTGGTGGCGATTGGCGGTATCAGCGCCGACAACTTGACCGAAGTCTGGGCCACCGGTGTCGACGGTGTGGCGGTGGTGCGTGCCATCTCAGCCGCACCCGACACCGGCGCGGCGGCCGCCGCTTTGCGCGCACAGATGGCGGAGGCGCGGCCCTGGCGTGTGCCGCGCGTGCTGACCATCGCCGGCTCAGATTCGGGCGGTGGCGCCGGCATCCAGGCCGACATCAAAACCATGGCCGCGCTGGGCGCCCACGCCATGAGCGCGGTCACCGCCCTGACCGCACAAAACAGTGTGGGCGTGAACGCCATCCACACCGCACCACCCGGGTTTTTGGCGCAGCAAATCGACGCTGTGCTCAGCGACATCGGCGCCGACGCGATCAAGATCGGCATGCTGCACGACGAGGCCACGGTAGCGGTGGTGGCCGATGCGCTGAAGCGCCATCCGCAACTGCCGGCGGTGCTGGACCCGGTGATGGTCGCCACCAGCGGCGACGCGCTGATCACACCGCCCACAGTGGCGCGCCTGCGCGAACAGCTGTTGGGTCTGTGCGCGGTCGTCACACCGAACCTCGACGAACTGGGTCTGCTGGTGGGCAAGCGCATCACCTCGCTCGACGCGGCGCTGCAAGCCGCGCAGACCCTGATCGGCCAAGGCGCACGCGCGGTGTTGGTCAAAGGCGGCCACCTGAGCGGCGACACCCTGACCGACACCTTGGTCGACGCCAGCGGCGTGCGTTGGCAGCGCAGCGCGCCGCGCCTGCACAGCCGCAACCTGCATGGCACCGGCTGCAGCCTGTCGTCGGCCATTGCGACCCACCTGGCGCGCGGCGCGGATCTGGTGGCGGCGGTGGACGCCGCGCACCACTGGGTGCGCCAGGCGCTGCTGGCCGGCGTCGATCTGCGCCTGGGCGCCGGCCACGGACCGCTCAACCACTTTCACCACCCTATTGTCCTCACAAACCTGGAGAACACCGATGCTGCTTGACCAACAACTTGTGCTCATCAGCGGCGCCAGCCGCGGCTTGGGCGCGGCGATCGCCCGCGCCGCCCACCGCGAAGGCGCGCGGGTGGTGATCAACTACTTCCAGAGCGCCGATGCCGCGCACGCGCTGCAACACGAACTCGGCGAACGCGCACTCGCGCTGCAGGCCGATGTGCGCTCGGCCGACGCCGTGCTGGCCATGGTGCAAAGCGCTGCCGCCTGGGCCGGTGGCCCGGTGACCGGCTTGGTGCACAACGCCCTGGTGCAGTTCCAGTTCAATGGCGACGCACGCACGCGCCTGGACACCTTGCCGTGGCAAGACCTGCAAGCCCAGATCGACGGCGCGCTGCGCGGGGCGCTGAACACCTTGCAGGCCTGCCGCGCCGGCATGCAGGCGGCCGGTGGCGGCGCGGTGGTGCACATCGGCACCAACCTGTTCCAGCACCCGGTGGTGCCCTACCACGACTACACCGCCGCCAAAGGTGCGCTGCTCGCGCTCACCCGCACGGCGGCCAAAGAATGGGGGCCACAAGGCATCCGCGTCAACATGGTCTCAGGCGGCCTGCTGCGCAGCACCGACGCCAGCGCCGCCACGCCCGAGGCGGTGTTCGACCTGATCGCCGCCCAAACCCCGCTGCAGCGCGTCACCACGCCAGAGGAAATGGCCGACGCGGTGGTGCTGCTGCTCAGCCCGCTGGCGCGCGGCGTGACCGGGCAAAACCTGGTGGTCGACGGTGGGCTGGTGATGCACTAAAACCTCAGCGCCCACCCACCACCACCGTGGCCATGCGATCCGGCTGGATCACCCGCTGAAAGGCGCGGCGGATGTCGGTGGTGCTCACCGCCTGCACCCGCTGCGTCCAGGTGTCGAGGTAATCGAGCGGCAGTCCATGCCAGCCGATGTTGGCCACGTTGTCGAGCAGTTTGCGGTTGCTGTCGATGCGCAGCGCAAAACCTTTGATCAGAAAGTCTTTGGCGGCCTGCAATTCGGCCTCGGTCGGGCCTTGGGCCACAAAGTCGCGCAGCACCTGCTGGGCCACGTCCAGCGCTTGCTGGGCTTGGTCGGGCCGGGTCGACAGGCCCATTTGGAAAGCACCTGCATGCAAGCCGGGCGCGAAATAGCTGTAGACGCTGTAGCTCAGGCCGCGCTTTTCGCGCACCTCGGTGGTCAGGCGCGACACAAAACCGCCGCCGCCCAAGATGTAGTTGCCCACAAACAGCGGGAAGAAGTCGGGGTCGCGCCGGCTGATGCCGGGCTGCCCCACCAGCACTTGGGCTTGGGCGCTGGCAAAGGGCAGCGCCTGTTGGACCGGACCGGGCAGTGGCGCCACCTCGGGCACGGCGGGCAGCGGCTGGCAAGGCCGCTGGCCCATGGCCTGCAGCAGCGGCCGCACCATGGCCTGCGCACCCGCTTTGTCGACCGCGCCGACGATGGTCACGGTGGCGCGGCAGGCCAAGACCGTGCGCTGGTGGTGGGCGCGCATGTCGTCGACCGAAATGGCGTTCAGGGTGGCCGCGCTGGCCTCGCGGCCGTAGGCGTGGTCGCGGTACACCGCTTGGGCGAACGCGCGGTTGGCGTGGGTGGTGGGGCGGTTCTCGGCCTCGCGCAGCGCGGCGATCTGGCGTTCGCGGTCGCGCTGCCACACCGCGTCGGGAAAGCTGGGGGCGGCGATTTGCTGCGCCAGCAAGGCGGTGGCGCGGGGCAGCCAAGCCGGGTCGGTCAGGCTGCGCAGGCCAATGGTGAAGCGCTCGGCGCTGGCGCTCACCCCGGCCTGGGCGCCGGTATCGAGCCAGGCCTCGGCCAAGGCGTTTTCGTCGCGCGCGGGCTGGCCTTGCCAGGCGGCCACACCGGCCGACATCAGGCTGGCGGTGGCGCTGGCCAGGCCAGCTTGGGTGGCCGGGTCGCGCCGGCTGCCGCCATCGAAGTCGATCTGCAGGTCGACCATGGGAATGGCCGGACTCTGCACCAGATAGACCCGCGCTCCCGAGGGCTCGGTCCAGTGTTCGATGGCGATGCCGGCGCGCGCGGGGGCGGCCATCGCCCACACAGCGATAGCTAGAGCGGCGGCAAAACGAAAGGGCAACAAACGCATGGCGGTCGGTCCAAAAAATAGGGGCTCAGTGGCGCAGCGGCACCGCCGGTGTGGCGGGCGCTTGGGCGCGTGCGGCCTGGGCCGCGGCGCGTTTGGCGGCGTCGGGCAACAGCACACCGGTGGTCAGCTGTTCATCGCCAAAATAGCGCTGCGCCACCGACTGCACCTGCGCTGGCGTGATGGCCCGCAAACGCGCCATCAGCCGCGCTTGGCCGTCCAGCCCCCAGCCCAGCAGCCACTGCTGGCCCAGCTCGCGCGCTTGGTTGAACACGCTGTCGAGCTTGTAGACCTCGGACGCGGTCCACTGGGTTTTCACCCGCTGCAACTCGGTCTCGGTCACCCCCTCGCGCGCCACCCGCTGCACCTCGGCCTTGAGCGCGGCGGTGACCATCTCGGGCGTGACGCCTTGGGCCGGCACCGCCAGCAAGGTGAATTGCTGCGGCCCTCGGCCCACCAAGCCGTGGCTGGCGCTCACGCTGTCGGCGATGCGTTGGCCGCCCACGCCCGAGCCCTGCACCAAGGCGCGGCCCAGGCGCGCGCCGTCATAGCCATCGAGCACTGCGGCCAACAGGGTCAGGGCCAGCGCGTCGGTGCTGGTCGCATCGTCCACCGCCGGGTCGAGCAGATGCGGCACTTTGTAGCCCAGCACCACCATGGCCTGGTCCACCGCCGCGCGGTATTCGAAGCGGCGCGGCCCCTGCTGGGGCGGTTCCTCGCGCGACTTGCGCGTTGGCACAGCACGCGCAGGAATGGCGCCGTAGATGCGCTCAGCCAGCGCACGCACCTGCGCCACGTCCACGTCGCCGGCGATCACCACCGCCGCGTTGGCTGGGCTGTACCACTGGCGGTAGAAGGCGCGCGCGTCTTCGGGCACCATGGCTTGCAGATCGCTCATCCAACCCACAATCGGCCGGCGGTAGGGATGGGTGGTCCAACTCTGGGCGTTGAACTGCTCAAAAAACAGCGCGCGTGGCGAATCGTCTGTGCGCTGGCGGCGCTCTTCTTTGACGACTTCAATCTCGCGGCGAAATTCGTCGTCCGGCCACTGGTTGTTGGCAAAACGGTCGGCCTCGAGCCGCATCACCGCTTCCAGCTGGTCGGCCGGCACCTGCTGGTGGTAGGCGGTGGCGTCGCGGCTGGTGAAGGCGTTGTCGCGTCCGCCGAGCGCCGCCACCCGGCGCGAAAACTCGCCCGGCGGCACGGTGGGCGTGCCTTTGAACAGCATGTGCTCCAGCACATGGGCCACGCCCGAGGTGCCGTCCACCTCGTCCATCGCTCCCACCCGCACCCACAGCATGTGGGCCACGGTGGGCGCGCGGCGGTCGGGCTTGACGATCACCGTCATGCCATTGGCCAGGGTGAAAGACTGGGCGGCGCTGGCCGCTGGCGACTGCGCCCAGACCGGCACCGCCACGCCCAGACACAGCGCCACGGCAGCGCAACAGGAGCAAAAAAGGCGTTTCATAGAATGTGGAAGATACAAGGTTGCCGCATATGTTCTCGTTCTTCCGCAAAAAAACACCTACACCCGACGCACCAGCGCCCGCCGCAGCCCCAGTCGCCAGCCCAGCGCCCGCACCGGCCACCCCTGTGCCCGCGCCTGCGGTGGTGGCACCCGCGGCGGCAGAGCCGGTCGCCGCGCCCCGCCAAGGCTGGCTCTCGCGTCTGACCGCCGGTCTGCGCAAAACCGGCAGCAGCATCGCCACCGTCTTCACCGGCACCAAGATCGACGACGCGCTCTATGAAGAGCTGGAAACCGCCTTGCTGATGGCCGACACCGGCGTCAAAGCCACCGAGCACTTGCTGGCCGATCTGAAAAAACGCGTCAAGGACCACAAAGCCACCGATCCGGCCGCCGTCAAAGGCCTGCTGGCCGAGGCCATGGCCGACCTGCTGCGCCCACTCGAAAAGCCGCTGGTGATTGGCGAGCACAAACCCACCGTGGTCATGGTGGCGGGCGTCAACGGCGCGGGCAAAACCACCTCCATCGGCAAACTCACCCGCCACCTGTCGGATTCGGGCGCCAGTGTGCTGCTGGCGGCAGCCGACACCTTCCGCGCCGCCGCGCGCGAACAGCTCGCGGTCTGGGCCACCCGCAACACAGTGGACATCGTCACCCAAGAAGGCGGCGACCCGGCTGCGGTGAGTTTTGACGCGGTGGCCGCTGGCAAAGCCCGTGGCAAAGACGTGGTGCTGGTCGACACCGCCGGCCGCCTGCCGACCCAGCTGCACCTGATGGAAGAGCTGCGCAAGATCAAACGGGTGGTGCAAAAAGCCGACGCCGCCAGCCCGCACGAGGTGCTGCTGGTGATCGACGGCAACACCGGGCAGAACGCGCTCAACCAAGTGAAAGCCTTTGACGACGCGCTGGGCCTCACTGGCCTGATCATCACCAAGCTCGACGGCACCGCCAAAGGCGGGGTGATCTGCGCCATTGCACGCGAACGGCCGGTGCCGGTGTATTTCATCGGCGTGGGCGAAAAGCTGGAAGACTTGGAAACGTTCAATGCGCGGGAGTTTGCGCAGGCACTGTTGAATTAAGCCCCCACGCTCCGCCGCTGCGCGGGTCGCTGCCCCCCGAGGGGGCGCGTTTCAGGCTTGGGACGGCCCAGCGCCTGAAACCTCCCACAGTCAATCTCTGTCGGTGTAACTGCGCCACTGCTTCATTGCGTTGCGCATGGTCAGCACCTGGCGCTCAAAGCGCGGGCAGGCCTTGCACATGGCCATGTGCACCCGCAGGGCGGCGCGCTCGGCCCAAGGCAGATCGCGGTCTTCCCGGGCAATGACCAAGGCGGTCACCTCTTTGCAGTTGCGCATCAGGGGCAGTTGGCGCATGAATCGGTTCATGATTGGCTCGCAAACCAGTTGAGCTCCAAACACTCGCGCAAGCGCAAGCGGGCCCGGTGCAACTGGACGTAGAGGTTGGTCGAGGTCAGCTGCAGTTCCTTACAGATCTCCTCGCTCGACATCTCCAGCCACTCGCGCATCAAAAACAGGCGGCCTTGCACCGCGGGCAGCTTGTCGGTGCAGGCCTCCAGTACCGCCATGAACTGTCGGCTCTGCAGGTCTTGCTGCGGGTTGCCCCAATCGGCGGGGCGTTCTTGAAAATGCCCATCGGGCTTAAACGCCATGTCGTCCAGCGGGTCGGCGTTGTCATCTTCCGCATCGCCCACGGTCACCTCGCGCCGGTGGCTGCGCAAGGCATCGACCACCTTGTGCTTGAGGATGCCCACCAGCCAGGTGCGCAACTGGGATCGCCCGGCAAACGCCTGCGGCTTGCTTAAGGCCGCGACCATGGTTTCCGACACCACGTCTTCGGCCCAAGCCTCGTTGCGCAGCTGCAGGCGGGCGAACTTCAGCAAATAGCCGTGTGCGTCGGCCACCTGCTGGGCGAAGTCCTGGGGCGCGGCGGGGGTGTCGCTCATAAATGCATTCAAAAGTTGTCGGCATTGTACGAATGCCCAGTAGGCAGCCTGGATGCCTGTCACCCGCCGTACCTGCAAAATCGCTGGTCTGGCTTGGTCAACGTGTCCCGTCGACCACTTCTTTTGCGGCCACATCCACGAACGGACCCAACGCCTCTTGCACCTGCGCACGAAACCAGGTCAGTCCGGCATCGCCTTCCAAACGCCTGGCCCAATACAACGCATGACCAATCGGCTCGATGGGAAACGGGGTGGGCAGTTCCACCAAGCCCCAATGTGTCAGCGAGCCATGCATCACAGCGCGAGGTAAGGTAGCGATCAGGTCTGAGTTGGCCAATGCCGGGGCCACTGCGCTGAACAGCGGCACGCGGGTTTGTACATGGCGGATACAGCCTGCTTCCCGCGCAGCAATGGCCACAGTGCTGCGGGCGGCGTCGCCCACTCCCACCATCAAGTGCGGCCAACGCGACCACGCCTCTTGGCCCCAGTGAGCCAAAGCAGGGTGATCGCTGCGAGCAAAACAGCTCCATTGCAGACCGCCACAGGCTTGCATAGCAATGCCCGCTGGCATGTTGGCCAAAGGCGTGGGGCCGATGAAGACATCCAAGTCTCCCGCCAGCAAAGCGACAAACACATCGTCTGGTACCAGCAACCATTCGAGCTGTGCCTGCGGGGCGCGGTTCTGAATCAGATGCAAAAGATCCGGGAACAAACCCGCCAAAAAATCCCGCATGGCCACGGTGAAGCGCCGCTGCGTGCTGCTGGGGACAAAGTCCTCGGGAGGACCCAGTGACTGCGCCAACTGTTTGAGCAGCGGCTGCAACTGAGCGTGCAGGCGCAGAGCGAACGGGCTGGGCACCATCTCGCCACCTTGGCGAACCAACAGTGGCTCATTCAGTTGCTGACGCAAGCGCTCCAGCGCGTGGCTGATGGCCGATTGGGTGCGACTGAGTTGGTGCGCCGCCTGTGACACGCTGCGTGTGCCCATCAAGGTGTCAAAAACCACCAGCAGGTTCAGATCCACCTTCTTCAAATCAATTTCATTCATCTTTCATGAAGATAATTCGTTTGATTCATTATGGATGAACTCGAACAATCCTTCTCACGCCACTGTTTGGCGCAGCGAAGGAGTTACGCGTGCAAGCCCTCACCCTGATCCGCTTCGAGAAAGAAGGCCTCGGCGGGATAGCGTTGCGAACGCAAGCGACGCCCACACCACAAGCACATCAGGTGCTGGTGCGCATGAAGGTCGCGGCCTTCAATCCGGCGGATCTGCACATCGCCAGCGGCGAGATGAAGATGATGTCGCCGGTCAAACCGCCTTTTGTGCTAGGTGTGGATGGTGCAGGTGTGATCGAGCAGGTTGGATCGTCCGTGCGTGGTTTTGCCGTGGGCGATGCGGTGTTTTTCTACACCGGTTTGGTCTTCTGCGGCACCGTGGGTGAGTACGCCGTGGTTGACGCGCAAGCACTGGCACGCAAGCCCGAGGGCTGGAGCTTTGAACAAGCGGCGGCCTCTGCGCTGGCTTTGTTGTGTGCCAACTTGTCGCTATCACGGGCCGGGGTGAAGGCCGGCCAGCGCGTTTTGGTGCACGGCGGTGGCGGTTCAGTGGGTTCAGCGGCCATTGTGTTGGCGCATGCACAGGGTGCCGAAGTGGACACAACGGCAAGCGCTTCCGATGCGGTCTACCTGCGCAGTTTGGGTGCAAGCATGGTCTATGACTACAAAACACTGCCCTTGAGCAGCTTGCCCCCAGCCACCTATGACATGGTGCTCGATGGCATGGGCGGGGCGATGTTTTTGCAATCGCTGCCTCTGATCAAAACAGACGGCGTGATCGCCTCACTCAAAGTCATGACAGGGCTGGAAGACATGCTGCGCATGGGCATGAAGCCCCCGACCATCGTCAAGTGGCTGTTGCCGCTGATGTTTGGCAAATACACCCGCGCTGCCCGCAAAGCGGGCGTCGGGGTCGAAGGCGTCGCCACCTACCCCGATGGAGCCACGCTCAGCCGCGTGGGCGAACAGGTCCAAGCCTTGGGTTACGTCCCGCGTATCGCCGAAACCTTCGCGTTGAACGAAGCGAAATTGGCCCTCGAGCACTTTGCCAGTGGCAAGGCCAGGGGCAAGGTCTTGGTAGTGATGTGAACAACTTCCAACCGGTGTTTTTTACAAAAGGAGTATCTGCAATGACTGTTCTCTCAACCCAGGGATCCACGCCTTTTCCACGCCGAGCTTTTTTACAGCGCGGCGCCACTTTGGCTGCAGCTGGCCTGGGCTCGGGCCTGCTCGGCGCATGCGCCCATGGCCCAAGTCACCACGGCGGGCGCTGGACGCTCAAAAGTGCCGACGGCTTTGTGTCGAACATGGTCAACGCCAGTGCCGCCACCTTTAAAGATCGCAGCGCGGTGATGGTCGAGCTCACACCCGAAGCACAAAAAGCCCTACTAGCGAGCACCGGCGTGGGCAACGGCCCGAGCTTCATCATGCCACCCGTGCAATTGGCCAACGGTGTGATCGAGGTCGATCTGGCCGCCCGCATCAACGGCAAGGGCGCGCCCGACGTGCGCGGCTTTATGGGCATTGCGTTTCACATCGACGACAAGGCCGAGACCTTTGAAGCCGTGTACCTGCGTATGACCAACGGCAGCAAAAACAACCCGCCCCCACCCGCGCCGCGCAATGTGTTTGCGGTGCAATACATCAGCTACCCTGACCGTTACTGGCGCAAGCTGCGGCAAGAGCACCCCAATGTCTATGAAAAAGCCGCGCCGGTGGCGATTGAAAGCTGGCACAAGCTGCGCCTTGAAATCGCGGGCAGCACCGTGAACGCTTTTGTCGATGGCGAGAAAGTGCTCACCGTGAACGACTTGCGCTTTCCCAACCGCAAAGGCCGCATCGGTCTGTGGGTGGACGATGGCACAGCCGGCTACTTCAGCGATTTGAAGGTGAGGGCTGTCGATTGACCGGCAGTGCTGTTGCGCAGCGCACCTTGAGATTCCCCGCATTTTTCAACCCCAGGAGTGATTCATGACGTTTTTTTCCCGGTCTCTGACCCGGCGCTTTTTCGGCGTCTTGCTGGCTGCAACAGCGGCACTTTCAGTGGCCAGCACGGCCATGGCCCAAGGGCGCGATGCCACCCCTAGCGGCTTCACTGGCAAAGTCTTTGTCAACGAAGGTGGCGGCATTCGCATCCACACCTACATGGCTGATCCCAAAGGGGCCATGGTCACCACCCACATCATTGAGGGCAAGAGTGGCCTCATCATGGTGGATGCGCAGTTTGTAGCCGATTCGGCCAAAGAAGTGCGCCGTTACGTGGACAGTTTGAGCAAGCCCGTGGAGCGCCTCTACATCAGCCACGAACACCCCGACCACTGGTTTGGTCTGCACCACTTTGGCCATATGCCCGTGCACACGGGGCCGCTGACCGCCAAATTCCTCACCGAACGCGCCGCACAGGTCATTGCCCAGCGCAAGGCCGACAGCTCGCCACCGCAGGTCGGGGGTGTCGTGACCGAGGGCACCCATGTGGTCGCGGGCGTCACTCTGAACATCCGCATGATCCGCGATGCGGAGGCCGCTGAAGAACTGGTGATCGAAGTGCCCGCCGTGGGCGCACTCATCGTGCAAGACTTTGTGTACAACAACGTGCACGCGGTGGTTTCGCGCAATCTGGACAATTGGATTGAAGCACTGGGTGGGCTGGAAAAACAAGCCAATACAAAGACCATTGTGTTAGCAGGTCATGGCGAACCCACAACACCTGCCGCATTTGGCGAAATGAAGGCCTATCTGAATACCGTCAAACCCCTGCTGTTGGCCAACATCGGCAAGCCCGAGCAAGCCGATGCCATCGTCAAAGAGGTGTCAGAAAAGTTTCCCAACCGCCGCATGGCACCTCTGCTGAAGCTGGGTTTGTCGCGCGCGTTGCCGAACTGATCTGTGATGCCCACGAGGGAATGACATGCGACACATCCAATCCTTGTTGGTGGCTGTGTTCGGTACCTTGCTTGGGGCTTGCGCCAACGCTCCCGATCAGCCCTATTACCAAGCATCCACCGCGCAGCCATTTGCGGAAACCCCGCAGTCAAGGTTTGAGGATTATGTCGCGCACAGTCGCGCTCAGTTGCAGGCGCACCGGGTGTTTTATGCGCCTGCAACGTCCGCCCAAGCTGCTGAGGAGTTGGAGCAGGTGGCCCCGCGCATTTACGCCTTGCCTGCGCATTGCGGCAAGCCCCGGCAAGGCGTGCTCTTGGTCCACGGTCTACTGGACACCGCCTACGCCCTGCACGACATGGGGCAGGTGATGGCCCAGCGCTGCTTGCGTGTTTACAGCCTGCTCTTGCCGGGCCATGGCACCCGCCCGGCCGACCTGATCCGCACCACGCGCGACGCGTGGCTTGCCAGCGTGCGTTTTGGTGTACGGGCGCTGGCGAAAGAGGTGGACGATGTCACGGTGATCGGCTATTCGCTGGGCGGTTTGTTGGCCACCCAGGTGGCAACAGAAACACAAGGTGCGGGCCAATCCATCCAGCGTCTGGTGCTGCTCGCCCCCGCGCTGGAAGTGGCCTACCCCACGCTCTCTCGCATCGCCACGTTCTACCGCCATGTCGCCGACTGGGTCGATGTGGACCCGCAGCACATTCCGGTGCGTTATCAATCGATGCCCACGCAGGCCGTGGCCGAGACCCTTTTGCTGTCGCGGCAAGTGCAAAGACGCCTGCTAGCGCAACCGCTCTCACAGCCCGTTTTCATGCTGCTGAGCGCCGATGATTTGGTGATTGACGCGCAGGCCGCTCTTGAACTGTTCGCACAGACCATGCCCCATGCGCAAAGCCAGGCTTGGGTCTATGGGCGCTTGCCGCAGGCGAAGCATCTGCCGCACAGGGCCGTGCGCCACATCGATGTGCACGACCCCGCCCAAAAAATCGCCAATTACTCACACGTGGCACTCACCTACGCACCGAGCAACCCCGTGTTTGGCCAACAAGGCAGCCACCGCGAGTGCGGCCAGTACATCGGCATTGTGAAAAAAGAAGACGCGCAAGCATGCCTGCAAACCACCGATACTTGGAAAGGCGAAATCGGCACCCGAAGCGCCAACCAAAAACCCTTCCAGCGCCTGACTTATCACCCCCGCTTTGACGAGATGATGCATACCGTGCTGACCTTCATAGAGAAACCGTGAAGCAAAGTTTTTGACCATTGACGACATACACAATGACCAGCGTTGCGCCGGTACTCACTAGGAGTCTTTCACGCGAGGATCAAAAAAGGGACTTTGCATGATGAACGACCTGTAAGAAAAAAGACGTGGGTCAGACAGACACCCAGTGACGCGCATTCGCCGTCACGGTTGTGTCCCCTCTTCACAGGAGTTTTTCATGAGCACGTCTGTCACCCGCCGCACCCTCAGCACCGCTGGCCTGGCCCTGGCCGTGGGCGCTGCCCTCACCCTGGCCGCAGCACCTGCCGCCGCCCAAAGCGCTGGCAAAGAAAAGTGTTTTGGTGTGTCTCTCAAAGGCAAAAACGACTGCGCCGCCGGTCCTGGCACCAGCTGCGCCGGCAGCTCGGTGCGCGACCACCAGGGCAACGCTTGGACCTATGTGGCCAAAGGCAGCTGCGAAAAAACCGCATCACCCACTTCACCCACCGGCTTTGGCCAACTCAAGGAGTTCAAGGAAGCCAAAAAGGGCTGATGCCCCACAGCGCCACCGTTTCACCATGTCGAACCGCTTGCCTCCCCAAGCCGGTGTGGGTCTTAAGACCCAACACGTGGACGAGATCTTGGACACCGAGCCTGACATCGGTTTTATCGAGGTGCACGCCGAGAACTACATGGTGGACGGTGGGCGGTTTCACCACGATCTGCGCCGCATCGCCGAACGCTACGCCCTGTCCATTCATGGCGTGGGGCTGTCGATCGGCGGCGAGGCGCCGCTGGACCGGGCGCACCTGCAGCGCCTCAAGGCCCTGCTGGCGCGGTATCCCATGGCTACGTTTTCAGAGCACTTGGCCTGGTCCAGCCACGGTCTGAACCATTACAACGACCTGCTGCCCATCGCTTACACCGAAGCGAGTCTGCGGCGAGTGTGTGAACACGTCGATCAGGTACAAACCACCTTGGGTCGGCCCATGCTGCTGGAAAACCCCAGCACCTATGTGCAATGGGCCGCCAACGAGATGAGCGAGACCCACTTCATCCAACAGGTGTTGGACCGCACAGGCTGCGGCCTGTTGCTGGACATCAACAACGTGTACGTGAGTTGCGTGAACCACGGACTTGACCCATTGGCCTATCTGCGCACTCTGCCCATGGACCGCGTGGGTGAGATCCACCTCGCCGGATTTTCCGAAGAGGTGGACGCCGCTGGCGACCGCCTGCTGATTGATCACCACGGTGAACCGGTGGCGGCGGCGGTCTGGGCGTTGTACGAGCGCACACTGCACACGCTGGGGCGCCCGGTGGCGACCTTGATTGAACGCGACAACAACGTGCCCGCCTGGCCCCTGCTGTGGGCCGAGGCGCAGTGGGCGCAAGAACGCCTTGATCGCATCGTTTCGGACACATCGCCGGGAGATGCCGCGTGAGCGCCAACACACAAAGCACCTTTGCCCAGGGGCTGCTCGACCCAAACGCCCCTGTGCCCACGGGTTGGGTGGCGCACAACGGATCGGACCCCCTGCCGCGGTTCAACGTCTACCGCAACAACGTGGTGGTCTCGCTGGTGCAAGCGCTGCGCGACAGCTGCCCCGCGCTGGTCGCCGAGGTGGGCACCGAGACCTTTGACGCTTGGGCGCTGCAGTTTGTGCGCACCCATCCGCCAGAGCATCCAGTGCTCGCTTTATACGGCCACGGTTTATACGGCCACGGCTTCGCGCAAGCGCTGACACCGCACTTGATCCCTGAGCGGCGCTGGCTGGCCGATCTGGCGCGACTCGACATGGCGCGCATCCAAGCCTTCCACGCAGCCGACGCTGCGCCGTCCGATGGCACCGATCTGTGGCCACTGACATCAAAACCCGAGCGACTCGCCGCCACCCGGCTGCATCTGCTGCCGGGCGTGGCGGTGGTGTGCTCCAGTGGCCCGGTGTTCGACACCTGGGCCCGGCACCACGGACATGCTGTGCCGTGTCGCGCCCCCGAAGCGCAGTCGGTGTTGATCGCTCGCGAAGGCTGGGACGTGGCGGTCATCGCCATCGACCACGGCTCCGCGCTGTGGATACAGGGATTGCTGCAAGGTCTGCCCTTGGGCGAGGCCTTGGACCACGCACAAGAACAGGACGCCGATGTCGATCTGGCACAGGCTCTGGCCTTGCTGATCCGACAAGGCTGCCTGAGCCACATCACCCCACCCCAATGAGGACATCCCCATGCACACCTTTTTGCACCGTTTGATGGCGTTGGAAGCGCCGTTCCAGCGCATTCCGCACACCCTGATCGCCTTCATCGCCCGCTTCTCGCTCGCGGCCGTGTTCTGGCAATCGGGCCAAAGCAAGATCGAAGGCCTGGCGATCAACATCGTCAACGGCGAATGGCTGCTGGGCTGGCCACGGCTGGGCGAGAACACCATTGCCTTGTTTGCCGAGGAATACCGCCTGCCGCTGCTGAGCCCCGAACTGGCGGCCTACATGGCCACGGTGGGCGAACACGCGCTGCCTATCCTGCTGTTGCTGGGCCTGTTCACCCGCTGGGCCGCACTGGGCCTGTTGGGCATGACGCTGGTGATTCAGTTGCTGGTCTACCCCAACGCCTGGATGGTGCATGGCCTGTGGGCCACTGGTCTGCTCTACCTGATGGTGCACGGCCCGGGCTGCCTGTCGATCGACGCCTGGTGGCGCAGGGGCTTGGGCCGCAGCGGCTCGGGCAGCACAACCGCTTGACGCACAATCCGTTCAACCTTTTTCCACACCCCAGACACCATGCGTTTCACCCCCAACCGCCGCCAAGCCCTGGCCGCCCTGCCCCTGATGTTGAGCCTGCCCACCTGGGCCCAGACCCCCGCCCCCAAAGCCACCGACTGGGCCCGCACTCTGCAGGCCGCGCGCGGCCAAACGGTGTACTTCAACGCCTGGGCTGGCAGCGAGCGCATCAACGCCTACCTGCAGTGGGCCGCCGCTGAGCTGCAGCAACAATTTGGCGTGAAGCTCGAACACGTGAAGATCAGCGACGCGGCCGACGTGGTGCGCCGCGTGCGCGCCGAAAAAGACGCCGGCCGTGGCGGCGACAGCGGCACGGTGGACCTGATCTGGATCAACGGCGAGAACTTCGCCGCCATGAAACGCGACGGCCTGTTGTTTGGCCCCTGGGCCGAAGCCCTGCCGCACTTTGGGCTGGTCGATGTGGTGGGCAAGCCCAGCACCCGCAGCGATTTCTCAGTCCCCACCGACGGGCTCGAAGCGCCCTGGGGCATGGCGCAACTCACTTTCTTTGCCGACAGCCGCCGCCTGCCCTCACCGCCGCAGAACATGGCCGAGCTGCTGGCACTGGCCAAGGCGCAGCCGGGCCGCATCAGCTACCCGCGCCCGCCCAATTTCCACGGCACCACCTTTGTCAAACAAGCCTTGTTGGAAAGCACGCGCGACACCGCTGCGCTGGGCCGCCCCTACAGCGCCGAGGCTTTTGCGGCTGTCACCGCACCGCTGTGGCAATACCTGGACGCGCTGCACCCGCTGCTGTGGCGCGGCGGCAAGCAATTCCCGCAAAACGCGGCCGCCATCCGCCAGATGATGGCCGACGGCGAGCTGCTGCTGGCCCTGACCTTCAACCCCAACGAAGCGGCCAACGAAATCGCCGCCCAGCGCTTGCCCGCCACGGTGCAAAGCTGGCAATTCGCCAAAGGCACGATTGGCAACACCCACTTTGTGGCGATCCCCTTCAACGCCCGCGCCAAGGCCGGTGCGCAGGTGGTGGCCAACTTCCTGCTCTCGCCCGCCGCGCAGGCACGCAAAGCCGACATCAGCATCTGGGGCGACCCGACGGTGCTGGACCTGCAAAAGCTCTCGCCCGCCGAGCGCGCCCTGTTCGGCGACAAGCCCCAGCCCGGCCAAGTGGCGCGCACCGCGCCGACCCTGCCCGAGCCACACGCCAGCTGGGTCGATCCACTCGAAACAGAGTGGCTGCGCCGCTATGGCTAAAGCCTGCCCGCGCCACATGGCCGGATGAGCGCGCGCCGCCTGCTCGGGGCCAGCGCCCTGCTGCTGATCGCCGGCCTGCCCATGCTGGCCACGGCGGGCTTTGCCTTGGCAGAGCTGGCCAAGGCCGAGGCTTGGCGCGCCTTGGGCGCCGACAGCACTTGGCCGCGCGCACTCGGCCTGAGCCTGTGGACCGGACTGGCATCCACCGCACTGGCCTGGTGGGCCAGTGGCGCCTTGCTGCGCCGCGCGTTTGTGGGCGGCGCGTTGGCGCGCCTGTTGCGGCCGGTGCCCGCTCTGCTGGCCACACCCCACGCGGCTTTTGCGGTGGGGCTGCTGTTTTTGATCGCGCCCAGCGGCTGGCTGCTGCGCGCGCTCTCGCCCTGGCTCACTGGCTTCGACTGGCCGCCGCCGTGGCCCACCAGCCAAGACCCCTGGGGCCTGGGACTGATCCTGGGGCTGGCGGCCAAAGAGATTCCGTTTTTGCTCTGGACCGCCGCCACCCAGCTGCAGCGCAGCGATGTGCAGCGGCGCTGGCAGGCCGAACACACGCTGGCCCGTACCCTGAGCTACACACCCACGCGCGCGTTTGACGCGGTGGTCTGGCCCCAGCTGCGCCCGCGCCTGCGCTGGCCGCTGCTGGCGGTGCTGGCCTATGGGCTCACTGTTGTGGACATGGCGCTCATCATCGGCCCGGGCAGCCCGCCCACCGCTGCGGCGCTGGCCTGGCAGTGGCTGCAAGACGCCGACACCGCCACCCAAGCCCAGGGCGCGGCCGCCGCCGGCGCGCTGGCGCTGACCGTGGCCTTGTGCGCCCCGCTGGCCTGGTGGGCGCTGGGCGCGCGGCGCGGTGCGGGGGCGCGCTTGACCGGCGCAAGGGGACAGCCCAGCACCGGTTGGGGCGCCAGCGCGCTGCTGCTGCCCGCGCTGCTGGCGCTCTATGTCGCTGTGTTGTTGGCGCTGGCGGTGGGCAGCGTGGCCGGCGTCTGGCCCTTTCCGCGCGTCTGGCCCGAGCTGTGGACCTTGCAGGCCTGGGCCAGCGTCTGGGCCAGCGGCGCCACCGTGGGCACCACCCTGAGCCTGGCCCTGGTGTCGAGCGCACTCGCCCTGCTCTGGAGCGTGGCTTGGCTGGAAACGGCGCCGCGCGCTTGGGACCGGGCGCTGCGCGGCGTGCTCTACCTGCCGCTGATCCTGCCCTCGGTGCTGTGGGTGCTGGGCCTGTACCGGGGGGCGCTGGCGCTGGGCCTGGAAGCCAGCTGGGTGGGCTTGTGCCTGGCCCACACCCTCATGACCCTGCCTTATGTGCTGCTGGCGCTGTCGCCCGCTTATCTGGGCTTTGATCCGCGTGTGGCCGCCACCTGCGCCAGCCTCGGGCACGGCCGTTGGAGCTTGCTGTGGCGCGTCAAATGGCCGCTGCTCAAGCGCGCGCTGGCCAGCGCGGCGGCGGTCGGTTTTGCGGTCAGTGTGGCGCAGTACCTGCCCACGCTCACCGTGGGCGCTGGCCGCTACGCCACCGTCACCACCGAAGCGGTGGCCCTGGCCGCGGGTGCCCAGCGCTCGCTCACCAGCGCCTACGCCTGGCTGCTGTTTGTGCTGCCGGTGCTGGGCTTTGCGCTGGCGGCCTGGGTCGGTCGGCCGCGCCGCTTTGCCGCCACCACTCAGGCACACTCGGCGCCATGAGCTTGGACATCCACATCCGCCACCTGGGCAGCCCAACACGGCGCCTGGTGCACGGGCTGCGCCTGAACGTGCCGGCCGGCGCCATCCACACCCTGATGGGCGCCAGTGGCAGCGGCAAAAGCAGCGTGCTCGCCGCCGTGGCCGGCACCTTGTCCACCACGGGCGGCGACGCCGGGCAAGGCCTGCGCGGCGACTGGACGGTGTCGCTGGGCGGCCAGTGCCTTGATGCCCTGCCGACCGAACAACGCGGCATTGGCCTGCTGTTCCAAGACGATTTGTTGTTTGCCCACATGAGCGTGGCCGAGAACCTGCTGTTTGCCGTGCCCGTCGGCCCCAAGGCCGAGCGCCGCGCCGCTGTGCAGCAGGCTTTGGCAGACGCCGGGCTGGACGGCCTGGGCGAACGCGACCCAGCCACCTTGTCGGGCGGGCAACGCGCCCGGGTGGCGCTGATGCGCGCCCTGCTGGCCCAGCCGCGCGCGCTGCTACTGGACGAGCCGTTTTCCAAACTCGACGCTGCGCTGCGCAACCAGTTCCGCGAGCTGGTGTTTGCCCACATCCGCGCGCGCGGCATCCCAGCGCTGCTGGTCACCCACGATCTGGCCGATGTGGCCGAACCCGCGCGCCTGACCCAGCTCGACGCCCCAGCGCCCGAGCAGCAGCCCCATGCTTGACCGCCCCGCCCAAGCCCTGCTCAAGCCCGCGCTGCTGACCCTGGGCAGCGCGTTGGTGCGCGCCGGCGTGGGCGCCAACACCCTCACCGTGGCCGGCTTTGTGCTGGGCTTGGCCGCCGCCGTGGCGATTGCGCTGCAGGCTTATCTGTGGGGCTTGGGCCTGCTGCTCGCCTCGCGCCTGCTCGACGGGCTGGATGGCACGGTGGCGCGGCTGACGCAGCCCAGCGACGCGGGTGGGTTTCTGGACATCACCCTGGACTTTCTGTTTTACGCCGCCATTCCGCTGGGCTTTGCGTTGGCCGATCCGGCAGCCAATGCCCTGCCCGCTGCGGTGCTGCTGGCCAGCTTCATCGGCACCGGCAGCAGCTTTTTGGCCTTTGCCGCATTGGCCGAAAAGCGCGGTCTGGCCGACACCGCGTTGCCCGACAAGAGCTTTTACTTTTTGGGCGGCCTGACCGAGGCGACCGAGACCATTGTGGTGTTCGCCGCCATGTGCCTCTGGCCGCAGCACTTTGGCTGGCTGGCCTATGGTTTTGCGGCGCTGTGTGCGCTCACCACCGCCATGCGCATCACCTGGGGTGTGGCCCGCTTGTCGCGCTCCTGATCCGGCCAAACGCGTCGCGGCTACCGTGGCCCTGTAAGAATCTGGCGCTTGGCCCGACCCAAGAGCATCACCAGGAGAATTTTTGATGCGTTCGACCAAATGGTTTGTGTTGCTGCTGCTCGCGCTGGCCATTGGCGCCTTTGTGGCGCTGGACCTGGGCCGCTTTCTGAGCGTTGAGGCGCTCAAGGCCAGCCAGGCCAGCTTTGGCCAACTGCACGCCGAGCGGCCGTTCACCGTGGCCGCGGTGTATTTTGTGCTCTACGTGGCGGCCACCGCGCTGTCGATTCCGGGCGCCACCATCATCACCCTGGCCGGCGGCGCCATCTTTGGCTTGTGGCAGGGGCTGCTGCTCGTGTCGTTTGCGTCCACCATCGGCGCCACGCTGGCGTTCTTGGCCTCGCGTTTTGTGCTGCGCGACTGGGTGGAAGGCAAGTTTGGCAACCGACTGGCCGACATCAACCGAGGCGTCGACAAGGAAGGCGCGTTCTACCTCTTCACCCTGCGCCTGATCCCGGTGGTGCCGTTTTTCTTGATCAACCTGCTGATGGGCCTCACGCGCATGAAGGCCGTCACCTTTTATTGGGTGAGCCAGATCGGCATGCTGGCCGGCACGGCGGTGTATGTGAACGCCGGCACCCAACTGGCGCAGCTCGATTCGCTGCAAGGCATCTTGAGCCCAGCGCTGCTCGGCAGCTTTGTGCTACTGGGGGTGTTTCCGCTGATCGCACGCCGCACCGTGGCCGCGGTTCAACAACGCAAGGTCTACGCCCGCTGGGCCGATCAGCGCCCCAAGACCTTTGACCGCAACCTGATCGTGATCGGCGGTGGCGCCGGCGGTTTGGTCAGCGCCTACATCGCCGCTGCCGTCAAGGCCAAGGTGACGCTGATCGAGGCGCACAAAATGGGCGGCGACTGCCTGAACTACGGCTGTGTGCCGAGCAAAGCGCTGATCAAAAGCGCCAAGCTGGCGCACCAAATGCGCCACGCCTCGCGCTACGGCCTCAGCGACGCGGCGCCGGCCTTCAGCTTCAAAGCGGTGATGCAGCGGGTGCACGATGTCATCAAAGCCATCGAGCCACACGACAGCATCGAGCGCTACACCGGCTTGGGTGTGGAGGTGCTGCAGGGCTACGGCAAGCTGGTGAATCCGTGGACGGTGGAGGTGGCGCTCAACAACGGCGGCACACAACGCTTGACCGCGCGCGCCATCGTGATCGCCGCCGGTGCGCGGCCCTTTGTGCCGCCCCTGCCGGGGCTCGACGAGGTGGGTTACGTCACCAGCGACACGCTGTGGGACGAATTTGCCAAGCTCGACGAGGTTCCCCCGCGTCTGGTGGTCTTGGGCGGCGGCCCGATTGGCAGCGAACTGGCGCAAAGCTTTGCCCGGCTGGGCTCGCAAGTCACCCAGGTGGAAATGGGCGCTCGCATCATGGTGCGCGAAGACGAAGAAGTGTCTGCGCTGGCCAAAGCCTCGCTCGAAGCCGACGGCGTGCAAGTGCTCACCGGCCACAAAGCCCTGCGCTGTGAGCTGGTCAACGGCGAGAAGACCTTGGTGGTGGAGCACGCCGGCGCAGAAAAACGCATCGTGTTCGACCAACTGCTGTGCGCGGTGGGCCGTGTGGCGCGTTTGCAGGGCTATGGCCTGGAAGAGCTGGGCATTCCCACCCAGCGCACGGTCGAGACCAACGAGTACCTGCAGACCATCTACCCCAACATCTACGCGGCGGGCGACGTGGCCGGGCCCTTCCAGTTCACCCACACCGCCGCGCACCAAGCCTGGTACGCCGCAGTCAACGCGCTGTTTGGCGAGTGGAAGCTGTTCAAGGCCGATTACTCGGTCATCCCCTGGGCCACCTTCATCGCCCCCGAGGTGGCGCGGGTGGGCTTGAACGAGCAGGAAGCGAAAGAGAAGAACATTCCGTATGAGGTCACAAAGTTTGGCATCGACGACCTGGACCGCGCGATCGCCGACAGCGAAGCCCATGGTTTTGTGAAAGTGCTGACCGTGCCGGGCAAAGACACCATTTTGGGTGTGACCATCGTCGGCACCCACGCAGGCGACCTGCTGGCCGAATACGTGCTGGCGATGAAACACGGCCTGGGCCTGAACAAAATCCTCGGCACCATCCACACCTACCCCACCTTGGCCGAGGCCAACAAATACGCCGCCGGCGAATGGAAGCGCGCCCACCAGCCGCACGCCCTGCTGGCTTGGGTGAAGAAATACCACGACTTCAAACGGGGGGCCTGAACATGCGACACACCTTGGCGCTGCTGACAAGCCTGACCCTGGTGGCCTTGCCCACCATCGCCACCGCCCAAACCCCGCTGCGCGCCCTCGGCGCAGGCGCTGGCGCCGACGCACAAGGCTGGCGCTTTGTGGGCCTGCCCAACAAACCCGAGATCGGCGCCACCCGCTTTGAACTCGGCCAGGCCGACGGTGTGGCGGGCGTGCGCCTGGACACCCAAGCGTCTTACGGCACCTGGGCCCACGCTTGGAGCGGACCCGCCAGCACCCTGCAATGGCGCTGGCGACTGGACGAACCGCTGAGCGGCGGCACACGCCCGGCCGACATTCGCCGCAAAGACGGCGACGACGCCGCACTCAAGGTGTGTGTGATGTTCGACCACCCGCTGGACCGGGTGCCGTTTGGCGAACGCACCTTGCTGCGGTTGGCGCGCTCGGTCAGCGGTGAAAACCTGCCCGCCGCCACCGTGTGTTACCTCTGGGACCCGGCGCAGGCCAGCGAGGCCAGCGGCGCCAACCCCTACACCCGGCGGGTGCGTTATGTGGTGCTGCAAGGCAAAAGCGCGCCGCTGCAGCGCTGGGTCAACGAAAGCCGCGATGTGGCGGCCGACTTTGTGCGGCTGTTTGGCGACGAACTGCCCGCCGGCAGCGACAAGGGCGCGGCACCCCGCGTGAGCGCGGTGGTGATCGGCGCCGACAGCGACAACACCCAAGCGCGCAGCAGCGGCTGGGTGGCGCAGCTGCAGTGGCGCTGAACCGGACCTAAGCCAGGCCCCAGACCTGGGCCTTTACAATTGGGTCATGACCTCTATGGCCTCTGGCCCCGCCGCACAACGGGCCCTCCACCCCAGTCTGGCCCTGCCGCTGGGGCATTTTCACTCGGTCACACCGCCTTGACCGAGCGCCGGCTGTGTACCGGCCTGCCTCCATTCGTTTGCTCTGCCGCTGCCACGCGGCTGCGTTTGTTATTTTCCGCACCCCACATCCCCTGCCCAACAGGCGGGACTTTTTGACCACATGAACCTCCATCATCTTCGCCAAACTTGGCTGTTCAACGTCCGCAACGACGTGCTCGCGGGCCTCGTTGTGGCCTTGGCCCTGATCCCTGAAGCCATTGCGTTTTCCATCATCGCGGGCGTGGACCCCAAGGTGGGTCTGTATGCGTCGTTCTCCATCGCGGTCATCATCGCTTTTGTGGGCGGTCGCCCTGGCATGATCTCGGCGGCCACCGGCGCCATGGCTTTGGTGATGGTCTTGCTGGTCAAAGAACATGGCCTGCAATACCTGCTGGCTGCGACCGTGCTCACCGGTGTGTTGCAAGTGATCGCGGGCTGGATCAAGTTGGGGGGGCTGATGCGCTTTGTCTCGCGCTCGGTGGTCACCGGCTTTGTTAATGCGCTGGCCATTCTGATCTTCATGGCGCAGCTGCCCGAACTCAACCCCGCCACCGATGGCGTAACTTGGCATGTCTATGCCATGACCGCAGCGGGCCTGGCCATCATCTACGGCCTGCCTTACCTCACCAAAGCCGTGCCCTCGCCGCTGGTGACCATTGTGGTCTTGACCGCATTTTCCATCGCCATGGGCCTTGACATCCGCACCGTGGGCGACATGGGCGACTTGCCCGATAGCTTGCCGATGTTCCTGATCCCCGATATCCCGTGGACTTGGCAGACCCTGGCCACTATCTTCCCGTACTCGCTCACGCTGATGGTGGTGGGCCTGCTGGAGTCCTTGATGACGGCCACCATCGTGGACGATTTGACCGACACCAAAAGCGACAAAAACCGCGAATGTGTGGGCCAAGGCGTGGCCAACATCGCCACCGGCTTTATAGGGGGCATGGCCGGTTGCGCCATGATCGGCCAGAGCGTGATTAACGTGAAATCCGGTGGGCGCGGGCGTTTGTCCACGCTGGTGGCCGGTGTAGTGCTGCTGATCTTGGTGGTCTTTTTGGGCGACTGGGTCAAACAAATCCCCATGGCCGCTTTGGTCGCGGTGATGATCATGGTGTCGATTGGCACCTTCAACTGGGGCTCGATCCGAAACCTGCGCGATCACCCCAAAAGCTCCAGCGCGGTCATGTTGGCCACCGTGGCGGTCACCGTGGCCACCCACGATCTGGCGCAAGGCGTGCTCACCGGCGTGTTGCTCTCGGGCTTCTTCTTCGCCAACAAGGTGGGCAAAATTTTGCGCATCCAGTCTCAATCGGGCAACGAGGGCCGCGACCGCACGTACACCATCACGGGCCAAGTGTTCTTTGCCACGGCCGAACGGTTCACCAACGCCTTCGACTACAAGGAAGTGATCGACACCGTGCGCATCGACGTTAGCCGCGCCCACTTCTGGGACATCACCGCCGTGAGTGCGCTCGACAAAGTGGTGCTCAAGTTCCGCCGCGAAGGCACCGACGTGGAGGTTGTGGGCTTGAACGAGGCCAGCCGCACCATGGTCGACAAATTTGGCGTGCACGACAAAGACGGCGCCGACGACATGCTGATGGGCCACTGAACAGAAAGCACACCATGAACACACAAGACCACAAAGTCCTGGCCTGCGTCGACCTGTCGCCCTACGCACAACACGTGGCCGATTACGCCGCTTGGGCCGCTGCTCGTTTGAGCGCACCGCTGGAGTTGCTGCACGTCATCGACCGCCATCCAGCCTTGCAAGGCGCACAAGACCGCAGCGGTGCTCTGACCGCCAACGCCGAAGAAAACCTGCTCAAAAGCCTCACCGAGCAAGACGCGCTGCGCACACGCGCCGAGCGCGAAGCAGCTCGCACGTTTTTACAAACCTTGCGCGAACGCGCATTGGCCTTGGGCGCGGCCCAGGTGGACACACGCCAACGCCACGGCGACCTTGAAGACACCTTGGCCGAACAACAGGGCGGCGCGCGCTTGTTGGTACTGGGGCGCCAAGGCGCCTCGGCCAGCGCGGGCTCGGGCTTGGGCAGCCATGTGGAGTGGACCGTGCGCTCGATCCAACGTCCGATTCTGGCGGTGACCGACACCTTCCGTGCGCCCGAGCGCGTGATGATCGCTTTTGACGGCAGCGCCATCACCCGAAAAGGGGTGGAGATGGTGGCCCACAGCCCCTTGTTCAAAGGTTTGCCCATCCATGTGCTGATGTCCGGCCCGGCCAAGGCCGATGCCACGCCGCAGGTGGCGTGGGCGCAAAGCACATTGGAACAAGCCGGTTTGACGGTGCACGCCCAAGTGCAAACAGGCGAGCCACTGGCGACCATCACCCAAGCCATTCAAGACCAACACATCGACCTGCTGATCATGGGCGCCTACACCCACTCACCCTTGCGCAAATGGTTCTTCGGCAGCAAGACCGACGAACTGCTGCGCAAGGTGCGCGTGCCGACCTTGCTGCTGCGCTGAGCCACACCTCAACACACGGGCTGCGCACCACTGAGCGGCTTGCACATCGCCCGCTCAAACAAGGGGTGCACCAGCCAACCCGCCAACCAAGCCTGCACTGCGGGCAGCGGCTGCGCCGCCCACCATGCGGGGTCGATGGCGGCAAACTGGCGCACAAACGGAAAGATACCAATGTCGGCCGCACACGGCGCCTCGCCACCCAGCTGGGGCGCTGCCACAAGGCGTTGCTCCAGCGCACCCAACAACACCACCACCGCCTGCTCTCGGTGGTGATCGCGGCCCTGTGCATCTACAAAACGCTCGGGGTATTTGGTGCGGTCCAGGTGGTGTTTGAACGGTCCGTCGCAGGCCGCTTGCAACGCCAGGTTGTCGGGCGTTTGCGCGCGCGCCCACCAGCCCTCGGCGTCGCCGCTCTGAGCAAAGGCCCAACGCACAATGTCCAGGCTTTGCTCCAGCACCGTGCCGTCGGCCAGCACCAACACCGGCACCGTGCCTTTGGACGAGACCGCCAGCATCTGCGCCGGCTTGTCGCGCAGCGAGATATCGAAGGGCTCGTAGTCCACCCCCGCTTGCAGCAGCGCCATGCGCGCGCGCATGGCGTAGGGGCAGCGGCGGTAGGTGTAGAGCAGCGGTCGGGCCATGGTCGGTTCAGGGCCGCAACAGCACCGGCTCCAACGCCTCGCCGCTGGCGGTGATGCGGCCGATGATGGCAGTGTGCGCATAACCCGCCGCCTGCAGCGCCGCCACACAGGCGGTGGCGCGTTCGGCCGGCACGCTGGCCAGCAGGCCGCCGGCGGTTTGGGGGTCGAACAACAGGGCGTAGCGCGGGTCGTTCACAAAATCGGCGCCGTTGCGCAGGCCACGGCGCAGGCGCACATTGGCCGGCTGCAGCGAGCTCACAATGCCGGCCTGCACACACGCCAATGCGCCGTCGAGCAGCGGCAGCGCGCCCAGGTCCAGCTCGGCGTCTACCCCGGACGGCTGGGTCATCTCGATCAAGTGGCCCAGCAGGCCAAAGCCGGTCAGGTCGGTACAGGCGGTGGCACCGTGCTCGCGCAACAGCCGCGCACCCACCTGGTTCGACAGCACCATGCTGCGCAGCGCAGCCTGCACCCAGCGGCCTTTGGCCGCATGGCGGGCGTGCGCCGCCATCAGCGTGCCGGTGCCAATCGGCTTGGTCAGCAGCAACACGTCACCGGGCCGCAGACCGCCTTTGCGCATCAGGCCGCCCATGTCTTCGTCGATCAGACCGTTGATGGCAAAGCCCAGCGCCAGCTCTTTGCCCTCGCCGGTGTGGCCGCCCACCAGCGCACAGCCGGCGGCGTTGAGCACCTCCATCGCGCCGCCCATCATCTGGCGCAGCAGGTCTTCGGTTTTGCTCTCCAGCCCGGGCGGCACCGTCACCACAGCGGTGGCGCTTTGGGGCTCGCCGCCCATGGCAAACACATCGCCCAGCGCGTGGTTGGCCGCCACTTGGCCAAACACATAGGGGTCGTCGATAAAGGCCCTGAAGAAGTCCACCGTGTGCACCATGGCCTTGCCCGGCGGCACCCGCACCACGGCGGCGTCGTCGGGCGCGTCCAGGCCAATCAGCACATCGTCGCGCGCCACCGGCTTCAATTCGGCCAGCGCGCGCGAGAGCACGGTCGCGCCCACCTTGGCGCCACAACCGCCACAGCGCATGGCCAAGGCCGAGATGGCCTGCAGCGACTCTTCGGCGCTCAGCGCCAGGCCCGGCGTGCCGGGCACAACGGCGGCGGACGCTGGCCCACTGACCATGGCCGGCAGCTCGGTGAAACGGCGCATGAAGGTGCGATCGATGTGGTCTTTCCAGCGCCAGACCCAATCGCCGGCAAAGCCCAGCGGCCCGCGCGATGCCACCGCGTGCCGGTCGCCGGTGGAAATCAGCGCCAGCCAGTGGCGCTGCGGCCGGTAGGCCTTGAGCGGCTCGCCGCGCAGGCTGCGCCGCAGGTTCTCGGTCAGCGGTTTGGCCATGCGCACCGCAAACACGCCAGCTTTTTCCAACGGGCGGTCGGTGAAGTCGGCGATGTCGCCGGCCGCAAAAATCTGCTCGTCATTAAGGGTTTGCAGGGTGTCGCTCACCCGCACAAAACCGGCTTCGTTCAGCGTGAGCCCGGTGTCGCGCAGCCAAGTCGGTCCGCCGGCCTGGGTCACCCACAGGGTGTCGTCGGCGTCAAAAGTGCGGCCGTCGCGGGTGTGCAGGCAGCCCGGCGAGACCTTCACCACCTCGGCGCGGGTGTGCAGCTGCACATGGCGCTGTTGCAGCACCCGCTCAAAGCGACCGCGCACCCAGGCGTTGTGGGTCGGCAAAATGCTGTCGCCCGAGGTCAGCAACACACAGCGCAGCGCCTCGGGGTTGCGGCCCAGGGCCTTGAGTTCCTGGCGCAAGCGGTGCTGCACCGACAGCACCAGCTCCACCCCGCCGGCGCCGCCGCCCACCACCGCCACCGTGATCGGGCCGTTATGCACTGGCCACTGCAGCACCTTCTCGCGCAGGGCCAGCCAGCGCTGGTTGAACTGCGCAATCGGCTTGACCGGCACCACCTGCGCCAGCGCACCGTCGACCTGCTGCACCTGCGGGGTCGATCCCACGTTGATCGACAGCACGTCGTACGGCACCGGCGGGCGGTTGCGGCACAGCACCAGCCGGCGTTCGCGGTCGATGCCGGTCACCGCGTCGTGATAAAAGCGCGCCCCTGCAAACGCGCAGAGCTTGCCCAGGTCGATGTGCACATCGTCAAAGCTGTAGTGGCCTGCGATGTAGCCGGGCAACATGCCCGAATACGGCGTGTCGATGTCGGTGCAGATGACGGTGATGCGCACCCCCGGCTCGGGCCGCATGGCCAACATACGCAGCACGCCCACATGGCTGTGGCCACCGCCCACCAACACCAGGTCGCGCAAAACAGGTTGCTCAGAAGCTTGCATTCAAGAGTTTTCCAAATCGTGTACCCAGCGCTGCAAAGCCATGCGCTCAGCACTGGGAGCAAACAGCGGCGCACGCCGCACACATTGGGCCTGCAGCTGCGCCAGCAGGCCACCACCGGCCAAACTGGCGCGGCAGTCGCGCAACGCTTGCGCCAAAGCGGCGGCATCGCCCACACCAAAATAGCCGCCGTAGTCCTCGCCCAACATGCCTACATTGCCTGCAATGTGGCTGGCCAGCACCGGCGTGCCGCTGCACACCGCCTCCATGATCACATGGGCGCCTCCCTCCATGCGACTGGAGTGCACCAGCACATGGGCGCGCTGGATGCGCCGCAGCACCTGTGCGCGCGGCAGCCCACCCCACCAGCGGTAGTGCGGGCACGCTGTGGTGGTGGCCAACGCCGCGTCGCCCAGCGCCGGGTCCAGTGCCGCGCCGATGTGATCGATACGAATGCCACTGTCGCCACCCAACAAACGGGCAGCAGCCATCAAGGTCAGCGGGTCTTTTTCGTCGCGCAGGTGGCCCACCATCACCACCCGCAAGTGGCGCTGGGTCTTGGGCAGTGTTTGCCGGCTGGTGCAAGACTGCAGCAACACCCGCGCCTTGGCCCGGTGGGCGGGCGCCAGCTCGGCCAGACCCTGGTCCTGCAGCACCACCAGCGAATGCGCAAGCGCTAGCGAACGTTGGGCCAGCACATCCGCATGGATGTCGCGGTACAAATCGGTGCCGGTGAGCACCAAACCCAGCCCATGGGCGCCGTGGCGCTGGTGCCAAGCCGTCACCGCTGCCGCCGATCGGCGCGCGTGCAGCGCCAGCATCACCGTGTCGCCATCGGCTTGTGCATCGGGCCAATCGCGCACGATGCGCACCGCCTTGGGCGCCAGCAGCCGCTGCCAACGCCGCGCGGTTTGCCAATTGCCGTTGTTGGCGTCGGCCAGAGCAGGACTCACGATGACGGTTCGGCGCATTGGCATCCCCGGGTTATACCCGAGCACACCCGATACCATTGGCGCTATGTCCAAGCCGTCTTCCCGCCCGCCCAAACCCCATGGCGGCATTGTTGAGCTGCTGTTGGTGGGTGCCGGGCCCGCCCACCTGCAGGTGCTCCAGCGCCTGGCCCAACAGCGGCCCGCCCACCTCAATGTGACGCTGCTCACCCCTTACGGCCACATGGTGCCGTCCATGGTGTTGGCAGGACTGATCGCAGGCGACCACACACCAGCCGACTGCCAACTGGCGCTCGCGCCCTGGCTGCAGCGCAGCGGCACCAAAGCGGTGGTCGGCAAAGTGGTGCAGATCGACACCACCACACAGCGCGTGACCTACCGGCACCGGCCACAAGACCCTGAGCCGGCGGCGCTGAGCTACGACCTGTTGTCGCTCGATCCCGAAGCGGGCTACCCCAGCGACTGGCTCGACACCACCCTGCCGGGCGCGCGCGAACAGGCGCTCGCGCTGTGGCCCATCGAGCGCTTTGTGCGGCTGTGGGACGACGTGCTGGCACTGGCGCGGCGCAAACCCCTGTCGCTGGCCGTGGTGGGCGCCACCGCCCATGGCTGCGACCTCGCGCTGGCACTGCCCCACGCCCTGGCCAACACCGGCCACACGCACCGGCTCAGCCTGGTCGCTGGCGCCGCTGGGGTGCTGCCACAACAAGCGCCCGGTGTGCGCCAGCGCATGCTGCGCCAGTTGCGCGAGCGCGGCATCACCGTCTTGCCCCAAGACTGCTTGGGGTGCAGCGACGGTGAAGTGCTGCTCGATGGCGGAGGCCGTTTGCAATGTGATGTGCCGCTGCTGGCCTTGCCCCCTGCCCCGCCCGATTGGCTGGGCAGCGCAGGCCTGTCCCTGCACGACAACGGTGCCATCGCGGTCGATGCCTGCTGGCAAAGCGTGAGCCATCCGCAGGTGTTTGCCGCTGGAGCGCTCTGCCAAAGCGGCCATGCCGAGGCAGACACGGCACACCCTGACCCCACCGTGGGCCAAACCCTGGCCCACAACCTCATCGCTGCCGCTTGTGGCCAGCCGCTGCAGCGGCACCCCTCCCGGTCGCTGGGCCTGCGCTGGTTTGGCGGCGGCAGTGGCCACGCCATCGTGCAGTGGGGCCCGCTGCACACCGAAGGTGCCTGGGTCTGGCGCTGGAAGACCGAACGCGACCGCGCCTGGCTGCAACAGCACCAAGCCACCGGCGGCGCCCACACCTCCCACCATGGCACAGCACGCTCCTGAGCACCACGGCCATGTGGCCGAGGTGTTCCTGGTGTTTTTGCGCCTGGGCTGCACGTCCTTTGGTGGGCCGGTGGCACACATCGGCTTTTTCCGGCAGGAGTTTGTCCAGCGCCGGCGCTGGCTCAGCGACGCCGCCTACGCCGACCTGGTGGCCCTGTGCCAGTTTTTGCCCGGACCGGCCAGCAGCCAAGTCGGCATGGCCCTGGGCCTGATGCGCGCCGGCCACCTGGGCGCGCTCGCGGCGTGGCTGGGCTTTACCCTGCCCTCGGCGCTGGCCATGCTGGCCTTGGCCCTGGGCTTGCTGCGGCTGGGCCAAGCGTGGTCGGCTGGTGCGCTCACCGGGCTGCTGCAAGGCCTCGCCGTAGCGGCGGTGGCGGTGGTGGTGCAAGCGCTGTGGGGCATGGCGCGCAGCTTGTGCCCCGACACGCCCCGGCGCGCGCTGGCCGTTGTGGCGGCGGTCCTCACCCTGGCTTGGCCCGGGGCGCTCGCCCAGATCGGTGTGATCGCGTTGGGCGCGCTCGCTGGCCTGGCCTTGCTGCAGCGCCCGGCCATCGCGGCGCACCATGAGGCCCTGCCCGTGCCGCTGTCGCGCGGTGCGGGCGCGCTGTGGCTGGCCCTGGCCGCAGCACTGCTGCTGGGCCTGCCCTGGCTGACCCACGCCTCGCCGCAGGCGCTGCTGTCGCTCGCCGACACCTTTTACCGCGCCGGCGCCCTGGTGTTTGGCGGCGGCCATGTGGTGCTGCCCCTGCTCGAAGCCGAACTCGTTGGCCCCAAGGGCATGAGCGCGCCCACCTTTTTGGCCGGCTACGGCCTGGTGCAAGCCATGCCCGGGCCGCTGTTCACCCTGGCTGCCTATCTGGGGGCGGTGGCGCCCGACGCCCAAGGCGTGGCCTTGGGGCTGTGGGGTGGTGTGCTGGCGCTGGTGGCGGTGTTTCTGCCCGGTGCGCTGCTGGTGCTGGGCGCCTTGCCGTTTTGGAGCGCGCTGCGCCAACACCCACGCGCGCAAAGCGCGCTCATGGGCACCAACGCCGCTGTGGTCGGCCTGCTCTTGGCCGCGCTGTGGAACCCCGTCATCCAGCACGGTGTGCTGGGCTGGCCCCACGCGCTGCTGGCTGGGCTGGCCGCGCTGACGCTCATGCGCTGGCACTGGCCCGCTTGGGCGGTGGTGCTGGGCTGCGCGCTGGTGGGCGCTGTGGCCTTGGGCTAAGGCCTCAGTGCTTGGCCGGCGCGGTGGCGCGCGTGGCGGCGTCAAAGCCGCCTTTGGCCTTCCACTCTTCCATGCCGCCTTGCAGAATGCGCACGTTGTCCCAACCCGCCACCCGCAGCGCAAACCCGGCCTGCGCCGACAGCGAGCCGGTGTTGCAGTACATCAGCACCGGCTTGTCTTTGGGAATGGTGTTGCGCTTGGCCAGCACCTGGCGCCAGTCCATGTTGACCGCGCCGGGAATGTGCCCCTTGGCGAACTGGCCCGCGTCGCGCGCGTCGATCACCATCATCTTGGGCCACTCCTCCTTCGGAATCTGCTCGGCAAATATCACCCCGCCGCCGTAGTCCACAAATTCCAGATACGCCTCCATCTCGTCGGTGGCGATGGCTTTGTTGTCGGCCTGGGCGCTGCCCTGAGCGGCCAACACCAAGGCCAGGGTCAGCAGCATTTGTCGCAGAATCATCCGTCTCTCCTAAATATAAGCATGCATGAATATTTTGCCAGCACCGCCCCCGCCTGCCGCTGACAGCGGTGGTGCGGGCGCGACCAGCCGCCGTGGGCTGGCCGCCATGGCGCTGGCGCTGCTGCTGCACACCACACTGGGCCTGTGGCTGGCGGGCTGGACGCCCCGCCTGAGCGCGCCGCCCTTGTTGCCGCCGGAGCAGCTGACCTACGTCGACACCACAGCGCCCAACGCGCCGCCGCCACCGGCCGACGCACCCGCCCCACCGCCAGCGCCGCTGGCCGAACCCCCACCACCCCCACGCACGGCCGAACCACCGCCCGATGCGCCAGCGCAGCCCACGTCGCCCATCGCCCCCGCCGCGCCCGACAAGCCCCGCGCCAGCCGCGACGCGCCGGCCCCGCCCAGCGCCGAAGACTGGGCCCAAGCCTCCACCTACGCGCTCAAAAACGGCAAACGCTACCGCTACAACTGGGGCCTGCAACTGCGCAGCCTCATGGGCACGGCGGTAGAGGGCCAAGACAACGGCGTGGTGCGTTTTCGCGTCACCATCGCGCCCGACGGCACGCTGGCCGCGCTGGACACGCTGTGGGCCACCTCCGCCGCCACCGAGCGCCTGGCGCGCCAAGCCCTGCAGCGCATGCCTCCGCTGCCGCCGCCACCCAAAGGCGAGCCGCTGGTGTTTGAACGCACCATCGCGTTTGACCCCTGGAGCGACGAGATGCCCCCGATCTACAAAGACGACTGCCTGCCCGACCCGCCGCAGCTGCGCAACCCCTATGTCTGGGACGGCCGCTCGCCCCAAGGCCCAGCGGTGCAGCCGGTGGCCGAAAAAATCGACCCGGAGGCCTACGCCGAGTGTCTGAAGCAACTGCCGCAAGACACCATCGAGGCCGAGGCAGCGCACAACGAACGCCAGCTCAAACGCTGGGCCTCGCCCGACCTGGCGCCCAGCCGGCCCTGAGTGCCCATCAGCAGCCCAGCAGATCGGCCAGATGCAGCAGATCGCGCGCGTGCAGGGTGTTGAGAGGGCTGCCGCTCACGTCTTTGGGCCGCTGGGCGCCACACTCGGCCGGGCGTTCGATGTACGCGGTTTGCAGCCCATTCGCGCGCGCCGCGTCCAAATCGTCTTGGTGGGTCGCCACCATCATCACCGCCTGTGGCGCCACACCGAACACATCGGCCACGCCCAAATAGGTGCGTGGGTCGGGCTTGTAGGCGGCAAACACCTCGGCGCTGAGCACCGCGTCCCACGGCAGGCCGGCGCGCTTGGCCATGGCGGTGAGCAGGCCAATGTTGCCGTTGGACAGCGGCACCACGGTAAAGCGCCGCTTGAGCCGCGCGATGCCCGCCACCGCGTCGGGCCAGGGGTCGAGCCGGTGCCACACCCGGTTCAGGTGATCGCGCTGCGCCTCATCAAGATGCGCCAAACCAAAGCGCGGCAACAGGCCATCGAGGATTTCGCGGTGCAGCACATCGAGCCGCACAAAACCGCGCCCACCCGAGCGCACCGCCTGCATGGCCGGCTGATACCCCGCACGCCAAGCCAGCGCCAGCGCGTCGGCGTCCACCTGCGGGTACAGCGCCGCCATCTCGCGCCCGATGCTGCCGTGCCAATCCACCACCGTGCCAAACACATCAAACGCGAGAACGCGGGGACACTCCATGGGTCATGCCTCCAACACTTCTAAGGGTGGACTGGGCACCGCCACTTGAGGCGACACCCCCACATCATCGGCCACCCGCGCCATGGTCGCCACCGCGTCGCGCAGATCCTGCGGCCGGTGGGCGGCCGAGACCGCCAGCCGCAGCCGCGCTGAGCCCGCAGGCACCACAGGCGGCAGGATCGCCTGCACATACAAGCCCTGGCGCTGACAGGCGCGGGCAAACCGCAAAGCCTCGTCTTGTCCGCCGCACAACAGCGGGAACACCGGCGTGGGGTGATCGCCCTGCAGCCAACCCTGATCTTGCAAAGCGTGGGTGAAGTGGAGGATGTTTTCACGCAAGCGCTGCAGCGGCGTGGGGTCGCGCAGCAACAGCTCCAGTGTGGCCTGGGCAGCGGCGGCGCTCACCGCCGGCAGCGACCCCGAGTACACAAAACCGCGCGCCTCGTGCTCCAGCACCTCGATCAGCGCTGCGCTGCCCGCCACATAAGCGCCCGCGCTGGGAATGGCTTTGCTGAAAGTGCCCATGTGGATGTCCACCGCATCTGGTGGCAAACCAAAATGGCTCGCCGCCCCACGGCCTTGATCGCCCAACACACCCACCGCGTGCGCCTCGTCCACCATCAGCGCGGCGTCAAAGCGGCGGCACAGATCCACAATGGTCGGCAAGTCGGCGATGTCGCCGTCCATGCTGAACACAGCGTCCACCACCACCAGCCGCCGCCCAGGCCCCTGCGAGCGCCGCAGGCAGTGCGCCAAATGGCCCATGTCGTTGTGCCGAAAACGCAAGAATTGCGCGCCGCTCAAACGGCAGCCATCGACGATGCTGGCGTGGTTGATCTTGTCGCCAATGACCGTGTCCGCCGGGCCCAGCAGGGTGGTGAGCACCGACACATTGGCCGCATAGCCACTGGTAAACGTCATGGCGCGTTCCGTGCCTTTGAAACGCGCCACCGTGTGCTCCAGCGCGTGGTGCTGCGCCAGCGTGCCGGCCAGCAATCGCGCCCCGGGTGTGCCGGTGCCCCACTGGTGCAGCGCCGCTTCGGCCGCGTGCACGATGTCGGGGTGACCATTGAGCCCCAGGTAGCTGTATCCCCCCAGCAGCAACATGTCGCCGTGGCCGCGTACCCGCACGTGGCTGTGTGGCAAATAGGCCTCGATGGCCTGCAAGTAAAAGTACAGATCGGCTTCGCGCGCTTGGCGCAGCGGCCAACGAGACACCCAATCATTGGACGGCATAGACACTCCCCGCACCGGGTGCGTCCCGGCATCAGGGCACAAGCTTAACCAGAAATCGATGTCAACGCGAGGCCGTGGCCAATCTCAACGCCAGCCCAGCGAACACCAGCGCCGACACCCGGTTGAGCCAGCGCTGGGCGCGCGCCGATTCGCGCAGCACCTGCGCAAAAAACCCCGCCAGCCAGGCGATGCTGCCAAACGCGATCAGCGTGGCGACAATGAAGATGCCCCCCAGCGCCAGCAACTGCAGCGCCACCGGGCCTTGGGTCGGCGCCACAAACTGCGGCAGCAGCGCCATAAAAAACAGCAGCACCTTGGGGTTGGTGATGTTCATCACCACACCGCGCACGTACAGCTGCTGCGCCGACAAGGCCGGCAAAGCCGGCCCTGCGCCAGCGGCGGACACCGGCGCGCGCCACGCCCCCCAGGCCAAATAGAGCAAATACGCCGCGCCCGCGAACTTGACCACCGTGAACGCCAACGTCGAAGCCGCAAACACCGCCGCCAGCCCCAAAGCCAGCGCCGCTGTGTGCAGCAACAATCCGGTGCACAGACCCAAGACCACCAACACGCCCGCACGCCGCCCATGCGCGGCCGACTGCATCAGCACAAACACATTGTCGGGTCCGGGGGAATAACACAGCAGCAGCGCCAAACCAAAAAACGTCAGCGCGGTGTCCAGGGTGGGCATCGGTGTCTCCGTGCAAAGTGGGTCAAACAGGGCGGCCGCAGAGCCACCGCCCTCACAGCGCCTCGGCCAGCAGCCGGCACAAGGTCTCGCGCTCGGCCGCTGGGTCGAACAGCGGTGCGCGCTGCTGGCACTGCGCCCACCAAGTATCCAGCAAGCCCGGCGCGCCACTGAGCTGCTCGCGGCGGCAGCGGCGCAGCAGCGCCACCAGCGCCTCGGTATCGCCCGGGGCAAAGTAGCCGCCATAGTCCGCGCCCAACATGCCCACGTTGCCATCGACCCGCGAGGCCAGCACCGGCGTGCCGCTTTGCACCGCCTCCATCACCACATGGGCGCCGCCCTCCAGGCGGCTGGGGTGCAGCAACAGGTGCGCGCGCTGAATGCGCCGACGCGCCGCCTCGTGGGGCTGAGAGCCGAGCCAGCGGTAATGCGGGCAAGCCGCTTGGGTGGTCGCAGCTTCGTGGCCCAGTGCCGTGTCCAGCGCAGCACCCACATGGTCAATGACAATGCCCTCGTCGGGCGACAAGCGACGGGCCGCCGCCCACACCGTGTGCGGCGCTTTTTCATCGCGCAAATGCCCCACCACCACCACCCGCAAGCGCTGCGCCGTTTTGGGCAGCGCTGGGCGCGCGCTGCATGACTGAAACACCACCCGCACCTTGTCGCGCCAGCGCTCGGGCACCGCCAGCGGCGCCTGGTCTTGCAGCACCAGCAGACGCGTGGCCAGCGACAGCGAACGCTGCGCGTCGGCGTCGTGTTCGATGTCGCGGTACAGATCGGTGCCGGTGAGCGCCAACAACAGCGGACGTGTGGGATGGGCTTGCGCCCACGCCGCCACGCTGGCGGCCGAACGGCGCGCGTGCAGCGCGATCAACACATCGGCATCCGGCCCGTTGTCGGGCCATTGGCGGCACAACCGCACCGCATGTTGATCCGACAACAGCGTCGCCCAACGGCGCGCGGTTTGCCAATTGCCATTGTTGGCGTCGGCCAGTGCTGGCGTGACGATACAAACGGAACGGAGGCGTGTGTTGGACATAGCAACAGGCATTGTGAGCCCAAGCGCCACCTTGGCGCAGCCAAACTCGCCTGACGCCTGCACACCGTGGCCCGCCGAAGCCAGCTTCTATCATCTCGGACATGACAACACCAAGCACCCTAGGGAACCCCAGCGACGCCGACACCGACGCCAGCGCACAGGCCTTTATCGCCCGCTGGCGCGGCACCACCGCCTCCGAACTCGCCACCGCCCAAAGCTTCTTCATCGAGCTGTGCGAACTGCTTGGCGTGCCGCGCCCCCACGCCACGCCCGAGCAGGACTACATGTTCGAACGCCCCATCACCTTTGTGCACGGCGACGGCAGCACCAGCCCCGGCCGGGTCGACTGCTACAAGCGCGGCCACTTTGTCTGGGAAAGCAAAAAACTCAAGCTCGGCAAAACCGCCACCCAGGCCTTTGACGAAGCCCTGCTCAAAGCCCGCCAGCAAGCCGAAAACTACGCCCGCGCCCTGCCCGCCGCCGAAGGCCGGCCGCCCTTTGTGGTGGTGGTGGACGTGGGCCACGTCATCGAGGTGTACGCCGAATTCAGCCGCAGCGGCGCCACCTACACCCCCTTCCCCGACCCGCGCAGCCACCGCATCCGGCTCGACCAACTGGCCGACCCCGCCATCCGCGCGCGCCTGCGCGCCCTGTGGACCGACCCGCTCAGCCTCGACCCCTCGCGCATCAGCGCCCGCGTCACCCGCCAAGTCGCTGCCGAACTGGCCGAGCTGGCCAAAAGCCTCGAAGCCGCTGGCCAAGCGCCGCAAGCCGTGGGCGCCTTTCTGACCCGCTGCCTGTTCAGCATGTTCGCCGAAGACGTGGGCCTGCTGCCCCAAGCCAACCCGTCCACCGGCGCCGACGCCCAAGGCAGCTTTGTGCACCTGCTGCAGACCTACCGCGAACAGCCCGCCACCCTGGCGCAAATGCTCAAGGTGTTTTGGAAGTCGATGGACGAAGGCGGCTTCAACGCCGCCATCGCACAAGACGTGCTGCGCTTCAACGGCAAACTCTTCAAAGGCGCGGCCAGCGACGGTTATGTGCTGCCGCTGAACACCGCGCAGATCGACGGCCTGCTGCGCGCCGCTCGCGCCAACTGGCAAGAGGTGGAACCCGCCATCTTCGGCACCCTGCTGGAGCGCGCACTCGACCCCACCGAACGCCACGCCCTGGGCGCCCACTACACCCCGCGCGCCTATGTGGAGCGGCTGGTGCTGCCCACCGTGGTCGAACCCCTGCGCGCCGACTGGGCCCACGCCCAAGCCGCCGCCGTGCTGCTGGCGCGCGAGGCCGACGGCCTGGACGGCAAAAAACGCGAGGCCAAGCTCGAAGAAGCGCGCGCCGAAGTGCGCCGCTTTCACCACCAGCTCTGCACCACCCGCGTGCTCGACCCCGCCTGCGGCAGCGGCAACTTTTTGTACGTGACGCTGGAACACTTGAAACGTCTGGAAGGCGAAGTGCTGGACCAGCTGGAACAACTCGGCGAAACCCAAGACAAGCTCGGGCTCGAAGGCGAAACCGTCACGTTGCAGCAGCTACGCGGCATAGAACTGAACGCCCGCGCCGCCGCCCTGGCCGAGCTGGTGCTGTGGATCGGCTGGCTGCAGTGGCATGTGCGCACCCGTGGGCTGGCCAGCGTGGCCGAGCCTGTGGTGCACGACTACGGCAACATCGAACACCGCGACGCGGTGCTGGCCTACGACCGGGCTGAGCCGGCGCTGGACGCGCAGGGCGCGCCCATCACGCGCTGGGACGGCGTGACGTTCAAGAAGCACCCCGTGACCGGCGAAGACGTGCCCGACGAGTCGGCGCAGGTGGTGCAGTGGACCTATGTGAACCCGCGCCGGGCCGATTGGCCGGCGGCGGATTTCATCGTCGGCAATCCGCCGTTTATTGGCGCCAGCGCCATGCGCGCCGCTTTGGGCGACGGCTACGCCGAGGCGCTGCGGCGCACCTGGGCCGATGTGCCCGAGAGTGCGGACTTTGTCATGTACTGGTGGCACCAAGCGGCGCTGACGGTGCGCGCGGGCGCGGCGCGGCGCTTTGGCTTCATCACCACCAACAGCTTGCGCCAGACCTTCAACCGGCGGGTGGTGCAACTGGCGCTGGACGGGTCACCGGTTGCCGTCGGGCCTTCCCTTGTCGGGGCCGACGCTGCTTCAGCCCCAGCGGGCCATGCCGGGGGCCTCATACCGCCAAACGCGCAGAAATCGGCCCCCGGCACAGCCCGCCGTAGCCTGCCTGCGCTGTCGCTGGCCTACGCCATCCCCGACCACCCCTGGGTAGACGGGGCGAACGGCGCAGCGGTGCGCATCGCCATGACCGTGGGCAGCTCCGAGCCCGGGGCCGAAGGGCGGCTGCTGACGGTGCAGAACGAACGCGAGGGCGTGGACGGCGAAGTGGCGGTGATGCTGGATGAGCGGCGCGGCTTGTTGCACGGCGACTTGCGGGTGGGCAGCAATGTGGCGGGTGCCAAAGCGCTGCGGGCCAACCTCGACCTGAGCAACCGGGGCGTTCAACTGTTTGGCGCAGGCTTCATCGTCACGCGAGAAGAAGCCGCTGCCTTGCTCCCTCTCCCCCCGGGAGAGGGCGGGGGTGAGGGCTCGCCTGCCAACACACCCATCATCCGCGAATACCGCAACGGCCGCGACCTGATGGCCACACCGCGCGACGTACTGGTGATCGACGCTTTTGGTTTGAGTGCTGAGCAACTGCGCGAGCGCCATCCAGCGGTGTTTCAGTGGCTACTCGAACGCGTGAAACCGGAGCGTGACCAAAACAACCGCGCTAACTATCGTGACAACTGGTGGTTTTTCGGCGAACCAAGGCGAGTATTGAGGCTTCAGCTTAATGGCTTACAGCGTTACATCGCCACCGTAGAAACAGCCAAGCACCGGGTATTCCAGTTTCTGGATGCCCAAGTTATGCCCGACAACAAGCTGGTTGCGATTGCTCTGGCCGACGCTTGGCAACTCGGCGTGCTGTCGAGCGCAGTGCATGTGCCTTGGGCAATGGCTGCAGGCAGTTGGCTCGGCGTTGGCAACGACTCTGTATACGTCAAGTCCCGTTGCTTCGAGCCTTTCCCCTTCCCCAGCGACGACACCGGCCTCACACCCGCACTCGCCGACCGCATCCGCAGCCTGGCCGAGCAGCTGGACGCGCACCGCAAGGCGCGGCAGGCGGCGCATGAGGCGGTCACACTCACCGGGCTGTACAACGTGCTCGACAAGCTGCGCCGGGGCGAAGCGCTCAATGCCAAAGACAAAACCCTGCACGAACAGGGCTTGGTGAGCGTGCTGCAAAGCCTGCACGACGAGCTGGACGCTGCCGTGCTGGCGGCCTATGGCTGGAGCGATCTGGGCCCGGTGCCTTGGGCCGACGAAGCCGCCCGCGCCGCCTGGACCGAAGCCCTGCTGGAGCGGCTGGTGGCGCTGAACGCCAAGCGCGCCGCCGAAGAAGCGGCCGGCACGGTGCGCTGGCTGCGCCCCGAGTTTCAAGACCCGGCGCGCCGCGCAGCGGCCGCCGCCGCCACCACAGCAGCACCGCCGCCCGCGCCACAGCAAGCGGGCATTGACGGTGTGGAAAGCGCCGAGCAAGCCGCTGCACAGGCCGCAGCACAAGCTGCCGACAACAGCGAGGCCAGCGACGCCCCGGCCCCAGCCGGCGCAGCACCGGCCAGCGCCGCCACCCAGCCCTGGCCCGCCACCTTGCCCGAGCAAGTGCGCGCGGTGGCCCAGGTTCTGCAGGCCAGCCCCGCGCCGCTGGCGCTGGGCGCGATTGAAGCCGCCTTCAAAGGCAAAGGCCCCTGGAAAAAAGGCCTGCCCCGCATTCTGGAAACCCTGGAAGCCCTGGGCCGCGCGCGGCAAGAAGGCGGCGGCTGGCGGGGGTAGAAGCGCTCAGGACCGGCGCTGTGCCGCCGGTTTGGGGCGGGCGCTTTTGTCTTCGGGCTCGACAAAACCGATGGGGCGTTTGCTGGGCTGGGGCGCTGCGGTCAGCTCGCGCAAAGCGTCCAGCACCTGCCGCAGTTGCAGACGGGTGTTGCGGCTGAATTGGTCGTGGTCCAGTGCCAGGGCTTCGGTTTTTTCTTCCAGCGCATCCAGCCTTTTGGCAAGGTCGCGGTGCTCGATGGCCGCTTCGCGCAGCTTGACGAAAGCGCGCACCACATAGATGCCCATTTCCACCGCTTGGGCCGAGGCCAGCACGTTGGCGGCCTGAATCGCCCCATGCTCGGTGAAGGCGTAGGGCAAGGTCCTGGAAAACTTGAGTTTGGCGAGGTGGTCGCAATTTGCGACCACCTCCGCCTTTTCGGCTTGTGTGAGCTGAAACAAGAAATCGGCCGGAAACCGTTCCGCGTTGCGCTTGACCTGCTCATTCAAGCGCTTGGTCGGCAAGGTCGGCGTCGGGTGACAAAAGGCACACAAGCTTTTACACTCTCGATCCATGAAACCTTTCCGCTGGGGACCGGAGAAGAACGATCAGCTGCAACGCGAGCGCGGTGTGTCGTTCGAGCAGATGGTGGTGGCGGTGGAGTCCGGTGGCCTTCTCGACATCCTGTCCCATCCCAACCCGGCGAAGTATCCAAACCAGCGGATCCTGGTGGTGGCTTCTGAGGGCTACGCCTACTTGGTGCCGTTTGTGGAACAAGCCGATCACTATTTCCTCAAAACCGTCATTCCCAGCCGCAAGGCCACCCGCGACTACCTGAAACAGGACGATCCCCATGCCCAAGACTGATGCCTACGAAGCCGAACTGTCGGCCGCGTTCGACAAGGGCGCACTGAAGTCGGTTGCCACCAAAGCCGAGCTGGCGAAGTTCAAGGCGGCGGCGCGCGCCACGGCCCTCAAAGACAAGCGGGTGAACATTCGCCTGTCCTCAGGTGACTTGCAGGACATTCAGGTCAAGGCGCTGGAACAGGGCATGCCCTACCAGACCTTGATTGCCAGCGTGTTGCACAAGTACGTGACGGGCCGGCTGGCAGAGCGCTGAAAGCTGTGCCAGCCGTGGACGATGGCAGGCTCACGGCGGTGGCTTGCGCAACCGGATGGCACCGTCGGTGCGTTCAATCCGCTGGGCGCGCTCCAGATCGGCCAGTGCGCGGTAGAGCGCTTCATGGGTCACGGCCAGTTGGGCGGCCAGTTGTTTGAGCGATCCGCTGAGTGTGTAGCAGCCCTGTTGGCCCTCGGTGTCCAGCAGGTGCAGCACCCGGTCTTGCACCTTGGGCAGTGACAGGCGTTCGTGGTTCAGCCGCAGTTGGCGCACTTCGGCGCTGAGCATCTGGATCCAGCGCGCAGAAAAGTCGCGGTCGCTGCGCAGCGCCTGGCGCAGCGCGTCGATGGGGATGCGCTCGACCTGGCTGGGCTGGGTGGTCCGGGCGTCGCAGTGGTAGCGCTCGGTGGTGAGGCTGGCTTCGCCCACAAAGCCTTGGCGGCTGCGTTGCAGGCAGGCGGTTTCGCCGTTGAGGCCATGCCGCTCCAGCACCACCTCACCCGCGGTCACAAAGAACATCCAGCGCGGCTTCTGCCCGCTGCGGAACAGCACCGCGTTGGCGGGATGGGCCTGCGCTTCGCACAGCGGCTGCAAGGTGGGCGGGAGCAGCTGGGCCAGAGGCGGCGGTGGGGGCTTGACGGGAGCGGGCATATGACTGTGATCATATGCGGCAGCGGTGGCTGCAGGCCACACTCGGGCTGTCTGACGCCGTGGCATGCCGCCTGGACGCGGTGGCCTTGGGGGTGCGTTTTTTTCTTTCAAGAGGTGTGTATGAACAAGCGCGTGTGGTTGAGTGGGTTGCTTTTGTGGTCGTGTCTGGCGGGGGCGCAGCCCATGGGGTTTGTGCACCACGGCAATTTCACCGAGATGATGCGCTCGGGTCAGGCCAAGGCGCAGGTGGCTTTGTCGCAGCTGGACACCTCGCCGGGCACTTGGGGCGTGGGGGCGCTGACCGACCTCAAGGGGGAGGTGATTCAGGTGGACGGGCGGGTGCTGGTGAGCTTGGGCTCAGACCCCCAAGGCCGTGTGACGGCGCCAGACCCGCAGGCATCGGCCACGCTGTGGGCCAGCGCCCGGGTGAGCGAGTGGGTGCAGGCGACGGTGCCGTCGAACATGGATCAGGCGCAGTTTGAAGCCTTTGTGCAGGCGCAGGCACAGGCGCTGTCCTTGGACTTGGCACAGCCGTTTGTGTTTCGGGTGACCGGCGACTACGCGCACCTGATTTGGCATGTGGTGACCGGGGACAAGCCGGCCGGTGGCGACGCTCAGGCGGCCTCCGGCCACGGCGGCCATCGGGGGCACGGGTCGGGACACGCGAACCACAAATCGGACATGAAGCTGTTCCGGCAGCCGCAGGCCAGCGGGCAGCTGGTGGGGGTGTACAGCGGCGCACAGCTCGAAGGCGTGATTTCGCACGGCGGCGAGCGCTTTCACCTGCATTACATCGACCACGGGCAGACGGTGTCGGGCCATGTCGACCAGTACAGCGTGCGCGCGGGCGCCACGCTGTGGCTGCCCAAGCGCTGAGGCAAGGGCACTCGGCCGGTCGCGCACCGCGCGGGGTGGTCACACACTGTGACCACCTCGGCCGCATCACAACAGTTGTTGCGCCTGCTGCACGCCCTGCGTGGCGCGTTTCCACCACTGCGAAAAGCTGCCGCACGGCCGGTCCACCTGTGGGAAGGGGCTGGGCTCGGGCGCGAGCTGCGCCAGCGGCGCCAGCCAGCGGGCGATGTGCGGGTCGGCCACGCTGTGCACACGCTGCGCGCCGGCCAAGGCGCGGGCCAGGCTGGCGGCGTCGGTGAGCACGCGCAGCGGCGCCACGCTGGCCATGGCGGTGTCGACCCAGCGCCAGCGCGCCTCGGGCCAGGGCCAGGCGCTGTGGTGTTCGCGCGGGTACACGCCCAGCACCAGCGTGTCGGCGGGCAGGTCGCCTGGCGGTGGGCGCAGGGCCCAGGGGTGCACCAGCCACACGGTGCGGCCGGCCACGGCGCTGGTCACTGCAGCCAGGTCGCTGTGCTGGGCGCGCAGGTCGGCCGGGGGTTCGGGCCAGAGCGCGGGTTCGGTCACACCGGGCAGGCCGTCGCGCGGCGGCGGGGGCAGCGGGCCGCCACGGGCGATGGCGTCGAGCGCTTCGTAGGTTTGGTCGACCACGCTGCGCGGGCTGCGCCAGGCCTCGGGGGCGTACTTGGCCACGTTGTCGGCGTTGAACAGATAGGGTTTGGTGCTGCCGGTGCCGGCCACCCATTGCCAGCTCAGGTGGTTGCTGGCGATGTCGCCGTCGAGCAGGTGCGCCACCAGCCAGTCGGCGCCGGCGCGCCAGTGCACCCGGCGCAGGTGCACCAGGTAGCTGGCCAGCCACATGCGGGCGTGGTTGTGCAGGCTGCCGGTGGCGTAGAGGGTGCGCACGGCTTGGTCGATGGCGGGCACGCCGGTGCGGGCTTGGCGCACGTCGGCGGGCAGTGTGGGCGCGTATTCGCCCTCGGGCAAGGGCCCGTTGTGCAGCGATTGCAATATGCCGTCGCCGCGCGTGGTCCACACATGGCGGTAAAACGCGCGCCAGCCGAATTCGTACACCAGCTTGTGGTCCACCGACAGAGGGCCGTGTTGCAGCGCGGCGGCCAGGGCTTCGGGCAATGTCAGCAGGCCGTGGGTGAGGTAAGGCGACAAGCCGGTGACCGCACCGTCCAGGTGGTTGCGGCTGCGGGCGTAGTCGTGTGGGCGCACAGCGGCGGCGCGTTGCAAGGCGGCGCTGCGGCTGGGTGGGATGTGAATATGGATATGGGTGGGCCAGTTCATGGGGTGGGGCTGGGGAGTCGCTGCGGCATTGTGCAGCGCCCCAAACCCACACACCGAGCGGCGGTGGTGCCGCCCGGCGTTTGGCGTCAGGGTTTGGTGATGGTCACCTTGTCGGTGGACTTCACGGTGTAGCTGAAGTTGGTGCCCACCGCGCTTTGCAGGGTGAAGGTGTTGGACGTGACACGCTTGCCCAGCAAGCCCGAGCGAATAGCGCACTGGCCGGTGGTGCCGGTGATACAGGTCAGACTTGAGCCGCCCGCACTGAAGCTGCCCGTCATGACAACACCGGACACCACCTGGGTGCCGTTGGTGGCGGTGAGCGTGACCACGGCAGTCCAAGAGCTTTTCACTTTGGTGGTGCTGGCGCTCAAGGTGACAGCGCTGGTCGCAGGCGTGGGCTCAGGCGTAGGTTCGGGTTCGGGTGTGGGCTCGGGTTCGACCACCGGCGGTGGCGATACCGGCTCAGACACGGTGGGCAACAGGGTGTACAGCAGCCGATTGGGCGAGCCGCTGGCGCTGGTCACCACATTGAGGGTGCTGTTGCTGAGCAGCAAGGACTCAACATCGGCCGGCGTGAAGCCGGTATTGGCCTGCAGAATTTGCGCCACATGGCCGGCCACATGGGGCGAGGCCATGGAGGTGCCGCTGATGGTGTTGCTGGCGGTGTTGGAGGTGATCCAGGCCGAGGTGATGGACACACCCGGCGCAAACACGTCGACACAGCTGCCGAAATTCGAGAACGAGGCACGCGCGTCGTTGCTGCCGGTAGCGGCCACGGTGATGGCGCTGGGAGCACGCGCAGGCGAGAAGCTGCAAGCGTCGGCGTTGTTGTTGCCAGCGGCCACCACGGTGGTGACGCCCTTGGACACCAGGCCGGCCACAGCGCCGTCCAAGGTGGACGAGGCACCCGCACCCAGAGACATATTGGCCACAGCGGGGCGTGCCGTTTGGCTGGCCACCCAGTCGATGCCGGCAATGACGCCGCTCAAGGTGCCCGAGCCGCTGCAGTCAAGCACCCGCACCGGCACCAAGGTGACTTGTTTGGCCACGCCCCAGGTGCTGCCACCAATGGTGCCGGCCACATGGGTGCCGTGGCCGTTGCAGTCGTCGGTACCCAGACCGTCGCCGATGGCGCTGAAGCCAGCCAGCACACGGCCACCCAAATCGGCATGGCTGGCGCGAATGCCGGTGTCGATGACATAGGCGCGCACGCCGCTGCCGGTTTCGCTGTAGGTGTAATTTCTGTTGGTCGGCAAAGCGCGCTGATCGACCCGGTCTAGACCCCAGGTAGCACCACTTTGGGTGACTTGCGACAGGCTCACGGGGCGATCGACTTCGACCCGGTCGACATTGGGGTTGTTGTTCATTGCGTCCAAGAAGGCATCGGCCGCCTGCGCTGGCAAAGACACGGCAAAACCTTCGACCGCATGTGCGTACTCGAAGCGCAACTTGCCGCCATTGGGCACCAAGCTGCTGGCGTTGGGGCGGTTGCTCTGCTTGGGCTTGAAGAACACCACATAGTCGGTGAAAGCCGGCCGGTTGCTGTTGGCCTGGGCGGTTTGGGCTTGGGCGATTTCTCGACTGACGGCCGATGCCACGGACGCACTCGGTAGGCCGGGCGCTGTGGTGGCGGGTGCGGTGGCAGCACCGGCGTTTCCAGCACTGGAGGTGCTGTCGCTGCTGGAGGTGCTGGCCTGGGCGGGTGTCTGGGTTTCGATCAAGCCGACAATTTGGCTGACCGGCAGGGGCGCCGGTGCGGAGGAGCCTGCGCTCGCCGTGGCGGCTTGGGCCACTTGGGTCACAGCCGCCTCCACAATGACTTCTTTTTTCTCTTCGATAATGGCCGCGGCCAAGGCCATGGTGGCTGCGGCCTTGGTCTCTGGGTCAAGCGCTGCATCGGGGTTTTGTGCCACCAAGCGGTTTGCCTCGCCCATGGCAATGGTCAGGATGCGGGCCTTGGTCTTCAGCAAGGGGTCGTTGGCCCGCACATAGTCTTGCAGGGGGTCGACGCCCTCGGTCAAAGCCAGACGGGTTTGCACGGTTTGCACCGCAGCGTCCAGCGACGCACCGTTTTCGCGGATTTCGTTGGCCACCAAGGTGGTCAATGGGCTGAGCACAGCGTCCACACGCCGCTCGTCGCCCACAAAAGCCTGCACCGGGGCTGCCAAGGTGAAGCCAGAACGTCCTGCTTCCAGCAAGGACATACCGCCGTCGTCTTCGTCTTTGGCGGTCCCCGGCACCACCGTGACCAGCTTGGCAGCGGCCACATCAGCCTCGCTCAGGCCGGTAGTTTGCAGAGAAAACGCCCCGTCTGGTCCGGTGGGCAGCGAGACCGGCTCGCCCGGGTCAAGCACCAAATTGGCGTTGAGGTCGAGGAACACACTGGCGCCCTCAATGCGGCCGTCGATCACCACACCGGAAAAGCTCCAAACGTCTGCAGCCGCAGTGTCGGCCGATGTACTGCCGCCACCACCGCCACAGGCCGCCAGGGTCAGCCCCAGCAACATTGACAAGCCCCAACGCCGGTCAGCAACACCTGACCAAACACGTTCAGCCGCTACACGCAGGATGTTCCCCATCACATACCTCAACAAGATTCAGAAAAATATCAGCTCACAGTTATAAGTGCACTTTTGGCTATTTTGTCATTTATTGGCAGATCGAGTGGTCTATAACCTGCCAACGCGACATGGCAAGCAGACTTCAGTGACAGGGTTCACGCCACCACGTTTCTCAGTGGCGCCCAGAACACCCCAAACCAGGCCCGCTCGTCGGCCCAAGCGGTGGGCGCGCCAAAGCCGGCCTGCTGCAGCAGGTCGGCAAAGGCGGCCGGGGTCCATTTGTAGGAGTTTTCGGTGTGCAGGCGTTCGCCGTCGGCAAAGGCGCGTTGGCCACCGGGCCAGCGCACGGTCTGCGCCCCGTCGCTGGCCAGGTGCATTTCAATGCGCGACTCGGCGGTGTTGAAGAAGGCTTCGTGGCGCCAGCGCCGGGGGGCGAAGTCGCTGCCGAGCAGGTGGTTCACATGCAGCAGCAGGTTGCGGTTGAAGGCGGCGGTCACGCCCAGGGCGTCGTCGTAGGCGGGTTCCAGCACGGCGGTGTCTTTGACCAGGTCCACCCCAATGAGCAAGCCCCCACCGCTGCCGCCCGCCGCGCACAGGGCGTGGGCTTGGCGCAGCAGGGCCAGCGCGTCGGACGGGCTGAAGTTGCCGATGCTGGAGCCGGGGTAGAACACGCAGCGCGGCGCAGCGCCCAGCGCGTGTTGCGCCAGCCAGTCGTGTGCGGGCGCAGGCAAGGCCAGATCGCCCGAAAAGTCCAGCCCCAAGCCCAGCATGGGCAAGCTCGGATGGCGCTGCTGCAACTGGCCCAAGGTGTCGCGCAGATAGTCGACCGAAATGTCCACCGCCACATAACCCGCAGGCCGCAACACCGGAAACAGCCGCGCCGCTTTGCTGCAGCTGCCCGCGCCCAGGTCGATCAGCACCGCGCCCGGCGGCACCGCCTGCGCCATGGCCGCGCCGTGGGCGGCAAAGATGGCGGCTTCGGTGCGGGTGGGGTAGTACTCGTCGAGTTCGGTGATGGCGTCGAATAGGCGCGAGCCCAGGGCGTCGTAAAAAAACTTGGGCGCGGCGTGGGGCGGATCGGCCAACAGACCAGCGTGCAGTTCGGCGCGCACAGCGGCGGCGTCGCTGTGGTGGACTTGCACAAAATGGGGCGTGGCAACAGGCGGGGCTGGGGTCATGCGTGTTTATAAACCCGAAGACAAGCTGCCTTGGTCGCACAGGCTGGGGCTTTCTTACGGGTGTATGCCCTGAAGCCCGGCGGCACAACAAGGCTCTGGGCATGGGGTGTAATACAGCTTCCTTATCCCTCTTGATCGGATACCTCCATGGCATTGCTACCCACCCGCCGCGCACTCTTGACCTGCGCCGTGTTCCTGTCCACCGCCTTGGCCTCGCTGGCCCACGCCCAGCAGGTGCTGCGCGTGACCACCATTCCTGAAGAAGCGGCGACCGAGCAGATCCGCAAATTCACCCCGCTGGCCAGTTACCTGGAAAAAGCGCTGGGCATGAAAGTGGAATTCACCCCGGTGAACGACTACCCCGCCGCGGTGGAAGCGCTGGTGAACAAAAAGGTGGACGTGGTGTGGTTTGGCGGCTTCACCCATGTGCAGGCCAACATCCGCTCGGGCGGCAAAATTGTGCCCCTGGCCCAGCGCGAAGAGGACACCAAGTTCCAGTCGGTGTTCATCGCCAAGACCGATTCGGGCATCAAAAGCCTGGCCGACATGAAGGGCAAGCAGGTGAGCTTTGGTTCACAAAGCAGCACCTCCGGTCACCTGATGCCGCGCAGCTTTTTGCTGGCCGCCAACATCAACCCTGAGAAGGACTTCCGCCGCATCGCCTACAGCGGCGCCCACGACGCGACCATCGCCTCGGTGGTCAGTGGCAAGGTGGACGCCGCCGCGCTGGACATCACCGTGTGGCGCAAGTTCGTGAACGAGAACAAGGTCGACACCAAGGCGGTGGATGTGTTCTACACCACACCGGGTTACTTCAACTACAACTGGTCGGTGCACGCTGACATGCCCAAGGCGCTGCAAGACAAGGTCAAGGCCGCGCTGTTGGCGCTGAACCCCAGCACGCCGGAACACGCCGAGATCCTCAAGCTCAACCGCGCTACCCGCTACATCGAAACCAAGCCCGAGAACTACAAGGGCTTGGAAGCGGCAGCGCGCAGCGCTGGCCTGCTGTAACGCGGCTTCGCGTTCGGCTGTGAAGATCGACCTGCAAGCCCTGTCGGCCCGCCATCCTGCGGCGCGCGCGGGCGCGGCGCCTGCCATCCGAGACCTGTCGCTGCGCCTTGCCGCAGGCGAACAGGTGGCGGTGATCGGGCCCAGCGGCGCGGGCAAAACCACGCTGCTGCAGGCCCTGGCCTGTGCGCTGCCGCCGTCGGCCGGCGGGCTGACGCTGGACGGCCAAGCGCCTTGGCAGCTGCCGCGCAGCGCCTTGCAGCGCCTGCGCGGGCGGCTGTTTTTGGCGCCGCAGGTGCCGCCGCTGCCCCCGCGCCAGCGGGTGGTGACCGCCGTGCTGGCCGGCCGCTTGCCAACCATGGGCCTGTGGCAGAGCCTGCGTTCGCTGTTTTACCCGGCCGACATTCCCGCCGCCCATGAGGCGCTGGACCGCTTTGACCTGGCCGAGAAATTGTTTGAGCGGGTGGACCGCCTCTCGGGTGGCGAACGCCAGCGGGTGGGGCTGGCGCGCGCGCTGCTGTCCGAGGCCTCGTTCTGGCTCATAGACGAGCCCTTGTCGGCGCTGGACCCGACGCGTTCGCGCCAAGCCATTGGCACCCTGACCGAACAAGCGCGCCTGCGCGGCGCCACCCTGGTGGCCACGCTGCACCAGGTGGACGTGGCGCTGGCGCACTTTCCGCGCGTGATTGGCCTGCGCGACGGGCAACTGGCCTTTGACCTGCCCGCCGCCGAGGTGAGCCGCGAACGCCTGGCCGCGCTGTACGACCAGTTTGAACACGAGCTGCGCGGCGAGGTGCCAGTGGCGATTGCGCCGGCCGAAACGCTTGCGCCGCAACCTGTTGTCATGCACTGCCGATGACACACACCGTCCCCACCCGCGACCCGGCCTGGCAGGGCCGCGTGTTTTGGCTGCTGGCCATTGCGGTGGTGTTGTGGCCGCTGGGTGTGGCCACCGAGTTCCGGCCTTGGGTGCTGCTGGAGCCCGACAACCTGAAGGTGACGCGCCAGTTTTTGGGCACCTTCTTTCCCCTGGCGCACGACGCCGAATTTCTGCTGATGGTGGCCAAAGAGACCTGGCGCACCGTGGCCATGGCCACCGCCGGGGTGACGCTGGCGCTGGTGGTAGCGATACCGCTGACGCTGGTGAATGTGCGGGCGCTGTCGGTCTCGGCCCTGTCGGGCCGCATGGCGCGCGGGCCGTTTTGGCTGCGCCAGGGCGTGCGCTGGGTGCTGATGGTGTTGCGCAGCATTCCAGAACTGGTGTGGGCGCTGGTGTTTGTGCGGGTGGTGGGCTTAGGGCCCACCGCCGGTGTGCTGGCGATTGCGCTGACCTACGGCGGCATGTTGGGCAAGGTGTACGGCGAGATTTTGGAAAGCGGCGACAACCACGCCACCGAGACCCTGCTGCGCAACGGATCGGGGCGCCTGCAAGCGTTTTTTTATGGCCTGCTGCCCACCAACGCGGCCGAGCTGACCAGCTACACCGTCTACCGCTGGGAATGCGCCATCCGCAGTTCGGTGGTGCTGGGTTTTGTGGGCGCGGGTGGTCTGGGCCAACAGCTGGACAACTCGATGAAGATGTTCGAAGGCGGTGAAGTGGCCAGCATGTTGCTGGTGTTCATCGCGCTGGTGGCGCTGGCGGACAAGGTGAGCGCCATGCTGCGAAAAGGACTTGGATGACCAAGCCACGCGCCGCCAACGAGGTGTACCGCCTGCCGCCGCCGCTGTGGAACGCGCGCTGCAAGGCCTGCTGGTTCACGGCCGGCATCGTGGCGCTGGTGGTGGCGAGCTTTTGGAGCCTGGACCTGCAGTGGGCGCAGTTTCTGTCGCTGGACGCGCTGCGCAGCATGGGCAAGTTTGTGGGCGAATTTTTCCCGCCCGACACCTCGCCCGAGTTTTTGCACAAGGTGGCGGTGGGCGCCTGGGAGACCCTGGCCATGTCGGCGCTGGGCACTGGCCTGGCGGCAGTGGCCGGGCTGGCGCTGGCCCTGCCGGCCAGCCGCTTGCACGAAGGCGACGCCGCCTGGGCGCGCACGCCCACCCGCTTGATCCTGAATGCGCTGCGCAGCATTCCGGAACTGGTGTGGGCGGCGCTGCTGCTGATTTCGGCGGGGCTGGGCCCCATGGCCGGCACCTTGGCGCTGGCGCTGCACACCGCTGGGGTGCTGGGCCGCCTGTTTGCCGAGGCGATTGAAAACGCCCCACCCGGCCCGGGCACCGCGCTGCGCACCCACGGCGTGGGCAATAGCCGGGTGTTCCTCTACGCCACCTTGCCGCAGGTGCTGCCGCAGCTGATGAGCTACACCCTGTACCGCTGGGAAAACAACATCCGCGCCGCCGCCGTGTTGGGCGTGGTGGGCGCGGGCGGCCTGGGCCAGTTGCTGGCTTTCCACATGGGCCTGTTCCAAATGGGCAAAACCGCCACCATTCTGGGCGCCATGCTACTGATGGTGGCGGTGGTGGACGCGCTGAGCCACGGCGCGCGCCGCGCCCTCACCCGTTAAGGCATACCCGGTCTTCGCCCATGGCAGTTCCCATGCTCACCGTCTCTCAAGCCTGGGCCGTGCTCGCGGTCGCCATCCTGCTGGAGGTGGCGGGCACCACCAGCATGCGGCTGTCCGAGGGCTTCACCCGCTTGACGCCCTCGGTGCTGATTTTTGTGTTTTACGCCGCCTCATTCGCGCTCAACACCTTGGTGATTCGGGTGCTGGGCCTGAGCGTGGTGTACGGCGTGTGGTCGGGCGTGGGCACGGTGTTGACCGCGCTGATCGGCGTGTATTACTTCAAGGAACCGGTCACCGCCGTCAAACTGGCCAGCATCGGGCTGATCGTGATCGGCGTCATGGGCCTGCATTCGGCCTCACGTGTCAGTGCCTGAACCACAGGCAGACCAAGGTGGACATGAACCCCAACCAGATTTCGATTGAGCGCTACCGCAGCAAAGCCGCGGGTTACGACGCGTCGGCCGAATTCACCATGCCGCTGCGCCGGCGCACCATTGCGCTGTTGCAACTGCAGCCCGGCCAGACGGTGCTCGACGTGGGCGCCGGCACCGGCCTGAGCTACGCGCTGCTGCGCCAAGGCGTGGGCGAGAGCGGCCGGGTGCTGGCCTTTGAACAAAGCCCCGACATGTTTGCCCTGGCCGAGCAGCGCCTGCAGCGCGAGGGCTGGGCCAATGTGTGGCACGCCAACCAGCCCGCCGAAACCGTGCAACTGCCGGCGCTGGCCGACGCGGTGCTGTTCAACTACACCCACGACATTTGCCGCACGCCGGCGGCGGTGCACAACATCTTGCGCCAGGTGAAGCCCGGCGGCCGTGTGGCCATGGCGGGCATCAAGTTTTTTCCGTGGTGGACCGGCCCGCTCAACATCGTGGTCTGGCTCAAAAACCGGCCTTACAACGCACGTCCGGGCGATCTGTGGTCGCCCTGGAGCCATGTGGCGGCGCGCTGCGACCACTTTGCCTTGTCCAGCACCCAATGGGGCATGGGCTACATCGCCAGCGGCATCTACCGAGGAGACGTGGCGTGAAACGCCGACACGCACTCGCCCTGATGGCCACCACCACAGCCCTATTGGCGGGCTGCCAAGGCATGGGCGCTGGCACCCGCACCGACCTGCCACAAGGCCCGCCCTTTCGCACCACCAGCGACGCCCACGCCAGCAACCTCATGCTGATGGGCCACGACCCGGTGGCCTACTTCACCCAAAACGACGCTGTGCCCGGCAATCCCGCCATCCAGGCCGAACACCTGGGCGTGACCTGGCGCTTCGCCAGCGAAGCCAACAAGGCCGAATTCCTGCGCGAACCCACCAAGTACATGCCGCAGTTCGGCGGCTATTGCAGCAACGGCATCAACTACGCCATTCCCTGGGGCGCGGGTGGCGGCCCCAACACCTGGCGCATCTACCGCGGCAAGCTGTATGTGTTTGGCGGTCAATCGTCGCGTGACCAATTTGAGATGGACACCGAACTCAACCTGCAACGCGCCCACCACTATTGGGACACCGAGATCGCCGGGTCCAACCCGCTGTGGGTGCGCTACAAACGCTTGGTGTTGCGTGTGCCGCACTACCAAAGCGACGCCGCCCTGCAAGCCGCCTGGGAAGCCCAACGCGCGGCCGGCACGCTGCCGGTGATGCCGGGTGCGGCGCAGGTGGTGCCGGCGGCACAATGACGCCGAGGGCTGACATCACCCAAGGGCACACGGCCATCTCGGGTCTGCGCACTTTCGCGATGTCACTGGCCTCGATACACTCACCCGCATGCACCCCTTGATAGAAGCCCACCGCGCCGATCTGTTGGCTCTGGCCCACAGACGAGGAGCGACGTCGGTTCGGGTTTTCGGCTCCATGAGCCGCAACGACAGCACTGAAAACAGCGATGTGGATCTGCTGGTGACCCTGGCTCCGGGCACCAGTGCGCTCGCGCTGGGCGGATTGTTGATGGACGCCCAAGAATTGCTGGGTCGGCGGGTCGACGTGGTCACCGAAGCCAGTCTGCACCCCGCTTTGCGTGATGGCGTGTTGTCCACAGCGGTGCCTCTGTGATCGCTGGACCTCAAGCCGATCGGGTTCTGATCGCGCACATGCTCGACTGCACGGAACGAATCACTGAATAGATCGTGCATGGCTATCTCGGCATTGACCTGGCTGCTGTGTGGCTGGTGATCGAGCAAGACTTGCTACCGTTGTGCCAAGCCTTGAGACGCATGATCGATAAGCTGGCATCGAACTGAGCTATTTTTTGTTGCTGGCGCTCACCCCGCATGCAGCGCCCGCAGAGCCATCGCCTGCGCCATCGTCTCCCGGTACCCTGCCGCGATGGCGCGTTCGCGGAATTCGCGTGACAGGCTGACCCAATAGCCGAAATCGGGCTTGAGCAGTGGGCTGGGCGCCGCGTTCATGGGGGTGTTGCGCGGCGGTGCCGTCACCCACTGGGATGCCAGCTGGAATCGGCAAAGTTGGCGTCGCACGCGGTCTGGGCGCCCAGCGCGTCGGCATAAGGTGCGCGCCAGCCCAGCAGTGCGCTGGCGTGTTCGCAGCGCAGGCGCAGGTCGGCGGGGTCGGTGCCGTGCAGGTCGACGATGCCGTAGCGGTAGCTGCCCAGCCATTTGTGGTCGCGGGCGATGGAGCCTGCGGATTTTTCGTAGACGAATAGGCTGCTGTCGGGAAAGGCGGCGCCAAACGCCGCGCGCTGCGCCGGTGTGGGCAGGTGCACGCTGTCGCTGGGGTCAAAGGACCGGTACACCACGCTGGCCGCTGCCCCGGCACACGGGGCTTGCACCGGCAGGGTGGCGGGGTCGATGCCGTGGGCCAGCGCCAGGCCCACGGCGTGCAGGTCGATACCGAGCACCCGGCGGTACAAGTCGGAGTACTGCGAGGCCATGCGCGGGTTGAATTCGATGACGCTCAGGCGGTCGCTGGCGGCGTCGTAAAAGAATTCCATGTTGAACAGGCCATGGTCAAAGCCCACGGCTTGCAAAAAGCGGCGCGCCACGTCCAGCGCGCGCGCCTGCACCGGTGGCGGCAGGCGCGTGGGCAATTGGTGGCGCATAAAAGCTTGGGTGCCGGGGTACATGATGGCGTCGACCACCCCCACAGCGCGCACATCGCCGCCGAACGCATAGCCGTCCAGATTGAACTGGTCGGCTTTGATGGGGGCTTCGAGCAGCATGCGGTGGGCGCTGCTCACCGGCCGCTCACAGCCGCCCAGTCGGCGTTGGGCCAGTTGCTCAAACGGCTCCACCAATCGGCGAATGACCCACAGCTCCCAAGCGCCAAAGCGGGTGTGGGCGTGCAGCTCGGCTTGGTTGGCGACTTCGCGCGCGAGCACCGAAAACGCGGCTTTGACGGGTTTGACAAAACGCGGATAGCTCAGACCCTCTGGCACCGGCGCGCCGTATTCGGCGTTGAGCACTTCAAAAGGCACATTGGCCTCGGGCGCCACTTGCTGCAGCACTTGGCGGGCGTAGAGCTTGTGCTGGCACGCCAGAATGGCTTTGACGGGGGTGCCCGGCCAGCCCATGCGTTCAGCCAGCAAGGCGGCGGCCAGGGCGCCGAACTGTTCGTGGTGCGACACCACCGCGCCCCAGCCTTCGCGCTGCGCGCGGCGGGCCAAACGGTCAACAAAACGCGCCATGTTGAACCAGGCCAGGCGGGCGTTGCTGGGGAAGGTGAACAGGTCAAAGCCGTCTTCCACCAGCCGCAATGCGCTCAAGCCAGGGACCTGCGCCCGGCGCAGCCGTTCGATCGCGCGGGTGTGGCCCAGGCTGTCCCAGTCGTAATTGAAGAGCGCCAGTGTGGGCGCCGAAGCGGTGAGGATCATGACACACAAACAAACCCCGGTCATAGCCGGGGGGGTATTCCACAGTGTAGTGGATGGTGTGTCGGATGGCGGCGCTTTTTCTTACAGCCCGGGCCGCTCAGCGCACCAGGCGCAGCAGCTGACCGTCGCGTTGGTCGGTCAGCAAATACATGGTGCCGTCCGGCGCTTGGCGCACGTCGCGGATGCGCTGGCGCAGGTCGGTGAGCAAGCGCTCTTCGCGCAGCACCTTGGCGCCGTCCAGGGTGAGGCGGGCCAGGTGCTGGCCGCGCAAAGCGCCCACCAACAGGCTGCCGCGCCAGTCGCTGCCGTAACGGTCGGTGGTGACAAAAGCCATGCCGGCCGGGGCGATGGACGGTGTCCAGTGGTGCAGCGGCGGCTCCATGCCGGGTTTGGCGGTGCCTTCGCCAATGGCGCCGCCGCCATAGTTTTCGCCAAAGGTGACCACCGGCCAACCGTAGTTTTTGCCGGCTTCGGGGCGGTTGATTTCATCACCGCCTTGTGGGCCGTGCTCGATCACCCACAGCCGCCCATCGGGGCCGAGCGTGGCGCCTTGTGGGTTGCGGTGACCCCAGCTCCAAATCTCGGGCAGGGCGCCGCTGCGCCCCACCAGCGGGTTGTCGCTCGGCGCGCCGCCGTCTTTGCGCACCCGCACCACCTTGCCGTGGTGGTTGTCCAGGGTTTGGGCGTCTTGCATGCGGCTGAAGCGGTCGCCCAAGGCGAGCATCAGGTGGCCGTCGGGCATCTCCACAATGCGGCAGCCAAAATGCAGGCGGCTGCTCACTTTGGGCTGTTGGCTGAAGACGACGCGCACGTCTTCGAGCCGGCTGGCGTCGTCGGACAGGCGGGCGCGCGCCAGCGCGGTGCTGTTGCCGCTGCCCTGGGCCGCCGGCTCGGCGTAGCAAAAATACACGGTGCGGTTGCGCGCAAAGTCGCGGTCGGTGATGAGGTCGAGCAAACCGCCCTGCCCCACCGCGTCCACCGCTGGCACACCGGCCAGGGGTGGGCCCACGCGGCCGTCGGCTTGAACGATGCGCATGCGCCCGGGGCGCTCGGTCACCAACATCTGGCCCGGCCCCACAAAAGCCAGTGCCCAAGGGTTTTCTAGGCCGCGCGCCACTGGCTCGGTGCGCACCGCGCTTTGTGCCGCCGCCACGCCTGCCACCGCCATCAGCAAGGCGGTGAGCAAACACTTACCCCAATCGCTGCCCATGCGCATAAAGCCTCCGCTGTGAATGCCCATCAGCCGAATGGTCGCACCCCAATCCACGCGGCGTGCGCCCACAGGGTGAAGCCCACATACAGCGCCAGGCCACCCACCACCGCGATGGCGTCGTTCCAGCCGCTGGCGGGCAAGGCCGGCACCGGGCGCAGCGGGCCAGCGGCGCTGCGGCGTTTGACCGAGATGCGGTCGACCACCGCCCAGGCCAGAAAGCCGCCAAACAGCAGCACATCGGCCAAGGTGCCATTGGCCAACAGGTGGGATAGCGCCCACAGCTTGGTGGCCACCAGCATCGGGTGCTTGGTGGCGCGCTGGATGCGCCCGGGCAGGTAAGCGGCCAACAACAACACAAACACCGGCAGCATCAAGAGCGCGGTGGCGTGGCGCAGGCCCATGGGCGGCTGGTACAGCCACACCGGATGCTCGCGCGCAGCGGCATAACCCACCCCCATCAGCACAAAACCCAGCACCGACACCACGCTGTAGACGCCCTTCCACAGCAGCTCACCGCGCTGCGCCACAAAGCGCTCGCGCAGCCCCGGCGCCACGATGGCCACCGAATGCACACCCAAAAACAAGACCAAGCCCAAAACCAACCACACCATACAGCCCTCCCGATACCGGTCGACAAAACGCCCACTGTAGCGCCGGACGGCCTTGACCTGCGCCGCACCTCAGCGCCGACCATTCAAAATAGCATTTCACTATCACCGAAAGACATCAATTGATTTCCTTGTGGCAACCGGACGGGCGTACCATCGGTTTTTGCCCACAGGAGGACACCATGCCCAAAAAATCCGCTTCGGCACCCGCGCGCACCGTCAACATCGGCATCAGCGACAAACACCGCGCCGCCATCGCCCAAGGCCTGTCGGGCTTGTTGGCCGACACCTACACCCTGTACCTGACCACCCACAACTTCCACTGGAACGTGACCGGGCCGATGTTCAACAGCCTACACGCCATGTTCATGACCCAGTACACCGAGCTGTGGAACGCGGTGGACCCGATCGCCGAGCGCATCCGCGCCCTCGGCCACCCGGCGCCGGGCTCCTACGCCCAGTACGCCGCCCTCAGCAGCCTGCCCGACGCCCCCACCAGCCCACCCAAGGCCATGGAAATGGTGCGCATCTTGGCCGAAGGCCACGAGGCCGTGGCCCGCACCGCCCGCAGCCTGTTCCCGGTGGTGGAAAAAGCCAGCGACGAACCCACCGCCGACGTGCTGGTGCAGCGCCTGGCGGTGCACGAACAAACCGCCTGGATGCTGCGCAGCTTGTTGGAGGAGTGATCGGTGTCACACCTGGAAACGGGTCAATGCATGGGCTATTAGCACTCAACTACAACGAGTGCTAATATAAAACCCATGTCCAAGGAGGACCTATCCATGACCCACACGCTCGCTGCTTCAACTCCCGCTGGTTCGCTGGCCGTTGCCAGCGGCTGGAGCCGTTCGCTCACCTTGCCCCCGCTGGGCAATTTGGACGCCTACATTTCGGCCATCAACCGGCTGCCGCTGCTGACGCTGGAAGAAGAGCAGGACGCCGCGCGCCGCCTGCGCGACCACAACGACCTGGAGGCCGCTGGCCGGCTGGTGATGTCGCACCTGCGCTTGGTGGTGTCGATTTCGCGCCAGTACCTGGGCTATGGCCTGCCACAGGGCGATCTGATCCAAGAAGGCAATGTGGGCCTGATGAAGGCGGTCAAGCGCTTTGACCCCGACCAGGGCGTGCGCCTGGTGAGCTACGCCATCCACTGGATCAAAGCCGAAATCCACGAATACATCATGAAGAACTGGCGCATGGTCAAGGTGGCGACCACCAAGGCCCAGCGCAAGCTGTTCTTCAACCTGCGCTCGCTCAAACAAGGTTTTCGCGCCGATGCGCTGGATGGCGACACCCACCGCGACGCTTTGTCGGACGAGCAAGTGGGCGCCGTGGCCCGTGGGCTGAATGTGAAGCCCGAAGAAGTGCGCGAGATGGAGATGCGCCTCGCAGGCGGAGACGTGGTGCTCGACCCAACGCCCTCGGACGACGGGGAAGAGGCTTTTGGCCCGATCGCCTATTTGTCGGACGCGACCTACGAGCCGAGCGCGCGCATCGAGTCGACCCAGCGCGACCTGATGGCCACCGAAGGGATTGCCCAGGCCATGGGCGAGCTCGATGACCGTTCGCGCCGCATTGTGACCGAGCGCTGGCTCAAGGTGAACGACGACGGCTCTGGCGGCATGACGCTGCACGAGCTGGCCGCCGAATACGGCGTCAGCGCCGAGCGCATCCGCCAGATTGAGGTGGCGGCGATGAAAAAGATGCGCAAGGCGCTGGAAGCCTACGCCTGAGGCGGTCGCCGCACGGCGATCCACAGCCGCAGCGCCAAAAGCACCAGCGGCACGGTGTGATACACCAAATCAAAGATGTCGATGGGCCGCGTGAGCTGGCCCTGCGACAGCATGCGCAGCTTTTCCACCAGGTGCGGCTCGGGCACGATGGGCGCCACCGCCAGCCAGCCGGCGATCAGCGCCATCCACAACAGCGGAATGCGGCCAATCCAGCCGAGCAGGCGCGCGCCCATCACGCTTCGCGGCGCAGGGCCGGGAACAAAATGATGTCGCGGATGCTGGCGCTGTCGGTCAGCAGCATCATCAAGCGGTCGATGCCGATACCGCAGCCACCGGCCGGTGGCATGCCGTATTCGAGCGCGCGCACAAAGTCGTGGTCAAAGAACATGGCTTCGTCGTCGCCCGCGTCCTTGTTGGCCACTTGGGCGTGGAAGCGCGCGGCCTGGTCTTCGGCATCGTTGAGCTCCGAGAAGCCGTTGCCAAATTCGCGGCCGGTGATATAGAGCTCAAAACGCTCGGTCACCTCGGGGCGCTGGTCGTTGGCGCGCGCCAAGGGCGAGATTTCGGTCGGGTGCTCCATGATGAAGGTGGGCTCCCAGAGCTTTTCTTCCACCTTTTCTTCGAAATACATCACCTGCAGGCCGGCCAAGCTGCGGGCCGAGAGCTTGTGTTTCTCTTCGCTCATGCCCAGCTTTTTCAGCTCAGCGCGCAGCCAGTCGGCGTCGTCCACACGATCGCCGGCTTCGGTGTGCGCCAAGATGGCTTCGCGGATGGTCAGGCGCGCAAACGGCGCGTCCACGTTCACCGGCTTGCCCTGGTAGCTCAGCGGGCCGTCGCCGTGCACCGTGCGCACCGCGTGGCGGATCAGGTCTTCGGTGAAACCCATGAGGTCCTGGTAGTTCCAGTAGGCCGCATAGAACTCCATCATGGTGAATTCGGGGTTGTGGCGGACCGAAATGCCTTCGTTGCGGAAGTTGCGGTTGATCTCAAACACCCGCTCAAAGCCGCCCACCAACAGGCGTTTGAGGTACAGCTCGGGCGCGATGCGCAGGAACATCTGCTGGTCGAGCGCGTTGTGGTGGGTCTCAAACGGGCGCGCGTTGGCGCCACCGGGAATCGGGTGCAACATGGGCGTTTCCACTTCCAGAAAGCCGTGTTGCACCATGAAGTCGCGGATGGTGGACAAGCCTTTGCTGCGCGCCACAAAACGCTTGCGCGCGGCCTCGTCGGTCATCAGGTCGACATAGCGCTGGCGGTATTTGATTTCTTGGTCGTGGATGCCGTGGAATTTGTCGGGCAGGGGGCGCAGGCTCTTGGTGATGAGGCGCACCTTGTCGGCGTGCACCGTGAGCTCGCCCATCTTGGTTTTGAACAACACGCCTTCGGCTGCGACGATGTCGCCCAAATCCCAGTGCTTGAAGGCCTCCAGCACCTCAGCGCCCACGCTTTCTAGGTTCAGGTAAATCTGGATGCGGCCACCGCTGGGGCCAAAGCTGCTGTCTTGCAAGGTGGCAAAACTGGCCTTGCCCATGACGCGCTTGAGCATCATGCGGCCCGCGACGCTGGCGCGCACCGGGCTGGCTTCGAGCGCTTCTTTGCTGGCCTCGCCGTGGGCGGCAAACAGCGCCTCGGCCTTGTCGGTGGGTTTGTGGTCGTTGGGGAAGGCCACCGGGCCACCCTGGGCCTGCGCCTCGCGCAGCGCCTTGAGCTTCTCGCGCCGCTCCGCAATCAGCTGGTTGTCGTCAACGGCGGGGGTGGCGGGGGCGTGTTCGGTGGTCATGGTGCAAAAGCCAATAAAAAAACGGGTTGGCCCCAAAGGGCGCAACCCGCCATTGTAAGTTCCGCTCTGGTGGTCAGTGCCCGAGGTACGCCTCGCGCACTTTGGGGTCCACCAGCAGCTGCTTGCCGGGGCCGGTCATGGTGATTTCACCGGAGTCCATCACGTAGCCCCGGTCGGCAATGCCGAGCGCGCGTTGGGCGTTTTGCTCCACCAGCACAATGGTCACGCCTTCGGCGGACACGTTGCGCACCACCTCAAAAATTTTGTCGACCATGATGGGCGACAAACCCATAGACGGCTCGTCGAGCAGCAGCACCTTGGGCTGGCTCATCAGCGCGCGCGCCATGGCCAGCATTTGCTGCTCACCGCCCGACATGGTGCCGGCGAGCTGGTCCTTGCGCTCGCGCAGGCGCGGGAACAGGTTGAACATGCGCTCGATGTCGTCGGCAATGCCCGCCTTGTCGCTGCGGATGTAGGCGCCCATCTGCAGGTTTTCGGTGATGGACATGCGGGTGAAGATGCCACGGCCCTCGGGCACCATGACCAAGCCTTCCTTGACCAAGTCCCAAGCGCCTTTGCCCTTGATGCTTTTGCCCAAGTACTCAATGTCGCCGGCTTCCATGCCCAGCGAGCCGGTGATGGCCTTCATGGTGGTGGTTTTGCCCGCGCCGTTGGAGCCGATCAGGGTGACCAGCTCTTTCTCGCGCACTTCCATGTCGATGCCCTTGACCGCCTTGATGCCGCCATACGACACCTTCAGGCCACTGACTTTCAGCAATGTGTTTGCCATTTCTAAACTTCCTTGTTCGTTGCGGGGTCCGGCGCGAAGGTTTTGATCCCGGAACACCGCGGATCCGGCTTCGCCGGTCCGCAGGTGTTGCCCCCTGGGGGGTGACGCGCGCAGCGCGGCGCGGGGGGGACCTTCACCCTCCGCCGGTGCCCAGGTAGGCTTCGATCACCTTGGGGTCGCTCTGCACTTCAGCGGGCGTGCCCGAGGACAGCTGCTTGCCGTAGTCCAGCACCGTCACCCGGTCGCACAAACCCATCACCAGCTTCACATCGTGTTCGATCAGCAGAATCGTGCGGTTGTCGCGGCGGATTTGGTCGATCAGCTCGCGCAATTGCACTTTTTCGGTGGCGTTCATGCCGGCGGCCGGCTCATCGAGCGCCACCAGCTGCGGATCGGTGGCCAATGCGCGGGCAATTTCCAAGCGGCGCTGGTCGCCGTAGCTCAGGGTGCGGGCGCGGTAGTCGGCGAATTTGGCCAGGCCCACATAGTCCAGCAGCTCCATGGCGCGGTTGCGGATGGCGTCTTCTTCGGCCTTAAAGCCTTTGGTGCGCAAGATGGCGCCCAGCAAGCCCGACTGGGTGCGGGTGTGGCGGCCGACCATCACGTTTTCCAGCGCGGTCATCTCGGCAAACAGCCGGATGTTCTGGAAGGTGCGGGCGATACCGGCGCGCGCCACTTCGTGCACCGCTGTGGGCTGATAAGGCTTGCCCGCCAGCTCGAAGCTGCCCCCATCGGGCGTGTACAGGCCGGTGAGCACGTTAAAAAACGTGGTTTTGCCGGCGCCGTTGGGACCGATCAGGCCATAGACCTGACCGCGTTGGATTTCAATGCCCACATCGCTGAGGGCTTGCAGACCGCCGAAACGTTTGGAAACGCCGGCCACTTTGAGAATGGTGTCGCTCATGATGCTTGGTCTTTCACTCACTTGCTCGCCAAGGACTTGCCGTGTTCGGGCGCCGGCCACAGGCCTTTCGGACGCAGCAGCATGATGATGATCATGGCCAGCGCGATCAGCAGCTGGCGCAAGATTTCAGGGCCCAGGCGGCCATCGGTCAAAGCGGTGAGCGGGTGCGCCACATGGCGCAGCAACTCGGGCAGTCCGGCCAACACCAAGGCGCCCAAGATGACGCCTGGGATGTGGCCCAAGCCACCCAGCACCACCATGGCCACAATCATCACCGACTCCATCAGGATGAAGGACTCGGGGTAGACGCCGCGCATCAGCGACGCAAACAGCACGCCCGACACACCACCAAAGGTGGCGCTCATGCCAAAAGCGGCGAGCTTGAGGTTGCGGGTGTTCAGGCCCATGGCTTTGGCAGCAATCTCGTCTTCACGGATGGCCATCCAAGCGCGGCCAATGCGTGAGTCCTCCAGGCGACTGGCCACCACAATGGCGATCACCACAAAGAACAAGATCAGGTAGTAGTACAGCGTCACCGACTGGAAGGTGAAGGACCAATCGCCGAACTCCAGCTTCAGCGGACGCGCCATGTTGTGCCCAAACACCGACACCGCGTCGATGTTGCTGATGCCCTTGGGGCCGTTGGTGAGGTTGATCGGGCGGTCCAGGTTGAGCATAAAGATGCGCACGATCTCACCAAAGCCCAAGGTCACGATGGCCAGGTAGTCCCCGCGCAGCTTGAGCACTGGGAAGCCGAGCATCAAGCCGGTCATGCCCGCCAGCAGGCCGGCAAACACCATCGCGATCCAGAAGTTCAGGTGCAGCCCGTTGGGAAACATCGCCGCAATGGCCGGGAAGTTCTCGGTCAGATGGGGTGAGGCCAACAAACCGTAGAAGTACGAGCCCACCGCAAAAAACGCGATAAAGCCCAGATCGAGCAGGCCGGCGTGGCCCACCACAATGTTCAGGCCCAAGGCCAGCAACACGTAGAGCAGCGCGATGTCGACAATGCGCATCCACGAGTTGCTGCCCGTGGCTTGCAGCAGGAAGGGAAAGACCAGCATGGCCACGGCCACCAGGCCGAAGACCACCAGTTTGGAAGACTTGGAATTTGTCATGGTTGAGTCTCCTCTGGCATCAAGCGCGGTCTGCCACACGCTCACCCAGCAGGCCCGAAGGACGCAGGGTCAGCACCAAGGCCAGCACGATGAAGGCGAAGATGTCGGTGTATTGGCTGCCCAAGAAGCCTCCTGTGAGCTTGCCAAGGTAGCCAGCGCCCAAGGCCTCGATCAGGCCCAGCAGCACACCGCCTAAGACGGCGCCACCGAGGTTGCCAATGCCCCCCATCACCGCCGCCACAAAGGCTTTGAGGCCGGGCATAAAGCCCATGGCGTGCTGCACCGTGCCGTAGTTGGACGCCCACATCACGCCGGCAATGGCGGCCAGCATGGCGCCGATGATGAAGGTGGCGGAAATCACCACATCGGGCTGAATGCCCATCAAGCCAGCCACACGCGGGTTCTCAGCAGTGGCGCGCATGGCGCGGCCCAGGTTGGTGCGGTTGACCAGCCACATCAGCGCGGCCAGCACAATGATGGTGGTGGCCAAAATGGTGATTTGGGTGACGGAGATCACCGCCCCAGCGATCTCGATCGGCTCGCGCGAGAGCATCGAAGGGTAGGACTTGGGGTTGGGCTTCCAGATGATCATCGCCAGCGTCTGCAGCAAGATCGACATGCCGATGGCGGTGATCAATGGGGCCAAGCGCGGTGAGTTGCGCAGCCGCCGGTAGGCCAGCTTCTCGATGGTGAAATTGAGCAACGCACACACCACCATCGCAATCAGCGTGGCGGTGAGCAACACGATCCAGGTGGGGGTGCCGGACCAACTGTTCATCATCCAGCCGATGATGGTCCAACTGGTGAGTGCACCCACCATCAACACATCGCCGTGGGCAAAGTTGATCAGTCCGATGATGCCGTACACCATGGTGTAGCCCAAGGCCACCAAGGCGTACATGCTGCCCAGCACCAGACCGTTGATGATCTGCTGTAGCAAGACGTCCATGCAAAAACTCCGTTGTATTGTTCCAAAACGCCAAGGTACACGCGCGTTTTGGCCGCCTAACAAAAAACCCGCCAGTCATGGCCTGCGGACAGGCCCTCTGCGGGTGGGTGGGGGGATTCTAGCCAAGCGCCGAGCCCGGTCAGATGCGTGTAAGCCCTTAGCCTTCTCGGGTTTACCCGCGTTTTTAGACTGTCAAAACCGCAACATCAGGCGGAAAATCACTTTATTAGTTGAACTAATAAAAAGAACAATCAGGGTTTGCCGGCGTCTTGGTCCCACCGGTGCAGCTGCGCCAGCTTTTCCCCGATTTTGATTTCCAGACCGCGCGGCACTGGCTGGTACCACCCCGGCTCAGGCATGCCCTCGGGCAGGTAGCTTTCGCCGGCGGCGTAGGCGTTGGGCTCGTCGTGGGCGTAGCGGTAGGCGTGACCGTGACCCAGCTCTTTCATCAGCGCGGTGGGGGCGTTGCGCAAATGCACCGGTACCTCGCGGCTCTTGTCCTTGGCCACAAAGGCACGGGCGGCGTTGTAGGCCTTGTAGCCGGCGTTGCTTTTGGGCGCCATGGCGAGATAAATCACGGCCTGCGCCAGCGCCAGCTCACCTTCGGGGCTGCCCAGGCGCTCATAGGTCAGCGCGGCGTCGTTGGCGATCTGCATGGCGCGCGGATCGGCCAAGCCAATGTCCTCCCAGGCCATGCGCACAATGCGGCGCGACAGGTACTTGGCGTCGGCGCCACCGTCGAGCATGCGGGTGAGCCAGTACAGCGCGGCGTCGGGGCTGGAGCCGCGCACCGATTTGTGCAGCGCCGAGATTTGGTCGTAGAACTGGTCGCCGCCTTTGTCGAAGCGGCGCACATTCAAGCTGAGCGCCTCGGTCACAAACGCCTGGTTGATCTGGTCTGCGCCAGCCGCTGCTGCGGCCGTGCCACACTGCTCCAGCAAATTGAGCAGGCGGCGCGCATCACCATCGGCGTAACCGATCAGGGTGTCGGTGGCGCTGCTGTCCCACCGCAGGCGCGCCAATGTGGGTGCGTGCGCCTGTGCTCTGTGCACCAAGGTGCGCAGTTCGACTTCGCTCAGGGAGCGCAGCACATACACCTGGGCCCGCGACAACAGCGCGGCATTGACCTCAAAGGACGGGTTTTCGGTGGTCGCCCCGATAAAGGTAAACAGGCCCGACTCCACATGGGGCAGCAGGGCGTCTTGCTGGGCCTTGTTGAAACGGTGGATTTCATCCACAAACAAAATGGACTTTTTGCCCTGCGCTGCGGCGTGCTGGGCTTGTTCCACCGCTGCCCGGATGTCTTTGACGCCGCTCAACACCGCCGACAAGGCCATCCATTCACAGCCGAACGCGTGGGCGGTGAGCCGCGCCAGCGTGGTTTTGCCAACGCCCGGCGGGCCCCAAAAGATCATCGAATGTGCTTGGCCCGATTGGAAGGCCAAGCGCAGGGGCTTGCCTTCGCCCAACAGGTGCGACTGACCAATCACCTCGTCGAGCGTGCGGGGCCGCAAGACTTCGGCCAGCGGAGCACCGGGCGCTTGGGCAAACAGATCGTTCATGGGAGGGCGTGCCTCAGGGCCTCAGTACGTCGGCACCTGGGGGAATCTGAAAGCGAAAGCGCTCGGCACCCATGCTGGGGTTGCTTTGCCAATCGGCAAAGCTCATCACCGACACTTGGCCCAGACCGTCGACAATTTCCAGCACTGCCAGCTGGCCAGCGCGAAAAGCGGCCTTGATGGTTTGCAACTGGCCGTCCTTCTGGCGCGGCCGCGCCTCCACCCAGTCCATGCCATCGCGCTCGGGCAAGTTGCGCAACTCAAAGGCTTCGCGCAGGTTTTTCATGTCTGCGCCCGCGGCGATCAAGGTGGCGGGTGTGGCTCCCAAGGTGTCTTTTTGGTTGCGCACCGTCACCTGGTTCAGGTCGGCGTCGTACAGCCACAGGCTTGTGCCATCGGCCACAATGGTTTGCACAAAGGGCTTGGTGTAGTCAAAGCGAAAGCGGTCGGGCCGCACAAACTCAAACCGCCCACTGGATGATTTGGCCCGCACCGCCTTGTCGCCCGCCTTGGGTGGCGAGGTCACCACCTGGGTGAAGTTGGCGCGCGCGCCTTGGATGTCTTTGAGAAAGGCCTCCAGCTGTTGCAGGCCATTGGCCCAAGCGGCCAGTGGCCAAGTCAGGGCGGCGATCAGGGCAATCAAAACGGTTTTCATGGTGTCAAGGATTGGGCACCGGCGCCACAGGTTCCGGGCCAGGTGTATCAGGATGCGTCGCCGCGCACCAGAATGTCGCGCTGGCCGCTGCTGGTGAGCGCGCTCACCAAACCGGCTTTTTCCATGTCTTCGAGCAGACGCGCCGCGCGGTTGTAGCCAATCTTGAGCTTGCGCTGCACATAGCTGATGCTGGCCTTGCGGTCTTGCAACACAATGGCCACCGCTTGGTCGTACAGCGCGTCTTTTTCGCCACCGGCGTCGCCGCCTTCGCCGCCAAACTCCCCACCGTCTTCGCTGATCGGGGCTTCCAGCACCCCCTCGATGTAATTGGGCTCACCACCGCGCTCTTTGAGGTAGGCCACCACCCGGTGCACTTCATCGTCGCTGACAAAGGCACCGTGCACCCGGATCGGAAAACCGGTGCCCGAGGGCATGTAGAGCATGTCGCCCATGCCCAGCAGGCTCTCAGCGCCCATCTGATCGAGGATGGTGCGGCTGTCGATTTTGCTGCTGACCTGAAAGGACAAGCGGGTGGGGATGTTGGCTTTGATCAGGCCGGTGATCACGTCCACGCTGGGTCGCTGGGTGGCCAGCACCAAGTGGATGCCTGCAGCGCGCGCTTTTTGCGCCAAACGGGCGATCAGCTCTTCGATCTTTTTGCCCACCACCATCATCAGGTCGGCCAATTCGTCGATCACCACCACGATGTAGGGCAGGCGCTCCAGCGGCTCGGGCTGCTCGGGGGTGAGGCTAAAGGGGTTGCCAATGGTCTCGCCGCGCGCCTTGGCTTCGTCGATTTTGGTGTTGAAGCCGGCCAGGTTGCGCACGCCCATTTTGCTCATGAGCTTGTAGCGTTTTTCCATCTCGGCCACACACCAGTTCAGGCCGTTGGCGGCGTGCTTCATGTCGGTGACCACGGGCGCCAGCAGGTGCGGAATGCCCTCGTAGACGCTCATCTCCAGCATCTTGGGGTCGATCAGCAGCAGGCGCACGTCTTTGGCGTCGGCCTTGTAAAGCAGCGACAGGATCATCGCGTTGATGCCCACCGACTTGCCCGAACCGGTGGTACCGGCCACCAAGCAGTGCGGCATCTTGGCCAGATCGGCCACCACCGGCAGGCCACCGATGTCTTTGCCCAGGCCCATGGTCAGCAGGCTCTTGGCGTCGTTGTACACGTCCGAGCCCAAAATCTCCGACAGGCGGATGGTCTGGCGTTTGGCGTTGGGCAATTCCAGCGCCATCAGGTTTTTGCCCGGGATGGTTTCGATCACCCGGATCGACACCAGCGACAGCGAACGCGCCAAGTCTTTGGCCAGGTTCACAATTTGAGAGCCTTTGACGCCGGTGGCGGGCTCAATCTCGTAGCGCGTGATCACTGGGCCGGGCGCAGCCGCCACCACCCGCACATCGACGCCGAAGTCTTTGAGCTTTTTCTCGATCAGGCGGCTGGTCATTTCCAGCGTCTGGGCGTCCACACCCACTTGCTGTCCGGTGGGGGCGTCCAGCAGGTCCACCTGCGGCAGCTGGCTGTCGCCCGGGTCCACAAACAAAGTCTTTTGGCGCTCTTTGGCCACACGCGCGCTTTTGGGCAACTCGCGCGCGACCGGCTGCTCAATCAGCACCGGCTCCACATGCTGTTCTTGGATTTCTTCACGCTCATGGGCCACCACCACCTCGCGCTCGCGGGCGGCCTGCTCGCCGATGCGCAGATCCTCCATGGTCTCTTGCTTTTCGCGGCGGGCCGACAGCCGCTCATCGATGGCCGCCCCAATCAGCTCAGACCAGCGCAGCCAGGAAAAGCCAAATACCCGCGGCAACACCAGCACCCAGAGGCCCAGCATCAGCAAGGCCGAGCCATGAAAACCCAGGCCGTGCAACACATGGGCGCCCAACCACTGGCCCAACACACCGCCCGACTGGCCCGGCAACATGGCGTCCAAACGGTGCAGGCGACTCCATTCGAGCACACAGCTCGACGCTATCAGGACCAGCAACGCCAGCCAAAACACATAGCGTTGCCGCTCATCACTGGGCGATTCACCGGGTGGCACCGTTTCGCCGCTGCGCACCCAACGCGCCAACGTACCCAGCCAGAGCCGCGCGCCCACCACCAACAACCACCACGCCGACAAGCCCAGGAAAAAGTAGCTGGCATCGGCCACATAGGCGCCCAAAGCCCCCATCCAATTGCCCACTGGGCCGCCATGGCCACTGGTGCTCCACGCTGCGTCGGCCGGGCTGTGACTGAGCAGGGCCAGCAGCCAGCCCACCCACACCACACCGCCCAAGATCAGGCCAATTTCCTGACCAAAGCGGGCCACCACAGAAGCGGCGGACGGGCGAGAAGTGCCATTGAGCGTGTTGAGCGAATACGTCATGAGAAATCAAAAAACAAAAGGGCGCACAGCGCCCTTGGTGGCAGCGCCTGCCACCCCGTCAACTCAGGCTGTTGAGCCGGTCCTTGATGACCGTGCTGCCATCTTCGAGCACCTCAATAAAGCCACGGTCCTCCAAGTCCTTCATGACCCGGCTGACCATTTCGCGTGAGGCACCAATCATTTTGGCCACATCCTGGCGCGATACCCGTTCGCGAATCACCGGGTCCCCATTGGGTCCCGGCTGGGCGAATTCGAGCAACGCACGGGCCACACGGCCGTACACGTCCAACAAGGCCAGCGATTCAATTTTGCGGTCGGCGTGGCGCAGGCGCTGCACCAGCCCCCGCATCACCGCATAAGCCATCGAAGAATTCTCTGGCAAACAACGCGCAAATTCGGCCCGCCCCAGAATCAGCACATCGGTCTGCACCTCGGCACGCACCGTCGCCGAGTGGGGTTGGTTGTCGATCAAGCTCATTTCGCCGATGTAGTCGCCCGGTTGCATGGTGGCCAAAATCACCTCTCGACCACGCGAGTCGGTGGTGATCACCCGGGTCCGACCGGTGAGCACAATCGCCAGAAAATTGGATTTTTTCCCTTGCTCAACAATGATGTCGCCGCGTTTGTAGCGGCGCTTGACCACCGTGTTGGCCACCAATTCGGCCTGGGCCTGGGTAAGGGTTGAAAAAAGCGGTACCCGGCGAATGAGATCCAGGTTCGACAGAATGGACATGCGTTGTATCCTTATTTTTCGTCAATGCAGCCAAAAAACCATTTTCATACAATCGAGAGCCTGTCGGCCCTCGCGCTGATTCCGGGCCATTGAGCCTCCACCCCGGTGATATCCCCCGACTCTAAACCACACCAAGCCTCTTCCCAAGAGGACAATTGCATGAAGCATTCCAAAGTTCTCATTTTGGGCTCCGGCCCTGCGGGTTATACCGCTGCGGTGTACGCCGCCCGCGCCAACCTCAACCCGGTATTGATCACCGGCATCGCCCAAGGCGGCCAACTCATGACCACCACCGAGGTGGACAACTGGCCCGCCGATGTGCACGGCGTCATGGGCCCGGACCTGATGCAGCGCTTCCAGCAGCACGCCGAGCGCTTCAACACCGAAATGGTGTTCGACCACATCAACGAGGTCGACCTGTCCAAGCGCCCCTTCACCCTCAAAGGCGACAGCGGCACCTACACCTGCGACGCGCTGATCATCGCCACCGGCGCATCGGCCAAATACCTGGGTCTGCCGTCCGAGCAGTCCTTTATGGGCCGTGGCGTCTCGGGCTGTGCCACCTGCGACGGCTTTTTCTACCGCAACCAAGAAGTCTGTGTGGTCGGCGGCGGCAACACCGCGGTGGAAGAAGCGCTCTACCTGTCCAACATCGCCAGCAAGGTGACCTTGGTGCACCGGCGCGACACCTTCCGCGCCGAGCCCATCATGATCGACAAGCTGATGGACAAGGTCAAAGAGGGCAAGATTGTGCTCAAGACCCACCAAGTGCTCGACGAAGTGCTGGGCGACGACAGCGGCGTCAGCGGCATCCGCATCCGCCATGTGCAGACCAACGCCACCGAAGACATCGCCCTGCGCGGCTGCTTTATTGCCATTGGCCACAGCCCCAACACCGAGATCTTCAAAGGCCAGTTGGAGATGAAGGACGGCTATCTGGTGACCCGCTCTGGCCTCAACGGCATGGCCACCATGACCAGCGTGGAAGGCGTGTTCGCCGCCGGCGACGTGCAAGACCATGTGTACCGCCAAGCCATCACCAGCGCCGGCACCGGTTGTATGGCGGCGCTGGACGCACAGCGGTTCCTGGAGAATCAGTAACCTCCCCCCGCCGCGCTTTGCGCGCCCCCCCCTCCTCTGGCGCCTGCGGCGCCGGGTGGGGGGCGGCACCGGCGGACTGGCAGAGCCAGATCCGCGGTGCCCCTGGGGCTGGCTCCTCCTCGCTCGGACGGGCTTGGCTGGCGCCTTTGCCCACCCGCCCCACCAGCCTTTTTGTCGGGTCAAGCGTTGTGACCGGCTGTCGGGCACTTGTGGATGCTGGTTTGGCGGCCGTTTAGAGTCGGTTTATAATTGCAGGCTTTGCTGAGTCTTGAGCCGTCTTTGGCGGCTCTGTTTGGGCAATCCACAGGGTTACCGCCACCCTTTTTCTGGCGAGGTGAGGCTCAACCGCCATTTGGTCCCTTGGACCAAGCCGCTGCGGCAGCCGTTTTTGAAGTATCGGAGTGTCCTCATGGCACGCGTCTGCGACGTCACGGGCAAGAAGCCCCAGGTCGGAAACAACGTTTCCCACGCCAACAACAAAACCAAGCGCCGGTTCCTGCCGAACCTGCAATACCGCCGTTTCTGGGTCGAGAGCGAGAACCGTTGGGTTCGTCTGCGCGTCTCGGGTGCAGCCCTGCGCCTGATCGACAAAAAAGGCATCGATGCCGTGCTGGCCGACCTGCGCGCTCGCGGTCAAGCTTAATTTCTGAAGGAGCACACACATGGCTACCAAAGGCGCTCGCGAGAAGATCAAGCTGGAATCCACAGCTGGAACCGGTCACTTCTACACCACCACCAAAAACAAGAAGACCACGCCCGAGAAAATGCTGATCAAGAAATTTGATCCCAAAGCTCGCAAGCACGTGGACTACAAGGAAATCAAGCTGAAGTAATCAGCCGATCTCCCAACAAAAAACCCGCTGTAAACCAGCGGGTTTTTTTATTCCTTCAGCACACCTATTTCAGGAATGCGTGCCTTAGGCCAGGCCACCGCGGATCCGGCTTCGCCGGTCCGCCGGTGGCGCCCCCTTGAGGGGGTCGCGCGCAGCGCGGCGGGGGTGGTCAAGCCACCGAACGCAGCTTCACCGAGAAGTCGCGCAAGGCGGCGATGCCGCTGTCCTCGGCGCGCTTGCACCAAGCGGCCAGATCGGCGGCCATCTGTTCGCGGGTGGCGTGGGTGCTCGACCACAGGGCGCGCAGCTCTTCGCGCATGGTCACCATCTTGTGCAGCACGGCGTTGCGCTCCAGCACAGCGGCCAACTGCGGTTTGACGGCCTCGGGCACCTTGTCGTCGTCGCGGTGCAACCAACGGCGCGCAGCCTGGAACAGGCCCGCGTCGGCGCTGCGGGTTTTCATGTCCTGCAGCTCGCGGGCGCTGGCCTCGCGCAACGCTTTGGCAAAACCGGCCATGACTTCGTAGCGGTTGGCGATGATGGCTTCGAGCGTTTTCTCGTCGGCCGGCTTGACGTCGCCGAAGGCCAGCTTGGGCGGCGTCTTCTTCACCGTGGCCAGGCCCAAGGCCTTGAGCACGCTGATGTAGAGCCAACCAATATCAAACTCGTAGGGCTTGACCGACAGCTTGGCCGAGGTCGGGTAGGTGTGGTGGTTGTTGTGCAGCTCTTCGCCACCAATGATGATGCCCCAGGGCGAAATATTGGTGCTGGCATCGGTCGCCTCAAAGTTGCGGTAACCCCACCAGTGGCCAATGCCGTTGATGATGCCGGCCGCCGTCACCGGAATCCACATCATCTGCACCGCCCAAACGGACAGACCGGCCACGCCAAACAGGGCGACGTTGATGATCAACATCAAGCTCACGCCCAAGGCCGAATAGCGGGTGTAGACGTTGCGCTCCATCCAGTCGTCGGGGGTGCCGTGGCCATAGCGGGCCATGGTTTCTTGGTTTTTGGACTCGGCGCGGTAGAGCTCAGCACCCTTCCAAAACACGGTTTTGATGCCAAACACGTGCGGGCTGTGCGGGTCGCCTTCTTTTTCGCACTTGGCGTGGTGTTTGCGGTGGATGGCAGCCCACTCTTTGGTGACCTGGCCGGTGGTCATCCACAGCCAAAAGCGGAAAAAGTGCGCCGGGATCGGGTGCAGGTCCAGCGCGCGGTGGGCCTGATGCCGGTGCAGGTAAATGGTCACGCTGGCGATGGTGATGTGGGTCAGCACCAGGGTGATGAGGACCAGTTGCCACCAAGTGGCGCCTGTCAGGCCGTTGGACAAAAAGTGGATCAGTCCACCGGCAAAAGTCTCGAAGCTGTTCATTCCGTTCCAGTCGTCGCCCTGTCCGGGCGAAGAGCGCCAGCCACGAAGCCTGGCTGGCAAGGCATACACCCACACATTTTAAGGTTGCCCCCGCAAATCACCAATCGCCTTTTCGCATTACAAAATCACGCCTTGCGCTGCCACACGGCGGCAAAAAAGCCGTCGGTGCCGTGCCGGTGCGGCCAGAGGCGCAAACAGCCGTCGGTGCACAGGTCTGCGGCGTGGGCCACACCGGCGCTTTGCAGCAGTTCATCGACCGCCAGCGGCTGAAAGTCGCGCTGCTCGGCCGCAAAGGCCTGGGCCACCGCTTGGTTTTCGTGGGGCAGCAGACTGCAGGTGGCGTAGACCAAACGGCCACCCGGCTTGAGCAGGCGCGCCGCGCTGCGCAAGATGCGGCCTTGCAGTTCGGCCAGCTCGGCCACGGTCTGCGGCGTTTGGCGCCATTTGAGGTCGGGGCTGCGGCGCAAGGTGCCCAAGCCAGAGCACGGCGCGTCGACCAGCACCCGGTCCATCTTGCCGGCCAGGCGCTTGATGCGCTCGTCGCGCTCGTGCGCGATCGCCACCGGGTGCACGTTCGACAGGCCGCTGCGGGCCAGCCGGGGTTTGAGCGCATCGAGCCGGTGGCCCGAGGTGTCGAAGGCGTAGAGACGGCCGGTGTTGCGCATGGCCGCGCCCAATGCCAGGGTTTTGCCACCGGCGCCAGCGCAAAAATCGGTGACCATCTCGCCGCGCTTGGGCGCCAGCAGCAGGGCCAGCAGCTGCGAGCCTTCGTCTTGCACTTCCACCTCGCCCTGCACAAAAGCGGGCAGTTTGGCCAGCGACGGTTTGCCTTGCAGGCGAATGCCCAGCGGCGACCAGGCGGTGGGCTCGGCCTGCAGGCTGGCGTGTTTCAGCGCAGCCAGCGCGTCTTCGCGCTTGGCTTTGAGGCTGTTGACGCGCAAATCCAAGGGCGCGGCCTGCAGCAAACTGGCGGCTAGGGCGTCGAATTCGGCACCGACCTCAGCGACCAGCGCTTGTGCCAACCAGTCGGGCAGGTTGTGGCGGTGCGGCGCCAGCCACTGGTCGGCGGGGGTCGACAGGCAGGTGTCGAGCCAGGTTTTTTCGGGGTCGGTGAGCGCGCTTTTGAGGAAGTCGCGGTCGCCGGGAAAGCCCAGAATGGCCAAGCGGCGCCATTTGGAGCCGCTGCCCGAGCGGGCCAAGAACTCATATTTCAGGCGCTCGCGCAGCACGGCGAACACGGTGTCGGACAAGGTGGCGCGTTCGCGCGGGCCAAGCGATTTGTTCTCGCGGAAGTGCCGTGCCACCACTGCGTCGGCGGGGTGGGCGAACTGGAAGACTTTTTCGATCAGGCTGGCGGATTCCAGCAACAGGGCTTTGGGGTGCATGGGCGGTATTGTCGTTGCTCTGGTCTGCTCTTGATGGCTGCTGTGTGGGTGTGTTTCGCTCGGCTGTGTGGGCGAGGGTGGACGGGGCGGGTGTCTGGTCTTCGGGCCACGCTCGCGGGCTGGCTTGTCTGGTTCGCCACCTTGACCTCGTCAACACCGGGTAGGCACACCCGCTCTGTGGCAACCGCGAATGGGCCCTGCGTCCAGCCTCCCGCCCCGTCCACCCCAGTGGCGTTGCAGCGCTCGTTGCGGCCTCTGCCGCAACATTGCCAGCATGCGGCGGTGTTTCCGTTGGCGCACCCACGCCTCCTCACGGGTGGGTGGCGGTGGGTGCGGGCAAGGCCCCATTCGCGGTTGCCACAGAGCAGGCGCACCAGCCAGCGCCTTGACGCGACCACGGCGGCGAACCAGACAAGCCAACCCGCGAGGTGGCCCGCCGACCGCAACCACCGCCACCCGCCCGGCGCGAGGTCCACGAGAGCGACAAAACGCACACCAACCCGCCGCGAAAAGAGGCGGCCGGGATGCCGTGGAACGGGCTTGGCCCGGCCACTGGCATCGTCCCCCTGGGGGGAAGCCGCGCAGCGGCGCAGGGGGGACCGATAATCATGGGCTATGTCAGACATCGCCCAACAGGTGAAGCGCCGCCGCACCTTCGCCATCATCTCCCACCCCGACGCCGGTAAGACCACCCTCACCGAAAAGCTGCTGCTGTTCTCGGGGGCCATCAACATCGCCGGCTCGGTCAAGGCGCGCAAAGCCGCGCGCCACGCAACCTCCGACTGGATGGAGATCGAAAAGCAGCGCGGCATCTCGGTCGCCTCGTCGGTCATGCAGATGGAATACCGCGACTGCGTCATCAACCTGCTCGACACCCCGGGCCACCAAGACTTCTCCGAGGACACCTACCGCGTGCTCACCGCGGTGGACGCAGCGCTCATGGTGATCGACGCCGGCAACGGCGTGGAACCTCAGACCCGGCGCCTGCTGCAGGTTTGCCGCTCGCGCAACACGCCCATCATCACCTTCGTCAACAAAATGGACCGCGAGGTCAAGTCGCCGCTCGACCTGATGGACGAGATCGAGCGCGAACTCGGCATGACGGTGGTGCCTTTCACCTGGCCGGTGGGCATGGGCAAGACCTTTCGCGGTGTGTACGACCGGCGCGAAGACCAGATGCGGGTGTTCGCCGCCGGCGAAGACCGCCGCGGTGGCGACGAAGAAGTGCTCGCCGGCATGGACAACCCAGCCAACGCCGAGCGCTTTGGCATGGAATGGAGCGCCGCCAAGGACGAGATGGAATTGGTCGAAGGCGCGTCCCCTGCCTTTGACAAAGACGCCTTTCTGCAAGGCACCCAAACACCGATGCTGTTTGGCTCGGCGGTGAACAACTTTGGCGTGCGCGAGGTGCTCGACGCGCTGGTCGACTTGGCGCCTTCGCCCGGTGCCAAAGCCGCTATCCAACGTGTGGTCGAGCCCGTCGAGCCCAAGTTCAGCGGCGTGGTGTTCAAAATCCAGGCCAATATGGACCCGGCGCACCGCGACCGCATCGCCTTTGTGCGCTGCGCCAGCGGCCATTTCGAGCGCGGCATGCGCTTGAAAGTGGTGCGCAGTGGCAAGGAATTGCGGCCCAACACGGTGGTGAGCTTCTTGAGCCAGCGCCGCGAACTGCTGGACGAGGCCTTTGCCGGCGACATCATCGGCATTCCCAACCACGGCGTGCTGCAGCTCGGCGACACGCTGACCGAAGGCGAGTCGCTGCAGTTCACCGGCCTGCCCTTTTTTGCGCCCGAAATCATCCGCAGCGTGGAAGTGGCCGACCCGCTGCGCAGCAAGCAACTGCGCGCCGGCCTGACCCAACTCGGTGAAGAAGGCGCGATCCAGGTGTTTCGCCCGGTGGCCGGCAGTGTGCTGCTGCTCGGTGCGGTGGGTCAGCTGCAGTTTGAGGTGGTGGCGCACCGGCTGGAGCACGAATATGGTGTGAAAGCGCGCATCACCGGCAGCGGCTACAACGTGGCGCGTTGGGTGACCTGTGCGCCCGAGGACGGTGGCGAGCAAGAGCTCAAACGCTTCATCGACGCCAACGCGCACCGGGTGGCACTCGACGCGGTGGATGCCCCGACCGTGCTGCTCGACCACATGGCCACGCTGCGCGCGGTCGAAGGCAACTGGCCCAAGATCAAGTTCCACGCCATGCGCGAACACGCCGGTCTGGTGTTCCACAAAGGCGTCTGAGCGCGCCATGCGGCCCGAAGACCTGGAGCGCCTGTTCAGCGTCGACATGCCTTACGGCAAGTACAAGGGCCGCGCCATTGCCGACCTGCCTGGCCACTACCTGAACTGGTTTGCCCGTGAAGGTTTTCCGAAAGGCGAACTGGGTCGGCTGATCGCGCTGATGCACGAGATCGACCACAACGGCTTGGGCGAGCTGTTGGCGCCCTTGCGGTCGGCGCGCCGACCGCGCCCCTGAAGGCTGCGCCCGGGCTTTAAGCCGCGATCAGCCGCTCCACCGCACGCGGGTAAATCAAGTGCTCTTGCGTCAGCACCCGCGCGGCCAGGGTGTCGGCGGTGTCGCTGGGCAGCACCGGCACCACCGCCTGCTCCAGGATTTCACCGTGGTCCAGCTCAGCGGTCACCCGGTGCACCGTGGCGCCGGCGAACTTGCAGCCCTCGTCGATGGCGCGCTGGTGGGTGTGCAGGCCGGTGAAGGCCGGCAACAGGCTCGGGTGGATGTTGACCAAGCGCCCGGCGTAGTGCTCAACAAAACCGGGTGTGAGGATGCGCATAAAGCCCGCCAGCACCACCAGCGTGGGCGCGTGGCGGTCGATCTCGGCGGCCAATGCGGTGTCAAACGCCTCGCGGTTTGGATACCCCTTGTGGTCCACCACCGCGGTGGCGATGCCGTGGTCGCGCGCGAACACCAGTCCCTTGGCGTCGGCCTTGTTGCTGATCACCGCTGCGATGTGGGCGTCGTGGCGCTCACGCCAGCGGCCGCGCTCGGCCGCGCGCACGATGGCCGCCATGTTGGATCCGCCGCCAGAAATCAAGATGACGATGTTTTTTGAGGTGCTGGACATGGCGCGATTGTCCCAGAGCCGCTGGGCCGGTCTGAGCGCGCCACAATCGCTCACCCCAGCCGACACTCACACCCGCCATGGATTTCACCGCCCAGCCCCTGACGCCCACCCAAGCCCGCGTGCTCGCCACCCTGATGGAAAAAGCCCGCACCGTGCCCGACAGCTACCCGCTGTCGCTCAACAGCCTGCAACTGGGCTGCAACCAAAAAACCGCGCGCGATCCGGTGATGAACCTCAGCGAAGCCGAGGTGGCGCAGGCGCTGGACGAGCTGCGCGAACGCAGCCTGGTGGTGGAGGTCAGCGGCGCACGGGTGGCGCGCTTTGAGCACAACGTGCAGCGCGCGGTCGGTGTGCCCGAGCAGTCGGCAGCGCTGCTGGGCCTCTTGGTGTTGCGCGGCCCACAAACCGCCGCTGAGCTGCGTCTGAACACCGAGCGTTGGTACAAGTTTTTGGACGTGGCCTCGGTCGAGGCGTTTCTGGACGAGCTGCAAGAGCGCAGCGCCGACAAAGGTGGCCCCTTGGTGCAGAAGCTGCCCAAAGCCCCGGGCGCGCGCGAAGCCCGCTGGGCGCACCGCCTCTGCGGTGAGCTGTCGGCCGAGGCCATGGCCAGCACCGGCGCCCCACCGAGCGACGACGGCCGGATGGCGGCGCTGGAGGCGCGGGTGAGCACATTGGAGCGCCAAATCGCCGAGCTCAAAGCCGCTTTGGGCCCAGGCTGAGCCACTTTTGTCGCGGCCCCGACAGCGCGGCCGCGCGCCAGAGGCCACACTGCGGGCTGCACGCACACACCGCGCAGGAGACCGCCCCATGGATTTGGCATTCACACCGGAAGAACAAGCGTTCCGGGCAGAGGTTCGCAACTGGGTGCGGGCGCATTTGCCCGCCGACATCAGCCACAAAGTCCACAACGCCTTGCGGCTGAGCCGCGACGACATGCAGCGCTGGGCCAAGATCTTGGGCGCCAAAGGCTGGCTGGGCTACGCCTGGCCCACCCAGTTTGGCGGCCCGGGCTGGAACGCGGTACAAAAACACCTGTTTGAAGAAGAATGTGCGCTGGCCGGCGCACCGCGCATCGTGCCCTTTGGCCCGGTGATGGTGGCGCCGGTCATCATGGCCTTTGGCAACCGCGAGCAACAAGAGCGGTTTTTGCCCGGCATCGCCAGCGGCGAGGTCTGGTGGAGCCAGGGCTACAGCGAACCTGGCTCGGGCTCAGACTTGGCCAGTCTTAAAACCCGCGCCGAGCGCCAGGGCGACCACTACATCGTCAACGGTCAAAAAACCTGGACCACGCTGGGCCAATACGGCGAGTGGATTTTTTGCCTGGTGCGCACCAGCACCGAAGGCAAACCCCAAACCGGCATCAGCTTTCTGTTGATCGACATGCAATCGCCCGGCGTGAGCGTGCGCCCGATCCAACTGCTCGACGGCGAATGTGAGGTCAACGAGGTTTGGTTCGACAACGTCAAAGTGCCGGTGGAGAACCTGATCGGCGAAGAAAACAAGGGCTGGACCTACGCCAAACACCTGCTGGCCCACGAGCGCACCAACATCGCCGACGTGAACCGCGCCAAACGCGAACTCGAACGATTGAAACGCATCGCCAAAACCGAAGGTGTGTGGGACGACAGCCGCTTTCGCGACCAGATCGCGCTGCTCGAAGTCGACATCGTCGCGCTGGAAATGCTGGTGCTGCGGGTGCTGTCGGCCGAGCGATCCGGCAAACAGTCGCTCGACATCGCTGGCCTGCTCAAGATCCGGGGCAGCGAAATCCAGCAGCGCTACACCGAACTCATGATGCTGGCCGCCGGGCCCTACGCCCTGCCCTTCATCTTTGAGGCGATGGAAGCCGGCTGGCAAGGCGACTACCCCGGCGGTGTGCTGGGCAACGCGCCACTGGCCTCGACCTACTTCAACATGCGCAAAACCACCATCTACGGCGGCAGCAACGAGGTGCAACGCAACATCGTCGCGCAGACGGTGCTGGGCTGAGTCGACGGCGTTTTTCAGGAACACGAACATGGACTTTGATTTCAGCGACGAGCAAGAGCAACTGCGCGAGGCGGTGTCGCGCTGGGTGGCCAAGGCCTACACCTTTGAGCGGCGCCGCGCCATCGTGGCAGGCGGCGGTCTGGACCGCGCCGCCTTCGCCGAACTCGCCGAACTGGGCCTCACCGCCCTGACCGTGCCCGAGGCGCACGGCGGCCTCGGCATGGGCGCGGTGGAGGCGATGGTGGTGCTGGAGCAGCTGGGCAAGGGCATGGTGCTCGAACCCCTGGGCCAGCAACTGGTAGCCGCCGGGGTGCTCACCCACGCAGGCGATGCGCTGCAGGCGCAATGGCTACCGCGCATGGCCAGTGGCGAAGCGCTGGTGACCCTGGCCCACCAGGAGCGCGGCGCCCGCTACCGACTCGACCGCTGCGCCACCGTGGCCACCCCAGCGGCCAACGGTTGGCGCCTGAGCGGTGCCAAACACATCGTGCCCGGCGGCGACCGGGCCGACGGCTGGATCGTGCCGGCCACCACCGCCGATGGGCTGGCGCTGTTCTTGGTGGCGGCCGACGCCCCAGGCGTGCGCGCCAGCGGCTACCTGACCCAAGACGGCAGCCGCGCGGGCGATCTGTTGCTTGACCAAGCGCACGCCGCGCTCATCACCCACCAGGGCCAAGCAGCGCTGCAAGAAGCGATGGACGCGCTGGTGGCCTGCGCCTGTGCCGAAGGGGTGGGCCTGATGGACGCCACCCTGGCCATCACCGCCGATTACCTCAACACCCGCCAGCAGTTTGGTGTGCCAATTGCGAGCTTCCAAGCGCTGCGCCACCGGGTGGCGGACATGAAAATGCAACTCGAACTCGCGCGCTCCATGAGCTACTACGCCACGCTCAAACTCGGCGCCCCCGCTGGCGAGCGCAGCCTGGCGGCCAGCCGCGCCAAGGTGCAGCTGGGCCAAAGCCTACGTTTTGTGGGCCAGCAGGCGGTGCAGTTGCACGGTGGCATTGGCGTGACCGACGAATACATCGTCAGCCACTGCTTCAAAAAACTCACCCAGCTGGAGATGACGGCCGGCGACACCCTGCACCACCTGGGCCGGGTCAGCGACGGCCTGCAAGACACAGCGGGTGTGTTTGCCTGAGCGCCCGACTCATTCGGGTGGGCGCTCGCGCACAAAAGTGGCAAAACGCGGCACGCCGGCCTCGGTCACATCGCGAAAGCGGTAGGTGACCCAGGCGCCCACCGGCGGTGGCTCCCGGCGCTGGGCGTCGCTCAAGCCGCTGCCCAGCGAAAACACCACGCCCTCGGGCGTGCGCACCCGCAAGGCGCCGACCCAGCCTTGGTATTTGCCTTTGCCCGGCGTGTGACCAATCACTTCAGCCTCGGCGTCCTGCTCCGGTTTGAACTTGAACACCGCCCTGCTGCGCCCGGGCGCCCACAGCGCGCTGGCACGGTGCAGCACCAACCCCTCGCCCCCCAGCGCCAGCACCGCCGACAGGCGGTCTTGCAGCGCCCGCTCACCCGACACCGGCGTCTGCTCCACCGCGCGCAACCACGGCACCGCTTGGCGGCGCAGCAGCGCCGTCAAGCGCGCGTAACGGTCGGCAAACGGCCCAGGCTCGCCAGGCTGATCGAACACCAGGTACTGCACCCGCCGCCACAGCACCGCATCTGCTGTCTCGCGCCGCGCGACACCTGACACCACCTCAAATTGCCCACGGGCCATCCACAGCTCGCCGTCGAGCGGCGCCGCTGGCAAGGCTTGCAGCCAATTGGCCGGCGCCGCCACTGGGCGGCCGCTGCGAAAGCGCAAGGTGCGGCCATCCCACAGCGCGCGCACGCCGTCGAATTTTTCGCTCACCAAAAATCCGCTGGGGTCGCGCCCAGGCGCCCAGGGCAGCGCCAATTGCACGCCGGTGGCGGGGGCCTGGGCCCGCAGCGCCAGCGGCCACAGGCCGGCTAGGCCCAAAGCGCCGCCCAATAACTGGCGCCGGCTGGGCAGCGGCGCGAACGTGCGAACCTGGTTGTGATCCATCTCCATCCTCCCTGAGCGCTGTCGGCCCTTGGGCGGCATGATGCCGGCAGATCAGCAACGGTGGACACAAAGCCCACCGTCCCATCGGATTTGGCCGTACCAGCGCCGCCAAACGCCGGTTCGCCAGGAGCGCTCAGTGTGGCCGAATGCGCGAGGTCTTGGGCAGGTGCGCCATCAAAAACTCCATCTGGTCGGCCAAGATGCGGCGGTTGCGCAAGATAAAGTCTTCCCACAGGCTGGGCACATAGGGCGCGTACAGCAGCGGCATGTGGGCCTGTTCGGGCGTGCGGTTGCCCTTGCGGTGGTTGCAGGCCTTGCAGGCGGTCACCACATTCATCCAGTGGTCGCGCCCGCGCTGGCCCAGGGGGACGATGTGCTCGCGGGTGAGTTCGGCCTCGGCAAAGTGGTCGCCGCAATAGGCGCACAGGTGGCGGTCGCGCGCGAACAGCTTGATGTTGGTGAGCGTGGGGCGCAGCTCAAACGGGTTGATGTTGGGCACACCCTTGGTGCCGATGATGGAATTGACCCCAATCACCGACTGGCGCCCGGTCAGGGCGTTGTGCCCGCCGCGAAACAAGGCGATGCGCTCGCCCATTTCCCAACGCACCTCGTCGGCGGCGTAGTGCAGCACCGCCTCTTCGAGGCTGATCCAAGACTGGGGCAGGCCCTGGGCTGACAACTTCAAGACTTTCAACGCTCAACTCCTTGTGGGCGGGGACGTCCGTCATCGGCGACTGTGTCAATATAGCGCGCATCGATGTGAAACCCGTGACACGGGCCACAGACCCGACTCTCACACAAAGCCATGAAAATCACCAGAGGCTGGCCCCGCCCGGGCGCCTTTCCCGACGGCTGCGCCCTGACCATCGGCAATTTTGACGGTGTGCACCGCGGCCACCAGGCCATGCTGGCGCTGCTGCAAAACGAGGCCCGCCACCGGGGCGTGCCCAGCTGCGTCATGACCTTTGAGCCGCACCCGCGCGATTTTTTTGCCGGTGCGCTGCACAAGCCCGAACTTGCCCCGGCGCGCATCGCCACGCTGCGCGACAAGCTCGAAGAACTGCAGCGCTGCGGCGTGGACCACTGCGTCATCCTGCCCTTTAACCAGCGCTTGGCCAGCCAGGCGCCACAGGCCTTTATCGAAGACGGTCTGCTGCGCTCACTGGGGGTGCGCTATGTGCTGGTGGGCGACGATTTCCGCTTTGGTGCCCAGCGCGCTGGCGACTACGCCTTGCTCGACGCGGCGGGCGCGGCGCACGGTTTTGACGTGGCGCGCATGCAAAGCTACGAGGTGCACGGCCTGCGGGTCTCCAGCTCGGCGGTGCGCCAGGCCCTGGCCGCCGGCGACATGGCCCGCACCACCGCTTTGCTGGGCCGGCCCTACAGCGTCAGCGGCCATGTGGTGCACGGGCGCAAGCTCGGCCGCCAGCTGGCCGAATCGGCGCCGGGCGCGGGCGATGGCTTTCGCACGCTGAACCTGCGCTTTTCGCACTGGAAGCCGGCCGCCAGCGGTATTTTTGTGGTGCAGGTGTGTGGCCTCATGCCCGACGGCAGCGCCTTGCCCGGTGTGGCTAACCTGGGGGTGCGTCCCTCGCTCGACCCCAAGGACGTCAACGGCGGTCGGGTGCTGCTGGAAACCCATTGCCTGGACTGGCCGGCGGTGCTGCGCCATAGCCTGCCCAGCGGAGAGGCCTACGGTAAAATTGTGCGCGTGGAACTGCTGCACAAACTGCACGACGAGCTGAAATACGACAGTCTGGACGCCCTGACCCAGGGCATTGCCCGGGACTGCAGCGATGCGCGCGCGCACCTGGCGTCGCTGCACACCCAAACCCGCCGCCAGACCACCCGCGACCGAATTCAGGGCTGAACCGCCCTGCGCGCCACCGCCACGCCCCGACAGGCTCGCGGTGGCCCTAGCCCCGGGCCGCCTTCACCGAGCCTTTTATCGCCCGCCTTGGGCCGAGCCTGTCGCTGCACTCACCCCCGAAGACCATGTCCGACCACAGCCCCAAAACCAAACAGGACAAAGCCGACGCCAGCGGCGGCGCCTACCGCGCCACCCTGAACATGCCCGACACGCCCTTCCCAATGCGCGGCGACCTGCCCAAGCGCGAGCCGGCCTGGGCACAGGCTTGGCAGCAAGAAGGCCTGTACATGCGGCTGCGCGAAGCGCGCCAAGGCGCCCCCCTGTTTGTGTTGCACGACGGCCCACCCTACGCCAACGGCAAGCTGCACATCGGCCACGCGCTCAACAAAGTGCTCAAAGACATGATCGTCAAGAGCCGGCAGTTGCACGGCATGGACGCGCAATACATCCCCGGCTGGGACTGCCACGGCCTGCCGATCGAGAACGCGATCGAAAAGCTGCACGGCCGCAAGCTGAGTCGTGACGACATGCAGGCCAAGAGCCGCGCCTACGCCACCGAGCAAATCGACCAACAGCGCGAAGACTTCAAGCGCCTGGGTGTGCTGGGCGACTGGGAGCGGCCGTATCGCACCATGGACTTCGCCAACGAGGCCGGCCAGATCCGCGCCTTCAAGCGGGTGATCGAGCGCGGTTTTGTCTACCGGGGTTTGAAGCCGGTGTACTGGTGTTTTGACTGCGGCTCGTCGCTGGCCGAGTTCGAAATCGAGTACGCCGACAAAAAGAGCGACACGCTGGACGTGGCCTTTGAATCGAACGACGCCGCCGGTCTGGCCAAGGCCTTTGGTCTGGCCGCCCTGCCGGAAGGCAAACCCGCCTTTGCCGTCATCTGGACCACCACCGCGTGGACCATTCCGGCCAACCAGGCGCTCAACGCCCACCCCGAGCTGGAATACGCCTTGGTCGACACGCCCAAAGGCGTGCTGCTGCTGGGCGCCAGCCTGGTCGACAAATGCCTGGAGCGTTATGGCCTCACCGGCACGGTGCTGGCCACCGCCAAGGGCGAAGCGCTGCGCGGCCAGGTGTTCCGCCACCCGCTTTATGACATCGACAGTGGCAGCGGCCCCTACAGCTACCAACGCCTCTCCCCGCTGTTCTTGGCCGACTATGTGAGCGACGGCGACGGCACCGGCATCGTGCACTCCTCGCCCGCTTACGGCGTGGACGACTTCAACAGCTGTGTCGCCAACGGCATGGCCTACGACGACATCCTGAACCCGGTGCAGGGCAACGGCGTCTACACCGACGAGCTGCCGCTGTTTGGTGGCCAGCACATCTGGAAGGCCTGCCCGGTCATCATCGACACCCTGCGCGAGCACGGCCGCTTGATGGCCACCGTGGGGATCACCCACAGCTATCCGCACTGCTGGCGCCACAAAACGCCGGTGATCTACCGCGCCGCCGCGCAATGGTTTGTGCGCATGGACGAGGGCGAAGGCGTGTTCACCAGCGACAAAGCGCCCAAAACCCTGCGCCAGCTGGCATTGGACGCCATCGACCAGACCGCCTTCTACCCAGAGAATGGCCGCGCGCGTTTGCGCGACATGATCGCTAACCGGCCCGACTGGTGCATCAGCCGCCAGCGCAGCTGGGGCGTGCCGGTGCCCTTCTTTTTGCACAAAGACAGCGGCGAGCTGCACCCGCGCACCATGGCCATCTTGGACCAAGCGGCCAATATCGTGGAGCAAGGCGGCATCGAGGCGTGGAGCCGTGTGACGGTCGAAGACATCCTCAACCAGCCCGGCGACGATGCGGCGAGTTACACCAAAAGCACCGACATTCTGGAGGTCTGGTTCGACTCAGGCTCGACCTTCTGGCATGTGCTGCGTGGCAGCCACGCCAAGGCCTACCCCAATGGCGCGAGCCACGCAGACGGCCCAGAGGCCGACCTGTATTTGGAAGGCCACGACCAGCACCGCGGCTGGTTCCACAGCTCGCTCTTGCTGGGCTGCGCGCTGTTTGACCGCGCGCCCTACAAAGGCCTGCTGACCCACGGTTTTGCCACCGACGGCCAAGGCCGCAAGATGAGCAAAAGCTTGGGCAATGTGGTGGTGCCGCAAGAAATCACCGACAAGATGGGCGCCGAAATTGTGCGCCTGTGGGTGGCCAGCACCGACTACTCGGGCGACCTCAACATCGACGACAAGATCTTGGCCCGGGTTGTCGACGCCTACCGCCGCATCCGCAACACCCTGCGCTTTTTGCTCGCCAACGTCAGCGACTTCAACCCCGCCACCGACGCGGTGCCGGCCGACCAGTTGCTGGAGATCGACCGCTGGGCGCTGTCGCGCTCGGCCGAGCTGCAAGCCGACATCCTGGCGCACTATGAGCGCTACGAATTCCACCCGGTGGTGAGCAAGCTGCAGGTGTATTGCTCGGAAGACCTGGGCGCGTTTTATCTGGACGTGCTCAAAGACCGGCTCTACACCACCGCGCCGAAGAGCCTGGCGCGCCGCAGCGCCCAAACCGCGCTGCACCAGATCACCCACGCCATGCTGCGCTGGATGGCGCCGTTCCTGAGCTTCACCGCCGAAGAAGCCTGGCCGGTGCTGGCGGGCGACGCCAACCAGGGCTCGATCTTTTTTGAGACCTACAGCGATCTGGGCACACCCGACAGCGCGCTGCTGGCCAAGTGGGCGCGCATCCGTGCGATCCGCGACGCGGCCAACAAAGCCATCGAAGACCTGCGCGCCGCCGGCCAAGTGGGCGCCTCGCTGCAGGCCACGCTCACCATCACCGCCAGCGCCGAGGACGCCGCCTTGCTGCGCGCGCTGGGCGCGGACCTGAAGTTTGTCACCATCACCTCGGCCGTGACCGTGGTGGACGGTGCTGAACTGGCGGTGGCCGTTGCTCCCAGCACCGCGACCAAGTGCGAGCGCTGCTGGCACTACGCCGACGACGTGGGCCAGCACGCCGAGCACCCCACGCTGTGTGGCCGCTGTGTCGGCAACCTCGCCGAAGCGGCGGGCCAAGGCGCGGGCGACACCCGCACCATCGCCTGAAAGCCCACTATGGCCAAAAAATCTTTCGGCGGCTCCGCCCCCAGCTTGTGGCCTTGGCTGGGCCTGGCCGCAGCCATTTTCCTGGCCGACCAGTTCACCAAGGTGCTGATCCTGGGCTATTACCAGCTCGGCGACAGCACCTACGTCACTTCGTTTTTTAACGTGGTGCGGGTGCACAACCACGGCGCCGCGTTCTCCTTTTTGGCCGATGCGGGCGGCTGGCAGCGTTGGTTCTTCACCGGCATTGGGGTGGTGGCCACGGTGTTCATTGTGTGGATGCTCAAGTCGCACCCGGGGCAAAAGCTGTTCGCTTTTGCGCTGGCCTGTATTTTGGGCGGCGCGGTGGGCAATGTGGTGGACCGCCTGTTGCACGGCTATGTGGTCGACTGGCTGGACTTTCACTGGCCGTTCTTGGCCGGCATCTTCCACGGTGGGCACTTTCCGGCTTTTAACATCGCCGACGCTGGCATCACGGTGGGCGCTGTGTGCCTGATCCTCGACGAGATTCTGCGGGTGCGGCGCGGGCGCTGAGTGCCATGCCCCTCTGGCCAATGGTGCGGCCCCTGTGCTAACCTGACTTTTTCACCTCACCGCCCCGACAGGAGACACCCCATGCCCGGACTGCTGCCCCACATCGACCCCGACGGTCTGCTGGAGTTTTCGGTCGTCTACACCGACCGCGCGCTCAACCACATGTCCAAGCGTTTTGCGGGCGTCATGACCGACATCTCGCGCATGCTCAAGCAGGTGTACCAAGCCCACTCGGTGGCGCTGGTGCCGGGCAGCGGCACCTTTGGCATGGAATCGGTGGCGCGCCAGTTCGCCACCGGCCAGCACGTCATGGTGATCCGCAACGGCTGGTTCAGCTACCGCTGGACGCAGATTTTTGACATGGGCCAGATCCCCAAAAGCCACACGGTGCTCAAAGCGCGCCGCGTGAGCGACGCCCCCCAAGCCGCCTGGGTGCCAGCGCCCATCGACGAGGTGACCGCCGCGATTGCCGCCGAAAAACCCGCGCTGGTGTTTGCCCCGCATGTGGAAACCGCCGCCGGCATGATGCTGCCCGATGGCTACCTCAAGGCCGTGGCCGACGCGGTGCACGCGGTCGGCGGCCTGTTGGTGCTGGACTGCATCGCCTCGGGCGCGATGTGGGTGGACATGCGCGCCACCGGTGTGGATGTGCTGATCAGCGCACCGCAAAAAGGCTGGAGCAGCTCACCCGCTTGCGCCATGGTGATGATGAGCGAACGCGCGCGCACCGCCATCGACGGCACCACCAGCACCACGTTTGCGGCCGACCTGAAAAAGTGGCTGCAAGTCATGGAGACCTACGAGGGTGGCGCCCACATGTACCACACCACCTTGCCAACCGACGCCCTGCAGCGCCTGCAGCAAACCATGCTGGAGACCGAGGCCTATGGTTTTGCCAAAGTGCGTGACGAACAAATCGCCCTGGGCGCCGCCGTGCGTGCGCTGCTCAAAGAGTACGGCTTTGCCAGCGTGGCTGCGCCCGGTTTTGAAGCCCCCGGTGTGGTGGTGAGCTACACCAGCGACCCCGAGATCCAGAACAGCAAGAAGTTTTTGGCCCAGGGCCTGCAAACCGCCGCTGGCGTGCCGCTGCAGTGCGACGAGCCAGCGGGTTTCTCCACCTTCCGCCTCGGCCTGTTTGGGCTGGACAAGTGGCACAAGGTCGACGAGACGGTGGCGCGCCTGCGCAGCGCGTTGGATGCGGTGGCGCCGCGCGTGGCGCAGGCGGTGCCGGCCTGAACCCGCGCAGCGCTGGCAGGAGCGCACCATGAAGGCTTGGGGCTGTCTGCTGGCCGGTGCCCTGCTGAGCGGTGCCGCACACGCCGCCAGCCCAGCGGCACCGCTGCCCGCCAACCCAGCCCAGTGGCCGGCCGACCCCGCGCCCGACTGGGAAGACGAGCCGCCGCGCCTGCTGGCCCTGCTGCAAGAAGGCCACAAAGCCCTGCAAGCGCTGGACCTGCGCACCGCCGCCGCGCGCTTTTGCAGCGCGGCGCGCCACGGCAGCGTCGAAGCCCAATACCGCTTGGCCCGCACCCTGCTGCTGCAGCGGGGTGACCCGGGCGCCCAACTGCAGGGCCGCTCCATGCTGCTGCTGGCGGCCCAAAACGGCCACACCCGCGCCAACCAGATCTTGGAAGCCACCGGCTGGGTGGTGTTGGAGGAGCAGTGGCCGCTGTGCTTACAAGAGCAGCACGACCCGGTGCTGGCCCAGCTGCCCAATCAGCCTCCCGAGGCCGAGCCGGTGAGTTTTGAGGTGGTGCAGAAATACCTGGAGCGCTTGAACGATAACCAGCGCCGCTGGGCGCTGCGCGTCAAAGAGCGCGCGCCGCACTACGGCGTCGACCCCCGGCTGGCGCTGTCCATCATGCGCGCCGAATCGGGCTTTGACCCCAGCGCCGTGTCGCCCAAAAACGCCATGGGCCTGATGCAGCTGATACCGGCCACCGCCGAGCGTTTTGGGGTGAAAGACCCGATGGATCCGCTACAAAACATCGACGGCGGGCTGGCGTATTTGCGCTGGCTGCTCAAGCGTTTTGACCACGACGTGGCCAAGGTGGCGGCCGGCTACAACGCGGGCGAAGGCGCGGTCGACCGCTACCAAGGTGTGCCGCCCTTTGCCGAGACCCGGGCCTATGTGGAGCGCATCTTGCGCTTTTACCGCGCGCCACGGCACCAGCCACCGCCCGCACCGGCGCCCGTTCAGAGGCGCAAGCGCGGCTGATGTGGCTCAGTCCGTCAGGGCAACAACACAGTGCAGCCGGTGGTGGCGCGCGCCTCCAGGCTGCGGTGGGCGGCCTGCACATCGGCCAGGGCAAAACGCTGGTCGATGCGGATCTTCACCTGGCCCTTGGTCACCACATCGAACAAATCGTCGGCCATGGCCTGGGTGCGCTCGCGGCTGGTGATGTGGGAAAACAAGGTCTGGCGCGTCACATAAATCGAGCCCTTGGGGCCCAAGATGCCGGGCGCAAACGGCGCCACCGGGCCGCTGGCATTGCCAAAGCTGACCATCAGGCCGAAGGGGCGCAAGCAGTCGAGCGAGCCGTCCCAGGTGTCTTTGCCCACCGAGTCGTAGACCACCTTCACGCCTTGGCCACCGGTGATCTCTTTGACCCGCTGCACAAAGTTTTCGCTGCGGTAATTGATGGTGAACTCGGCGCCGTGCTCGCGCGCCAGCGCACATTTGTCGTCGCTGCCCGCCGTGCCGATCAGGCGCAGGCCGAGCGCCTTGGCCCATTGGCAAGCGATCAGGCCCACACCACCGGCGGCGGCGTGGAACAGCACAAAGTCGCCCGCCTCTAGGCCTTCGACCGGCTTGCAGCGCTTGAGCAGGTATTGCGCGGTCAGGCCCTTGAGCATCATGGCCGCGCCGGTCTCAAAGTCGATGGCGTCGGGCAGCTTGCACACGTTCATGGCCGGCATCGCCCGCACATCGCTGTAGCTGCCGGGCGGATTGGCGGCGTAGGCGGCGCGGTCGCCCACCTGCAGGTGCGTCACCCCAGCGCCCACCGACTCAATCACGCCAGCGCCCTCCATGCCCAGCGCCAGCGGCATGGGCAGCGGATACAAGCCGGTGCGCTGGTAGACGTCGATGAAATTCAGGCCAATGGCGTGGTGGCGGATGCGCACCTCGCCCGGGCCGGGGTCGCCCACCTCCACGGTGTCGAGCACCATCTGTTCGGCTCCGCCTGGGGCGTGGATGCGCACGGCGCGGCTGTGTTGGCTCATGGGGGACTCCTCGTGGTTCGGAACAAACGGGCGACATGGTGCCACGCCCGCGCGACACGGCGCGCCCGCAGGCGACATGCCCCTGCGCTACAGTCGCCCCCTATGCCCAACAGCCCACAACGCCTGACCTGGACCACCGCCGCCCTGCTGCTGGTGCCGCCCATCATGTGGGCCGGCAACGCCATCGTGGGCCGACTGATGCAAGGCAGCATCCCGCCCATCACCTTCAACTTTTTGCGCTGGGTGCTGGCCTTTGTGCTGCTGTTGCCGCTGGCGGCCTGGGTGCTGCGCCCGGGCAGCGGGTTGCTGACGCACTGGCGGCGGTTTGCGCTGCTGGGCCTGCTCAGTGTGTCGCTCTACAACGCGCTGCAGTACATGGCGCTCAAAACCTCGACCCCCATCAACGTGACCCTGGTGGCCGCCAGCATGCCGGTGTGGATGCTGATCATCGGCCGGCTGCTCTATGGTGTGGGCATCTCAAGGCGCGCCATGCTGGGCTCGGCGCTGTCGCTGGCCGGTGTGGCCCTGGTGCTGACGCGGGGCAGTTGGCAAGAGCTGCTGGCCCTGCAGCTGGTGCCAGGTGACGCTTGGATGCTGCTGGCCGCCATCACATGGGCCTGGTACAGCTGGCAATTGGCCCGCCCCGCGCCCGGCAGCGAGCCGGCGTCGATCCGGCAAGACTGGGCCGCGTTTTTGATGGCGCAGGTGGTGTTTGGCCTGGCCTGGGGCAGCGTCATGACCGCTGGCGAATGGGCGCTGCTGCCCAGTCTGCCCGAGGGCCAAAGCCACCTGCAATGGGGCTGGCCGCTGGCCCTGGCGCTGCTGTATGTGGCGGTGGGCCCGTCGCTGCTGGCCTACCGCGCATGGGGCGCGGGCGTGGCCCGGGTCGGCCCGACGCTGACGGTGTTTTTTGGCAACCTCACGCCGCTGTTTGCGGCGCTGATGTCGGCCGCCCTGCTGGGCGAGCCGCCCCAGCTCTACCACTTGGCGGGTTTTGTGCTGATCGTGGGTGGCATTTTGGTCAGCGTGCGGCGCTGATCAATCGACACACAGCGTTCGGTAAGTGTCGCGCAGCAGGTTTTTTTGCACCTTGCCCATGGCGTTGCGGGGCAACTCCGACACGATGGCGCAGTGCTTGGGGATTTTGTAATTGGCCAATTGGCGCTTGAGCCCGTCCAGCACATCGGCGGGGTGAAGTGTCGCACCCGCTTGTGCCACCACCACCGCCACACCCACCTCGCCAAAATCGGGATGGGGCACCCCCACCAGCGCGCTGTCCAACACACCCGGCAAGGCGTTGAGCCGACTTTCAACTTCCGCCGGATAGACGTTGTAGCCGCCGCTGATGATCACATCCTTGCTGCGGCCCACGATGTGCACATAGCCGCGCTCGTCCTGCAGGCCCACGTCGCCGGTCTTGAACCAGCCGTCGGCGGTGAATTCTTCGGCGGTTTTGTCGGGCATGCGCCAATAGCCCAAAAACACACTGGGGCCGCGGACCTCAATGCCGCCCACTGCGCCAGCGGGCAAGACCTGACCCGCTCCGTCGGCGATGCGCAGCGACACCCCGGGCAAGGGGAAACCCACCGTGCCGGCCCGGCGTTCGCTGGCCATGGCGTAGCGCTCGTCCGGTCGACAGGGGTTGGACGTCAACATCAGGGTCTCGCTCATGCCATAGCGCTCCAACAGGGTGTGGCCGGTGCGCGCTTTCCACGCATCAAAAGTGGCTTGGAGCAAGGGCGCCGACCCCGACACGAACAAGCGCATGCGGGGCATGCGCTGCGCGTTGAGGACAGGCTGCGCGAGCAGTCGGGTGTACAGCGTAGGCACCCCCATAAACACCGTTGCCCGCGACAGGTGTTGCAGGGCTTGGGCCGGATCAAACCGGTCCATCCAAATCATGGGGCAACCGCTGCCCAAAGCGGCATGCAGGGCCACAAAAAGCCCGTGCACATGAAAGATGGGCAAGGCGTGGATGAGCACATCGTCGGTTCGCCAATCCCAATACCGCTTCAAGACTTCTGCGTTGCTGCGCAGGTTGCCGTGGCTGAGCATCGCCCCCTTGCTTCTGCCGGTGGTGCCGCTGGTGTAGATGATGGCGGCTAGGGCGTCTGCCCCCATGAGGCGCGGGGCCAAAGACGTGTCCTGATCGCCGATGGCAGACATCCAGGAGCCGTCGCCGTTCACGCCCAAGGTGAACAGGTGGCGCACGCCAGCGGCTTGGGCGATGGGTACGATCCAGTCTTGGTTCTCCACCGCGCACACCAACACCGCCGGCTGTGCGTCTTGCACAAAGTGTTCTATCTCCCCAGCCTTGTAAGCGGTGTTCAGCGGCACATACACCGCACCCGCGCGCACGGTGGCCAGGTACAGCATCATCGATTCAACCGACTTGTCCACCTGTGCGGCCACCCGTTCCCCGGGCCCCACACCGAGCGCGATGAGGTGATTGGCCATGCGGGCCACGCTGGCGTCCAAGTCGCGCCAGCTCAGCGAGCGCTCGCCCAGAATGGCCATGCCGCTCGACAAGGCCTGGCCTTCGCGCGGAAAGGCCGCGCGCAAATAGGTGTAGATGTTGTGGTCGGTCATGGGGTGTTCTGTGAGGGCGATGGGGCGGCGACCCCAGACAGCCAGCGCCGCAAGGCGGGTGCATGGGACACTTTGTTGTCCATAAAGGCTTGGTGCCGCGACTCCACGGCACCCAAGTCGTAGCGGTAATTGACCATCAGGGACAGCGACTGGCGCAGCCCATTGGCCGACAAATCTGCGCCGACATGGATGCGCTCCAGCCGCGCGCCGTTGTCCAGGTGGAAACGCGCCACCGGGTCTGCCAAAGGCCCGTGCGACGCCTCAATGAGGTAATGCGCCGCCAGGCGGCGCAGATCGCTGGCCAAGCCCCGACCCACACCCGCGATATCGGCCGGGCTGGGCGTTTCGTGCGCTTGCCGCCACGCCTGCACCCGCACCAAGGCGGCTTGCACCGGGCCAGGCAGCTTGCCCAGCTGCACCCGGGACAACCATCTGGTGAAGCCAGGCATGGGCGATAAGGTGCAAAACACCTCGATCTGCGGCAACTCGCGCCGGAGCTGCTCGGCGACCTTTTTGATCAGGAAATTGCCCAGCGACACGCCCCGCAAACCCGGCTGGCAATTGCTGATGGAATAAAACACAGCGATGCGGGTGGACAAGGGCGCCTTGGCATCGCGCTGTGCGGCGATCAGCGGCGCAATCGCTCCCGGCATGTCGTCCACCAACGCCACCTCGACAAAAATCAAGGGCTCGCCCGGCAATTGCGGGTGAAAGAAGGCGTAGCAACGGCGGTCGGCCTCCAGCCGGCGGCGCAAATCGTCCCAGCCCGCGATGGCGTGCACCGCCTCATGGCGAATGAGTTGCTCCAACAAGGCGGCGCTGGAGGACCAACCGACTGGCTCAAAATGCAAAAAGCCTGGGTTGAACCACGAGCTCAGCAGGTGCAGAAAGTCCGCGTCCACCGCCGCCAGCTCGGGCTCGGTCCGCATGGCCTCGTGCAAGGCCACACGCATGGACAGCACCGTGGCGGTGCCCCCATCGGCGCGGTTGATGCGCCGCAACAGCTCTTGCCGTGGCGCTTCGGTGACGCGCGCCAACTCGGCCAAGCGCTGGGGGCTAGGCGCCTCCAGCCACGCCTTGGCGGCCTGGGTCACGGCACTGGCGCTGGGGCCCAACTGGCGCAGCAGCGCTTGAAAAAACGCCGCTCTGAGCGCAGGTTTGAGCGCATGGTATTCGGCCACCACCCCTTGGGCGTGCTGGTACAGATTGGCCTGCCCCCGTTCCGACAGCAGCAGTTGGCACGACCGCAGCAGGGCCGCCACACCACGCGCGGCTGGCGGCCATGCCTTGGAAGACACGGTGCCAAGAGCGCTCAGGGGCGCGCCATGATCCTGTCGATGTGTGTGCATGGGCGCCATGATGTGCACCGCTGGCGCAAAGCCACTAGCAGCTTCGCGCAAGAACGCTCCCGGCTGGGTGGACCGTGCCCGCACGCCACACATCCCGCGCCAAGCGGCTGGCCACAGCCTCTGCACCTGCTGCGCACCCTGGGGAAAACGAGCGCACAGGATTGCGCAAATGTGATATGTCCCACGGCGGTTTGCTTCCACCATGGCGGCGCATCAGCGCATGTTCCCTGCGCCACAACAAGCCCCCACCTCGGAGACACACCATGTTCACATCCCACACACTGCGGCTGGCCGCTGCAGTGCTCAGCGCCTTCCTCAGCTTCACCGGCGCTTGGGCGCAGACTCCCGCCGCCAAACCCTTGACATTGATGGTCCCCTATCCCGCCGGTGGCGCGTCCGACTTCGTCGCGCGCAAGGCACAAGCCGACGTGGCCAAAGCGTTGGGGCGATCGGTGGTGGTCGACAACCTGGGCGGGGCGGGGGGCACCATCGGCCTGGGCAAAGTGCTGTCGGCGCCCGCTGACGGGCTCATGGCGTCGATTGGCACACCGATGGAGCTGATCCTGGCCCCCATGGCCGTTCAGGGGGTCAAGACCAAGCCGGAAGACTTCCGCCTGGTGGCGCAGCTGGTGACCACCAACATGGTGCTTGCCGTGCGCAACACCCTAGAAGCGCGCACCGTGGCGGAGCTTGTGGCGCTCGCCAAAAAATCCGGCGACCAAGCGCTCACCTACGGCAGCGTGGGGAACGGTTCGCTCTACCACCTCATTGGCGAGCGGTTTGCTCAACTCACCGGTACCAAACTGGTCCACGTGCCCTATCGTGGCATCGCTCCGCTGATGACCGACCTGATGGGCGGGCACATCGACATGGCGTTTTTGCCCATGGCGGGTCCTGTCATGCCAACCATTGCCGACGGGCATCTGCGCGCGCTGGGCATCACGTCCAAAACGCCCCACCCCTCGTTCAAACAATACCCCGCCATCGCCGCGATGCCAGGGCTGGAGGCCATGGACTTTGACCTGTGGGCCGGCGTGCAAGTGGCCAAAGCCACGCCCGAGGAAGCCGTTGTTCGCTTGAATCAGGCCTTTTATGCTGCGCTACAAAACCCGGAGATTCGCAAAGCTTATGAAGCCACCGGCAACTCGGTGTTGCCCGTGCGAAGCCCGGCGGATCTCGCCACCCTCTACCAAAAAGAAATCGCGCGCTACCGCGCCATCGCCAAAAGCATCAACCTGCAAGCCCAACCGGCGCAGTGACCACGGTCTCAGCCTCAGATCTGAGCAAGGCGTAAAGTTCCCACATGCACCACCAAGACATCACCGCACTCGACGCCAGCGCCCTGTCGGCGGCCATACACGCGCGTTCGGTGTCCTGCGTTGAGGTGATGCAGGCCTATCTGGCGCAATGGGAACGCATCAACCCACGGCTCAACGCCTTGGTCAACCAACGACCGGCCGAGGCACTGCTGCAAGAGGCCCAACGCTGCGACACCGAACTGGCGCAGGGCCAATCGCGCGGCTGGCTGCACGGCATCCCACAAGCGGTCAAGGACACATCGGCCAGCGAAGGCCTGCCCACCACCTACGGTTGCCGGCCGCTGGCCCACGCGGTGGCGCCGCGCGACAGCCTAATGGCCGGGCGCATAAAAGCCGCCGGCGCCATTGTGGTGGGCAAAACCAATGTGCCGGAGTTTGGCCTGGGCTCACACACCTTCAACGAGCTGTTCGGCATCACCCGCAACGCCTGGGACCCGGCGGTGTCGGCCGGCGGCAGCAGCGGCGGCGCCTGTGCCGCGCTGGCCTCGCGCATGTTGCCGGTCGCCGACGGCTCGGACTTCATGGGTTCGCTGCGCAACCCAGCGGCGTGGCACAACGTCTTTGGCCTGCGCCCGAGCCAGGGCCTAGTGCCCTTTGGCCCCGGGCCTGAGGTGTGGATCAGCCAGCTTGGCACCGAAGGCCCGCTGGCGCGCAGCGTGCGCGACCTCACGCGCCTGCTGGCCACACAGTCGGGCCACGACCCACGACTGCCGTTGTCCTGGAGCGAGCCGCAGTTGGCCGACCTGGCGCAGCGCCTGCCCGCCGATGCGGCGGCGCTGCGCGGCCTGCGCATTGGCTGGTGGGGCGATCTGGGCGGCCACCTGAGCACCGAGCCGGGCGTGCTGGAGGCCTGCACCGCAGCGCTGCAGCGCTTGGAACAAGCGGGCGCCCGGGTGGAGCCCTTGGCCCACGGTTTTGACGCCGAGGCGCTGTGGCGCACTTGGCTGGTGTGGCGCCAAGCGCTGACCGCACCGCGCGTGGCTGCGGTGCTGGCCCTGCCCGGCGCACGCGAACAGCTCAAACCCGAGGCGTTGTGGGAACACGAACAAGGACAAACGCTGGACTTTGTGCGCTTCGACCAAGCCGCTCAGGCCCGCACCGCTTTTCTGCACCACTTGCTGGCGCAGTTCGAGCATGTCGACCTGATCGCCCTGCCGGCGGCCTCCTGTTGGCCATTCCCAGTGGAGCAGCGCTGGCCCAGCGAGATCGCGGGCCGCGCGATGGACACCTACCACCGCTGGATGGAATGCACCATCTACGCCACACTGGCCGGCGCGCCGGCCATCAGCGTGCCCGCTGGCTTTGATCCCACGGGGCGTTGGCCCATGGGCTTACAGCTGATCGCCGCGCCGCGCGCCGACGCCCGTTTGCTGACCTGGGTGGCGGCCTATGAACACCTGATCGGCGATTGGCTCCGCCAAACACCCGCATGGGTCGGCGCATGGCGCTGATGAGCCCCAGCGTCACCGGTTGCGCAACTGGGCCTGGTTGGCCTCCACAAAGTCGCGCAGCACACGCTTCATGTTGCAGGGTTCGTGGTCTAACACCGCCATCAGGTCGTCCAATGAGGCCTGCATCAGGCCGTCGATCATCTGCCGGTCGAGCATCTTCATGTGATAGAAGCCCATGCGCCATTGGTCAAAGATGCGTTTGGGCGCTTGCCGCTCGGCCACCAGTTCGCAATCGCGGTGCTTGGGGTCGGGGATGATGACCCGCTCGTACAAGATGGACACCACATCTTTCGGCCCTTCGAGCAACTGCAAGAAGGTCTGACCGTCGTACAACAGGCAACCGGTGATGCCGTAGCGTGTGTTGAATTCGCGCGACCGCGCCAGGATGCGCATGAGCGCCTCAGGCTCCAAATGCCGGGGCGTGGTACTGCGGTAAATGATCTGGTACATGGCGGCATCGTGTGTTGGACGGCGGGGACATGCTAAAGCCCCCAAACCGCTTACCCAAAGGTAGCGCCAAGGCATTCACACACCCTGTGGGGGCATGCCTGCCACCACCAGGTGGTGTCAAAAGGTGCCTGGGTACAGCCCGCCGTCGGGCAGGATGTTTTGCCCGTTGATGTAGCCGGCGTGCGCACTGCACAAAAAGGCGCAAATGGCGCCAAATTCTTGTGCGGTGCCAAACCGTTTGGCTGGGATCTGGGCGCGCTGAGCGGCGGCGAATTCATCGGCCGATTTGCCAGCTTTGGCCGCGCCGCTGGCCAAGGTGCCGCGCAGGCGGTCGGTGTCGAATTTGCCAGGCAACAGGTTGTTGACGGTCACGCCGCGCGCGGCCAGTGGGCTGCGCGCCAGGCCAGCGACAAAACCCGTCAGGCCGCTGCGCGCGCCATTGCTCAAGCCCAAGATATCGATGGGGGCCTTCACCGCGCTGCTGGTGATGTTGACGATGCGGCCAAAACCGCGCTCGGCCATGCCGTCGACCGTGGCTTTGATCAGCTCAATCGGCGTGAGCATATTGGCGTCCACCGCCTTGAGCCAGGCCTCTCGGTCCCAGTCGCGAAAGTCGCCCGGCGGCGGGCCACCGGCGTTCGTGACCACGATGTCAAAGGCATGGCCCGGGCCTCCGGAGGCCGCCCAGATGGCGGCGCGCCCGGCTTCGGTGGTGATGTCGGCAGCCACTGGCACGGTCTTCACCGCCGGGTGTTGTTGCGCCAGCGCCTGAGCAGCCGCCTGCAAGGCGTCTGCGCCGCGCGCCACCATAACCAAATTCACCCCTTCGGCGGCCAAGGCGGCGGCGCAGCCCCAGCCCAAGCCTTTGCTGGCGCCACCCACGAGCGCCCATTTGCCGGCAATGCCCAAATCCATCGCTGTGTTCTCCTGTGTTTATGTGGCGCCCGGGGGCCGAGCGCGGGTGACCAGAAACACGCCGGCCACCACCAGCGCGGTGCCGGCCACGATCCAGCCGTTGAACGGTTCGTCGAGCAGCCACACGCCCATGGCGATGGTCGACATGGGGCCGATCATGCCGGTTTGTGAGGCCAGGCCGGCACCGATGCGCTCAATGGCCATCATCACCATGAGGACGGGCGCAAAGGTGCACAGGGTGGCGTTGAGCACCGACAGCCAGACCACCTCGGGCGCCACCAGCGCGGCCGACAGCGGGCGCAGCAACACAAACTGCAGCAGGCACAAGCCACACGCCACGGTGGTGGCCAGGCCCACCAAGCGCAGTGAGCCCAGGCGTTTGACCATTTCGCCGCTGGTGACCAGGTAAATGGCGTAACTGACCGCGCTGCCAAACACCAGCGCCGCACCCCAGGCCGCGTGGGTGCCACTGAAGTCGGCCTCGTGGCCAAACACCAGCAGCACACCGGCGTAGCTCACCGCCATGGCCAGGGCCTGCAGCGCGCCAATGCGCCGTTGGTAGAGCACCCAGCCCAGCACCAGCACCAGCGTGGGATTGAGATAGAGGATGAGCCGCTCCAAGCTGGCGCTGATGTATTCCAGACCCCAGAAATCCAGAAAGCTCGCCAGGTAATAGCCAGTGAAGCCCAGTCCAGCGATGCCAGCCCAATCGCGCCGCGAGAGGGCTGGTTTGCCCCGGCTGGCCCACCAGGCCAGGCCCAGAAACAGCGGCAGCGCAAACAGCATGCGGTACATGATGAGAGTCACCGCATCGACCCCGTGGCGGTAGGCCAGCTTGACGATGATGGCCTTGCCAGAAAACGCGATCGAACCGGCACTGGCCAGCAGCAAGCCGGTGGCGAGATGGCGTGGGGCGGGCACCGCGCTCATCGGTCGCGCACGCAGCGAAAGCCGATGTACACCACGGCGGTGTCGGCGGGTTTGGTCTGGCGGTGGTCGTCGCGCATCGGGCCGCTGCCGTACCACCACGAGCCGCCCCGGGTGCGCTGCTCGCGCCCAGGGCCGCTGTCGACCCATTCCCACACATTGCCACCCATGTCGAACAAGCCGTTGACGCCAGCGACGGTGGTGCCGACCCGGGCGTGGCCCTGGCCTCGGCTGGTTTGGGCGTGTGGCACCGCCCGCACCGGGCCGCAGTCGCCCAGGCAGTTGGCCCCTTGGGGGCTCTGCCCAGTGGGATAGGGATAGCGCTGGCCGCGCACGAACGGCGCAGACGGGTCGGCGCGCTGCTCCACATAGGCGGCTTCGCCCCATTCGGCGTCGGTGGGCAGGCGCTTGCCGACCCAGCGGCAATAGGCCTGGGCCTCGGGCTGGGTGATGTGCACCGCGGGTTCGTCGTCGGCGCCCGGGCTGCCGTAGGGCATGGCCCAGGTCCAACCCCGGCGCTGTTGCCAACCGCCCTCATAGGTTTGGCCACCGCCGGCGCGCTCGGCCGCCGTCACCACGCCGGTGGCCCGCACATAGGCGCGGAACTGGCCGATGGTGACCTCGGTGCGGTCGATGTCAAAACGCGGCAGGCGCTGCATGTCTTGGGCCTGTGCGGCCAAGGCCAAACCGCTCTGAACCACCACCGCCCAGCAACGCTTGCGCATGGCCTCAGTCCTGGGGTTGGGTCAGCGCCTGCGGCCGCAAGATGCGGTAGTGCCGACCGGTTTTGTCCTGAGCTTCAATGACGCCCTCGCGCAACAAGGCGTTGAGCGTGCGGCTGACGGTTTCGAGCTTGAGGTCGAGCATGGCGCCCATGTCTTCGCGCGAGAACACGGTGGTGACCTCAGGGTCGCGGTCGGTGCGCATCTTGAGCAGCAAACCCGCCACGCGCTGGCGCGCAGTGCCGAAGTTCAGATCGGCCAACCAGTCGTCCGCCTCTTTGAGGCTGCGGTGCCATTTCTCCAGCAGACGCTGGTGCAGCCGGGGTGTTTCGCGGTTGATCCTTTGGATCACCTGCAGCGGCAACCGGCACACGCGCACTGGGGTCAACGCCACCGCATCGGCGTCGTAGCTGGGGGCGAGCAAGGCCTCCAACCCAATCACGTCGCCCGGACGCAGCACCCGCACAATGCGCTGGCGCCCGTCGATGGTGTTGCGCACCAGCTTGACCATGCCGGTGCGCACGGTGAACAGCGAGGTGGCGGTGTCGCCCAAGTTAGCAATCGGCTGACCAACCGCAAATTCGAGGTCATCGATGGGCGAATGGATGAGTTCGAAATCTTCTTCCCGCAGGTCGGCAAACAGCACCATGTCGCGGATGCCGCAGTTGCGGCAATCCGAGGTGCCGCGCCAAGCGCTGTCGGTTTTGATCGGGATGCTCACGGTTCAGTCGTTGATCGCGGGTTTGAACAGGCGCAGCCACTTGGTGGCCGGCAGGCCCCAGCGCTGCTGAATGTCTTCGGCGCGCGCCAGCAGCTCCATGCGGGTGGGGCGGCTGGGGGTGCGCTGCGCCAGCACGATGGTATTGCCTTCGCGGGTGGGACGAAATGCCCACACTGCGTCAGGGCCATAAGCCTCGCTGATGCTGGCGAGCGAGCGCTCGTAACTCGCGTCGCGCCCAAACAGGTTGACGGTCATGCAGCCCTCGTCTGTGAGCAGCGCACGGGTGTCGCGGTAAAAGTCGGCGCTGTCGAGCACCGGGGCCGCGGCCTCGTGGTCGTACAGGTCGATTTGCACCGCGTCGTACACGCCTTGGTGCTGTGGCTCCACAATGGCTTGGCCGGCGTCGGCGAGCAGCACCCTCAGCCGCTCGCCATCGGGCGGCAGCTTGAACCACTGGCGACAGACCGAGAGCACCTGCAGATTGATTTCAATCGCGGTGGTGTCCATGCGCAGCTTTTTGAAGCAAAACTTGGTCAGCGCCGCAGAGCCCAAACCCAGCTGCAAGGCCCGGCGCTTGGCCACACTGGTGGGCGGCACAAACAGCAGCCACGCCATCATGCGCTGCACATAGTCCAGCTCGATGTCAAACGGCGAATCGATCAGCATCGAACCTTGCACCCATTCGGTGCCGAGGTGCAGATAACGCACCTCGCTGTCTTCCGACAGGGTGACCTCGGGCAGTTCTGTCAGCGACTGACGGCGTCGGGGGTGCGCCATTTCACACCTCCCCGCTCTTCTGAGACCACAACGCTGTGCGTTGGGTCACACCGGTGCTGTAAGCAGCCGCAACAAACACAAAAGACTTACTTTGAGACGCTGAAGATCGCACCGTTGTCAACCCGCTATGAAAGGCGAGATTATGAACATGGAAGCCATCTGGACATTTCTGGGCACCCAAGGTGCCGACTACGCACTCAAGATTGTGGGAGCCATCGTGGCCTGGGTGGTGGGCCGCTGGCTCATTGGTGTGGCGGTGTCGCTGGTGGGCAAAGCCTTGGAAAAAGGCAAAAAAGTCGACCCCACGCTGGCCCAATACCTCAAGTCCATCATCTCGGTGCTGCTCACCGTGGTACTGGTGCTGGCGATTCTGGACATCTTTGGGGTGCAAACCACCTCGTTTGCCGCCTTGTTTGCCGGCGCAGGCTTGGCGATTGGCGCGGCCTGGAGCGGCATGCTGGGCAACTTTGCGGCCGGCCTGTTTTTGCAGGTGCTGCGGCCCTATAAGGTGGGTGACTTCATCAGCGCCGGCGGCACCGTGGGCACGGTCAAAGAACTGGGCTTGTTTGCCACCACCGTGCTGACACCGGACAACGTGCTCACCGTGGTGGGCAACGGCAAGGTGTTTGGCGACAACATCCAGAACTTCAGCGCCGAGCCCTTCCGCCGCGTGGACTGTGTGGCCAAAGTGGCCAACAGCGTGGATGTGCAAGACGCCATCGCCCGCCTGCGCCCGGCCATCGAAGCGATTGCCAACGTCAAAACCAGCCCGGCGCCGGACATCGAAATCCTGCAGTTCACGCCCGAAGGCCCGCTGCTGTGTGTGCGCCCCTACACCCACACCGACCACTACTGGCAGGTGTACTTCGACACCCACAAGGCCATCGTCGCGACCTTTGGTGCGGCGGGGTATCCGGTGCCGGAGACGCCGGTGGCGCATAGGACGGTTTGACCCACCCCCGCCGCGCTTTGCGCGCCCCCCTCAAGGGGGCGGCACCTGCGGACTGGCAGAGCCAGATCCGCGGTGCCCTGGCGTTTGGGCTTCTTCGCGCCGGCATAACCACGCGATCTTGGCGCTTTTGCTTCTTCGCGCCGACGCGTGGGTAAGCCAGTTGCGGCTGGCAGCTGCTTCAGTCGATCAGTCCTGTGGCTTCGAACACCTCGTGCCAGGCTTGCAGTTTGCGCTCGAAGCTCCAGCTGGCGTTGGCGGGGCTGGTGGAGGGGAGGCGGTAGACCGGTAGGCCCAGGGCTTGGGTGTGGCGGGCGTGGCGAAAGCTTTCGCCGCCGTTGTGGGCGATGGCTTGCAGCCGCGGGCACTGCGCTTGCACCCAGGCGAAGTTGTTGAGCGTGGCGTGGCGGATGGCACTGTCCAAACTGCCCTCGCGCTCACAGCTGGCGTACACGTCCCAGATGCCCAGGCCGCGCGCGCGCACCACCTCTAAGCGTTCTTCATAACTTGCTTCACCCCATGGTTGATGCCACAGCGTTTCCAGCAAGCGCCAAAACTGGTTCTGCGGATGGCCGTAGTAGCGCTGGCTGCGCAGCGAGGCCACGCCCGGAAAGCTGCCCAGCACCAGCAAACGGGTCTGCGGCCCGATCACCGGCGGCAAGCCGGTCAGCCGGCTCATGGTAGCAAGGCCGCCAAGCGCGGCAGCACACGGTAGGCGTTGGCGCTGCTGGCCTTGGCCAAGGCCTGCGCGCTGATACCGCGCAGGTCTGCCAGCGCCTTGCCAATGCGCGGCAGCTCGGCTGGGGTGTTGACGCCCTGCGCCCGTCCGGCCGCGCGTTCGGCGGCGGTGGCGTAGAGCCACTGCGGCGGGATGTCGGGCGCATCGGTCTCCAGCACCAGTGCGTCCAGCGGCAAAGCGCTGGCCAAGTGGCGCAACTGGCGCGCCGCCTCAAAGGTCATGGCGCCGCCAAAGCCCAAGGCAAAGCCCAGGTCGATGAAATGCCGCGCCTGCTGATCGCTGCCGTTGAACGCGTGGGCAATGCCCCCGACCGGCAGCTCGCGCAGGTGTTTGAGCAGCAGGTCGGCGCTGCGCCGCACATGCAGGATGACCGGCAAGCCGTGCTGGCGCGCCAATCGCAACTGCGCGCGATACACCTCTTGCTGCCGCTCGCGCATGGCGGGGGTGCAGAGCGCCGGCACAAAAAAATCGAGGCCAATTTCGCCCACCGCCACCAAGCGCGGGTCGTTGTGGTGGCGCTGCAGCGCGTCGGCCAAGGCCTGCAAGTCGGCGTCGGTCGTCTGCGGCACCCACAGCGGGTGGATGCCCAGGGCATAGGCGTCGCCATGGGTGTGTGCCCACTGGCGCACCGCGTCGAAGTTGGCCGGGCAGACCGCTGGCACCACACACAGGCCCACACCGCGCTCGCGCGCCACCGCCCGCGCCTGCAGCGCCAGCGCGCCGCCGGGCCCAAACTCGGGCGCGTCCAAATGGGCATGGGTATCGATCCACATGTCTGGCATATTGACACGAAACCGCGCGGCCACACGGCCCCACAGAAAGGACTGGTATGCAAGGAATGGGCAGGAAGGGGCTGATGGCCCTGGCGATCACCGGACTGGGCGTGCTCAGCGCTTGTGCGCCGCCCAGTGGCGCCGCACCTGGGCAGACTGCGGTGGCGGCAGCCATTCCGCTCGACACCCAGTGGCGCCTGAGCGCGCTGCGCGGCGCGGCGCCGCTGGAAGGCCACGTCCCCACCTTGAGCTGGGAAGCGGACGGCCGCATCCACGGCCAGGCCAGCTGCAACCGTTACTTTGGCGAGTGGAGCGGCACACCGCAGCAGTTGCAACTCAAGTCGGTGGGCATGACCAAAATGGCGTGTTTTCCCGACAGCGTGGGGCAACAAGAAACCGCCTTTGTGCAAACGCTGACGCAGGTGCGTCGCCTGCGCATGGACGGCGCCCAATTGGTGCTAGAAGACGACAGCGGGCAGGCGCTGCTGCGCTTTGCGCGCGCTCCGGCCGACTGATCAGGCCAGCACACCCTGGGTCAGGCGCAGCACACGGCCGCAGCGCTGGGCCAGCGCTTCGTCGTGGGTGACCACCACAAAAGCGGTGCCTTGGTCGCGCGCGAGTTGCAGCATCAGCGCAAACACCCCGTCGGCGGTGGCGCGGTCGAGGTTGCCGGTGGGTTCGTCGGCCAGCACACAGGCCGGTGTGGTCACCAAGGCACGCGCCATCGCCACCCGCTGGCGCTCGCCGCCCGAGAGTTCGGCCGGGCGGTGGTGCAGGCGCTCGCCCAGGCCCACCCGCTGCAGCATGGCGGCGGCCACGGCGGCGGCGCGCTCGCGCTCTTCGCGGCGAATCCACAGCGGCATGGCCACGTTGTCGCGGGCGCTGAATTCGGGCAGCAGGTGGTGGAACTGGTAGACAAACCCCAAATGCCGGTTGCGCAGTTCGCCTTGCTGGGCCGCGCTGAGCGCGCTCAAGGCCTGGCCTTGCAGCGTGACCCGCCCGGCGGTGGGCGCGTCCAGCCCCCCCAGCAGGTGCAGCAAGGTGCTTTTGCCCGAGCCGGAAGCGCCGACGATGGCCACGGTTTCGCCGGCGCGCACCGTCAGGTCCACACCTTGCAACACCGACACGTCGAGCCGGCCTTCGGTGAAACGTTTGGTCAGGCCCTGGGCCTGCAACACCACAGATGCACTCATGGCAGCGGCCTCATTCGTATTTCAGCGCTTCGGCCGGGTTGACGCGGCTGGCGCGCCAGCTGGGGTAGAGCGTGGCCACAAAGGCCATCACCAGCGAGATCACCGCCACCGGCACAATGTCGCCGCGCTGCGGATCGCTGGGCATGCGGTTGATGAGGTAGATGTCTTGCGGCAGAAAGCTGGCGCCCAGCAAGCGCTCCAGCGCTGGGACCAGAGTGTCGATGTTGAAGGCCACGCCCAGGCCCAGCAGCAGCCCCAAGCCGGTGCCGATCACCCCCACGGTGGCGCCCTGCACCACAAAAATCGCCATCACGCTGCGCGGGCTGGCGCCCAGGGTGCGCAAAATGGCGATGTCGGCGCGTTTGTCGGTCACCGTCATCACCAGGGTCGACACCAGGTTGAACGCCGCCACCGCCACGATCAGGGTCAAGATGATCCACATCATGCGTTTTTCCAGCTGCACCGCCGCAAACCAGGTGCGGTTGGCGCGGGTCCAGTCGCGCACCAGCAGCTCCAGCGGCAGGCGGGCTGACAGCTCGGCACCCACCTCGCGCGCGGCGTGCAAATCGCGCAGCTTCAGGCGCACGCCGGTGGCGCCCTCGACCCGAAACAGCCGCGCCGCGTCGTCGATGTGCATCAGCGCCAGCGCGGCGTCGTATTCAAAATGGCCCGAATCGAGCACGCCCACCACCGCCATTTGGCGCAGGCGCGGCACCACACCGGCGGGCGTGACCTGACCGCTGGGCGAAATCACCGTCACGCTGTCGCCGGGCACCACCCCGAGGCTGCGCGCCAGCTCACCGCCCAATATCACCCCAAAACCACCGGGCACCAGACGCGGGAGTGTGGTCTGGGCCATGTCGGCCACCACGTCGGTGACGCCGGGCTCCAGCGCCGGATAGATGCCGCGCACCAGCGCGCCTTTCATCGTCTCACCGCGCGCCACCAGCGCCTGAGCGCCCACAAAAGGCGCCGCGCCCACCACCGCCGGGTGCTCGCGCACGGTGTGCAGCACCGCCGGCAGGTCGGCAATCGCCTCACCCGAGCCGTCGAGCACCTCGACATGCGAGAGCACGCTGAGCATGCGGTCGCGCACCTCTTTTTGAAAGCCGTTCATCACCGACAACACGATGATGAGGGCCGCCACGCCCAGGGAAATGCCCAGCATGGACACCCCAGAAATGAAGGAAATAAAGCCGTTGCGCCGGGTGGCGCGCCCGGCGCGGGTGTAGCGCCAGCCAATGAGCAGTTCGTAAGGGGTTTGCATGGGTGTGTGTCCTGCGGCGATTGTGGCATCCCCGACAATCGCGGGCATGAGCCACACCCTGATCGTGCCCTTTGCCGCCACCGGCGACAGCCCCGACGCCGCCGGGCTGGGCGACCTGCAACTGCCCCAGCTGCAAGCCTTGTTGGCCGGGCTGCAAAACGACTTGGCCTTGGGCGGTGACGCCTACAGCGCCAGCCCCCCACACGAACTGGCCCAGGCTCAGGCGCTGGGTCTGCTGGGCGACGCCAGCGCCCAAGACGGCCTGCTGCCCTGGGCCGCGCTGGCCAGCGGCACCCTGCACACGCCCTGCGCCTGGGTGTGGCCCTGCCACTTTCAGGTGGGCATGGAGCAGGTCAGCCTGCTGCCACCCGAGCGCTTGTCGATCGACGAGGCCACCTCTCGCGCGCTGCACGCCGCCTTGGCGCCACTGTGCGCCGAAGACGGTGTGGTGCTGCATTGGGTGAGCGCCGAGCGCTGGCTGGCGGTGGGCGAGCGGCTGGCGGGCTTGCGCTGCGCCAGCTTGGACCGGGTGGTGGGCCGCTCGCTCGACGTCTGGCAACCGCGCGCCGAACCCGCGCACCAGGCGCAGCTGGCCTGGTTGCAACGCCTGCAAAGCGAGGCCCAGATGCTGTTCTACACCCACGCCGCCAACGACGCGCGCGAAGCGCAGCGCCTGCCCAGCCTCAATGGCGTGTGGTTCAGCGGCGTGGGCGCCTTGGCGGCTCTGCCCACGGTCGGCGCACCGGCCATCGACGACAGCTTGCGCCAGGCCGCTCTGCACGGTGGGCGCAGTGAGTGGCAAGCCGCTTGGGCCGCGCTGGACGCTGGCCCGCTGGCCGAGCTGCTGCAGCGCCAACAAGCGGGTGAGACGGTGGTGCTGTGGCTGTGTGGTGAGCGCTGGGCGCGGCGCTGGGTGAGCGCACCCGCCACCGGCTGGGCGCAGCGCCTGCGGCGCGCGCTCGGTCTGCAGCCCAAGCCCTCGGTGGCGGATATCCTCGGCAGTCTATGAAGATCACACACCGCGACGTCCCGCCGCGCGCCGCTTGGGCGCTGGAGCAAGCCGGCATCCACCCTTTGCTGGCGCGCCTGTTTGCCGCGCGCGGCATTGCCCACCCCGACGAACTCGACGACGGTCTGGCCAAGCTGCTGCCGCCCGACAGCCTGCACAACACCCAAGCCGCCGCGCGTGCGCTGGCCGACGCCATGCAACAAGGCCTGCGCCTGTGTGTGGTGGCCGACTACGACTGCGACGGCGCCACCGCCTGCGCGGTGGCGGTGCGCGGCCTGCGCCTGCTGGGCGCGCCGCTGGGTTTTAACCGCGTCGGCTATTTGGTGCCCGACCGGGTGGCCGACGGTTATGGCTTGACACCCCCCATCGCCGAGCGGGTCAAGGCCAGCGGTGCCGACCTGCTGATCACGGTGGACAACGGCATCGCCAGCATCGAGGGCGTGGCGCACGCCCAAGCGCTGGGCCTGCAGGTGCTGGTGACCGACCACCACCTGCCGGCGGTGCAACAGGGCCAGACCCTGCTGCCCGAGGGCTGTGTCATCGTCAACCCCAACCAACCCGGCTGCGGTTTTGCCAGCAAAAGCCTGGCCGGTGTGGGCGTGATGTTTTATGTGCTGCTGGCCCTGCGCGCCGAGCTGCGCGTGCGCGGTGTCTTCAGCGTGCAAGATCAACCCAAGATCGACAGCCTGCTGCCGCTGGTGGCGCTGGGCACGGTGGCCGACGTGGTCAAGCTCGACGCCAACAACCGCCGCTTGGTGGCCCAAGGCTTGAAGCGGGTGCGCGCAGGCGCCATGCCGCCCGGCATGGCCGCGCTGATGCAGGTGGCCAGCCGCCAGCCGGCGCGCGCCAGCGCCTTTGACTTTGGCTTTGCGCTGGGCCCGCGCCTGAACGCAGCCGGGCGCTTGTCGGACATGACGCTGGGCATCGAATGCCTGCTGACCGACGACCCCGCACGCGCCGAGGAACTGGCGCGCGCGCTCGACGCCATCAACCGCGAGCGCAAAGCGATCGAAGGCGATATGCGCGACGCCGCGCTGGCCTATGTGGATGAGATGTTCGACGAGGGCGACGAGCCGCCACCGGCGGTGGTGGTGTTTGACCCCGAGTTCCACGAAGGGGTGGTCGGCATTGTGGCCAGCCGCGTCAAAGACAAGCTGCACCGCCCGACCTTTGTGTTTGCGCCCAGCGGTGCGGTGGGCAAGGAGCACGAGCTCAAAGGCTCGGGCCGCTCCATCCCCGGTTTTCACTTGCGCGACGCGCTCGACCTGGTGGCCAAACGCCACCCGGGTGTGTTGCTGCGTTTTGGTGGCCACGCCATGGCCGCTGGCTGCACCGTGGCCGAAGAGCACCTCGACACCTTTGAGGTCGCGTTGCAGCAAGTGGCGCACGAATGGCTGGACGCGGCCACGCTGCAGCGCCGCATCGAAACCGACGGCCCGCTGCCGCCCGAATACCGCCGACCCGAGGTGGTGGACACCCTGGCCCAGCCGGTCTGGGGGCAGGGCTTTGCGCCGCCGCTGTTCGCCGACGAGGTGGAGGTGGTGTCGCAGCGCATCGTGGGGGAGCGCCACTTGGCGATCAAGCTCAAGCACCAGGGCGCTTTGGTGGACGGCATGTGGTTTGGCCACACCGAGCCGCTGCCGGCGCGCGCGCGCATCGCCTACCGGCTCGACGCCGACGAATGGCAGGGCCAAAAACGGCTGCGCTTTTTGATCGAGGCGGCGGCGGCCTGATGCGGCGCAGCGCTCAGCGCTGACCGCTCATGGCCTCGCGCACCAGCGGCAGTTGGCGGCGCGACACCGCCAGCCGCTCGGGCACGCCGTGTAACTTGAGCCACCACACATCGGGCTCGGCCGGGTCGGTGGAGCGCTCCAAGCCCTGGATAGCGGTGCGGGCCACCAAGGCGTTGCGGTGCACCCGCACCACCCGCGCAGCGTGGCGTTGCTCCAAATCACTGAGCGCGCCGTCGAGCACGTATTCGCGCTCGCGGGTGCGCACCGTGATGTACTTCAGCTCGGCCTTGAAATACACCACATCGGCCAGCGCCACCCGCTCTGTGCGGCCGCGCTCGGTGATCAGCAGATGATCGTCGGCCACCTGCGGCGCAGCGTCTGCGGCCATGCCGGTCTCCTGTCGCCGCAAGGCTTTGGCCAAGGCCTGTTCCAAGCGCTCCAGCCGCACCGGCTTGGTCAGGTAGTCCACCGCATCCAACTCAAAGGCCTGCACCGCGTGTTCGGCGTGGGCGGTGACAAACACCAGCGCTGGCGGATGCGCCATGGCGCTCAGGGTCTGCGCCAGCGCCAGGCCATCGGCGCCGGGCATCTGGATGTCGAGCAACACCACGTCGACCGGCGTGTGTGCCAGCATGGCCACCGCCTGTGGCGCGTGGGCGGCTTCGCCCACCCAATGCGCCGCCGGTTGGCGGCAGTCGCCCAACAGGGTGCGCAAGCGCTGACGCGCCAGCGCCTCGTCGTCCACCACCATCACACGCAAGCTCATCGCCACTCCTTTCTGGCCTCGCCCTCGCTGGGCAAAGGCCACTCCATGCGCACCTGAAACACGCCGTCTTGGCACACCCCATCAAAGCGGGCATGCACATCGTGCAGCAACAGCAGGCGCTGGCGCACATTGTCCAAGGCCATGCCATGGCCCGGCCGACCTTGCCCTGCCGGCACGGTGTTGGTGACGGTGAGCACCACCCGCTCACCATCGCGCTGCGCCGTGATGCACACATCTGCGCCTGGCAAGCTGGGCTCCACCCCGTGCTTGACCGCGTTTTCCACCACAGGCTGCAACAACAGCGGAGGCAACAAGGCGTGGCACACGCTGTCGTCAACGCGCCACTCCACCCGCAACCGCTCACCAAAACGCACGGACTCAATGGCCAGGTAGTGGCGCGCCAAAGCCAACTCCTCCGCCAAGGTCACCGCATGGGGCCGATCGGCCAGCGCGACACGAAACAGCTCACTCAGGTCTTCGAGCATGCGCTCGGCGCGCGCCGGGTCGTGGCGCACCAGCGCCACCGCGCTGTTGAGCGTGTTGAACAAAAAATGGGGGCGGATGCTGGCCTGCAGAGTGTCGAGCTGCGCACGGGTGGCCGCTGGCAACTCAGCGCGCTGGCGCCAGTGCAGCATGGCGGTGAGGCCGGCGGCCACCAAGGCCCCACTGGCCGCGCTCGCCAGCCAGGGGGCCCAATCGATGAGCCCCATCCAGAACACCACGGCGCAGGCGTATAGACCGGCCGCCACGCCCAAACCAAGTGCGACGCTCCACTGTGCGACCGCGCCCAGACCCGGCCGCCACACCTGTATACCCAGCAAAGCCAGCATCCAGGCCATCAAGGCGGGCTGTGCCGCACCGGTCAACAACCCCACTTGGGCCAGCCAGGCCTGCAGGCTGCGGGCTTCAAACAAAGCCGCCACCATGACCAGCGCCTGCACCACCAGCACACAGCGCAACACCCATCCCGCATGCCCTGAGCGCGAGACAGGCGCGACCCGGGTGGCGGACGCAGGCCGCCGCTCAACAGGCCACGCGCGGAAGCCCGATAAAATTTCGCTGTCTTTGATGTTCATCGGGTGACTCACAACCGGGCTCGCATTCGACGTTCGGCAGGTCTGCACCGGTCGACCCGGTGCACCGTGTGGGCCGTCCTTTTTCAGCGGCGCCTGACGCCCTCTTACCGCATGTCCACCAACCAATTCGACAAAAAATCCGAGGCTTGGTCCGCCCTATTCTCCGAGCCCATGAGCGAGTTGGTCAAGCGCTACACCGCCAGCGTGTTCTTTGACAAACGCCTGTGGCAGGCCGATATCCAGGGCTCTCTGGCGCATGCCGAGATGCTGGCCGCACAGGGCATCATCGCCGCACAAGACTTGGTCGACATCCAGCGCGGCATGGCGCAGATCACGCAGGAAATCGAATCCGGCGCCTTTGAATGGAAGCTGGACCTCGAAGACGTGCACCTGAACATCGAAGCGCGCCTGACCCAGCTGGTGGGTGATGCCGGCAAGCGCCTGCACACCGGGCGCAGCCGCAACGACCAGGTGGCCACCGACGTGCGCCTGTGGCTGCGCGGCGAGACCGACCTGATCATTGACCTGCTGGCCGATCTGCAACGCTCGCTGGTCGATGTGGCCGAAAAGAATGTCAACGTCATCCTGCCCGGCTTCACCCACCTGCAAGTGGCGCAGCCGGTGAGCTTTGCCCACCACCTGCTGGCCTATGTGGAGATGTTCAGCCGCGACGCCGAGCGCTTTGCCGACGTGCGCCGCCGCACCAACCGCCTGCCGCTGGGCAGCGCCGCACTGGCCGGCACCACCTACCCGCTGGACCGCGAGCGCGTGGCCCGCACCCTGGGCATGGTGGACGATCAAGGCCAGCCGCAAGTCAGCCAGAACAGCCTGGACGGCGTGAGCGACCGCGACTTCGCCATCGAATTCACCGCCGCCGCCAGCCTGTGCATGGTGCACATCAGCCGTTTCAGCGAAGAGCTGATTTTGTGGATGAGCCAAAACTTCGGCTTTGTGAAAATCGCCGACCGCTTCACCACCGGTTCAAGCATCATGCCGCAGAAGAAAAACCCCGACGTGCCCGAACTCGCACGCGGCAAGACCGGCCGCGTGGTCGGTCACCTGATGGGCCTGATCACCCTGATGAAGGGTCAGCCCTTGGCCTACAACAAGGACAACCAGGAAGACAAAGAGCCGCTGTTCGACACGGTGGACACGCTCAAAGACACGCTGCGCATCTTCTGCGAAATGGTCGGCGGTCAAGTGAACCCGGCCACCGGCGCCAAAGAAGGCGGCATCACCGTCAACGCCCAAGCGATGGAAGACGCGGCCAAAAAGGGCTACGCCACCGCCACCGACTTGGCCGACTACCTGGTCAAGAAGGGCCTGCCGTTCCGCGACGCACACGAAACGGTAGCCCACGCGGTGAAGGCCGCGAGCAGCCACAACTGCGATCTGTCGGAGCTGCCGCTCAACGTGCTGCAGGGCTTTCACCCCGCGATTGAAAAAGACGTGTACCACTGCCTGAGCCTGCGCGGCTCGCTGGAAGCACGCAACACTTTGGGTGGCACCGCGCCGGCGCAAGTCACCGCACAAATCGCCCGCCACCACGCCCGCCTAGGCGCTTAAGGAGCTTGGCCATGACACAGACCACCTCACTGCCCTGGACCGAGTCGCTGCTCACCGGCGACGCCCGCATGGACGACACCCACCGCGAGTTCACCGACCAACTCAACCAGATTCTGGCCACGCCCCAAGACCAGCAAATGCCGCTGTACCTGGCGTTTCTGGCGCACACGGTGGAGCACTTTGCCCAAGAAGAGCGCTGGATGCTGGCCACCGGCTTTTCCGCCGACAACTGCCACGCCTCGCACCACGCCACCATTTTGGAAACCATGCGCGCGGTGATTGAGCATTACGAGCAAGGCGACACAGAAATCATCACCCGGCTGGCCGAGGCGTTGGCGGAATGGTTCCCGGGCCACGCGGCCACCATGGACGCTGGGCTGGCCCAGCACCTGCAGAACGTGGGTTTTGATTCGGTCACCGAAACCCTGGCCGACCCCTCGCGCGTCCAGAGCGTGACCATGTCGGGCTGCGGCAGCGTCAGCTGCAGCTGAGACCCACGGCCGCAGAAATTGAATTAATTAGTAATAAAAGCCATTTCTGATGGAGAATTATTAGTATCTAGTATTGATTTCAATTTTGCCCTCTATTTGTTAGCATTGGGTGAATTGTTGAATAAATCATGCTGGATACAAACGTCGAAACGCTGCTGCAGGAAATTGCCACCGAAATGGCGTTTCTGGCCCCTGGCAGCACCACAGGGTTGGAGCAAGTCGCCAGTGCTCTGGACCAGTTGGCACGAGAAACAACGACCCAGACCATGGCCGACGTCCAACAGGAGTTGGCATGGTCCGTTGGGCTATGCCAGCAAGCCCTGTCGGCTGGCGATGGTCTGACACCGGAACTGCAAGACGGCTTGCAGGCCTCCTTCGACCGCTTGACCAATGCGCTGTATTTGGCCAAGCCCAGCGAGCCGCAAGCCGCCGAAGCCAGCAGCGCCGAAGCGCTTGTGGGTGACGAGGAGGCATTTGTTCTTGGGCCCAACGACGATCTGGAGCTGCTCAACGAGTTCTGCAACGAAGGCCGCGACCTGCTCAACCAGATGGAGCAAGGGGTGCTGGTGCTGGAGGAAAACCCGCGCCACCGCGACACGCTCAACCAGGTGTTTCGGGCGTTTCACACCTTCAAAGGCGGTGCGGGCTTTTTGGGCATTGCGCCGATCAAAAACCTGGCGCACCAGCTCGAATCGGTGCTGGATGCCGCGCGGCGCGACCAGATTGCCATTGGCCGCGAGGTGATTGATCTGATCTTGGCGGGTGGCGACGCGCTGCAGCAGTTTGTAGACGCCATCGCCAAACAGCTCAGCGGGCAGGGCCGAGGCCTGCCGATTTTGGTGCCGACGGCAGCGATTTTGCAGCGCGCCCAAGCGGCGCTGGGTGCCGACGCCACATCCGACACCCAGAGCAGCCCAGGGAATGAAACTGCTCCTGCTCCTGCTCCTGCTCCTGCTCCTGCTCCTGCTCCTGCTCCTGCTCC
>CAZYUD010000002.1:0-232732 GCA_964650505.1 uncultured Hydrogenophaga sp.
CTGAAATCACGCGCATCAACTCACGCCGCGGCGGGTGTTGTGCAGACCTTCCCTAATGAAGTCAGCCCCCCTCCACCCTCACCGCACAGTACTTGAACTCCGGAATCTTCCCCATCGGGTCCAGCGCCGCGTGGGTCAGCAGGTTGGCCGCCGCTTCCACATAGGCAAAGGGCACAAACACCGCGCCCACGGGGGTGGCGGGGTCGCGGCGGGCGCTCAGTTGCAGGCTGCCACGGCGGGTGTGCAGTTGCACGGGGCCGCCGGGCTGCAGGCCTAGGCGGGCCATGTCGTCGGGGTGCAGGGCGGCGGTGGGACCGGGTTCGATGGCGTCGAGCACTTGGGCGCGGCGCGTCATGCTGCCGGTGTGCCAGTGCTCCAGCTGGCGGCCGGTGATCAGCACCATGGGGTAGTCGGCGTCGGGCACTTCGGCGGCTTGGGCGAATGCGGTGGGCACCAGGCGCACGCGGCCATCGGCGGTGGGGAAGCGGTCCATGAACACCACGGGCGCGCCGGGGTCGTCTTCGCTCAAGCAGGGGTAGGTGACGCTGCCTTCGCGCTGCAGCCGCGCCCAGGTGATGCCGGCAATGGCGCCGGCCATGGCTTGGCGCATTTCCTCGTAAATCGCGGCCACGCCGTGGTCTTGGCTGTCGGGGGTGTTGCCGCTGTCGTAGGTCCAACCCATGGGCTGGCCGTCGGCGCGGCCCAGTCGTTCGGCCAGGCGCTGGATGATCCACAAGTCGGCCCGTGCGTCGCCGGGCAGCGGCAGCGCGGCGCGGCCCAGTTGCACGGTGCGGTCGGTGTTGCTGACGGTGCCGGTTTTTTCGGGCCAGGCGCTGGCGGGCAGCACCACGTCGGCCAGCCAAGCGGTTTCGGTCAAAAAGATGTCTTGCACCACCAGGTGGTCCAGGTGGGCCAAGGCGCTGCGCGCGTGGTTCAGATCGGGGTCGCTCATGGCGGGGTTTTCGCCCATCACATAGAGCCCACGGATGCGCGCCGGGTCGTCGCTGGCGCGCTCGGCGGCTTGCAAAATTTCCACCACGGTCAGACCGGGTGTGGTGGACAGGGGCGCGGCCCAGAAGTGTTCAAACCACTGGCGCACGCTGCTGTCGGCCACGCGCTGGTAGTTGGGCAGCATGAAGGGGATGAGCCCGGCGTCGCTGGCGCCTTGCACATTGTTTTGGCCGCGCAGCGGGTGCAGGCCGGTGCCGGGGCGGCCGATCTGCCCGGTCAGGGTGGACAGCGCAATCAGCGCGCGCACGTTGTCGGTGCCATGGGTGTGTTGGCTCACGCCCATGCCCCAGAGCACCATGCTGGCGCGGCTCTTGGCAAAGGCGCGCGCCACTTCGCGCAGGGTGTGGGCGGGTATGCCGCAGACCGGCGCCATGGCTTCGGGGCTGGTGTGGCGCACAGCAGCGCGCACCGCGTCGACTTCGGCCACACGGCCTTGCACAAAGGCTTGGTCGATCAGGTGTTCGTCAAACACCACATGCAGCAAGGCGTTGACCAAAGCGACGTCGCTGCCGGGGGTGAACTGCAGGCTGCGCCAAGCGTGGCGGGCCAGGTCGGTGCGGCGCGGGTCGGCCAGCACCAAGCGGGCGCCGCGCTGCACCGCGTTTTTGATCCAGCTGGCGGCCACTGGGTGGTTGCTGCTGGGGTTGGCGCCGATGACCAGAATCAGATCGGCCTCGGCCACGTCGGCCACCGGGTTGCTGACGGCGCCCGAGCCCACGCCTTCGAGCAGCGCGGCCACGCTGGACGCGTGGCACAGGCGGGTGCAGTGGTCGACGTTGTGGGTGCCAAAGGCGGTGCGCACCAGTTTTTGGAACAGGTAGGCCTCTTCGTTGCTGCCTTTGGCCGAGCCAAAGCCGGCCAGGCTGTGCGGGCCGTGGCGTTCGCGCAGGGCTTTGAAGCCACCAGCGGCCAGGGCCAGGGCTTCGTCCCAAGTGGCTTCGCGAAACACGGCGCGCCAGTCGGGTGGGTTGAGCAGGTGTTGCGGGTCTTTGGCCACGCCGTCGCGGCGGATCAGCGGGCGCAGCAGGCGGTCGGGGTGGTGCACATAGTCAAAGCCAAAGCGGCCTTTGACGCACAGGCGCTCGGCGTTGGCCGGGCCGTCTTTGCCCTGCACCGCCACAATGCGCTCGCCCTGCGGCGCGCTGGCGTCGGCCCGCACCTGGTAGGTGATTTGGCAGCCCACGCCACAAAAGGGGCAGACGCTGTCGACTTCTTTCACCGGGGCGTGGCTGTCGCTGTGCGGCGCCAGGTTGCGCAGGGCCAGGGCGCCGGTGGGGCAGGCCTGCACACATTCGCCACAGGCCACGCAGCTGCTCGCGCCCATGGGGTCGCCCAGGTCAAACACGATGCGCGCGTCGCTGCCGCGCCCGGCCAGGCCAATGACGTCGTTGACCTGGCTTTCGCGGCAGGCGCGCACACAGCGGGTGCACTGGATGCAAGCGTCCAGGTTCACCACCATGGCCGGGTGGCTGGTGTCGGTGGGCTGCGCGGGGCGGGTGGCGGGCAGCGCATCGGGCTGGAGCGCTGGGCGCAGGGCCACGCCTTCGCGTTCGGCCCACTGGGCCAATTCGCCCAAGGGCGGTGTGGCGGGCAGGGGCAAGGCATCGGGCGCGGGCTGGGCGTGGGCGGTGTCGGCCAGCAGCAGCTCCAGCACCAGGGCGCGGCTCTTCACCGCGCGCTCGCTCTGCGTGTGGACATCCAGACCCGCGCTGGCCACGCGGCAGCAGCTGGCGCTCAAGGTGCGTTCACCGGCCACTTCCACCACACAGGCGCGGCAGTTGCCGTCGGGGCGCAGGCCGTCGCTGTGGCACAGGTGGGGAATGGTCTGGCCCATGCGCTGGGCCAGTTGCCAAATGGTTTCACCCGGGCTGGCCAGCACCGGCTGGCCGTCCAGCGTGAGCGGCACGGTGGCCTCAGTGGCCAGGGCGTCGGCGTGAAGTCGGGCGTTCATGCGGCGCTCCACAACTGCGGAAAGTGGCGCTGCAAACTGAGCAGCGGATTGGGCGCGGCCTGGCCCAGGCCGCAGATGGACGCGTCGGCCATCACGGTGCACAGGTCTTGCAGGGTGGCGTGGTCCCAGCGCGGGGCTTGCATCAGCGCCAGCGCTTTGGCGGTGCCCACCCGGCAGGGGGTGCATTGGCCGCAGCTCTCGGCCGCAAAGAAGGCCATGGTTTGGCGTGCGGCGTCGACGATGTCGTCGTGCTGGCTGAGCACCATGACAGCGGCCGAGCCGATGAAGCAACCGTGGGGCTGCAGGGTGTCAAAGTCGAGCGGCACGTTGTCCAGCGACGCGGGCAAGATACCGCCGCTGGCGCCACCGGGAAAGTAAGCGGCCAGGTTGTGGCCGTCTACCATGCCGCCGCAGTGTTCGTCGATCAGCTCGCGCAGGGTGATGCCAGCGGGCGCGAGTTTGACGCCGGGCTTGCGCACCCGGCCGCTGACGCTGTAGCTGCGCAGGCCGCTGCGGCCGTTGCGCTGCACAGCGGCAAAGCGTTCGCCACCACTCTCAATGAGTTCGCGCAGCCAAAACAGGGTTTCGGCGTTGTGCGCCAAGGTGGGCCGGCCAAACAGGCCGCGCTCGGCGATGTAGGGCGGGCGCAGGCGCGGCTCACCGCGTTTGCCTTCCACACTTTCGATCAAGGCCGATTCTTCGCCGCAGATGTAGGCGCCGGCGCCACGGCGCAGGTGCAGCGTGGGCGCGGGCAGGCCACTGGCGCGCAAGTCGTCGATGGCGGCTTGCAGCACGCGGCGCAGGTGGTGGTATTCGTCGCGCAAATACACGTACACCGCGTCGCACCCCACCACGGCGGCGGCGATCAGCACGCCTTCGAGCATGCGGTGGGGGTCGCGCTCCAGATACCAGCGGTCTTTGAAGGTGCCGGGCTCGCCTTCGTCGATGTTGACGACCATCAGGCGTGGGCCGGCAAAGCCGCGCACGATGCGCCATTTGCGCGCCGCGGCAAAGCCCGCACCACCCAGACCGCGCAGGCCCGAGCGGTCGAGCGCGGCCAGCGCGCGTTCGCTGCCGGGCTGGCCTTGTGCCGCGCCGTCTTGCAGCAAGGTTTCATAGGTGGCGTAACCGCCCTGCGCGCGGTAAGCGGCCAGGTCCAGCGCTTGGGCGATGGGGGCACATTGGCGGGCCAGATCGTCGGGGCAGCTGGCGCCCATGGGCTCGGTGCCGGCCTGCACCGCTGGGTGCGCGGCCAGCGCGTGGGCGGCGTGCTGCACCTTGGCGGGTGTGGCCTGTGCCACCGGCACTTGGCCCAATTGCACAGCGGGGGCCTGTTCGCAGCGGCCCACACAGGGCGCGGCTTCCACGCGCAGGGTGGTGCCGGCGAGTTGCAGATCGGCCTGCAGCGCGGCCAGCAGCGGCAGCGCGCCTTGCTGGCGGCAGGCCAGGCCGTCGCAAACGCGCACGGTCAGGTCGGCGCCGGGCTCGCCGTCGGCCAAGATGTGAAAGTGGTGATAAAAGCTCGCGACCTCCATGACCTCGGCCATGGACAGGCGCATCTCGTGCGCCAGCGCCACCAGGTGGTCGGCTTGGAGTCCACCCGCGTGGTCGTTCAAGGTGTGCAGGTGCTCAATCAAGCCGTCGCGCGGGTGGCCGGCGGCGGGCGCTTCGCCGATGCGCGCGCGCACCCAAGCGAGTGCGGCCGCATCGGGCTGGCGGCCTTTGGGGGTGAACCGGGGCGCGCGTTCGCGCGGGCGACCGTTGAACTGGCCACCGGCCGCGTCGGCGGGGCGCGGGGCGCGCGCCGTCTCACGCAGGGCGGCGGCGCTGCCCAGGCTCACCTCGGTCATCACACGCGCTCCAGCACCAAGGCAATGCCCTGCCCCACGCCAATGCACATGGTGCATAGGGCGTAGCGCCCGCCGGTGGCGTGCAGGCGGTTGACGGCGGTGGTGGCCAAGCGCGCGCCGCTGGCGCCCAGCGGGTGGCCCAGCGCAATGGCGCCGCCCCAGGCGTTGACGCGCGGATCGTCGTCGGGCAAGCCCAGCAAGCGCAGCACCGCCAGACCTTGGGCGGCAAAGGCTTCGTTGAGTTCAATCACGTCCAATTGCGCCAGCGTGAGGCCGGTTTGCGCCAGCACTTTTTGGGTGGCGGGCGCGGGGCCAATGCCCATGATGCGCGGGGCCACACCGGCGGTGGCCATGCCCACCACACGGGCCTTGGGGGTGAGACCGTTCTTGGCGGCGGTGGCTTCGTCGGCCAGCAGCAGCGCACAGGCGCCGTCGTTCACGCCGCTGGCGTTGCCCGCGGTCACGCTGCCGTCGGGGCGCACCACCCCTTTGAGTTTGGCCAGGGCTTCGAGGCTGGTGGCGCGCGGGTGTTCGTCGGTGTCGACCACCAGCGCGTCGCCTTTTTTCTGCGGGATGGTGACGGCGCAGATTTCACGCGCCAGGTGGCCGGCTTGAATGGCGGCCACCGCGCGCAACTGGCTGTTCATGGCCATGCGGTCTTGCGCTTCGCGTTCAATCTTGAAGTCCACCGCCACGTTCTCGGCCGTCTCGGGCATGGAGTCGACGCCGTACCGCTCTTTCATCAGCTTGTTGACAAAGCGCCAGCCTATTGTTGTGTCGTACACCGCGTTGTTGCGGCTGAAGGCGCTCTCGGCCTTGGGCATCACAAACGGGGCGCGGCTCATGCTCTCGACACCGCCGGCGATCATCAGGCCGGCTTCACCGGCTTTGATGGCGCGCGCGGCTGTGCCCACCGCGTCCAGGCCCGAGCCGCACAAGCGGTTGATGGTGGCGCCTGGCACCTCCAGCGGCAGGCCGGCGAGCAGGCTGCTCATGTGGGCGACGTTGCGGTTGTCTTCACCGGCCTGGTTGGCGCACCCGTACAGCACATCGGCCACCGCCGCCCAATCGACACCGGGGTTGCGCGCCATCAGCGCTTTGAGCGGCACGGCGCCCAAGTCGTCGGTGCGCACGCCGCTCAAGGCGCCGCCATAGCGGCCAAAAGGGGTGCGGATGGCGTCGCAAATAAAGGCTTGGGTCATGGCCGGTGTCTCCGTGAATTGTTGTGGTGTGCTTACAGTTTATCGGCGCGTTCAGCGCGGCACCCAGGCGGCGGGGCGCTTGCCCAAAAAGGCGGCAAAGCCTTCGCGCGCTTCGTCGGTGCCGCGCACGCGGGCGATGGTGGCAGCGGTCAGGTCGCGCACCGCCGGGCCGGTGTCGCCCACCGGCAGCTGGGCAAACAGGGTTTTGATTTCGCGCTGGGCATTGGGGCCGCAGCCGAGCAGCTCGGCCAGCGTGGCGTCCACCGCCGCGTCGAGCTGGTCGAGCGGCACAACTTGTTGCACCAGGCCCAGCTCCAGCGCGCGCGTGGCGTTCAGCCGCGTGGCGGTGAGGGCCAGCCACTGCGCGGCGCGTTTGCCAATGGCGTTGACCACATAAGGGCCGATGACGGCGGGCAAGATGCCAAAGCGCGCTTCGCTGACCGCAAAGCTGGCGTTGTCGGCGGCAATGGCCACGTCGCAGGCGCAGGCCAAGCCCACACCGCCGCCGAGCGCGGCGCCCTGCACCCGCGCCACCGTGGGTTTGCTGCAGCGCTGCAGGCGCGACAACATGCCGGCAAAGCGGCCGGCGTCTTGGCGGTTCCAGTCTTCGCTGGCGGTGCTGGCGCGCTGCATCCACTGCAGGTCGGCGCCGGCGCTGAAGTGTTTGCCATCGCCCGCGAGCACGATCACACGCACGCTGGGGTCGGCTTCAAGGCGCTCGATGGTCGCGTCCAACTCGGCGATCATGGCCTCGTCAAAGGCGTTAAAAACGGCCGGGCGCGCCATGGTGACCTGGGCCACCCCGGGCGTGCGCACCGACACGGCCAGGGTGCTGGCTGCGGTCATGTGAGGCTCCTAAAAACGGATCAGTAGGTTTCGAGGTGCAGGCGACCGCTGCGCTTGAGTTCGGCGCCCACGGTGTCCCAGTCCAGACCGGCCTGGGTGGCCACGTCGCGCAGCGCCAGCACCACGCCCTCTTCCATGGCTTTGAGGCCACAGACGTAGAAATAGGCGTTGGGGTCTTTGAGCAGCGCCACCAGATCGGCCGCGCGTTCGCGCATGGCGTCTTGCACATAGCGCTTGGGCTTGCCGGCTTCGCGCGAGAAGGCGAAGTGGGTGTCGATGAAGTCTTTGGGCAGGCTTTGCAGCGGACCGAAGTAAGGCAATTCTTCTTTGGTGCGGGCACCGAAGAACAGCATGAGCTTGCCGCCCTCGAAACCGTGCCCCCACGCTCCGCCGCTGCGCGGGTCGCTGCCCCCCGAGGGGGCTGAAGCGCCTTGGGGCTGCCCGGCGGCGCTTCGTTCCGCCCTGGCCAAGGCTTGCGCGCGCAGTCGGCGGCGCCATTCGGTCATGGCGCGCATGGGGGCGCTGCCGGTGCCGGTGCAGATCATCACGATGCTCGACCGGGGGTGGTTGGGCATGAGGAAGCTGTGGCCAAAGGGCCCGATGACCTGCACCGTGTCGCCGACCTGCAGGTCGCACATGTAGTTGCTGGCCACACCGCGCACCGGCTTGCCCGAATGGTCTTCGAGCACGCGTTTGATGGTGAGCGAGAGGTTGTTGTGGCCGGGGCGTTCGCCGTTGCGTGGGCTGGCGATGCTGTATTGGCGCGCGTGGTGCGGCTTGCCGTTGGCATCCAACCCGGGGGGGACGATGCCAATGCTTTGGCCTTCGAGCACGGGGAAGGGCATGGTGCCGAAGTCGAGCACGATGTGGTGGGTGTCGTAGTCTTTGCCGACCTCGGTGACGCGCAGGTTGCCGGTGACGGTGGCGGTGACACTTTTCTCGGCGGCTTTGGGGCCGTAGAGGTTGGTGAAGGGGTGGGCCGCGCTCCAGGGCGGGATGGTGCTGCCGTAGGCGCCGGAGTTGAAGGCGGTTTGGCCGGTGGTGTCGGGCTTGGCCTCTTGGGCGGCGGGCGCGGCGGCTTCGGCCACGGCGGCGCTGTCGCCGGCTTCGGCGGCTTGGGCTTGGAGTTCGGCGGCCGGGATCTCAGGCGGCAGTTCGTCCCAGCCGAGTTGTTCTTCGAGCGAGTAGGCCTTGACGCGCAGCACCTTGCGGTAGTTGTCGATGGAGCCGGTGGGGCACGGCGAGATGCAGTCGTTGCACCAGTTGCATTTGGTGGCGTCGACGACGTAGTTGCGGGAGTCATGGGTGATGGCACCCACCGGGCAGATGGATTCGCAGGTGTTGCAGCGGATGCAGATCTCGGGGTCGATCAGGTGCTGTTTGATCACGGCCGCTTCGGTGGGGGCGTTCATGGTGGTCTCCGTCGTTTTGTTGTCGCGTTGTTCTATTGTCTGTTGCTTGTGTTTTCTGGTTCGGGCTTTTTTGGCTCTTCTTCTTATGTGGGAACGTGCGCACCGGGGTGGCTGGTTCCGTTCATGTCCCCCGCCGGCCTGCGGCCGGCTCCTCCTTCACTTCACTGCACCAACCACCCCGGTGCGCACTTGCGTTGCTCGTGCTGCCTAAGTCACTTCACGCCTGCGATGCTGCAAAAAACGAGACGCATCCGGCGCGCGTGCCTCTGAGCCAGGATGCGGTGGAACTGGCTTTGCCAGGCCACTCGCATCGTCCCCCCTCCCAGCGCCGACAGGCGCGCCAGAGAGGGGGGAAGCTGCGAAGCAGCGCAGGGGGGAGTCCTCAATTAAAGCGGACGTACTCGAAGTCCACTGGCTGCCGATTGATGCCCATCACCGGGGGGGCGATCCAGTTGGCGAATTTGCCGGGCTCGACCACGCGGCCCATCAGGCTGGCCACATAGGCGCGGTCTTGCTCGGTGGGCAACCATTCGGCGACTTTGGCGTTCCACTCGGCTTCGCTCACCACACGGCCGTCGGGACTGACTTTGACGCCCTTGAGCGAGCCGATGTTGCGGTGGAAGGCCTTGTGCGGCACTTTGAGGCGGAAGTCGACGCCGGCTTTTTCGATGATGCGGTTCCAGCGCTCCACGCCACCAACGGAGTCCTTGATGTAGTCGTCGCGCAGCACTTCGTTGAGCGCGTTGAGCATCGGCACTTCTTTTTCGACCAGCTGGCCGTTTTCGACTTCGATGATCTTGTAGCTGTTGCCCTTCAAGACATGGTCGTCGGTGCGCTTGCCTTCTTCGTAGCGGCCTTTCAGACCCGAGCTGTAGAAGGTGGCGGCGTTGGACGATTGGTCGGCGCCAAACAGGTCGATGGTGACCGAGAAGTGGAAGTTGATGTAGCGCTGGATGGTGGGCAAGTCGATCACGCCGGCCGCGCGCAGCTTGCTCACGTCGTCGGTCTTGAGCTGGTTCATCATGTCCACGGTGCGCTGGATCACGCGGCCCACGCCGGACTCGCCCACAAACATGTGGTGCGCTTCTTCGGTCAGCATGAACTTGGTGGTGCGGGCCAGCGGATCGAACGCGGATTCGGCCAGCGCGCAGAGCTGGAACTTGCCGTCGCGGTCGGTGAAGTAGGTGAACATAAAGAAGCTCAGCCAGTCGGGCGTCTTCTCGTTGAAGGCTTCCAAGATGCGCGGGTTGTCGGCGTTGCCGCTGTTGCGCTCGAGCAGGGCTTCGGCTTCTTCACGGCCGTCTTTGCCAAAGTATTTGTGCAGCAAATACACCATGGCCCAGAGGTGACGGCCTTCTTCCACGTTCACTTGGAACAGGTTGCGCAGGTCGTACTGGCTCGGGGCGGTGAGGCCCAGGTGGCGCTGCTGCTCGACCGAGGCGGGCTCGGTGTCGCCTTGGGTGACGATGATGCGGCGCAGGTTGGCGCGGTGTTCGCCAGGCACGTCTTGCCAGGCTTTTTCGCCCATGTGGTCACCGAAGTGGATCTTGCGGTCTTGGTCGGCGGGGTTCAGGAAGATGCCCCAACGGTAGTCGGGCATCTTCACATGGCCAAACTGGGCCCAGCCTTGCGGGTCCACGCTGACCGCGGTGCGCAGGTAAACGTCAAAGTTCTGCGAGCCGTCCGGCCCCATGTCCTGCCACCACTGCAGGTAGTTGGGCTGCCAATGTTCGAGCGCGCGCTGCAGCGTGCGGTCCTCGCTCAGATTGACGTTGTTGGGAATCTTGTCGCTGTAGTTGATGCCGGACATGACAGTCTCCTTGGGGGTAAAAAACGCAACGAATGAAGGGAAGTTGATCAAGGGCGCGGTGGAACTGGCTTTGCCAGGCCACTCGCGCCGTCCCCCTTCCCAGCGCCGACAGGCGCGCCAGAGAAGGGGGAAGCCGCGCAGCGGCGCAGGGGGTTGCTCACACTCTGTTCATGTCGAATTGGACTTTCTCGCCCTTGCCATACACCTTGAGCGCGCCCTTCTCGCCCACCGCGTTGGGGCGCTGGAAGATCCAGTTTTGCCAAGCGGTCAGGCGGCCAAAGATGCGGGTGAGCATGTTTTCTTTCTGCGCAAAACGCAGGTTGGCTTCGAGCCCGGTCAGGGCGTCGGGCGACATGGCGGCGCGCTCTTCGATCACCAGGCGAATCTCGTCGTCCCAATCGATGTCGTCGGGCGCGGCAGTGACCAGGCCCAAGGCCAGGGCGGCGTCGCCGTCGAGCGCTTTGCCCACGGCGGCGCGGGCCGCTTCCATTGGTGCGGCTTCTTCGTAGAAGCGGCGCTGCAGGCGCGACTGGTCGTTCACCATCGGCAGGTAGCCAAAGTTCATCTCGCCCAGGGTCAGGCTGGGTTGGCGCTCGGGCTCGTCGGGCAGCACCAATTGGTAGGCGCGGTCGGCGCAGAAGGCCAGTTCGGCCAGCGAGCCGGCGAAGCACGAACCGGGCTCGATCAGCGCAAACAGGCTGCGCGAGGACACGTCTAGGCGCGCAAAGGTGCGGCGCATCAGGCCCAGGGTTTCGCGGGCGAACCAATGGGCTTGGTTGCTGAGCACGGCGGCGTCGGCGGCCAGCACCGCAGCGGCGTCGCCGCTGGTCTTGAGCAGCCAGGTGCCGATCTCCAGCTCGTTGGTGCGCATGTGCAGGATGGCGTCGTCGAGTTCGCGCGTCATCTGCAGCGGGTACCAGTTGGCGCCTGCGGCCTCGATGCCGGCCACATCAGCGGCCACCGCAGCGGTGGGCGCCTGGACGGTGAAGATGGCGGTGCGCTTGGCGCGGTCGATGTCGACGGTGACATGGGTGTAGGCCAGGCGATCGGCTTCGATGCGGCGGTTCAGCGGCGTCAGGGCCACACCTTGGGCACCTTGGGGGCGGTTGCTGTTGGCGGCGAGCTTCTGGGCGCGCTCTTTGACCGCCTGCTGGAACACCGCCGGCTTGGCCACCGCGTCCACCAAGCGCCAGTCGACCGCTTTTTGGCCGCGCACGCCTTCCACGCTGGTGCAGAAGATGTCGGCCAGGTCGTGGCGCACATGGCGCTTGTCGGTGACGCGGGTCAGGCCGCCGGTGCCGGGCAACACGCCCAGCAGCGGCACTTCGGGCAGGCTCACCGCGCTGGAGCGGTCGTCCACCAGCACGATCTCGTCGCAGGCCAGCGCCAGTTCGTAGCCGCCGCCAGCGCAGGCGCCGTTGAGCGCCGCCACAAATTTCAGGCCGTTGTGTTTGCTGGAGTCTTCGATGCCGTTGCGGGTTTCGTTGGTGAACTTGCAGAAGTTCACTTTCCAGCCGTGGCTGGACACGCCCAACATAAAGATGTTGGCGCCCGAGCAGAACACGCGGTCTTTCAGGCTGGTGACCACCACGGTGCGCACCTCGGGGTGTTCAAAGCGGATGCGGTTGAGCGCGTCGTGCAGCTCAATGTCCACGCCGAGGTCGTAGCTGTTGAGCTTGAGCTTGTAGCCGGGGCGCAGGCCGGCGTCTTCGTTGATGGCCAGCGACAGCGTGGCGATCTCGCCATCAAAGCTCAGCTGGATGTGTTTGTACTGGCTCGGGTCGGTCTGGTAGTTGACGGGGGCGGTCATGGTGTGTCTCCTCGGGGTGGTGATCTGGGGCACGGACCGGAAGCACTTCCGATCGCATGACATGCATCATAGTGCATGTTTGCAATCGGCGTCAACTGCAATTTAGTTCAAGCGCGAAAAACATTGTTGCCGCTCGCCGACCGGCTTCAAACCGGCATGCCGAGCAGGGGGCGCACCTCGCGGCGCAAGCGCTCCACGCTGTCTTCCAAGCCCTGGGCGCTGGTGTCAAAGGCCAGGTCGGCCTTGGAATAGAACGCGGCCCGCCCTTCCAGAATGCGCTTCAGGTCTTCCATGGCTTCGTTGCTGGCGGCCATGGGGCGCATGTCGCCCTGCGCGGCCACCCGGCCCATGTGGTCGGCCGGATCGGCCTGCAGCCACACGGTGGTGCAATGGGTGAGCAAGAGGTTGAAGTTGGCCGAATCCGCCACCAGGCCACCGGGGGTAGCGATCACCACCTCTGGGTAGATCTGGATCGCTTCTTCGAGCGCACGGCGCTCGTAGCGGCGGTAGGCGTTGGCACCATACAAATTGTGGATCTCGCTGATGCCACAACCGGCGAACTGCTCGATCTCGCGCGACAGCTCAATGAACGGAAACCCCAGATCTTCCGCCAGTCGCCGGCCAAGTGTGGACTTACCAGCCCCGCGCAAACCGATCAGCGCCACGCGCGATTGGCGGCCCTGTTTGTCGACCCCGCCGCCAGCGCCCAAGGACTCCAAAATCGCCAGCCGCGCGCGCCGCAAATCGGCCTCGTTGCGCTGCTGCAGCAGCTCGCGAATCAGCAGCCATTCGGGTGAGGACGTGCTCACATCACCGATCAACTCGGCCAGCGAGCAATTGAGCGCTTGGGCCACTTGCAACAGCACCAAGATCGAGGCGTTGCCGGTGCCGTATTCCAAATTGGCCAGATGCCGCTCCGACACCTCGGCCGCCACGGCGACGGCCTTGCGGGTCATGCCCTTGCGCGAGCGCAAAGTGCGCACCCGCTCACCCAAGGCCACCAAAAACGGGTGGCGTTCGGGCTCGTCGGCGGCAGATGGCAGGCGATGGGATTCGGGCGCGTTCATCGGTGGGGCTCCGGAAACAGGCGTGGGGTCAAGGCATGGATTTAGGGTAAACCCCAGTCACAACACCCACCCGGAACATGCACTTTAATGCATACTCCACAACACGCAAGATAGTGCATTTTAGTGCGAGCGCCCGGTGTCTGGGCCCACAAGCGCATGCACTGTTGATCATCATCAAAACCAGAGAGAACCCCCATGACCCACGCCGCCGTGCCCCTGCTTCCCAATTTCGCCGCTGGCCGTTGGCAGACCGGCACCGGCGCTGGCACCACCCTGCTGGACCCCGTGTTGGGCACCCCGCTGGTGCGGGTGGACAACACCGGGCTGGACCTGGCCGAGGCTTTTGCTTTTGCGCGCGAACAAGGCGGCACTGCGCTGCGCGCCCTGGGCTATGGCGAGCGCGCTGCCCTGCTGGGCGAGGTGGTCAAGGTGCTGCAGGCCAACCGCGACGCCTATTACGACATCGCCACCCGCAACAGCGGCACGGTCACCAAAGACTCGGCGGTGGACATCGACGGCGGCATCTTCACCCTGGGCTACTACGCCAAACAGGGCGAGGCGCTGGCCAACGGCAAGCCGCAAGCCAAGCTGCTGCTGGACGGCGAACGCATCCGCATGGCCAAAGACCCGGTGTTCCAGACCCAGCATGTGCTGCAGCCCACACGCGGCGTGGCGCTGTTCATCAACGCCTTCAACTTCCCAAGCTGGGGCCTGTGGGAAAAAGCCGCGCCCGCCCTGCTCTCGGGCGTGCCGGTGATCATCAAACCCGCCACCGCCACCGCCTGGCTGACCCAACGCATGGTGGAAGACGTGGTCAAGGCCGGTGTGCTGCCGGCGGGCGCGCTGTCGGTGATCTGCGGCAGTTCGGCTGGCCTGATGGACCAACTGCAACCGTTTGACGTGGTGAGCTTCACCGGATCGGCCGACACCGCCGCGCTGATCCGCCGCCACCCAGCCGTGGCCCAAGGCTCGGTGCGCTGCAACATCGAGGCCGACAGCCTCAACAGCGCGCTGCTCGACCCCGCCGCCAGCGCCGATGGCGAGGCCTTCAAGCTTTTGGTGAGCGAGGTGGTGCGCGAGATGACGGTCAAGAGCGGCCAGAAATGCACCGCCATCCGCCGCATTTTTGTGCCGCGCGCGCTGTTCGACGCCGCCGCCCAGGCCATTGGCGCCAAGCTCGCCAAAACCACCGTGGGCAACCCGCGCAACGACAACGTGCGCATGGGCGCGCTGGTGAGCCGCGAACAGCACGCCAACGTGTTGGCCGGCTTGGCCCAGCTCACAACCGAGGCCGAGGTGCTGTTTGACGGCAACGCAGCCGCGCTGGTGGACGCCGACCCTGCCGTGGCCGCCTGTGTGGCGCCGGTGCTGCTGGGCCGGCGCGACGCCGCCAGCGCCGAGGTGCTGCACGATGTGGAGGTGTTTGGCCCGGTGGCCACCCTCATGGCGTATGACAGCGAGGCCCAAGCCTACGAACTGATCCGCCGGGGCCAAGGCTCGCTGGTGGCCTCGGTCTACAGCGAAGACCCGGCGTTTATCGCCCGCGCCGCCACCGAGCTGGCCGACAGCCACGGCCGGGTGCACGCCATCAGCCCCGACGTGGCGGCCAGCCAGAGCGGCCACGGCAATGTGATGCCCATGAGCCTGCACGGCGGCCCAGGCCGCGCCGGTGGCGGCGAAGAGCTGGGTGGCCTGCGCGCGCTGGGCTTCTACCACCGCCGCAGCGCGGTGCAGGCCAGCACGGCAGCGCTCGACGTACTGGCCCAACACGCCGTCACGTTGTAGCCCCCGCGCCGCCTTCGGCGTCACCCCCTGAGGGGGCAACACCAGCGGCCCGGCAAAGCCGGTTCCGCGGTGTTCTGGCACCGAGACACCCCGCGTCGGAAACCGCTTTTGCACACCAACAACAGGAGACAAACCATGCACCACCCCGACACCGTCACCCCACCGCCAGCGCGCTTCAACTTCGCGCGCCACCTGATCGAAGCCAACGCCCAGCGGCGCGACAAGACCGCGCTGATCGACGACGTGGGCAGCCTGAGCTACGGCCAGCTGGCCGAGCAGGTGGAGCGCCTGTCCTCGGCCCTGCGCGACCTGGGGCTGCAACGCGAAGACCGGGTGCTGCTGATGATGCAAGACGGCAGCGACTGGGTGGTGAGCTTTCTGGCCGCGCTGCACGCCGGTGTGGTGCCGGTGGCGGTGAACACCCTGCTCACGCCCAAGGACTACGCTTACATGCTGGCCGACAGCCGCGCCCAAGTCGCGCTGGTCTCGGGGGCCCTGCTGCCCACACTGGCGGCGGCCATGGCCGATGGCCGGCACGAGCTGCGCCATGTGGTGGTGTCGCGCGCCAACGGCAGCGCGCCCGCGCTGGACGTGCCGGTGCGCGACTGGGCCACCCTGCTGGCCAGCGGTGTGCGCGCCCAAGCCGCCGACACCCACGCCGACGAGGCCGCGTTCTGGCTCTATTCCAGCGGATCGACCGGCGCCCCAAAAGGCACGGTGCACAGCCAAGCCAACCTGTACTGGACCGCCGAGCTGTATGGCAAAGGCGTGCTGCAAATCACCGAAGCCGACCGGGTGTTTTCAGCGGCCAAGCTGTTTTTTGCCTACGGCCTGGGCAACGCGCTGACCTTTCCCTTGAGCGTGGGCGCCAGTGTGGTGCTGATGGCCGAGCGGCCGACACCGCAGGCGGTGTTCGCCCGCCTGCGCCAGCACCAGCCCACGGTGTTTTGTGGTGCGCCCACCGGCTACGGCGGCATGCTGGCCAGCCCAGACCTACCCAGCAAAGAAGAAGTGGCGCTGCGCCTGTGCTCGTCGGCCGGCGAGGCGCTGCCGCGCGACATTGGCGAGCGCTGGACCGCGCGTTTTGGCTGCGAAATCATCGACGGCATTGGCAGCACCGAAATGCTGCATATCTTTTTGTCCAACCGCCCAGGCGACGTGCGCTACGGCAGCACCGGCAAAGCGGTGCCGGGCTACGAGGTGCAACTGCGCGACGAACTGGGCCAGGTCATCACCGCCGCCGACCAGATCGGCGACCTCTACATCCAAGGCCCAAGCGCGGCGCTGATGTATTGGAACAACCGGGCCAAATCGCGCGACACCTTCCAGGGCGCCTGGACCAAGAGCGGCGACAAATACAGCCGCGACGCCGAGGGCTACTACACCTACGCCGGCCGCAACGACGACATGCTCAAGGTCAGCGGCATTTATGTGAGCCCGTTTGAGGTGGAAGCCACGCTGGTCAAACACCCGGCGGTGCTCGAAGCGGCGGTGATCGGCAAAACCGACAGCGACGGCCTGACCAAGACCAAGGCCTTCATCGTGCTCAAGCCCGGCCAAGCGCTGAGCGAAGACGACGTCAAGGGGTTCTGCAAAGAGCACTTGGCGCCCTACAAATACCCGCGCTTCATCGAATTTGTGGGCGAGCTGCCCAAGACCGCCACCGGCAAGATCCAGCGCTTTAAGCTGCGCGAGCTGGAAACCGCTTGATCAGGCCTGCGCCGACTCCGGCAGGCCAAACACCCGGTCGAAGCCCCAAGTGAACACCACGGTGTAGCAGAGGAAAAACAGCATCAGCCCCGCGTCGGCCACCAAGGCCTGCCACAGGCTGATGCCCATCCACACCGCCATCAGTGGAATCAACAGCAGCGACAGCCCCACTTCAAAGCCCACACCGTGGGCCACCCGGCGCTGCCACGAGCGGCCTTTGACGGCTTGGCGCGCTTCCCAGCGCTCAAACACAGCGTTGAAGCCAAAATTCCAAGCGGTGGCAATGGCCGACATCGTCAGCGTCAGCAGCATGGACGACAGCGGCGGCTCGCCAAACACCAAGGTCAGGACCGGCGCCACCACCGCCACCGCAATGGCCTCATACAACACCGCCTGCAGCACCCGCCGCCGGCGCGGCGACAGCGGCGCCATCAGGTGTCTTTGCTGATCTTGATGGACGGGAACTTGCTGGAGAAGTCCTTGGCCTTGGCCGCGATCTTGAGCGCCACCTGGCGCGCCACCGCCTTGTAAATGCCAGCAACTTCGCCATCGGGGTCGGCCACCACGGTGGGCATGCCGCTGTCGGCCTGCACCCGGATGCCCATGTTCAGCGGCAGCGAGCCCAGGTGGTCGGTGCCGTATTCGGCCGCCATGTTCTTGCCGCCATCGGCGCCAAAAATGTGTTCGGTGTGGCCGCAGTTGGGGCAGCAATACACCGCCATGTTTTCCACAATGCCCAAGATGGGCACGCCCACCTTGTCGAACATCTTGATGCCCTTGCGCGCGTCGAGCAGCGCAATGTCTTGTGGCGTGGTGACGATCACCGCACCGGTCATGGGCACACGCTGGCTGAGCGTCAGCTGGATGTCGCCGGTGCCCGGCGGCATGTCGACCAGCAGGTAGTCGAGGTCTTTCCAGTTGGTCTGGCGCAGCAATTGTTCGAGCGCTTGGGTGGCCATGGGGCCGCGCCAAATCATGGCCTCGTCTTTGTCGATCAAAAAGCCGATCGAGATGACCTGCACGCCGTAGTTTTCCAGCGGCTCCATGGTCTTGCCGTCGGCGCTTTCGGGCCGGCCTTCGATGCCCATCATCATGGGCTGGCTCGGACCGTAAATGTCGGCGTCCAAAATGCCGACGCGCGCGCCTTCGGCGGCCAGCGCCAGCGCCAGATTGACGGTGGTGGTGCTTTTGCCGACACCACCCTTGCCCGAGGCCACCGCCACAATGTTCTTCACATTGGGCATGAGCTGCACACCGCGCTGAACAGCGTGGGCAATCACCTTGGTCTGGATGTTGACCGAGACGTTGTCCACGCCGGCCACGCCCTTGGCCGCGGCCACCAAGGCCTTGCGCAGGGCAGGGTGTTGGCTCTTGGCGGGGTAACCCAGCTCCAAGTCAAAGGACACATCACCGTCCTGCACTTGCAGGTTTTTGATGGCTTTGGTGCTCACAAAGTCCTTGCCCGTGTTGGGGTCGGTCACGGTCTGCAAGGCGGCCAGCAAAGCCTGGTTGTCAACTGCCATGTGAAACGTTCTCCTCGTGTTCTGTGCGGTCAATGGCGCAGGAGTCTACCCGCCCACGCCGCCCGCCCCGGCCGCCGCACCCAACAAGCCCACAGGCGGTGTGGGCGGGGCACACCTAAAATGGCGGGCTTTCCCCAACACTTCAGCGCCCACACCATGAGCCAGCGCCGCCTGTTTGTCACCACCGCCCTGCCCTACGCCAATGGCCATTTCCACATTGGTCACATCATGGAATACATCCAGGCCGATGTGTGGGTGCGCTTTCAGCGCATGCAGGGGCACGAGGTGCACTTTGTCTGCGCCGACGACGCGCACGGCGCGCCGATCATGATCGCGGCCGAAAAAGCCGGCAAAACGCCGCAGCAGTTTGTGGCCGACATCGCCGCCGGTCGCCCGCAGTACCTGAATGGCTTTCACATCGGCTTTGACAACTGGCACAGCACCGACGGCCCAGAAAACCACGCCCTGGCGCAGCAGATCTACAAAGACCTCAAGGCCAACGACCTGATCGAGACCCGCACCATCGAACAGTTCTTCGACCCCGAGAAGAACATGTTCTTGCCGGATCGCTTCATCAAGGGCGAATGCCCCAAGTGCGGCGCCAAGGACCAATACGGCGACAACTGCGAAAGCTGCGGCGCGGTCTACGCCCCCACCGAACTCAAGAACCCGTATTCGGCCTTGTCGGGCGCCACGCCGGTGCTCAAAACCTCGGACCACTTCTTCTTCAAGCTGTCCGACCCACGCTGTATCGAGTTTTTGAAGCAGTGGACCACCAGCGGCGCGGTGCAGCCCGAGGTGCTCAACAAAATCACCGAGTGGATTGCCCCCGGCGAAGACGGCAAGCCCAAGATGGGCGACTGGGACATCAGCCGCGACGCGCCCTATTTCGGCATTGAGATTCCCGACGCGCCGGGCAAATATTTTTATGTGTGGCTGGACGCGCCGATTGGCTACCTGGCCTCGCTGAAAAACCACTTCAGCAAGATCGGCGGCGACTACGACGCCTTCATGGCCGACACAACGACCGAGCAGGTCCACTTCATCGGCAAAGACATCATCACCTTCCACACCCTGTTCTGGCCCGCCATGCTGCATTTCAGCGGCCGCAAGGTGCCCAACGCGGTGTTTGTGCACGGCTTCTTGACCATCAACAACGGCGAGAAGATGAGCAAGAGCCGGGGCACCGGCCTGTCGCCATTGAAATACCTGGAACTGGGCATGAACCCGGAATGGCTGCGCTATTACCTGGCCGCCAAGCTCACCAGCCGCAACGAGGACGTGGACTTCAATGCGGAAGACTTCATGCTGCGGGTCAACAGCGACTTGGTGGGCAAGTTTGTCAACATCGTGTCGCGCTCGGCCGGCTTCATCACCAAGCGTTTTGGTGGCCAACTCACCCAGACCTTTGACGAGCAAGGCTCTGCCCTGCTGGCCGATATCCGCGCGGCGGCGGGCAGCATCGCCGCGCAATACAACGAGCGCGAATACGGAAGGGCCATGCGCGAAGTGATGGCGCTGGCCGACCGGGTGAACGCCTATGTGGACCAGCACAAGCCCTGGGACTTGGCCAAGGACAGCGCCAACGACGCGCGCCTACAGCAGGTGTGTTCGGTGCTGGTCAACGCCTTCACCGCACTGGCGCGCTACCTCGCACCCGTGCTGCCCGAGCTGGCGGGCAAGGTGCAGGCGCTCACCGGCGCCGACCTGAAAGACTGGCACAACACGGCCAATGTGGCGGCCATCCAGCCCTACCAGCACCTGATGCAGCGCGTGGACGCCAAACAGCTCGAAGCGCTGTTCGAGCCGCCACCCGCCCCAGAAGCACCCAAAACCATCCCGGGCGGTGAAGAGGTAGCCCCCACCATCTCCATCGACGACTTTGCCAAGATCGACCTGCGCATCGCCCAAATCGTGAACTGCGAGGCGGTGGAAGGCTCCACCAAGCTGCTGCGCCTGACCTTGGACGTGGGCGAAGGCAAGACGCGCAACGTCTTCAGCGGCATCGCCAGCATGTACAAGCCCGAAGACCTGGTGGGCAAACTGACGGTGATGGTGGCCAACCTCGCGCCGCGCAAGATGAAGTTTGGTGTGTCCGAAGGCATGGTGCTGGCGGCCAGCCACGCCGACGAAAAAGCCGATCCCGGCATCTACGTGTTGCAACCTTGGCCAGGCGCCCAGCCGGGCATGCGCATCCACTGAACGGCGCCGATGTTTGGCCCGATTCGCGGTTTCACCAGCCTGCAACGCACGCCACAGGCCGATTTGAAACTCGGGTCGGTGCTGGCCTTTGTGGCCGGTGCAGCCAACGCTGGCGGCTTTTTGGCGGTGGGCCAATACACCTCCCACATGACGGGCATGCTCTCGTCGGTGGCCGACCATCTGGTGTTGGGGCAACTGCTGCTGGCCTTGGGTGGGTTTGGGGCCTTGGTCGCGTTTTTGAGTGGCGCGGTGTCCACCGCGTGGTTGGTCAACTGGGGAAAACGGCGCAACCTGCACAGCGCCTACGCCCTGCCACTCTTGTTAGAAGCCTTGCTGCTGTTGATTTTTGGTCTCGCGGGCGCCGCCATGCAGCTGCTCACCGCGGTGGTGCTGCCACTCACTGTGGTGCTGTTGTGCTTCATCATGGGACTGCAAAACGCTGTCATCACCAAGATCTCGGGTGCACGTATCCGCACCACCCACGTGACCGGCTTGCTGACCGACCTCGGGATCGAACTGGGCAAGCTGCTCTACCTGAACCGCTCACACGCTCACTCACCGGTGCGCGCAGACCGCGAGCGACTGAGAGTACATGCGCAATTGGTGGCCGCATTTTTTCTGGGTGGGCTGCTGGGGGCTACAGGCTCCAAGTACCTGGGCTACATCAGCACCGTTCCGCTGGCGACTCTGCTTCTGTTGCTGGTCATGCGACCGATGCTCGAAGACTGGCAGCGCGCGCAAGACCGCCGAGCGCGGAGGGAAAACCCTTAGGCCTCCACAGGCCCTGAAGGCAGGCTTTGTAAGCTTGACAAATCCTGCATACATCTAAGATGCGCGCATGCTCAAGCGCCTGCCGCCATTGGCCGCCTTTCGGCCCCGGCTGATACAAGACCTCCAGCACTACAACCGCGACAAGTTCGCCCGCGACCTGGGCGCTGGCGCCACCGTGGGCATTGTGGCGCTGCCGCTGGCCATGGCCTTTGCCATCGCGTCCGGCTTGAAACCCGAGGCTGGACTGTGGACCGCCATCATCGCGGGCTTTTTGATCTCGGCGCTGGGCGGCACCTCGGTGCAAATCGGCGGCCCGGCGGGCGCCTTTATCGTCATCGTCTACGGCATTGTGGAACGTTATGGCGTGGCCAATTTGCTGATCGCCACCGCCAGCGCGGGTGTGCTGCTGTTTTTGCTGGGGCTGTTGCGCCTGGGCACCCTGGTGCGTTATGTGCCGGTGAGTGTGGTGATCGGTTTTACAAACGGCATTGCGGTGTTGATTGGTCTGTCGCAACTGCGCGATGCGCTGGGCCTGCAAGTGACCAAAATGCCGGCCGATTTTTTCAACCAAATCGGCACCCTGTGGCAACACATTGGCACATTCAACCCCTATGCGTTTGGCTTGGCGGCGGCGTGTGTGCTCGGCCTGTTTGTGTGGCCGCGACTGTGGGCGGTGGACTCGCAGTTTCGCCGCCAGCTCGACACCGTTCAGGTCGCCAGCGCGCTCAAGGCCACTTCGCGCCTGCCCGCCCCGGTGGTGGCGCTGGTGAGCCTGACCGCCGTCGCTTATGTGCTGCAGCTGCCGGTGGAAACCATTGGCAGCCGCTTCGGCGGCATTCCGCAGGGTCTGCCGGATTTTGACTTGCCGGCGTTTTCGTGGGAAACGGTCAAGCAGCTGGTGGTGCCGACCCTGACCATCGCCATGCTGGGCGCCATCGAATCGCTGTTGTGCGCGCGGGTGGCCGACCAACTCTCGGACACGCCCAAACACGACCCCAACCAAGAGCTGATGGCCCAAGGGGTCGCCAATTGTGTGGTGCCGTTTTTTGGCGGCATGCCGGCCACTGGCACCATCGCCCGCACGGTGACCAACATCCGTTCCGGCGCGGTGTCTCCGGTGGCGGGCATGGTGCACGCGGCCACGTTGGCTGCGGTGGTGCTGCTGGCCGCGCCGCTGGCCATGCACATTCCGCTGGCGGTGTTGGCCGGGGTGCTGCTGTTTGTGGCCTGGAACATGGGCGAATGGCGCGAGTTTGGCCGGCTCAAACAATTCAGCAACCACTACCGGCTGATGATGCTGTCCACCTTTGGGGTGACGGTGGTGTTTGACCTGACGCTGGCGGTGGAGCTGGGCTTGGTGCTGGCGGTGGTGCTGTTTGTGCGCCGCCAAAGCGAACTGTTTCGCGCCGACATTGCGGTGAACACGCCAGAACGCATCGAAGCGCGGCTGTTTGGCACCCTGTTTTTTGGCGCGGTGGCCAAGCTCGACGCCCTGCAGCAAGCGGCGGAAAGCGCCAGCGCAGGCGCGGTGATGCGGCTTGACGCCTATCAGCTGATTTCGCTGGACACCACCGGGCTTGACGCACTAGAACAACTGCAGCGCGCGCTGGACAAACGCGGTGCGCGGTTAGAGCTGTTTGGACTCAACCCCCAGCCGCGCTCGCTGCTGGAGCGCTCGGGATTCGCCGCCCACATCACGCTGTGCGACTAAAAGCGCCGGCGCCGGCGGGCAAGCCAGTAAAATCGGCCGCTTGCCCCGGCGCCGACCGGGTGTTGTTGCTTCACCGATCGCACCACCATGTCCATCTTTGCCCGCCCGCACTACACCTCTGAAGTGACCGATTTCATCAACCAGATCAAGGCCGAGCGCCCGGAACTGGAGCAAGGTCAACAAGAGGGCCGCGCCTTGCTGTGGGACAAAAAGATCGACCGCGAGCAAGCGGCCCAAGCCCGCGCCGCCGCCGTGCCGCAAGAGCCCTACGTCTACCAGACCGAGCCCAGCGTGCGCTGAAAGCGCCCGCTAGGCCACCACCATGACACCGGAGATTGCGCAGCTCGATCCGGCACCGCCCGGGCTGGACGCGGTGCTGCCCGATGTGGTGGACCATGTGGCGGTGGCGCGGCTGTATGGCGAACCGTTGTTCGCCATGCCCAAAGACCTGTACATCCCGCCCGACGCGCTGCAGGTGTTTCTGGAGGCCTTTGAAGGCCCGCTGGACTTGTTGCTGTACCTGATCCGCAAGCAGAACTTCAACATCCTCGACATCCCGATGGCGGCGGTGACCCGCCAGTACCTGAGCTACGTCGACGAAATCCGCGCCAGCAACCTGGAGTTGGCGGCCGAGTACCTGCTGATGGCGGCGATGCTGATCGAGATCAAGTCGCGCATGCTGCTGCCCCCCAAAAAGGTGGCCGAAGGCGAAGAGGCCGAAGACCCACGCGCTGAGCTGGTGCGCCGCCTGTTGGAATACGAGCAAATGAAGCTCGCCGCCCAGCGCATCAACGACCTGCCCCACCATGGCCGCGATTTTTTGCGCGCCCAGGTCTATGTGGAGCAAGCGCTGGCGCCCCGTTTTCCCGATGTGAACGCGGGCGAGCTGCAAGCCGCCTGGCGCGACATTGTGAAGCGCGCCAAGTTGGTGCAGCACCACAAAATCAGCCGCGAAGAGCTCTCGGTGCGCGAGCACATGAGCATCGTGCTGCGCCATTTGCAGGGCCGCAAATTTGTGGAGTTTGGCGACCTGTTTGACCTGAGCAAAGGCGCGCCGGTGCTGGTGGTGACCTTTATTGCCATGCTCGAACTCGCCAAAGAAACGCTGATTGAACTAACGCAGGCCGAGGCCTTCGCCCCAATTTATGTGCGGCTGGCCTACACCGTGGCGCAGCCAGCCGCCGCTGAAGAACTGCCCTTTGAATGACACCCACCCACCACTTTGATGTGCTGATCATCGGCAGCGGCTTGGCCGGTCTGACCGCTGCGCTGCACCTGGCCCCCACCCACCGGGTGGCGGTGATCACCAAACGCGGCATCTCCGATGGATCGAGCAACTGGGCACAAGGCGGCATCGCCGCTGTGCTGGCCGAAGGCGACAGCTACGCCTCGCATGTGGACGACACCCTGGTGGCCGGTGCCGGCCTGTGCGACCTGGAGGCGACCCGCTTCACGGTGGAGAACGCGCCGTCGGCGATTGCTTGGCTGCGCGAAATGGGTGTGCCCTTCTCCACCGAAAACGGCGAGTTGCACCTGACCCGCGAAGGCGGTCACAGCCACCGGCGCATCGTCCATGTGACCGACGCCACCGGCGCGGCGGTGCAGACCACGCTGAGCGCGCGAGCGCGCGCCACACCCAACATCGTCTTCTTTGAGAACCACATGCTGGTGGACCTGATCACCAGCCGCAAGCTGCCGGGCGCCGTAGCCGACACAGCGCCGCGTTGCCACGGCGCCTATGTGCTCGACGTGGACCGCGACGAGGTCGAGACCTTCAGCGCCAGCCACACCATTTTGGCCACCGGCGGCGCGGGCAAGGTGTACCTGTACACCACCAACCCCGACACCGCCACCGGCGATGGCATCGCCTCGGCCTGGCGCGCAGGTTGCCGCGTGGCGAACATGGAGTTCATCCAGTTCCACCCGACCTGTCTGTACCACCCGCACGTCAAAAACTTCCTCATCACCGAGGCCGTGCGCGGCGAAGGCGGCCGACTGCTGCTGCCGCCGCATTTGGGCAGCCACCGTTTTATGCCCGACCACGACCCGCGCGCCGAACTCGCGCCGCGCGATGTGGTGGCGCGGGCCATCGACTTCGAGATGAAAAAACACGGCCTGGACTGTGTGCACCTCGACATCTCGCACCAGAGCCCCGACTTCATCCGCGAACACTTCCCGAACATCTTGGCGCGCTGCGCTGAGTTGGGCATCGACATCACCCGCGAACCGATTCCGGTGGTGCCGGCAGCCCACTACACCTGTGGCGGTGTGGTGACCGATTTGCACGGCCGCACCGATGTGGCGGGCCTCTACGCGGTGGGTGAGACCACCTGCACCGGACTGCACGGCGCCAACCGCTTGGCCAGCAACTCGCTGGTGGAGTGCATGGTGTTTGCGCGTGGCGCGGTGCAAGCCATTGGCCAAGAGGTCAACCGCGCTGAGCCTGCCATGCCGGCCTGGGACGACAGCCGCGTGACCGACGCCGACGAGATGGTGGTGATCTCGCACAACTGGGACGAGCTGCGCCGCTTTATGTGGGACTACGTGGGCATTGTGCGCACCAACAAGCGGCTGGAGCGCGCGGCGCACCGCATCACCTTGTTGCAGCGCGAAATTCAAGAGTTCTACGCCCAGTTCCACGTCACCCGCGACCTGCTGGAGCTGCGCAACCTGGTGCAGGTGGCCGACCTGATTGTGATGAGCGCGCTGATGCGCCACGAAAGCCGTGGCCTGCATTTCAGCCGCGACTACCCCGACACCTTGCCCGAGGCCAAGCCGACGATTCTGGTGCCGCCGGCGCGCTGATCAGAGCTGCACCCAGACCCGGCCGGCCTCGATCTTGACCGGCCACACCGCCAGCGGCTCACAGGCGGGGCCCAAGGTGGCCTCACCGGTGCGCAAATCAAAACGCCCTTGGTGCAGCGGGCATTCCACCTCGTGGCCTTCGAGCCAGCCTTCGCACAAACGCGCCGGGCCATGGGTGCAGGCGTTGTCGCTGGCGTAGACCGCGCCCTCGGTGCCAAAGAGCGCAATCTCGCGGCCCTGCACCGTCACCGCAATGCCGGCGCCATCAAACACATCGGCCTCGGCGGCCACATCGATCCAGTTGCTCATGCTGCGCCTCAGATGGGGTAGATGATGGAGTTGGGGATCATTTCGCTGTCGTACACACACAGGCGTTCGGCGAATTTCAGGCCATCGGGGGTTTGCACCACCGTGTCGATGTAGCGGCCCACGTTGAACACCGTGCTGGCCTGATCGAGCTTGGTGCGAAACACCGCGTAATTGGCTTCGCTGTGGATGCGCCCGTCCACCACCTGGCGCACGGTGGGCGCGCCCACCACATGGCGCTGGTAATACGGGTCGTGGTAGAGCGTTTCTTGGATGCCATACACACGGTCCTTGAGCATGCCCTTGCTGGTGAGCGACAAGGTGCACAGCGGAAAACCGCGTTCGTGGTTCTCGCGCGGCTGCAGCTTGTAGACACATTGTTCGGTGAAGAACTCGGGCCACAAGTCCCATTGGCCGCTGTCCACGGCGCTGGCGTAATCGGCATAAAGCTGCTGGAGGCCGAACCAGGTGGGCAGATCGACCATGCTCAGGCCTCCATCACTTTGCGCCAGTAGGCGTACATGCCCCGGATCAGCGTCTCGGTCACCATGTGGTCGGTCTCGCCCACCTCGCGGCCACCCAGCTCGGCCAGCGCGCGGTGCTCGGGTTTGGTCTCAAAGGCCTGTTGCGAGAACTCGATCACCTCGCCGTCGTCGGCGCTGACAAAGCCGGCCGGGCCAAACAGGTTGGACTGGCGCAGGCGGCGTTCGGTCATCTCGGGCGTGTCGTCTTCAAAACCGAAGTGGGTCCAGACAAAGTCAAAAGCGCCGTGCCCGTCGGGCTGGATATGGCGGGTGGACACGCTGTTGACCTGCTGCTGAAAGATCACGCTGGGGAAGAGCGTCATCATGACCGCTGTGGGCATCTTGTCTTCCATTTGCCACCAAGGCTCCGGCACGATGTCCAGAAAGCTCGGGTCGTTGAGTTGCATGCTGTCTTTGAAGCTGCTCACTTGTGTGACCTGTGCCGCTTGGCCGCTGGCCTGGCCCGCGCTGCCACGGGTTGACACCATGGCTGCGTGGCGGTGGTGGGCATCCATGCGCAGCTCACTTTTGTTGTCGGCGCGCCAGAGCCCAAAGGTCACAAACCAGGTGTGCAGCAGACCTGGGTGGTAGGGGTCTTTGATGTTCTCTTGCATCAGCTTCCAGTTGCCCGGAATGCGCTGGCGGTTGTAGCCCAGCACCACCAGCCGGCGGCCGTTGAACAGCCGGTCAAAGTAGCGCAGGATGGTCGGGCCCATGTAGTCTTCGAGCGACTCCACCGCGTGGTCGAACGCCGCGAACACCACACCACCGCGTGTGGCCACCTTGAGCCGCGTCAGGCCGTGGTCCTTGGGGTCAAAGTCGGCCGGCATGCCGCCGTTGACCTTGCCGTCCTGGCGCACGCCCCGGCGAAACGGCACGCCCTGCAGCTGACCGTCGAGCGCGTAGCTCCACTGGTGGTAGGGGCAGACAAACTCTTTGCGGTTGCCGTGCCGCTCGCGGCAAAACCGCATGCCCCGGTGGGCGCACACGTTTTCTACCACATGGATTTGGCCGTCGTTACTGCGCGTCAAGATGACCGAGCGCTCGCCCACCACGGTGCGTTTGAAATCGCCCGGGTTTGGAATCTCGGCCTCCAGGCCCACATAGCTCCAGTGGCCTTGGTAAAAAAAGCGTTCCAGCTCTTTTTTGTGCCGCTCTTCGTCGGTGTACACGGCAAACGGAATGCGGCTGGTGCCGTCCGTCTCCCAGTGGATGGGGTGTTCGCGCATGCTGTCTCCTGAGCGCTCGGGGTGGCGCTGTGGCGCGCATCATGGCGCCACAACGGTATCTGGTAAACAGAAGACACGGGATAATCGGTATTTGAAAATCAAATACCGCCCACCATGCGCCTGCAAGAACTCAACCTCAAGCTGTTGCTGGTGTTGCACCACCTGCTGCGCGAAAAGCGCGTGTCCACGGTGGCAACGGTCTTGGGCATGAGCCAGCCGGCGGTGAGCAGCGCGTTGGGGCAATTGCGGCGCACCCTGGGCGACGAACTGTTTGTGCGCACCCAACACGGCATGCAAGCCACACCCTATGCGCAAGCCTTGGGCGAACCAATGGCGCTGGCGCTGGAGCAATTGCAGGCCGCGTTCACCGTGCGCGGCGGCTTTGACCCGGCCACCAGCGAGCGCCGCTTTGTGCTGGCCATGACCGATGTGGGTGAGATGTATTTCCTGCCGGTGCTGATGGCCCACCTGGCCCAACACGCGCCCGGTGTGACGCTGCAGGTGCGGCCGGTGACCGAGGCCCAACTCCCCAGCGACATGGCCCAAGGACAGGTCGATCTGGCGCTGGGCCATCTGCCGCAATTGCAGGCCGGTTTTTTCCAGCAACTGCTGTTTCGCCAACGCTATTGCCTGCTGATGCGCTCAGGGCACCCGCTGGCGGCGGCGCGCCGCCCCACGGTGCGCGCAGTCGCCCAGGCCATGCATGTGCGGGTGGAGGCCGCAGGCACCGGCCACGGCCGGGTGGAGCAGGCGCTCGCGCAGCAAGGGCTCAAACGCCGCATTTGCCTGACGGTGCCGCACTATGTGGCGCTCGCCCAGGTGCTGGCCGCCACCGATTTGGTGGCCACCGTGCCCGAGCGTTTTGCCCAGCGCGTGGCCGAGACCGGGGGATTGGTCAGCCGAGCGCTGCCGGTGGCGGTGGACAACAGCGCCATCCACCAGTTTTGGCACACCCGGGTGCAGCGCGACCCGGGGCACCGCTGGTTGCGCGGGGTGGCGCACCAGCTGTTTGGCAGCGCCCAAGGCGGCGCTGAGTCACCGGCGCACCAAGCGAGTGGCGCCGACTGAAGTCCACGCTGCGGGCCGTCAAGCCGCGCCGATGTTCGGCACCAGCGCGCCGGCGTCTTGCCCCGCCTTGTGCGCCGCCGTGAAGGCCAACATGCGGTCAATGGGCTGGCGCGCGCGTGGGATCAACGCCGGGTCGACGTGAATGGCATTGGCACCCATCTCCAGCACATGGGCCACGCCGGCCAGGCCGTTCATGGCCATCCACGGGCAGTGTGCGCAGCTCTTGCAGGTGGCGCTGTTGCCGGCGGTGGGCGCCTCGATGAAGGTCTTGCCCGGGTTCTGGCTGCGCAACGCGTGCATCATGCCCTTGTCGGTGGCGACGATGAAAGTGCTCGCGTCCAACTCACGCGCGGCCTTGAGGATGGCGCTGGTCGAGCCCACCGCGTCGGCCAAGGCCACCACATCGGCCGGGCTTTCGGGGTGCACCAGCACCTTGGCGCCAGGGTGCTCTTGTTTGAGCAGCTCCAACTCCACCGCTTTGAACTCGTCGTGCACGATGCACGAGCCGTTCCACATCAGCATGTCGGCGCCGGTCTCGCGCTGGATGTAGCCACCCAAGTGCTTGTCGGGCGCCCACAAGATTTTGTGGCCCTTGTCCTTGAGCGCTTTGACGATGTCGAGTGCACAACTCGACGTCACGAGCCAGTCCGAGCGCGCTTTGACCGCCGCACTGGTGTTGGCGTAGACCACCACGGTGCGGTCCGGGTGGGCGTCACAAAATGCGCTGAATTCGCCGATCGGGCAGCCCAAGTCGAGCGAACAGTTGGCGTCCAGATCGGGCATGAGCACCGTTTTTTCTGGGCTCAAAATTTTGGCGGTCTCGCCCATAAAACGCACGCCGCTGACGATCAGCGTTTGCGCCGCGTGGTCGCGGCCAAAACGCGCCATCTCCAGCGAGTCGCTGACGATGCCGCCGGTCTCGATGGCCAAGTCTTGGAGATCGGGATGCACGTAGTAGTGCGACACCATGACCGCGTTGCGCTCCTTGAGCAAGCGCTTGATGCGCTCCTTCAACTCAGCCCGCTGCTCAGGACTGGGCTCCACCGGCACCCGCGCCCAGGCGTAGCGGGTGTCGCAAGCGGGTTGTTCGTATTCGACGTCGATGATGGTGGCGTTCATGGCTGTCTCCTTGGCTCAGAGCGTGGCAAAGCGCATCGAATAATCAATGGCCTTGACGTCTTTGGTCAGCGCACCAATCGAGATGCGGTCCACCCCGGTCTCGGCCAGTTGCCGCACAGTGGACAGGTTCACACCGCCCGAAATCTCCAACACCGCACGGCCGGCGTTGCGTCGCACCGCCTCGTGCAGCTGGTCCACGGGCATGTTGTCGAGCAGCACCATTTGGGCGCCACAGGCCAGCGCCTCGTCGAGCTGTTCCAGTGTTTCCACCTCGATCTCGACAAAGCGGGCTTGGGGCGCGGTCTCGCGCACCCGCTGCAGCACCGCGCTCACGCCACCGGCGGCGGCGATGTGGTTTTCTTTGATCAGCACCGCGTCGTACAGGCCAATGCGGTGGTTCACCCCACCACCGACCTTGACCGCGTATTTCTGCGCCAGCCGCAGGCCTGGCAAGGTTTTGCGGGTGTCCACAATGGCCGCGCGGGTGCCGCGCACCGCGTCCACATAACCCGCGGTTTTGGTCGCCACCGCGCTGAGCAACTGCAAAAAATTGAGTGCGGTGCGTTCGGCGGTCAGCAGCGGCTGGGCGCGGCCCTCGATCTCCAGCACCACTTGGTCGGGGTGGCAAGTGTCGCCCTCGGCCACGTGCCAATGCAACACAGCGCCTGCGTCACAGGCGCGCACCGCGGCCTCGACCCAAGGCCGGCCGCACACCACCGCGCTTTCGCGCGCCAGGATGCGGGCGCGGGCGCTGCGGCTGGAATCAACCAAGGCCGCGGTCAGGTCGCCGCTGCCCACGTCTTCGGCCAGGGCTCGGGCCACATCGGCCTGCGCCAGGGCGGCGAGGTCGGCGTCGGTGTAATCGCTCAGGTGTTTCATGGGCAAGAAGCTTACCCGAGAGTGAGCGGCGCCCCGCGCCAGGTGAATCCGTTTGGTCTATAGTCCGCCCCACTTGCCTGCCCGCCACCGTTTTGGAGACCTGCATGAGCACACCCACCAACGCGCCCACCCAAGGCACCCCTTATGGCACCCTGCCTGCGGCCTCACCATTGCCCCAGCGCAAGCCGGTGAGCCTGCCCCGGCTGGCCGAAATGCGCGAGCGCGGGGAAAAAATCACCATGCTCACCGCTTACGACGCCACCTTTGCCGCCGTGGCCGACGCCGCTGGAGTGGAATGCATTTTGGTGGGCGACTCACTCGGCATGGTGTGCCAAGGTTTGTCGAGCACCACCGGTGTGACGCTGGAGACCATGGCTTACCACACCGAAAGTGTGGTGCGCGGCCTGCGCCGGGTGCAAGGCACCGCCTGGGTGATCGGTGACTTGCCGTTTGGCAGCTACCACGAATCCAAAGAACAAGCGCTGCGCAGCGCGGCGGTGTTGCTGCGCGCCGGCGCCCACATGGTCAAGCTCGAAGGCGGTGGCTGGACCACCGACACGGTGCGCTTCCTTGTCGAGCGCGGCATTCCGGTGTGCGCCCACCTGGGCCTGACGCCCCAGACAGTGCACGCCTTGGGCGGCTACCGGGTGCAAGGGCGGGGCGACAGCGAAGCCCTGCAACTGCGCCGCCATGCGCTGGAACTGCAAGAGGCCGGTGCCGCCATGCTGGTGCTGGAAATGGTGCCGGCCGCGCTGTCGGCCGACATCACCCAAGAACTCAAAACCTGCCACACCATCGGCATTGGCGCCGGCAAAGACACCGCTGGCCAGGTGCTGGTGATGCACGACATGCTGGGCATCAACCTGGGCAAAAATCCCAAATTTGTGCGCAACTTCATGGACGGCGCCGCCAGCGTGCGCGAGGCGATGGAGGCTTATGTGCAGGCGGTGAAAAACGGCAGCTTCCCGGACAATGCGCTGCACGCGTGGTGAGAGAATGGCCCACCCCCGCAGCGCCTGCGGCGCTACCCTCTCAAGGGGGCTGCGCTGGCGGACCGGCGGAGCCGGATCCGCGGCGCCCTGGCTCAACTCCCCTTCGCTTTCATGAAAATCGTTCATACCGTCGCTGAATTGCGCGCTGCGCTGCAGCCTTATGCATCGCCCGCTTTTGTGCCCACCATGGGCAATCTGCACCAAGGGCACCTGAACCTGGTGCGCACCGCCAAACCCTTGGGCGATGTGACGGTGGCCAGCATTTTTGTGAACCGGCTGCAATTTGCGCCGCACGAAGACTTCGACACCTACCCCCGCACCCTGGAAGCCGACTGCGCCAAACTCGCCGCCGAGGGCTGCGACGTCGTCTTTGCGCCGTCGGAAAAAGAGCTCTACCCGGAACCACAGGGCTTCAAGGTGCAGCCCCCCACCGAGTTGGCCGATATCTTGGAAGGGCACTTTCGCCCCGGCTTTTTCACCGGCGTGTGCACCGTGGTCATGAAGCTCTTTCAGTGTGTCTTTGCCGAGGCCAAGGGCGAACGTTTTGCGGTCTTCGGCAACAAGGACTACCAGCAGCAAATGGTGATCCGCCGCATGGTGCAGCAGTTCAACCTGCCCATCACCGTGGTGGGCGTGGACACCGAACGCGCCGCCGATGGCCTGGCCCTGAGTTCGCGCAACGGCTACCTGAGCGAGGCTGAACGCGCCGAAGCGCTGCAGTTGTCGCTGGCCCTGCGCTCACTGGCGCGCGACGCCCTGGCCGCTGGCCACGCCCTGCCCGATCAGCAACAGGCGCTGGAGCAGCGCGCCATGGCCGCCCTGCAAACACGCGGCTGGCAGCCCGACTACCTCACCGTGCGCCGCCGCCACGACCTGCAGCCGCCCAGCGCCACAGACGCCACCACAGCCAATGCGCTGGTGGTGCTCGGCGCGGCCAAGCTGGGCAACACCCGGCTGATCGACAACTTTGAGATCTAAGCCCCTGTGGCGGCCAGCGCGAGGCCGCCGCTCAAGCGCCCTCGTCCTTGGGCGCACGCCCCATGAGCCGCGCCACCGCCTCGGCCGGCCGCAACTGGCCGTCGAGCAAGGCCACCACCGCTTCGCTGATGGGCATGTCCACACCCAAGGCGCGGGCGCGCTGCACCACGGTGCGGGCGCTGTAGACGCCCTCGGCCACATGGCCCAAGGAGTCCACCGCCTGCGCCAGCGTCTGCCCCTGCGCCAACAATTGGCCCACGCGCCGGTTGCGCGACAAATCGCCGGTGGCGGTGAGCACCAAATCGCCCAGACCCGATAGGCCAGCAAAGGTGTCGGTGCGCGCGCCCAAGGCCAGGCCCAGGCGGGTCATTTCGGCCAAGCCCCGGGTGATGAGGGCAGCGCGGGCATTCAGCCCGAGCGACAGGCCGTCACACAAGCCAGTGGCGATGGCCAACACGTTTTTCACCGCACCACCCACCTCAACGCCGGCCACATCGTCGCTGGCGTAGACCCGCAGTGTCGGGTTGTGAAAGGCCTGCACCAAGGCCTCACGCACAGCGGCGTGGCGGCTGGCGGCCACCAAAGCGGTGGGCATGCCTTGCGCCACTTCGGCGGCAAAGCTGGGGCCGCTGAGCACACCGGCTTGCAAGCCGGGCGCCACAGCGGCACACACCTCGTGGCCCAGCAAGCCTTGGGCCGCAGGCTGGGTGGCGGCCTCAAAGCCTTTGCACAGCCAAGCCACCGGGGCGGCTGTGCCGCGCAGCTGCAGCAAGGCCGCGCGCAGCCCCGCCATGGGCGTGCCGACCACCACCAGGTCGGCGCCGGCGGTGGCATCGACCCACGGGCCGCTGCTCACTTGCAAATCGGGGGGGAAGTCGGCCGCGGCCAGATAGCGGCTGTTGCGGCGCTCGCGCCGCATGGCATCGGCCTGCGCGGCGTCGCGCGCCCACAGCGTGACGCGGTGGCCGTGGCGCGCAGCGTTGATGGCCAGCGCCGTGCCCCAGGCACCGGCGCCCATGACACGGATGTCCATCACACGGGGATCACTGGGGCGTGTCGCTGGCGCCCTGCGCGGCGGCTTGGGCTTGCTGCTGCTCGTACATGGCCTGGAAGTTGATCTCGTTCATGTGCACTGGCGGGAAGCCCGCGCGCTGGATCAAGTCGGCCACGTTGCCGCGCAGATAGGGGTAAATGATTTGTGGGCAAGCGATGCCCATGATGGGGCCCATTTGCTCGGCCGGCAGGTGGCGGATTTCGAAAATGCCAGCCTGTTTGGCTTCGACCAAAAACACCGTCTTGTTGTCTTTGAGCTTGGTGTGCACGGTGGCGGTCACCGCAACTTCATAGACACCGTCGGCCAAAGGGGTTGCCTGGATTCCCAGCTGAATATCCACGGTGGGCTGCTCCTGCTCCAGGAACACAGCCGGGGAATTGGGCTGCTCCAGCGAAGCCTCCTTGAGGTAGACGCGCTGGATATTAAAAACGGGAGCTTGCTGTTCGTCGGCCATGGTGTGCTTTGCAATAAAAACGGGATAAGAAAAAAACCCGCTGGCACCGTGCGTGCGCAGCGGGTTAGCGAGCGATTATGTCAGGCGCGCACCCCGGGTTGTCCCGCAGGCACACCCTGGCGCATCAGCCTTGCAGCAGCGGCACCAAGCCACCCTTGGCATCGAGCGCGTGCAGGTCGTCGCAGCCGCCCACATGGGTGCTGCCGATAAAAATTTGCGGCACGCTGGTGCGGCCGGTGAGCTGGGTCATGTGGGCCCGCACCTCGGGCAAACCATCGACCTTGATTTCTTCGTAGTCGTGCACACCCCGGGCCTGCAGCAAGGCCTTGGCGCGGGCGCAGTAGGGGCAAAAATCGCTGGAATAGATTTTGACGTGGGCCATGCTCAACTCCATTGAGGCAACGCGATCACTTGACCACCGGCAGGTTGGCACCGCGCCAAGCGCCCATGCCACCGGCGAGCGACTGGGCTTTGTCGTAACCCAGCTTTTTGGCCACCGCCACCGCGCGGCGCGAGCGGATGCCCGAGGCACACACCAGAATCAGCGGCAAATCCTTGTTTTTGACGGTGCCGGCGAGTTTGGCCTCCAAATCCCCCAGTGGCACGTTTTTGGCGTCCTTGATGTGTCCGCCAGCAAACTCCTCCGGCGAGCACACGTCCACCACCACCGCTTTTTCGCGGTTGATGAGCTGCACCGCTTGTGTGGGGTTGACCCCGCCAGCGGCTCCGCCGGTCAAGGCTGGCCACATCAACAGCAGGCCAGAGCCCAGCGCCACGGTGAACAACATCCAGTTTTCAGCAACAAAACTCACACCAAGTCCTTTCAGGTCAGCCGCCGATTCTAAAATGTCCGCCGACCGCGCGCTGCGTCCGGGCCACAGAGCCTGGGTCAACGGTGGCGCTTTCCCCCACTCAGAACCGCTCATTGCCCATGTACAAGCTCGTATTGATCCGCCACGGCGAATCCACCTGGAACCTGGAAAACCGCTTCACCGGCTGGACCGATGTGGACCTGACCCCCACCGGCGTGGCCCAGGCGCAGGCCGCCGGCGCCCTGCTCAAGGCCGAGGGCTACGACTTTGACGTGGCCTACACCAGCGTGCTCCAACGCGCCATCCGCACCCTGTGGCTGACCCTGGACGGCATGGACCGCACCTGGCTGCCTGTGGTGAAAGACTGGCGCCTCAACGAGCGCCATTACGGCGCCCTACAAGGTCTGAACAAAGCCGACATGGCCAAACAATACGGCGATGAGCAGGTGCTGATTTGGCGCCGCAGCTACGACACCCCGCCGCCAGCGCTGGAAGCGGACGACCCGCGCTGCGAGCGCGGCGACCGCCGTTACCCCAACCCGGCCGAGGTGCCGCTGACCGAGTGCCTCAAAGACACGGTAGCGCGGGTGGTGCCCTACTGGGAAAGCACCTTGGCGCCCGCCATCCGCAGCGGCCAGCGGGTGCTGATCGCCGCGCACGGCAACTCCATCCGCGCGCTGATCAAATACTTGGACGGCATTTCAGACGCCGACATCGTGAACCTGAACATCCCCAACGGCATCCCTCTGGTGTACGAACTCGACGCAGCGCTCCAACCGATTCGCCACTACTACCTGGGTGACGCAGAGGCCGCTGCAGCAGCAGCCGCTGCGGTGGCCGCCCAAGGCAAGCGCTGAACACCTTGAGGAACCGCCGGCGCTGGCGGGGCTCCAAAGGTGTATATTGGTCAGAACACCGCAGAATCCCTTGACGGCGGAGTTGTCCATGAGCACTTCCATGACCCACAAAATGAAAATCGCCGGTTGGATCGCCGTCGGCGCGGTTGCCGGTGCGCTGACCACCGTGCAGTTCCAAGCGGTGGCCCGCAATGCGCTGGCGCCCCTCCCACTGGAGGAGCTGCAGCAGCTCGCCGCCGTGTTTGGCATGGTCAAGAGCGACTATGTGGAACCGGTCGACGAGAAAAAGCTGATCTCCGACGCCATCACCGGCATGGTCAGCAACCTCGATCCGCACTCGCAGTATTTCGACAAAAAGTCGTTCAAAGAATTCCGCGAAGGCACCTCGGGCCGCTTTGTGGGTGTGGGCATCGAAATCACCATGGAAGACGGCCTGGTGAAGGTGGTGTCGCCGATCGAAGGCTCACCGGCGTTTCGCGCTGGACTCAAAACTGGCGACCTGATCACCAAAATCGACGACACCGCGGTCAAAGGCCTGTCGATCAACGACGCGGTCAAGCGCATGCGCGGTGAGCCCAACACCAAGGTGTTGCTGACCGTGTTCCGCAAGGACGAAAACCGCACCTTCCCGGTCACCATCACCCGCGAAGAAATCCGCACCCAAAGTGTCAAGGGCCGCAGTGTTGAGCCTGGCTTTGCCTGGGTGCGGGTGTCGCAGTTCCAAGAACGCACCATCGAAGACTTTGTGCGCAAGCTCGAAGAGCTGTACAAGGCCGACCCACAAATGAAAGGCTTGGTGCTGGACCTGCGCAACGACCCCGGTGGCCTGTTGGACGCGGCGGTCGCCATGTCGGCGGTCTTCTTGCCCGAGAACGTGACGGTGGTGTCCACCAACGGGCAGTTGGCCGACAGCAAGATGGTCTACAAGACCATTCCACAACACTATCTGCGCCGCAGCGGCAACGACCCGATCAAGCGCCTGACCGACGCGACCCAAGGCGTCTACAAGCGGGTGCCGGTGGTGGTGCTGGTCAACGAAGGCTCGGCCTCAGCCAGCGAAATTGTGGCCGGCGCGCTGCAAGACCACAAACGGGCCACCATCATGGGCAACCAGAGTTTTGGCAAAGGCTCGGTGCAGACCGTGCGACCGCTCGGCCCCGACACCGCGCTCAAGCTCACCACCGCGCGCTACTACACACCATCGGGCCGCACCATCCAAGGCAAAGGCATCGTCCCCGACGTGATGCTGGACGAAACCGCAGAAGGCAATGTGTTCGCTGGCCTGCAAACCCGCGAAGCCGATCTGGAGCGCAGCTTGGACAGTGCCCAAAAAGGCATGACCGATGCCCAGCGCGAAGCGGTGCAAAAACGCGAACAAGAGCGGGAAGCGGCGCGGCAACGCTTGCAGGAAGAAGCGCGCAAAAACCCCGGCCAGCGCCTATTGCCCGAATTTGGCAGCGACAAAGATTTCCAACTCCAGCAAGCGCTGCGCCAGCTCAAAGGCCAGCCGGTGGTGGTGAGCAAAACCCTGACGGTGCGCAGCGAAGAGAAAAAAGAGAACTGATGCGGCGGGTGGCGCGGTGAACGACGAACAACTGCTGCGCTATTCGCGCCATGTGCTGCTCGACGAGATCGGGGTGGAGGGCCAGACCCAGCTGCTGTCGTCGCATGCGCTGGTGATTGGCGCCGGGGGGCTTGGGTCTCCGGTGGCGCTGTACCTGGGCAGCGCTGGCGTGGGGCAGATCACCCTGGTCGACCACGACACGGTGGACGCCACCAACCTGCAGCGCCAAATCGCCCACACGCTCGACCGGGTGGGCCAGCCCAAGGCGCTCTCCGCCCAGGCGGCGATTGCCGCCATCAATCCCGATGTGCGGGTGCACCCCTTGGTGCAACACGCCGACCAGGCCCTGCTCGACACCTGGGTGCCGCAAGCCGACGTGGTGCTGGATTGCACCGACAACTTTGCCACGCGGCATGCTGTCAACGCCGCTTGTGTGCGGCATGGCAAGCCACTGGTCTCCGGCGCGGCGATCCGCATGGACGGGCAGCTCAGTGTGTACGACACCCGAGATGCCGAGGCACCCTGTTACGCCTGTGTGTTCGCGCCCGACAGCGGGGTGGAAGAAACCCGCTGCGCCACCATGGGGGTGTTTGCGCCCTTGGTGGGCATGGTGGGCACCCTGCAGGCGGCCGAGGCGCTGAAGATATTGCTGGGCATGCCGTCTCGTCTGAATGGCCGGCTGATGATGGTGGACGGTCGGGGCTTGCGTTTTGACGAAGTGGCGCTGCCGCGCCGCGCCGATTGCCCGGTCTGCGCCGCGCTGCGCGACTGATCCAGCCTCACAGCGGTCACTTCGGGTGACAAGGCCCGTGCAAACGGCGAAAGGTGCCAGGATAGACCGCTTGTGAGCGCCGGTGCACGCCGCGCTGCGCGTTGGCCGCCTGGCGTTCGGTATCCGCATACGGTCCAGGCTCGCCCTGCCAGCGGTAAGACCACGCCCAACCCTCGCGCACCATCCACTCGCCCACATCCTGGCCCTGCCACCACAGGTGGCCCAAATCGCGGCCGTAGGTATCGCGCTTGAGTGAGCGCACCTCGACCCATTGGCGCTGCAACAAAGACCGCAGGGTGTCGCGTGCAGCGCGACCATCGGCCTGACAAATCTCCGGGGCGTCTATGCCTTCAAGCCGCAGTTTGCGCACTGCGCCACCGGTCTCGGGCTGCAGCCACACCGTGTCGCCGTCGACCACCCGCAGCACCAGCGCCCGGTAGCCCGCCGTTTCGGCCCAAGCCGACACACAGACGGCCCATCCACACACCCAACACCACAGTGTTCGCATACCCCATCACCCAACGGTCAGCGCGGCCCCCGGGTGAACCGGAGGACCGCTCAGTTTTTGTACATGGACATCATGCCCTCAAAACTGCTTTTGAGGCTGGTGCGCATGCTGGTGGAATTGCCCACAATCGACTCCATGACACTGAACTGGGCGTTGTAACGCGCCAGCAGCTTTTGCATGCGGTCCTCGAGCTTTTCCAAATCGCTTTCGTAGCGCTTGATGTCGTCGCTGGCGCGTTTGCTTTGACCGTCGATGACATTGCCAAAGCGCAGCATGCGGTCGAGGCGCTTGATGGCCTCACCCGCCAGCCCAGCGGGGTTGGGACTGGACAAACTCTGGTTGTTGGTCCCAGCGCTGAACATCACCATGACCTCGTCAAAGCGGGTTTGCAGGGCTTCGTCGAGTTTGGCTTCGTTGAGCTGCAACACCCCAAATTTGTCGAACTCCAGCCCCACATGGCGGGCGGCTTTGACGCTGTCACCAGGCGATGTCGACAGGGTGGTGATCATGTCGCGCACTTGGCTGCGGATGGTGCGCAGCAGGTTGTCGCCCGCCAGCGCGCCACCAAACTGCTCCACCTGGCTGTCGCGGTCACCCAAGATTTTTAACGTCTCTTCAAAATCCTTGTGTGCCGTCACCAGGTTTTTGATGCTGTCTTTGAGGCCTGCGGTGTCGCGGTTGAGTTCGACCTGTGCCGCACCGGTGGTGGCGGTGAACAGGTTGAGCGTGACGCCATCGATCACATCGTTGATGCTGTTGGTGCTGCGCCGCACCTCTAAGCCGTTGACCACAAGCTCAGCGTCTTGTGCGGTCTGCACCGATTGGGAGAACGTGATGGGTTGCACCGCACTGACCGTGGCGGTGACGCCCGCAGGCAGCGGGTCCGCGCCAGCGGGCAGCGCCCAGCTGCCGTCGGCTTGTTTCTCCAAGGACCGGGTCACCGTCTGGGTCGGATCGGATGGGTCGGCGTAGCTCAGGTTGACCGCCGAAGCCAATGCGTGCGCTTGCACGTTGACCCCGTTTTCGTCGGCCTGCACCACCGTGGCACTGGCGGGCATGGTGGCGGTGGTGGTGAGCGAGAAGTTGTTGGCCTCTCCGGTTTCACCCGTGAGCACGATCTGATGGCCGCTGCCTGTGTTGATGATCTGGGCGGTCACCCCCAGCTTGGCGCCGTTGATGGCGCTCACAATGCCCCCTGGCGTGGTGGTGGTGACGTTGACGTCCTGGGCTGGACCAGTACCCATCTGCAGCGACAGCGCAAAAGGCTGCCCGCCATTGAGCACCGTGCTGCGCTCGGCAAACGCCACACTGGCGGTGCGCTGCGCGCGTGCCACTTGGCGCACATCCAAGGCAAAGCTGCCCGCTGCGGCTGTGGGCCCTGCCGTCAACCCAAACGCCGAGGGCTGGGTATTGCTGGTCTTGAGCGAGGCAAAATCGCTGGCGTCGTTGAGTTTCTCAAACGCGGTTTTGAGCTCCTGCACCGCAAACTTGACCGCGCTGTAGCCCGAGATGCGGGCTTGTGACTTCTCGATCTGGGTTTGTAGGCGCTCTTTGGCCGGTGCGCGCTCGGCCTCCACCAGTCCCTCGGCAAGGGCCTTGATGTCGATGCCGGAGCCTGCGCCCAGCGTGTTGATGATGTTGGAGCTCATGGTGCGGCTTTTTCAGCGTGTCTGTAGAGGTATCGGCAGCATCACGGACAACTTGAGCCCTGCGCTTAACCACCACGGATGTAGTCAAACAGACTCAAACCCGAGATCTTGGCAAAACTGCCCATGGCCGCCTCCAAGGCCAGTTGCTCCTTGTTCATGCGGGTCACCGCCTCGGCATAGTTCAAGTCTTCGATGTCCGACAAGGTGCTTTTGAGGCGCAAAGAGGTCTCTTCGATCACATCGAGCTGCGCCCGCACCACCGCCTGGTCGGAGCCTGTCTGGGCCATCGCCAAGCTGATGTTGAACTGCATGTCGTCGATTTCTTTGACGCCCCGCTGGATGCCCGCAGTCTGGCTGTTTTCGACGGCAGCGGTCATCTCGTCGATGGCATCAAAAAAAGCCACGCTCTGCGCTTGTCCGTTCTCTTCTCGGACCACACGAGAAAACACGTCGGTGCCCGAGCGGGTGTAGGCCACCGAGCGCTCCACGCCAGCGGGCACACGGGTCTGGGTTTGATCCCCTTGGTAGACCACCTTGCCGTTCGCGTCCTGCCCAAACGCGGGTGTGTTCACGCGGGTACCAGAAAAAATGTAATTGCCACTGTCGTCGCGGGTATTGCCCAAGGTGAGCAACTGATCGCGCAAGGACTTGAGCTCCACAGCAATCGCCTTGCGGTCGTCCAAGCCCAAGGTGTCGTTGGCCGCCTGTACACCCAGCTCCTTGAACCGAATCAGGATGTCGTTGGCAGATGTCAGCGCAGTTTCCTCGGCGGTGTAGCGGCGCATGGCCACTTGCAGGGTGCGCATGTGGCTGTCTTGGCGATCGACCTCACCGCGCAAACGTTGAATGGCGGCGGCTTTGTCGGGTGAATCGCTTGGCGAGAGGATCTGCTTGCCGGTGGCCAACTGCGCCTGTGTGGTGGCGAGCTTGTTTTGGATGCCACTCATGCGCTCGGTGGCGCGGTCAAACAAAAAACTGGTGGAGATTTTCATGCTCATGGGCTATCTCCCTCAACGCACCTGCAAGATGCTGTCAAAGAGTTGAGACGCGATCTGCATGACCTTGGCATTGGCCTGGTAGGCCTGCTGAAAGCGCACCAATTCGGCGGCCTCTTCGTCCAAGCTCACGCCAGACACACTGTCTCTGGCTTCGCGCGCCTGCTCGTACACCACGGTCAAGGCCTGCTGGGAAATGGCCGCTTGCCGCGCCACATTGCCCACCTGATTGACCCGCTCGATATAGGCTTCGGTCATGGTCAGCCCGCCGGGCATCACCGCCTTGTTTTCCAGCCCTACCAAGCTGAGCATGGCCTCATTGTTGCCAATGCCATCGCGGTTGCCGTCGATGGTGAAGCTATCGCCTTTGCGTGGCGCGGTAGAGAACGACAAGACCAAACCCCGGTACCCAATGGTCGCGTTGGGGTTGCTGGGGTCAAAGGCCCGTTGTGCCAACACGGTGGATGTCTCGGTGTCGATGATTTCGTACGCGTTGTTCTCGGTGAACTTCACCTCCAAAGGCGAGGCACGCAGCGCCTGCTTGACATCTCCCCCCCAGCTCACAAATTGGCTGGCCAGATCCACTTTGCCCGGCGTGCCGCTGCGGTCGGTCACAAACACCAGCAGATCGTCTGGCGTCTCGCCGCGCACATGCAGCGCAGCCTCCAAGCCCAGTTTGGACAAGTCGCTGGCTTGCCCGTTCTCTCCCAAGCCCAGACGAATCTCGTCGGTGATTTGGGGGTCTAGGCGGGCGGGATCGAGGTTGAGCACCAAGGCGCCCGCCTCGACCGAGGCGATCACACCCGTGCCAGTGCCGGCAATCGGCTTGCCGTCTGCCATGGTGGGCGCGGTCTTTTGATTGATCCATTGCGCCAGATCGTCCGCCGTGAGCGGGCCGCTCTGCTCGAGCGCTGGCAAGGCCACGCCATTGAGCGTGAACATCCCTGCTGGCCATGGGCCTTGCAGGCCCGCGTCTACCGGCAAGCCCACGAGGCGCGCGGGCGCCAATTGTGGCGGCAAAACGGCGCCTGTGGCCGAGTCGAACTGCTGGATTTCGCGCACCCCAGCGCGGGCACCAAAAAAGATGTCCATGTCCATGTAGGTGCTGCCAGCCGGCGCATTGATGCCGCTGGCGCTGTATGTGGCGCCCGCCTCCATGCCTTGGCCTGGCAACATGATCAGGGACTTTTCCTGCGCGCTCAGCGCTTTGCCAATCAGGTGGCGGCCGTCGCGCGTCATGACATGCAGCACCTGCCCCTCTTTGGGAGCGGTCATGGTGATGGCTAGATCGCTGGTGCCTGTGGGCAACAAACCCACCGCAGCCACGGGCTGGGCATCGCTCAAGAGCACGCTGTCGAAAGCAATTTGTGGTGCCCGCGCGTCGGCGAGCTGACCACTGAGTGTGCTCGGCCCCAAAAAATCGGCGGCTTGGTACTGCACCCGCGCCTGGGCAGAGCCGGTGTTCAGGGGATGGTTGATGACCCGGAACTGACCCGCCGCCGCGACGCGGTTGGCGTCTTGCACCACCATGGTCAAACCAGCAGCGGGGCTGCGGGCATTGGCCTGGATGGCAAACAAATCCCCGCCCAAACGCCCCTCTGCGTCCAGACCGGAGCGGTGCACGGTATTGATCTCTTCGGACACCACTTTGGCCAAGGTATTGAGCGCGCCCTGCGCCTGCTCCAACACCTGTTCGCGAAAGGCCAACAGACCGCCGACCTTGCCCTGGGTGATGGCGGGCATGGCCTCGGGTTTGCCATAAGGGTCGATGGTGAACTTGAGCCCCTCCTGCGCGACATCCACACCAATCTGGCGCGACACGGTGCCATTGACCAACACGCCTTGGTTGATGGTGTCGCCCACGCTCACCAGCACCGCGCCGTTGGGGGCAAACGAGGTCTTGATGGCCGTGAGGCTGGACAGATCGCGCAGCAACAAGTCGCGCTGATCGAGCAATTCCGAGGGTTGCTTGTTGAGTTCCGCGTGTTTGTTGAGCTGCAGATTGAGCTTGGCCAGCTGTTGGGTGATGGAATTGATCTGCCCAATGTCGGTCTGCACCGCTTGGCGGGTCTCGTTGTCGAGCAGCTCAAACTGGGTGTCGAGTTGGCGAAAACGCGCGGCCAGGCCATCGGCATCGCGCAAAAAAATGCTGCGCTGGATCACCGAGGCGGGATCGGTGGCGAGATCGCGGCCCGACTCAAAGAACTGCTTCATGGCCGAGGTCAGACCGATGCTCTCGTCGCCCATCACATCGATCAGGCGGTTCACATACGACAGCAGCGGTTGTTGTGTGGCCAGCGCGCTGTTGCTGTTGCGCAGATTCGACTCGATAAAGGCGTCGTACTGGCGGCGCACACCATCAAAGTAAGCGCCAGTGCCCATGTAGGAGCCACCCAGCAAGCGCGGCTGGTTCGACGAAATGTCCACACCCTGGCGGGTGTAGCCGTCGGTGCTGACGTTGGCCACGTTGTTGGACACCGTGGCCAGCGCACGCTGGTAGGCGCTGATGCCGCTGCTGCCAATGCTGAGCAAATCACTCATGGCGCAGCTCCTTCACCGCAGGCACCAGATCGAGCTGGTAAGCCTTGCGGGCGGCAGCGGGCATCGGCATCGCACTCGCCTTGCCATCGGCCAGGGGCAAAGGCGTGGCCGATGGCTGCAGCGGCATGGGTTCGACCGCAGCCTTGGCGGGCTGGCGCTCGGCGGCTTGGCGTTGTTCCCACTGCCGCATGATCATGTCGGCCAAGCCCATGCTGCTGCGGCTGGCCATTTGGGTGGCCACTTCCTTGTCCATCATGTCCTGAAACATGTCGGCCGATCCGGTGTCGACCAGATCGCTTTTTTCCACCGCAGCGCGCATGGTCTGCATGGTCTGCTGGATGAAGTGGGCCTCGAACTGCTCGGCCACCTTGCGCATGGCGGCACCCTCGTCTTTGCTGGCGTGCGCGCGCAACTGCCCCAAGCCCGCAAAGTCGTGGTAGCTGCGGGGGCTGGCAATGGGCAAAGACGAATCGCTCATGGTCGTGGCTCTTTAAATCACCACCAACTCGGCGCGCAAGCTGCCTGAGCTTTTGAGGGCTTCGAGAATGGCGATCAGCGCCGACGGGCTGGCGCCCACCTGATTGACTGCGTCCACAATTTGGCGCAAGTCCACCCCGGGCTGGAACAAGAACATCGGGTTGCGCGGTTCTTCGATGGCCACTTGGGCGTTTTGTTGGGTGGCCGTTTGGCCGCCCGCCAGGGCATTGGGTTGCACCACCTCGTTGGTGACGCTGATGGCCACCGAAATGGTGCCGTGCGACACCGCCGCAGGCGAGACCCGCACCGCGCGGTTGATCACCACTGTGCCGGTGCGCGAATTGACGATCACCCGCGCTGGGGGCTCACCGGGCTGGATCACCATGTTTTCGATCTGGCTCACAAAAGCCACCCGGCGCGACACATCTTGTGGCGCGCGCACCGCAACCGACATGCTGTCCAGCGCTTGGGCCACGCCAGCGCCGAATTGCTTGTTGATGGCGTCAACGATGGCGCTGGTGGTGGTGAAGTCGGCTTGGCGCACATTGAGCACCACATGTTCGGAGCGGTCGAAGGGATTGGCCACCTCGCGTTCCACCTGGGCACCACCGGGGATGCGGCCCGAGGTGGGCACACCAATGCTGACTTTGGAGTCCGCGTTGTTGCCACTCAGGTTGGACGACGCTTCCACACCGGTGGCACTCAGTGGCCCTTGGGCCAGGGCATACACCTCACCGTCCACACCACGCAGCGCGGTCATCAACAGATTGCCGCCTTGCAGGCTTTTGGCTTTGCCGATGGCCGACACATTCACATCGATTTTTTGGCCAGGCTTGGCAAAGCCCGGCAGCTCGGCGGTCACCATCACCGCCGCCACGTTTTTCACGTCGATCAGCACCTCTTTTTCGCGGTTGCTGCTGGTCGCACCCGGCACCTGCAGCGCTTGGTCGCCAGCGGCGCCGAGCTGGTTGAGCAAGGTCTTGAGGGTTTGTTGGGTGATCGAGTCTTTGGCGTCGTCGCCGGTGCCCGGCAAGCCCACCACCAAACCATAGCCAATGAGCTGGTTGGACCGCACCGCCGCCACCGAGGCCACGTCTTTGATGCGATCGGCTGCTGCATGCTGCGTGGCCATCAGGCCCAGCAGCAAAGCGGTAAGGATGTTGCGAACGCTGTTCATGCTGAGCCCCTCAGAACGGCCAGATCTTCATCAGCGCGCGGGTGCCCCAGCCTGGTTTGCTGGAGTTGGCCAAATCGCCGCTGCCCTTGTAATTGAACTGCGCATTGGCCAAACGACCGGACTGCACCGTGTTGTTGTAAGAGACGTCGGTGGGCCGGATGATGCCGGCGACCTGGATGGCCTCGGCCCCGTCGCTCAGACTGAGCTGCTTTTCGCCGCGCACCACCAAGTTGCCATTGGGCAGCACTTCCAGCACATGCACCGACACCGCACCACGCAAACGGGCACCCTTGGTTTCTACGCCACCGCCCGAGCTGCCAATGGTGCCGCCGTCGAGCTTAAAACCGCCCAACATGCCACCCATGCCAGCCACTTTGCCGACCAGTCCGCCCGGCGTGACGTTGTTGTTGCCGGTGCGTTCGATCTCGGTGTTCTGCTCGCGCTCGGCTTGGGTGAATTCATCGAGCAATACCGTGATCACGTCGCCCACCTGGAACTGGCGACCACGCCCCAGCAGCGAACTGCCGCGACCGGGGTTGTAGATCGCTCCGGTGGCCGCCACAGGGGTGTTGTTCACCTGGGGAGCGACCGGCGCGTATTGGGCCACCTCGGCCAAGGGCGGCGCGGGCACGGCACAAGCGCCCAGCATGAGCACAAGCCCCATGAGCAACCAGCGGGTGAGTGTCTTCATGGATGGGGTCCTCAGAGGTTGTTGTTCAAGAAACGCAGCATGCCGTCCACCGCAGAGATCGCCTTGGAATTGATCTCGTAGGCCCGCTGGGTTTCGATCATGTTGACCATTTCTTCCACCACGTTCACGTTCGATGCTTCCAAGGCGCCCTGCATCAACTGGCCGGCGCCCGCTTGGCCAGGGTTCTGCACTTGCGCTGCACCACTGGCTGGTGTTTCTCTAAGCAAGTTTTGGCCCAGGGACTGCAAACCGGCCGGATTGACAAAACGGGCGATCTGGATCTGGCCAATCTGCTGCTGTCCGCCCCCGTTGGAGAGCTCCACACTTACTAGACCATCCTGGGCCACGGTGATCGCCGCCACATTGGGAGGAATCGTGATACCAGGTGCCAATAAAGCGCCATTCGAGGTCACGATCTGTCCGGTTGCCGACACCTTAAAAGCGCCGTCGCGGGTGTAGGCGGTGGTGCCGTCGGGCTGGTTGATCTGGAAAAAGCCATCGCCCTGGATCGCAATGTCCAGCGCGTTTTTGGTGGTCATCAAACTGCCCTGGGTGTGGCTTTTTTCGGTGGCCACAATCCGCACACCGGTGCCCAACATCAAACCGGTGGGCGACTGGGCGTCAGCCGCTACCTGGCCACCGGGCTGGCGCACCGTCTGGTACAGCAAGTCCTCAAAGGCCGCGCGGTCGCGCTTGAAGCCGGTGGTGTTGACGTTGGCCAGGTTGTTGGAGATGACCGACATGCGCATCTGCTGCGCGTCCAAGCCGGTTTTGGCAATCCACATCGAAGCGTCCATGGTCGGGCTCCTTTCAGTCGTTCAATCGGTCAGGCCTGGGGTCAGGCGTTTCTCATCATGGAAGAGCCGCTCTCGTCGAGCGATTTGGCTTCCTTGATGACACGGATCTGGGCTTCAAACGTGCGCGAGTGGTCCATGAGCTTGACCATGGTGGTCACCGCGTTCACATTGCTGCCCTCCAGGGCCTGGGGAATCAGGCGTGGGGCTTCAGGCCCACTGGCAAAATCGCTGCCTGGTGGCTGGCCTTCGACCATAAACAGCCCATCGGCGCGGCGGCGCAAGTTGACTTCGCTGGCATCGCGCAACAGCAATTGGTCGATGAACACACCCGGTGCCGCCGGCTGCGCCGGGTCGTTGGCAAACAGCGAGCCATCGGGGTTGATGCTCACCAAAAATCCGGGCGGCACAGTGATCGGCCCTCCCTGCCCCAGCACCAAGCGGCCTTGACCATCTTCCAAGGTGCCGTTGACGCTCAAACGCAAATCGCCACGGCGGCTGAATGCCAGCTCACCGTTGCCGGCCTGCACCCCAAGCACCGCCTTGCCGGTGATGGCAATGTCCAGCGGCCGTCCCGTCGCCATGACCGGACCCGGGTTGAGTTGGATCATCTGGTCGGCCACCGCCTGCGACTGGTAACGGGTATCAAAACCATCGCCCTCGGCCTTGACCGAACGCAAGGCCACTTCGTAGCTGCGCTTGAAGCCAGTGGTCGCCACGTTGGCCAACTCGTTGACCAGCGATTGGCGCACGGTGGCCTGCTCGCGGATGGCGGCGCTGGAGTTGAAGACGAGGCGGTCCATGGTGGGGTCTCCGGTTCAGGGGCTGCGCCGTCGCTTACGAGCGGATATTGATGATGGCCTGGGTCATCGTGCTGCTGGTCTCGATGGCCTTGGCGTTCGCCTGGAAGTTGCGCTGGGCGGTGATCAGGTCCACCAGCTCTTGGGTCAAGTCGACGTTGGCACGTTCGGTGGCACCGGCGCGGATCGAACCAAAGCCAGCCGAACCGGCCTCACCGATCTTGGCGATACCCGAGGTGGCCGATGCCAGATAGCTGGCGTCGCCAATCTGGCGCAAACCGGTCGGGCTGGAGAAGTTGGCCAGCACAATCTTGCCCAGCGACACTTGCGAGCCGTTGGAATAGGTAGCGTTGACCAACCCGTCCACACCGATGTCCAGACCCATCAGCTCGCCCTCTGGCGCGCCGTCTTGCGATTGAGACAGTACAGCGAACGAGCTGGAATACTGCGTGGACTGGGTGAAGTCGATCGACATCGTCAGAGCGCCCTTGCCGCCTTGCAAGAACACCGTCTCGAAGCCCATGGGTTTGATGGGGGACACCGGCTTGCCGGTCAGGTTAAAAGTGAGCTCACCACGGTCCAGGTACACCGGCCACCATTCGGTTTTGGTCGACAGGTCGGACGCGTCTTCGGTCTGCTTGCCGTTCTTCACATACTGCAAAGCGCCTGCAGCCGTGTTTTGGGCCAGCTTGATCCATTCGGTGGTGCGACCAAAGCGCATTTCGGTGTTGGCCAGACCCCAGTCGGGGTGGCCGGTGACTTGAATCGATGATTCATCGCCCGTGGTGCCAGTGGTGAATTCGAGCTGTTTCGTGGTCGGGTTAAACGCCACTTGGACGCCCAGCACCTTTCGACCGCCTTCTTCAATGCGGTTGATGCCATCCTGCAGGGCTTGGGCAAAGGCCTCCATGGTGTAAGACATGGCCGGCACTTTGACCCGACCCGAAATGCCATTGACCGTCACCAAAAACTCGCTATTGGCTTCGATCACAGACACCGCACGGTTGGTGTTGAGCGTCAGCGGCTCGCTGGTGAGCTGCGCGGGCAAACTGGGCTTGCCACGCACCGCGTTCTCTGCAATATCGGTCATCAGTACATTCGACTTGACCATGGCTCCACCAGTGCCAGTGGGCAGGTTGACGTACATACCCAGGTATTCTTCGGCCAAGCTGCCTGGCTCAGACTCCAATCGAATGCTTGACGCATCCCCTGTGCCGCCAGAAGTGAAAATGAAGCGAGCTGCAGCCACATCGAAGCTGACACCGGTGCCAAACCTGGCCTTCTCTGCTGAGGCGCCCAAGACGTTGTTGACCTTAATTTCCAAGTTGCGCGCCAGCACCGCGGGGTCGCTATCGGTGTCCGTCAAGGTGTAGTTGATCGGGGTGACATTGCCACCATCTACCGTGATCTTGAAGCTCAAATCCTGCCCTACTGGCAGAGAGGTATACCGTCCTGCAGCATACACACCGGAACCTAAGGAAGACCCATTGGCCTCAGCGGGCAATGAAGCGCGCACATCGGTCAATTGATCCAAGGTGTACATCTCCACCGTGCCGGAAGGCGGCACCACCGATGGATCGCTGCGGGGCTTGATATCGCCATACCGGTTCACGTAGAGCGGGCTGCCCGTGCTGTTGGTGGCCTGCTGCAGCGCTGGACGAACCTCTGTGTCACCCACAAAGAAGTAGGTCTGCCATTTGGAGAATGGACTGCCCGGGCTGGCGTTCTGGGTTTTGACGTAATAGACCGTGGCCAGATAACCGTTGCCGCCGCTGTCGTACACCGTGAGCGCGGTGCTCTTGTTGTAGGTGCTCGGATTGTTGCGATCAAACTCTTCCAAAATCACCGGCGAATCTGCCGGTAGGTTCAGGCCCAACTGGATGCTGGTGGTCTCTTTGGCCTCGCCAGATGTTTTTGGTGGAATCACCATTGGTGACAAACGCTCCAAATCCGCCTTGCCCGACGAGTCCACCGAGGCAGCCAACAGGCGCTGGCCGGTGGAGTTGACCACGTTGTTCTGGTCGTTGAGCATGAACGATCCGTTGCGGGTGTAGACCTCTTGCAGGCCATCGGGCGAGCGCAAGGGAAAGAAGCCGTCGCCGGTGATGGCCAGGTCGAGCGAGTTGCCCGAGGTGGTCACGTTGCCCTGGCTGAACTCTTGGCTCACCTGCTTGAGTGAAACACCCTGGCCAATATTGCTCGACGACTTCTGCAAGGGCGACGTCGAAAAGATGTCACCAAAGTCGGCGCGCGAGCGCTTAAAACCGGTGGTGCCCACGTTGGCGATGTTGTTGGACGTGACACCCAACTGCGCGGTGGCGGAATTCAGACCGGTGAGGGAGGTATAGAACGACATGGTGTTCGGCTCCTGTTGTGAATCGGGGAAATGGGTTTCAGAATCCAACGCGTTTGACGCTGGACATCAAGACGGACTTGCCGCCTTCGAGTTCGAGGCTGACGCTGCCGTCGCTGGGGTTGGTGCTGACGGACCGGACGGTGGCCAAGGTGTCGACCGACACATCGGCGTTTTGGCCATTGACCACCGCATTGGCCTTTAAGCGGTACAAACCGGCGGGCACGGGATTGCCCATGGCGTCGGTGCCGTCCCACACCAGGCTAGCGGTGCCTGGCGTCTGGGGGCCAGCGGCCAGCTCCTGCACCAGCCCGCCTTGTTGGTCATAGACACTGACCTTGATGCCACTGGCACCAAAGGGCAGGTCCACCTTGCCTTCGATGCTGCCCCCCTGCTCCAGACGGCTGAGGCTGTCGGAGACCGCCACTTTGAGACCAATCAAGGAGGCCCCGTTGAGCATGCGCTCTCCCGCCATGGTGTTGACCAGGTTGTCCATGGAGCCTTGCATATTGGTGAGCGCTTCGAGCTGCGAGAACTGTGCGAGTTGGGCCACAAAAGCCTCGTTTTTCACTGGATCGAGGGGGTTCTGGCTCTTGAGCTGGGCGGTGAACAGGGTCAGGAAATCCTGTTTGCCCATGTCTTCGCCGCCACGGCCTTTGGGCGTGGCCACGTCTTCGTAGCGGGTCACATTGCCCAGCAGCTTGGCGGAGTTCAGCGTATCAACGGACATGGTGGATTCCTCTGCTCTTAGGATTTGGTGATGTCGAGCGTGCGCATCAGCAACTGGCGCGCGGTGTTGATGACTTCGACGTTGTTTTGGTAGGAACGGGCGGCGGCCATCATGTCGACCATCTCGGCAACCTCGCTCACGTTGGACTGGTAGACATAACCTTTGTCGTCGGCCAGTGGGTTGTTCGGATCCCAGACCAGGCGAGGCTCTGCCGGGTCGTCGACCACTTGATCGACTTTGACCCCACCCACATAGGGCGCGCCACCGTGGGTCATGCGCTCCTCCACCAGCGCCTTGAACACCGGGCGTTTGGCGCGAAAAGCCTCTTCCGCAGAGCTGGCGGTGGTGCCGGCATTGGCCAAGTTGGACGCGGTCGCGTTCATGCGGGTGAGCTGCGCATTGAGGGCGGTGCCGGCGATGCCGATGATGCTGTCCAGAGCCATGCTCACTCTCCTTTGAGGGCCTTGCGGATGCCGCTGATGCGGTTTTCCAGAAAGTTCAACGTGGCCTGGTAGTCGGCCGCCGCTTTACCGTACTGGGCCTGCTCCACGCTGATCTCCACCGTGTTGCCATCAAACGAGGTGTTGAACGGCGTGCGAAAGCGCATGCCATCGGCATCAATGCCTTGCGCCATGTCGAAATGCCGGCTCTGGGTGCTGACCAGCGCGTTTTCTTGGCGCCCCACGTCGCTGAGCACCGCACGAAAGTCGATGTCGCGCGCCTTGTAGTTCGGCGTATCGGCGTTGGCGATGTTCTGCGCGAGCACTTCCAGACGGCGGCTCCTGACCTGCAGGGCCTGCTCGTGGATGCCGAGGGCGTTGTCCAGCAATTTCATGATCACTCCGTCAACAGAGGGCTTCAGCGATGTCGGGTGCTGCCGATTCATTGACAGCCCGGTCGACACAACCGGTCTTGCCCAAGGGGTTTGCAAAGACCGTGCCACCCCAGCCGACAGCGCTGCTACTCATAGACAAAGCCAGAGAGCCACCTGCAGCGGCCCGCACACCTGCGGCAAAGAATTGCCGCCATGCCCGAAGGCGGCTTGCCGCTTTACGGTGCCTGCACGGGCGGCTCAGCGGAGCGCGCCACTTTGGCGGGAGCGCTGGTGTCCCCACCCAAACGGGCCATGGCGTGCTGCACCAAGCCCTGGACAATCGACTGGCGCGTGATGTGCCCCGCGCGGTTGCCACCCACATACAGCTTGGCCGCCTGCTGACCCGCAATGTCCAAGGGCACATCGGCCCGCGTTTCGCGCCGTGCCGATGGCATCAGCACCGAAAGGTAAAGGTCGTCGAGCTTGAGCGGTGTCTTGCGGGCATAGAGTCCGACGTCGGCCAGATAACGGTCCACCAAATCGAGTTGCTGGAGCACGCCCAAACCCAAGATGTCGCGGGCATTGCGGCCAAACCCCACACTGTCGGCACCACGGCCAGAGCCCCCGCAGAACTGGATGATCCCGTGACAACTGCCATTGCTGGCCTTGGGGTTCATGCCATCGCTCTCCATCAGCGAGACCTTGGCAAAGTCGTCTGGGCTGAAACCATATTTGTCGGCCATCTCCAGCACCCGGCGGTGCACCGCCTGCGCCTCGTGGGGTGGCACAAAGCCCTTTTGCACCGCGCGCTGCAAGGTGCGCTCCAGCACTGGGTGGTTGCCGTCTGCGCGGTAGCTGTGCAGCGGCTGGCGCGGTGCAGCAGCGACAGCGGCTGCGGTGTGCGCCACCACTGGTCGGGCCTGTGCAGCCTGCTGCGTCTGCGCCCAGCTGGCCGCGCTGGCCTGTACCGGCAGCCGGTCCAAGGCCACCGTCTGACCAGGCAGGATCAGGTCGGCGTTGCGGATGCCGTTGTCGCGCGCGAGTTGGTGGGCCAGCCGGTAGGCCTGCTGCTCAGAGACGGTCTGACCCGCTGCAGCGTAGTGGCGCTTGACCAAACCAATCAGGGTGTCGCCTTGGCGCACTTGGCGCATCACCTCGCCAAACCGACCTTCCGCAGGCGGCGCAGACGGCGCCGCGCTGGCCACAAAGGATGGCTCGGTCTGCAAGGTGCTGAGACTGGAAATGGGGCGATCAGACATGGCAGGAAAAGGCAAGCGTCGGTTGTGCTGGTATTGATATTGCTTACAGGAGGATCACACAGCGGGGCCGTCAAAAACCCCACACCTGGAGATCAGCATGCAAAACACAGGCCAACTTCAAGCAACAGCGCACGCAGCGGCCCTTGGGCGCTGGCTGTCAGCGTTTGCAGCAGCGCTGCTCTGGGTCTTGGCAGGGCTGGCGAGCGGCCATGCACAGGCCCAGCCCGCACCCGCCAACAGCGGACTGGAAAACCAAGTCCGGCAATGGATGTCGGCACGCCACAGCGTGCCCGCCGATCACATCCAAGTGCTTCCGCTTGATCCGCGGGTGGCCAGCCGCTCGTGTCAGACACTCTGGAACCTCGATCAGCCCTTCGCCAACCAGCCCGAGTCGGTGCGCGCGCGCTGCAGCCAGCCCCAGTGGCAGGTTTTTGTGCGGGTGGCTCTGCCCAACACGGCCGCCGCTCCCCAGACACCAACGCCCACCGCGCCCGCAGCAGCACCAGCAGCGGCGCCAGCAGCACCGGTGTTGCGCACAGTGGTGGTGTCCAGTGGTTTGCTCCAACGCGGCACCCGCATCCAAGCCGAACAGGTGGAGCTGGCAGAGCGCGAGGCACGCCAGCTCACTGGGCTGGTGGTCGAGCGGGTGGAGGATGTGCTGCAAGCCGAGGTGGTGCGCGATATTCCGGCAGGCACTGTGCTGCGCAGCAGCGACATCCGCCCCGCTTGGCTGGTGCGCAAAGGACAGTTGGTGCAACTCAGTTGGAGCCCCAGCCCTGGGTTTCTGATCAGTGCGCGGGTGGAATCCCTAGAAAATGGCCGCATGGGAGAGCCCGTGCGCTTGAAAAATCGCGACTCTGGGCGCATCATCAGTGGGGTCGTCACCGGCTTGGGGACCGCTGCAGGCCTTTGATTTAGAAGAATGTTTTATTTTTTAAGACCAAGCCTCAAGTTTTCTGCCAGCGGACCGATTCCTCTGACAAGCGCGGTCCGGGCTTGACTCTTCGGACCAGAAATGGAAACCGCCATGAACTCTCCTATCAACGCCTACAGCCGCCAATTGGGCACCGGCACGTTGGACCGATACAACAACGAGCGCTTGGAAAAAGCGGCGGACAAAGCCGCCTCCGGCAAACCGGCTGCGGCGGCCTCACCGGGTGCCGACGAGTTGGTGCTCAGCGATGTTGCCAAGCAGGCCATCTCCGAAGGCAGCTTTGACCGCGCCAAGGTCGATGCGATCAAACAGGCCATCCAAGACGGTCAATACCCACTCAACGCCCGCCGCATTGCCGAGAGCTTCGTGGCGATCGAACAAATGATCAAAGGCTGATGCGCCGGTGACTGCCCCCGCCGTTCACCCCGATCTGCAGACCGCGCTGGACAGCGCCGCCGCGCTGGCGGCGCTGCTCGATGCCGAATTTGCCGCACTCAAAGACAAAAACGCCGACCGTGTCGAGCAGTTGCAGATCGACAAAACCCGGGCGCTCGACCAACTGGCCGCGCTGGTGGGCAACCGCAGAGCCGACGGCCCGCTCGATGCCCCATGGCAACAAGTGATTGAGCAAGTGGTCGCTTGTCAAGAAGCCCACCGCCGCAACGAATACCTCGCCCGCTGCCAGCTCGAAGCGGTGCACAACACCTTGGGCGTGTTGCACGCCGACCCCACCAACACCGGGGTGGACCTCTACGACCGCTTGGGTCAGCTCTCGCGCAAACTGGGCGCGCGCGGCTACGGCGCGTTCTGACGCTTCCGCCGCTTGGCGCACAAGCAGAGGCTGCGGCTCCTCAGCGCTTTTCGTCGCCGGGCTTCATGCCCTTGAGCCAATACACCCAGGCCAGCACCACCGCCACCGCGTTGTAGAGCTCGGGCGGAATATCCTCGTCCAAATCGACCCGGCTCAGCAAAGCCAGCAAAGTGGGGTTTTCCGCCACATGCACGCCTTGGCGGCGCGCTTCGGCCAGGATGCGTTCGGCCACATCCCCGTGGCCGCGGGCGCTGAGCACCGGCACTTGGCGTTTGCCATATTCGATGGCGATGGCTTCGCGGCTCGGGGACTTCATGCCTGAATATCCACCAGGCGCCCCGTGCCATCGGGCAGGGCCGGACCATCGTCTTGGGTGCGCGCACCATGCACCACCTGCAGACTCAACAGCGACAGGCCGGCGTCTTCCATCGCATCGCGCAAGTCGCCGCTGGCGGCGCGGGCTTGCAGCACCACGTCCTCCTGCAGCGCCCACATCGTCATCTGCACTTGGGTCTGCTGCGCAATCCGGGTCTGCAGCCACACCTCACCCAGCTCGCGGCTGCGGGTGTGCAAATCAATCACCAAGGGCGGGCTATCGCCACCCCGCTCACCTTTGCGGCGCCCTCCCTTAAAGCGAAGTCGCACCGGATCGGCATCGGCAAAAGGCAAGACCAGGCTGATCCAGCCATCGCGTCCCGCCTGCAACAGCTCATTGCCCGACTGCACCTGCGCCCCTTCTAGATCATCGAGCGCTTCAGACAAGAGGCGCATGACCTGCTCTGGCGCCTGTGACCACTGGGCCAGGATCTGGCGCATCAGGGTTTTGGCATGCCCCGAAACGTTCTCCCCCTTGGCCAGATGGGACTCCACCGACCAGCCGCTGTGGCGCAGCCAATGGCGCAAGCCCTGCGCGCTCGGTTGCGCCATCGACGGCCGCAGGCGCAGCAGTTGATCGATCAGTTGGCCCACCTCGGGCTGTGGGCTGGCCGCCAACATCGCTGGCAACACCCCGGGGCGCAGCAAGTGAGCGAGCGCCTCCATGCCCGTGGGACGCAGCAGCAACTGCTCCAGCCTTTGCGGCACATTGGCTGCCGCACTTGAGCTAGCTTGGCCTTGCGCAGAAGTGACCACAAACAAACGCGCAACACCTTGGGCATCTATCTGGACGCGGTAAGCGGGCCGGTCGCCGGCCACCATGCGCAGGTCGTTGGGCAAAGGCCAGGGCAGCACTTGGCCTTTTAAGGTGAGCACCAACTGACCTTCACGCACTTCGACCGTGGGCCGAACCACCTGGCCGTCGTGCAGCCCCAGGGCTTTGGCCACCGGGGCCTCGAGCACCGGCAGACGCCCCTCCAGCATGATGACCGGTGGTTTGGCGCTCAGAGCGGCCGCATCGGTGCCTGGCAACATCGCAGCGGCCTAGGGGAAGCGCACCCAGTCGCTGGTGTCCGGCACAGTGAACTCGGCCGTGGTGGCGCTCGCATCCGGCGAAGGCGCCGGTGCTGGTGCGCTGGGCCGCGCGGCCGCTGGCGCTGCACTGTCGCGCAAAATCAGCCGCCGCACGTCCTCTGGACTGGGCACCCAGAGCTCAACACCGCCGCGCAAGCGGTGCGGCGAGCCCCCCACAAAAGCGTCTGGATTGATCTCCACAAACGCGGCACGCAATACCGAATCCTTGATGGGCAGGTGCGACAAGGTGCGGCGCAGCACCCGGTCCAGGGTTTCGCCTGGTCGCACCTGGACACGCTGTCGCACCGGCACCGCCGCTTGGGTCGGTGCGGCTGTCGCACCGGCACCGGCGGGGGTCGCGGCCGGCGGTATCAACGATTCCCCCTGGGCGAGCGAGCCCAACAAGGTCTCCAGGGCTTGCCGGGTAGCACTCTGGACCTCCGGCGCCGAAGACGCTGACGCAAGCTGCGCAAAAGCGGTGACGCCGCTGAGCCCAAGCCAAGCCGCCAGCAGATAGGGAAGACATCGGAATGTGGCCATGGCGTATTCCTGCGCGTTCACAAACGCGGCGCCAACTGCAGCGGCACCGCCACCCAACTGGGCTGCCCCGATGGGCGTGGCCCGCCCAGCCATTGCAGACGGGCCTGACCAGAGTCTAGCTGCGCCACCTGGGCCATGCCCAGACCACGCAGGGCCGACGGCTCCAGCACACGTTGTGGCACCTGAGTGCGCTCCATCAGCAACACCCGATCGCCCAAGCGGATGCCGCTGTCGCTGCCGAGTTGCAGCCACAAAGACTCGCCCGCGCTGTCGACCGCAGCCACCACCGGTTCACACACCAGCACCTCGTCGAGTTGCACCAACCACTGTTGCAGCTGCGCTTGTAAGGCAGCGCGCGCCAGTGCCAGCGCCTGGGCACCGTCGCGCTGAGCGGACTCGGCCTGCACCAGCACATCCGCCGCCCACAGGTGCTGGCGCTGGCTGTCGTGGCGGTCCGTCCAACGCAGCGACAAACGCATGGCCCAAGGCATCTGAGCGGGCAACACCCCCCACCGCGACAGAGCCGCTCGGGCCGAGGCGGTTGGCGGTGCCAGCCCCGGGCGTTCGCGCGCCGGCGACAAACCCACCTCCAACTCCCAATCGGCTTGGCGCGCCGCTGCCCCCACCAGCATGGCCTCGTAGTGGTTGACCGGCCGCCAGCCCGCCTCGCGCGCGACCCATGTGTTGGCATGACCACGCTCGTTGTGCAATCGCGCACCGAGTTCGGCCAGCAGGCCTTGGACCAAGGCACGCTCGGGCGTGGCAAAGCCATCGCCCAACGCCGTGCGAACCAAAGCGGGACGGCGCCACGGCACGGCCCGCTCGTGGCAACTGGCCGGCTCGCTGGCCTCGACCGCGTCGACCTCGGCGGTCGGCTCCTCACCACCATTCAGATAGCTGCCCACACGCACCCCGCGCACCGTGGTGTCGCCGGTGAACTGGGCGTTTTCATGTAGCCGGCCTTCGGCATCGATCCAAGCGTGAGACACCACCCGCACCGGCCCCTTAAGGGCCTGTTCCAGCAAGGCGCGGCGCACCGCCTCGGTTTGCTGCTCGGCAGAGGCGCGCAAGGGCACGGCATCGGTCTGCGGCGCCTGCGCCCAGCCGTTGCCCGATCCCAGCAGGACCACCAACAGCAACGCGGCGCCAGACGCAGACGGCCTCATGGCTTTTTGCGGGCGGTCAGCTGCCCGAGATAGAGCGCGCGCAAATCGTTGACCACACTGCGGTCCAGCGACAGGGTGGTCTCATAGGTGTCATCGCCCACCGGCGCAATGCTCACCAGCACGGCACCATAAATGACCCCTTCCACGCGCGACCGGAAGGAGTCGCTTTTGACCACCATGTCCGACACCGTGGTCGTGGCATCCAGATACTGGCCGTACACCTGCTCGGTCAGCGACCGATAGGCCTCCAGCTTGGACGCACGGATCGCCATCAAACGCTGCTGGGCAGGCAGTTTGTGGTTTTGCACACTGATCACGGCATACCCCGTTCCGACCAGCGTGTCGCGCTTTTCCACCATGGGGGCAATCATGGAGTTTTTGGCATCGGCCTGGGGCTCGCCCAAGGGCACCGATTGGCAACCCAACAGCCCAGCCATGGCGGCACACACACCCCAAGTAACAAAAGTTTTCATGCTCATTACCTCATGCCCTCAAGATGTGGACAGTTTCCAACAGCGCTCTGGGCGCCGGCTTGCTCTGACTCAGGATCGGCGCGAAACCAGTTTTCTTGAATTGCAAAAATGATATTTGCAGGTTATCTTTGAATCAAATCTCAAACAAGCTGACAAGTATTAATTTGCACGCCTCTTCAATTTAATTCGTTCTAATTACAAAAACAAGACACCAGGGGTTTCCGGCATGAAAACTTTCACCGCGACACCGATCATTGGCCAAAGCGACCCCACCCGGGGCGTCAAGGCGCTGATCAAGACGCTTGCTCCTTCGGACTCCACCGTCCTCATTACGGGGGAAAGTGGCACAGGCAAGGAACTGATTGCCCAGGCTTTGCACGCCCAAGGCCAACGGCACAAAGGCCCTTTTGTGCCCATCAACTGCGGCGCCATCCCGAGGGACCTGATCGAGAGTGAGCTGTTTGGCCACCGCAAAGGCGCCTTCACCGGGGCCTTTAACGACCGGCTCGGACGCTTTGAGCTGGCCCAAGGCGGCACCATTTTTCTCGACGAAGTGGGCGATCTGCCGCTGGATATGCAGGTCAAGCTGCTGCGCGTGCTGCAGGAGCGCACCATCTTGCCCATTGGCGCAACGCGCGAGGTGGGTATCGATGTGCGGGTGGTGGCCGCCACCCACAAAAACCTCGAACAGGAGGTGGCCGAAGGGCGCTTCCGTGAAGACCTGTACTACCGGCTCAATGTGTTGCCCTGTCAGACCACGCCGCTGCGCGAGCGACCGCTGGATATTCCAGATCTGCTGGCTTTTTATGCAGCCCACTATGCGCGCAACAGCACACCGCCCATCCGATTTGGCGCCGACCTGACCGATGCCCTGATGCGCTACCGCTGGCCGGGCAATGTGCGCGAACTGGCGAACTTGGTAGACCGCTTCACCACCCTGTACGCTGGACGCGAACTGCGGCTGCAGGACATCGCACCGTCCATGATGCCTGCCGGGCTGGCACAAATCCAACGCGAAGCCGCTGAACAGCGGCGCTCCCAAGCGGCCTGCCCCATGGAAGTGCTGCTCGCCATGGAAGCCGAGCCGAGCATGGCGGCCAACGCGCCGGCACCCACGCTGAGCACGGTAGCGGTCAGTGCCAGCACCCCGGCGGCGCGGTATCCCGAGCCCGCCCCTGAAGAGGAACTGGCACTGTGGGCGCAGAGCTCCGTCGCCAGCACGGCCGCGCAGGACACGGAGCAAGAGCACTACGCCCATGAGGTCGAGGAAATCATTTGTCTGGCCCAAGGTCTGGTGCAGCTGCCCCCCGAAGGCCTTGCCTTAAAAGACCAGCTCGTTCAGATTGAGCGCAGTTTGATCGAACAAGCCCTGGCCCGCACCAGTGGCAATGTGTCGCAGAGTGCTCGGCTGCTTCGGCTGCAACGCACCACCCTGATCGAAAAAATCAACAAATACGAGCTGCGACTGCCCTGAACCATTGGCTCCAAGCCCGCTCAGTCGAGCACCAGCAGAAAAGGCCGCGCGTTGGTCGCGGGCTCCCGACAAAAATCATGACCATTGAACGTGTACGTGGTGCAACCAAAATAGCTGCCATTGGGACTGCTCGACGAAGTCCAATAGTTGCCGATCTGTATCGAGGGGAACACCTGGGTATTGATGGCAGGCTTATGGCATTTGTCTTGGCGCAAGGTGGCCATCTCGCGCAAGGTGGGCAAGCGCCACGAGTTGCCCGATGCTTCTGAGAACTCTTTGGCGTACTGCACAGCGTCGGCTTGGGACAATTCCAGCGCACGTCCTACACATTGGCCATCCACAAAGCGCTCACCCGCCTGGCAGCGGTACCAGCGGGTGCCGGTGTTGCGGTCCGCTGCCATGCCACGCTCGTCCACCGAGAGCGAGCCAAAATCGCCAGCCTGGATGTAGTCGTTACAAGACGGCTGTTGCAAGTAGCGCTCGCAACCGGTCAGCAGCAGCAGCATCGCCAGTGGTCCGGCAGTTCGTCCAAACATGGTTGCAGTCATGGTCAAGCCCTTGTGTTGGTATCGGTGCGACGGACCGTCGCTTGAGCCAAAATGGAAACCATCAGAAAATTGTCAAATCCAACAAAGCACTCAAGAACTTTGCCTCTCAACCGAATCCTAAACACAGAACGCTGGTGGACGCCATCGGTGTTTCCGGGAGAGCCTGCCCCACGCAGGCAGCATAACGCAAACACTTGCACTTACCAGAACTGAGCGCACCATGGATATCGCAACGATCATTGGCTTTGCCGCCACTTTTGGACTGATTTTGATGGCCATGGGCGACCCCGGCCCGTTCATCGACATGCCATCGGTCTATATCGTGGTGCTGGGCACGCTGACCGCCGTGCTGGCGCGCAGTTCCATTCCCGAGTTTGTCGGCTCGGTGGGGGTCGCGCTCAAAACGGTGAAGTACAAGGTCGACAAGCCCGAAGACCTGATCGAAAAGCTGGTCGAACTCGGCACCATCGCGCGCAAGGACGGCATGATCGCGCTCGAAGGCCAGGAAATTCCCAACCCCTTTCTGGCCAAAGGCATCCGCATGCTGGTCGACGGCACCGAGCCCTCGTTGATCAAAGCCACCATGGAACGCGAAATGGGCATGATCCAGAAACGCAACAGCGAAGGCATGGCGTTTATTGCATCAGCCCAAGAGATTGCCCCCGCCATGGGCATGATCGGTACGCTGGTCGGTCTGGTCTTGATGCTGGGCAATATGAGCGACCCCAAATCGATCGGTCCGGCGATGGCGGTGGCGCTGCTGACCACCATGTACGGTGCGGTGATTGCCAACGTGATCTGCATTCCGCTCAACCAGAAACTGGCCAAGCTCGACCAAGCCGAGTCGCTCAACCACGAACTGATCATCGAAGGGGTGATGTTCATCCAGAGTGGCGGCAACCCGCGCATGTTGCCCGATATCCTGATGCCTTTTGTCCACCCCAAGGCGCGCGCCAAGCTTGAAGCGGCCGCCGGCTGATCGCTGGCAGCAGGGAGCACACCGTGGCCGACGAAGACCAGAAACCCGTCGCCGAAGAGGCGCCACCACCGCCACCACCCAAAGCTTTTGGGCCGGACGACTGTCCCAAATGTGAGGAGTGCCCGCCGTGTGCAAAGGGTGCTCCCGCTTGGATGGCAACGTTTGCCGACATGGCCACGCTGCTGATGGCCTTTTTTGTGCTGATCTTGTCCTTCGCCGAAATGAACGTGCCGAAGTTCAAGCAGATCAATGGCTCGCTCAAAAACTCTTTTGGGGTGCAACGGCTCATCCCGGTGGTGGAGTCGCCCAAGGCACAAAGCATCATTGCCCAGCATTTCTCGCCATCGGTGGCCCAACCCACGCCGATCAACACCATCCGCCAGCAGACCACCGACGACCGCAAGGAAAACGTCGAACTCAAGACCGATGTGGCCCCCGAGGCCCAACAGGCTCTAGAGGCAACCCAACAGGCGCTGGCGCAGGAAATCAGCCGTGGTGAGGTGGAGGTCAAACTGGAGAACGGCAAAGTCGTTGTCCAAATGAACGACACGCCCAGCGGTGGCGGCGGCGCCGGAAAGTCTGGCAGCCAACAAGCCGGCGCAGGCAACAGCGGCTCGGCCAGCGCGGGGGCAGGTGCCAGTGGGGCACAAAGTGGTGGCGCCGCAGCGGGGCAGTCCAGCGGCGGACCAGCCTCTGGTGCCCAAGCTGGCGGCGCAAGCGCCTCTGGCGCCCAGGCCGCTGGAGCGAGCGCGTCGGGCGCACAAGCAGCCGCAGCGGCCCAGCGCGGCCCCAACCAAGCGGGTCGCGTCAGCCAGGGCGAAATCGAGTTTTTTGCCAAGGTGGCCGACGTGCAAGCCCAGGCCGAAGTCCCGATCGAGGTGCGCGACACGCGCAACCAGAGCGGCAGCGCGGGTACTGGCGGCGCAGCAGGCAGTGGCGCCAGCGCCAAGAGCAACAGCGAATACGAACGCATCCGCACAGAACTTGCCAAAGAAATTGAAAGCGGCAAAGCTGAAGTCGAGCGCGACGGCGCACGCATCATCATCCGGCTGGCCGAACAAGGCTCGTTCAACTCAGGCAGCGCGGATCTGCAACCGGGCTTTGCGGCGGTGCTTGGCCAGGTGGGCAAGACCATTGCGCCCAGCAATGGACGGGTGTTCGTCGAAGGCCACACCGACAATGTGCCCGTGGTGTTCAATGAGCGGTTCCGCTCCAACTGGGACTTGTCGGGTGCACGCGCTGGCGCAGTGGCCGACTACCTGACCGGCTCCGCTGGTGTGCCGCCAGGCCGCTTGAGTGTCTCTGGCTTTGCCGACACCCGGCCACTGGAGAGCAACGACAACGCGATGGGCCGCGCCCGCAACCGGCGCATCGAAATCATCATCGACGGCGCAGGCTGATCCCGCGCCCTGCGGCGGTCCAAGAGGTCCGCCGCGCTTCACCCCACTCTGCCACACCACGGATGTCGACCACCGACACCGGCACTTGCCCGCGCGGCCAAAATTTCTGATGTAATCTATCCGATGGTTGCTATTTTTCTACCAAAACCACACTTTTCCTCATGCCGCGAACAAATTCATGGAAACCGCTGCGTACCGCTCTCGTGTGGCTTTTGGGCTCCCATATACTGTTGAGCCACGCTCTGCCGGCATCGGACTTCGATCTCTCGCACTTTTCCGCCAAGACCGCACCGGGACAACGCCTGAGCAAACCGCCAATTCTGGTGTGGGAGTCTGATCTGCCCAGCCAGTGTGGGTCCAGCCAAGAAGGCTCACAAGTGCTGCAATGGCAACCCAAAGGTTGCGCTTTGCGCCACCCGGCTCAGCAGCGTTGTACCGTCTACACCAATCCACGCACCACCCATTCCATCCTGGGGCATTTGATCCGCTTCTGCTTCGAAGGACAATCATGAATCGCCTGCTGAGCCTGCTGCGCCTGACCCTGATGCTTGGCATCGCGGTTGGCTTTGCTGCTTGCAGCACCACCATGGTTGTGCCTCCCAGCGTGGACATGGCGTACTTTGAGCCCTTGTCCAAGAGCCAGCGGATCATGGAAAGCTCCCGGATCAATTGGCAGCCACGACAAGACGTGCACACCCTGTGTGCGCGCATCACCGGCATCCCTATCACCCCGTACAGTTTGCCGATGGCTTGTGCTTACTGGAACGTGGTGCGCAAAGAGTGCACCGTGATCACCGGTCGCGAGTACGGCATCAATTACCTGGGGCATGAAGCCCGCCACTGCTTTGAGGGGAACTTCCACCCATGAAGCCCGTGGTTGCCCCCCTCTTCTCGCGCCGCCGTTTGCTGGCTGCCGGCGTGGGTGCGTGCCTGTTTGCTGCGCGCCCCAAAGTGGCCGCAGCAAGCACGCTGCGCTGGGGATTCCTCAACAACTACCGCCCGTTCAGCTGGCTGGACCGCGACAGCCAAACCTTGCAGGGCTTTCACGTCGATCTGGGCGCCGAAGTCGCGAGCCATCTCGGAGTGACACTCAAAGTCCAAAGCGGCACCTATGCCGAGATGTTGCAAGCCCTGCGCCGCCAACAAATTGACGTGTTGGGCAACTTCTTTACCCGCGTCCCCGACTTGGTGGGCGATTTTGCTTTCACCAACGGGCTGCAAGAGTTTCGCCTGATGCTGGCGCAACACGAGAACGACGACCGCACTTTCCTCACCTTAGAGGAAATTCCAATCGAACGGCTGGGCTTGCTGGCCAATACCACCGTCGAAGACCAGGTGCTGGCGGCTTTGGGCAAGGGCTATCGCAAATACAACCGCATCGAAGAAGCGTTGACCGACTTGGCCAGTGAAAAACTGGATGCGGTGATCGAAGAAGCCCTGATCATCGAGCATGTGATTCACGCGCAGCGCCTGCCGATCAAGACCACCACCCCCATGTCGGCACCGGTGCGCCTCGGCATGTTGGTGCCCAAAAGCAGCACCGAGCTGCTCAAGCAGATCAACGCTTGCTTGCAAACCATGCGCCAAGACGGTAGCGCGGCGCGGGTGTCCGAAAAGTGGTTTGGCTACGATGTGACACAGCGCCGTGCAGCGGGCACTTACATCAACCCACTGAGCCAATAAGCGTCTTGCTCAGGCATCCGGGTGTGCCCACTGGCGTGCGGCAGCGGTCACCGCATCGGGGTACACCGCCTTGCCCCGGCTGCCGTTGTAACGCCCCAGCGCCATGAAGGTGTTGCCCTTTTCGCGCTCCAGGTAGTGCGCCAAGATCACGCAGCCAAAACGCAAATTGGTCTGCATGTGAAAGAGCCGACTCACGTCGCCGTCGCCGATCAAGCGCGCCCAAAACGGCATGACCTGCATGTAACCACGCGCGCCCACCCGCGACACCGCGTGTTTGCGAAAGGCGCTTTCCACCTGAATCAAGCCCAACACCAGCGTGGTGTCGAGCCCAGCGCGCTTGGTCTCGTACCACACGGTTTGCAAGAAGTCGATGCGCGTCTGAAAGTCGGGCTTGCGCCGTTGCAGGCGGTCGCTCATCGCCGCCAACCAGCGCAGGTAGGCGAGTCGCCGCTCAGGCGTGGGAAAACTCGGCACCGGTGGCGCCGCATTGGCCACCGCCGCACTCAAGGCGGTGCGCACCGAATCGGCCAGGGGCTCTTCCAGTTGCCCAGCCCAGGGCAGGCTAGGCCACGCCAACAGGGTTGCCCCCACCCAACACAAACCGGTACGGCGCGACACCGCTGTGCCGCCCGTGGGTCCCGCGCCCTCCCCGGCGCTTGTCGCTGCCATCAGCCGCCCATCAGCACGCCAGGCGCTCTTTCAGAAAAGCTTGGGTCTGGTCGACCGGCACAGCCGTCGCGGCGCTGTCGCGGCGGTGCTGGTACTCGACCTTGCCTTCTTTTAGCCCCCGGTCGCCGATGGTCACCCGGTGCGGCACCCCGATCAGCTCCCAGTCGGCGAACATCGCGCCCGGGCGCTCGCCCCGGTCGTCCAAGATCACATCCACACCCCAGGCCAGCAGCGCGGCGTACAGCTCGTCGGCGGCCTGCTTCACCGCTTCGCTGCGGTCGGCGCCCACCGGGCAAATCACCAGACGGAAGGGGGCGATCGCGTCGGGCCAGATGATGCCGCGCTCGTCGTGGTTTTGTTCAATCGCCGCCGCCGGCAAGCGCGTCACACCAATGCCGTAACAGCCCATTTCAAAATGCTTGGGCTTGCCGTCGGTGTCCAAGAAGGTGGCGTTCATCGCCTTGCTGTATTTGGTGCCGAGGTAGAACACATGGCCCACCTCAATGCCGCGCTCAATGGCCAAGACGCCTTTGCCATCCGGCGACGGGTCGCCCGCCACCACATTGCGCAGGTCGGCCACCACTTCCGGCTCGGGCAGGTCGCGGCCCCAGTTGACGCCGGTGAAGTGAAAGTCCACCACGTTGGCGCCACAGACCCAATCGCTCATCACCGCCACTTCGCGGTCCACCACCAGGTGCACCGGTTTTTTCAGATTCAGCGGGCCCAGGTAACCAGGTTTGCAGCCAAAGTGGTCCTCGATTTCGGCCAGGGTGGCGAAGCGGTAGCCGGCATCCAAACCGGGCACTTTGCCGACCTTCACCTCGTTCATGTCGTGGTCGCCACGCAGCAGCAGCAGCCAGACCTGGCTCTTGACCACTTCACCGGCGTCGTTCAGTTGGTCCGACGCCAACACCAGCGACTTGACCGTCTGCGCCAGCGGCAGACCGAGCAGCTCCGCCACATCGGCGCAGGTGCTTTTGCCTGGCGTCGGCGTTTGGGTGAGTGACTGCTCGCCTTCGGCGCGCGCCTGTTTCGGTGGAGCGGCCTCGGCCTTCTCCATATTGGCGGCGTAGTCGCTGTTGGGGCAGTAGACGATAGCGTCTTCGCCGGTGGCCGCGATCACCTGGAACTCTTCACTCAGGTCGCCGCCGATGGCGCCGCTGTCGGCGGCCACCGCGCGGTAGCGCAAACCGAAGCGGTCAAAAATGCGTCGGTAAGCGCTCGCCATCACCTGATAACTGGCTTTGGCGGCCGCTTCGTCGCGGTCAAAGCTGTAGGCGTCCTTCATGATGAATTCGCGCCCACGCATCAGGCCAAAGCGCGGGCGGCGCTCGTCACGGAACTTGGTCTGGATTTGGTAGAAGTTTTTCGGCAGCTGCTTGTAGCTGCGCAGCTCTTGCCGCGCGATGTCGGTGACCACTTCCTCACTGGTGGGCTGGATCACGTAGTCGCGCGCGTGCCGGTCTTGAATGCGCAGCAACTCAGGCCCCATCTTGTCAAAGCGCCCTGTCTCCTGCCACAGCTCGGCCGGCTGCACCACCGGCATGGTCAGCTCCACCGCACCGGCGCGGTTCATCTCTTCGCGCACGATGGCCTCGACCTTCTGGATCACCCGCAGGCCCATGGGCATGTAGTTGTAGATGCCGGCACCGAGTTTTTTGATCATGCCGGCGCGCGTCATGAGTTGGTGGCTCACCACCTCGGCGTCGGCCGGGGCTTCTTTTAAGGTCGAAACAAAAAATTGCGAGGCTTTCATGGCGGGTGGGGGTGATGGAGACAGGGCTTCGCAAGCCGCAAAGCCCCATGCATAATCCATTCAGTTTGAAAATTTGGGGTCGATTATGCTGGACAGGGAAGGCTTCAGGCCGAACGTCGGCATCATTCTGCTCAACCAGAAAAATCAGGTGTTTTGGGGCAAGCGCATCCGCTCGCATTCTTGGCAGTTTCCCCAAGGCGGCATAGACCGCGGCGAAACGCCAGAGCAGGCGATGTTCCGCGAGCTGCATGAAGAGGTAGGTCTCTTGCCAGAACACGTGACGATCGTCGCCCGAACCCGGGACTGGTTGCGCTATGAGGTGCCAGACCGTTTTATCCGCCGCGACGCACGTGGTCACTACAAAGGTCAAAAACAGATCTGGTATTTGTTGCGCCTGGTCGCGCAAGACTGGAACCTGAACCTGCGCGCCACCAACCACCCGGAATTCGACGCTTGGCGTTGGAACGACTATTGGGTGCCACTGGACGTGGTGGTCGAGTTCAAGCGCGACGTCTACCAAATGGCCTTGACGGAACTGGCACGCTACCTGCCCAAGGGCGATGGCCGGGGCCGTTACTTGCGTGGTGCCCAACGGCCGCTGCGCACCGAACGCTCGCCCTTCGCCCGCCCGGGTGGGCACGGCGACATGGAACTGCCGCCCGGCGCCACCTTTGATCCGACACCCCCCGGCAACGAGCCTCAGGCCATCAAGACCTGAGCACGAGGTTGTCGCGGTGGATCATCTCGGGCTCGGCCGCGTAGCCGAGCAGGCGCTCGATGTCGCCAGACGCTTTGCGACACAACAAACGCGCTTCTGGGCTGGCGTAGTTGGCTAGGCCGCGGGCAATTTCTTGACCGGCGGGGTCCAGCACCGCGATCACTTCGCCGCGCGAAAAATCGCCGTCCACCGCCGTCATGCCGATGGGCAGCAAGCTCTTGCCCTCGCCAGCGATCTTGCTGACCGCACCGGCATCGACCGTGACCGAACCTCGCAATTGCAGGTGGTCGGCCATCCAGCGCTTGCGGGCCTGGTACTTGGCGGTCTGAGCCAGCAAAGCGGTGCCAATCGCCTCGCCAGCCATCAGACGCAAGAGTGCGCGCGGCTCACGGCCCCAAGCGATCACGGTGGAGGCGCCCGATGCAGCGGCGCGCTTGGCGGCCAGGATTTTGGTGATCATGCCGCCTTTGCCAATGCCGCTGCCCGCGCCGCCGGCCATGGCTTCGAGCGCAGCGTCACCGGCCTGCGCCACATGGACAAAAGTGGCGGCGGAATCTTTGCGCGGATCGGCGGTGTACAGGCCTTTTTGGTCGGTCAAGATGACCAACACATCGGCTTCAACCAGGTTGGCCACCAAAGCGCCCAAGGTGTCGTTGTCGCCGAATTTGATTTCGTCGTTGACGACCGTGTCGTTTTCGTTGATGACCGGCACCACCCGGTGCGCCAGCAGCGTCAACAAGGTCGAGCGTGCGTTGAGGTAGCGCTCGCGGTCGGCCAAATCGGCGTGCGTCAAGAGCACCTGCGCGCTGCCCACGCCGCACTCGCGCAGCTTGGTTTCGTACATCTGCACCAAGCCCATCTGCCCCACGGCGGCGGCGGCCTGCAGCTCGTTGATGGCGGTGGGGCGCACAGCCCAGCCCAAGCGCTTCATGCCTTCGGCTACCGCACCGCTGCTGACCATGATCACCTCGCGTCCCTCGGCCACCAAGGTGGCGAGTTGCTCGCTCCACTGGGCAATCGCCGCTTCGTCCAAGCCCCGGCCTTCGTTGGTCACCAGGCTGGAGCCCACTTTCACCACAATGCGGCGCGCCGAGGCGAACACAGCGGCAGCCGCCGCAGCAGAGATATCGGTCATGGTCAAACGTCTTGTATCAGGAGGCGTCGGTGCCGAAGCGGGGATCCACCACCACTGGCGGCTGGCTGTCCTGGTGCACCTTGGCGATGTGCTGGTACACGGTTTGGATGAGCAACTGCGTGCCCTCTCGGGTCAGCGCAGAAATCTCGAACACGGGACCTTTGTAGCGCATGCGCTTCACAAAGTCTTTGACCCTGGCCTCGCGCTCTTCGGCGGGCACCATGTCGAGCTTGTTGAGCACCAGCCAGCGCGGCTTGCCATACAGCTCGGCGTCGAATTTCTTGAGTTCGGCCACAATGGCTTTGGCTTGCGCCACCGGGTCCACCGCGTCGTCAAACGGGGCCATGTCCACCACATGCAGCAGCAAACGGGTGCGCTGCAAATGGCGCAAAAACTGGTGTCCCAGGCCCGCGCCCTCGGACGCGCCTTCAATCAGGCCGGGCACGTCGGCCACCACAAAACTCTTCTCTGGCCCGACACGCACCACACCCAGGTTGGGATGCAAGGTGGTGAAGGGATAGTCAGCGATTTTGGGCCGCGCGTTGGAAATGGCGGCGATCAGTGTGCTCTTGCCAGCATTGGGCATGCCCAGCAAACCCACGTCGGCCAGCACCTTGAGTTCGAGCTGCAATACGCGGCGCTCGCCAGGCCAGCCGGGTGTTTTCTGGCGTGGCGCACGGTTGATTGAGCTTTTGTAATGCAAGTTGCCAAAGCCGCCGTCACCGCCTTTGGCGATCAAGATCTGCTCGCCCGGCTTGAGCAACTCAAACAACACTTGCCCGGTCTCGGCGTCGGAGATGATGGTACCCACCGGCATCTTCAACACAATGTCATTGCCCTTGACGCCAAACATGTCCGAGCCCTTGCCGTGCTCGCCGCGCTCGGCCTCGAATTTGCGGGTATAGCGGAAGTCGACTAGGGTGTTAAGACTGGCGTCGGCCAAGGCGTAGACATGGCCACCGCGTCCACCATCGCCGCCGTCGGGGCCACCGAATTCCTTGTACTTCTCGTGCCGGAACGAGGCGCAGCCGTTGCCACCGTCGCCGGCAGCGACTTCGATCGTGGCTTCATCAACAAACTTCATCGGCCGCTCTCCATACCGGGCACATGCCCATCAACCAAAAAGCCCGCATGCAGCGGGCTTTTGTGGGGTAAAGGGCGCGCGAGGCGCCCCGCAACACACCCGGTCAGGCCGGGGTCACGCTCACCACTTGGCGGTTCAAGGGGCCCTTGACCGCAAAGCTTACCTGGCCGTCGGCCGTGGCAAACAGGGTGTGGTCTTTGCCCACGCCGACGTTGTCGCCGGGGTGGAACTTGGTGCCGCGCTGGCGCACGATGATGGCACCGGCGCTGACCGCCTGACCACCAAACACCTTCACACCGAGCATTTTGGGCTTGGAATCGCGCCCGTTTCGCGTAGAGCCGCCGCCTTTTTTCTGTGCCATTTCAAACTACTCCTCAGGCGGCGATCGAAGCGATCTGCAGCTCGGTGAAATTCTGCCGGTGACCTTGGCGCTTTTGGTAGTGCTTGCGACGGCGCATCTTGAAGATGCGAACCTTGTCGTGACGACCGTGTGCCACCACGGTGGCTTTGACAGTTGCGCCGGACACCAGGGGCGTGCCAACCTTGAGCTCAGCGCCGTTGCCGACGGCCAAGACTTGGTCAATCACGATTTCCTGGCCCACTTCCGCAGCAATCTGTTCTACTTTGATTTTCTCGCCAGCAGCAACACGATACTGTTTGCCACCGGTTTTTATGACCGCGTACATATGAACCTCTGAAAGAAAAATTCAGCAAGAAAACGCTGAGCCACACATTCTAAACCAATCCCGCACGCCAGCGCAAACACTGCGCCAGTGTGAGGTGCCCTCCCCCGTGTCGGCAAACGCCGCCCAAAGCCGTGACTTCTGTGGCCCGTTGCAAGCCAACAACAAGCTCTCGGGGTTGTTGGCTTGTCCCCTGCGCGCCGACCTTGTGGCCGACCTCGCACGAACCCGCCCAGATAAGACAGATAATCCAAGGCTGAATCCTTTTCAGCCAGCACCCTATTTTGACCCTCTCTGACCAGCCCTCCCCCCTGAACATCATCGCGGCAGACATGCGCGCGGTGGACGATGTGATCGCACAGCGCTTGGTGTCGCGGGTGCCCTTGGTCAAGGAAGTAGCCCAATACATCATTGTCTCCGGAGGCAAGCGGCTGCGCCCTGCACTGCTGCTGCTGTGCGCGGGGGCCGTGGGGTGCTCAGACCCGCACCGCCATACCTTGGCTGCCGTGGTGGAATTTATCCACACCGCCACGCTGCTGCACGATGATGTGGTGGACGAATCGACACTGCGCCGTGGCCGAGCGACCGCCAACCAAGCCTTTGGCAACGCCGCCAGCGTGTTGGTGGGCGACTTTCTCTACAGCCGCGCCTTTCAGATGATGGTGGACACCCAGAATATGCGGGTGATGCAAATTTTGTCGGACGCCACCAATGTGATTGCCGAGGGCGAAGTGCTGCAGTTGGTCAATATGCGCGACGCCGGTCTGAGCGAAGAGGCGTATTTGGATGTCATCCGCTCCAAGACCGCCAAGCTGTTTGAAGCGAGCGCCCGCTTGGCGCCGGTGCTCGCTGGGGCACCCAGCGCGTGGGAACAAGCCTGCGCCACCTACGGCCAAGCGCTGGGAACCGCTTTTCAGGTGATCGACGATGTGCTGGACTACGAAGGCGAGGCCAGCCACATGGGCAAGAACCTGGGCGACGACCTGCGCGAAGGCAAGGTCACCTTGCCCGTGATCGCCGCCCTTCGCCATGCCGACCACGCCGAGCAAGCCTTGATCACCGAAGCCATTGAGGGCGGCCAGCTGGACCGACTCGACGAGATCGTGGCCATCGTGCAGCGCCGCGGCGGGCTACAGGCCGCAAGGCAAGCAGCCATGGCTGAGGCACAGCGTGCGGTCGACGCTCTGGCGGTGCTACCCGACAACGCCCACCGACAGGCCCTGCTACAATTGGCGACTGATTTGTTGCAGCGTCGGCACTGAGCGGCCCGACCTCAAACTTCGACAGCGCGCCTGTTGGGAGTCTGCTGCACAAGCGGGGTGTAGCTTAGCCTGGTAGAGCGCTACGTTCGGGACGTAGAGGCCGGAGGTTCGAATCCTCTCACCCCGACCATATTTTTTCCAACGCCTTGGGTAGGTTTGCACATTAGTTGCGGAGCCGTTGCGCTTTGTTGCCAGCACCTGAGAGTTTTGCGATAGATTCGGAGAATATGGCAATTCTCGAATCCGCTCCTTCTGATCACCGTTCCATGGCGCTGCCGGGTTTCGCCAGGACCTTGGTTGCTGCAGGCAAAGTTGGGGCAGCAACCGCTGAGGAAGCCTACAAACGCTCGGTAGAAAAGCGCTCGGAGTTTCTGGCCGAGTTGTTGGCCAGTGGCGAAGTGTCGGCCCACGACTTGGCCCACACTTTGTCACAGGCGTTTGCCGTGCCTTTGCTGGACTTGGATGCGGTCGACCCCCCCAAACTGCCCAAAAACCTGCTCGATCCCAAGCTGTGTGCGGACAACCGCATCCTGCCCCTGAGCAAGCGCAACAACCGTTTGCTGATTGCCACCGCGGACCCCTCCAATCAGCAGGTGCAAGAAAGAATCAAGTTCGCGAGCCAATACGCTGCCGATTGGGTGGTCGTCGAACACGACAAGCTGGCCAAGCTGGTCGACAGCCAGACTGCGAACATCAACCAGGTGGTCGACAGCTTGGCCAGCAGCAGCGACGTCGATTTCGATGAACTCGCGCCCGACGCGCTGACCTCGGACTTCAACGACAAGGCCAACACGGCTGACGTTGAGGATGCGCCAGTTGTTAAGTTTCTGCACAAGATGCTCATCGATGCCTTCAATATGCGGGCCTCGGATCTGCACTTTGAGCCCTACGAAAACACCTATCGGGTGCGCTTTCGCATCGACGGTGAATTGCGCGAGATCTCCACTCCACCGGTCGGCATCAAAGACAAGCTGGCTTCACGCATCAAAGTGATCAGCCGGCTCGACATTTCGGAAAAACGGCTGCCGCAAGATGGCCGCATGAAGCTCAAGGTCAGCGCAGACCGCACCATCGATTTCCGTGTCAGTACGCTGCCCACCCTGTTTGGTGAAAAGATCGTGATCCGTATCTTGGATCCCAGCAGCGCCAAACTGGGCATTGATGCCCTGGGTTACGAACCCGAGGAAAAACAGCGCTTGGTCGAAGCCATCTCGCGGCCCTACGGCATGGTGCTGGTGACTGGCCCTACTGGGTCCGGCAAGACGGTGTCGCTCTACACTTGTCTGAACATCCTGAATCAGCCGGGCGTCAACATTTCCACCGCTGAAGACCCTTCAGAGATCAATCTGCCTGGCGTCAACCAGGTCAATATCAATGAAAAAGCGGGTCTCAATTTCTCTACCGCGCTGCGCGCTTTTCTGCGCCAAGATCCCGATGTGATCATGGTGGGTGAAATCCGCGACCTGGAAACAGCCGACATTGCCATCAAGGCAGCACAGACTGGCCACTTGGTGCTATCGACCCTGCACACCAACGATGCACCAGCCACCCTCACGCGCATGCTCAATATGGGTGTCCCGGCTTTTAACATCGCAGCCAGCGTGACCCTGATCACCGCGCAGCGTCTGGCCCGGCGGCTGTGCCCAGCCTGCAAAGCACCGGCCGATATTCCGCCGCAGGCACTGAGAGATGCGGGTTTTCGCTCCAGCGATCTCGACGGCAGCTGGACCCCCTATAAACCTGTGGGTTGCTCGGCCTGCAACAACGGCTACAAAGGCCGGCTGGGGCTCTACCAAGTGATGCCAATCAGCGAAGAGATTCAACGCCTTATCCTCAGCGGCGGCACCACCCTAGAAATTGCCGCACAGGCGCGGCGTGAAGGCGTGCGGACCTTGCGAGAATCGGGTCTGATCAAGGTGCGGTCTGGACTGACCTCGCTTGAAGAAGTGATCTCGGCGACCAACAACTGATAGCCCCTGCCCAGCGCAACCGCCACAATGGCCACCAAAAAGCTCAGCAACAGCCCCAAAGACTACCTGTTCGAATGGGAGGGCAAAGACCGCAAGGGCAAGTCCGTGCGGGGTGAGCTCCGCGCCTCCAGCGAAACCCAGGTCACCGCCACCTTGCGCCGCCAGAATGTGGTGCCCACACGGATCCGCAAGCGCCGCATGTCCTCCTTCGCGCGGGTTCGAACCAAAGACGTGGCTATTTTTACCCGTCAACTGGCATCGATGATGAAGGCGGGCGTGCCTTTGTTGCAAGCCTTTGACATTGTCGGGCGGGGCAACCCCAACCCTGCAGTCAATAAGCTGATCAACGACATCCGCACCGACATCGAAACCGGCACCTCCATGAGCGCGGCTTTTCGCAAGCGCCCGCAACACTTTGATTCGCTGTACTGCAACATGATTGCCGCTGGCGAAGCGGCCGGCATTCTGGACCAGATGCTGGATCGGCTGGCGCTCTACATGGAAAAGGTGGAGAGCATCAAATCCAAGATCAAACGCGCGCTGATGTATCCGATCGCCGTGTTTGTGGTGGCCTTTTTGGTGATCTCGTTGATCATGCTGTTTGTGATCCCGTCGTTCAAGGAGGTGTTTTCCTCTTTTGGAGCGGAATTGCCCCTACCCACCCAGATGGTGATCACACTCAGCGAGTTTTTTATCGACTACTGGTGGGCCATTTTTGGCGGTCTGGGAGTGGGTTTGTGGCTGTTTATGCGGGCTTGGAAGCGCAGCGCGGTGATCCAAATGGCCATGGACCGGCTGCTGCTGCGTGTGCCAGTGTTTGGTGAGTTGGTGCGCAAGTCGGTGATCGCACGCTGGACACGCACCATGTCCACCATGTTCGCCGCCGGTGTGCCCTTGGTGGAGGCCCTGGAGTCGGTGGGCGGAGCATCCGGCAACGTGGTCTACAGCTCGGCCACACGAAAAATCCAACAGGAAGTATCCACAGGCACCAGTTTGACATCGGCCATGATCAACACCAACATCTTTCCGCCCATGGTGATCCAGATGAGCGCGGTGGGTGAGGAGTCCGGGGCCATCGACCACATGCTGAGCAAAGCCGCCGAGTTCTACGAAGAGGAAGTCGACGACATGGCCGCAGGCCTCTCCAGCCTGATGGAGCCGATCATCATTGTGGTGTTGGGCACGCTGATCGGCGGCATTGTGGTAGCCATGTACCTGCCTATTTTTCAGATGGGCCAGGTGGTTTGATGCCAGCGATCGACACCACCCTGGCCATTGGGGGGCTTGGGCTGCTTGGTCTGTTGGTGGGCAGCTTTCTGAACGTGGTGATCCATCGCCTGCCGCGCATGCTGGAGCGGCGCTGGGCCAGTGAGTGTGCCGAGTTGTCCGGGCAATCTGCCGCAACAGACGTGCCCTATGACCTGATGCGCCCGGCTTCGGCCTGCCCCCAGTGTGGTCACCAGATCCGCTGGTTTGAAAACATCCCGGTACTCAGCTACCTGTGGTTGCGGGGGCGCTGCAGCAGCTGTGGATCCCGCATTGGGATGCGCTATCCGCTGGTCGAGCTCGCCTGCGCTGCGCTTTTTGCTGGCTTGGCATGGCGGCATGGCGCCAGCGTGTACACCCTGGTGCTGTGTGGCTATGCGGCGGCCGTGCTGGCGCTGGCACTGATCGACTGGGACACCACCTTGCTGCCCGACGACATCACACTGCCGCTGGTCTGGGCCGGTCTGCTGGTGGCCGCGATGGGGTGGACGCCACTGTCTTGGAGCGATGCGTTCTGGGGTGCGGTGGTGGGTTATCTGTCTTTGTGGTCGATTTACTGGTTGTTCAAACTGCTGACCGGCAAAGAAGGCATGGGCCATGGCGACTTCAAACTGCTGGCCGCCATGGGTGCTTGGCTGGGCTGGAGCGCGTTGTTGCCGGTGATTTTGGTCGCTTCTCTGAGCGGCACGGCAGTAGGACTGTGGCTCAAAGCGCGCTCGGCGCTGCGTGAGGGTGGCTATGTGCCCTTTGGGCCTTTTCTGGCGCTCGGCGGCCTGGCGGTGCCGCTGTTCCCGGCCCTGTTGCATGGACTGCTGCCATGAGCGGCACCCCGTGGCGCGTTGGCTTAACGGGTGGCATCGGCAGCGGCAAAAGCACGGTGGCGGCGGTCTGGGCGGCCATGGGTGCACAGGTGATCGACGCCGACGCGCTGGCGCGGCAACTCACCTCCCCCGGTGGGCGCGGCATGGCGCCACTGATCGCCCACTTTGGTCTGCAGTGCGCCGACGCCACTGGTGGCTTGGACCGCCATTGGATGCGAGCCCATGCGTTTTCCCATCCAGAGGCACGCCAAGCACTCGAAGGCATCTTGCACCCGCTGATTGGCCAGGCCATTGCGGCTGAGGCCAAGGCCAGCCGTGCACCGTGCTTGGTGTTTGATATTCCCTTGCTGGTCGAGTCGCCCCGCTGGCGACCACAGTTGGATCTGGTGGCGGTGGTCGACTGCACCCGAGACACCCAGGTGTTGCGGGTGCAGCAGCGCAATGCTTGGGCGCGCGATCAGATTGAGCGCATCATCGACCAACAAGCGACCAGACAGCAGCGCTTGCAGGCCGCCGATCTGGTGATCTGCAACGAGGGCCTGGGCTTGGAGGCGCTGCGTGCGCTGGCGGTCCGGTGCGCCGAACGCTTCGGGCTATCATCCCAGGATTGACCCAACCCCCTGCGGGACACACGTGATTCTGTACGAGTACCCTTTCAACGAGCGCATCCGCACCTATTTGCGCCTCGAATACCTGTTCGATCGGCTGCACACGCTGGTGGCGCGCGACCACCCGCTCGACCACCATTTTGCGATCCAGACGCTGTTCGAGATCACCGACGTGGCGTCGCGCTCGGACATGAAGGCCGATGTGCTCAAGGACTTGGACAAACACCGGCAACATTTGGGCGCCTTGCGCAACAACCCCGCCATCGACGCCCGCATGCTCGAAGCGGTGCTGGTGCGCATCGACCAAGCTTATGAGGTGCTGGCCCACACTGCGGGCAAAACCGGTGGCGAATTGGCCGACGACGAAGCCCTGATGGCCATCCGCAGCCGCATGGGCATTCCAGCGGGCACTTGTTCTTTTGACCTGCCGGCTTACCACCATTGGCAGCACAGCGACGCGGCCTGGCGACAACATTCGCTGCAGCGCTGGACCACCCATTTTGCCCCGCTGCGCGATGCGGTGAACCTGCTGCTGTCGATGCTGCGGGACACCGGCACCGCCCAAAAAGTGATTGCCCACAGTGGTCAGTTCCAACAAACCCTGCCCCAAGGCAAAACCTTTCAGTTGCTGAGGCTGCGCATCGACCCCGCCTTGGGTGTGGTGCCAGAAATCAGTGGCAACCGGCTGATGGTGTCGGTGCGGCTGCTGCAATTGCAAGACAACGGCCGCTTGGCTGCCAGCCAAGCCGAGGCCTGGCTTGAAGTGACACTGTGTGCCTAAAGACGCCATGAGTGACTCGCCCGCCAACGCTCCCGTGGTGGTTTGCCCCACTTGCCGGGGCCCCAGTTTGTTTGCGCCCACCAACCGCTTCCGGCCTTTTTGCAGCGAACGCTGCAAACAGATGGATCTGGGGGCCTGGGCTTCCGAGGCGTTTCGGGTGCCCAGCAGTCCAACCGATCCAAACGATCCGGCCGAAGGTGCACACCTCAACTGAGGCCACAAGAGCAGCCGCTCACTGGGCTTGCTGTAGCCAAGCCAACACCGGCACGGTACCGGCCAGCACCGGTGTCACCGAGGCTGGCAATGGGGTCCAAACAAACGCCTGACCTTCGCGCATGGTGGGCTCGCCGCGCCAGCTGCGCACCTTGCAAAAATGCAGCTCTACCCGCGCGTGTGGATAGGCCACCACCTGGCTCTTCCAGCGCTCAACAGAGCCAATGGTCACACCAATTTCTTCTTGCAACTCGCGCCGCAAGGCTTGTTCAATGGTTTCGCCGACTTCGAGCTTGCCCCCAGGAAATTCCCAGTGCCCCGCGTAAGCCTTGCCAGGTGGGCGGGTGGTGAGCAAATACTCACCTTGGGCATTGATCAGAATGCCTACTGCCACCTGGGTCGGTGGCGCACCGTGCTGGGCACAGCCACCGTCCACCACCCATTCACCGCTGCTGCCCGCGCTCATGGGTGGTGCGACCCGGCAAAATCTTTGGCGAACTGGTAGGCCACGCGGCCGCTGCGGCTGCCGCGCTCCAGCGCCCAAACCAAGGCTTGTGGCCGCGATGCCGTCACAGCGTCTTCGGGCAAGCCCAAGGCACGCAGCCATTGCCCGGTGATGGCCAAGTATTCGTCTTGGCTGAACGGGTAGAAGCTGATCCACAAGCCAAAACGCTCCGAGAGCGAAATCTTTTCCTCCACCACTTCGCCTGGATGGATTTCGCCGTCGTCGGTGTGGGTGTAACCGGCGTTGTCCTTCATGTACTCGGGCAAGAGGTGGCGGCGGTTGCTGGTTGCGTAGACCAGAACGTTCGGGCTGGCCGCAGAGACCGAGCCATCAAGCACCGATTTGAGCGCTTTGTAACCCGACTCTCCGTCCTCAAAACTCAGGTCATCACAAAACAGAATAAAACGTTCAGGCCGATCGGCCACCAGTTCGATGATGTCGGGCAGATCGACCAGATCACTTTTGTCGACCTCAATCAGCCGCAGGCCCTGCGGCGCAAACGCCTGCAAACAAGCCTTGACCAGCGAAGACTTGCCCGTGCCACGCGCGCCGGTGAGCAGCACGTTGTTGGCCGGCAGTCCGCGCACAAACTGCTCGGTGTTGCGCAGGATTTTGTCTTTCTGCGCATCGATTTCTTTCAAGTCGTCCAGCGCCATGCCCGAGACATGGCGCACCGGCTCCAACACCCCGTGTCCATTGCCGCGCTTGCGAAAGCGAAAGGCCACCGATGCCGACCAATCGGGTTGGCCCAGCGGCTGCGGCAACACCGACTCGATGCGGGAAATCAACTGCTCCGCCCGCAATAACAACCGTTCAAAAGATTCGTTCATACAAGCAATGGTTCGAGTACCAAAAACGTCCAACGAGGCTGCTGCGGATCCAGCTCTGCCGGTCCGCACGCACCGCCCCCTTGAGGGGGTCGCGCACAGCGCGGCGGGGGTGCTCCCACCGTGCGGAGTGGTCAGGACCGGTAGTCGGCGTTGATGGACACGTAATCGTGGCTGAAATCGCAGGTCCAGACCGTCTCGCTGCAGCTGCCACGACCCAAATTCACACGCACCACAATTTCGCTGGCCTTCATGACACGCTGGCCATCCTCCTCGCGGTAGCTTGGGCTGCGCCCGCCGCCTTGCACCACCTGCACATCGCCAAGGTACAGGTCGATGGTGGAAGGATCGAGATCATTGATGCCGGCATAACCCACTGCGGCCAGAATGCGCCCCAAATTGGGATCACTCGCAAAAAATGCGGTCTTGACCAGCGGCGAATGTGCCACTGCATAAGCCGCCTTGAGGCACTCCTCGGCGCTGCGGCCACCGTCGATCTGCACCGCAATGAACTTGGTGGCCCCCTCACCATCGCGCACGATGGCATGGGCCAAATGCAGTGCCACCGCTTCCAGCGCATCGAGCAAAGGCGCAGCGGCTGGGCTGTCGAGGTCGGTCAAGGCGACGCCCGCTTGGCCGGTGGCAATCAGCACAAGCGAGTCGTTGGTGCTGGTGTCGCCGTCGACCGTGACGCGGTTGAAGGAGCGATCGGCCAAGCGCCGCGCCACCGTCTGGATCAAGGCAGCAGGAATTGCCACATCGGTGGCGATAAAGCCCAGCATGGTCGCCATGTTCGGGCGGATCATGCCTGCGCCTTTGGCAATGCCGCTGACAGTGACAGTTTTGCCATCCAGCACCACCTGCCGGCTGATGGCCTTGGGCACGGTGTCGGTGGTCATGATGCCTTTGGCCGCCTTGAGCCACTGGGCGGCCGTGGCACCCTGGGTGCCACGCGCCTCATCGACCGCAGCTGGCAGACCAGCGAGCAAGCGATCCAGCGGCAGCGGCTCCATGATGACACCCGTGGAAAACGGCAGCGTTTGCTGCACACCCACTCCCGCTGCGGCAGCCAAGGCCTCTGCGGTCTGTCGCGCGTGGGCCAGCCCTGGGGCGCCGGTGCCGGCATTGGCGTTGCCGGTATTGATCACCAGCGCACGCACAGCCGCACCCGCAGCCAGGTGCTCGCGGCAGACCTGCACCGGCGCTGCTGCATAGCGGTTGAGGGTGAATACGCCGCCAACAGTGCTGCCCTCATCGAGCAGAAAGACCGTCAAATCCTTGCGGTTGGCCTTGCGAATGCCCGCTTCGGCCACACCGATGCGCACACCAGCGACGGCTCGGAGTTCATGGGCTTGAGGGGCTTGCAACAACACAGGCATCTTGTTTCTCCAGCACAGAAAAAGCCCGGCAAGGGCCGGGCTGGTTTGTCACTGCAGCTGCCCGTGGCAGTGCTTGAATTTTTTGCCACTGCCGCAGGGGCAAGGCTCGTTGCGGCCCACACCAGCAAACAACGCTTCGTCCATGGCCGGCGCCTCGGACAACGTGACCGGCGCACCGGATTCGTCGGGCGCGGTGTAGGTGACATTCAAGTGGCTCTCCGCCCGGGCCTCCAAGGCACTGGCGGCTTCGCTGACTTGCTCGGGCGACTGCACGCGCACATTCATCAACACCCGGGTGACATCGTTGCGCACCACATCGAGCAATTGGCCAAACAGGGCAAAGGCTTCGCGCTTGTATTCTTGCTTGGGCTGCTTCTGCGCATAGCCGCGCAGGTGGATACCCTGACGCAGATAGTCCAGCGCGGCCAAGTGGTCGCGCCAGTGCTGGTCGATGGTCTGCAGCAGCACCACACGCTCAAACTGGGTGAAGTTGCCCTCCCCCACCAACTCCACCTTGGCGTCAAACGCCGCCTTGGCGGCCGCGACCACCCGCTCGACGATGTCTTCTTCCGACACCGCTTCAGAGGCCTGCATCCACTGCACCAAATCGACATCCAACGCCCATTCGGTGCTCAACAGCGATTCCAGCGCGGCCAAGTCCCACTGCTCTTCGACGCTGCCCACCGGCACAAACTGGCGCACCACATCTTCGAAACAACCGTCGCGCAAGCCGTCAATCTGGGCACGCAAATCGTTGGCATCAATGATGTCGTTGCGCTGCTGGTAAATCACCTTGCGCTGGTCGTTGGACACATCGTCGTATTCCAGCAGCTGCTTGCGGATATCAAAGTTGCGCGCCTCCACCTTGCGTTGCGCACTTTCGATGCTGCGCGACACAATGCCGGCCTCGATGGCCTCACCTTCGGGCATCTTGAGTCGGTCCATGATGGCGCGCACCCGGTCGCCCGCAAAAATGCGCATCAGCGCATCGTCCAGGCTCAGGTAGAAGCGGCTGGAACCCGGGTCACCCTGGCGACCGGCACGGCCGCGCAGCTGATTGTCGATGCGCCGGCTCTCGTGGCGTTCGGTGGCAATGATGCGCAAGCCACCCAAGGCCTTGACCTTGTCGTGATCGGCCTGCCACTGGCTGCGCGCAGCGTCGGTGCGGGCCGTCTTGGTCGCAGCGTCCAGGCTGTCGTCGGACTCAATGGCAGCCAGCATCTTTTCCAGATTACCGCCCAACACAATGTCCGTGCCGCGGCCCGCCATATTGGTGGCGATGGTGATGGCGCCAGGACGGCCAGCTTGCACAATGATGTCGGCTTCGCGCGCGTGCTGCTTGGCGTTGAGCACCTCGTGCGGCAGCTTTTCCTGGGTCAGCAGCTGGGCAATGATTTCCGAGTTCTCGATGGAAGACGTGCCCACCAACACCGGCTGACCTCGCTCATGACATTCGCGGATATCGGCAATCGCTGCCTTGTACTTTTCGTTGGTGGTTTTGTAGACGCGGTCGTGCTCGTCGCGGCGCTGGCTTGGCCGGTTGGGCGGAATCACCACCGTCTCCAAACCGTAAATTTCTTGGAATTCGTAGGCCTCGGTGTCGGCCGTACCGGTCATGCCCGACAGCTTGCCGTAGAGCCGGAAATAGTTTTGGAAAGTGATCGAGGCCAGGGTCTGGTTCTCGGGTTGGATCGCCACCCCCTCTTTGGCCTCCACCGCTTGGTGTAAGCCATCGCTCCAGCGGCGGCCCGACATCAGGCGGCCGGTGAATTCGTCGACGATCACAATCTCGCCGCCTTGGTTCACATAGTGCTGGTCGCGGTGGTAGATGTGGTGCGCTTTGAGCGATGTCACCAAATGGTGCAGCAGCGTGATGTTGCCAGGGTCGTACAGCGAGGCCCCTTCGGGCAGCAAACCCGCCTGTGCCAACAAACGCTCGGCGTTTTCATGGCCCTGCTCGGTCAAGTGGATGCTGTGCGCTTTTTCGTCAAGGGTGAAATCACCCGCCTTGATCACACCTTCGCCGGTGCGCGGATCGGCCTCGCCCTCTTGGCGGCTGAGATGCGGAACCAGTTGGTTGATGGCCATGTAGACCGCTGTCTGATCTTCCGCCTGGCCACTGATGATCAACGGCGTGCGCGCCTCGTCGATCAGGATAGAGTCCACTTCGTCAACAATGGCGTAGTTCAGCCCACGCTGCACCCGGTCGGCCGCCTCGTAGACCATGTTGTCGCGCAGATAGTCAAAACCATACTCGTTGTTGGTTCCATAGGTGATGTCGCTGGCATAGGCCGCTTGTTTCGCGTCGCGTGGCATTTGCGGCAAATTGATGCCGACAGACAGCCCCAGGAAGTTGTAGAGTCGGCTCATCCACTGCGCATCGCGCTGGGCCAGGTAATCGTTGACGGTCACCACATGCACACCCTTGCCGGTCAGTGCGTTGAGGTAAACCGGCAAGGTTGCGGTCAGGGTCTTGCCTTCACCCGTGCGCATCTCAGCCACTTTGCCGTTGTGCAACGCAAGCCCGCCCATGAGCTGCACATCAAAGTGGCGCATCTTCATGACGCGTTTGCTGGCCTCACGCACCACCGCAAAAGCTTCGGGCAAAAGTGCATCGAGCGCTTCGCCTCGCGCCAGCCGCTCTTTGAACAGCCTTGTTTGGTCCTGCAGGGCCGCGTCGTCCAGTGCCTCAAACTGGGCCTCCAGACCGTTGATGCGTTCTACCGTCTTGCGGTATTGCTTGAGCAGCCGGTCGTTGCGGCTGCCAAAAATTTTGGTCAGGAATTGGATGGCCATATCAGAGGGGGGATGCCGCTTGTGCGCGCCAGCGGTAAGTTGCCCGCGCGCAAAGCCTGGACGGATTCGATCGAAGTCCCTCAGATGCAGGCAGGCGCCACCATTTCAAGGACCACCCAGCATTCTAACGGGCCATGGTAGAAGGGCTCAGCGCCGTGCCACCCCATTCTGGGCCAGCGCTTCGCCAGCACTCAGAAATTTTTGGGGATCCTGCGGCACCCCTGCCACCCAGACCTCAAAATGCAAATGTGGCCCGGTCGAGCGTCCGGTGGAGCCAACCTCAGCCACCTTTTGACCGCGTTTGACGATATCGCCTTTTTTGACATGCACACGAGAGGCGTGGGCATAACGGGTGATCAAGTCGTTGCCGTGATCAATCTCGACCATGTTGCCGTAGGCGTGGTGGTATTCCTGCACCACCACCACCCCACCCGCAGCGGCCAGAATGGGCGTCCCAACATCGGCCGGAAAATCCAAGCCCGTGTGCAAAGCCGAACGGCCAGTGATCGGATCGATCCGAAAGCCAAAAGGCGAGCCCACATTCACGCCGAGCACGGGTTTGGCGGTGGGCACCAAAGTGCGCTGGATTTTCTGATCGAACAGCCGCGACTCCACCGCCGTGAGCCAGTCGGCCCCCTGGCTTGACTGGGTATCCAAGCCCGCAATCTCTTGCTGCAAAGCCTCCATCGACCAATCCCGGGTCGCCACCAGCATCCCCCCCTGTGCCGGCGACTTCTTGAAATCCTGCGGGTTCATGCCAGCAAGGCCAGCCACCCTTTCACCCAAAGACTCCAACTGCAGCATGCGGGCCTGCATTTCGCCGAGTTTGCGTGCCATCGCATCCAAGTTTTCGCGCAAATAAGCCTCGCGCGACGCGGCTTCGCTGCGCCCCACCACGTTGGCAATCGAGCCAAATAGCGGCCAGCCTTCACGCACGCCCTTGAGAAACACCCAGTGGTAGAAGGTCAACGATCCCAACACCAGCATGACGGCGGCCATCACCGCAGCCAACAACAGGCGCCAACCGCTCAAGTGCAGGGCTTTGCTCTGCGCCAACCAAGCGTCCGTGATAATGATGTGCATTGCTGAACCTCGCTGATGGGTGGGCCCGGCCTAAGGAGGGCCGCAGACCGTGCAAACGCTGAACCGAGTACTGGAACAGGCCCCAGGCCTGAACAATTTGCTGGACAGAATCCGGCAATCACAAGACTGCCTACGGGTGGTCATGCCGGCCATTCCGGCCAACTTGCACGCCCAAATCCAAGCTGGGCCATTCAACGACCAAGAATGGTGTTTGTTGGTGCGCAGCCCCGCTGTATCGACCAAATTGCGGCAACTGAGCCCTCGGCTGCTGCAGCGGCTGCAACAAAACGGCTGGGATGTTACCCACATCCGCATCAAGGTTCAATCACCTACCGCAGGCCCAGTGCCGCTGGTTCGGTGAAAACCACCATGCTCCAACATGTGCATGGGGTGGTATGTGTGGTGCCGGTTGTCGGATTCGAACTGACGACCTACCGCTTACAAGGCGGGTGCTCTACCAACTGAGCTAAACCGGCACAGGGAAATTGTACTACTTGACCCGGCGCAGCACGGGCTTGGGCGCCGGAGGCTCGGGTGGTCCGTCTGGGCCACCCTTAGAGTCTTGCACTGCCGAGTCAGCATCAGATACGGTGCGGGCTTGTGCAGGCGGCGTGGGCTTGGGAAACGCCATGCCCTGACCATTCTCGCGCGCGTAGATAGCGATCACATGGTCCACTGGCACCACAATCTGGCGCGCCACGCCCCCAAAGCGGGCTTGGAACTCAATCCAATCGTTGCCGAGCTTGAGTCCGTTGGTCGCATCCATGCTGATGTTGAGCACAATCTCGCCATCTCGCACATGCTCCTGTGGCACCTGGGTGGACCCGTCCACATGCACCGCCAAATAAGGCGTGAACCCGGCATCCGCGCACCACTCGTAGAGTGCGCGGATCAGGTAAGGACGTGTCGACGGTGTGTCGTCTTGCTCAAACATCGTGCGGTCAGCACATCACTTGCGCATGACTTTTTCAGACGGCGTCAGCGCTTCGATATAAGCCGGGCGCGAGAAGATGCGCTCAGCGTACTTCAACAGCGGTGCAGCGTTTTTACTGAGCTCAATGCCGTAGAAGTCCAAACGCCACAGCAGCGGCGCGATGGCCACGTCGAGCATGGAGAAGTTGTCGCCCAGCATGAACTTGTTTTTCAAGAACACCGGCGCAAGCTGGGTCAGCCGATCGCGGATGTGTGAACGGGCTTTCTCCAGCGCCTTGTCGTTGCCTTTGGAGGCCCGGGCTTCGAGCACAGACACATGGGCAAACAGTTCTTTCTCGAAATTGAGCAAGAACAGGCGCACACGGGCGCGGTCTACGGGATCCCCGGGCATCAGCTGGGGGTGAGGGAAACGCTCGTCAATGTATTCGTTGATGATGTTCGACTCGTACAGGATCAGATCGCGTTCCACCAGAATCGGCACTTGCCCATATGGGTTCATGACGCTGATGTCTTCCGGCTTGTTGTAAAGATCGACATCGCGGATTTCAAAGTCCATGCCTTTTTCGAACAGGACAAAGCGGCAGCGGTGCGAGTACGGGCAGGTGGTGCCGGAATACAAAACCATCATAAGAGGTGACTCCTGTTGCGAGAAGGCGGGTGATGCAGATCACCGGAAAAAAGGAAAGGCCGCCGGTGAGGGCGGCCCGCATTGTACGGGGCCGCAGCCCCGCCACAAGCTGTGTTTACTTGATGTCTTTCCAGAACGAGGCGTTCAGGCGCCAAGCGATGAGGGCAAACAGACCCAAGAAGATCAACACCCACACACCCACGCGGACGCGGCTCTTTTGTGCAGGCTCGGCCATCCACTGCATAAACGCCACCAGATCACCCACTGCGTGGTCGAACTGCTGCTCGGTCATGGTGCCAGGCGTGACTTGCTCGAAACCTTTGAAGACTTCGGTGGTGTGCCCGTGTGACTCCACTTTCTCGAACACCGCCACACGCTGGCCTTGCAGCTCCCACAAGGGATTGGGCATGCCCACCGCCGGGAAAGCGAGGTTGTTCCAGCCGGTGGCTTTGTTGCTGTCGCGGTAATAGGTGCGCAAGAAGGTGTAGAGGTAGTCGGGACCAGAGTGAGCACCAATGGCGGCACGCGAACGCGCCACCAAGGTCAGGTCGGGCGGATTGGCACCAAACCACTCTTTGGCCTGCGCCGGGTTGATCGACGCTTTCATGGTTTCGCCAATTTTGTCGGTCGCAAACGTCAGGTTTTCCTGGATCTGTTTGTCGGTCAAGCCGATGTCGCGCAGGCGGTTGTAGCGCATGAAGGCCGCCGAGTGGCAGCTCAGGCAGTAGTTGGCAAACAGCTTGGCACCGTTTTGCAAAGCGGCCATGTCGTTGACGCGGTAAGGCGCCTTGTCCATAGGCATGGTGGCACCAGCCGCCAACACCGAACCGGACATACCCAGGGCCAAAGCAAGGCCCATCAGAATTTTTTTCATGTCGAGACTCCGAATGGCGATGGGGCTCAGTGAGGCTTGAAGGTCACACGAGCGGGCACGGGTTTGAAATCACCCAAGCGGCTCCACCACGGCATCAGCAGGAAGAAGCCGAAATAGAACAAAGTGCCCACTTGCGACACGCGCTCGCCGATCGGCGACGGTGGCAGCACACCCAGATAACCCAACACCAAGAAGTTGATGACAAACACGGTGTAGAGCCACTTGTTCCAGCTCGGACGGTAGCGGATCGACTTGACCGGGCTGTTGTCCAACCAAGGCAGGAAGAACAAGATGATCACGGCGCCACCCATGGCCACCACACCCCAGAACTTGGCGTCGATCGACAGCATCAGGGCAGACACCACCACAGCAGCGCCCACGATGACGGCCTTGAACAAGCCATTGAGCTTGGTCTTGAGCACACCCAACAGGGCACCCAACACCACACAGGCCACCAGCACATACATCATTTCCGTGGTGATGGCGCGCAGCATGGAGTAGAACGGGGTGAAGTACCACACCGGCGCAATGTGCGGAGGGGTCTTCAGCGGATCGGCCGGAATGAAGTTGTTGAACTCCAAAAAGAAGCCACCAAACTCAGGCGCAAAGAACACAATGGCGGAGAACACCATCAGGAACAGCGACACGCCGTAGATGTCGTGCACGCTGTAGTAGGGGTGGAACGGAATGCCGTCCAGCGGCTTGCCCTTGGCATCCTTGGGGGCGTTCGGGCCTTTGATTTCCACGCCGTCGGGGTTGTTGGAGCCCACCTCGTGCAGCGCAATGATGTGCGCCACCACCAGACCCAGCAGCACCAGCGGCACCGCAATCACGTGGAAGCTGAAGAAGCGGTTCAAGGTGGCGTCGCCCACCACAAAGTCGCCACGGATCAGCAAAGCCAAGTCAGGACCCACAAACGGGATGGCCGAGAACAGGTTCACGATCACCTGAGCGCCCCAGTAGGACATCTGGCCCCAAGGCAGCAGATAACCCATGAAGGCCTCTGCCATCAGCACCAAGAAGATGGCACAGCCGAACACCCACACCAGCTCTCGCGGTTTGCGGTACGAACCGTAAATCAAGCCACGGAACATGTGCAGGTACACCACCACAAAGAACATGGAGGCACCGGTGGAGTGCATGTAGCGGATCAGCCAGCCCCAGGGCACATCGCGCATGATGTACTCCACCGAGGCAAACGCGGTGGCCGCGTCTGGCTTGTAGTGCATGACCAAGAAAATACCGGTCACTATCTGGATCACCAGCACCAACAGGGCCAGCGAGCCGAAGATGTACCACCAGTTGAAGTTTTTCGGCGCGTAGTACTCGGCCATGTGCTCGTTAAAGAGCTTGGAGAGCGGGAACCGGTTGTCCACCCAGTTCAGCGCCTTCTGCGCCATCGGCGCGTCGGAGGAGATTTCTTTGAATTCAGCCATGGATTGCCTCAGTGGTCAGTGGTGTCGCGCAGCGACTCAGGCTTTTTTCTCTTCACCGATCATCAGAACGGTGTCGGACACGTAGTAGTGCGGGGGCACTTCGAGGTTGTCCGGGGCTGGCTTGTTCTTGAAGACACGGCCAGCCACGTCAAAGGTGGAGCCGTGGCAGGGGCACAGGAAGCCGCCCTGCCAGTTGTCGGGCAGCGAAGGCTGTGCGCCCGGGGTGAGCTTGTCCACCGGAGAGCAGCCCAGATGTGAGCAAATGCCCACACCAACAAACACTTCGGGTTTGATCGAGCGGTGGCGGTTCTTGGCGTATTCCGGGGTGGGATAAGCGGTGCGGTCCGAGTTTGGATCGGCGAGTTCGGCTTCCACTTTCTCCAGCGCGGCGAGCTGCTCGGGTGTGCGGCGCATCACCCACACCGGCTTGCCGCGCCACTCCACCACCACCTTTTCGCCGGGTTGGATAGCAGAAATGTCCACCTCAATGGCGGCGCCTGCGGCCTTGGCACGCTCAGAGGGCTGGAAGGTGCTCACAAAGGGCACGGCAACGGCCACAGTGCCCACGCCGCCCATGGCAGCGGTGGTCATCAGCCAGGTTCTGCGGCTGCTGTTCACAGACGCGTCAGCGGTTGCTTCACTCATGGGGCTCTTTCGAAAGACGGTTCGGACCAATGGTAACTAGGGTCAACCCGGCATTGTACCGGAGTGACTTACCGCGCATTGACGAAAACCAATTTGACGGTGTCACCACACCAACGCTGGCTTTGTCACATCCACAAGCGCTGAACGAATGAATTTGCACTAACTGTGCCAAGATGCGCCCCGCGGTTCAGAGTCTGGCCGTTGTTTAACCAACCATAAGGAGTCGTCATGGGCATGATGCAGGAATTCAAAGAGTTTGCCGTCAAAGGCAATGTGATCGATCTGGCGGTCGGCGTGATCATTGGCGGCGCCTTCGGCAAGATCGTCGGCTCCATGGTCGACGACCTGATCATGCCGCTGGTCGGCGCCGTGTTCGGCAATATGGACTTCAGCAACCTGTTCGTTGTGTTGGGCGACGCCCCCGAAGGCACCGCACACACCCTGGCGGCGATGAAAGAAGCTGGCGTACCCGTGTTGGCCTACGGCAACTTCCTGAGCGTGGCGATCAACTTCCTGATCTTGGCGTTTGTGATTTTCTTGATGGTCAAGCAGATCAACCGCATGAAGCGCGAAGCCCCCGCCGAGCCGCAAGCCCCAGCCGCCACGCCGGAAGACGTGGTGCTGCTGCGCGAAATCCGCGACAGCCTCAAGAAGTGATGTGAGCGCTGGCGGCCATCGCTTCGCGAATGGCCGCCTCCAGGCTGGCGCTGTCGGCGGTGCCGCTGCCAGCCCGGTCAAATGCGGTGCCGTGGTCGGGACTGGTGCGCACCATGGGCAGGCCCAGGGTCGTGTTGACGCCCTCCTCCAGCCCAAACAGCTTGACCGGAATCAGACCCTGGTCGTGGTACATCGCCACCACCACATCAAATTCGCCTTGTATGGCGCGCCAAAACACCGTGTCGGGCGCATAGGGGCCAGACACCGCGCGGCCCTCTGCCGCCAAGGCGGCGATCACCGGCTGCAACACCTCAATTTCCTCGCGGCCAAACAAACCGCCCTCGCCCGCGTGCGGATTTACCCCGGCCACCGCCACCCGCAGCGCGGGTTGACCCAGGCGTTCAAAGTGGCGCCACACAATCGCCAGCGTTTGCCGCAAACCGTCGGCGGTGACGCTGTCCAAGGCCTGGCGCAGCGAGACATGGATGCTCATCAGCACGGTTTTGAGCTGCGGGTTGCTCAACATCATGCGCACCGGCAGAGCGTCCACGCTGCAGCCCAGATGCTCGGCCGCCAAGGCCTGCAGCAGCTCCGTATGGCCCGGGTGCGGGCAGCCAGCGAGCGACAAAGCCTCTTTGTGCACCGGTGCGGTCACCAGCGCGCGCGCCTCGCCGCGCAGCACCGCTCGAGCAGACGCCTCAATGCTCGCCAGCGCCATGCGTCCCGCGTCGCGCGACACCTGGCCCCACGGCACCAAAGGCAAGGCGTCGCAGGCCTGCCACAAGCGAGGCCCTGATGCGCACACGGGATCGGCGGGTGAGGTCACGGTCTGCCACGACAGCTGATCGCCCACACAAGCGGCCGCGCGCCGCAAGTGTGCGGCGTCGCCCGCCACCACCACATCGGCCCACCACTGCGGGTGACGCAACAAGGCGCGGCACACAATTTCCGGCCCGATGCCAGCCGGGTCGCCCATGGAGATCACCAAAGGCGGGCGATGCATAGCAGCGTTCATGCCGGGTTGTCGATGTCGATGAATTCGTGCGCCACACCGTACCGCTCGCTCAGCCAGCGGCCCAGCGCTTGCACGCCGTAGCGCTCGGTGGCGTGGTGGCCACAGGCCAAGTAGGCCACGCCACATTCGCGGGCGTAATGGGCCTGGGGCTCGGAAATCTCGCCAGTGATGAACACGTCCACTCCAGCGGCAATGGCCGCCTCAAAATAGGACTGCGCGCCACCGGTGCACAAGCCCACCCGGCGAATCGGCCGCGCCGCATCTCCCACCACCACCGGCGAGCGATTCAACCGCTGGGCGCAATGCGCGGCAAAGTCGCTCAAGCTGGTCTGCTGCGGCGTCTGGGCCACCCAACCCAGTTGCTGCTCGCCAAAGCGCAGCGGCTCGGCGGCGGCCGGTACAAGCCCCAAATGCTGCGCCAGCTGCGCGTTGTTGCCCAGGGTGGGGTGCGCGTCCAGCGGCAGGTGGTAAGCGATCAGGTTCAGGTCAGCGGCCAGCAAGCGCTGCAGGCGCTGCTTCATCCAGCCCACCACTCGCCCGTCCTGGCCGCGCCAAAACAGTCCGTGGTGCACCAGCACCGCGTCGGCCTGCGCCGCCACCGCCGCCTCGATCAGCGCCAGGCTGGCGGTGACACCGCTCACCACCTTGCGGATCGCGGCTTTGCCTTCCACCTGCAGGCCGTTGGGGCCGTAATCTTTGAAGCCGGGCGCGTTGAGCTCGCTCTCCAGCGAAGCCACCAGGGTGTTGCGGTCGATCGGGCTGTTCATGGCGACGTATTGTGGCAGCAGGTGGCGCGCCCGGTCGCCTTGAATCGGCATGACCTGTCACCATATTCGGGGACAATGTTGTGGTCCACCAAACTTGGAATTGCGCCATGAAACGCCTTTGGCTTGTATTTACCCAGACCGTCACCGTGGCACTGGCGGTGTATTTTGTGGTGGTCACCCTCAAACCCCAATGGCTCAAGCAGCCGGCGGTGTCCATGGTGCCGGTGATCGAAAGCGCCCACACCGGGCCACGCGAGCCTGCACCGGGCAGTTTCAGCCTCGCCGCCAAAACCGCCTCACCTGCGGTGGTCAGCATCAACACCAGCAAACGCCAGAACGAGACCCCACATGGCAACGACCCCTGGTTCCGCTTCTTTTTTGGCCAGCAACCCGACCAGAGCCAAGCCGGTTTGGGCTCGGGTGTGATCGTCAGCCCCTCGGGCTATGTGCTGACCAACAACCACGTCATTGAAGAAGCCGACGCCATTGAAGTGGTGCTCAACGACGGGCGCCGCACGCAGGCCAAGGTCATGGGCACCGACCCCGAAACCGACCTCGCCATCCTGAAAATCGAACTCGATCGGCTGCCGGTCATCACCCTGGGCGATTCCGACGGCTTGCAGATTGGCGACCAGGTGCTCGCCATTGGCAACCCCTTTGGCGTGGGCCAAACCGTCACCAGCGGCATCGTGAGCGCGCTGGGACGCACCCAGCTGGGCATCAACACCTTTGAGAACTTCATCCAAACCGACGCCGCGATCAACCCCGGCAACTCGGGTGGCGCGCTGGTCGATATCCGGGGCGAACTCATGGGCATCAACACCGCCATTTACTCGCGCTCGGGCGGCTCTATGGGCATTGGCTTTGCCATTCCCACCTCCACCGCCCGCAGCGTAATGGAAGCGATCGTCAAAGACGGTCAGGTCACACGCGGCTGGATTGGCGTGGAACCCCAAGATCTGAACCCCGAATTGGCGCAAACCTTTGGCGTGACGCGCGATGAGGGCGTGATCGTCACTGGCGTGCTGCAAAACGGCCCCGCCGCCCAAGCCGGCCTGCAGCCGGGCGATGTGATTGTGGCGGTGGCAGGCGAACCGGTGCGCAACGTGCCTGAGCTTCTGTCCAAAGTGGCCATGCTCAAACCCGGAGAAAAAGCCACCATCACCGCCGCGCGCAACGACAAAGAGCTGGAATTGACGGTGGTGCCCGGCAAACGCCCGCCAGCGCGCACCACCAACCGGCGCTGAGACACGACAGGCCAATCAGGCCTGTTCGCTGGATTCGGCTTCGCCCTCAGCGGGCTTTTTGGACGCCGCCACAAACCACTGGGCGCCCCAAATGCCCAGTTCATAGAGCAAACACATGGGCACCGCCAGGGCGAGCTGGGAAATCACGTCGGGTGGCGTGACGATGGCGGCAATGACAAACGCCACCACAATGAAGTAACCACGGAAGTCCTTGAGCTTTTGCACCGTGACGATGTTCATCTTCACCAGCAAAATCACCACCACCGGCACCTGAAACGCCAGACCAAAAGCCAGGTAGAGGGACAAAATAGCTTCCACATACGACGCAATATCGGGCGTGGCCGCCACGCTCGCTGGCGTGAAGTTCTGGATAAACCCGAACATCTTGTCGAGCACAAAAAACTGCACAAACGCAATGCCCACATAGGCCAGCAAACTGCCCAACACAATCAGTGGCACCGCAAAGCGCTTTTCGTGCTGGTACAGCCCAGGCGCCACAAACGCCCACGCCTGGAACATCCACCACGGCAGCGACAACAAAAACGCCGCCATGAACAGCACCTTCAGCGGCACAAAAAACGGGGTGAACACCCCCACCGCAATCAGCTTGGCATCGGGCGGCATGTGAGCGCGGATGGGCACCGCAATCAAGTCGATCAGGCCGCTTGGGCCAGGCCACAGCGCCAACACGGCCATGCAGGCCAGCAAACCATAGAGCGCGTAGAGCAAACGGTCGCGCAGCTCCATCAGGTGCTGCACAAAGGGCTGCTCGGTGCCAGCGAGCTCGTCGACGGGCGGTTTCTGTTCGGACATCAACGGGCGGAAGTTGGGGGTTTGGGGCGGTAGCGGGCCACACGGGCGGCGCCCGACAGAGCGCGGGTGCGGGTGCCGGTGCGGGCCTTGAACCACTGCGGCACCGCAGCGCGCTTGGTGCGCCATTTTTTGCGCGGCGCCTGGTAGCTCGGATACGCCGGCTGCCCAATGGACTGCATCGCGTCGTAACCGCTGCCGCTGTCGTTCAGGCCAGCGGTGGCCTCAGACCACGACTTTTCAAAATCGGCGGTTTCGGTCTGGATCGTCGACTCAACATCGCGCGCCGCGCTCTCGACCGAGTCTTTCATCTTGCGCAGCTCTTCGAGGTCCATGGTGCGGTTGACCTCGGCCTTCACATCGGCCACATAACGCTGCGCCTTGCCCAACAAGGCGCCCACGGTGCGGGCCACGCGGGGCAGCTTTTCCGGCCCGATCACCACCAGGGCAACCGCGCCAATCAGAGCGATTTTTGAAATGCCAAGGTCAATCATGGAGTGGAAAAGATAAACGGCCCGACCGAGGTGTCGGCCAGGCCATGGAACAAGGGCTCAAACCAAGCAGCCAATCAGCTTTTTTGCTTGGCTTCCACGTCGATGGTGGTGGTTTTGGCGGCGGCATCTTGCGTGACCTGCTGGGTCGCAGCGGCGTCGGCTGACGCATTGGCGTCTTTCATGCCGTCTTTGAAGCCCTTGACCGCGCCGCCCAGGTCAGAACCGATGTTTTTCAGCTTTTTGGTGCCAAACACCATGACCACGATCAGCAGCACGATGAGCCAGTGCCAAATCGAAAACGTTCCCATTGCAAGCTCCAGACAGTGTTGGCGAGGCAGTTGCCTCGGATTGGTGTGGGATTCTACGCGCGCCGCAAAGGTTCATTGCCCCTGCGGCGGCATGGCCTTGTCAGCCGCGCACCCAAGGGCGCGGACCGCCCATGATGTGCACATGCAGATGGTGCACCTCTTGGCCGCCCTCGGTGCCGGTGTTACACACCAGGCGGAACCCGCCGTCCGGATACGGGTTGCAGCCCTGCTCCATGGCCAGGCGCGGCGCCAGCAGCATCAACCGCCCCATCAGGCGCTCGTGCTCGGGCGTGAGCTGGGCCATGGACGGGATGTGCAGCTTGGGCACCATCAAAAAGTGCACGGGCGCCCAAGGCGCGATGTCGTGAAAGGCGAACAGGTCGTCGTCCTCGTAGACCTTGCGCGACGGGATCTGCCCCGCGACGATTTTGCAAAAGATGCAGTTCGATGAATCGCTCATGTTGTCACACAGCCAAGGGTTTGCGGTCGTTCCAATACAGCCAGCCTTTGACCAACCGGTAAATCAGCCAGATGCCAACGCCGGCCAAGATAAACCAGCCCACCACCAACACAAAGGTCAAGAAACCCAAGGTGGTCCACAGCAGACCCCACCAAAAAGTGCGTATCTGCCAGGTCAAGTGACTCTCGTACACAGAGCCTCGGGCGTCGTCGCGCTTCACATGGGCCACGATCACGCCAATCAGCGCCGTCACACCAAACACCCAAGAAAACGCATACAGCCCGTAAATCACCAGCGTCAGCCGGCGCAGGCTGGCCAGCTCGTCGGCCGACTTCACACCGTCGGTCAGCACATCGGAATATTCGCCGTTCACGGTTTTTCCTCCTGCTCGCGCTGCAGCACCTTGCGCATGGCTTTTTCTTCCAAGCCGCTCAAGCCCTCACGCCGCGCCAGTTCATTCACCACATCGGCTGGGGTCAAGCCATAGTGCGCCAGCGCAATCATGCTGTGAAACCACAAATCGGCCACCTCATAGACCAGCTTGGTCGGGTCGCCGCCGTGGTCCACGTCCTTGGCGGCCATCACGGTTTCGGTGGCCTCTTCGCCGATTTTTTTCAAAAACGCGTCCGGCCCCTTGTGCAGCAGGCGCGCGACGTAGCTTTTTTCGGGGTCGCCACCGTTGGCGGGCTTGCGGCTTTCCACCACAGCGGCCAGCCGGTCGAGGATGTCCTGGTTGCTCATGGGCGTCATTTGTAAATCGATTCGGGGTCTTTGAGCACCGGCTCCACCGCCTGCCAGGCGGCGCCGTCCAAGCGCTGGTAAAAGCAGCTGTGGCGCCCGGTGTGGCAGGCAATGCCCGGCTCGTGGCCTTGCTGCGTTACTTTGAGCAGCACCACGTCGTTGTCGCAATCCAAGCGAATGTCGTGCACCGTCTGCACATGGCCCGACTCCTCGCCCTTGAACCACAGCTTGTTGCGCGAACGGCTGAAGTACACCGCACGGCCCAGTTCGGCGGTCTTGTGCAGCGCCTCGCGGTTCATCCAGGCAAACATCAGCACATCACCGGTGCTGTTTTCTTGCGCGATCACCGGCACCAGGCCTTGCGCGTCCCATTTGATTTGATCGAGCCAGTTCATAGAAGACCGATGTTAAGGCAATGGGGTGACGGATGCGATTGACGCCACTGTAATCGATCGATTACGATGCAGCATGTTATGCAGCGCGGCACCGAGCTGATCGTGTTGTTGGCTGGGGGCTCCAAGAAAAGCCAAGCGGCGGACATACGCAAAGCCAAAGCCTTGGCCAAGACCCTGGATTAAGGAGATACAGATGAGCAAGACCACAAAAATCAGCGAACTGGCGGAGTTCGATGCCGCCCCCTACTTGGACACGGAAGAGGCGGTCGCGGCCTACCTGACAGACATCTTGGAAGCGGGTGACCCAGCCTTGCTGGCAGCGGCCTTGGGTGATATCGCTCGCGCTCGCGGTATGACTGAAATCGCCAAAGCGTCGGGCATTGCGCGGGAGGCGCTTTACAAGGCGCTTCGGCCCGATGCACAACCCCGTTTTGACACGATCAACAAAGTTTGCACAGCCCTGGGAGTGCGTTTGGTTGCACAACCCATCCATGCCTGAAGAGGCTGGCGTCAAAGCCCGGCGCCACATCTTTCACATCCACCCAGCGACTCAGTGACAGAGCCTAGCGAGCGGGTCAGCGGGACTGTTTTTGCACACTGGCCGGCGGCAGCGCCGACAAAATGCTTGCCCGCATGCGCGCCGCCTTGTCCCGGCTTTGGCGAATGCTGTGCCACACCTGAGGCAATGGGCTCTGCGCGGGAAGACCGGCCCACACAGCGATCTGCTCGGGTGTTGCGCTGACGTAGGCCATTTGCCAGTCGCGAAAAGTCGCCTCCGCCACCTCGCCAGCGTGCAGCACATCAACGGCCTCATGGCGAAGGTCTTTGACAATCCGGCGCATCAAGTCCTCCACGGATTTTTGCTCTCCTTCCAGCACCTGAAGAAAGTGCCCATCGACATACACCAGAGCGCCGGTGATGCCCTCGCTGGCGTTGGCGATTTGCGCCGACTCGAGTATGTCTTCCAGATCGTCGATCTCCAGCGGCGTCGACGAGACGGATGAATAGATGAGTTGGTATGGCATGAGAAAGCCCGTGTGGTGGCTGCACTATAGCCGCCAAACCGAGCAAGACAAGCCGATCACGGCGTCACGCGCGACGCCCGCTGCGGGATGTCGGCCGGCATGGGTGCTGGCCGTTGAGGAACATCCACACGCCCCAAGCTAGGCCACATGTGTTGGCCCGGGCGCCTGTGCGAACGCTTGCCGCTCAAACCAGTTGCCACGGTAAGGGGACCGACCACGGACAAGCGCCCACTAGCTGGCGCCCGGATACGCCACCCAAAACAAGGGGCCGAACAGTTCGTATTGCTTGACGTGAACCCGCTCGTGCGCGCGAAGGGCGGCCAAGGCCTCATGGCTCTGGCCGACGATTACATGGCCCAAGGTGATCGCCAAAAAGGGGCATGTCCTGAATTTTGTGTAAACGGGGCGGACATCAAAGATCGGAGAGGCGATCTCCGAACGCGATGGTAAACCGGGTCAGTGCGGCCTTCCAGTCGCGGATGGGCATGGACCACTTCTGACTGATGTTGCGCAGCACCAGGTAGAACAGCTTGATCAGCGCCTCGTCACTGGGAAACGATCCCCGGTTCTTGGTGATCTTTCGCAGGCTCATGTTGACCGACTCAATGGCGTTGGTCGTGTAGATCACCTTGCGGATCTCCGGCGGATAGTCAAAGAAGGGAATCAGCCGGCTCCAGTTGCGCCGCCAGCTTTGGCCAATGGGCAGATATTCCTTGTCCCAGCGGGCCTCGAATTCGCTCAGGCGCTGCTCGGCCTCTTCGGCTGTGGCGGCCTGGTAGATGTGCCGCAAATCGGCCGCCACATCCTTGCGCCGTTTCCATGAGACGTAGTTCAGGCTGTGACGCACCATGTGCACGATGCACAGCTGCACCACCGTTTTGGGGAAGACTGCCTCGATGGCTTCGGGAAAGCCCTTGAGCCCATCGACGCAGGCGATGAAGATATCTTGCACGCCCCGGTTGCGCAGCTCGGTGACCACCTGCAGCCAGAACTTGGCCCCTTCGGTCTGGGCCAGCCACAGGCCCAGCACCTCCTTGTTGCCACTCATGGTGATGCCGATGGCCAGGTACACCGCCTTGACCCGAACGGTCCCCTCGCGCACCTTCACATGGATGCAGTCCAGATAGACGATGGGGTAGATCGGATCGAGGGGCCTGGCCTGCCAGGCTTTGACCTCATCGGCCACGGCATCGGTCACTGAGGAAATCAGGCTAGGGGAGACCTCGGTGCCGTACATCTCCTGCAGGTGCGCCTGTATCTCGCGCACCGTCATACCCCGTGCATACAGCGAGATGATCTTGTCATCGAACCCAGCCCAGCGGGTCTGGTGCTTGGGGATCAGCTGGGGCTCAAAGCTGCCATGGCGGTCACGGGGGACGTCGATGGGCAACTCGCCGAACTCGCCCTTAAGGGTCTTCTTGCTCTTGCCGTTGCGGGTGTTGCCTGCGGTGTTGGCCACCGATTCGTGGCGTTCATGACCCAGGTGTTCGGTCAGCTCGGCATCGAGCGCTCGCTCAACCAGCAGCTTGGTGAGCTGCTTGAGCAGGCCGTTCTCGCCGATCAGGTCTTCGGGCTTCTTGTAGTTGGCCAGCAGGCCAGACAACAGTTCTTCGGGGACTTCGTGTTTCTTGGTGCTCATTGTGTGGACAGGCTATGGGCCGCAGGCCCCGGGGGGATTGTCCGTTTACACAAAATCTTGCACACCCTCTTTTTACCCGCTCGATGCGCTGCTCACAGCCTAAGCACCGCTCATAGTCTTACCGGAATCCCCCGCTCCGCCATGCGCTGTTTGGCCTGCCCCACGGTGTATTCGCCGTAGTGAAAAATACTGGCGGCCAGCACCGCGTCGGCGCCGCCTTGTTGCACGCCGTCGGCCAGGTGGTCGAGGTTGCCAACGCCGCCCGATGCGATGACCGGCACGTCCACCGCGTCGGCCACGGCGCGGGTCAGCGCCAGGTCAAAGCCAGCTTTGGTGCCGTCGCGGTCCATGCTGGTGAGCAAAATTTCGCCAGCGCCGTAGGCGGCCATTTGGCTGGCCCAGCGCACGGCGTCCAGGCCCACGTTTTTGCGGCCGCCGTGGCTGTACACGTCCCAGCCCGGGCCCACGGGTGCGCCGTTGGGGCCGGGGCGTTGTTCGTCTTCGACGCTGCGGCGTTTGGCGTCGATGGCCACCACAATGCACTGGGCGCCGTATTTGTCCGACGCTTCGCGAATGACGTTGGGGTTGGCGATGGCGGCGGAGTTGAAGCTGGTTTTATCGGCGCCGGCGTTGAGCAGGCGGCGCACGTCGTCCACGGTGCGCACACCGCCGCCCACGGTCAGCGGAATGAAGACCTGCGATGCCACGGCTTCGATGATGGGCAGGATCAGGTCGCGTCCGTCGCTGGTGGCGGTGATGTCCAGAAAGGTGAGTTCGTCGGCGCCTTGTTGGTTGTAGCGCGCGGCGATTTCCACCGGGTCACCGGCGTCGCGCAGCTCGACAAAGTTGACGCCTTTGACCACGCGACCACCGGTCACGTCCAGACAGGGAATGATGCGTTTGGCTAGCATGCGGCGATTGTCGCAGGATTGCCTGCGCTCACTGGCCGTTCACAGCAGCTGCAGGCGCTGCCAGCCGGCCCAGCGCGCACCGGGCGCAAGGGTGATGGGTTGCAGGGCTTGCGCGGCTTCCACACACACCATGTGGCGTTCGTCGCCAGCGGGCATGTCGGGCAGGGCTGCGCATTTGGTGGAGCCGGGGTTCCAGACCACGGTATCGGCCCAGCCGCCTTGGCCGATGCGCAGGCGCCGTGGGCCGTCGCTCAGGGTCAGCGAGCCAGCGCAAGTATCGATGCGGTCGATTTCGCCCACCACGCGGCCGTCGGCGGGTGGGTGGCTCGCGGTCTGGGCCACCGAATCCCAGCCGGGCGCATCGGTACCCCAGCCGCTCAGGCGCGCCTGCTGCACGTCGGCCAGACGCAGGTAGGTGTGCAAGGCGCCGGTCGCGGCCCAGGGCTCGGTGGCGAGGGACGTGACCTGCAGCTCAATGTGCAAGGTGCCCGGCGACAAGGCCACGGTCAGCGCCAGTTGGTGCGCGGGCGCACTGGCGTCGGCGCTGTGTTGCAAGCGCCAGGTTTGTGAGAGCGTGTCGCCGCTGTGCTGTGGCGCGTCGGCCGCCCACAGGCGCTGGCGCGCCCAGCCGTGTTTGGTGCCGGGGCCACGGTCGGCAAACTGGGGCCAGCACACCGGCACACCGCCGCGAATGGCGGCTTGGGCGTTGAGATGGGCGCTGGGGCTGAGGTAGAGCTGTTCAGCGCCCTGCACCGTCCACGACAGCACATGGGCGCCCCAGTCGGCCACCAGCGCGCTGTCGCCGTTGGGCAGCGTGAGCCGGTGGCACGCCAAGCCACCGAGCGTCAGCGCCTGGTGCATGGGTTGGCGGCTCAGCCGTTGAGCTCGTCGGCGAGCTGCTGGGCGGCTTCAAAGTCGAGGTCACCGCTGTAGATGGAGCGGCCGCAGATGACGCCCTCCACCCCTTCGCTCTCGACCGCGCACAGGGCGCGGATGTCGTCCATGTTCGACAAACCACCCGAGGCGATGACCGGGATCGACAGCGACTGCGCCAGTTTGACGGTGGCGTCGATGTTGATGCCGCTGAGCATGCCGTCGCGGCCAATGTCGGTGTAGATGATGGATTCGACGCCGTAGTCTTCGAACTTTTTGCCGAGGTCGACCACCTCGTGGCCGGTGAGTTTGCTCCAGCCGTCGGTGGCGACTTTGCCGTCTTTGGCGTCAAGCCCCACAATGATGTGGCCGCCAAAGGCGGTGCAGGCGTCTTGCAAAAAGCCGGGGTTTTTGACCGCGGCGGTGCCGATGATGACGTAGCGCAGGCCGGCGTCCAGGTAGCGTTCGATGGTGTCGAGGTCGCGGATGCCACCGCCGAGCTGCACGTCGACCTCGTCGCCCACCTCTTTGAGAATGGCGCGGATAGCGGCCTCGTTTTTGGGTTTGCCGGCAAAGGCGCCGTTCAGATCCACCAAGTGCACGCGGCGCGCGCCCTTGTTGACCCATTGGCGCGCCATGGCAGCCGGGTCTTCACCAAACACGGTGGATTGGTCCATATCGCCCTGCTTGAGGCGAACACACTGGCCGTCTTTGAGATCAATGGCGGGAATCAGCAGCATGGTGGATGGCGCGCAAAAAGCGTCTTAAGGGTTCCAGGTGAGGAAATTCCGATAGAGCGCCAGGCCTTGGTCGGCGCTTTTTTCGGGGTGAAACTGGGTGGCAAAGATGTTATCGCGCGCCAGCGCGCAGGCAAAGCGCCCGCCGTAGTCACTTTCGCCGGCCACGTCACTGGCCTGCGCGGGCTGGGCGTAGAAGCTGTGCACAAAGTAGAAGTACGCACCGTCAGCCACACCGGCCCACACCGGGTGCGAGGGGCGGCCGCCCAGCGCGTGGAACACCCGGTTCCAGCCCATTTGGGGCACTTTGTAGCGGCTGCCGTCGGGCTGGGTGCGGCCGGCCAGGTCAAAGCGCTGCACCTCGCCAGGCAGCAGGTTGAGCCCAGCGGTGTCGCCCTCTTCGCTGTGGGTGAGCAGCATTTGCATGCCCACACACACCCCAAACAAGGGCTTGTGCGCAGCGGCGTGCAGCACCGCGTCTTGCAGGCCCGAGGCCGCGAGTTCGCGCATGCAGTCGGCAATATGCCCTTGGCCGGGCAGCACCACGCGGTGGGCGTCGCGCACCGCCTGGGCCGATTGGGTGACCACCACCCGCACATCGGTGTCGGCGGCGGCGTGCATCACCGCTTGCGACACCGAGCGCAAATTGCCACTGCCGTAGTCCACCACGGCGACCGTTTGTTGGCTCATGGGCGTGCGCTCACAGCGAGCCTTTGGTCGACGGAATGACGCCGGCCGCGCGCGGGTCCACTTCCAGTGCGGCGCGCAGGGCGCGGGCAAAGGCTTTGAAGATGGTTTCGCACTGGTGGTGTGCGTTGTGGCCTTTGAGGTTGTCGATGTGCAGGGTGACACCGGCGTGGTTCACAAAGCCTTGGAAAAACTCAAACACCAGCTGGGTGTCGAGCGCGCCGATCATGCCGGCGGTGAAGTTCACGTCCATGTGCAGGCCGGGTCGGCCGCTGAAGTCGATGACCACGCGGCTCAAGGCTTCATCCAGCGGCACGTAGGCGTGGCCGTAACGGCGAATGCCTTTTTTGTCGCCCACAGCTTTGGCAAAAGCCTGACCGAGGGTGATGCCAATGTCTTCGACCGTGTGGTGGCCGTCGATATGCAGGTCGCCTTCGCACGCAATGTCGAGGTCGATCAGGCCGTGGCGGGCGATCTGGTCGATCATGTGGTCCAGAAAACCGATGCCGGTGGACAGCTTGGACAAGCCGGTGCCGTCAAGGTTGACGGCCACGCGGATGTTCGTCTCGGCCGTTTTGCGGGTGACGTCGGCGGTGCGGTTCAGGACGGGACTCATAGCGATTCCTTGAGGGCGGCGAGCATCAGCGTGTTTTCTTGCGGTGTGCCCACCGTCAGGCGCAGGCAATTGGCCAGCAATGGGTGCATTTTAGAAATGTTCTTGACCAGCACCTTGTGCGCCTTCAAGCCCTCAAACGCACGGGCCGCGTCGGGCACGCGCACCAGGATCATGTTGGCTTCGCTGGGGAAGGGCTGCGCGCCGGGCAAAGCGCTCAGTTCGCGCAACAAGCGGGCTCGCTCTTCGCGCAGGGTGGCGGCTTGCTGAGCAAACACCTCGGCGTGCTCCAGCGCAAACAGCGCGCACTCATAGTTGAGCACGCTGATGTTGTAAGGGGGGCGTACCTTGTCGATCTCGGCCACCAAGGCCTTGGGGCCGATCATGTAGCCGAGCCGCACACCGGCCAGGCCAAATTTGGAGAGCGTGCGCATGAGCAGCACATGCGAGTGCTGCGCCAGGCGGTCGATGTAGCTGCGGCTGGCAAAGGGCTGATAGGCCTCGTCCATGACCACTAGGCCGCCTTGGGCGCCCTGGGCTTGGACGATCTTCTCGAGCACCGCGTCGTCCCAGAGGTTGCCGGTCGGGTTGTTGGGGTAGGCCAGGTAGACGATGGACGGCTTGTGCTCGGCAATCGCGGCCAACATGGCGGCTTGGTCCAACTCAAAGTCGGCGGTGAGCGGTACGCCGTGGAAGGACAGGCCTTGCAGCTGGGCGCTCATGGCGTACATCACAAAACCCGGCTGTGGTGCGAGGATGGAGGCCCCCGGCACATCACAGGCCATGGCCAGCAGGGAAATCAGCTCGTCAGAGCCGTTGCCCAGCATGATGCCAAAGCCAGCGGGCATGCCCGCATATTGGGCCAACGCGGCGCGCAAGTCGTTCACACGGCCGTCGGGGTAGCGGTTCAGAGCCAGCTTGCCGAGGCGCTCGCCCAGCGCCTGCTGCAGCTCAGGCGGCAGGCTGAAGGGGTTTTCCATCGCGTCGAGCTTGACCATGCCAACCGAGTCCTGGATGGCGTAGGCGTGCATGGACTGCACGTCTTGGCGAATGCGTTGCATCAGGGTCGGGTTCACGGTCATGTCGGCTCCCGCATCGGCGGCACAGGGTTCAGGCGCAACTCGGCGGCGCGGGCGTGGGCTTGCAGGCCTTCGCCATAGGCCAGCTCAGCGGCAATGCGGCCCAGCGGCTGGGCACCGGCTTCACTCACTTCAATGAGGCTGCTGCGCTTTTGGAAGTCATAGACCCCCAACGGCGAAGAAAAGCGCGCTGTGCCGCTGGTGGGCAACACATGGTTAGGGCCAGCGCAGTAGTCGCCCAGGCTTTCGCTGGTGAAGGCGCCCAGAAAGATGGCGCCCGCGTGGCGCAGCAGCGGCTCCCAGCGGTGCGGGTCTTGGCTGGAGACTTCCAGGTGCTCGGGCGCGATGCGGTTGCTGATGGCGCAGGCCTCGGCCATGTCGCGGGTGAGGATCAGCGCGCCCCGGTCGTTGAGGCTCTTGGCAATGATCTCGCGCCGCGGCATCTCGGGCAGCAGGCGGTCGATGGCGGCTTGTACCGCGTCGATATAGGCGGCGTCAGGGCACAACAAAATGCTTTGCGCCAGCTCGTCGTGCTCGGCCTGGCTGAACAAGTCCATCGCCACCCAGTCGGCGGGTGTGCTGCCATCGGCCAGCACCAAAATCTCGGACGGGCCGGCGATCATGTCGATGCCCACGGTGCCGAACACGCGCTTTTTGGCGCTGGCCACATAGGCGTTGCCCGGGCCGGTGATTTTGTCGACCTTGGGGATGGTGGCGGTGCCGTAGGCCAGCGCGGCCACGGCTTGCGCGCCACCCACGGTGAAGGCGCGGCTCACGCCGGCCACACAGGCGGCGGCCAGCACCAAGGGGTTGCGCACCCCGTTGGGCGTGGGCACGACCATGATGATGTCTTGCACGCCAGCCACATGGGCAGGAATGGCGTTCATCAACACCGACGAGGGGTAAGCGGCCTTGCCGCCGGGCACATAAATGCCCACCCGGTCCAGCGGCGTGACCTTTTGGCCCAGCAGCGTGCCGTCTTCGTCGCGGTAGCTCCAGCTCTCGCCGGAGGCTTTTTTCTGCGCTTCGTGGTACTGGCGCACCCGGGCGGCAGCGGCCTGCAGGGCCTCGCGCTGCGCGGCGGGCAAGCTGTTCAAAGCGGCTTGCAGCTCGGCCTGGGTGATTTCCAGCTCGGCCACGCTGGTGGCGCTGAGGCCGTCAAAGCGCTGGGTGTAGTCCAACACCGCCGCGTCGCCGCGAGTCTGCACATCGGCCAGGATGTCGGCCACGCGCTGCTCGATGGCGGCGTCGGTGTCGGCCGACCAGTGCAGGCGCTGCGCAAAAGCGGCTTCAAAACTGGCGTCGGTGGTCGACAGGAGCAGGGGCCGGGCGTTCAGGCGGGCGTTCATGCGGGTGTCATCCTTCCACGGCTTGGGCAAAGGCGTCGATGATGGGGCGGATGCGCTCGCGCTTGAGCTTGAGCGCCGCTTGGTTGACCACCAGGCGCGAGCTGATGTCCATGATGTGCTCCACCTCCACCAGCTTGTTGGCCTGCAAGGTTTTGCCGGTGGACACCAAGTCGACAATGGCGTCGGCCAAGCCGGTGAGTGGGGCCAGCTCCATGCTGCCGTAGAGCTTGATGAGGTCCACATGCACCCCTTTGCTGGCGAAAAACTCGCGCGCGATGGCGGTGTACTTGGTGGCCACTTTCAGGCGCGAGCCTTGGCGCACGGCCGAGGCGTAGTCGAAGTCCGAAGGCACGGCCACGCTCATGCGGCATTTGGCGATTTGCAGGTCCAGCGGCTGGTACAGGCCTTGGCCACCGTGTTCGATCAGCGTGTCTTTGCCGGTCACGCCCAGATCGGCGCCACCGTGTTCCACGTAGGTGGGCACGTCGGTGGCACGCACCAGCACCACCCGCACATCGGGCCGGTTGGTGGGCAGAATCAGCTTGCGCGACGTTTCGGGGTCTTCCAACACCTCAATGCCGGCGGCGGCCAGCAGCGGCAAGGTCTCGTCAAAAATGCGTCCCTTGGACAGAGCGAGCGTGATCATCGGATTCTTTCAATGCGCGCACCCAGGCCGCGCAGCTTGATTTCCATTTGGTCGTAGCCGCGGTCGAGGTGGTAGATGCGGTCGACGATGGTGTCGCCCTCGGCCACCAAGCCGGCGATGACCAAGCTGGCCGAGGCGCGCAGGTCGGTCGCCATGACGGTGGCGCCCGAGAGGCGCTCCACCCCTTCGACCACCGCCACCTTGCCGTCCACTTGGATGCGCGCGCCCAGGCGCACCATTTCGTTGACGTGCATAAAACGGTTTTCAAAAATCGTTTCGGTCACGGTGCTGGTGCCGCTGGCGATGCAGTTGAGCGCCATGAACTGCGCCTGCATGTCGGTGGGAAAGCCCGGGTATTCGGTGGTGCGAAAGCTCTGGCCTTTGAGGCGCCCGCTGGCGCGCACCCGGATAAAACCATCGCCCGCCTCGATCTCGGCACCGGCCTCGCGCAGCTTGTCGATCACCGCGTCCAAGTGGTCGGCGCGGCCGTGGCGCAGCACCACGTCGCCACCGGTGGCGGCCACCGCACACAAAAAGGTGCCGGCCTCAATTCGGTCGGCCACCACCGCGTGTTCACAACCGTACAAGCGGTCCACGCCTTGGATGCGGATGCGGCTGGTGCCGTGGCCTTCGATGCGCGCGCCCATCTTGATCAGCATCTCGGCCAGATCGGGGATCTCGGGCTCTTGGGCGGCGTTTTCCAACACGGTTTCGCCCTCGGCCAAGCAAGCGGCCATCAGGAAGTTTTCGGTGCCGGTCACCGTCACCATGTCGGTGGTGATGCGCGCGCCCTTGAGCCGGGTGCGGCCAGCGGGCAGCTGCGCCACCATGTAGCCGTGCTCGACCACAATCTCGGCGCCCATGGCTTGCAGGCCTTTGATGTGCTGGTCGACCGGGCGCGAGCCAATGGCGCAGCCGCCGGGCAGCGACACCTTGGCGCGGCCAAAACGCGCCAGCAAGGGGCCCAGCGCCAGCACCGAAGCGCGCATGGTTTTGACGAGCTCGTAAGGCGCTTCGGGGGTGATGGGGTCGGCCGCGTGCAGCGTCATGCCACCGCGCTCGCCGTGCGTCTGCACGCTCACGCCCATGTTTTCCAGCAGGCGGCGCATGGTGGCCACGTCTTGCAGGCGCGGCACATTGCGCAGCGTCACCGGCTCGGCGGTCAAGAGGGTGGCGCACAGCTCGGGCAAGGCGGCGTTTTTGGCGCCCGAGACCAACACCTCGCCGTTGAGAGGCTGGCCACCGGTGATGCGAAGTTTGTCCATGATGGGTGTTTTCAGAAAACTGTGGGCGCTCGAGTCAAGGCCACCGCAGAACCGGCTTTGCCGGGCTGCTGGTGGCGCGGTGACGCGAAGCGGCGCGGGGGGATCATTGTGTTGCCCACTCGGTGGGCGTATAGGTTTTCATGGACAGGGCGTGCACCTCGTCGGTGTGCATGCGCTGCCCCAGGGTGGCGTAGACCAGTTGGTGGCGGGCGATGGCGCGTTTGCCCTCAAATGCCGGCGACACAATGACCGCCGACCAATGGCGACCGTCGCCCGAGACCTCGATGTGTTCGCAAGGCAGACCGGCGGCGATGAGGGATTGCAGTTGTTCGGCGTTCATAGGGTGTGCTCAGTGGCGGACTTTGTAGCCGGTGCGCAGCAGGTGCAGGGCCAGGGCCGACACGCTGGCCAAGGCCAACGACACCAAGCCCAGACTCAACCAAGGCGAGGCGTCGCTCTGGCCAAAAAAGCCATAGCGGAAACCGTCGATCATGTAGAAAAACGGGTTGAGGTGGCTCACCTGCTGCCAAAACGGCGGCAGCGAATGGATGGAATAGAACACGCCCGACAAAAAGGTCATGGGCATGATGACGAAGTTCTGGAAAGCGGCCATCTGGTCGAACTTGTCGGCCCACAGGCCAGCGATCAGGCCCAGTGCACCCAACAGGGCCGCGCCCAGCGCGCCAAAAGCCAGAATCCACAGCGGATACGCAAACGGCGTGCGCGCAAACCACCACGTCACCGCCATCACGCCCGCACCGACCGCCAGCCCGCGCACCACCGATGAGCCCACATAAGCCACAAACCAAGCGCGGTGCGACAGGGGGGTGAGCAACAAGAACACCAGGTTGCCCATGATCTTGCTCTGGATCAGGCTCGACGAGCTGTTGGCAAAGGCGTTTTGCAGCACGCTCATCATCACCAGACCGGGCAGCAAAAAGGCGGTGTAGGACACGCTGTCGTAGACCTTGACATGGTCTTCAAGCACATGGCCGAAGATCATCATGTACAGAATGGCTGTGATGATCGGCGCCGCCACGGTCTGGAAGCCGACCTTCCAGAAACGCAGAATCTCTTTGTAAAACAGGGTTTGCCAGCCGGTCATGCGTGTGCCTCCATGACCTGCAGAAACACGTCTTCCAGATCAGGTTTGCGAATCTCCACGTCTTCCACTGGCACACCACATTCGCGCAGGCGCGCCAGCCACGACTCCACGTCGGCGGCGCGCGCCGCTGGCAGCTGCACCATGCGGCCGGTGATGCGGGCGGCGTCGCGGATGGCCTCTGGCAGTTCACCATCGGTTTTGAAACACAACACGCTGGCGCTGGCGCGCGAGAGCAGCGCGGCGGTGCTGTCGAGCGCCACCACCTGGCCCTGCTTGAGCATGGCGATGCGGCCACACAAGGCCTCGGCCTCTTCCAGGTAGTGGGTGGTCAGCAGCACGGTGCTGCCTTGGCGGTTGAGCTGCGACACAAACTGCCACAAGGTCTGGCGCAGCTCCACGTCCACACCCGCAGTGGGCTCGTCGAGCACGATGACCGGTGGCTTGTGCACCAGCGCTTGGGCCACCAGAACACGGCGCTTCATGCCACCCGAGAGCTGGCGCATATTGGCGCGCGCTTTGTCGGCCAAGCCCAGGCCTTCGAGAAGCTCGTCGATCCAAGCGCCGTTGTGGCGAATACCAAAATAGCCCGACTGGATGACCAGGGCTTCGCGCACACTGAAAAACGGGTCAAACACCAGCTCTTGAGGCACCACACCGAGCAATCGGCGGGCCTGGGCGTAGTCGCCCTGCACATCGTGGCCATGCACCGTGACCTGCCCGGCGCTGGGCTTGGCCAGGCCCGCCAAAATAGAAATGAGCGTGGTTTTGCCCGCGCCATTGGGACCCAGCAAGCCAAAAAATTCACCCGGCTCGATGTCAAAAGACACGTCCTGCAAGGCCTGTAGCGTGCCCCGGGCCGATGCATAGGTTTTGGAGACGTGGCGAAAGGAAACGGCGGACATGGAGAAAAGTTTCCACTTCAACCGGCAAAGGTGGGACCGGCATGGACCACACCCGCAGCGAACGGGAAAACCCTAGATTTTAGGGCCAAGCCCGCTGGCCTGCTCTCAGGGGGCGCTTGGCTCAGACAGCAGCGCGCCGACGCCATACAGGGCCGCCAGGTCTTGCAAGCGCTGCGGCGCAGCCTGCCAGACCAAAACCGCCCCACGCGCTGCAGCCCTGCGGCGCAGCGCCAACAGCAGCGCCAACGCCGCTGAATCAAAGACCTGCAGCGCTGCCGCGTTGATGCGGCACACCGGGCCAGCGGCCTCCACGGCCGCCAGGGCCTGTGGCCAGACCGCCAGCATCTCGGCGGCGGTCAGCCGCTCGGGCAACACAAAACAGGCGTCCGACACGGCCATGTTCAGTTGCGTGCCGCAGCGCGGCTGCGCTGGGCCAAGGTCGCGATCAGGCCATCAATGCCTTTGTTGCTGATTTCTTGGGCAAACTGCCCACGGTAGGTCTCTACCAGCCACACACCCAGCACATTGAGGTCATAGATCTTCCAGCCTTGCGGGGTTTTTTCGAGCCGGTAGTCGAGCTGGATCGGCTCACCACGGCCGCGCACCTCGGAACGCACCACCACCTCGGTGTCGGTGGGCTGGGCGCGCAGCGGCCGAAACACCACCGTCAGGTTGCGGACCTCGGTCAAAGCGCCCGAATAGGTGCGCACCAACAAGGCCTTAAAACCCTCTTGCAATTGGCTCTGTTGCTCAGGCGTGGCTTGGCGCCAGTGGCGCCCCACGGCCGAAGCGGTCATGCGCGCAAAGTTGACATGGGGCATCAATTTCTGGTCGACGATCTCCATGATGCGGCCCATGTCGTTGGCCAGGCTGGCATCGGCTTTAAAAATATTGAGCACTTCGCCGGACACGCGCTTGACCAGCGCATCGGGCGCCTCTTCGGCGGCCCAGAGGCTCAGCGGCGCGGCGCCGGCGCACAGGCTGGCCATCAGGCTCAAAAGATCGCGTCTTTGCATGGGGATGGCTCCATAGGTGTGGCCCGCAGGCCTTTTCAGCAGGCCACTGTAGCGGCCCGGATGCTGTGATGGCTGATTTAATTGTTGGTTTCTGTGTCCGACACAGGCGCCTCTTCGGCTTCGGGCTGACGCAAGCCAATGCCTTGGTCGATCAGGTCTTGGATTTGGCTCTGGCGGCGCTGTAGGTAGACATCGCGGGTAAAGCTGTAGGGATCGAGGGATACATCACCCAACAGCGAGGTGGCGCGCAGCAGATTGGCGCGTTTTTCCACCGTCCGCAAGGCCTGCAGCGCGTTGCGCTCAGCGGTATCGAGCTGGCCCGTGAGGTCACCCCGGGCCTCTATGCCCGTGCCCATGACATCGCGCAAGCTGCTGGGGCCCAACAAAGGCAGCATGAGGTAGGGGCCAGCCGGCACCCCCCAACGCCCCAGCGTCTGGCCAAAATCCAGCTCGGTGCGGGGAATGCCCATTTCCGAGGCCAAGTCCAACACGCCGGCAAAACCGAACACCGTGTTGACGTTGAATCGCATGAAGTTCTCTGCGGCCTCCTGCGGGCGCAGCTGGGCCAAGGCATTGATGGAGGACCAGAGATCCTTGAGGTTGCTGAAGAAGTTGTGGATGCCGGTGCGCACGGGGTCGGGGGCAACTTCGCGGTAGACGGTGGCCACCGGCTTGAGCACCAGCCGGTCGGCGGTGTCGTTAAAACGGTAGAAGCCCCGGTTGAGCGGCTCCAGCGGATCGTGCGGCACAGCCGCCGGACCACTGGCACAACCAGTCATCAACACCGCCATCAGAGCCAGCAGCGCGGCAGCACAACGCCGCCATAAGCGGGCGGTCACAAAGGAAAACGATTGATCCATGGTCTGCTCGCTGTGCGCTGCACTCAATCGGCAGCGGGCTTGGCGTCCTTGTCTTCGGCCGCTTTGTTAAAAAGGAATTGGCCAATCAGGTTTTCCAGCACCAAGGCCGACTGGGTCTGGGTCACGATGGCGCCATCGGCCCAGTTGTCGACCTCACCACCGGGCTCGACCGCAATGTACTGCTCGCCCAGCAGGCCGCTGGTTTGTATCTTGAGTGAGCTGTCCTTGGGAAAACCGTAGCGCTGCTCCATGGACAACAGCACATCGGCCTGGAAGGTCTGGTCGTTGAAGCGGATGCTCTCGACCCGGCCCACCACCACCCCCGCGCTCTTGACCGCCGCCTGAGGTTTGAGTCCACCCGCGTTGTCAAAGCGGGCTGTCACTTGGTAGGTTTTTTCGAAACTCAGGCTCAGCAGGTTGGCCGACTTCAGGGCCAAGAACAACAGCGCCAGCGCTCCCAGCAGCACAAACAAACCCACCCAGACATCGTTGCGTGAACGTTCCATGGTCGCTCCATCAAATCGTGAACATCAGGGCGGTCAGCACAAAGTCCAGACCGAGCACCGCCAGCGAGGCCATCACCACCGTGCGGGTGGTGGCGCGCGACACCCCTTCGGGTGTGGGCTGGGCCACATAGCCCTGCAGCAGGGCCACAAAACTCACCGTGAAACCAAAGACCAAGCTCTTGAGCACACCGTTGCCGAGATCGCTAAAGACATCGACCCCACTTTGCATTTGGCCCCAGAACGCGCCGCTGTCGACGCCGATCATCAGCACACCGACCACCCAGCCACCCAAGATACCCACCGCGCTGAACACCGCCGCCAGCAAAGGCATGGCGATGACACCGGCCCAAAAGCGCGGCGCCAGCACGCGCTGCACCGGGTCGACCGCCATCATTTCCATGGCCGAGAGTTGCTCGCCGGCTTTCATCAAACCAATTTCGGCGGTCAGCGCTGTGCCCGCGCGACCGGCAAACAACAGCGCGGCCACCACAGGACCGAGTTCGCGCAGCAGCGACAACGCCACCATCAGGCCCAGCGCCTCGGCCGAGCCGTAGCGCTGCAAGATGTAGTAACCCTGCAGGCTGAGCACAAAGCCCACAAACAAACCCGACACCGCAATGATGGCGAGCGAGTAGTTGCCCAAAAAGTGCACCTGGTCGGCCAGCAGGCGACCACGCCGCAGCGTGGGCCACAGCAGGCCCAGCAAACGCAGAAACAAACGGGTCGCCCAGCCAATGCCCGCAGTCCAGCCGCGCACACGGGCACCAAGATCTGCCAGCCACCCCGTCACAGCGCCCTCCGCACACCAAAATCGGCTTCCAGATCCGGGCCGGGGTGGTGAAATTGCACCGGCCCATCGGCCAGCGCGTTGACAAACTGGTGCACCAAGGGGTCACGGCTATGGCGCACCTCGTCGGGTGTGCCCTGGGCGGCGATGTGGCCATTGGCCAAGATCACCACCTGGTCGGCAATGGCAAAGGTTTCGTCCAAATCGTGCGAGACCACGATGCTGGTCAGGCCCATGGCGTCGTTGAGGCGGCGGATCAGCCGCGCCGAAGTGCCAAGCGAAATCGGGTCAAGCCCAGCAAAGGGCTCGTCGTACATGATCAGTTCGGGGTCCAGCGCAATGGCACGCGCCAGCGCCACTCGGCGCGCCATGCCACCCGACAATTCGCGCGGCATCAGGTCGCGCGCGCCGCGCAGGCCCACGGCGTGCAGCTTCATCAACACAATGTCGCGCACCAGCTCTTCGCTGAGCGCGGTGTGTTCACGCAAGGGGAAAGCGACGTTGTCAAACACCGACATGTCGGTGAACAAGGCGCCAAACTGGAACAACATGCCCATGCGCCGGCGCGCGGCGAACAAGGCTTTCTGGTCCATCGCGCCGACGTCTTGGCCGTCGAACAGGGTCTGGCCCGCCTGGCCCCGGATTTGCCCGCCGATGAGCTTCAAGATGGTGGTTTTGCCGCCACCGGACGCGCCCATGATGGCGGTCACTTTGCCCCGGGGAACTTGCAGCGTCACCCGGTCGAGGATGGCCCGCTCACCATAGCCAAAGGTGAGATCGCGCAGTTCAACCAACGGGGTGGGAGCGGTCATGCAGGGTTACAAAGAAAAAGCCGACCGCACAGGCGACCGGCTTTTGAATGATAAAGGATTCGGGGAAAACCCCGATGCCCGCTGCGGCGTTCAGCGCGGCAGGTCAGAATAGCCCATCAGGTATTCGTCGACCGAACGCGCCGCCTGGCGGCCTTCGCGGATGGCCCAGACCACCAAGCTCTGGCCACGGCGCATGTCGCCAGCGGCAAACACCTTGTCCACATTGGTGGCGTAGCCACCGGTGAAGTCGGTGCTGGCTTTGGCGTTGCCCCGGGCGTCTTTGTCGACGCCAAAGGTGTCCAAAATGGTGGCCACCGGGTTCACAAAGCCCATGGCCAGCAGCACCAGATCGGCCTTGTATTCTTTTTCGGTGCCCGGCACTTCAACCAGCTTACCGTCTTTCATTTCCACATTGACGGTGGTCAGGCCGGTGACCTTGCCGCCTTTGCCGGTGAAGGCCTTGGTGGAAATGGCGAACTCGCGCTTCAAAATGCCTTTGTCGGCGCTTTCGTCGTGGCTGGAGCTGGTGCGCAACTTGAGCGGCCAGTAGGGCCAAACCAAGGGCTTGTTTTCCTGTTCGGGCGGCTGGGGCATCACCTCAAACTGGGTGACGCTGGCCGCACCGTGGCGGGTACTGGTGCCCACGCAGTCGCTGCCGGTGTCGCCACCGCCAATCACGATCACGTGCTTGCCGTCGGCGCGCAGCTGGCCTTTGAGCTTGTCGCCGGCGTTGACCTTGTTTTGCTGCGGCAAAAACTCCATGGCGAAGTGCACGCCATCGAGTTCACGGCCGGGTACCGGCAGGTCGCGGCTTTGCTCCGAGCCCCCGCACAGCAGCACGGCGTCGAACTCGGCTTTGAGCTGCTCGGCGCCGATCACGGTTTTGGCGTCGTTGGTGACTTTGGTGTCGGCCGGCATGGCGCCGATCAAGGTGCTGGTCTTGAACACCACGCCCTCGGCTTCCATCTGCGCCACACGGCGATCGATGTGCGACTTCTCCATCTTGAAGTCGGGAATGCCGTAGCGCAGCAGGCCGCCGATGCGGCTGTTCTTTTCGAACACCGTCACGTCGTGGCCGGCGCGCGCCAGCTGTTGGGCCGCGGCCAAGCCGGCTGGGCCAGAACCCACCACCGCCACCTTTTTGCCGGTTTTGTGCTGCGGCGGCTGCGGCACCACCCAGCCTTCGGCCCATGCGCGGTCGATGATGGCGTGCTCAATCGACTTGATGCCCACCGCGTCGCCGTTCACATTCACCACACAAGCGGCCTCGCAAGGCGCCGGGCAGATACGACCGGTGAACTCGGGGAAGTTGTTGGTGCTGTGCAGCACCCGAATGGCGTTGTGCCAATCGCCCTGGTACACCAGATCGTTGAAGTCCGGAATGATGTTGTTGACCGGGCAGCCGTTGTTGCAAAACGGTGTGCCGCAGTCCATGCAGCGCGCGCCCTGCACCTTGGCCTGGGCCTCGTCCAGGGTGATGACGAACTCTTTGTAGTTCTTCAGGCGCTCAGCGGGGGGCAGGTAGCCCTCCTCGATGCGCTCGTATTCCATGAAGCCGGTGACTTTTCCCATGATGTGTGCTTCCTTGTTCGTTCGTCCGGGGGCTCAGCGGGCGGCCGCTGCTTCCTTGGCGGGTGTGGCGGCCTTGGCCTTGCGGGCGTTGATCTCACCAAGCGCGCGCTTGTATTCGTTGGGGAAGACCTTCACGAACTTGGCGCGGGCGTTGGCCCAGTCGTCGAGCAGCTCGCGGGCGCGGCGGCTGCCGGTCCAGCGCAGGTGGTCTTCGAGCAGCTTCTTGAGCAAGACCTCGTCAGTGCTGTCACGGTGCCACACATCGCGCGACATGCTGGCTTCCTGTTCGGCGCTGGTCAACACTTTTTCCAGGCTCACCATGGCGGTGTTGCAGCGCTGGGCGAATTTGCCATCTTCGTCGAACACATAGGCCACGCCGCCGCTCATGCCAGCAGCAAAGTTGCGGCCGGTCTTGCCCAGCACAGCCACCGTGCCGCCGGTCATGTATTCACAACCATGGTCGCCCGTGCCTTCCACCACCGCGGTGGCGCCTGAGAGGCGCACCGCAAAACGCTCGCCGGCCACACCGGCAAAGAAGGCTTCACCGCTGGTGGCACCGATCATCACTGTGTTGCCGACAATGATGTTTTGTGCGGCCACGCCACGGAAGTCCAGGCTGGGGCGCACCACCACCCGACCGCCCGACAAGCCCTTGCCGGTGTAGTCGTTGGCTTCGCCAATCAGGTAGAGCGTGATGCCGTTGCACAGGAAGGCGCCAAAAGACTGGCCTCCCGTGCCTTCGAGCTGGATGTGGATGGTGTCGTCCGGCAGGCCTTCGGGGTGCACCTTGGTGACGGCGCCCGAGAGCATGGCGCCCACGGTGCGGTTGACGTTGCGGGCCACTTCCATGAAGCGCACTTTTTCGCCCTTGTCGATCGCGGCGCGGCTCTTGGCGATCAGCACATTGTCCAGGCTCTTTTCCAGACCGTGTTCTTGCACCTCGGTGTGGTAACGCTGGGCGTGGCTGTCCACCGCAGGCACCGCAAACAGGCGGCTGAAGTCCAGGCCCTGGGCCTTCCAGTGGGCCAGACCCGATTGGGTGTCCAGCAGGTCGGCGCGACCCACCAGGTCGTCGAACTTGCGCACGCCCAACTGGGCCATGATCTGGCGCGCCTCTTCGGCCACAAAGAAGAAGTAGTTGATGACGTGCTCGGGCTTGCCGCTGAATTTTTTGCGCAGCGCGGGGTCTTGGGTGGCCACACCCACCGGGCAGGTGTTGAGGTGGCACTTGCGCATCATGATGCAGCCTTCCACCACCAGCGGCGCGGTGGCAAAGCCGAATTCGTCGGCGCCCAGCAGCGCGCCAATGACCACGTCGCGGCCGGTTTTGACCTGGCCGTCGGTTTGCACACGGATGCGGCTGCGCAAACCATTGAGCACCAGGGTCTGCTGGGTTTCGGCCAGGCCAATTTCCCAGGGCGAGCCGGCGTGTTTGATGGACGACCACGGCGAGGCGCCGGTGCCGCCGTCGTGGCCAGCAATCACCAGGTGATCGGCCTTGCACTTGGCCACGCCTGCGGCGATGGTGCCCACACCAATTTCGGACACCAGCTTGACGCTGATGTCGGCGTGTGGCGCCACGTTTTTCAGGTCGTGGATCAGCTGGGCCAAGTCCTCGATGGAATAAATGTCATGGTGCGGCGGTGGCGAAATCAGGCCCACACCCGGCACGCTGTGGCGCAGCTTGCCGATGTAGTCCGACACCTTGCCGCCGGGCAGCTGACCGCCTTCGCCGGGCTTGGCGCCCTGCGCCATCTTGATCTGGATCTGGTCGGCACTCGACAGGTATTCGGCGGTGACGCCAAAACGGCCCGAAGCCACCTGCTTGATCTTGGAGCGCAGGCTGTCGCCGGCGTTGAGCGGCATGTCGACTTCGACCACATCCGGGCCGATCACCGAGGCCAGGGTTTCGCCCTGTTTAATGGGGATGCCTTTGAGTTCGTTGCGGTAACGGGCCGCGTCTTCGCCGCCTTCGCCGGTGTTGCTCTTGCCGCCGATGCGGTTCATGGCAATCGCCAGGGTGGCGTGGGCTTCGGTGGAAATTGAGCCCAGCGACATGGCGCCGGTGGCAAAACGCTTGACGATCTCGGACGCCGGCTCCACTTCTTCCAGCGGAATAGCCTTGCTCGGGTCGACCTTGAACTCAAACAGGCCGCGCAGCGTCATGTGGCGGCGGCTCTGGTCGTTGATGATCTGGGCGTATTCCTTGTAGGTGTTGAAGTTGTTGGCGCGGGTGCTGTGCTGCAGCTTGGCGATCGCGTCGGGCGTCCACATGTGCTCTTCGCCACGGGCGCGCCAGGCGTATTCACCGCCGGCGTCCAGCATGGTGTCGAGCACCGGGTCGGCGCCAAAAGCGGCTTTGTGCATGCGCAGGGCCTCTTCGGCCATTTCGAACACACCAATGCCCTCGACCTTGCTGGGGGTGTTGGTGAAGTACTTGTCGATGGTCTCGCTGTTGATGCCGATGGCTTCAAACAACTGCGCGCCGCAATACGACATGTAGGTGCTCACGCCCATTTTGGACATGATCTTGGACAAGCCCTTGCCCACCGCCTTGACGTAGTTGTAGATCGCTTTGTCGGCGCTGAGGTCGCCGCTCATGCCCTTGTGCATGTCGAGCAGCGTTTCCATGGCCAGGTAGGGGTGCACGGCCTCGGCGCCGTAGCCGGCCAGCACCGCGAAGTGGTGCACCTCGCGCGCCGAACCGGTTTCCACCACCAAGCCAGCGGTGGTGCGCAGACCTTCGCGCACCAGGTGCTGGTGGATGGCCGAGAGCGCCAGCAAGGCCGGAATGGCCACCTGCTGCGCGCTGACCAAGCGGTCGCTGACGATCAGAATGTTTTTGCCGCCCTTGATCGCGTCCACCGCTTCGGCGCACAACGAGGCCAGCTTGGCTTCCACGCCTTCTTTGCCCCAGCCCACCGGGTAGGTGATGTCGATGGTGTGGCTCTTGAACTTGCCTTGCGTGAAACGCTCGATATCGCGCAGCTTGGCCATGTCGGCAAAGTCCAGCACCGGCTGGCTCACCTCAAGACGCATGGGTGGGTTCACCTGGTTGATGTCCAGCAGGTTGGGCTTGGGGCCAATGAAGGACACCAGCGACATCACAATCGCCTCGCGGATCGGGTCGATCGGCGGGTTGGTCACCTGCGCAAACAGCTGCTTGAAGTAGTTGTAAAGCGGCTTGTTTTTGTCGGAGAGCACGGCCAAGGGGCTGTCGTTGCCCATGGAGCCGATGCCCTCTTCGCCGTTGGCCGCCATCGGTGCCATCAGGAACTTGACGTCTTCCTGCGTCATGCCGAAGGCTTGCTGACGGTCGAGCAGGCTCACGTCGCTGCCCGGCGGGGTGATGGTGGCTGGCCCCTCCACATCGTCGATCTTGATGCGCAGGTTCTCAATCCACTGCTTGTAGGGCTTGCTGTGGGCGAGGTTGGCCTTGAGCTCCTCGTCGTCGATCATGCGGCCCTGCTCCAAGTCGATCAGGAACATCTTGCCGGGCTGCAGGCGCCATTTGCGCACAATCTTGCTCTCCGGCACCGGCAGCACACCGGACTCCGAGCCCATGATGACCATGTCGTCGTCGGTGACGCAGTAGCGCGAGGGGCGCAGGCCGTTGCGGTCCAAGGTGGCGCCGATCTGGCGACCGTCGGTGAACACAATGCTGGCCGGGCCGTCCCACGGCTCCATCATGGCGGCGTGGTATTCGTAGAAGGCCTTGCGGCGGCTATCCATCATGGTGTGCTGTTCCCACGGCTCGGGAATCATCATCATCACCGCCTGCGCCAGCGGATAACCCGCCATGGTCAACAGCTCCAGGCAGTTGTCAAAGGTGGCGGTGTCGGACTGGCCAGCAAAACTGATCGGGTAGAGCTTTTTCAGATCGTCGCCCAGCACCGGAGACGACATGACGCCTTCGCGGGCGCGCATCCAGTTGTAGTTCCCTTTGACGGTGTTGATCTCACCGTTGTGAGCCACGTAGCGGTAGGGGTGGGCCAGCGGCCACTCGGGGAAGGTGTTGGTCGAGAAACGCTGGTGCACCAGACCCAGTGCCGAGGTGCAGCGGGGGTCTTGCAGGTCCAAGAAGTAGGTGCCGACCTGATCGGCCAGCAGCAGACCCTTGTAGATGATGGTGCGGCTGCTCATGCTCGGCACGTAATACTCTTTGCTGTGCTTGAGCTTGAGCGCTTGGATGGCGGCACTCGCGGTCTTGCGGATCACGTAGAGCTTGCGCTCCAGCGCGTCTTGCACGATCACGTCGGCACCACGGCCAATGAAGACTTGGCGCATGACCGGCTCTTTGGCCCGCACGCGCGGCGACATGGGCATGTCGGCGTTCACCGGCACGTCGCGCCAGCCCAGCAGCACCTGGCCTTCAGCGGCGATGGCGCGCTCCATTTCTTGTTCGCAAGCCAGGCGGCTGGCGTGCTCTTTGGGCAGGAAGATCATGCCCACGCCGTACTCGCCGGGTGGCGGCAAAGCGACGCCCTGCCTGGCCATTTCTTCGCGGTACAGCGCGTCGGGCAGCTGAATCAGAATACCGGCGCCGTCGCCCATGAGCTTGTCGGCACCGACCGCGCCCCGGTGGTCGAGGTTTTCCAGGATCTTGAGCGCCTGGCCCACGATGGCGTGCGACTTCTCGCCCTTGATGTGGGCCACAAAACCCACGCCACAAGCGTCGTGCTCATTGGCGGGGTCGTACAGACCGTGTTGCTGGAGAAACTGCTGATCGGCCGCCGTGGTCATGGCATGTCCTTCACAAAAATGGGTACAAAAACGCTGGTTGCAGAGCTTACCGCAGTGCAACATCCACGCCAAAGAAAATAAATGGGGTCAGGTTCAGTTTATTTGATACCGAACAGGCACATCGTAAAAATTGGGGACATATTAAAATGTGACGCCACAAACCCCATACAGTCGGCTATTCGCCAGATCAGGAGGTTTTGGGGGGGCGGCCCCGGCGCGCAGGCGTCAGGCGGCGCTCGGTCTGTTCGCCCAACTGGCGCACAAAGGCGTCGTTGCCCACTGCCCAGCCCGACAAGACGCCTTGGGTAAAGCTGTCGCGCTGGGTGGACGAAATGCCTGCGGCCACCAGCTCGGCGTAGGCGGCCTCGCGGGCAAAGGGCGTGTTGCCCAAGCCCCACACCACCGCGTGCGGGGTGATACAACGGTCGCGTGCGGTGCCGATGTAATGCCGGTGGCTGGACCATGGATAGGCGGCTGGTTCGGCCACCATGCCGGCGCGCACCGGATTGAGGTCCAGATACACCATACATGCCAGCAAATAGCGCTCGGTCTGCACCACACTGGAGCGGTAACGCCCTTCCCACAGCGTGCCAGTGCGGGCGTGGCGGTCATTGAAGCGGCGCACGTAGCGGCGACCCAGCGCCTGCATCATCTGCGGCAGCCCCATGGCGGTCTCGGGCGTGAGCAGCAGGTGAAAGTGGTTGTCCATCAGCACATAGGCGTGCACCGCCACTTGGCAGCGGCGCGACTCTTCCCACAGCATCTGCAGCCAAGCCTCGCGGTCGCTGTCGTCGCGCACAATGGCTTGGCGGTTGTTGCCCCGCGCCAACACATGGTGGGGCAGTCCGGGCAGGGTGAGTCGGGGTTGGCGGGCCATGGTCGGTGAACAGGCGGTCAATGAACGCTCAAGGCGCCGCCCGAGACAGGCGGCGCACCCATTGTGCAATGGCCAAGCCCAGCACACTGCAGCCCAGTGTGAACACCCAACTCAGCTGCCACCCCTCCACTTGGGTGGCCCACCACGCCACCAGCGGCGGACCCAGCAATTGCCCAGCCGACGAGAGCTGCTGCATCCAGCCCACGGTGGTCGACACCTGATCCGGCCCGGGCGCCAGATGCACCGCCGACGCAAACAAAGCGCCTGGCACCAGCCCGCCCAGCGCAGAGAACACCAACACCCCCGCCAACCGCAAAGGCAAGGGCACACCATCGACAAACGCCAAACAACCGCCCACCGCCATGGCGCTGTAGCCGCACGACAGCACCCAGTGGCGCGCCACACCGCGCGCCAGCCAGCGCCCGGCGAGCAGATTGCCCAGCATATTGGCGCCAGCGACCAATGCCGCCAACACCGCCGCCGCCGTGACCGACCACCCCAGTTGGGCGTAGAGCGCGGGCACAAAACCCACCACCGCCAGCCACTGGCCCGAGTACACCAAAAATCCCAGCGCCAAAGCCCACGGGCCCGGTGCTCGCCAGGTGCCCATCAGCCGCCGCCACAGGCCCTGCCCTGCACCACCCACCGGCGCCTTGATGCCCAGCGACAGCCGCCACAGCACCAAGGCCCCGGCCCAAGCGCTGACAGCCCCCAGCCACCAGAAAGCGCGCCTGCCGGCCCAGGGCATGACCAGCCCACCCATCAGCAAAGCCAAGGCCGAACCGGCCGGCATATAGGCGCCCCACAAACCCAGGCTGCGTTGCAAAGCCGCGCTATCACGCACATGCCAGCGCATGGCAGCAGGCGCCGGCAACACCGCCCACAAAAAACCCACACTCTCCAGCGCCCGCGCCCACAGCAAGCCCTGCGCGCTCTGAGCGAGGGCTCCCCCAGCGCTGCCCAGCCCCAGACACAGCAGGCCCCAGCGCATCACCCAATGCGGCCCTTTGGCGTCGGCCAAACCGCCCACCGCCACGCCTGAGACCACACCCGCCAGTTGCAGCAGCGACAACAAAAAACCCGCCTGCACCAGGCCAATGCCCAGCTCGTCGCGCAACAGAGGAATCGCCACCGGCAATTTGCCCACATGCAAGGCGCTGATGAGCCCGAGCGCAAACACCCCCCAAGCGGCCGCGGGCACTCGGGTGGATGCGTTGGCTGCCATGGCCTTAAGCGAAGACCCGTTCACCGGTCAGGCGCTGGTGTTCGCGGATGGCAAAGCGGTCGGTCATGCCGGCGATGTAATCGGCGGCGGCGCGCGCCAGATCGGCGCGCTGCGCGTACTCGGGCGGCATGGTCTGCGGCTGGGCCGTGTAGGCGGCGAACAGCTCACGCACCACCCGCCGAGCGCGGTCGGTGGTATCCATCACCTGCGGGTGCCGGTACAACGCTTGGAACAAAAAGCGCTTGAGCGCCTTGGTCTGCTCGCGCATGGGCTCGGAAAAACCCACCAAGGCGCCCGCGGCGCGCACCTCGTCGACCGATCCCACACCCGCCGCGCGCACCTGTTCGGCGGTGGTGCGGATCACGTCGTAGACCTGTTCGCTCAGCATCAGGCGGATGGATTCAAACAACAGGCGCCGTCCCTTGAGTTGGGGGTGCTGGCGCAAAGCCTCGCGCTGAAAATGCCCCACCACATCGACCTGCGCCACCTGTTCCAGCGTCAACAAGCCCGAGCGCACGCCGTCGTCCACATCGTGCGCGTTGTAGGCGATTTGATCGGCCAGGTTGCACAACTGCGCCTCCAACGTGGGCGAGCCACCGGCCAAAAAACGCTGTGCCACACCGCCGGGCTCCAGCGCCTCGATGCGCTCGGCCGCCGCGCGCGAGCAGTGCTTCAAAATGCCTTCGCGGGTTTCAAAACACAGGTTGAGTCCGTCGAACGCCGGGTACCGCTCCTCCAGCGCGTCGACCACCCGCAGGCTTTGCAGGTTGTGCTCAAAGCCCCAGCCCATGATGTCGCTGGCCGACACCGCGCTGTGTGGCAGCTGTTCGCACGCTTGCGCCATGCAGTCGGCCAACGCGTCTTGGCCTGCGTGGCCAAACGGGGTGTGGCCCAGGTCGTGCGCGAGCGAGACCGCCTCCACCAAATCTTCGTTGAGCCCCAAGGCCCGCGCGATGCTACGGCCCAGCTGCGCCACCTCCAGCGAATGGGTGAGCCGGGTGCGGAACAAATCGCCTTCGTGGTTCAGAAACACCTGGGTCTTGTAAACCAGCCGGCGAAAAGCGGTGGAGTGGATGACACGGTCACGGTCGCGCTGAAACGGATTGCGGGTGGGCGCGTCCTCCTCGGCATGGCGCCGGCCGCGCGAACGCGCCGGGTCGGCCGCTGGCAGGCGGTGCAGCAGCGCGGGTGTGGAATCAGGCCGCACAACAAGCATCAATGACCTGGCGCACCAGCGCATCGGGCGCGCCGCGCATCTGCGCCTGACCCTGGCCGTTGACCAGCACAAACTTGATGTCGCCCGCTTCCGATTTTTTGTCCAAGCGCATCAGGGCCAGATAACGCCCGGCGTTGTCTTGGGCGTCGATCACCGGCGCCACGGTGGGCAGGCCGGCGCGCGCCACCACGCTGTGCAAACGCTGCACAAAGGCGGCGTCGCACAAGCCCAGCGCCTGCGACAAACGAGCGGCCATGACCATGCCACAGCCCACCGCTTCGCCATGCAGCCACTCGCCATAGCCCATGCCGGCCTCGATGGCGTGGCCAAAGGTGTGGCCAAAATTCAGGATGGCGCGCAAGCCCGCTTCGCGCTCGTCTTGGCCCACCACATCGGCCTTGATTTCGCAGCTGCGGCGAATCGCCTGGGCCAAGGCTTGCGGATCGCGCGCGCGCAGCGCATCCAAGTGGGCTTCGATCCACTCCAGAAACGCCATGTCGGCGATCGGCCCGTATTTGATGACCTCGGCCAGCCCGGCGCTCAGCTCGCGCTCGGGCAAGGTCTGCAGCGTGTCCAGATCGCACAGCACCCGCACCGGCTGGTAAAAGGCGCCGATCATGTTTTTGCCCAGCGGGTGGTTGATGGCGGTTTTGCCGCCCACCGACGAATCCACCTGCGCCAGCAAAGTGGTCGGCACCTGCACAAAAGGCACACCGCGCATGTAGCTGGCGGCGGCAAAGCCGGTCATGTCGCCCACCACACCGCCGCCCAGCGCAAACAGCACCGTTTTGCGGTCACAACCGTGGCCCAACAAAGCGTCAAAAATCAGGTTCAGGCTTTCCCAGGTTTTGTAGGCCTCACCATCGGGCAACACCACCCGGTGCACCTGCGGATACAGCGGCGCCAGCGCAGCGGCGAGCTGGGCGCCATACAACGGATCGACCGTGGTGTTGGTGACGATCAGCGCCGCGTGCGCCTTGGGCAAACCCTGCCACGCGCTGGCTTGGGCCAACAGCCCGGCGCCGATGTCGATGGAATAACTGCGCTCATCCAGCGCGATCTGAACCGATTGCTGCATCACTCACACCCGGAGAAACGGCGCCGCGCTTGGGTGCGGCCACCACACAAAACGCCAGTGTAGGCCATGGCCGGCGCCACGGGTCTGACAGCCGTCGTGCGAAAGCGTTATGGGGCCGACAGCTCCAGCTGCATCTGGATCATGTTGACCAGCGTGGCCACCGAGGGGCGGCCGGTCTCGATCACAAAATGCGCTGTCTCGCGGTAGAGCGGATCGCGCACTTTGTAGAGGTCACGCAGACGCTGCATCGGGTCGGCCACCTGCAGCAAGGGCCGCGCGCGGTCGTGTTTGACGCGGCGAAACACCTCTTCTGGGCTGGAGCGCAGGTAAATCACCCGGCTGCGCTGGTGCAACACCGCCCGGTTCTCGGGCCGCAACACCGAACCCCCACCGGTGGACAAGACACAAGGCTGACCCAAGGTGAGTTCGTCCAGCACCTGGGCCTCCAGATCGCGAAAGCACTCCTCGCCCTCGCGCTCGAAGAACTCGCGAATGGAGCAGCCCAAACGCGCTTCAATGACGTGATCCGAGTCCACAAACGGCATCGCCAGCCGGCGAGCCAGCTGGCGACCCACAGTGGACTTGCCGGAGCCGGGAAGACCAACCAGCGCGATCACGGGATGATGAAGTTCAAGGAACTCTTGATCGTCGAGGAGCCGCTGGTGGTGGTGACAGAAATCGCCATGCTGTCACCGGACGCACAGTCTTTGAGCGGAATAAAAAATGTCCTCGGCTCGGTGGTGTTGCCGTACTGTCCGGTCAAGGTGCCGGCACAACGCGAGCCGTCCAGGTTTTCGACCGCCACCGAGGAGCCCGCCGGCAGCGGATTGCCGTTTTGGTCCGCCAAGCGAATCAGTGCACTGGCAGCGGTCACACTCAGCACTTCTGTGCGGTAGCGCTCAGGAATGCTGTCGTCGTAAGCATCGGGATCACCGATATGGGCGCCGGAGAAAATCACCACCAAGGAGCGCCGGACTTTGGTGAAACCGTCCCACCGAGCATTGCAGGTGTTGGCCATCGATAGCCCTGTATTTAATACTCCCGCACATGCCACGTTGCCAATAGCTGCGCCGGTTGCATCGGTCATCGGCAACTCCTGATCGCCTTCGGACGATGCTGGAACCAAGCCAGAATAGCTGCTGGTGAACAGGCCGTCCTCGTTTTTGTCGAGGTAAATCTGCCCCATGTCCTCAAAAGGCTCACCGGCATCCCAGCGGTTATTGCCATTGAGATCGGTGAACGACTCTTCGCCAGAGGCGTGTGCCAACACCGTGACCCGGCCCGGACGCGGGTCGCCTAGTGACATGCCCGGCGGCCGGTAGTCTTGGCCGCGCAGTTGGACCGAACATCCACCTTCGGCCCCGATGGTGCAACTGCTCAAACCATCGGACACCACCAGCCCACCTTCTGTGACAAACACCACCGAGGTGCCGACGGGCACAGGGTTGCCCAGCCGATCGGCCATATTGGCGGTCAAGGTCACTTCATTGCCAGAGTATGTGTCGGTGAACCCTGCGCCCGCATGGACATTGTGCTGATCCACCGCCAAGTCAAAGAAGCGCTGTGTGGGCAAGCCGGTTTGTACCGTCAGCACGTTCGAGTCCACGTAGATCGAAGAATTCGCCTGCAAGATGGCCCTGACTTGGATGGCCGTAGGCACGGTGCCAGAGCACACAGAAAACTCGACATCGCCGTCGGCGTTGGTCGCGGCCAGCTGTGACGAGTTGCAGAAGGTCACGCCGCCGTCGTTGTTGCGCAGCTCGGCCCTGACCTGCTGCGAAGCCACACCTTGATTGGACGAATTGACGACACGGAACTTCACCGTGGATTGGGTCACCCCAGGGGCACCCTGCTGCACGATGCGCTCCGGCGTGGCGGAGAGAAAACGGATAGACGTGGTGGGAGCGGCGGCCACGTTCACCTGCTGACTGACCGAGCGCGTGCCATAGGAGGCCGACACCTGGCAAGTGCCCGACTGCGAGGTCTGCAACACAGCCACAACAAGCCCCTCGCTATTGACTGCAGCCGTGGCAGGAGACACAGCCCCACAACTGCTCTGGAAACTGACCGACACCGAATTCGCCGAGGCGGGTTGGGCATTGACAGTCACAGGAAGCGACAAGGCCAGCGACTGTCCCACCGTGACAGAGCTCGGGGTCAAGGTCAATGCGCCCAACTCCACCGCCCCAGGGCGGATCAGCAAGACCAGCGGACGGGTTTCGATCACATCAGCGCCATTGACTGCAGCCGTGGCTTTGGCGGTGACAACTCCGCTGGCGCTCACATTGGCTGGACTGATTTTGACTTCCGCAATGCCATCGCTACTGGTTCGTGCCACACCAGTTTGCGGATTCAAAGCGACGGCGTTTGTATCGTCAAGCGTGAAGGCCACACGCGCCTGATCGACGGGAGTGTTGGCCGCATTGCGCACCACAGCCCGAAGAAAAAATTCGCCCGTTTGGGGCAGTTCATTGGCACTCACGGTGGCGCCGCTGCCGTTGACCAAAGACAAGGTCAAAGAACCCGAGGTCACCGCACCCGCAGTGCCACCGCTGTCCGTTGTGCCACTGCTGCCAGAGCCGCTGGTGCCGGTGTTGCCAGGACTGCCGCCTCCGCCACCACACGCCGCCAACACCCAGGTGATGGCAAGAACCCCTACCCATTTCACAGCGCTCTTCATGTTCTGGTCGCCCACAAAAAAATCAACGCAACACACCGCGGTCGGTGATGACGCGGGGTGTCAGAAAAATCAGCAATTCGGACTTGTTGGCCGTGCGGCTGCGGCTGCGGAACAAGCTGCCGACCACTGGAGCGTCGCCCAGCAGCGGCACTTTGGTGGTGTTGTCGAGTTCGATCATTTCGAAAATGCCGCCGATCACCACGGTGCCGCCGTTTTCCACCAGCACATTGGTCTTGACCTGTTTGGTGTTGATGGACACGGCGCCCGCCACAATTTCTCCCGGGCTGTCTTTGTTGACTTGGACGTCAAGAATGATGTTGTCGTCCGGTGTGATCTGTGGCGTCACCTCCAGCTTGAGCGACGCTTTGCGAAAAGACACCGCCGTTGCACCGCTGGCGGTGGCCTGCTGGTACGCAAATTCGGTGCCCTGCTCAATCACGGCTTTGACTTGGTCGGCGGTGACCACGCGCGGGCTCGACACGATCTTGCCGCGGTTGTCGGCTTCCAGCGCGGAAATCTCCAGGTTCAGAAAACGGTTGGCGGCGTTGCTGAACAAGGAGACCGCAAACGTGGCGGCCGACAATCCGCCCAAACCGCTGGCGGGCAGGTTCACAAAATTGGTGTTGGTGGTGGTCAAGGCGGTGTTGGTCTCGCCCGTGGTGCCACTGACCGCGTTGTAGGAGCCACCAAACGCCATCCGGTTGCTGCCCCCGGTCGAGTAGCCTGGGTCGCCCCCGCGCACACCGCGCAGGTCGCTGCCCCCCAAACGCACCCCCAGATTGCGACCGAACTTATCGTCGGCTTCGACAATCCGCGCTTCGATGAGCACTTGGCGCACTGGGATGTCGAGCTTGGCAATGAGCTGCTGCACCTGTTCGAGCTTGCTCGGAATGTCGGTGACAAACAGCTGATTGGTCCTGGGCTCTGCAATGACGCTGCCACGCGCCGACAGAATGCGGGCAGCCTGCCCTCCGCCACCGCTGGCACCCGCCCCAGTTCCGGTAAGTTGCCCAGCGATGTCACTGGCCTTGGCGTAATTCATCTGGAAACCCTGGGTGCGCAAGGTTTCTAGGCTCTCGATCGAAACACGCGACTCCAACTCGGCCTTTTCGCGGGCCGCAATTTCCTCTTTGGGCGCCACCCACAACACATTGCCAATTTTGCGCATGCCCAAACCCTTGGACTGCATGATGATGTCCAAGGCTTGGTCCCACGGGACATCTTTGAGCCGCAGGGTCAGCGCGCCGGTCACGGTGTCAGAGGTCACCACGTTGAAGTTGGTAAAGTCGGCGATCACCTGCAACAGCGCCCGAATCTCGATGTTTTGGAAGTTCAACGAGAGCTTCTCACCGCTGTACCCAGGGCCTTGGCCAACCCGAGAGGGGTCGGCGCGCACTTCCCGCACCTCCAGCACAAACTGGTTGTCGCTCTGGTAGGCGGCATGCTCCCAATTGCCTTGCGGGCTGACCACCATGCGCACCCGGTCGCCTTCTTGCTGGGTAGTGATGCTGCGCACCGGTGTGCCAAAGTCGGTCACATCCAAGCGGCGGCGCAAGCCTTCGGGCAATTGGGTTTTCAGAAAGTCGACCACCAGGTTTTGGCCCTGCTGGCGGATGTCTACACCCACTTGGTTGTTGGGCAGCTCCACCACCACCCGTCCGGCGTTGCCTGTGCCTCGGCGAAAGTCAACATCGCGCAAGGCAGACACATTCTGATTTTGGCTAGGAGCAAAGGGCTGTGCCGCTGCGTCCGCAGGCGCGGCGCTGGCAACGGGCACCGCCGGCATGCCGTCGGCCCCACCAAGCACCAGGGTCAACACCTTACCGTCCAGCCGCGCTTGGTAAGCCGTCGGCTGCTTGAGGTTGATCACCACACGGGTGCGCCCCCCCACATCCACCAAATTGGCCGAACGGATATTGCCTTGGTTGACCTCAAAGACGGTCCGACCGCTTTGGTTGCTGACACCGGGCAGATCCAATGCAATGCGCGCAGGCGACTGGATGAGAAAGCCCACTGGAATCGCAGGCAATGGCTGGTTGGTTTCGATGCGCACCACCTCGGTGCCCCCTTGCAAACCAGCCGTCAGCGACTCAATGGCAACCTGGGCCCAGGCCAGCCCAGCGGAGAGCCCGCACGCCGTGACCACCAAGACATCCCGAAGACGCGCGCGCCATGCAGAGCGGGCAGAGTGGAGTTTCGGCAATTTCATCGGCTCGTTTCCTCTTGTAATGGCAGGGTGCTCTGGCGCTCGGACCACTCACCTGCAGAATCCTGCACAATTTCGCGAATGGCAATTTCGCCCTCGCTGATCCGCGTGACGCGGCCAAAATTGGGGCCCAAGTAATTGCCCACCTTGACTTGGTACAGCAGCCCCGATGCCTTGAGCAAGGCCACTTTGCTGCCAGCGCGCTCCAGCACCCCCACCATCGCCATTTCTTCCAGCGGCACCGACTCGAGCGGCTCTTTGCGGCGGCGCTGCTCCGACTGCAGCAACGCCGAGCTGGCCACCGGCGCCGCAACGCTACCCAGTTGCAAGTTGGCCGCACGTTCTGCACCAAACGGATCTAACCCCGACTCCGTCTCGTAGGATTGGGGCACAAACTGGGTGGGCGGGTTGACCGCCTGCACTTGGGGTTTGCTGTCGTTGTACTGCGATTGCATCCACTGGCGCAAATCTTGGTCTGCCGCGCCCCCACACGCCGTCAGCCCCAACAGCACCATTGCCAGCAGGTATCTCATTTTTTGGCTCCTGCGCGCTTGTCTGCCTCGGCCTTGCGCTGGGCCTGCTCTTCTTTGTCGAGGTAGCGGAACGTCTTGGCCACGCACTCCATGGTCAGCAAACCCTCTTTCTCGCGGACCGGGGTGAGAGTGATGTTGTTAAGGGTCACGATGCGCGAGAGCGCCGCAATATCGGCTGCAAATTGGCCAATATCGTGGTAGCTGCCGGTGACTTTGACCTCAATAGGAAGTTCAGCGTAGTAGTCGGACAGCACAATTTGCCCCGGACGGAACAACTCAAACTGCAAGCTGCGGCCCAGCCCCGCTTGGTTGATGTCGGACAACAGCGCGTCCATTTCTGCCTTGTTGGGCAACTGGCGCTCCAGCGTTTCCACGTATTTCTGCACCTGCTCCAGCTGGCGCTTGAGCACGTCGAGGTTGATGGCTTGGCCCAGCTTGCTGCGGTAGTCCTCTCGCAGCTTGGCCTCTCGCGCCTGTGCATCTTGCCAAGCGCTGGCGCTGGGAGAGATCCAGAGAAACCACAGCACCACCACCACAAACACCATCACGGCGCCGAGCAAAGCGTACCGTGGCAAGGCGGGCCACAGCGAGGGGTCGTTGGGGTCAAGTTGAACAAACTGCTCTTTGATCTGCGATTGCAGTTGAGCAAAGTCGAGCGAAAGATGCATGGTGCGGCTCATGGCAACGTTCCTTAGCTGCTCTGCTGCACGGTGGCAGCGGGCGCTCCGCTGACCCGGCGCAGCTGCACCTTGATCGAAAAATTGAACACCCGCCGTTGGTCACGGCCCGCCGTGCCCTGGCTATTGGCCGCAATCTCTAGCAACTCGGGCTGGGTCAGCGCAGGCGACTGCGTACCAAGGTTGCGCAGAAACTCCGAAACCCGTTCCTGGGCCTGGGCCGAGCCGGTGAGCAGCACCGTGCGGCCCTCTTGCTTGAGCGAACGCAGAACCACCCCTTCGGGCAGCTGGCGCACCATTTCTTGCAGCAGTTGCACCGGCAGGTTGCGGTCGGCTTGCAAATCCTCCACCGCCCCCTGGCGCGCGCGCAAGGCCGCAATGTCTGTTTGTAAGGTGGCGATGTCCTTGATCTGGCCATCGAGCTTGGCGATTTCCGACAGCAACAAAGCGTTGCGGTCTTCCTGCTCCGACATGCGCTGCTGAAGCACACTGAAGGCCAGGGCGCTCAACGCAGCACCCAATGCAGCGGCCATGCCCATGTGCACAAAAAACCGCTCTTTGCGCTGTTTGCGCGCCGCCTCGCGGTGCGGCAAGAGGTTGATCAAGATCATTGGACAAATCCCCGCAATGCCAAACCAGTGGCCGTGAGGAACGTCGGCGCCTGTTTGCTCAAGCGCTTGGCTTGCACATGGCTGCCCATTTGCATGCCGTCAAACGGATTGATGACCGAACAGGCGCAGGCGGTCTGGCGGCTCACCGCCTGCGTCAGGCCAGGCAAACCAGCACTGCCGCCGGCCATGTACACATGGCCCAGGCGGTTGTAGGTACTGCCGCTGAAGAAGAACTGGAGCGCACGCCCCACTTCTTGCGACAAGCTTTCTACAAACGGGGCGAGCACGGTCTGGTTGTAGTCGTCGGGCAATTCGCCCGAGATCTTGCGCACCTCAGCCTCCTCGGGACTGAAACCGTATTTGCGCTCAATGAGTTGGGTCAACTGGGCGCCGCCAAAAGACTGGTCTCGTTCGTACAGCACCTCGTCGCCGCGCAGCACCTGCAAAGCGCAGCGGTAAGCCCCCACCTCAAAAACAGCGATCAGTGGCACTTCGTGGATGTTGGCCACGTCATCGATGATGCGCGCCACCGCCAGGCGACCAGCAAAAGAGTCCACGTCCACAACCACCGCATTCAGGCCAGCGGCCTCGACCAAGCTGACCCGCTCCTCCACTTTTTCCTTGCGTGCAGCGGCAATCAGCACATCCACATCGCCGGACGCCCTCAGGCTGGGGCCCAGCACCTGGAAATCCAGACTGACGTCTTCAATGGCGAAGGGAATGTACTGGCGCGCCTCGGACTCGACCTGGGCTTCCAGCTCTGTTTCATTGAGACCTTCGGGCAAACTGATTTTTTTGGTGATGACCGCCGATGCCGGCAAAGCCAGCGCAGCCCTTTTGGCCTTGGTACCGCTTTTTCGTACAACTCGGCGAATAGACTCCGCAACGTCATCGAATTTTTCGATGTTGCCGTCGCGCACCCAACCGGGCTCAAGTGTCTCAGATGCGCAACGCTCAACCACGTAGTCACCCGAGCGTGAACGCGAAAGCTCCACCAGTTTGACGCTGGAAGTGCTGACATCCAGTCCTACCAACGCCGGCGACTCGCGGCGAAATAACGATGTCAAGGAGTTCAAAACCAGCCCCAAATAAGCGCACACTGGCGCCCTGTATTGCACATAACACGCATATTAAACAGGCGCCTGCGCTTGCTGCAAAAATTCCGCGCGCATGATTGCCACAAAGTCAAACGGCGAGCATAAGCAAAAAATATTGCTTTTTCAATTTACAGTGGCCGAATTCTTTTGGTGACGCGGCCCCCTGTGTGCTGGCTGGGCGCAAGCCCCGGCAGCGATCACTTTTTATAATGCAAGACTGCCGTTGTCCAACACCATGTCCGATTCCACTTCCGATCCCGTTGTGCCGCTAGCCACCGCCTCCAATCCCGAACCCAAGGCTTCGGGACTGTTGCGCAAATTGTTGCTGGGCTTTGCGGCGGTGATGACTGTGCTTGCCGGGCTCGGCTTGGCCGGCGTGGCTTTGGTGGGCCTGGCTTTGGCCATGGCCTATCCCAACTTGCCCGATGTGGCGGATCTGGCCGATTACCGCCCCAAGCTGCCACTGCGCATCTACACCGCCGATGGAGAGCAAATCGGTGAATTTGGTGAAGAGCGGCGCGACTTCTTGCGCATCGATGAGATACCCAAGGTCATGAAGGATGCCGTGCTCGCCATCGAGGACGCGCGCTTTTTTGAGCACAACGGGGTGGACTACCGCGGCATGGCACGCGCCGCTTTGGCCAACTTGCACCAAGTGCGCAGCCAAGGGGCGTCCACCATCACGATGCAGGTGGCGCGCAACGTCTACCTCACGGCAGACAAAACATTCACCCGCAAAATCTACGAGGTGCTGCTGACGTTCAAGCTTGAACACCAGTTGAGCAAGCAACAGATTCTGGAAATCTACATGAACCAGATTTTCCTGGGTCAGCGCTCGTATGGCTTTTCGATGGCGGCTCGCACCTATTTCGGCAAAGACCTCAAGGACGTCACCATCGCCGAAGCGGCCATGCTGGCCGGCCTGCCCAAGGCCCCATCGGCGTACAACCCGGTGAGCAATCCACGCCGGGCGCGGGTGCGCCAGCTGCACATCATCGATCGGATGGTAGAAAACCGCTTCATCACGCCGGAGCAGGCGCGCCAGGCCAAAGCAGAGACTTTGCAGCTGCGTCCGCCGCGGCGCACCACGGTGCGGGCTGAGCACATTGCCGAAATGGTGCGCTTGGCCATGGTGGCGCAGTACGGCGAAGAAGCGTACACACGGGGCTTGCGGGTGTTCACCTCGGTGCGCAGCAACGATCAGCAAGCCGCGTACGCGGCGGTGCGCAAAGGCCTGCTGGACTACGAGCGCCGACAGCCCTACCGAGGCCCCGAGAAGGTCATTGTCTTGCCCGCCGACAAAGCGGCACGCGATGACGCCATCGCGGAAGTCCTGAGCGAGTACCCCGACAGCGAAGACCTGCTCTCAGCGGTGGTGTTGCAAGCCAGTCCCCAGCAAGTCACTGTGGCCCGCCAAGACGGAGAGACCATCGTGATTGGTGCAGACGGCTTGCGGACGGTGCAGCGGGCGCTCCAGGCCAAAGCCGACCCCCGCATTGCGCTGCGCCCAGGCGCGGTGGTGCGCATTGTGAAATCGGGCAATACCGCTTGGCAGATCACCCAAATGCCGGAAGCAGAGTCGGCTTTGGTAGCGCTGGACACCCAAACAGGTGGCATCCGCGCATTGGTCGGTGGCTTCGACTTCAATCGCGGGCATTTCAACCGCGTGACACAAGCGTGGCGGCAACCCGGCTCCAGCTTCAAACCCTTTGTGTATTCGGCCGCGTTGGAAAAAGGGCTGTCACCCATGACAGTGGTCAACGACATGCCACTGGTGTTTGACGGCAAGTTGTCTGGCGGCAAAGTCTGGCAGCCCAAGAACTACGACGGGCAATTTGAAGGTCCGATGTCGGTGCGCCGGGCGCTGGCCAAGTCCAAGAACTCGGTGTCCATTCAGGTGCTGCAGCTCGCGGGCGTGCAGTTCGCGCAAGACTGGGTGACCAAATTTGGCTTTGAGGCCAAAAACCACCCCGCCTACCTGACCATGGCACTGGGCGCGGGCTCGGTCACACCGTTGGAGATGGCGCAAGGCTACGCGGTGTTTGCATCGGGCGGGCTACAGGTCACTCCGCGCGTGATTGAGCGCATTACTGACCATGCAGGAAAGCTCTTGTACGAAGCCCCCAGCGCAGCGCCAGACGAGAGCAAAAGGGTGATTCCCGCTCGCAACGCCTTCATCATCAACAGCCTGCTGCAGGAAATCACCCGCAGCGGTACGGCTGCTCGGGCACAAGCCACACTCAAACGGCCCGATTTGTACGGCAAGACAGGCACCACCAACGACGCCATGGACGCCTGGTTTGTGGGTTTCCAACCATCGCTGGTGGTGGCGACCTGGGTGGGCTACGACAAACCGCGCAATTTGGGCAGCCGCGAAACCGGCGGTGGCCTGAGCCTACCCATCTGGATTCAATATATGCAGACGGCACTGCGCAACGTGCCCGTCGCCGACTACACGCCGCCACCGGGCGTCATCAGCGCTGGTGGCGATTGGTACTACCAAGAGTTTGGCCCCGAACACGGGGTACGCAGCTTGGGCGTGAGCAACAGCGACAGCGAAGGCAATAGCAACGGCCTGCCTGCCGATGCCGACCCCACAAGTGCACCGGTCGCGGCACCCGACAAAAACCAAATCTTGGATCTGTTCCGCAACTGAGGCAGGGCTGTGCTCCCAGGGACCTCAGGGAGCGAACACCAGGTCTTGAGCCGATTGGGAGCTGGCGTGTTGGCTGAGATCGGCAAAAAACTCGCTGCCGGCTTTGGTGTCGCGCCATGCATTGCCGTCAAAGCGGTAGTGAAAGCCCCCGGCTTTGGCCGCCATCCACACCTCGTGCAGCGGCTTTTGCAAGTTCAAAATGATCTGACTGCGGTTGGCAAAAGTCAGAGTGATCATGCCGCCCACCCGCTGGTTGTCGATGTCGGCGTCCGAACTGTCGTTGATGCGGTCACACGACCGCTCCACCGCCTTGAGCAAGGCCTCAGCGCAGTCCAAATATTCGAGGTCGGTCATTACAATCCACACATGGTTGCCAGAGCACAAATTGTAGGTCGCGCCCTGTGGGCAAGCCGCCCGCGCCGCCACACACCCTTGGTGCTGTGTGGTTTGCTGCTGGCATGGGTCTTGGCTGGCTGCGGCCAAAAAGGGCCACTCTACCTGCCCGACACCGCCACAACACCCGCAGCCGACACATCATCGCCGGCACAAACCCTCAACCGCCAGCCTGAGCGCTGATCCGACATTGGCCCGCCGCTGCGGGCGATCTGCCATGACCTCTTCCTTGCCTGCCCATATCCATTACGTCCATGGCGCTTTGTCGGTGGAGGGCGTGGCACTGGATGCACTGGCCGACACCCACGGCACACCCTTGTTTGTGTACAGCCGTGCGGCCATGCTGGATGCACTGGCGGCCTACCAGCGCGGCTTGCAGGGGCGCCATCACCTGATCTGTTATGCCATGAAGGCCAACAGCAGCTTGGCCATTTTGCAAACGCTGGTGCGCGCCGGCTGTGGGCTTGACATCGTCTCGGGCGGTGAAATGGTGCGCGCACTGGCAGCAGGTGTGGACCCGGCCAAGATCGTGTTTTCGGGCGTCGGCAAAACCCGCGCCGAAATGCGCGCAGCGCTGCAAGCAGGCATTGGCTGTTTTAATGTAGAGAGCACAGCCGAACTCAACGCCTTGGACGGGGTGGCGCGCGAGCTGGGCATGCGCGCGCCGGTGAGTATCCGCGTCAACCCCAATGTGGATGCCAAAACCCATCCCTATATTTCCACTGGCCTCAAAGACAACAAATTTGGCATTGCCCATGAGGACGTGGTGGCAACCTACCAGCACGCCGCCAGTTGCCAAGGCCTGCAGGTGCAGGGCATCGATTGCCACATCGGCTCACAAATCACCGAGGCTGCTCCTTACTTAGAAGCCATGGACCGGGTGTTGGATCTGGTGGAGAGCATTGAAGCGGCTGGGGTGCCAATCCACCATCTCGACTTTGGCGGTGGTCTGGGCATCGACTACCACGACGACACCCCGCCAGCGGCCGACGGCCTGTGGCAGCAGTTGTTGGCCAAGCTCGATGCGCGTGGCCATGGGCACCGCAAGATCGTCATTGAACCCGGACGTTCGCTGGTGGGCAACGCTGGGGTCTGTGTGACCGAAGTGCTGTTCGAAAAGCCCGGTGCGCACAAGAACTTCCTGATTGTGGATGCGGCTATGAACGATTTGCCGCGCCCAGCGATGTACCAAGCGTTTCACCGCATTGCGCCTGTGCGCGAATGCACCAACGCCGCCACCACAAGCTGGGACGTGGTGGGTCCAGTGTGCGAAAGCGGCGACTGGATCGGCCGCGATCGCGCGCTGGCAGTGCGCGCTGGCGAGCGACTGGCGGTGCTGTCGGCCGGCGCCTATTGCATGAGCATGGCCAGCAACTACAACACACGGGGCCGCGCCGCTGAGGTGCTGGTCGATGGCAGCGAGGCCCGCCTGATCCGCCAGCGTGAAAGCGCCGAAGACCAGCTGCGTCTCGAACTGCCGCTCTGAGGTTCAGCGTGGCGCTTGGCGCCGGTGCCACCAGCGCCAGCCTAGTAAGACCATCAGAACGCCCCCGTACAGCCACACCTCACCATAGTGGTTCTTGCCGGTCCGCATCCAACTGAAATGGACGATGGCCAAGATCCCGGCGAGGTACACCAGCCGGTGCAAGCTTTGCCAGCGTGCACCGCCCAGCCAGCGCACCGCACGGTGCGACGAGGTGACAGCCAGTGCGGTGAGCAGCAGCACGGTGAGTGTTCCCACCAGAATAAAAGGCCGTTGCAAGATATCCGCCCAGATCTCGGCCCCATCGAACCCCATGTCGAGCCAACTGTAGGCCACCAGGTGCAACACGGCGTAGACCCACGCGGTCAGACCCAAAGAGCGGCGCCAGCGCGCCAAACCCGCCACCCCCAGGCCGATGCGCAGCGGCGTGACCGCCAGCGCCACACACAAAAACCGCAGCGCCCATTCGCCCAAACTGCGGATCAGCGCCTCGGCCGGGTTGGCGCCCAACACATCGGCCCACACCGCCCAGACCAAGTACAGCGCTGGCGCTGCGCACAAGCTCCACAGCACAGGCTTGCCCCAGCCAGCCAGGGTCCACACCTGTAGCCCCCAGCGCACAGGCGCCAACAGCGGCTTCAGAACCACCGGCGCAGGTCCAAGCCGGTGTAGAGCTGCCCCACCTGCGGCTCGTAGCCGTTGAACATCAGGGTCTTGCGGCGCTTGGCCAGCAAGCCGCCCTCCTCACCAATGCGCCGTTCGGTGGCCTGGCTCCAGCGCGGGTGCGGCACATCCGGGTTCACGTTCGAGAAAAAGCCGTACTCCTCAGGAGCGGCCTCGTTCCACGAGGTGCGCGGTTGCTGCTCGGTGAAACGGATGCGCACAATCGACTTGCCGCTTTTGAAGCCATATTTCCACGGCACCACCAAACGCAGCGGCGCGCCGTTTTGTTTGGGCATCTGCTCGCCGTACATGCCCATGGCCAGTAGGGTGAGCGGGTGGCGCGCTTCGTCCATGCGCAGCGCCTCCACATAGGGCCAATTGAGCACGCGGTTGCGCAGACCGGGCATCTGCTCACGGTCGGCCAGGGTTTCAAACTGCACAAACTTGGCGCTGCCCTGCGGCTCAACCGCTTTGATCAAGGCCTCCAGCGAATACCCCACCCACGGAATCACCATCGACCAGCCTTCCACACAACGCAAACGGTACACCCGCTCCTCCATGGGCGCGAGTTTGAGCAGGCTGTCGATATCGAAGGTGCGGGGCTTGTTGACCAAGCCCTCGACCGACACCGTCCATGGGCGCGTCTTGAGCCGTTGGGCGTTGTTGGCGGGATCACTTTTGTCCAGACCAAATTCGTAGAAATTGTTGTAACCGCTGGCGTGGCGGTATTCGGTGATGGCTTCCACCGTCTGCGCGCCAGGCACAACGGAGCGGGTGGCCGGCAAGGCCGGCAGCACCCCCGGGCGTTTCACCGCTGTTTGGGCCGTGGCATCGCGCGCGGCCCAAGTCGCCAAGGCCAGCCCCGCTGAACCAGCGGCCAGCTGGCTCAGCCACTGGCGGCGCTGCAGGTACACGCTGCGCGGCGTGATCTCACTGGCCACCGGGTATTCAAAACCGCGATCGGTGCGACTCTTGGGCATACAAAGCCTTTGCAAAAAACAATGGGTCGGACAAGCCGACCCATTCTTACAAAACCCCGCCGACTCAGCGGTAACTGGGGGCTTGCCCTGTCACAGCTCGCCGTAGCTGTGCAAGCCCGACAGGAACATGTTGACGCCCAGGAAAGCAAAGGTTGTCACCGCCAAACCGACCAGCGCCCACCAAGCCGCCACCGTGCCGCGCAAGCCTTTCATGAGCCGCATGTGCAGCCACGCCGCGTAGTTCAGCCACACGATCAAAGCCCAGGTCTCTTTCGGGTCCCAGCTCCAGTAACCGCCCCAGGCCTCAGCGGCCCACAGCGCGCCCAGCACCGTGGCGATGGTGAAGAACGCAAAGCCCACCGCAATCGCCTTGTACATCACGTCGTCGAGCACTTCGAACGACGGCAAGCGCTCGGCGATGCGTTTGCGCAGCGTCAAGATGCCACCGACGACCAAGGCGGACACACCAAAATACACAAACCACCAAGAAGCGCCGTGCTCCATGGCCGAGCGGCGGAACACCAGCGGCTCAACACACAACACCAGACCCAACACCCACAAAGGCGCCAGCTTGTACCAGCGGGTTTCGGTGGCGGATTGCTTGATCAGGTAGGCAAACGCCAGCATGGCCGCAATCGCAAAGGTGCCGTAGCCCACAAAGTTGGCGGGCACATGCACCTTCATCCACCAGCTCTGCAGCGCCGGCACCAGGGGTTGAATTTGGTGGGCTTCCCGCACCAAGGTGTACCAGAGCAAAAAGCCCACGGCCGCGCTGACGATCAGCATGGCAAATCCACCCATGCTGCGGGTCTCGTACCGGTCTTCGTAGTACAGATAAAACAGGGTAGTCATCCAGCAGAACATGACGAACACCTCGTACAGGTTGCTCACCGGAATGTGGCCAATGCCAGTGCCAATTTGGTGGCTTTCGTACCAGCGCACCATGGTGCCGATCAGGGCCAACGCCACCGCCGTCCACGCCAGATTGGAGCCCAGCGATTCGAAGACGGTGCCGTTGCGGGTGAGCATACCCACCCAATAAAACACGGTGCTGATGAAGAACAGCATGCTCATCCACAGGATGGCCGACTGGCTGGAGATGAAATACTTCAGCATGAACACTTGGTCGGCGCGCGCCAGGTCGGCCGCGCCCGATGGCGCTTGGTACAGCCAAATCGCCAACAAGGAAAAGGCCGCCACGACGCCCATGAGCTTTTGCAGCGGTCGCCAGAACCAGCCCAGCCAAATGGCGCTGGGCACGGTGCCCAACAAAATGGCTTGCTCGTAGCCATTCATCGCGTGGTTGTACTGGGTAAACGCCCATGCGGCGCCCACCACAATCAACAGCGCAAACACCCAGTCCACAGGCGTGCGTCTGGCCCAATAACTCTTGGGATCATTGGCGCTGCGCTCGCGTTTGAGCTCAATGGTTTGGTTCGTCGGAGCGGTGGTTGTGTTCATGCATTCACCTGCGCGGTGGGAGACAACAAATGGGCTTTGAGCCCTTCAAACTCTTTATCAGCGTCCATGGTCTTGCGGTTGCTCGACAAGGCCATGGTGGCATCGGCGCCGCCGTCTTTGGGGGCAATCCACACCCAGATGCGGCGATCGCGCACATAGAGCATCGCAAAAACACCCAGAATCAGCAAGGCGCAGCCGATGTACACAATCGTCTGCCCGGGCGCTCGCGCCACTTGAAACACACTGGCTTGGATGTGCTCAAAATCGGTCAACTGAAACACCATGGGCGCCGGATAAAAGAAACTGTCCGACAAGGCCAAGACCGTCTGCGCCATAAAACGCTGGGTGTTGTCGTCGCGAGGCAATGGTGCCAACCCAGCACGTTCTCGGCTGATCTGCACCAGTTCAAACAGTGTGCCGTTGAGGATACGCACCAGCACCTCGCTGGCTTTTTCGCGCTCTGCCTCAGGCACATTGCCTTCTAGGAAAGCCGAGACCGCTGTCAGACCGCCCGGTGAAGGGGTGCCATTGCCATTGCCGTTGGCAGCGGCATCTTCCACCCCCGCAAACAGGCCAAGGGCACGCTGAGAAGACAAACGCAGCGCTTCGACCAAGTCGCTGCGACCGTCCTCAACGGCGCCCTCGGCGTAGCGGCGCACAGCCAAGTCCCGCAGCGCAGGGTCGGCCAAGGCTTGGCGCGCCCGCAGGAAGCCGTCCATGCTGTCGTTCTCGTCCACGGGCACACGCAGATAACGCAATGGCTCCTGTGGGGTTTCGCGCAGACCCAACAAATACACGCGCTGGCCATCGATCTCCACCGGCAACATGTAGTTGTGGTACTCGATGGCCTGCCCAGCCGGGTCGCGCAGCTTGTAGCCGATGCTGGGCCCCACATTGCGCAGATGCTTTTCGGTCACCGTCTTGTTGGCGGCTCCCAGCCGGCTCTCCACCGCCTGGCGCAAGTCGACCGCCCGCACATCGGTGGATTGGCTGGCCGTGTTGGCAAAATTCTCGACGTTGATCACCCGCAAGCCGGTGAACTCCAAATTGAACGTCTGATCGCCATTGGTCAGCGGCACCGAACCACCAATCGTGCCCTCCACCACAAACGGTTTGACCGCTGCGTGCATCGGCAAAGCCTGCAGTTTGACCTTGGAACCACCGTCGTCAAAGCTCGACTGGTAAATCGCCACGCCCCGGTGGATCACCGGGTGGTTGACCTCCACGCGGGCATCTTTCTTTTCGCCAGTCTCCAAATCGTGCACCACGATGTCGCTGGCAAACAGACGCGGCATGCCGGTGTCGTAGTACTCGACGATGAACTTCTTGAGTTCCACTGCAAACGGCAGCTCCTGCAGCAACACCCCGTTGGACTGCGGCAGGATGGCGGTGCTGGCCATGGTGCCCTCGGTCACCATGAGGTTGCCGCGGAACGTTGGATTTGCTGTGCTCAGGCGGTGCTGCGCCGGCACGTCGGCGATCATGCCGCCACCGGAAAAAGGGGTTTTCCCGTTGAACCAAGTCTGCGCCCGCACCATCAGGTCGCCGTCGAGTAGCCCGCCAATGCAGACCAACACAATGGCGCTGTGTGCAGCCAGATAACCCACCTTGTTGGCTGCGCCCGCTTTGGCCGCCAGCATCCAACCCTGGCCCTGTGGAGTGTTGCGCGACTGCAGCTTGACCTTCCAACCCCGGGCCAACAAGGCCTGTCCCATGCGGTGGGCTGCCGCCTCGGGTGCCTCGTTCAACGTGGATTGGGCTTTGTGCGGAAAAGCCTTGAGGCTTTGCTCGCGGATGTTTTCTTTGTAAGCCTTGAAGTCGGCAAAAATTTTGGGCGTGTTGCGCGCGATACACAAGCTGGTGCTGATGACAAGAAACGCCAAAATCAGCAAAAACCACCACGCACTGTAGACGGCAAAGAGCTTGGCGTTGCCAAACACATCGGCCCAGAACGGACCGAACTGGTTGACGTAGTTGTTGGCTGGCTCGTGCTGCTTGACCACGGTGCCAATCACCGACGCGATACAAATCACCGTCAACAAGGCAATTGCAAAGCGCATGGACGACAACAACTCGACCACGTCGCGCAGACGCTCGGAGCCGGAGCGCAGGGAAACACCTTGGGTCGAAACAGTCATGCGCAGAAAAGAAAAAATCCAGAAAAAAGGCGCGCCGGTGAAGTCCCGTGCGCGCCCTGCTCAGAGCCAGCAACCCTTGCAGAGTTCCCTGTGTGAACCATCTGCTTGGATTGTGCCGACAAATATTAACGTTTGCTTATATCCCTGCCCACACAAGGTCAATCGCACTGACCGGCCTTGTCTAAGACATCAACGCAAACCAGCGATGTAATCGGCCACTGCCTTGATTTCGCGGTCGCTCATCTGGGCGGCGATCTGGGCCATCTGCACGCTGTTGCCACGGCCGACCTTCTCGTCTCGGCCCTTGTTGCCGTGGTCGCGGAACGCTTTCATTTGGGCCACGGTGTAGTCGGCATGTTGGCCGGCCAGACGCGGGTATTGGGCCGGAATACCGGCGCCATTGGGGCTGTGACAGCCAGCGCAGGCAGCGATCTGGCGGTTGGCGATGCCACCGCGGTAGATGCGCTCACCCAAACGAACCAAGTCTTTGTCGGTGGCAAAGCCTTCTTTGGGCTTCTGGCTGGCCAGCCAAAAGGCCACATTGCGCATGTCTTCGTCCGACATGGCCGATGCGAAGCCACTCATGATGGCGTTCTCGCGCTTGCCAGACTTGAATTCTTGCAGCTGCTTGACCAAATACTCTGGGTGCTGGCCTGCCAACTTGGGGTTGACGGGGGTGGTGGAGTTGCCATCGGCGGCGTGACAAGCCACACATTGGGCCGCATACAGGGCGGCGCCTTTGTTCAAGTCGGGCTTGGCGGCCTGCGCGTTGGCACTGGAGGCGAACACCGAAGCCAGGGCGGCGGTGGCAAGAAGGGCAGCGAATTTCATGCGGTCGGGCGTCGCCAAGCGACGGTCTCTGGTTGAAACGGCACAAACGGGAGAGTTGCAACCGCGCATTTTACAATGCGATTCCGGGAAAACCCCCAACACGATTGTCCGCTCCAGCATGAACCCCACTTTGCCTGCCTCGCCCAGAGCCGCGCTGAGCGATGTCAAACAGGCCCACGGCTGGTTGCACACCGCGCGCTTTTTGACCACCGCCCCCCAGTTGCAGCATCTGCCCGCGCTGGATGTGCCCGAGGTGGCGTTTGTCGGCCGCTCCAACGCCGGCAAATCGACCTGCATCAACACACTCACGCAGCAAAAGCGCCTGGCGTTTGCCTCCAAAACACCGGGGCGCACCCAGAGCATCAACCTGTTTTCGCTTGGCAAACAGGGTCAGACCGACGCGGTGCTGGCCGACCTGCCCGGCTACGGTTATGCCGCTGTGCCCCGCGAAGCCAAGCTGCGCTGGCAGCGTGTCATGGCCAATTACCTGGTGACCCGCAGCAACCTGCGCGGCATTGTGCTGCTGTGCGACCCGCGCTTGGGACTGACCGATTTGGACGAGGCGCTGCTGGAGGTGATCCGCCCCCGGGTGCAAGAGGGTCTGAAGTTTTTGGTGTTGCTCACCAAGGCCGACAAGCTCAACCACGCCGAAGCGCAAAAAATACTGTCCATCACCCGGCTGCAAGCCGGTGGTGGCGAGGTGCGGCTGTTCTCGGCATTAAAAAAGCAAGGGCTTGATGACGTGGCCCGTTTGTTGTGGGATTGGACCCTGCCCGACGCGCCGGACACAGCACCCGCTGCGCCAGCAGCAGACTGACGGCACCCCTCACTCGCCCTCGTACACCGAGGGCGCCCCCGGTGGCCGGGTTTTGAAGCGCTTGTGCACCCAAAAATACTGCTCGGGCATGGCCTGGATCAGGCCTTCCAAGGCGCGGTTCATGCGCGCGGTGTCGGCCTCGGCGTCGGCGGTGGGGAACGTGTCCCACACCGGCAACACCCGCACGGTGTAACCCTCGGGCGTCATCTCGCTGACCACTGGCAACACCTGAGCGCCCGCCAAGCGTGCAAAACGCGAGAGTGAGGTGACGGTGGCCGCCGTTTGGCCAAAAAAGGGCACAAACACCGCGTCGCGCGCACCGTAGTCCATGTCGGGCAACAGGTACAGCGGTTCACCCGATTTGATCGCCTGCGCCAAGCTACGCAAGCCTTGGCCTTTGGGCAGCAGGTGCGGTTGGCCAAAGCGCTGGCGCCCCGCGTAAATCCAAGCGTCCACCGCTTCATTGAGTTGGGGCGCGTAAATCGTGCACAGGGTGCGCGGCAAGCCTGCTTGGTTGAGCGCTGTCCATCCGGCGTCCAAGCCAACAAAATGGGGCGCCAACAACACCAGCGGCTGCTGACCAGCAAACGGCGCCACATCGCCTTCCAGCCGCAGTCGGCGCTGCACCAGCGCGGGCGCACCTTGCCAGAGCCAGCTGCGGTCCAGCCAAGCCTGCACAAAGCGCACAAAGTGCGCGCGCACCGCGCGCGCCGTCTCGGCCTCGCTGCTGTGGGGAAAACACAAGCGCCAATTGGTGCGCGCAATGCGCCGCCGCCGCACAGCCAAGGTATGCAGCACCTGCCCCAACAGCCAGCCGATGCCACGCACCCAGGACAGAGGCAAGAGCGACAGCAGACGCATAAACCCAAGGCCCAGCCGATTGCCGACCGTGGTGGCCACCGCGTGGCGAAAACGGCGCAAGGCGTCGCGGGAAAAAGTCGGCACGGTGCGGTGGCTCCGGTCAGGTGGTGTGGGGGGCCGCCGCCGGCACCTTGTAACGGTCGTAGGCCCACAAATACTGGCGTGGGCACTGGGCAATCAGCGCTTGCATCGCTTGGTTGATCTGGGATGCGGCCTGCACCGGATCGCTGGCCAAAGGCTCACCGCCCAACACAGAGGCCAGGGTACACACGTGGGCCACATAACCCCGTCCCCAGGACAGCCGCTCACCCCAAATCAGCACCACCTCCACTCCAGCGCTGTGGGCCAGCCGGGCCGACAGGGTCATGGTGTAGGCGTCGTGGCCGTAAAACGGCGCCCACACACCCTGCCCTTCTGGCGGCACTTGGTCGGGCAACAGGCCCACGGCTTGGGTACTTTTCAGCGCCTTGATCAGCTGCTTGACGCCGGCCAGCGTGGTGGGCGCGGTGTGCAACCCGGGCCGCTGGCGGGCTCGCGCCACCAGATCGCGCAACCACGGTTGGCGGGCCGGGCGAAACAACACCGTGACGGGATGGCGCTGCCCAAAACGTTCGGCATAAGCCTGCGCGGTGATCTCAAAACAGCCCAAATGTGGCGTAAGAAACAACACGCCTTGGCCGCGCGCCAGCGCCGCATCGATCTCAGCAGCGCCCTGCCAGCCCACGCGCACAGGGCGTCCCAACCACAGGCGTGGCAGCTCGGCCACCATGCGCCCCGCCTCGGCCACCGAGCCCAGGGTGTCGGCCAGCCCCAGACCCGCGCGCCGGGCGTTGGCCAGCAGACGTCGGCGGTAAGTGGGCGACAGCACAAACACCAGCCAACCCAGCAGCGCGCCCAAAGCGTGCAAACCAATCAGCGGCAAGTGTGAGCAGACACGAAACAAGACCTGTGCGATGGCGGTGGACACGTTGGAGCAATGGACAAAGAGGTGTGCGGGCGGCGGGTGTGGCCTTGCCTGAGGGCGGGCTTTTGGGCTTCACTACAATAGCGCCATCGCCGAGTTGCTGAACTGATTGCGGGGCGATTCACAAATACCGCTAAAGCGTTCGCCGAACTCTGCACAGTGACGGCAACGCCGATTCACCCACTGTTGGAGTTTATATGGCGAACGACTACCTCTTCACTTCCGAATCCGTCTCTGAAGGCCACCCCGACAAGGTCGCCGACCAAATCTCGGACGCGATCCTCGACGCGATCTTCGCGCAAGACCCCCGCAGCCGTGTGGCCGCCGAGACCCTGACCAACACCGGTTTGGTGGTGCTGGCCGGTGAAATCACCACCAACGCGCATGTGGACTACATCCAAGTGGCGCGCGACACCATCAAGCGCATCGGCTACGACAACACCGACTACGGCATTGATTACAAAGGCTGCGCGGTGATGGTCTGCTACGACAAGCAGTCCAACGACATCGCCCAAGGCGTGGACCACGCGTCGGACGACCACCTCAACATCGGCGCTGGCGACCAAGGCCTGATGTTTGGCTACGCCTGCGACGAGACGCCCGAGCTGATGCCCGCGCCCATCTACTACGCCCACCGCCTGGTGGAGCGCCAAGCGCAACTGCGCAAAGACGGTCGCCTGCCCTTTTTGCGCCCCGACGCCAAGAGCCAAGTGACCATGCGCTATGTGGACGGCAAACCGCACAGCATCGACACCGTGGTGCTGTCCACCCAGCACAGCCCGGACCAAAGCGAAACCCCCACCCAAATGAAGGCCAGCTTCACCGAGGCCATCATCGAAGAGATCATCAAGCCGGTGCTGCCCAAAGAGTGGCTGCAAGACACCAAGTACCTGATCAATCCGACCGGCCGTTTTGTGATTGGTGGCCCGCAAGGCGACTGTGGCCTGACCGGCCGCAAGATCATCGTGGACACCTACGGCGGCGCTTGCCCGCACGGTGGTGGCGCCTTCAGCGGCAAAGACCCGAGCAAGGTCGACCGCTCGGCAGCGTACGCCGCGCGTTATGTGGCCAAGAACATCGTCGCCGCTGGCTTGGCCAAGCAATGCCAAATCCAGGTGGCCTATGCCATCGGCGTGGCACGCCCCATGAACGTGACGGTCTACACCGAAGGCACCGGCGTCATCCCCGACGAACAGATCGCCGCTTTGGTCAACGAACACTTCGACCTGCGACCCAAAGGCATCATCCAGATGCTCGACCTGCTGCGCCCGATCTACAGCAAGACCGCCGCTTACGGCCACTTTGGTCGCGAAGAGCCCGAGTTCACCTGGGAGCGCACCGACAAAGCCCAAGCGCTGCGCGCGGCGGCGGGCTTGAAGTAAGGCCCGGCCATGGGCGCGCTGTTTCGCCTCGACGGCCAAGTGGCCCTGATCACCGGGGCCAGCCAAGGGCTGGGCCTGGCCATGGCGCGCGGGCTGGCCGCGCAGGGCGCGCAGGTGTGGATCAACGGCCGCGACGGCGACCGGCTGCAAGACGCGGTGGATGCCCTGCACGCCGAGTTTCCGGGCCACATCAACGCCCTGCTCTGCGACGTGGCCGATGAAGAGGCCACACTCGCCGGACTCAAGCGCCTGCTGCGCCACAGCCAACGCCTGGACATCCTGATCAACAACGTCGGCCAACGCCACCGCGCCCCACTCACCGATCTGGGCGCCCAGGCGCTGCGCGAGCTGCTAGAGGTGAATCTGGTGGGCGCGTGGACGCTATGCCGCGCCGCCGCCGACACCATGCGCGCCCAAGGCGGCGGCAGCATCGTCAACATCACCAGCATCGCCGGGCCGATCGCGCGCGCGGGCGACGCCGCCTACACCACCGCCAAAGGCGCACTCGATGCCATGACCCGCGCACTGGCCGCCGAATTGGGCCCGCAGGGCATCCGGGTCAACGCGATTGCGCCAGGGTATTTCGCCACCGACACCAACGCCGCCATGGTGCAAGACCCGGGCGTGGCGCAGTGGCTGCAACAGCGCACATCGCTCGGCCGCTGGGGCCAGCCCGATGAAATCGCGGGCGCGGCGGCGTTTTTGTCCAGCCCGGCGGCCAGCTACGTCACCGGCCACACCCTGGTGGTGGACGGCGGCTACCTGTCGCACTTCTGATCGGCGGGGGCCACCAGCATGGCGCAGTATTGGTTGATGAAATCCGAGCCCGACGAGTGCTCGATCGACGACGCACTCGCCGCGCCTGGTGCCACCGTGCCCTGGACCGGCGTGCGCAACTACCAAGCGCGCAACTTCATGCGCGACGCCATGCAGGTGGGCGACGGCGTGCTGTTCTACCACTCCAGCTGCCCCGAGCCGGGCATCGCCGGCATCGCCCGGGTGGCGTCCGATATCCAGCCCGACCCGACCCAGTTCGACCAGGCATCGCCCTATTTCGATCCCAAGTCCGATCCCCAGAACCCGCGCTGGCTGCTGCGCGAGGTGCAGGCCCAGCGCAAGATTCCGCTCATTGCGCTGGCGACACTGCGCGCCACGCCCGAGCTGGCCGATTTGGTGATCCTGCAACGCGGCAGCCGCTTGTCGATCACGCCGGTGAGCGCGGCGCACTGGGATTTCATTGTGGAGCGCTGGGGCGCTTAACACGCGCTAGAGGCGCCGCGCCCACCCCTGCTCCAGCGCATACCGCTCGCACTCGGCGGTCAACCAAGCGGCAAACACCTCGCGCGCCGGGTTATCGGCGGCATCAGGCGCCACCACCCAGTGGTAACGGGAGCTGTGCACGGCGGCGTGGGCGTGCACCCGCACCAGGTCGCCACGGGCCAAGGCGGCGTCGGCGATGGTCTGGCGGCTCAGCGCCACTCCCAGTCCCCAACGCGCGGCTTCCAGCAAATGGGTGGAGTCGGTGAACACCATGGCCGGGCGAGCCGGGCGCAGGCCCAGCGCTTCGTCGCCCACCGACGCCAGCCACGCCGACCAGCTTTCGCTGGCGTGCAACAACGGGCCGCGCAACACATCGGCCAAAGTGGCTGCAGCCGGCACATGGCCTGGTGCGGCCAGCAGCACCAACCGGTCACCGAGCAACGGCGTGGCGCTGACGTCGGACCAACGCCCGTGGCCAAAACGGATGGCGGCTTCGACCTTGCCTCGGCCCAGTTCCACCAGCGACATCGACGCCTCCAGCGTGAGCCGGATGCCCGGGTGCAAACGCCGAAACCGCGACAAGCGCGGCAACAACCACCCTTGGGCAAACGAGGGCAACACCGCCAAGCGCACATGGCCGCTCTGTTCGGTGGCGCGCTCGGCGCCTTGGGTCAGCCGCTCGGTGGCTTCGGCGATGTCGTCGAGCGCCTGGCGCACCTGGTAGCCGTAAATGCGACCGGCCTCAGTCAACTGCATGCGCCGACCTTGGCGGCTCACAAGGGGCTGGCCCACAAAGTCTTCCAGCGCGCGGATTTGGTGGCCCACCGCGCCTTGGGTCAGGCTCAGGGCTTCAGCCGCTGCGGCCACCGAGCCGCACTCCACCAAAGAGGCAAAGGCTTTGAGGGCAGGCAAGGGTGGGGTGCGAGACGACACAACAATTTTCTTCGTGGCAAGGGCGAAAAAGATTAGCACAGCGCCCCTGCGCCGGCTTTGAGAATCAATGTTGTTCTTTGTACCAACCCCACGGAGTGTTCCATGCTGATGAATGAAATCCAAGCTTTTCTCGACGACTATTTTGAGGTGCTGCAGACGCAGGACATGGCCCTGTTTGACCGGGTGTTTCACCCGAGCGCGGTGCTGTATTCGGCGCAAGACGGCGCGGTGGTGGTGCGCCCCATGCCCGCCTACCGCGAGATCGTGCAGCAGCGCCAGTCGCCGCAGTCCAAAGGCGCACCGCGCCAAGAAGAGGTGCTGATGGTGGACCTGCTGTCGCCCACCATGGCGGTGGTGAAAGTGCGCCTGCGCCTGTTCGACAACATCATGGAAGACCACCTCAACCTGATGAAGCACGACGGCCGCTGGATGATTTACGCCAAGCACTATTACCGCGCGGCGACGGTTCAGTGAAAGTCCCGGCTCGCGGGGCTGAGTTCACCGAGCAGTTCGCTCAGGTCTTGCAAGTGGCCGGCGATCAGATTGGCCACCGGGCCATCGCGTTGCCACACCCCCGACACCGCCAGCAGGCGCGCGTTGAGCAGGGTGGAGCGAAAGCGTTCGCGCACCCGGCGCCAGACGATGACTTGGGTGACGCCGGTTTCGTCTTCCAGGCTGACAAACACCACCCCTTTGGCGGTGCCAGGCTGTTGGCGCAAGGTCACCAGACCCGCGGTGCGCACCAGTCGGCCGTTGGGCTGTTCGCGCAGTTGGGCAGCGCTCAATAAGCGGCGTTGCTGCAGGGTGTCGCGCAGCAGCGCCAGTGGGTGGGCGCGCAGGCTCAAGCCCGTGGCGTGGTAGTCCCAGACCACCGCTTCACCCGTGGTGGCGACTGGCAGCGGGGGCGCGCTGTCGTCGGCGGCTGCGTCGCGCAACAGGGCGGGCAGGCGCTGCTGGCCGGCGGCGTCCCACAGCTGTTGGCGGCGGTGGCCGCTCAAGCGCAGCAGCGCGTCGGCGGCGGCCAGGTGGCGCAGCTCGGTGGCGCCCAGGCCAGCGCGCTGCGCCAGGTCTGCGGTGCTGTGAAATGCCCCACCCTTGGCGCGCGTGGCCACGATGCGATCGGCCACCGGCTGCGACAGGCCGCTGACCAAGCGCAGGCCCAGGCGCACGGCGGGCTCGGCCTGTGCTGCGGCGCCCGATGAAGCCGGGGCTTCGAGCGTGCAGTCCCAGTCGCTGTGTTGCACACACACCGGCCGCACCTCAACGCCATGGCGCTGCGCGTCTTGCACCAGCTGGCTCGGGCTGTAAAAGCCCATGGGCTGGCTGTTGAGCAGGGCCATCACAAACACCGCCGGGTGGTGGCGTTTGATCCAGGCGCTGGCGTAGACCAGCAAGGCAAAACTCGCGGCGTGGCTTTCGGGAAAGCCGTAGTCGGAAAAGCCTTTGATCTGCTCCACCACGCGCTGCGCAAACGCCGGGTCGTAGCCGCGTTCGGCCATGCCGTTGAGCAGGCGCTGTTCGTAAGCGCCCAGCGTGCCTTTGCGCTTCCACGCCGCCATGGCGCGGCGCAGGCCATCGGATTCGCCGGGTGTGAAACCGGCCGCGATGATGGCGATTTGCATGCACTGCTCTTGAAACACCGGCACGCCCAGGGTGCGCTCCAAGGCCTTGTGCAGGGCGGGCGGATAGTCCACCGGTTCAAGCCCCTGGCGGCGGCGCAAATACGGGTGCACCGCACCGCCCTGAATGGGGCCCGGTCGCACCAGCGCCACTTCAATCACCAGGTCGTAAAAGGTGCGTGGCCGCAGGCGCGGCAGCATGCTCATTTGGGCGCGGCTTTCGATCTGGAACACACCCACGGTGTCGGCGTTGCTGACCATGTCGTAGGTGGCTGTGTCTTCTTGTGGAATCTGGGCCAGATCGCGCGGGCCACCTTGTGTGGCCAGCACATCGAGCGCCTTGCGCAGCGCGCTCAACATACCCAGCGCCAGCACGTCGACCTTGAGCAGGCCCAGCGCGTCGAGGTCGTCTTTGTCCCACTGCACCACGGTGCGATCGGGCATGGCGGCGTTTTCGATCGGCACCAGTTCACACAAGGGCCCGCGCGTGAGCACAAAACCACCGGTGTGCTGCGACAGGTGGCGCGGAAATCCGATCAGCGTCTGCGCGATGTGGCGCAACTGCCGGCCCAACAAACTGTCGGGGTCGACCCCGGCTTCGCGCAGGCGTTCGGGGTCGATGCTGCGTTCGCTCCAGCGGCTGTGGCTGCGCGCCAGCCGCCCCACCTGCTCGACCGACAAGCCCAGCGCCCGACCCACTTCGCGCAACGCGCGGCGCGCCTGGTAGCTGATGACGGCGGCGGTGAGTGCGGCGCGTTCGCGGCCGTAGGTGGCGTAGATGTGCTGCATCACCTCTTCGCGGCGCTCGTGTTCAAAGTCCACGTCGATGTCGGGCGGCTCGTGGCGCTCGCGCGAAATGAAGCGCTCGAACAAGGTGTTGCCTTGGTCAGGGTTGACCGCGGTGATGAACAGGCAATAACAAACCGCGCTGTTGGCCGCCGAACCGCGCCCTTGGCACAAGATGCCCCGGCCGCGCGCAAACGCGACGATGTGGTGCACCGTGAGGAAATACGGCTCGTAGCGCAGCTCGGTGATGAGGGCGAGCTCGTGTTCGATCTGCGCCCGCACGGCGTCGGGCACACCAGCGGGCCAGCGCTCGGCCGCGCCACGCCAGGTCAAATCGCGCAAATGCTCGGCCGGGCTGCGGCCTGGCGGCACGCCTTCGTCGGGGTATTGGTAGCGCAGCTCGTCGAGCGAAAAACCGGCGCAGCGCTCGGCCACCACCAGGGTCTGCGCCAGCGCATCGGGCGCAAAGCGCTGCGCCAGCCGCAGCCGGGTGCGCAGGTGCCGCTCGGCGTTGGGCTGCAGCGCGTGGCCGCAGTCGCTCAAGGGTTTGCCCAGGCGCACGGCGGTGAGCACGTCTTGCACCGGCTGGCGCGAGCGGCGGTGCATCCACACATCGCCCACCGCCACCAGCGGAATGGCGGTGAGCGCGCTGCTGTGGCGCAGGCGCTGGGCGTGCACCGCGTCGTCCCAGCGGCTGAGCTGGGTCAGACCGAGCCAGCTGCGGCCCATGGCGTGGTCGAGCAGCCAGCGCGCCAGCGCGTCACAGGCCTCGGCGGGGCAACCCTGCTCGGGCACGGCTATCAGCAAGCAGTCGTCCAGACCACCGCCGGCGAGTGTGTGGCGCAGGGTGGCCAGGTCGAGCCGGTACTGGCCTTTGGGCGAGCGCCGGCGCAGCGTGGTGATGAAGCGGCACAAATGGCCCCAGCCGCGCAAGCTCGTGACCAAGAGCACCAGCGTCCAGTGCACGGCATGGCCCTGGGCGCTCAGGCCATCGACCCGGAACTGGCTGCCCAGGCGCAGCGGCAGGCCACAGGCCTTGGCCGCCACATGGGCGCGCACCACCCCGGCGACCGAACATTCGTCGGCAATGGCGAGCGCCCGGTAACCGAGCGCCTGGGCGCGCTGCACCAGCTCTTCGGGGTGGCTCGCGCCCACCAGAAAGCGGTAGTTGCTGCAGCACAGCAGCTCGGCGTAGTCGGGCAGCGGCAACATCGGTCTTCAGGCAAAAAAGCCGTGCAAGTACCAAGCGTGTTGTTCGCCATCGAGCCGGGTGCGAAACACACACAGCACCCCGGCCTGCGGCGACTGCGCCACCCAGTAGTCGCGGAACACGGTGAACATGCGCTCGGCGCTGTCGTCGCGGTGCCACCAGCCGCCTTCGATGCGTTGTGGCCCGAGCAGCAGTTGCAAGGCGCCGCGGTAGTGCGGGCGGTGCTCGCGCACCACCAAGCGCAGCGGCTCGGGCAACAGAAACACCGGCTGTGGCCACGAAGCCTGGGCCGGCGCCCGTGAACGGGTGGCGGGCGCGTCGCTGGCGCTGACCCAATCGCCCATGTGTTCGGGCCGGTGGTCGGGCCGCAGGCGCGGGCGCAACACCCGCTCGGGCCCAAGCCGGGCGGCCAGGGTTTCGAGCAGCTCGCGCTGGCTGCGGTCGGTCTCGGCCGGGGCGTCGGGCAACCAGCTGCGGCTGTGTTCGGTGATGGGCAGCACCTCGTCGGCGCTGAGCCGCAGCTCGGCCACCGGGGCCTGCAGGCTGTGGCGCGCCAAGCGTTGGCCAAGCAGCCGGCGCAGGTGGGCCAGGTCGCTCATGGCCTCGGCGCTGCGCACCGACATCGCCCCGCCTTCGGCGCTGCCGCGCGCGCGAAAGGTGTCGTGTCGCCAATGCAGGGTCAGCGCCCGCACCCCGGCGCGGCGCGCCACCAGCCAGCCGCGCAACTGCAGCAACAGCGGCTCGGCCTCGTGCAGCAGGGCCAGCGCGTTGTCTTGCCGCCAAGGCAATTCGCGCCGGGCCTCAAAACGCTCGGGCACCGTTTCCCAGCGCCAGCCTTCGCTCACATCGCCGTAGCAGCGGTCCAGCGCGAGCAGCAGCTCGGCCCCGAATCGCTTGGCCACCCCCGCGCGCGGCAAAGCGCGCAGCGCACCCAGGGTGTGGCAACCCAGCTGCGCCAGCGGCAGCAGGGCCGCGTCGGCGGCCGGCCCGAGCGCCGCCAAGGGCAGCCGGTCGAGCACCGGGTGCCACAGCGCGGGCGGCCCGACGTCGCCTTGGGCGCCCAAGACACCGGCCTGTGCCACCCCGGCGCGCGCCAAGGCGAGCGCCGCTCTTCCCGCAGGCGCCCAGGCCAAGCGCGCCACCCCCAGCTCGGCGGCCTCGCGGGTCAGGCGCTCGCGCAGCGCGAGCCAGCCGCCCAACAGCCGCCGGCTGGCCGACAGCTCCAGCAGCACCGCGCCTTCGTGCTGCGCCACCCGGGGCGTATGGCCCAGGGCCCACCAGATGGTGGCGCGCAGCGCATCAGGCGCGCAGGGCGTCGCGGGCAGCGCGGCCAGCCAGAGCATGGTTTGTCTCCACCACAGGGGCCGGTGGCGCCACGCCGGCACCGCGCTGCGGCCACAGGGCGGCCAGTGCGGGCGGTATGGCGTCGACCCAGAGCGCTTCGGTCAGCGGTGCGCCGCGCCGTTTGAGCACCTGCACCCCCAAGCGCCAGCCGGCTTCGGGCCACACGCGCAAGCGCAGCGGCGCGGGCGAGGCGCTGGCCGCCAGCGCCGCCGGGCGCACCAGGGTGCAAGGCGCTTGTGCGCCCGCCGCCAGCACCTGCAGGCGCCGCAGGGTCAGCGGGCTGGCCTCGGGCAACCAGGCCAAGAGCCACAAGGGCAGGCGCGCGCGCAGGCATTCGCCAAGCGCCCAAGCGCTGTCGTGTGCGCTGCCGGGCTGCACCCAGACCAGCCGCGCAGGGTCGATGCCCCAGGCCGCCCAAGCCGCCGCCTGGGGGCGCTGTGGCGGCGCCAGCAGCAACACCTCGCCGCCGGCCTGGGTGTGGCGCGCCAACGCGGGCGCCAGCAGGCGCAGCTCGGCCGATAAATGCACTGCGCACAGCAGCTCGGTCACGCCTTGGCTGGGCCAGCCGCCGCCGGGCAGGGCCGCGTCCAGCGCCGGGCAGCCGCTGGCCAACACCGCACCCGCCGGCTGGGCCAACTGGTCCGCGCGCCACAACACCGATTCCAAAGCCACAGGCAACACCACACACCACCAAAATACTGTTTATATATCCAGTATTTTGAAGCAAAACCCCACTGCGCAACACAGAAAAACCCCATGCGCCCTTGAAAACCCTGTTGTCGGCCCCTATCATTAGCACTCGCTGGGGTTGAGTGCTAACAGTTGCTTGACCCCCGAATCGCGGGTTATCCGCCCAGTGGCGGTGACCCGGTGTTTAGGCTTCAACCTTTGTCCACATCAGGAGATGCAATGAACCTTCGTCCTCTCGCCGATCGCGTGATCGTCAAGCGCCTGGAAAATGAAACCAAAACCGCTTCGGGCATCGTGATCCCCGACAACGCCGCCGAAAAGCCCGACCAGGGTGAAGTGCTGGCTGTGGGCCCGGGCAAGACGAACGACAAGGGCGAAACCAAGGCCCTGTCGGTCCAAGTGGGTGACCGCGTGCTGTTCGGCAAATACAGCGGCCAGACCGTCAAGGTCAACGGCGACGAACTGCTGGTGATGAAAGAAGACGACCTGTTCGCTGTGGTCGTCAAGTAATCAGTTAACCCTCATTCGATACAGGAGCTATACAAATGGCAGCAAAAGACGTGATTTTTGGCGGCGAAGCCCGCGCCCGCATGGTCGAGGGTGTGAACATCCTGGCCAACGCCGTGAAAGTGACCCTGGGCCCCAAGGGCCGCAACGTGGTGCTCGAGCGCTCGTTCGGCGCCCCCACCGTGACCAAGGACGGTGTGTCCGTGGCCAAGGAAATCGAACTCAAAGACAAGCTGCAGAACATGGGCGCCCAGATGGTCAAGGAAGTCGCTTCCAAGACCTCTGACAACGCTGGCGACGGCACCACCACCGCCACCGTGCTGGCCCAGGCCATCGTGCGCGAAGGCATGAAGTACGTGGCCGCCGGCATGAACCCGATGGATCTGAAGCGCGGCATCGACAAGGCTGTGGAAGCCCTGATCGCCGAGCTGAAGAAGGCCTCCAAGCCCACCACCACCAGCAAGGAAATTGCTCAGGTCGGCTCCATCTCTGCCAACAGCGACCACAGCATCGGCGAAATCATCGCCAACGCCATGGACAAAGTGGGCAAAGAAGGCGTGATCACCGTGGAAGACGGCAAATCGCTGCAAAACGAGCTGGATGTTGTGGAAGGCATGCAGTTTGACCGCGGCTACCTGTCGCCCTACTTCATCAACAACCCCGAGAAGCAGGCCGCCCTGCTGGACAACCCGTTTGTGCTGCTGTTCGACAAGAAGATCAGCAACATCCGCGACCTGCTGCCCACGCTCGAAGCCGTGGCCAAGGCCGGCCGTCCGCTGCTGATCATCGCTGAGGACGTCGAAGGCGAAGCCCTGGCGACCCTGGTGGTCAACACCATCCGCGGCATCCTGAAAGTGGTGGCTGTGAAGGCCCCTGGCTTTGGCGACCGCCGCAAAGCCATGCTGGAAGACATCGCCATCCTGACCGGTGGCAAGGTCATCGCCGAAGAAGTGGGCCTGACGCTCGAAAAAGTGACCTTGGCCGACCTGGGCCAGGCCAAGCGCATCGAAGTGGGCAAGGAAAACACCACCATCATCGACGGCGCCGGCGCTGCCGCTGACATCGAAGCCCGCGTCAAGCAAATCCGCGTGCAGATCGAAGAAGCCACCAGCGACTACGACCGCGAGAAGCTGCAAGAGCGCGTGGCCAAGCTGGCCGGCGGTGTGGCCGTCATCAAGGTTGGTGCCGCCACTGAAGTCGAGATGAAGGAAAAGAAAGCCCGCGTGGAAGACGCCCTGCACGCCACCCGCGCTGCGGTGGAAGAAGGTATTGTGGCCGGTGGTGGCGTGGCCCTGCTGCGCGCCCGCCAAGCCGCTGGTGAAATCAAGGGCGACAACGCCGACCAAGACGCCGGCATCAAGCTGGTGTTGAAGGCCATCGAAGCGCCCCTGCGCGAGATCGTCTCCAACGCCGGTGGCGAGCCCAGCGTGGTGGTCAACACCATCCTGGCTGGCCAGGGCAACCACGGCTTCAACGCCGCCAACGACACCTATGGCGACATGATCGAAATGGGTATCCTGGACCCGACCAAAGTGACCCGCACCGCGCTGCAGAACGCCGCTTCCGTGGCGTCGCTGATGCTGACCACCGAGTGCATGGTGGCCGAGGCTCCGAAGGCCGACGCACCGGCCGCTGGCATGCCCGACATGGGTGGGATGGGTGGCATGGGCGGCATGGGCATGTAATTGCTCCTTGCCTGAGGGCGCATGGCGGCGTTGCAGCCGCTTGCCCTCCCAAGTCGTCCTTGACGACTTGGGACACGGCGATGCCACTGTCAGCGCGTCTGCGCCTTGCCCTGCACCCTCATGCTGCGTCGAGATGCCTCTTGGCCATCTGGCCAAGCAACAAAAAAACCCCGCGAAGCGATTCGCGGGGTTTTTTGTTGGGGGCAGCCTGGGTGTCGCCGACAGCGCAAGTGCTGTCGCCAGGGAAACATAAGATGATTTTCCTACTTCCCAAAAGGATGCTTATGCGACAACTCTCCACCCTGCTGGCCGCAGTGGCGCTGTGCGCCGCCAGCCTGAGCGCCACCGCCCAGACCGCTGCGGCGCCCAACACCACCGGCCCCAGCGGCGGCGGCACCAACAACCTGCTGATCACAGCGGTGGCCTGGAAACAAACCGCCGCCGAATACCGCGCGCTCTACCACCAGGGCTACAACATCGCCCGCATGCACTTGGAGCGCGCCATCAAAGAGCGCAAGCCGGGCGACAAGCCCCTGGCCGTGGTGTCCGACCTCGACGACACGGTATTGCTGCCACTGCCGTATTGGGGCCACCTGATCAACCAGAACAAAGATTTCTTTGACGACCCGATCTGGGATGCGTGGATTCCCAAAAACCAGATGGTGGTGGCGCCAGGCGCCTTGGCCTTCTTCAAGTACGCCGCCGACAACGGGGTCGAGGTGTTTTATGTCAGCTCACGCGACCAAGGCGAGCGCACGCAAGAATTTGGCGTGAACCATGTGCGTCTGGCCGGCTTGCCCTTTGCCGACAACGAACATGTGACCATGCTGCGCGAGAGCTCGAACAAGGAAAAACGCCAAGACGAGATCGCCCAGAAGTTTCAGGTGGTGCTGTTCTTGGGCGACAACCTCAATGACTTCCGGCGCAAGTACTACACCAAGAACGTGGATGAGCGGCTCAAGCTGATGGAAGAAGACCAAGGCTTGTACGGCAGCAAGTACATCCTGTTCCCCAACCCGACCGATGGCCACTGGATGCGCGCCATCTTTGGCGACAGCGAGCCGCCGCCGAGCGACGCCAACCGCGACACCTTCAAAAAGGCCGCCACCCGACAAGCCTGGGACGGCCGATAAACGCTGGGGGCTGAAAGCCCCCTGTGCATGGTGGACTCAAGCCGCGCGCATCAGCGCTTCGAGCTTGACCGTGTCCACCGCAAAGGCGCGGATGCCTTCGGCCAGCTTTTCGGTGGCCATGGCGTCCTCGTTGTGGGCGAAGCGAAAACCCGCTTCGTCGTAAGCCACGGCAGGAATGTCCATCGCCGCAGCGGCCTGGGCGTTCAGCGCCGGGCTCAGCGGCGCTTCGCTGGCGGCCAATTGCGCCAACAAATCGGGGCTGATGGTCAGCAAATCACAACCGGCCAGGGCCGTGACCTGCCCCACGTTGCGGAAGCTCGCGCCCATCACCTCGGTGGCGATGCCGTGTTTTTTGTAGAAGTTGTAAATGCGCTGGACCGATTGCACACCCGGGTCCTTGGCGCCGGCCATGGCGGCTTCGTCCCAGCTGGCGCCGGCCTGCTTTTTGTACCAGTCGTAAATGCGGCCGACAAACGGTGAGATCAACTGCACCTTGGCCTGGCCACAGGCCACCGCTTGCGCAAACGAAAACAGCAGGGTCAGGTTGGTGTGGATGCCTTCGCGCTCCAGCTCGGCGGCGGCCTGAATGCCTTCCCAGGTCGAGGCGATTTTGATGAGCACCCGATCGCGCCCCACACCCTGCGCTTCGTACAGCGCCATTAGGCGGCGCGCGCGCGACAGCGTGTTGGCGGTGTCGAAGCTCAGGCGGGCATCCACCTCGGTCGACACCCGGCCGGGAATGTGTTTCAAGATTTCGCAGCCAAAACGCACCAGCAGGTGGTCCATGGCCAGGGCCAGGTCGGCTTGGCCATGCTCGGCCATGGTCTGTTGCAGCAGCGGCGCGTATTCGGGCTTTTGCACCGCCTTCAGAATCAGCGACGGATTGGTGGTGGCGTCGCGCGGCGCAAAGGCGGCGAGCTGGTGGAAGTCGCCGGTGTCGGCCACCACGACGGTGTGTTGCTTGAGGGCTTCGAGCTGGTTCATGGTCAGAAAGCGATGGGCTGGCGGTTACAGAAATGGAGTTTTCATTGTAACTTTTTTACCTCATCACACAACCCCGTAACCAAATAACAGGTTTTTCTGGTAACTTTGCGGTTTTAATTTGCCTTGTGGAGCCCCGCATGCTCGACCGCATCAAAGCCTCCTTGCCATCCCTGGCCCCCGCCGAACAGCGCGTGGGCAAGCTGGTGCTCACCGACCCACGCAGCTTCGCCAGCCTGCCAGTGGCGGAGCTGGCCGAACGCGCCCATGTGAGCAAACCCACGGTGGTGCGCTTTTGCCGCAGCATGGGTTACGACGGCCTGTCGGACTTCAAACTCAAGCTCGCTGGCACGGTGAGTGAGGGCGTACCTTTTATCCACCGCAGCGTCGACGCCGACGACAAGGTGTCGGACGTGCTGGTCAAGGTGATCGACAACACCGTGGCGGCGTTTCTGAAATACCGCAACGACGCGTCGACCCACGCGATCGAACAAGCCATCTTGGCGTTGGTGGACACTTACTCTCGCCGTGGACGCATTGAATTCTTTGGCGCGGGCAACTCCGGCATCGTGGCGCAAGACGCGCAACACAAGTTTTTCCGGCTCGGCATCAACGCCATTGCCTACAGCGACGGCCACATGCAGGTGATGAGTGCGTCCTTGCTCGGGCCGGGCGACAGCTTGGTGATCGTGTCCAATTCAGGCCGCACCCGCGACCTGATGGACGCGGCCGACATCGCCCGCAAACACGGTGCCACCGTCATCACCATCACCGCCAGTGGCTCGCCGCTGGCCAGCGCCGGGCACATCCACCTGGCCGCCGATCACCCCGAGGGCTACGACAAATACAGCCCCATGACCTCGCGCCTGCTGCACCTGATGATCATCGACGTGATGGCCACCGGCTTGGCCTTGCGCATTGGCGGCGGCAAGCTGCAGCCGCTGCTCAAAGAGATGAAAGACAACCTGCGCAACAAGCGCTACGCCTGATCAGGCCAGCTCAAGCGCAGGCGGGTGCCGCGCCCTTCGGCCACCGGGCTGTGCAGCCCCACCACTGCGCCATGCTGTAACGCAATTTCACGCACGATGGCCAGCCCCAGGCCACTGCCCCGGTGTTGCGACGGGGTGGCCGGCGCGCTGTAAAAGCGCTCAAACACATGCGGCTGGTGCTCGGGCGCGATGCCCGGGCCGTTGTCTTCCACCTCCACCCAGCCCGCGCCCACCCGCACGGTGACGCGCGCGCCCGGCCCACCGTGCAACAAAGCGTTGTCGATCAGGTTGGCCAGCACCTCGTGCAGCATCAGCGCCACGCCTTGCACCTCGTGGCGGTCCACCTGCGCTTCAAACCCCAGGTCGTCGCCGCGCTCGTGGGCGTCGAGCAGGCGTTCCTGCGTCACTTGGCGCGCCAGCGCCACCAGGTCCACCGTGTCGCGGCTGTGCATTTCGCTGGCGTGTTCGGCCCGGGTCATGGCCAGCAGGCGTTCGGTCAACTGCACCGCGTCGTTGGTGGTGCGGGCGGCTGCACCGAGCAGCTCGCGCCGCTCGGTGTCGCTGGCGCTGCGCTCGGCCAGGGTGAGCTGGGTTTTTAAAATGGTCAGCGGTGTGCGCAGCTGGTGGGCGGCGTTGTCCAAAAAGCGTTTGCGGATGTCGATCAGGCGACCCAGCCGCGCCAGGTAACCGTTGAGGGTGGTGATCAGTGGCCGCAGTTCGCGCGGCACACCGGGTGGATCGATGGCAGAAAAGTCGTCGTCTTCGCGCTGGGCCAGCCGCCGGCGAAAGGCCTCCAGCGGGCGGATGCCGCGCTGCACGCCCGCCACCACCAGCAGCGCCACCGCCAGCAGCAGCACCGCCTGGCCCAACAAGGTTTCGCGCAGCACCTGGGCGATCAATTGGTCGCGCGCCTCACGGGTTTCCACCACGGTGATCACCAGCAAGGGGTGTGGTCCGGTCTCGCCCTCCATCACATGGGTGAGCTGCGCCAAGCGCACCGCTTCGCCGCGAAAGTCGGCATCGCCAAACTCCACCAAGGCAAAAAAATGCACGCTCACACGGTCGTCGTCGGGCAAACGTGGCACCGCCGGGTTGCCGGCCAGCCATTGACCTTGGGGGGTGTCGATCCGGTAGAACAAGCGCGAACCGGTGTGGTTTTCAAACAAATAGCCAGCGCCGCGCAGCACATCGAGCTTGAGCCGGCCATCGGACCACTGCAGCTCTTCGGCCAAGGTGCGGGCCGCCAGATACAAGGACCGGTCGTACGCGTCGTTGGCCACCTGCACCGCGCGGCCGTAGCTCCACCAGGCGTTGAGCCCGATCAAGAGCACCAGCGGCAGCAACAGCCACGCCAGCAAGCGGCGCCGCAGCGATGCGGCTGGGCGTGCGGTGTTCACTGACTCACCTTTGCCGTGCGGGCTGCGGTGCGCGCTGGCTTGAGGTGGCCCGGCGCTGCGCTCATGCCGGCTTGGCCAGCGTGAGCATGTAGCCCAAGCCGCGGAAAGTGGCGATCACCACACCCGGCTGGGTGGGGTTTTCGAGCTTTTTGCGCAGGCGGTGGATCAGCACCTCCACCGCGTCCAGCCCGGTGTGTTCGTCGGCGAACACGGCTGCGTGCAAGGCGTCTTTGCTGACGGTTTTTTGGGCCGCCGCCAGCAGCACCCGCAAGGCGGCGGTTTCGCGTGGGGTCAGGGCCAGCACCTGCCCGTGGCAGCTCACTTCACCGCTGTGGGCGTCCATGGACAGCGGGCCCAAGCGCCAGGTGTCGGGCTTCATGCGGCCGGGGCGGCGCAACAAGGCGGCCAGGCGCGCTTCGAGCTCGCTGAGTTCAAACGGTTTGGGCAGGTAATCGTCGGCGCCCATGTTCAGGCCCAACACCCGATCGGGCACACTGGCGCGGGCGGTGAGGATGAGCACCGGCACCGCGTCGCCGCGCTCGCGCAGGCCTTGTAAGACGCTCAATCCATCGGGGCCGGGAATCTGCAGGTCCAGCACCACCGCATCAAAGCCGTGGCCGGGGGCCAGCTCAGCCTGGGCGGCCCAACCGTCGGCGGCAAAGGCCACCTCCATGCCCGCTTGGCGCAGGGCGGTTCCCACCCACAGCGCCAGCTCGGGCGTGTCTTCGACCAACAAGACGCGAGGACCTAGGGTATTCACTGAACGGTTTTGAAAGGCGATTGACAGGCATCGCTGCCGTGCCCGACCAACAATGTGGCCAGCCAAGTGGAAAGGTGTGTTGCACCCGCCCGCTGGCCGTTGGCAGATTCACCAATTCATTCTGACACAGGAGACCTCCATGTCCTTGACCAAACGCGAATTCCTCAAGTACAGCGCCGCCGCTGGCGCCGGCATGGCCCTGCCCGCCTGGGCACAGGGCAAGCCCATGTTCGACACCATCAACATGTTTGTGCCCGCCGCTCCGGGCGGTGGCTGGGACGGCACTGCACGCGCCATTGAGAGATCGGCCAAGGCCGCTGGCCTGGTGGGCAATATGCAGTTTGAAAACGTCGGCGGTGCCGGCGGCATGGTGGGCCTGCCCCGTTTTGTGAACCAGCGCAAAGGCCAGGGTAACAGCCTGATGGTCGGCGGCTCGGTGATGGTGGGCGCGGCGATTGCCAACAAGAGCCCCGTGACCATGAAGGACGTGACCCCGATCGCCCGCCTGACCGAAGAAGCCGGTGTGGTGGTGGTGCCGGCCAGCGGCAAGATCAAAACCTGGAAAGACCTGACCGACGCGCTGCGCGCCAACCCCAAGGCGGTGTCGGTGGCCGGTGGCAGCGCCGGCGGTACCGACCACCTGATTCTGGGCTTGATGATCAAGGCGTTGGGCCGCAACCCGCGCGAAGCCGCCTATGTGGCGTTTGCTGGCGGCGGCCCCGCCAACGCGGCCATTCTGGGCGGCCAGGTGGTGGCGGGCATTTCTGGCTACTCCGAATTTGAAGAGCAAATCAAGGCCGGCAAGATGATCGCATTGGCCACTTCGGGCAACCGCCGCATCCCGGGTGTGAACGTGCCCACCATGACCGAGCTGGGCCTGAATGTGACCATGGCCAACTGGCGCGGTGTGTTTGCGCCCCCCGGCCTGAGCAACACGCAGCGCGAAGGCCTGATCAACTTTGTGTCGGCGGTGGTCAAGTCCGACGGCTGGCAAAAAGAGTTGGAAACCCGCAAGTGGACCGATGTGTTCATGACCGAGTTGCCCTTCCAGCGCGAACTGGCTTCGGACATCGCCAAAACCGAAGCGGTGATGAAAGACCTGGGTCTGGCATGACACCGTTTCGCGTCGCGCTGATGCTCATCGCCATTTGCTGCGTGGCTGCGTGGCAGGTGACGGTGATTCCTGAGTCGCTGATGCAGATGACCGTGGGCGCCACCTTGGTGCCGGCGGTCATCGTCGGCGGACTGGCGCTGGTGTCGGTGCTCTACGGCATCAGCGCTTGGCGCGGCCGGCAGGTGGACGACAGCCTCGAAGAAGGGCACACCGCCCTTCCCGGGGCCAACGGCCGCCTGCTGACCTTGTTGGCCGGTGGCGCCATTTTTATGGCGCTGGTCGGCCCGCTGGGTTTTGTGGTCCCGGCCACGCTGTGTGGCATGTGCATTGCCAAAGCGTTTGATGGGCCCTTCGGCCCCAAGTCGCTGCTGATTTGTGGCGCTATTGCGCTCATCTTCTGGACCTTGTTCGCCCGCATCTTGGGCGTGGGCTTAGGCCCCGCATCGCCTTTCGGCTTCTGATTTTCCGGACACACCATGGAAGCTTTTCACGCCCTGATGGGTGGCTTTGCCAACGCCCTGCAACCCACCACCTTGATGTGGGGTTTTGTTGGCTGTTTTGTGGGCACGCTGGTCGGTGTGCTGCCGGGCATTGGCCCGGCGCTGACCATCGCCCTGCTGTTGCCACTGACCTACCACGTGCCGGCCACCAGCATGTTCGTCATGTTTGCCGGTATTTATTACGGCGCGGCCTATGGCGGCTCCACCACGTCCATCCTGCTCAACACACCGGGCGAATCGGCTGCGGTGGTGACCGCGCTGGAAGGCAACAAAATGGCGCGCCGTGGGCGTGCCGGTCAGGCCCTGGCCACCGCGGCGATTGGCAGCTTTGTCGCTGGCACCATCGGCACCTTGGCGCTGACCTTTGTGGCGCCGCTGGTGGTGGACGCAGCGCTGGCCTTTGGCCCGGCCGAGTACTTTGCGCTGATGGTGTTGTCGCTGGTAGCGGTGTCTGCGGTGCTCGGCAATTCTTTGCTGCGTGGCTTGGTGAGCTTGGGCGGCGGTTTGCTGATCGGCATGATTGGCATCGACCTGCAAACCGGCCAGCCACGGTTCACTTTTGGTCGCCCCGAGCTGCTCGATGGCATCGAGGTCACAGTGGCGGCGGTGGGCCTGTTTGCCGTGGGTGAGGCCTTGTATTTGGCGTGGCAAGGGCGTGAGTCCAAAAGCGGTGAGGTCATGAAAATGAGCGGCAGCCTGTGGCTGAGCGCACAAGACTGGGCCCGCTCGTGGAAAGCGTGGATCCGGGGAGCGCTGTTTGGCTTTCCAATTGGCGCCATGCCGGCGGGCGGCGCCGAGCTGCCGACCCTGCTGTCCTACTACACCGAGAAAAAGCTCTCCAAACACCCGGAAGAATTTGGCAAGGGCGCCATCGAAGGGGTGGCCGGGCCAGAGGCTGCCAACAACGCTTCGGCTGCGGGTGTGCTGATGCCGCTGCTCACCCTGGGCATTCCCACCTCGGCCACGGCGGCGATCATGCTGTCGGCGTTTGAAGGCTACGGCATCCAGACCGGACCGCAGCTGTTCACCTCGGAAAGCAGCTTGGTGTGGACGCTGATCGCCAGCCTCTACATTGGCAACGCCATTTTGTTGGTGCTTAACTTGCCGCTGGTGGGCCTGTGGGTCAAGCTGCTGAAAATTCCGCCGCCTTGGCTGTACGCCGGCATCATCGTGATCTCAGTGGCGGGTGTGTACGGCGCGGGCAATTCGGTCTTCAACGTGGGTCTGCTGTTTGTCTTTGGCCTCATCGGTTATGTGATGAAGCGCTTTGACTTTCCTGCCGCGCCGCTGATTGTGGGTTTGATCCTGTCGCCCATGGCCGAGCAGTCGATGCGCCAGGCTCTCACCATCAGCCAAGGCGAGTGGAGCACTTTTGTCACCCGCCCGATCTCGGGCACGCTGATGGCAATTGCGGTGCTGATGCTGGTGCTGCCGCCGATGTACCGCCGCTGGCGCCGCACGCACTGAGGGCGTCTCAGACCGCAAAAAACCGGGCCTTGGCCCGGTTTTTTTCGCTGCTGCCATGTGATGTGTCAGGCGCGGCCCTCTTCCACCGCGTGGCAGGCCACCCGAATGCCGCCCACGGTTTGCAACACCGGGCGCTCTTGCCGGCAACGGTCGTTGGCCAAGGGGCAGCGCGGATTGAACGCACAACCGCTCGGTGGGTTCAACGGGTTGGGCACCTCGCCTTGCACCGGGGTGCGCGCCTTGCCGGTGTCGTGCATCTTCGGAATCGCGTCCAAGAGCATGCGGGTGTAGGGGTGGCGCGGGCTGTCAAACAGGGTGTGCTTGGGCGCCAGCTCCACCAGCCGGCCGAGGTACATCACGCCCACCTGATCGCTCACATGGCGCACCACCGCCAAGTTGTGGCTGATGAACAGATAGGTCAGGCCCTGCTTGCGCTGCAGGTCTTTCATGATGTTGAGCACTTGGGCCTGCACGCTCACATCGAGCGCGCTGGTGGGCTCGTCGCAGACCAAAAACTCTGGCTCGGTGGCGAGCGCCCGCGCAATCGAGATGCGCTGGCGCTGACCACCCGAGAATTGGTGCGGGTACTTCACCCGGTCGGCCGGCGCCAAGCCCACCGACTGCAGCAGCGACTCGACCCGTTCGCGCACGGCGGCGTCGCCGGTGATCACGCGGTGCTCGCGCAGCGGCTCGGCGATGATGTCTTCCACCCGCCAACGCGGGTTCAGGCTCGCGTAGGGGTCTTGAAAAATCATCTGGATGCGCCGGCGCAGCCTCAGACCTTCGGGCGTGGCAAAAGCGGCGTGGGCGTCTTGCCCGTCAAAGGTGAAGCCGCCGCGCGTGGGTTTGTACAAGCCCACCAGCAGCCGAGCCACGGTGCTTTTGCCACAACCGGACTCGCCCACCAAGGCCAAGGTCTGGCCTTTTTGAATCTCAAAGCTCACACCGTCCACCGCGTGCAGCAAGGTGCGGGGTTTGCCTTCGAGCACCCGGTTGAGCCATGGGGCGGACACATCAAAGTGCATGGCCAAATCGTTGGCCTGCACCAGCGCGCGAGGCTCGCTCATGCGGCACCTCCGGTGTGCAGCCAGCAGGCGGCTTGGGTGGCACCGGCGGCCATGAGTTCGGGGCGGTCGCGGTGGCAACGGTCAAACACCCGGTCGCAGCGCGGGTTGAACGCGCAGCCGCTGGGAATGGCGTTGAGCCGGGGCATGGCGCCGTCGATTTGGTGCAGTTGTTCGCGGTCTTCGCTCATGTCGGGAATGCAGGACATCAGGCCCCGTGTGTAAGGGTGGGCCGGGTGGTTGATGACCTCGTGCACCGGCCCAATTTCGGCGACGCGCCCGGCGTACATCACCGCCACCCGGTCGCAGGTTTCGGCGATCACGCCCATGTCGTGGGTGATCAGCATGACGGCCGCGCCGCGCTGTTTGCAGATGTTTTTGAGCAGGCTGATGATCTGCGCCTGGATCGACACATCGAGTGCGGTGGTGGGCTCGTCGGCCACGATCAGCTGTGGCTCGGCCGCCAGTGCCAACGCAATCACCACCCGTTGGCGCATGCCGCCTGAGAACTGGTGTGGGTAGTGGTCGATGCGCTGCTCGGCCGCGGGAATGCCGGTGTCTTTGAGCAATTGGATGGCGCGCTGGCGCGCCTCGGCCTCGCTCACATCCAGATGGGTGGTGATGGTTTCAATCAGTTGACGCCCGACCGAATACAGCGGATTGAGCGATGTCAACGGGTCTTGAAAAATCGCACCAATTTTGCGCCCACGGATCTTGCGCATCTGCTCGTAGGGCAAGTTGTCTATGCGCTGCCCTTGCAACAGAATCTCGCCCGAGGCGATGCGCCCCGGTGGCTCCAGCAGGCCGATGATGGACGCGCCGGTCAGCGATTTGCCCGCGCCGGATTCGCCCACCACGCCCAGGATTTCGCCCGGCGCAATGTCAAAAGATATGCCGTCGAGCGCGCGCAAGGTGCCGCGCCGGTTCGGGAATTCCACCACCAGATTCTTGACTTGTAACAGGCTCATTGCAGTCTCGGATTCAAGGCATCGCGCAGCCAGTCGCCCAGCAGGTTGACCGACAGGGCGATCAGCACCAGCATGACCCCAGGGAAGATGGTGATCCACCACTCGCCAGAAAACAGATAGTCGTTGCCGATGCGAATCAGGGTGCCCAGCGAGGGCGAGGTCGGTGGTGCGCCCACGCCCAAAAAGGACAAGGTGGCTTCGGTGATGATGGCGGTGGCCACTTGAATGGTTGCCAAAACCAACACCGGCCCCAACACATTGGGCAGCACATGCCGGCGCATGATGCGCAACGGCGCCACCCCCGTGACGCGTGCGGCCTGCACATATTCCTTGTTGCGCTCCACCAAGGTGGAGCCGCGCACCGTGCGGGCGTATTGCACCCAACCGGTCAGGGTGATCGACAAAATCAGCACACCAAAAGCCAGCGATTCGTGCGCGTTGGGAAACAGCGCCCGGCCCACGCCAGCGATCAGCAGCGCCACCAAAATGGCCGGGAAGGACAGCATCACGTCGCACAAGCGCATCAGCAAGGCGTCGACCCAACCGCCCAAAAAGCCCGCCAGCAAGCCCAGGGCCACGCCGATCACCACCGACAACACCACCGAGGCCAAGCCCACCGCCAGCGAGATGCGCGCGCCGTACATCAAGGCCGACAAAATATCGCGGCCTTGGTCGTCGGTGCCCAACACAAAAGCGGAAGACCCCCCTTCGACCCACATGGGCGGTAGCCGGGCATTGGACAGCTCCAGCGTCGCCAGATCAAAGGGGTTGTGGGGTGCCACCCAGGGCGCAAACACCGCTCCAAACACACACACAAAAGCGATCACCGCCGCCACGATGGCGGTGGGTGATGTGCGGAAACTGTGGCCGACATCGCTGTCGAGCCACCGGGACAGAGTGGCCATCACGGTAGGTGTCTCCAGCTCACTTCACGACCATGTAGCGAAACGGCATGGAGTTGTCGGCGCGTTGCGCCAAGCTCACCCGGTTGCTCACCCCCCACGCCAGCGCCTGTTGGTGCAGCGGCAGGTGACCGATCTCATCGGCGTGGATCTGGAAGGCCTCGCGGATCATGGCATTGCGCTTGGCCTGGTCGGTTTCAGACTGCACCTTGTTGGTCAGCTCGTCGACTTTGGCGTTGCAATAGGTGCCCAGGTTGAACTGGCCAGCGCCTTTGTCGTCGGGGCAGCGCATCAGCGCGTTGAGCACGTTGTGGGCGTCAAAGGTGGACGAGGTCCAGCCCAGCAAATAGAAGCTGGTGTCGCGGCGCAAGATTTTGGGGAAATAGGTGCCTTTGGTTTCGGCCTGCAAATTGACCTTGATGCCCACCCGCGCCAAATTGGCCGCCACCGCTTGGCAAATATCGGCGTCGTTCACATAACGGTCGTTGGGGCAGTTCATGCCCACCTCAAAGCCGTTGGGGTAGCCGGCCTCGGTCAGCAGCTTTTTGGCCGCCTCCTGGTCGTAAGGCAGGCGCTTGTTTTGCGCCGCGTCAAAACCGTTGATGCCCGGGCCGATCATCAGCGCGGTGGGGGTGGAGGCACCGCGCATCACCACGCGCTGGATAGTGGCGATGTCGATCGCTTGGTAGAAGGCCTGGCGTACCCGCTTGTCTTTGAATGGGTTCTTGCCCTTGACGTTCGAATACTGCAGCTCGTCGCGCTTTTGGTCCATGCCCAAAAAGATGGTGCGCAGTTCGGGGCCTTGCAAGACCTTGGCCTGGCCACTGCTGTTGATGCGGGCCACGTCCTGCACGGGTACCGGCTCCATCACATCGATCTGCTTGGACAGCAGCGCTGCTACCCGGGTGGCGTCGTTGCCAATCGGGGTGTATTCCACATCGGTCACATTGCCTTCGATCTTGCCCCAGTAGTTGCCGTTGCGCGCAAAGGTGGTTTTGACATTGGGCTGGCGTTCACGCACCCGGTAAGGCCCGGTACCGTTGGCGCGGAAGGATGCGGCGTTTTCAATGCCCTTGCGGCGGTCCACCGGGCGCGTGGCCTGGTTCTCTTCCGACCACTGCTTGCTCATGATGTACAGGTAGGTGAGCACATCGGGCAAGATAGGGAACGGCGCCTTGGTCTCGATATCCACGGTGTGGCTGTCGACCTTGCGCACCTCTTTGATGTCGTTCACATACGACTTCATGTCCGAACCATCGCCACCGGCGCGCGCGATGCTGAAGATCACATCGTCGGCGGTGAAGGGCTTGCCATCGTGAAACTGCACGCCTTTGCGCAGGTTAAAACGCCAGACGGTGGGTGAGGTCTGCTTCCAAGCGGTGGCCAGCCCTGGGATGATTTTCAAGTCGCGATCGCGCGCCACCAGGGGCTCGTACACATTGCCAGTGACACTGAGTTGCAGCGACTCATTGAGCGAATGCGGGTCCATCGACAAAGCGTCGCCCTGGTTGCCGATGCGCACGGTTTGCGCTTGTGCGCCAGCGGTGGCTGCCAGCGTGGCCGCAAGGGCCAAGGCGCGAAACAGAGGAACAGACATGGTCATCTCCTTGATGGTGTTGTAGAAGTGTGGGGGTTTAGTTTGGAGACAGAGGCAAGCCCTGCTCAATCAGACTGGCGTGAAGGGCAGAGCCCAGCGGCAGCACATCGTCGTTGAAGTCGTAACGGCTGTTGTGCAGCTGGCAGCTGCCCTCCCCGCCCTGCCCCAGACGCAGGTAGGCGCCGGGCTTGACCTGCAACATAAAAGCAAAATCTTCTGCGCCCATGCTGGGATCCAGATCACCCACCACATGGTCCGCTCCCACCAGCTGCTCGGCCACACGGGTGGCAAACGCGGCTTCGGCGTCGGTGTTGATGGTGGCGGGGTAAATGCGCTCATAGTGCACATGGGCGGTGGCGCCCAAGCCCATGGCCACCCCAGAACACACCTCGTGCAGGCGGCGCTCCACCATGGCCTGCACCGCCGGATTGAAGGTGCGCACCGTGCCCACCAATTTGGCGGTGTCGGGAATGACGGTAAAGGCATTGGGTTCGCCTGCATGCATGTGGCACAGGCTGATGACCGCGCTGTCGATGGCGCGCACATTGCGCGAGACAATGCTCTGCACCGCTGTGATGATGTGCGCCGCCACCAGCACCGGATCGATGGTCTGGTAGGGATGGGCGCCATGGCCGCCTTTGCCAGTCACCTCAATGGTGATGCGGTCGGCCGCCGCCATCATCGGCCCTGGGTTCAGGCCAACCGTGCCGGGGCGCATTTGTGGCCAGTTGTGCATGCCGTACACCGACTGCACCGGAAAACGCTCAAACAGCCCATCGTCGATCATGGCCTTGGCGCCGGCGTAACCCTCTTCGCCGGGCTGAAAAATCAACACCGCCGTGCCATCAAAATGCCGTGTTTCCGCCAGATAGCGCGCCGCCCCCACCAGCATGGCGGTGTGGCCGTCGTGGCCGCAGCCGTGCATCAGGCCAGGCTTGTGGGAACGCCAGGCAAAGTCGTTGTGCTCGGTCATGGGCAAGGCGTCCATGTCGGCGCGCAGCCCCACCATGCGGCCGGGGTCGCTGCGCTGGCGGCCATGCACCAGCGCCACCACACCGGTTTTGCCAATGCCGGTGTGGATCTCGTCCACCCCACACACCTTGAGCGACTCCACCACCCGGGCAGCCGTGTAGTGCTCTTCAAAGCCCAGCTCGGGATGCGCATGCAAATCTCGGCGCAAGGCCGTGAGTTCCGGATGAAAAGCCGCAATGTGGGCAAACGCCCGACCCTGCGCGCGGATGCGTGGCGTCAACACGGACAAACTCCTGCAGTGGTGGGGCAAAAAAACTGGTGTGAACCCATGTCAATGCCCCCCGGCCTTGCCCACGCGCAAGCGCGGATCGACCGCAAAGTACAGCAGATCAACGATCAGGTTGATCACCACAAAAATCAGCGCGATCAGGCACAGATACGCCGCCATCACCGGAATGTCGGCAAAGGTCACCGCCTGAATGAACAGCAGGCCCATGCCTGGCCACTGGAACACCGTCTCGGTGATGATGGCAAACGCAATCAGGCCACCGAGCTGCAGCCCCACAATGGTCAGCACCGGTACCAGCGTGTTCTTGAGCGCATGGCCAAAATGCACCGCCCGGTTGGTGAGTCCTCGGGCTCGAGCGAACTTGATGTAGTCGGTGCGCAGCACCTCCAGCATTTCGGCGCGCACCAAGCGCATGATCAACGTGAGCTGAAAAATCGCCAGCGTCACCGCCGGCAGGGTGATGTGGTGCCAGCCCTTGGCGGTCAGCAAGCCAGTGCTCCACCAGCCCATCTGCACCACCTCACCACGGCCGAAGCTGGGGAACATGCCTTGCAGCTCCACCGAAAACACCAGAATCAGCAAAATACCGATCAAAAAAGTGGGCAGCGACACGCCCAACAACGACACGGTCATGAACAGCTGGCTCATAAAGGTGCCGCGCTTGAGCGCTGCATACACCCCCATCGGCACCCCCACCAGCACCGCCAAACCAGCGGCCACCAGGGCCAACTCCAGCGTGGCCGGGAAGCGTTCTGCGATCAGGGTCGACACTTTGGCGCCTTGGCGCAAGCTCAGACCAAACTCGCCCTGCACCGCGTTGAGCAAAAAATGCCAAAACTGCACAAAAAAGGGCTGATCCAGTCCCAAGCCCTCGCGCAGCTCGCGAATCTGTTCTGGCGTGGCGTCCTGCCCCAGCAAAAACACCACCGGGTCGCCCACATACTGAAACAGCATGAAGGCCACAAAAGCCACCGTCACCATCACCACGACCGCTTGGATCAGTCGCCGAAGAATGAATGCAAACATGAGACCTCGGTAAACAGAAAGTGGGTGCAAGCAGCGCGCGCCCCGCCTGCACCCACCTCAAAAGTACGCAGAATTCAGTTTCGCGTCAGTTTACCTTGATCAGACGCCAATCCAAGCGGTTGTCGGCGCGGTGCACCACGTCCACACTCTTTTTCATGGCCCAAGGAATGATCTGGTTGTGCAAGGGAATGTGCGCCACGGTGTCGTTTTGCAACTGCAAGCCTTCGGTCAACAGGCGGTTGCGCACCAGGGCATCGGTCTCGGTTTTGACCCGGTCCACGATGTAATCCATGCGTTGGTTGCTGTAGCGCCCGACGTTGTAGTTGCCGTCGCCACCGGTGCCCACGGTGCGCACCAGACTTTGCAGGCTGTAGAGCGCATCAAAAGTCGGCACACCCCAGCCCAGCATGTAGATGCTGGCCTCATAGCGCTGGATCATCGGGAAGTAGGTCACCAGCGGCAGTGTGCGCAGCTTGGCCTTCACACCAATCTTGGCCCACATGGCGGTCACCGCCTGGCAGATTTCCTCGTCGTTGATGTAGCGGTTGTTCGGGCAAGCAAAGTCCACCTCAAAACCTTGCGGGTAACCGGCCTCGGCCAGCAGCTTTTGGGCAGCGGCCACATCAAACGGGAAGCGCTGGTGCACACCTTCGGTCCAACCCGCCACTTGCGGCGCCACCAAGGCACCGGTGGGCTGGCTCAAGCCACGCATGGTCACCCGGTTGATGGTGTTGATGTCGATCGCTTGGTACAACGCCTTGCGTACCTTGACGTCCTTGAGCGGGTTCTTGCCTTTGACGTTGGAGCCCGGCAACTCGTCGCGGAACTGGTCCAGCCCCAAGAAAATGGTGCGGTTCTCGACCCCGTCCATCACCTTCAAATTGCTGTTGCTGCGCAAGCGCGCCAAATCCTGCGGGCTCGGGTCGAGCACAAAATCCACCTCGCCCGACAACAGCGCGGCGACCCGGGTGGCCTCGGCCTTGATCGGGCTGTAGACAATCTCGGTCACATTGGTCTGGGCGTCTTTCCAACCCCACCAGTTGGGGTTGCGCACCAGAGTCAGGCGCACATCGGGTTGCCAGCTCTGCACCATGTAAGGGCCGGTGCCCATGGCGTTGCGGTGCGCAAAACTCTCGTCTTTGGTGCGGATGTCTTTGGGTTCCGTGGACTTGTTCTTCTCTGCCCAGGACTTGCTCATGATGCGCAGCTCGGTCAGCTGATTGAGCAGCACCGGGTTGGGACCGGTCAACATCACATCCACCGTGGTGTCATTGACCTTGACCGCTTTGTCGATGCCTTGGGTGTACACCGCGTAATTGGAGGTTTTGGACTTGGCGCGCATCAGCGAAAACACCACATCGTCGGCCGTCAGCGCCGAGCCGTCGCTGAACTTCACACCAGAGCGCAAAGTAAAACGCATCTGGGTCGGTGAAACCTCTCGCCACGATGTGGCCAGTTGCGGCTCCACCTTGAACGTGCGGCTGTTGTAATACACCAGCGACTCATACACAGCGGCGTGCACACCGTTGCCCAAAGCGTTGTTTTGAGAATGGATATCCAGCGTCGGAATGTCGCTGGCGCTGGCCCATTTGAAGGTTTTGGCGTGCAAAGCGCCTGCACCCAACACCAGGGCAGCAGACAGAAGAGCGAGACGGATTTTCATTGCTTGACACCTCAAATACACAAAGAGGCGCTCACTATGCAACACCCGTGCCCACCCAGACACCGGGGTAAGCCCTAGATCGGTGCAATCAGTGCCGCAGGCTGTCGTGAAGGCGTCAACTCCACGCCACCAAACCATACCCGGGCCTCTGAGCGGGTGTTGTCGCTGTCCGACATCAATGCCAAGCTCAACAAGGCCCCGGCATCTTCGCCAAAGACCGCTCGAAAATCGGCTTGCACGTCGCGGTGGTGGTCGGTCCAGCGACCCAGGCCCCCCGCCCCGACGCCACCACCAACTTGCGGATGCGGTCGGTGCGGGGATTGGCAATCACCGTGCCCACCGGCTCGGTTTCGCTCCACACATACACCAAAGTCGCGTAGGGCAATGGCTCGCCAGTGAGCGCCTGCGACAAATCAGACAGACGCTGGGCACGCTCGCTCAGACGTGAGCGATCGCCATCAAAAGCCAGCACCAGCCGCAGCGCAGCATCCTCCTTGCTGGCGTCGCGCAAGTCGGCACCACGCGGCAAAGACTGGGCTTTCCACGCAAAACGCAACTGCCCCGGAGCGGCCAGCGCAGGCTCAAAACGTTGTCGCAACACGCTCACCGTGCCACGCGAATCCACACGCAAAGCGTCGCGCCCAGCCGCCCGATCGGGCTCAAAAGCCGCCAGCCGCTTGCCCGGCCAAAGCTGCAGCGCCCAACGGCCTTCTGCCGGAGTGCGCAACAGCTGCTGGGTCATGGCCTGTGCCGACGCCGACAACATGGGGGTGGGCGGCACTTCGCCATCCGTCTCCAAACGGGCCTCTGTCTCTACCAACACCCTCTGCGCACACCCGCCCAAACCCAACAGCAGCCCCCACACCACGGCCACGGGCGCGCACGTACCGCGCAAAAACGCACGAATTTTCACCACCAATCCCCCGAACAGATGAATACAAAAATGACAAGAAAAAACAAAATGTGACCGTCTTCGGAGCACTGTCTCCGATGCACCCACCGGGCCCCACGGGCCTTTGCTGTCACCCCGCCGCCAGGGCGAACCCGCCTGCTGCGGCACCACAGGAGGAAACCATGCTGAAAAAAATCTTGGCCGCTCTCGCCACCAGCTTTGCCCTGATCGCTCACGCTGCCGTCGACGCCAACACGGCCTCAGTGGCCGATCTCGACAGCATCAAAGGCATTGGCCCTGGCACATCGGCCCAAATCATCGAAGCGCGCAACACCGCCAAATTCAAAGACTGGGCCGACTTTGCGAGCCGCGTCAAAGGCATTGGCGACAAGCGCGCCGCCAAACTCTCCGAAGCCGGCCTGACCATCAATGGCCAACCCTACAAAACCACTGCAGGCGCTTCCGACAAAAAAACAGCGACCAAAGAGGCCGCTGCACTGCCCAAGAAGCCCTGAAAACGCCGCCTCCCGTCCACAAGAAAACCCGCTGGAACGTCCAGCGGGTTTTTTTTCAGCACACGTGCTCTCAGAACGACTTGCTCACGCCGACGATCAAGCGGGTTTTGCCTGCATTGCCCGCTTTGTTGGCAGCAGTCTGTGCTCCCGACACCATGGCCGACAAACTCAGGTCATCGCCCATGTCGTACGCCAGCCCCACGCTGTAGTCGGTGGCGCCACCCGCGTTCACGCTGTTGCGCTTGCCCACACCCGCCTTCAGAGTCAGTTTGTCGGACAACGGCTGCTCGATGCTCACGCCCAGTCGCGCAAATTTATCGATAGCGCCGCTGACGCCACGCACGTACTTCACCGTCACGATGCCATAGCTGATGCTGCCATACAGCTCATTGCCATTCCATCCGCCACCGCTGTTGGGATACAAATAACTGGCAAAGCCCACGTCGTAGGACAGGCCATTGGCAAGCTCATTGCTAAAGCCTGCATAGAGATCGATCTCCAGATTGGCCTCTCCGAACTTGCCGGTCGAGTTCCAGTTGCCGACGTAAAACCCATTGCCAAAGTCGTAGTCCACACCACCTTGAATGGCTGGGCGAAAGGCCTTGGACTCGGTACCCTGGCGGCTGTCTTGGTCGACGCCGTTGGACTTGTACAGCGACACCGCGCCAATGTTGAACGACAAGCCTTCGGCCTGGGCCGAAGAAGCGGCGGCCAAGCCCAATGCGGCGGCCAGTGCGATGGATGTCAGTTGTTGTTTCATGAATGCTCCAAGTGGGTTGAGGGGAAACCGCAGCTTCCTTTGCAATTATCGGACCACGCTGCACACCCACCCAGAGCCAATGATGCGTGCGCGCCACACACCACTGTGGTGCAGCCATGCACCACACCCAACACATGCTCTTTGAGGCGCACCCAAGAAAAAACCCGCTACGTTGCCGCAGCGGGTTTTTTTTCTAACTCACACACTGGCTTGCGCCAGCGGAAAGATTAGAAAGTGTGGACCACACCGATACGGTACTGGTTGCCATCGTTGGCGCCGCCAGTCAGCTTGCCGAACATCACATTGGCAGTGGTGCGCTTGCTCAGCGAGTACTTCAGGCCGGCTTCGTAGAACTTGTTGGTACCACGCTTGGCGTAGTTCAGACCAACGTTGATGGCACCCAGAGGAGCCGACACGCCCAGGGCGGTCAGGTTCTTGTCGGTGGAAGTGCGCTTGGTGCCAAAGCCCAGACCCACTTTGGCCATGCCCAAGTCATAAGTCACGAAGCCTTCGGTACGGCTCTTCTCACCCACGCCACCCAAAGCAGCACCAGCGCCAGCTTGAGCAGTGCTGTTGTAGGCCTTGAAAGCCACAGAAGCAGCCAGAGGACCAGCAGCGTAGCTAACACCAATGATATTGGCCTTAGCAGGACTGGTCACAGCGCCTTCGGTGGCTTCGAAGTGAGTGAAAGAAGCGCGCAGACCAGGGAACAACTCAGGCGAGGTGTACACCAGAGCATCGCCTGCAGCACGGCTGTCCACACCAGCGTACAGCGAAGTCACGGGCGTGGAAGAAGCGAACACCAGAGCGCCAACGGCGGCGTTGCTGGAGCGGGTGTTGGTGATAGCAACAGTACCAAAGCCACCGGCCAGGCTCACGGCGCTGTCTTCTTTGGTGACGTTACCACCGCGGCTGGCGTTGCCAGTGAAGTTCACGTTAGCAGCAGCCTTCAGGCCACCGCCCAAGTCCTCCACCACACCAACGCTGATGGTGGCGTCGGTCATGGTCAGGCCTTTGTTTTCCACGCCAGCAGCTTTGTACGACTGGTAGCCAGCACCGAAGGTGCCGGTCAGGTTCACGGTGGACTGAGCGAAAGCAGCGGTGGATGCCAGGGCAGCCAGAGCAATCAGGGTCTTTTTCATTGAGAAGTTCTCCAAGGTTGAAAAAAGAGGCCGGGGCTTGGTGCCCGTCAGCCAACCTCCGTTCAGGGAAGCTGCTGCTATTGCACCAGATGGGCGGGGCGGAGCCAAACTTTTGGCCGGTTTTTTTGCCAATCTGTGGCACAAGGGCAACAAAATGGGCTCACTCGGCGCCGCTGTGCACGTTCGCAGACCCCAAAGCCCCTCGAGGTGTGACTAGACCGCCCAAGCAGCTGTCTGTCCAGCTGCCGGCCCCACAGACAGCGTTGCACCAGCACCACAGATGAAACATGGCTATAATTCTCAGTTGTTGGCGATATAGCTCAGTTGGTTAGAGCGCAGCATTCATAATGCTGATGTCGGTGGTTCAAGTCCACCTATCGCCACCACCATTTTTGACGGGCTCCCAGGCTTTGCCTCGGAGCCCGTTTTGTTTGCTTCGCCGCTTTTTGATCCCAAATTCGGCCAAACAGCCCTTAAAAAGTCCTTATGGCGCTCAAATCCACCATCTTTAAAGCGCAGCTGCAGTTGGCCGACATCGACCACGGCTGCTACGCGGACCACAGCCTGACCCTGGCGCGCCACCCCAGCGAGACCGATGAACGCATGATGGTGCGACTGGTGGCGCTGGCGCTGCAGGCGCACCAGTTGGCCGACGTGTGTGGTGGCGATGGCACGCTGGGTTTTGGTGCGGGCCTGTCGGACCCCGATTCGCCCGATGCGCTGCTGACCGATTTCACTGGCCGCATCCGCCTGTGGATTGAGGTGGGGCAACCCGACGACAAGGCGCTGTCCAAGGCCAGCAGCAAGGCCGACGCGGTGGTGGTCTACGCTTTTGGCCCAGCGGCCGAGGTGTGGTGGAAGGGCCTAGAGAGCAAAGTCACCCGACTGGACAAGGTGCAGGTCTGGCGCTTGCCGCACGAGGCCATGGCCGATCTGGCCAGTCTGGCCGAACGCAGCATGCAGCTGCAGGCCACGGTGCAAGAAGGCGCGCTGATGCTGAGCAGTGGCTTGGGCAGCGCACACATCGAGCCGCTTCGCTGGAAATAAGCCAATTTGGCGCGCTGATGCCAGTCAATCGGCGCTGTTGACAGCAGCAACACCCAGCGTCAGTCGAACAAACCGAGTTGTGCTCCAGACTGGGGCGCACGCGGCGGCGCGCGGCGTGGCGCCGGGTTGCGGTCGTTGTGGCCGCGTGAACCGTGCTGCTGCACGATGGCGTGGCGAGCGGCCCGCACCTCGGGCAAGGCGCGGCGCTGGTGCAGCGCCGCCTTGGCGGCCCGGGTGGCAGCCTCCAAGTCCACCAGTGGCTCGGGCCAGTCCACACCCACCCGCACACCACAAGCGCTTTGCACACTGGGCGGCATGCGCCAGGGTTGCAGCAGCCAGCTGTCGGGCAGGCGCCGGAGCACCGGCAACCAGTGGCGCACAAACTGGCCGCTCGGGTCGTGGTCTTGCGCCTGTTTGATGGGGTTGTAGACGCGGGTGGTGTTGATGCCGGTGGTGCCGGCTTGCATTTGCATTTGGCTCCAGTGGATGCCGGGTTCGTAGTCGAGAAACTGCCGCGCCAGCCAATGGCCGGGCTCGCGCCAGTGCAGCCACAGGGGGTAGGCGGCCACCGACACCAGCATGGCGCGCATGCGGAAATTGAGCCAGCCGGTCTGGCGCAGCATGGCGACACAGGCGTCGACCATGGGCCATCCGGTGCGGCCATCCACGAGCGCTTGAAAACGCTCGGGGTTCCAGCCGCCTTCGCGCAGCCCATCGTAGCCCCGGTGCAGATTGCGCCACTCAATGTCGGGCTGGGTTTCGAGCTTTTGAATGAAATGGTCGCGCCAGGCCAGTCGCCCGACCATGGCGCGCAAGCCCTCGCGCTGGCGACCGGGTGGCAAAGCGGCCCAAGCGTGTTGGCAGGTTTGCACCACCTCGCGCACCGACAGACAGCCGTGGGTCAGATAGGGCGAGAGCCGCGAGCAGGCGTCGGGTGCGGTGAGCGGCGAGGAAATGCCACCCCGGTAGGCCACCGCGCGGTCGTGGATAAAGCTGTGCAACACCCGCAGCGCTTCGGTGCGGCCGCCGCGCTGGCGATAGGGTGGGCAGTCCGTCGGGAACCCCAAGGCGTCGTCGCTGGGCACGGGGGGCTCGCTCCATGGCAGCGGCACTTGGGCGGCAGCAGGCAGGCGCGCGGGCGTCTCGGCACAGGGCTCGGACACAAAAGCCCGCCACTGGCGCTGCCAATGGTCGCGGTTGAGCGGGCCACGCACCACACCTTGTTGGCGCGGCTCGTGCCACGCCACACGGCGTTCGCGGCACCAACGCGCCACCGCTTTGTCGCGTGCAAAGCTGGCGGCGTTGCCGGTTTCTTGGTGCGAATACAGCGCCGCAAACGGCGCCAGGGCGTACAGGCGGTCGAACACCGCCACCGCTTCGCCGGTCAGCACCTGCAAGCTCAGCCCCACACCCGCGAGCTGACGCCGCAGGTCGGCCACCGACTCCAGCGCAAAGCGGTGGTGTTGGCGCGCCACATCCGGCTGGGCCAGCAAGCTGGGCTCAACCAGGTAGACGCACAACACCGGCCCGGCGCGCAGGGCGAGCCGCAGCGCTTCGTGGTCAAAGACCCGAAGATCGCGTTTGAACCAGACAACGCTGTAAGTCATGAAGGGAGACAGAACAGGAACAGACCGGCGATTGTGGAAAGACCCGCGCTGCGCCACAGCGGCGCCAGCCAATACCCGTGCGAAAATATCGGTCTGTGTGGCGCCCTAAACGGGCGCTTGTTTTATCAGCCTCTGGATCTACACCATGAACCGCTGTCTTTGGGCGCGCGCCGCTGGCGCCGCCGTGTTGTTGTGTGCGCTGAATACCACCGCGCTGGCCCAAGCGCCCACACCCTCCCACTCTGGCGTGCGCGCCATTCCCGCCACCGTCCAAGCGGCCACCCTGCGGGTGGAGCAACCACCGCTCATCACCTTGAACGGCCAGGCCGACCGCCTGTCGCCGGGCGCGCGCATTTACAGCCCCAGCCGCCAGCTGGTGTTGTCGGCCTCGCTGCTCGGGCAAGCGGTGCCAGTGCGTTATGTGCGTGATCTGCAAGGCCTGGTGCACGAGGTCTGGCTGACACAAGAACCCACCGCCCGCTGAGCAGGAGCCCCCCATGAGCAAAAAAGTCTTTATCAAAACCTTTGGCTGCCAGATGAACGAGTACGACTCGGACAAGATGGCCGATGTGCTGGGCGCCGCCGAGGGTTACGAGCCCACCCTAGATGTGGAAGAGGCCGATCTGATTCTGTTCAACACCTGCTCGGTGCGCGAAAAAGCGCAAGAAAAAGTGTTTTCCGATTTGGGCCGGGTCAAGCACCTGAAGAAAAAGGGGGTGTTGATTGGCGTGGGCGGCTGTGTGGCCAGCCAAGAGGGTGAAGACATCATCAAACGCGCGCCTTTTGTGGACGTGGTGTTTGGCCCGCAAACCCTGCACCGCCTGCCTGAGCTGCTCAAAGCGCGTGAAGTCAAAGCCAAACCGCAGGTGGACATCAGCTTTCCCGAGATTGAAAAATTCGACCACCTGCCGCCCGCGCGGGTGGAAGGCGCATCGGCCTTTGTGAGCATCATGGAAGGCTGCAGCAAGTACTGCAGCTACTGTGTGGTGCCCTACACCCGGGGCGAAGAGTTCAGCCGCCCGCTCGACGAGGTGCTGGTGGAAGTGGCGGGTTTGGCCGAACAAGGCGTGAAAGAAGTGACGCTGCTGGGCCAGAACGTGAACGCTTACCGTGGCGCCATGGGCGACACCAGCGAGATCGCCGACTTTGCGCTGCTGCTGGAATACGTGTCCGAGATCCCGGGCATTGAGCGCATCCGCTACACCACCAGCCACCCCAATGAATTCACCCAGCGGCTGATCGACGCCTACGCCGAGCTGCCCAAGCTGGTGAGCCACCTGCACCTGCCGGTGCAGCACGGCAGCGACAAAATCTTGATGGCGATGAAGCGCGGCTACACCGCCATGGAATACAAGAGCACCATCCGCAAGCTGCGCGCCATTCGGCCCGATATGGCGATGAGCAGCGACTTTATTGTGGGCTTCCCAGGCGAGACGGAAGACGACTTCCAGAAGATGATGAAGCTCATCACCGATGTCGGCTACGACACGTCGTTCAGCTTTATCTTCAGCCCACGCCCGGGCACACCGGCGGCCAATCTGCCCGACGACACGCCGCACGACGTCAAACTCAAACGCCTGCAGCACCTGCAAGCCACGATTGAGGAGAACGTTCGCCGCATCAGCGCCAGCCGCGAAGGCACGGTGCAGCGGATTTTGGTGGAAGGCCCGTCGCGCAAGCCGGGGCCGAATGGCACACCCGAACTCATGGGCCGCACCGAATGCAACCGCATCGTCAATTTCGACGGCGGCCCGCTGCAAGACCGGCTGGTCGGTCAGATGATCGATGTGAAGATCACCCAGGCGCTGCCGCATTCTTTGCGCGGCGAGGTGGTGGTGGCGGTGGACTGACCCCCCTGCGCCGCTGGGCGGCTTCCCCCCAGGGGGACGCACCCAGTGGCCGGGCCAAGCCCGTTCCACGGGTGCCTGACTCCATCGCCCTTCAGTTCCCGCGTTTCAGGTAGCGTTGGTCTGACCAAGTGGCCAGCCATTCGGGTTTGAAGGCCACAAACACGGCAGCGGCCATGCCGGTGATAAAAGCGTCGCCCCAGGCCATGAGCCAGCGCGCCACCAAGCCGGGGCGGCTGGCGTCCACCGGGTCCAGCGCCATCAGCAACCACTGCAACAGCCCAGCCACAAACACACAGGCCGCCGTGCCCAAAAAGGCGCGGCCCAGGGTGTAGACAAAGGGGTTCGCGGGCAAATAGCGCCGCAGCAGCGCACCCAGCCCCAAGGCCAAGGTGGCGGGCACCACACCCACCCACACCAACTGGGCCAGCACATCGGGCCACGGCAGATCGCCCACCGCCCAGACAATGGCGCCCACGCCCACGAGCACCGGCACAGTCAAGGGCCAGCCAAACATCAGCACTAACAAACAGGCAAACGAGAGCTGAATCGCCAGCCCCGAGGGCATGCGCTGCGGCAACCACCACACCACTGGCAACACAGCCAACACCGCCAGCACCGGCGACAGCAGCGGCCCGACCAACATACGCCACGGCCGCAGCCACAGCGCCACCGCCAAACAAGCGGTCGCCAGCACCAGATTCACAAACGTCATGCCCATGGGCCAGGAGTATCCCAAGAAGGCGGGCAAGGCGCTTGACAAGCATCAAGCGTCCAAAAAAGGAAAACAACCAACAGCGCGTCCGGAGCGAAGTGCCTGATTCCAGATGCGGTGGATCCGGCTTCGCCGGTCCACTCGCATCGTCCCCCTGGGGGGAAGCCGCGCAGCGGCGCAGGGGGGTTACCCCAGCCTCGGCATGCCCTTCATGCCGCCCATGCGCTTCATCATCTTCATCAAGCCACCGCCCTTCATCTTCTTCATCATGCCCTGCATTTGCTCAAACTCCTTGAGCAAGCGGTTGACTTCTTGCACATGCACGCCGGCGCCCGCAGCGATGCGGCGTTTGCGGGTGGCTTTGATGAGTTCGGGCTTGGCGCGCTCTTGCGGCGTCATGCTGCAGATGATGCCTTCCTTGCGCTTGATGTCTTTTTCGGCACGGGTCAAGTCGGCCTCGGTGGCCTTAGCCGCCAAGTTGCCGGGCAATTTGTCCATCAGGCTAGACAGACCGCCCATTTGCTTCATTTGGCGCAATTGGTCCAGGAAGTCGCTGAGGTCAAAGCCACCGCCGCTCTTGACCTTGGCGGCGAGCTTTTGGGCAGCCGCCATGTCCACACCTGCGGTGACCTGCTCGACCAAAGCGACGATGTCGCCCATGCCCAAAATGCGGCCGGCGTGGCGCTCGGCGTCGAACACCTCCAACCCATCGATTTTTTCCGACACACCGGCGAACTTGATCGGCGCACCGGTGATGTGGCGCACCGACAGCGCCGCACCGCCGCGCGAATCGCCATCGGTTTTGGTCAAGACGATGCCGGTCAGGGGCAAGGCGTCGCTGAAGGCCTTGGCGGTGTTGACCGCGTCCTGGCCTTGCATGGCGTCGACCACAAACAGGGTCTCCACCGGCTTGAGCACACCGTGCAGCTCTTGGATTTCGCGCATCAGCGCTTCGTCGATGGCCAGCCGGCCGGCGGTGTCGACCAGCAGCACATCAAAGAAATGGCGCTTGGCGTGGTCGAGCGCGGCGCGCGCGATGTCGGCAGGTTTTTGTTCGGGAGAACTCGGGAACCACTCGGCGCCAGCCTGGGCGGTCACGGTTTTGAGCTGCTCGATGGCGGCCGGGCGGTAGACGTCGCCCGACACAGTCAGCACTTTTTTCTTGCGCTTCTCAATCAGGTGTTTGGCCAGCTTGGCGGTGGTGGTGGTTTTGCCGGCGCCTTGCAAGCCGGCCATCAGGATCACCGCCGGCGGCTGCGCCGCCAGATTGATGTCGGCCACGCCCTGGCCCATGGTGGCGGCCAGTTCGCGGTTGACGATCGACACCAGCACTTGGCCGGGCGTGAGCGAGCCCACAACCTCTTCGCCCAAGGCTTTTTCCTTCACCCGGGCGATGAAGTCGCGCACCACCGGCAGGGCCACATCGGCCTCCAGCAAGGCCATGCGCACCTCGCGCAGCATCTCGCCGATGTTGTCTTCGGTGATGCGGGCCTGGCCCCGCATGGTTTTGACGATGCGGGATAAACGTTCGGAAAGGGCTGATGCCATGGTGTGGGACCGTTAAACTGTGCGTTGGATTTTAGCGGGGGCACCCCGCTGCCGATCGGACCCACCATGCCTGTGCATTCTTTGACCGTCTTGAGCCTGGCGACCGCGCTGGCCTACGCCTTGTTGGCGTTTGCGCATCGGCGCCTGTCGGTGCGTGCCGCCCAGCTCGGTTTTGGCGTGGCCTGGTGTTTGCACGCGCTGACCCTGCTGTGGGGCTGGGCGGGCGATGTGCCGCGCTTTGGCTTTGCCGCTGCGCTGTCGCTCACTTGCTGGCTGGTGCTGGCGGTGCACGCGGTGGAAAGCCGGCTTTACCCCCAACTGGGCACGCGCTGGACGCTGGCGGCCATCGGCTCGGTCTCGGTGCTGCTGAGCGCGGTGTTCCCCGGCGCTCCATTTCCCCACCTGCCGTCGGCTTGGCTGCCGCTGCATTGGGCCTTTGGCATGGCGGCGTATGGCCTGATCGCCGCCGCTGTGGTGCACGCTTGGTTGATGCAGCGCACCGAGCGTGCGATCCGGCAAGGCCTGAGCCAAGAGGTGGGTTTGCCTTTGCTGACGCTGGAGCGGCTGACTTTTCGCTTTGTGACCGCGGGTTTTGGACTTCTCACTGCAACGCTGCTGGCTGGGGCCTGGTTCAGCAATGTGGTGTACCACCACATGAGCTGGAACCACAAAACCGTGTTTTCCATACTGGCCTGGCTGACGATGGGGGTGCTGTTGTGGGGGCGCTGGCGCCTGGGATGGCGTGGGCGCATGGCGGTGCGCACTTTGTACACCGCCGCTGCGCTGCTCTTGCTGGGTTATGCCGGCTCACGCTTTGTGATGGAAGTGCTGCTCCACCGGGCCTGAACACGGGATGACACCACAATGAAGTACCTGTTGCTGCTGGCTGTGCTGTGGCTGGCGTATTGGATCTGGCGCAAAGGCCGCACGGCAGCCGCTGACAAGCCGGACGAGACACGCGCCAACCCACCCGGCACGCCCCAAATTATGGTGTCGTGCAAAGTCTGTGGCGCCCATTTGCCGCAATCGGATGCGGTGGCGGGTCAACGCGGGGCCTATTGCTCCCAAGAACACTGGCGGCAAGCCGAACGACCATGAAGTGGCGCCAGCCAATGGAGGCCACCGATACGGTGCCCCAAGGATTCAGTCTGGACACACCACTTGGCGCGTTGAGCGATCCAGTGGACGTGCGTCCACCGAGCCAGCAAAGGCTTTGGCGCACCTTTATGCAAGCGCGCTTGGGCATCGCCTGTGTGGTGGCTTTGCTGCAAGTCTTTGCTTGGTTGACCGACAGCAGCAGCGCAGAACTCTGGCGGATGCTGCTGGGCTTGTGCCATGTGGGTTTGTGCATCGCCAGCTTGTATCACACGCCGCCGGTGGACACGCAGGGGCTGTCCACCCGCAACTGGTTGCTCACATCGGGCTTGGACGTGATGGTGTTTGCCAGTCTGCAAAGCCTGCCATCGGCGGTGCCGCAAAATTACACCTTGCTGCTGGCCCTGCCGGTGTTGATGGCGTCGACCATTGGCTCCATGCGACTGGGCCTGGCCACAGCGGCCATTGCCACCCTGTTTTTGCTCGGCGAGGCTTGGTGGCGCAACCTGCTGAACGTGGAGCGAGCGACCTCCCAGTTGCTGCAGGCCGGACTGGCCTCGACCGGTCTTTTTGTGCTGGCGGTGCTGGTTCACCAGTTGGCACAACGGGTGTCGCGTGAACAGAAGTTCGCCCTCAACAGCCAAACCGCAGCCCAAATGCAACACCAGGTCAATGAATTGGTGATGCAGGACATGACCGAAGGCGTGATGGTGCTGGATGCACAAGGGCGCATCCGCAGCATCAACCCAGCGGCGCAGGCGCTGCTGCCCGCCCGCGCAGGCACCGCTGGCACGTTGCCAGCTGCCGGTGGCTGGCATGGCGTAGCGACGCTGGTGCAGCAAACCTTTCGCAGCGGCCAATCCCACGAAGGCATGATCAATGTGGGCCAACCCGGTCAGCCATCACAATTGATTGCCGTGCGCTCTCGGTTGGCGGTGGCCCCCATGCAAGACCGCCCTGGACTGTGTGTGGTGTTTCTGGCCGACCAACGGGAGATTGAAGCCCGCATCCGGACCGAAAAACTGGCTTCTATGGGGCGCATGTCGGCCGCTGTGGCCCACGAAATCCGCAACCCCCTGACGGCCATCACCCAGGCCAACGCCCTGCTCGAAGAAGAGGTGCAAAGCCCCGCACACCAACGTCTGACCCGCATGATTGCCCAAAACGCGCAGCGGCTCTCGCGCATCGTGGACGACATCCTCAATGTGGCCAGACTGTCTCCCCAACAGCGCGACAAGGCCAGCCAAGCGCCCCATCTTCGGCTAGACGACTACACCCGAGAAGTGGTGCAGGAGTGGACACAGCAGAACCGCATCGACGGTCGGCTCAAAACCCATTTCCATGCCAGTCAGACACTGGTGCGCTTTGACCCCGAGCACCTGCGGCGGGTGCTCGTTAACCTGCTGGACAATGCCCACAAACATGCACGCAAAGGCGATGGTGCGATCCATCTCATCACCCAGACCGAAGGCGCCAACCAAGCACGTCTGAGCGTCTGGAGCGACGGCCCACCGATGGACGCTGGTGTGCGCAAGCACTTGTTTGAGCCCTTCTTTTCGTCCGAGAGCCGCTCCAGCGGTTTGGGTCTGTACCTGTGCCGCGAACTCTGCGAACGCCACAACGCCCAAATCGGCTACCAACGCCTGCGCATCAGTGCCCAAGAGGGCAACGAGTTTTTTGTGCTGATGGCCTGCCAAGGCGCGCTTTTGTCCCCCGGAGAACACACAGCATGAGCATGCGTCCCACCCATGTGCTGGTGGTCGATGATGAGCCCGACCTGCGCACCCTCTATGAGCTGACCTTGCTGCGCGAAGGCTTTGAGGTGGTGGCCGCCCAAGACGTCCAAAACGCGCTGGACTGTTTGGCCCAACAGCGTTTTGATGTGTTGATCACCGATATGCGCTTGCCCGACGGCACAGGGCTGGATCTGCTGGCCTATTTGGGCGAGCACCACCGCAGCGAACACAGCATCGTCATCACCGCTTATGGATCTCCCGAAAACGCGGTTCAGGCGCTCAAGGCAGGCGCTTTTGACTACCTCACCAAACCGGTGGACCTCAAGCAGCTGCGCCACGCGGTCTCACAGGCTGCTCGCCAACGCCAACAACGCAGCGCCGACTCGGCGCGCGGCCACGAAGGTGCGGCCACCTCACCCGCCATACAGCCCAAAACCAGCGCGGCGGCAGCGGCACTGGAGCAACTGGTGGGAGAATCCGCCGCCATGCAGCAGGTGCGCCAGCGCATCCGCAAAGTGGCGCCCAGCATGGCACCCGTGTTGGTGCTGGGAGAGTCGGGCACCGGCAAAGAGCTGGTGGCGCGCGCCATCCACGGCTGCAGCCACCGCGCCGATGGCCCTTTTGTGGCGGTCAACTGTGCGGCTATCCCGGAACACCTCATCGAGGCAGAATTTTTTGGTGCGCGCAAAGGCGCCTACACCGGCGCCACCCAAGACCGCATCGGCTTTTTTGAAGCGGCCCGTGGGGGCACCCTGTTCCTCGACGAAATTGGCGACCTGCCTTTGCCCATGCAGGCCAAGCTGTTGCGCGCCATCCAAGAGCGCCGCATTCGGCCGCTCGGCTCGGTACACGAAGAAGATGTCGACGTGCGCTTGGTCAGTGCCACACACCGCGATGTGGTCCGCTGTGTCCAAGAAGGCCTGTTCCGCCAAGATTTGTTCTACCGTCTGAATGTCATCGAAATCCGCCTGCCGGCGCTGCGCGAGCGCCCCGGTGATCTGCAAGCTCTGATTCAGGCGCTGCTGCAGCGCCTCCATGGTGCCGAAGAGCCAGTGCCCAGCCTGTCGGTAGACGCCCTGGAATGGTTGTTGCGCCACCCATTGCCTGGCAATGTGCGCGAGCTGGAAAACCTGCTGCAAAAAGCCATGGCACTGCGCACAGGTGCGGTGCTGCGGCTGAGCGACCTTGACGACTCGATCCATGCCACAGAGCCTGCGCCCAGCGCGGCACAGGACCCAGCCGTGGCGCCGGCGACCATCGCACCCCAGCACCAAGACATCCCGCACGATCTGCAGCGCTACCTCGACGAACAAGAACGCCAAGTGCTGCTGCGTGCCCTGCAGGAATGCCAATACAACCGCACCGCTGCCGCTGCCAGGCTGGGCTTGAACTTGCGCCAGATCCGCTACCGCATTCAGCGGCTGGGCATTGTGGTGCCGGGAGCCGACGATGCCGACTGAAGCACATTTGTCTTGGCAAGACGGCTGGATCACACAGGCCAAGCGTGTGGCATCGCCCAACTTTGGCCCACGACCCGCCCAAGCCGACATTGATCTGCTGGTGCTGCACTCCATCAGCTTGCCACCGGGCCAATACGGCAGCGGCGCGGTGGAACAGCTGTTCACCAACCGCTTGGACTGGGACGCCCACCCCTACTTCCAAAGCATCCGAGGCCTAGAGGTGTCGGCCCACTTCTTCATTGAGCGCACCGGCCGTTTGCTGCAGTTTGTGAGCACCAAGGACCGGGCTTGGCACGCAGGCACATCGCATTGGCGGGGCCGCGACCAGTGCAACAACGACAGCATCGGCATCGAGCTCGAAGGCCTAGAAGGTGACACCTTCGAAGACGCCCAATACCAGACGCTAGTGGCCTTGTGTCGGGTGCTACAAACCGCTCACCCGCTGCGCTACATCGCTGGGCACGAACACATTGCACCGGGCCGCAAATGTGATCCTGGACCGGGCTTCGACTGGCCACGGTTGCACCACGCCTTGCCGGCCAGCGATTGGTGTTTCCCCCAGACCACATTTTTGTCAGGTAATACCTGAGGCAGCGCCCAAACCCAAGAGCCCCGCCGGCCTTGCAGCGGCACACCTTTTTGGCTGAAAAGCCGCGCCAATACTGGATTTTGTGCAGCAGCAGCAGATTCACCAAGACTTGCGAGTGGTTCTCACCGGAGGTGACGGCGGGCCCATAAATACTTTGGTTATCGCTTTACACCATTGCGCAGAAAGTGCCAGGCAACTATTCCCCAAAACACTACCGGTAGTGGCTTGTTAGGGGTCGGCACACCAGATATAGTGTGCACCGACGCAATCACCGGTTAAGATCAGCGCCCGCTGACCCAGCGGCTGCGGTGTGGCCAGACCCCACCATCCACCGCCCCTTCCCAGGCTTTGCGCCAACCCCACCACAACAACTCATGCGAGAAAGAGGACCCATGTTCACTGCTCAAACCAGTGCGCCCCAGACCCAGACGCCCGCCTTTGGCGCTGCCCAGGCTGCGACAGCCACCGCCGCCGCTTCGGTCTACACCCACTACCAAATCATCCGCCGCAACGGCGCGGTGGTCGCGTTTGAGCCCAGCAAGATTGCGGTGGCGCTGATGAAAGCCTTTTTGGCGGTGCACGGCACCCAAGGCGCGGCCTCGGCCAGCGTGCGCGAAGACGTGGACGCGCTGACCCAAAACGTGGTGCGCGCCCTGATGCGCTCGCGCCCCAGCGGTGGCACCTTCCATATTGAAGACGTGCAAGACCAGGTGGAACTGGGCCTGATGCGCAGCGGCCACCACGAAGTGGCGCGCGCCTATGTGCTGTACCGCGAGCGCCGCGCCCAAGAGCGCGCCGCGCAAGCCCAACAAGCGCCAGCGGCGGCTGCGCCTGCGTTTTTTGTCACCGACAAGGGCCAGCGCGTGCCGCTGGACGTGCAAGCGCTGCACACCCTGATCGCCAGCGCCTGCGCCGACCTGGGCCAAGATGTGAAGGCCGACCCCATCGTGGCTGAGACCATGCGCAACCTCTACGACGGCGTGCCGATCGAAGAGGTGTACAAAGCCGCCATCTTGGCCGCGCGCACCCTGATCGAAAAAGACCCCGACTACACCTTTGCCACCGCCCGCCTGCTGATGCACACCATCCGCAAGGAGATCCTGGGCCGCGAAACCAGCCAGGCCGAGATGGCCCAGGCCTATCCCGACTACTTCCCTGGCTTCATCAAGAAGGGCGTCGAGAACGACCTGCTCGACGAAAAGCTGCTGCAGTTCGATCTGGCGCGCCTGGGCGCCGCGCTCAAGCCCGAGCGCGACCTGCAGTTTGATTACCTCGGCCTGCAAACCCTGTACGACCGTTACTTCTTGCACGTGCGCAAAACCCGCATCGAGCTGCCACAGGCCTTCTTTATGCGCGTGGCCATGGGCCTGTCGCTCAATGAAATCGACCGCGAAGCGCGCGCCATCGAGTTCTACGAAATCCTGTCCTCGTTCGACTTCATGTCGTCCACCCCCACGCTGTTCAACAGCGGCACGCTGCGCAGCCAGCTCTCGTCCTGCTACCTGACCACCGTGCCCGACGACTTGGACGGCATTTACGAGTCGATCAAAGAAAACGCCCTGCTGTCCAAATTTGCCGGCGGCCTGGGCAACGACTGGACCCGCGTGCGCGCGCTGGGCAGCCACATCAAGGGCACCAACGGCGAATCGCAAGGCGTGGTGCCTTTCCTCAAAGTGGTCAACGACACCGCCGTGGCGGTGAACCAGGGCGGCAAGCGCAAGGGCGCGGTTTGCACTTATCTGGAGACTTGGCACCTGGACATTGAAGAGTTCTTGGAGCTGCGCAAGAACACCGGCGACGACCGCCGCCGCACCCACGACATGAACACCGCCAACTGGATTCCCGACCTGTTCATGAAGCGGGTGATGGAAAAAGGCCCGTGGAGCCTGTTCTCGCCCTCGGACTGCCCCGACCTGCACGACAAATTTGGCGCCGACTTCGAAAAAGCCTATGTGGCTTACGAAGAAAAAGCCGCCCGTGGCGAAATCAAGCCTTATCGCCAAGTGCCGGCGGTCGACCTGTGGCGCAAGATGCTCTCGATGCTGTTCGAAACCGGCCACCCTTGGATCACCTTCAAGGACGCCTGCAATGTGCGCTCGCCCCAGCAACACGCCGGTGTGGTGCACAGCTCCAACCTCTGCACCGAGATCACGCTCAACACCAGCGACAGCGAAACAGCGGTCTGCAACCTGGGCTCGGTCAACCTGCTGCGCCACCTCAAAGACGGCCCGAACGGCAAAGAACTTGACCACGCCAAGTTGCAGCAGACCATCAAAACAGCGATGCGCATGCTCGACAACGTGATCGACATCAACTACTACGCGGTCAAAAAAGCGCGCGACTCCAACCTGCGCCACCGCCCGGTGGGCCTGGGCATCATGGGCTTCCAAGACGCGCTCTACGAACTGCGCGTGCCTTACGCCAGCGAGGCGGCGGTGAATTTCGCCGACCGCTCGATGGAAGCGGTGTGCTATTACGCCTACTGGGCATCGACCGAACTGGCCAAAGAGCGCGGCAAGTACTCCAGCTACAAAGGCTCGCTGTGGGACAAAGGCATTCTGCCGCTCGACTCGCTGGACCTGCTGGCCAGCGAGCGCGGTGGCTATGTCGAAGCCGACCGCTCCGCCACGCTGGACTGGGACGCGCTGCGCCAAAAAATCGCGACCGATGGCATGCGCAACTCCAACTGTGTGGCCATTGCGCCCACCGCCACCATCTCCAACATCATTGGGGTCGACGCCTCGATCGAACCCTGCTTTGGCAACCTGTCGGTCAAGTCCAACTTGTCGGGTGAGTTCACCGTCATCAACGGCTACTTGGTCAAAGACCTCAAGCGCCTGGGCCTGTGGGACGACGTGATGGTCATGGACCTCAAACACTTCGACGGCTCGCTGCAGCCCATCGACCGTGTGCCGGCCGACATCAAAGCCCTGTACGCCACCGCGTTTGAAGTCGAGCCGCTGTGGCTGGTCGAAGCCGCATCGCGCCGCCAGAAGTGGATCGACCAGGCACAAAGCCTGAACATCTACATGGCGGGCGCCTCGGGCAAGAAACTCGACGAGACCTACAAGCTCGCTTGGTTGCGTGGCCTCAAGACCACCTATTACCTGCGCACCACCAGCGCGACCCAAGCCGAAAAGTCCACTGGCCGCACGGGCCAGTTGAACGCGGTGTCGGCCACACCAGTGGCCGCGACAAGCGCCGCGGTGGTGAGCGAGGCCGAGCCCGCCACCGACATCAAGTTCTGCGCCATCGACGACCCCGGTTGCGAGGCTTGCCAGTGACGCTGTGCGTGTGATGCAGACATCGCCACCCGCGTGTGGCGATGCTCTGCAACAACACATGTGTTCATCACCTCGTCACACCACACGCTTTCTCTTTGCATTTGTGCAAGGGACTTTGATAATCCGACTCACAGGAAACCACCCATGCTGACCTGGGACGACAACGTCACACCCGCACCGTCAAAAGCCGCTCTTCATCCGATGCCCGCTGCGCAGCCGGATCGCTTGGCGACCCCAACTGTCGCCGCCCCACATGTGTCGGTGCCCATTGCATCGGCGCACAGCGCACAGCCACTGGCCGCAGCCGCCAGCGAGCGCCGCATCAACGTGGCCGACAAGCGCATCATCAACGGCCAGACCGACGTCAACCAGCTGGTGCCGTTCAAATACAAATGGGCTTGGGAAAAATACCTCGCCACCTGCGCCAACCACTGGATGCCGCAGGAAGTGAACATGAGCCGCGACATCGCGCTCTGGAAAGACCCCAACGGTCTGACAGAAGACGAGCGCCGCATCGTCAAGCGCAACCTTGGCTTCTTTGTCACCGCCGATTCGCTGGCGGCCAACAACATCACGCTGGGCACCTACCGCCACATCACAGCACCCGAGTGCCGCCAATTTTTGTTGCGCCAAGCGTTTGAAGAAGCGATCCACACCCACGCCTACCAGTACATCGTGGAGTCGCTGGGCTTGGATGAGTCCGAGATTTTCAACGCCTACAACGAGATCGCGTCGATCCGCAACAAGGACGAGTTCCTGATTCCCTTCATCGAGGCGATCATGGATCCGAACTTCAAGACCGGCACGCCAGAGGCCGACCAGACGCTGTTGAAGTCGCTGATCGTCTTCGCCTGCTTGATGGAAGGCCTGTTCTTCTACGTGGGCTTCACCCAGATTTTGGCGCTGGGCCGCCAGAACAAGATGACCGGTGCGGCCGAGCAGTACCAGTACATCCTGCGCGACGAGTCGATGCACTGCAACTTCGGCATCGACCTGATCAACGCGATCAAGCATGAAAACCCGATGCTGTGGACGTCTGAGTTCAAGGCCGAGATCAAAGAGTTGTTTCTCAAAGCCGTCGATCTCGAATACCAGTACGCCGAAGACACCATGCCGCGCGGTGTGCTGGGCTTGAACGCCTCGATGTTCAAAGGGTATCTGCGCTACATCGCCAACCGCCGCGCCACCCAGATCGGTTTGGAGCCGCTCTTCCCCAACGAAGAGAACCCCTTCCCCTGGATGAGCGAAATGATCGACCTGAAGAAGGAACGCAATTTCTTCGAAACCCGGGTCATCGAATACCAAACCGGCGGCGCTCTGTCCTGGGACTGACGAACTTGCTGCACGGCGTCATGACCCCCTCTTCAAAAACCCTGTCACCGGCTCTGCGGAGTTCGGGGCAGGGTTTTTTCACGGCATTCAATGTCTTGTGTCCGACTGTGGGTGCACCCGCCCGGGCACAAGGCACTGGATCACTGGATGGGCAGACGCCTGTCGAGTGTCTTTTGTAACTTGATCAAGGAGAACAAGTATGGCAACTGCGAAGAAGGCCGCTCCGGCCAAGAAAGCCGCTCCGGCGAAGAAGGCCGCTCCGGCCAAGAAAGCCGCCGCTCCGGCAAAGAAGGCCGCCCCGGCCAAGAAAGCCGCTCCGGCGAAGAAGGCTGCAGCTCCGGCCAAGAAAGCCGCTGCACCGAAGAAGGCTGCAGCTCCGGCCAAGAAAGCCGCTGCACCTAAGAAGGCCGCCGCTCCTGCAAAGAAAGCCGCTGCGCCTAAGAAGGCCGCCGCTCCTGCGAAGAAAGCCGCTGCTCCTAAGAAGGCCGCTGCTCCTGCCAAGAAAGCCGCTGCGCCTAAAAAGGCCGCCGCTCCTGCCAAGAAAGCCGCTGCTCCTAAAAAGGCCGCTGCTCCTGCGAAGAAAGCCGCTGCCCCTAAAAAGGCCGCTGCTCCTGCCAAGAAAGCCGCTGCTCCTAAAAAGGCCGCCGCTCCCAAGGCCGCTGTGAAAAAGGCAGCCCCCGCAAAAAAAGCTAAGCCGGCCGCTGCGCCGGCAGCCCCTGCGGCACAAACCAAGCTGACCCCCCAGGCTGCGTGGCCGTTCCCCACGTCCAGCAAGCCCTGATCCGGGAATCGCTTGATTGAGAAACCCAAGGCCTTGGCCTTGGGTTTTTTTATGCCCGCTCGCCGAGCAGGCTGCGGCCGTGGGCCAAGGGTGGCAAGCCCAAATGCCACGCCAAGGTTTGTCCCATATCGGCAAAACTCTCACGCACACCGGCGTCCATGGTGTGTGCCCAAGCCGGGGAGCTCATCAGCAGCGGCACATGCTCGCGGGTGTGGTCCGAACCGGGCCAAGCCGGGTCGCAGCCGTGGTCGGCGGTGAGGGCCAACACATCACCTGGGCGCAAAGCCGCCTCCAGCGTGGGCAACCAGCGGTCAAAGGCCTCGAGCGCATCGGCGTAACCCGCGATGTCGCGGCGGTGGCCGTAGTGCATGTCAAAGTCGACCAAGTTGGTGAACACCAAACCGCCGTCGCTGCAGCGGCCCAAGGCCTCCAGCGTCGCTTCACACAGCGCGGCGTTGCCTTCGGCCTTGACCACCTCGCCCGTGCCCCGGTGGGCAAAGATGTCGCCGATCTTGCCGACGGAGATCACCTCGCGGCCGGCCGCTTGCAGTTGGTCCAACAGCGTGTCTTGGGGTGGTGGGGTGGTGAGGTCGCGCCGGTTGCCGGTGCGCCGGTACTGGCCGGCTTCGCCCACAAAGGGCCGGGCGATGACACGCGCGATGCGCGCCTCGTCAAAAATCGGTTTGGCCAGTTCGCAGATGTGCAGCAGGCGCTCCAGGCCAAAGTGTTCTTCGTGCACCGCCACCTGGAACACACTGTCGGCGCTGGTGTAACAAATCGGCCAGCCGGTGCGCACATGCTCGTCGCCCAGCCGGTTGATGATTTCGGTGCCGCTGGCGTGGCAATTGCCCAGCGTGCCTTCGATGCCGGCGGCCAACATCCAGCGCTGCAGCAACTCGGCCGGGAAGATGTTCTCGCCCGGCGCACCCGGGGTGAAAAAGCCCCAATCAAACGGCACCGGGCAGCCCATCATTTCCCAGTGGCCGCTGGGCGTGTCTTTGCCGGCGCTCAACTCGGCGCAAGCGGCGTAGGTGGCGCGCTGCGGTGCGGTCGTCGGCAGGCCTTCGGGCCATTGGCGGGTAGCGGCGTGGGCAGCGTGCGCCAGGCCCAGGCGGCACAGATTGGGCAGCTGCAAGGGCCTGCCCTGCGCGGCCGCCCAACGGGCGATGCTGCCCAAGGTGTTGGCGCCCACATCGCCAAAACGCGCGGCGTCGGGGGCCTCGCCAATGCCAAACGAATCCAGCACCAGAACCACAGCTCGTGTCATCGCTTTCTCCTTCACACCAGGTGTTCGATCAGCACCGGGCGAGGCGCAGGCGCCCCGTCGGCCACGGTGATGTGCCGCTGCACAGCGGCGATGGCGCGCTCGGCGCTCGGCGCGTCGGCGGCGTGTACCCACGCCAAGGGCTCACCGGCGTGCACAGCGGCGCCCGGGGCCGCGATGCGCGTGATACCCACGCGGTGGTCAATCGCGTCGCTGGCTTGGCGCCGGCCACCGCCCAGTTCAATCACCGCCACCCCGAGGTCACGGGTGGCGTGTGCCGCCACCACGCCGCTGCGCGGCGCGGGCACCGGCAACACCAGCGGCGCGGCGGCCAGGTGCGCATCGGGCCGCTCCAGCAGATCGGCTGGGCCACCGAGCGCGTGCACCATACGGGCAAAACGCTCGGCCGCATGCCCCTGCTCCAGCGCGCGCAGCAGCTGAGCGCGGGCGGCCACCACATCGGGCGCCAAGCGGCCCAGCACCAGCATGTCGGCGCCCAGCGCCAAGGTCACTTCCAGCAGCCGCGTTTCGCGTTCGGCGCCGGTCAGGAATTCAATCGCTTCGCGCATCTCCACCGCATTGCCCGCGCTGTGGCCCAGCACCTGGTTCATGTCGGTGATCCAGGCGTGGGTGGGCAAGCCGGCGCCATTGGCCACCGCCACCAGCGATTGCGCCAGTTCGCGCGCCATCGGCAGGCTGTCGGCAAACGCGCCATTGCCGGTTTTCACATCCATCGACAGGCCTTGCAAACCGGCCGCGAGTTTTTTCGACAAGATGCTGGCGGTGATCAGGGGCACCGATTCGACCGTGGCGGTGACGTCGCGGATGCCGTAGAGGCGTTTGTCGGCTGGCGCCAGGTCGCCGGTCTGGCCGATGATGGCGCAGCCGGCTTCGCGCACCGTGCGGCGGAAAGTGGCCACATCGGGCGCGGTCTGGTAGCCGGGAATGCTGTCGAACTTGTCCAAGGTGCCGCCGGTGTGGCCCAGGCCACGGCCCGAAATCATGGGCACAAAACCGCCACAGGCCGCCACCATGGGCGCGAGCATCAGGCTGACCTTGTCGCCCACGCCGCCGCTGGAGTGTTTGTCGAGCACCGGGCCAGCCAGCTGGGCGCTGGCCCATTCGAGCACCTCGCCCGAATCGCGCATGGCCTGGGTCAGTGCCACCCGTTCGGGCATGGACATGCCCTGAAAAAACACTGCCATGGCGAGCGCGGCGGCTTGGCCTTCGCTCCAGGCGTTGCTCACCAAACCCTGCACAAAGTGGCGAATCTGTTCGGGGCTGAGGGTCTGGCCGTCGCGTTTGGCGCGGATGATTTCTTGGGCAAGCATGGGTGGTTTGGGGGTCAGTAAGTGGCGTGGGTGGCGGCGGTGGTTTGGCCCAGCACCCGGGCGATGTCGGTCCACAAGCCGCTGGCGCCGATGCGAAAACGCCCCGGCACCAAGGCTGCGTCACCAAGGTGGCGCTGGGCGGCGGCGGCGTAGGCGCGCACGTCGCCCACGGTGCGGATGCCGCCCGAGGGCTTGAAGCCCAAGCGCTCGCGCGCGGGGTGGGCGGCGGCGGCCGACAGCAACACCTCAGCGGCGCCCAGGCTGGCGCCTTGGGCGATCTTGCCGGTGCTGGTTTTGAGGAAGTCGACGCCTTCTTCCAACGCCATGTCGCACGCAGCGCGCAGCAGCGCCTCGTCGGCAAACGCACCGCTTTCCAGAATCAGCTTGAGCGTCAAGCCTTGGCTGGCGGCCCGCACCGCTCGCACCAGGTCGCGCGCTGCGTCGCGCTCACCGGCCATCCAAGCGCGGTGCGGCAAGACACAGTCCACTTCTTGGCCGCCGCCGTCTCGGATCTGTTGCACTTGGGCACAGACCACATCGACCGGCTCATCGCCCGAGGGGAAGTTGACCACCGCCGCCACCCGAATGCCATCGGGCAAAGCCGCGCGGGCCTGGGCCACAAACGCGGGCCACACACAGACGGCGGCCACCGCAGGCAAGGCGGGCGCTGCAGCGGTGTCGCCCGGCATATCGCTCGGCATATCGCTTGGTAAATGGCCTTGGGCTTTGGCGCAGAGCGCGGCCACGTCGGCGGCGGTGCAAGCGTCGCCGAGTTCGGTGAGGTCCAGGCAGGCCAAGGCCAAGCGGGCCAGGGCCACGTCGTTGGTGGCCCATTCGGCGGTGGAAGATGGCAGACTCATGTTCAGCGCCTCCTTCACAACTTCAATTGGGCCACCACATCGCACAACAAGCCGGCGGCGCGGTCGCTGGCCGCCGCCGCTTGGCTCAGGGTGTGGGCGTGGCTCAGCACCTCGGCCGACAGGCCGGCGGCCATGTTGGTGAGCAGCGACAAAGCCAACACCCGCATGCCGGCGTGGCGCGCGATGATGGTTTCGGGCACGGTGCTCATGCCCACCGCGTCGGCGCCGACGCGGGCGAACATGCGGATCTCGGCCGGGGTTTCAAACTGCGGGCCCACAAACCACACATACACACCGGTGTGCAAGGTGTCGCCCCGCGCAGCGGCCACGGCCAGCGCCTGCTCACGCAGGCCTTCGTCGTAGGCGTTGACCATGCTCACAAAACGCTCTGAACCACTCTCGCCGATCAGCGGCGAACGTTGCGAGAAGTTGATGTGGTCCGACAGGGCCATCAGGCTGCCCGGTGGCATGGCGGCCTGCAGGCTGCCGGCGGCGTTGGTCTGCACCAGCACCTCACAACCCCAATCGCGCAGGGTGCGGATCGGCAGCTTCATGCCATCGGGTTCACCGGTTTCATAAGTGTGTTTGCGCCCGGTGAGCACCACCACTTCGTGCTCGCCCATGCGGCCGTGGATCAGGTCGCTGGCGTGGCCCTGCACGCTGGGCAGCGGAAAGCCGGGCAGGTCGCGGTAGCTGATGCGGGTGGCGTCTTGCACCCGCTGCGCCACATCGCCCCAGCCGGAGCCGAGCACGATGGCGATGCGGGGGCGCGCCTGGGGCAGGCGCTGGCGAAGAACATCCAAAGCGGTGGTCATGGGGTTTCCAATCGTCAAAAAAGTCGGTGGGCGGCGTCAACGGGCCAAGTGGTCTGGACCAAAGCTGTAGGGCAAGAGCTGCTCCAGCGTGAGGGTGGCCTGCCACCCCTGCGGGTTGGTCAGCAAGATGGGGGTATCGGGGCCTGCGAATTCGCGGATTTTTTGGCGGCAACCGCCACAGGGCGTGACCCAGCTGGGCGCGTCGCCCACCACCAGCACCGCTCGGATCTGGGTGCCCCCAGCCAGCACCATAGCGCTGATGGCACCGCCCTCGGCGCACACGCCCTGGGGATAGGCCGCGTTTTCCACATTGCAGCCGGGGTGGATCTGGCCGTGCTCGTCGAGCACCGCCGCGCCCACTTGGAAATGCGAATACGGCACATGGGCTTTGAGTCGGGCCGCCTGGGCGGCTTTCATCATCGCCGCGCGGGTGGTGGCGTCGAGCCAAGCCGGGGCCTGCCATTGTGTGGGGTCTTGTGTGGCGCTCACACACGCTCCTTGGTGTAGGGAATACCGAGCGCCTTGGGCGCCACCGCTTTGCCAATAAAGCCGGCCAACAGCACCACCGTCAACACATACGGCAGGGCCTGCACCGCCTGCACCGGCACCTCGCCAATCACCGGCAGCACCACGCCTTGCAGGCGAATCGCCGCCGCGTCCAAAAAGCCAAACAACAAACAGGCCCAGAAGGCGCCCACCGGGTGCCATTTGCCAAAGATCAACGCCGCCAAGGCCATAAAGCCACGCCCGGCGGTCATGTGCGGCACAAAGGACGCGCTCTGCGCCAGCACCAAATAGGCGCCGGCCAGACCACACAAGACGCCGTTCAAGCCCAGCGCGGTGTAGCGCATGCGCTGCACCGACACACCGGCGGCCTCCACCATGGCCGGGTTCTCACCCACCGCACGCAAGCGCAGGCCAAATCGGCTGCGCCACAGCAGCCACCACACGCCCGGCACCAAGGCCAAGGCCAGATACACCAGCACGCTGTGCGAGAGAAAGCCTTGCACCAGCACCGGCCCCACAAAAGGGATGTCGCGGGTGGCGTCCACCACACCGGGCCACCAGCTGCCCAAGCGCAGCGCGTCGGGAATGGGTGGAGTCTGACCACCTTGTTTGAACCAGGCCGCGCCCAGCACAGCGGTGAGTCCGGCGGCCATGATGTTGATCGCCACCCCGGTGACCACCTGGTTGCCCGCGTGGCTGACGCAGGCCACCCCGTGCAAGCCCGACAAAGCCACCGCCACACCCAGCGCCGCCAAAAACGCCAGCGGCAGCGACGCGGTGGCCACCCCCGTGGCCGCCGCGGCAAAAGCGGCGGCCAACATCTTGCCTTCCAGCCCAATGTCCACCACCCCGCTGCGTTCGCTCAGCAACCCGGCCAAGGCACACAACATGAGTGGCGCCGCCACCCGCAGGGTGGAACCGATCATCGACCCCCAGAACACCTCATCCATGGCTCACCTCCTGGGTGCGTGGGCTGGGCAGCAGCGCCAAGGCGCGCGACAGCCAAGGCGCCAACACATAACTCATGGCGCCCGAGAACAGCACAATAAAACCCTGCAGCGCCACCACCATGTCGCGGGTGAAGCCTGGCACCTCAAACGCCACCTCGGCGCCGCCCTGAAACAGCGCGCCAAACAGCACACTGGCCAGCACCACACCGACCGGGTGGTTGCGCCCCATCAGGGCCACCGCAATGCCAGTGAAGCCGGCTCCGGCCACAAAGTCGAGCTGCAAGCGCCCCGCCACACCGGCGATCTCGTTCATGCCCACCAGCCCAGCCAAACCACCCGAGATGGCCATGGCCAGCAACACCTGGCGCTGCGGCCGAATGCCCGCATAAGCCGCCGCGCCCTCGCTCGCGCCCACGGTGCGCAGGCGGTAGCCGGCGCGGCTGCGCCACAGAAACAGATACACCCCCACCGCCGCCGCCACCGCCAAAAACAGACTCGCGTTCAGCGGCGACGAGGCCCAGCGGATGCCCAGTGCCTGCAACAGGGTGTGCACGCGCGGCAGCTTGGCCGAATCGGCAAACGCCGCGCTTTCCACCGCCATCGAGCCCGGCACTTTGAGCCAGTTCACCAACAAATACACCAGCAGGCTGGCCGCCAAAAAGTTGAACATGATGGTGGTGATCACCACATGGCTGCCCCGGTAGGCCTGCAAATAGGCCGGCACAAACGCCCAGGCCATGCCCGCCGCGGCGGCGGCCAGCACCATGATGGGCAGCATCAGCCAGGGACCCAGATGGGACGACAGCCACAAGGCGGCCAAGCCCGCGCCCAGCCCGCCCAAGATGGCCTGCCCCTCTCCGCCGATATTGAACAGGCCCCCATGAAACGCCACCGCCACCGCCAGCCCGGTGAACACAAAGGTGGTGGCGTAATACAAGGTGTAGCTCAGGCCACGCTCGGTGCCAAAAGCGCCTTGGATCAGCACCCCAATAACTTGGCCCGGGTCTTGGCCAATGGCCATCACCACCAGCCCGGCCACCCCCAGGGCCAAGGCCAGGTTCAGCAAGGGCAAGAGCACCAAGTCCGCCCAACGCGGCAAAGGTTTGGCGGCTTTCATGCGTGTTCTCCTTGGGTCGACCCGGCCATCAGCAGACCAATGCGGGTCTCGTTGCATTCGCCAATCGCCAGTTCACCGGTGATCTCGCCCTGGTTCATCACCAGCACCCGGTCCGACAAAGCCAGGATTTCGTCCAGCTCGCTCGACACCAGCAGCACCGCACAGCCCGCGTCGCGCAGCGCACGGATCTGGCCGTGAATGAATTCGATGGCACCGATGTCCACACCCCGGGTCGGTTGCCCAATCAGCAGCACCTGGGGCTGCTGCCCCAGCTCGCGCGCCAGCACCTGCTTTTGCTGGTTGCCGCCCGAGAACTGGCCGCAGCGCAACTCGATCTGGCGCGGGCGCACGTCAAAGCGCTCCATCATGGCGGCGGTGGCGGCGCGCATGGCGTCGTGGCGCATCCAGCCGGCCTGGCTGTATTGCGGCAGCGCTTCGTAACCGAGCACCGCCGACTCCCAGGCCGCAAACGGCATCACCATGGCGCGGGCGTAACGGTCTTCGGGCACGTGGGCCAAGCGCAGCGTGCGTGCGGTGGTCGGGTCGAGCCAGCGCGGCGCTTCAAATTGGCGACCGCCCAAGCTCAGGCGGCCATGGGCCGGCACCGCCAGGCCCGACAACACATCGAGCAATTCGCTTTGGCCATTGCCCGAAACACCGGCCACACCCACAATTTCACCGGCGTGCAAGCGCAGACCCACGCCGCGCAGGCGCTGCACACCCCAAGCGTCGGTCACCGACAACCCTTCGGCTTGCAGCAGCACCGCGCCGCTGCGCGTGGCCGCTGTGGGCTCGGCGTCGTTGCGGCCCATTTGCACACTGCGGCCCACCATGGCCTGTGCCAAGGCCTCCACCGAGGTGTCGCCCACCGGGGTGTCGAGCACCACTTGGCCACCGCGCATCACCGTCACGTCGTCGCACAGCGCCATCACCTCTTTGAGCTTGTGGGTGATGATGAGGATGGTGGTGCCCTGCTCGCGCAAGCGGCGCAACACCTCAAACAGCTGCACCGTTTCTTGTGGCGTGAGCACCGCCGTGGGCTCGTCCAAGATCAGCACCCGCGCGCCCCGAAACAGCGCCTTCAAAATCTCCAGCCGCTGGCAGTCGCCCACATTGAGGTCGTCCACTGTGCGGTCCAGCGGCACCTGCAGGCCGGTGCTGTGCATCAGAGTGTTGAGGCGCTCGCGGGCGCTCGCGGCGGCCTTGGACAACCGCACATGGCCTTCGGCGCCCAGCATCACGTTGTCCAACGCGCTCAGGTTGCCCACCAGCATAAAGTGCTGGTGCACCATGCCCACGCCGTGGTCGATCGCGTCTTGTGCGCTGCGAATCGTCACCGGCTGGCCGTGCAGGGCGATCTGCCCGGCGTCGGCCGCGTAAAAGCCGTACAAGATGGACATGAGCGTGCTTTTGCCCGCCCCGTTTTCGCCCACCAAACCGTGGATACGACCGCTGCGCACCCGCAGGTGCACGTCGCGGTTGGCGCGCACCGCACCAAAACTTTTGGAGATGCCGGTCATCTCCACCGCCAAAGCGCTGCCCTGGCCACCGGCGCTGGATGGCTGCATCGTCATGACCACACTCCCTTAAACAGCCGGGCAAGGCCCGGTGGATTCCCGGCGGATGAGCACCGGTTCGCGCATCAGCCGCTGCGCCGGTCGGCGGCTGTTCTCGCCGCGCTCGGCCAAACGCTGCAACAAGGCTTGCGCCGCGCGCGCCCCCAACTCGGCGAGCGACTCGCCCATGGTGGTGAGCGCGGGATACACGTACTCGCCCAAGACAATGCCGTCGACCCCGACCACCGAACAGCGCTCGGGCACCGACACACCCAGCTGGGCCGCCGCGCGCAGCACGCCCATGGCCATCAGGTCGTTGCAAGCAAAAATACCCGTGGGCTGGCAAGCTTCAGCGCCCAGCAGGCGCTGCGCCGCCGCAAAACCCGACACCACACCAAAGTCGCCCTTGACCAGCCAATCGCGCCCCGGCTCTATGCCAGCGGCGCTCAGGGCCTGGCGCCAACCGCGCACCCGCGCCTCGCTCACCGGCATGCCCGCCGGCCCGCTGATGCAGGCGATGCGGGTGTGCCCCAGCTCCAGCAAGTGCTGCACCGCCGCGCGGGCCACCCCTTCGGCGTCGGACATCAAGGCGTCGGCCGGCAAATGCGCCGGGTCGTGGTCGATGAACACCATGGGCAGGCTGCGCTGCTTCAGGTAGTGGTCCAGCCGCTGCAACAACACGCCGTGGTCGAACAAACCGGCAACCACCAACAAGCCGTCGATGCGTCGGCCGAGCAAGCTCTCGATCGGCTGGTTGGGCGGTTGTTGCCCAGGGTGGGTGTTGGCCAGCACCACCGAATAACCGGCCTGTGCGGCCACCCGCTCAGCGCCCAAGGTGATTTCGGCACAAAAAGGATCGCTCACATCGGGCACCAAAATGCCCAACACTTGGGTGGCCGCCCCACGCAGCGAGCGGGCCACTTGGCTGGGCACATAGCCACAGTCGGCCACCGCCTGCAGCACGCGTTCACGGGCGGCGGCGCTGACCTTGCGGGTCCCATTGATGACGTGCGACACCGTGGTGTAAGACACCCCGGCAAGCCGTGCCACGTCTTTGATGGAACTCATGCCCTGCGTCCGGTGTGAGCGTTCAGACCGCGATCACTGGCAGGCGTTGTTGGCCATGTAATCGACGACCTGGATCTTGCCGCTCAGGATGTCGGCTTTGGCGGCTTCCACAGCGGCTTTCATCTCGTCGTTGACCAGTGGAGCGTTGTGCTCGTCCATGGCGTAGTCGACACCCCCTTCGGCCAGGCCCAGCACGCTCACGCCTGGGGCATGGCCCTTGGCGACGTTGTAGACCGCCACGTCCACACGCTTGAGCATGGAGGTGAGCATGGTGCCGGGGTGCAGGTGGTTTTGGTTGCTGTCCACACCAATGGCGAGCTTGCTGCTGTCCTTGGCGGCCTGGTAGACCCCAATACCGGTGCCACCGGCGGCGGCAAACACCACATCGGCGCCCTTGGCGAATTGGGCTTTGGCCAACTCACCGCCGCGCACCGGGTCGTTCCACGCAGCGCCGGTGGTGCCGGTCATGTTGGCGAACACCTCGGCCTTGGCGTTGGCGTGCTTCACGCCCTGCTCGTAACCACACTGGAATTTGCGGATCAGCGGGATGTCCATGCCGCCGACAAAACCCACCTTGCCAGACTTGCTGGCCTTGGCGGCCATCACGCCGACCAAGAAGCTGCCCTCGTGCTCTTTGAACACGACCGACTGCACATTGGGCGCATCCACCACCATGTCGATGATGGCGAACTTGAGATCGGGGAATTCTTTGGCGACTTTTTCAATGCTGGAGGCCTGGCCAAAACCGATGCCGATGATCGGGCTGGCGCCACGCTCGGCCATGCGGCGGATCGCTTGCTCGCGCTGGGTTTCGTTGGCGATCTCAAACTCCAGGTATTCCTGCCCGGTTTCCTGCTTCCAGCGCTCAATGCCTTCGTAAGCCGCTTGGTTGAAGGATTTGTCGAACTTGCCCCCCATATCGAACACCACCGCAGGCTGTGGGCCGGCAGGGGCCGCAGCCGGTGCGGGAGCCGCTGGCGCGGGTGCAGGGGCTTCTTCCTTTTTGCCGCAGGCGGCCAGCACAGCGGCGGCCGACAGCACCAGCAGAGCAGTCTTAAAACGGGGATACACGTTCATGGTGAACCTCAAGGTTGAATCGAAACAGAGGGGTGAGGGAAAACCGGGGTGGCAAACGTTTGCCAAGCCCGCATAATACCGAATAGCTCATTCGGCCCATCGCGGACAAACCCTAGGAAAAACTGTGCCAAACACCCCATCCCACACCACCGTCTCCGATTGGGCCACCCTGCCCAAAATCAGCCTGCACGAACACATCGACGGCGGCCTGCGCCCGCAGACCCTGATCGACCTGGCCCACGAACGCGGCATGACCCTGCCCCACACCGAACCCGCTGCCGTGGCGCAGTGGATCGCCGACAACGCCAATTCGGGCAGCTTGGTGCGTTACTTGGAGGGCTTTGCCTATACCGTCGAAGCCATGGCCAGCGAAGCCGCGTGTGAGCGTGTGGCCTTTGAGCTGGCCGAAGACGCGCGCGCCGAGGGCTGTGTGATGGCCGAATTCCGCATGGCGCCGCAGCTGTTTGAGCCACATGGCCTGAGCGCCGAAGCCGCCACCGAGGCCATGCTGCGCGGCCTGGCCACAAGCGCCTTGCCCTGCGGCCTGATTGTGTGTGGCATGCGCCACCAAAGCCCCGATGTGACGGCCGAGGCCGCGCGCATCGCCGCGAAGTACAAAGCCCAAGGCGTGATCGGCTTTGACCTGGCCGGCCCCGAGTTTGGTTTTCCCGCCACCGAGCACCGCCGCGCCATCGACATCGCTTTGGTCGCTGGTCTGGGCCTGACCCTGCACGCGGGCGAGGCCGACGAAGGCGCGCGGGTGCTGGAGGCCGCCGAATTGGGCGCCACCCGCATTGGGCACGGCGTCAAAGTGGTGGACCGGCCTGAGTGGGCCGCCGCCGCGCGCGCCAAAGGCCTGCACTTTGAAGTCTGCCCTTCGAGCAATGTGCACACCGGTGCGGCCATGTCGGTGGCGGCGCATCCGATCACATCCATGCTGGCGGCTGGCCTGTCGGTGTCGGTGGCCACCGACAACCGCCTGATGTCGGCCACCACGCTGTGCGCCGAACTTGATGCCCTGCACACCCAAACAGGCCTGACGCTGGCGCAGATCGCCGACATGCAAGCGGCTGGTATGCAAGCGTCGTTCTTGCCCGCCGCCGCGCGCGACGCCGGCTTGGCCCAACTCTCGGCCTGGCGCGCCAGCGCTGGCGTGTGAGCCTGCGGCACACGCCATGAACATCGCCTGCATCGGCGCGCTCAACTGGGACCGCAAGCTGCGGTTGGCCCAGGCGCTGCAGCCCGGCACCTCCAATCCGGCCCAGTTGCTGGCGGGCAACGCCGGCGGGGTGGCTTTTAATGTGGCGCGCCATTTGGCGCAGCTGGGCACCGGCGCTGCGCAGCGCAGCCGGGTGCGGCTGCTGTCGGCCTGGGGCGACGACCCCGAAGGCCAGTCGCTGCAACAAGCGGCCCAACAGGCCGGCGTGGAACTGCTGGGCCTGTGCCGCGACGGCCAAGCCAGCGGCCAATACACCGCGGTGCTGCAACCCGATGGCGATCTGGCCTTGGCACTGGCCGATATGCAGGTGCTGCAGCAACTGCCCGAGACCTTTTGGGCCCTGGCCGAGAGCACGGTGCGCCAGTCCGACGCGGTGGCGATCGACCTGAACCTGCCCGCCGCCGGTGTACAGCGCCTGTGTGTGGCTGCGCGCAGCGGCGGCACGCCTCTGGCGCTGGTGGCGGTCTCCGCGCCCAAAATGGCGCATCTGCCAACCGACCTGCGCGGCGTGGACCTGCTGCTGCTCAACCGCGACGAAATCGCCACCGTGGCCCAGCACAGCGCGCTGCCCGACGGCGATGTGGTCACCGTCTGGGCGCATCTGCAAGCGCGCGGTCTGCGCGCCCTGTTATTGACCCAAGGCGCCGACGGTGCCACGCTCTGCCTGCACGATGGCATCCACCACCAAGCGGCGCCGCAACGCGTCGACGCACTGGACGTGACTGGTGCCGGCGACGCGCTGTCGGCCACCCTGCTGCACGCGTGGTGGGTGCAAGGCCTGCCGCTGGCCGACGCCCTGTCGCAAGGCCAGCGCGCCGCCGCTTCTGTTTTACTCAGTCTGGACAACGCATGAACACCGCCCCTTTGCTGATCGCCCCCGAAGTCGCCGCCGCCCAAGCGCGTGGCCAAGCCGTGGTGGCGCTCGAATCGACCATCATCGCCCACGGCATGCCCTGGCCCGAGAACCTGCACACCGCCCAGGCGGTGGAACAGGTGGTGCGCGAACACGGCGCCGTGCCCGCCACCATCGCCTTGCTGAACGGCCAGATCTGCATCGGCCTGACGCCTGAGCAACTGCAACAAGTGGCGCAAGACCCCGGCATGATGAAAGCGAGCCGGCGCGACCTCGGTTTTGCGGTGGCCATGCGGCGCAACGCCGCCACCACCGTGTCGGCCACCATGATCTGCGCCCACTTGGGCGGCATCGAGGTGTTTGTCACCGGCGGCATTGGCGGTGTGCACCGCGAGGCCAGCACCAGCTTCGACATCTCAGCCGACCTGCAAGAACTCGCCCGCACCCCGGTGGCGGTGGTCTGCGCCGGCGCCAAGTCAATTTTGGACATTGGCCTGACGCTGGAATACCTGGAAACCCAGGGTGTGCCGGTGATCAGCCGGGGCCAGACCAACTTCGCCGCTTTCTACACCCAAGACAGCGGCTTTGCCGCCGACCAACGCATCGACAACGCGGCCGACCAAGCGCGCCTGATCCGCGCGCACTGGCAGCTGGGGCTGAAAAGCGGTGTGGTGCTGTCCAACCCGATTCCCGATGCCGACGCCATTGGCCGCGCCACCATGGACGGCTGGATCACCCAAGCTTTGGCCGACGCCCGCGCCCAAGGCATCAGCGGCAAAGCGTCGACCCCGTTTTTGCTGGCCCGCATCAAAGAGCTGAGCGCTGGTGTGAGCCTCAAGGCCAACCAAGCGCTGGTGCTGCACAACGCCCGTGTCGGCGCCGAGCTGGCGGTGGCGCTGGCCGCGCAGCGCTGAACCCTATTTTTTTGTGTCTGTTGTCAACCCAGGAGCTTTGTCGCCATGAAGAAGTCTCTCACCCGTTCGCTGATCGGCGCCGCTGGCGCTGCGGCCTTGCTGGCCGGCTGTGCCACCGGCCCCGCCAGCGATGCGCCGTTCACCCTCAACATCGCCCACATCAACGACCACCACTCGCAGCTCGAGCCCCAAGCCAATGCCACGCTCAATCTGGGCGGTGAACCCACCCGCGTGAGCCTGGGCGGCTTTGCCCGGGTCACCGCCGCCCTGCGCGACATCGAAACATCCACGCCCAACCTGCTCAAGCTGCACGCCGGTGATGCCATCACCGGCACGCTGTACTACACCTTCTTCAAGGGCCAAGCCGACGCGCGGATGATGAACACCGTGTGTTTTGACGCCTTCACCCTGGGCAACCACGAATTCGACGACAGCGACGGTGTCCTCAAAAACTTCTTGAACGAGCTGGGCCAAGGCGGCTGCAAAACACCGGTGCTCTCGGCCAACGTCCAGCCCGCCACCGGCACGCCATTGGCCGGTGCGGTGCAGCCCTACACGGTCAAAACCGTGGGCGGCGTCAAGGTCGGCATCATCGGTCTGACCATCGCCGACAAAACCACCAATTCCTCGCGCCCGCTGGCCAGCACGCAGTTCAGCGACGAGGCCAAAACCGCCCAAGCCACCATCGACACCCTGCGCGGCCAGGGCATCCGCCACATCGTGCTGCTGACCCACCAGGGCTACGACCGCGACGTGGCCTTGGCCGCACAACTCACCGATGTCGACGCGATCATTGGCGGCGACTCACACAGCTTGCTGGGCGACTTCAGCAGCTTGGGCGTCAAAAGCAGCGGTGCTTACCCCACGGTGGTGAAAAACCGCAACGGCGAGACCGTGTGTGTGGGCCAGGCCTGGGAATACGCCAAAGCGGTTGGCCTCATGAACATCCAGTTTGATGGCCAAGGCCGTGTGGCCCAATGTGGCGGCCGCGCCCAGCTGCTGGTCGGCGACGACTACGCCCGCAAAGCCACCGACGGCAAATGGGTGGCGATGCCCGCCACCGAGCGCGACGCGCTGAGCGCCAGCCTGCGCCAGCAAGGTGCGGTGCGCGTCACCACCCCCGACGCCCAAGCGGCCCAGGTGCTGGCCGGCTACACCGCCCAAGTCAACGAGCAAAAGCAGCGCCCGGTCGGCGCGCTGAGCGAGCCGCTGTGCCTGGTGCGTGTGCCCGGTGAAGCCACCAACCGCAGCGCATCGGTGGCCGGCTGCGACAAAGCCAACACCTTGGCGCGCGGCAGCGACGCCGCCCAGGCCGTGGCCGACGCCTTCTTGGCAGCGGCCAAACGCGCCGACGTGGCGCTGCAGAACGCCGGGGGTGTGCGCATCGCCATCCCGGCCGGCGCGGTCAACATGAACACCGCCATCAGCATGCTGCCGTTCACCAACGTGCTGGTGGAGCTGACCATGACCGGCGCCGAAATCCAAGCCGCGCTCGAAGACGCGGCCAGCAACCACCTGGACAACAAGTCGTCCGACGGTTCGCACCCCTACGCCGCCGGCCTGCGCTGGAACCTGGACATGAGCAAGGCCAAGGGCCAGCGCTTCTCCAACCTGCAGGTGAAAAACCGCGCCAGCGGCGCTTGGGAAGCCATCAACCCACAGCGCAGCTATGTGGTCGTCACCAACGACTTCATCGCCGACGGCAAAGACGGCTACACCACGCTGGGCACGGTCAACAAATCGGGCCGCATCGTCAACACCTACTTGCTCTACACCCAGAGCTTTGTGGACTACTTGAGCACCCGCAACCCGCTCAAGCGCCCGGACCGCAGCGACTATTCGCACCAAAGCGTGATCAACGCCAAGGGTGAGAAGCTGGCGGATTGAGGTCCACAGGCGATCAGGCCTTCATGAAAAGAAAACCCCGCTGTAGCGGGGTTTTCTTTTGCATAGGGTCGGCAACACTTACGCGCCCAACGCCCCCAACACCGCCTCAGCCAACACCCGCCGCGCGGCGTCGGCGTCCATGCGGCGCAGCACCTCGGCGTTGGGCGCGGCGCTGAGTTTGGGAAAACGCATATCGGCCACCAACATGCCACGGGTGCCGCCGGCCAGCTCCACCTCGCAATGCAGGGCTTGGCGCTCAAACAAGGCCGGGTGGGTGAGCGCGAGCACGGCGCAGGGGTCGTGCATCGGGCCGTCGGGCATGCCGGTGACCTCGAAATAGCGCTCGGCAAAGTGGGCGTAGATGTCGGCCACCACCGTGGCGCGCGCCACGGCGGTGGCGCTTCGACCGGCGCCGGCTTGGCGCACCGCGTCGGCGTCGGCCTGGCCGAAGCAAAACTGGTGGGTCAGATCGAGGCCGGCGATGACCACGCGCGCCCCGGACTGCAGCACACGCTGGGCGGCTTCGGGATCGACCAGAAAATTGAATTCGGCCATGGGCGTGGTGTTGCCCAAGCCCACGCCACCACCCATGACGCTGATGCCCGCCAAGCGCTGCGCCAGCGTGGGGTCGAGCGCCAAGGCCAGCGCCACATTGGTCAACGGCCCCACAGCCACCAACCACAGGTCTGGCACGCGGTGCGAGGCGTCGAGGATGGCTTGCGCGGCGTGTGTGCCGGCAGTGCCACACACCGGTGCGGGCAAGATGACGCCAAACAAGCCGCTTTCGCCGTGGATGTCGGGCGCGTGGCGCGCCGGGGCCACCAGCGGACGGTCGGCGCCGGCGTGCACCGGCACAGGGATGCCAAAGGCATCGCACAGCGCCAGCGCGTTGTCGGTGGTGCGGGCCAGGGTGGCATTGCCGGCCACGGTGCTGACGCCCACCAAGTGGCACAGCTGGCTGGCCGCGATCAGGGCAATGGCGTCGTCGTGGCCGGGATCACAATCCAGCCACACAGGCAAAAGCGACATGGGTTTTCCTTGGCGAATAGGCGCTCAGCGCGGCGCGACAAAGGCGTCGGTCTCGGCGCGGGTGGGCGCCGTCTGGGCGCCCACGCGGGTGACGCTGAGCGCGGCGGCGGCGTTGGCCGCGCAGGCGGCGGCGCGCCAGGTGTCCACACTCCACGGCAGCGGCGCTTGGGCCAGCCGTGCGGCGAGCACACCGGCCAAGCAATCGCCCGCGCCCACGGTGTCCACCACGTCCACCGCGTGGCCCCCCAAGCGCAGCTCGGTGTCGGGCAACACCACACGCAGGCCGTCGCCGCCGAGGCTGATGACCAGGGCTTGCAGGCCACCAGCGCACACCGCATCGGTGAGCGGGTGGCCCAAGCGTTCACCCAGCCAAGCGGCCTCGTGTTGGTTGACGATCAACACATCGGTGTGGGCCAACAGATCGTGGCGCCAAGCGTTGAGCGGGCTGGGGTTGAGCACCGTCACACCGCCGGCGGCGCGCACGGCGGCAAAGGCTTCGATCACCGCGTCCACCGGCACCTCCAGCTGCGCCAACATCACGGGCAGAGCGCTGTGTTGGGCCAAGCAAGCTTGCACGTAGGCCCCATCGGTGGCGGCGTTGGCGCCTGGCACCACGGTGATCTGGTTGTGGCCGTCGTCGGCCACCACAATCAGCGCCACGCCGCTGGGGCCTGGCGCTTGCCCGAGCGCGCGCAGGTTCACGCCGTCGGCCAGCAGACCAGCGCGCAAGGTGGCGCCAAAAGCGTCGTCGCCCACATGGCCCCACAGGGCCACGGCGGCGCCGTCGCGCGCGGCGGCCAGGGCTTGGTTGGCGCCTTTGCCGCCAGGCAGGGTCAAGAGCGTGCGCCCAGCCACGGTTTCGCCCGCGGCGGGCAGCCGTTCGGCCTGGGCCACCAGGTCCATGTTCAGGCTGCCCAAGACCACCAGGGCGGGTGTGCTGTGGGCGCTCATGGGTAAAAAATCAGCGTGCGGTAGCCGGCCATGGTCTGTCCAGCGGTCAGCTTGACTTGCAGCGGCACCGACAGGCTGAGCTGGCCTTGTGCCGGCACCACCACCTCGGACGACAGCTCGGCTGGCAGCAGCACCCGCCGAACAAGCACGTGTTCCCGAGCGTCGGTCAGACTCAGTTCGACCGCCGGCAACGCCACGGTCTGGTGCGCCTGGTTCTGCAGCACCACATCGAGCAGATAGTCGTCGCCTTTTTTGTGCAACAGGGTGGCACTGTCGATGCGCAGCGCGTCGATCTGCCGCCACGGGCGCAGCTCACAGCCCAACCAGCCGCACAACCGGGCCAGGTGGGGCTGCAGCGTGGGGTCGGTGGCGGCCAAACGGTCGCGCTGGTGCAGCGCCCATTGCCCCAACAGCACCAGCAACAACGCCGCGCTGCACACCCCCAGCACCACACGGGTGGCGGGGTGGTGCCAGAAGGCTCGGCGGCGCGCTTGGCGCACAAACTCCGGTTCAGCGGCAACGCCCACCTGTGGCTCGGGTTCGGGATCAGCGGGGCGATCGACGCCGTCTGCCGGCGCGTTGTCGGGCGCATCTTCAGGCGCGTTGGTCTGGCGACGCTGGATGCGTTCGGGATCGGCCGCCGCATCGCCCCAAGGCGCGATGGCCTCCACCGGCGGCACAGGCTCGACCAACACAGGTTCGGCTGGGGTTTGCACTTGTGCCGGTGGCGCTTCGGCCTCGCGGTGCAGGCTCAGGGTAGCGTCAAAGATGTCGGTGCAGTGGCCGCAGCGCACCCAGCCGTCGGCCGCTTGGAGCTGCTCCTGCAGCACCCGAAAGCGGGTCTTGCAGCTTGGGCAACGTGTGGTGGTGATCATGCGCACATTATCCCGAAGGGCTGGCGCCCAGCGGCCCTAGGGCTTGCGCCCAGTCATCAAAATCCAGCCTTCCTGCTCGTCGCTCACCTGCAGCGCAATCCAGGGCGCATAGGCGTCCTGCAGCTCTTGGGCCTGGCGCGACAAGATGCCAGCCAGCACCAGCTGCCCACCGGCGCGCACATGGGCACACAGCAGCGGCGCCAACACCTTGAGCGGTGTGGCCAAGATGTTGGCCAACACCAGGCCGTACTCGCCCTGAGCGGCGTCGGGCAAACCGGCGCGCAGCGTGGTGTGGTTGGCCTCGGCATTGAGGCGTGTGGCCTCGACCGCCGCCGGGTCGATGTCGACCGCGTCGATGGTGTTGGCGCCGAACTTCGCGGCACCAATCGCCAAAATACCCGAGCCACAACCGTAATCCAGCACCCGCTGCCCCACAGGCGCATGGGCCGCAGTCCAGCGCAGGCACATGCGGGTGGTGGGATGGGTGCCGGTGCCAAAGGCCAGCCCGGGATCGAGCCGGATCACCTGCTGCGCGGCCGCTGGCGGCTCGTGCCAGCTCGGCACAATCCAGAAACTCGGTGTGATCTCCACCGGGTCGAACTGCGACTGGGTCAGGCGCACCCAGTCTTGCTCGGCCACCGCCTGCACACCCAGCACTTTGCAGCCGTCAAAGAAGTCCTGCGCCTGCAGCAGACCAGCGGCTTCGCGCGCTGCCGCCTCGTCACCGAACAAGGCCACCACCCGCGAACGCTGCCAGCCGTCTTTGGGCGGCGGCATGCCCGGTTCACCAAACAGGGCTTGTTCGGCCTCGGTCATGGCGTCGGCGTCCTCGACCGACACGCTCAGCGCATCCAGCGCGTCCAGCGCTTCGCTCACCGACTCAATCGCCGCCTCGGGCGCCAGCAGCACCAGTTCAAACAGTGCCATTTACCGCTCTCTTCTGGAGAGCCACTCTTCCAGGTAATGGATGTTGGTGCCACCGGCCACAAAACTGGCGTCGACCATGATTTCGCGGTGCAGCGGAATATTGGTCAGAATGCCTTCAACAGCGGTTTCGGCCAATGCGGTGCGCATGCGGGCCAGCGCCTGTTCGCGGGTGTCGCCGTGCACGATGATCTTGCCGATCATCGAGTCGTAGTTGGGCGGGACAAAGTAGTTGGTGTAGACGTGCGAATCCACCCGCACGCCTGGGCCACCGGGCGCGTGCCAGGTGGTGATGCGCCCTGGCGAGGGGATAAATTTGTAGGGGTCTTCGGCGTTGATGCGGCACTCGATAGCGTGGCCATTGAGGTGGATTTGGCGCTGGCTGAAGGGCAATTTTTCGCCAGCGGCCACCATGATCTGGGTGCGCACGATGTCGATGCCGGTGATCCATTCGGTGACCGGATGCTCCACCTGCACGCGGGTGTTCATTTCAATGAAATAGAACTCGCCGTTTTCGTAGAGGAACTCAAAGGTGCCCGCACCACGGTAGCCAATTTTTTTACAGGCGGTGGCGCAGCGGTCGCCAATTTTTTCAATCAGACGGCGCGGGATGCCCGGTGCCGGTGCCTCTTCCACCACCTTTTGGTGGCGCCGCTGCATGGAGCAGTCGCGCTCGCCCAAATAGACGGCATTTTTGTGCTGGTCGGCCAGCACCTGGATTTCGATGTGGCGCGGGTTCTGGAGAAACTTCTCCATGTACACCTCGGGGTTGCCAAACGCAGCGCCGGCCTCGGCCTTGGTGGTTTGCACCGCGTGCAACAAGGCGGCCTCGGTGTGGACCACCCGCATGCCGCGGCCACCGCCGCCACCGGCGGCCTTGATGATGACCGGATAGCCGATGCCTTTGGCAATGCGTTTGATCGCGGCGGGGTCGTCGGGCAAGGCGCCGTCAGAGCCGGGCACACAAGGCACGCCAGCGCGGATCATGGCCTGCTTGGCCGAGACTTTGTCGCCCATCAGGCGGATCGACTCGGGCGTGGGGCCGATGAATTTGAAGCCGCTCTTCTCCACCCGCTCGGCAAAGTCGGCGTTCTCGCTCAGAAAACCGTAGCCGGGGTGAATCGCCTCGGCATCGGTCACCTCGGCGGCCGAGATGATGGCCGGCATGTTGAGGTAACTGAGGTTGGACGGCGCCGGACCGATGCAGACGGCTTCGTCGGCCAGCCGCACGTATTTGGCGTCGCGATCGGCTTCGGAATACACCACCACCGCCTTGACGCCCAACTCGCGGCAAGCGCGCTGGATGCGCAAGGCGATCTCGCCGCGGTTGGCGATCAGGATTTTTTTGAACATGGCGACACCGCCTTATTCGATGACAAACAAGGGCTGGCCGTATTCGACCGCCTGGCCGTTGTCGACCAGGATCTGGGTCACGGTGCCGGTTTTGTCGGCCTCGATCTCATTGAGGATCTTCATCGCCTCGACGATACAAATGGTCTCACCCTGCTTGATGGTGTCGCCCACCTCAACAAAAGGCTTGGCGCCCGGGCTCGACGAGCGGTAAAACGTGCCCACCATGGGCGACTTGACGGTGTGACCGGCAGGCTCGGCAGCGGCCGGCGCCTCAGCGGCGGGTGCCGCAGCCACCGTGGCGGGAGCGGCCACCGCTACCGGAGCGGCCACCGCGGTCTGCACCACCGGCATGGCCACCGCGCCACCGCCTTTGACGATGCGCACTTTGCCCTCGGCTTCGGTGATTTCGAGTTCGGACACGTTCGATTCGGACACGAGGTCGATCAGCGTCTTCAGTTTTCTCAGATCCATGGTCGCTCCAACGGTGGTTCCCTGAAATATGGGGCAAGTGCGCACATATGCAGTGATCTTGCCCGGCCTGCAAAGGCCTAGGGGTGGCGCAGTGTACACGAATGGTTACGTATCAACCAGCCCTTGGGTGGCGCGCAATAGATGGAATTGACCGCAGATAAAGCACAAATGACCGATGTTGATCAAATCAACTTCAGCCACTGGTCCAAATCGCTCTGGTGCACCTGGCCAATTTTGCGGTGCAGCACGGCGCCGTCGGCACCAAACACCACGGTGTATGGCAAGCCGCCGGTGGGGTTGCCCAAGCTGCGGCTGAGCTCAGTCCCCGCCAGGCCGGCCATGCCCACCGGAAAGGCGATGGGCAGTTTTTCGGTGAACTTGCGCACCGATGAGGGCTGATCGACCGCCAAACCCAGCACCCGCCAGCCGTGGGCGCGGTGTTGTTCATAAAAGGCGTTGAGCAAGGGGATCTCTTCCACACAAGGCGGACACCAAGTGGCCCAAAAATTGAGCAACAGCGGCTGGCCACGCCACTCGGCCAGCGTCAGCGGCTGGCCGTCCGGGGTCTCAAAGCCCAAGGCCCAAAACGCAGCCTCGGCTTCTGACAAGACCTCATTTGGCTGCAAACGCCACCACGACACACCCGCGCCAGCGGCGCCAGCGGCCAGGGCGGCAGAGATCCAAGTGCGGCGGGACAGGCTCATGGTGAGGGGTTCTCCATCAGGCGGCGCAAGGCCTTGGCGCCGCCGCGCAGCACCCGGCCCTGGCCATCGGGTTTGAGGGCGCCGCGCACATCGTCGCGGTCGTAGAGCATCAGGTGCACCAGCACCCATTGGTTCAAATCGTCGCAACGGCTGCGCACGGTCAGCACCTCCACCGGCTCGCCGCGCCAGCCGGTCACCGCGCCGGGCTGGTAGTCCACCCGGCGGTCCAGCAGCTGAAACTCCGCCGTTTTGGGGTCATCACAATACAACTGCAGGTAAATATCGCTGTGCCGGGTGGCGGTGCCCAGCCAGACCGCACCGGCCAGCAAGGGCTCAAAGTCGGCCAGCCGCTCCATCCACACCAAGGCCAACTCGCGCAAGGCGCGCAATTCTTCGGCCTGGGTGTCGGGGCAAAACACCGCGATGTGCTCGCGCACGGCGGCGTCCATCAAGGCGTTGTCTGGCCACGGCCCACGCGAGCCCAAGCCCAGCTGGCGCGCCGCCTGCTGCTTGGCGGCCTGGTATTCCAAGCCGTCTTCCACCACCAGCCGGGCGGCGGTGGCGGCCACGCTGGCCAAGGTGTCGTCGCGTTCAAACATGGCGGCATTGTGCCCGCTCCTACAATCCCGCCATGCACATCCATATATTAGGTATCTGCGGCACCTTCATGGGCGGGCTCGCCGCCCTGGCCCGCGAAGCGGGACACCGCGTGACCGGCTGCGACGCCGGCGTTTATCCCCCCATGAGCGATCAGCTGCGCGCCTTGGGCATCGACCTGATCGAAGGTTTTGGCGCCGACCAGATGGCGCTCACACCCGACGTGTTTGTGGTCGGCAATGTGGTGAGCCGCGCGCGGCTGCCTGATGGCAGCCCCAAATTCCCCTTGATGGAAGCGATTCTGGAATCGGGCGCTCGCTACACCAGTGGGCCGCAGTGGCTGTCTGAGCATGTGCTGCAAGGCCGCCATGTGTTGGCGGTGGCCGGCACCCACGGCAAAACCACCACCACGTCCATGTTGGCCTGGATTTTGGAAGCCAATGGGTTGAATCCGGGGTTTCTCGTGGGAGGGGTACCGCTGAATTTTGGGGTGTCGGCGCGCTTGGGTGGGGCGTCCGGGTCGGAGATTGGCGTTGGCGCCGCGAGTGGGTTGGCGGCACACTCTGCTCCGTGTCCCCCGCCCGCTTTGCGGGCTCCTCCTTTACCTGCGCAGAGCGCACCGCCAACCCACTTGCACAGTGAGACCGAGCAAAACACACCGCCCGCTCAGCTTCCTGTGTTTGTGATTGAGGCCGATGAATACGACACCGCGTTTTTTGACAAGCGCAGCAAGTTTGTGCACTACCGGCCGCGCACGGCGATTTTGAACAACCTCGAATTCGATCACGCCGACATCTTTGATGATCTGGCCGCCATCGAACGGCAATTCCACCATTTGGTGCGCACCGTGCCGGGTTCTGGTCGGGTCGTGGTCAATGGCTTGGAGGAAAGCCTGAGCCGCGTGCTGGGCATGGGCTGCTGGAGCGATGTGCGCAGTTTCGGCTCCGCTGTGTGCGATTTCGCTGCCGATGGCGAGCCGAGCGACTTTGCGGTGCTGCAGCGCGGCGAGACCGTGGGTCGGGTGCGCTGGGCTGTGGGCGGAGTGCACAACCAGCTCAACGCGCTGGCGGCCATCGCCGCCGCTGAGCATGTGGGCGTGGCGCCGGCGGACGCGGCGCGGGCGCTGGCCACGTTTGAGAACGTAAAGCGCCGCATGGAGGTGCGCGGCACAGTGGCCGGCGTGACGGTCTACGACGACTTCGCCCACCACCCCACCGCCATCCGCACCACCGTCAATGGCCTGCGCCGGCAAGTGGGGCCCAACGCCCGCATCCTGGCGGTGTTTGAGCCGCGCAGCAACACCATGAAGCTCGGCACCATGAAGGCCCAGCTGCCTTGGAGCCTAGAGGAAGCCGATCTGGCCTTTTGCCACAGCGGCGGTTTGGGCTGGGACGCGGTCGCTGCGCTGGCGCCCATGGGCGAGCGCGCCCAGGTGGCCGACAGCATCGCCGCCGTGGTGGAGCAAGTCATGGCCCAGGTGCGACCGGGCGACCACCTGCTGTGCATGAGCAACGGCGGTTTTGGCGGCATTCACAAGCAGCTGCTGGAACGCCTCGGCCAAGCGGGCTGACACCGCCGGCGGGCGGTGCGCCCAGGCCATGGCCGACACCGGTTCACCGGCGTCGGCTGGCCGCCTCAGCGCTTGGCGCGGCGCGTGGCCACCGCGTAAGACAAGATCTCCAGCGCTTTCTCACTGTCGCCCCAACCCAAGCAGGCGTCGGTGATGCTCTTGCCGTACTCCAGATCGCCCACCTGGTCCTTGCCCGGGGTGAATTTCTGGGCACCGGCGTTGATGTGGCTTTCGATCATCACACCAAAGATGCTGGACGATCCGGTGGCCATTTGGGCGGCGATGTCTTGGCACACTTCGAGCTGCTTTTCGTGCTGTTTGCTGCTGTTGGCGTGGCTGCAGTCGACCATCAGGCGCGGGGTGAGCTTGCCGGCTTCCAACTCTTTGACCGCCGTGGCCACGCTGCTGGCGTCGTAGTTGGGCGCCTTGCCGCCGCGCAGAATGACGTGGCAGTCCTTGTTGCCCTTGGTCTGCACGATGGCCACTTGGCCGTTTTTGTGCACCGAGAGGAAGTGGTGGCCCCGCGCAGCGGCCTGGATCGCGTCGGTGGCGATTTTGATGTTGCCGTCCGTCCCGTTTTTGAAGCCGATCGGCGCCGACAGTCCCGAGGCCAGCTCGCGGTGCACCTGGCTTTCGGTGGTGCGCGCGCCGATGGCGCCCCAGGAAATCAGGTCACCGATGTACTGGGGCGAAATCACGTCCAAGAACTCGCTGCCGGCCGGCAAGCCCAGGCGGTTGATCTCGATGAGCAGCTGGCGCGCCATGCGCAGGCCTTCGTCGATGCGGTAGCTTTCGTCGAGGTAGGGGTCGTTGATCAGGCCCTTCCAGCCCACGGTGGTGCGCGGCTTCTCGAAATACACCCGCATCACAATTTCCAAGGTGTCAGCGTATTGGTCGCGCAGCGGCTTCAAGCGGCGGGCGTAGTCGATGGCGGCGGCCGGATCATGGATCGAGCACGGGCCGATGATGACCAGCAAACGGTCATCTTTGCCGTGCAAGATGCCGCTGATGCGCTGGCGCGTCTGGGCGATCAGACCCTCAACGGGTGTGCCGCTGATGGGGAAAAAACGAATAAGGTGTTCGGGAGGAGGAAGCACGGTGATGTCCTGGATGCGCTGGTCGTCGGTGTTGCTGGTTTTGTCGACGGGGCTGGCATACCAAGCGTCTTTGGCGGCGGTGTTGGGCATCGGAAAACTCCTCAGGGATGAACGGTTGGGGTCGATGGGCGAAAAAAAACCGCCGGGTTTGCAGGCCCGGCGGTGGTGTGAGGGTGTGCAGCGCGCTTACGCTTGAGCCTCTCGTCCGCCGGGGACTGAGAACCAAAAGTAAAAGCCAAAAAAGGTGGCAGCGCGGGATTGCATGAATGGCAATGTAGCACAGATCGTTTGACGCGACTCTGACGGGCCAACACCCGACCGCCTGTGAATGTGGCATGTTCGCCACTGCTCATGGGGTGTGCACATGGCTTGGCACGGCCACCGGGCAGTCCTTGGGGCCTTAGTTCGCTGCGCTCAAATGCGGCCCCAACGCCCGCCCGGTGGGCCTTGGCCTGCGCGTGGGTGCGCGACAAAAGGCGATGAATGGACCGGCTGGTGCGCGATCACCCGAAGGCGGACGGGGTGGGGCTGTGGGCCGCCATTTGAGCGCAGCGAACTAAGGCCCACAGCCCCACCCCGTCCGCCGAAGCGACCACCAACGCCGCAATAAGGAAACAAGATCAGGCCGTCCCGCCCACCGTCAACCCATCGATGCGCAAGGTCGGCTGCCCCACGCCCACCGGCACACTCTGGCCTTCTTTGCCACAGGTGCCGACGCCGCTGTCGAGCTGCAAATCATTGCCGATCATGGTGACCTTTTTCATCGACTCCGGACCGTTGCCGATCAGCGTAGCGCCCTTCACCGGGTATTGGATTTCGCCGTTCTCCACCCAATAGGCTTGGCTGGCCGAAAACACAAACTTGCCGCTGGTGATATCGACCTGCCCACCGCCAAAATTGGTCGCGTACAGACCCTTTTTGATGCTGCGGATGATCTCTTCGGGCGTTTTGTCGCCGGCCAACATATAGGTGTTGGTCATCCGTGGCATTGGCACATGGGCGTAGCTCTCGCGCCGGCCGTTGCCGGTGGGCTTCACGCCCATCAAGCGGGCGTTGAGGCTGTCTTGGATGTAGCCGCGCAGAATGCCGTCTTCGATCAGCACGTTCTTTTGGGTCGGGCAGCCCTCGTCGTCCACATTGAGCGAACCGCGCCGGTCGGCCATGGTGCCGTCGTCGAGCACCGTCACGCCTTTGGCCGCCACCCGCTGGCCAATGCGGCCACTGAAAGCGCTGGACCCTTTGCGGTTGAAGTCGCCCTCCAAACCATGGCCCACCGCCTCGTGCAGCAGCACACCGGGCCAACCGGGGCCCAACACCACCGTCATTTCACCGGCGGGCGCTGGGCGCGCTTCCAAGTTGACCAAGGCGGCGTCCACCGCTTCGTCCACATAACGCTGCACCAGAGCGTCATCGAAGTAGGACAAACCAAAACGGCCGCCGCCGCCCGAGCTGCCGACCTCGCGCCGGCCGGCCTGCTCGGCAATCACCGTCACCGACAGGCGGATCAGCGGGCGCACATCGGCCGCCAGTGTGCCGTCGGCGCGCGCCACCAGCACCACATCGTGTTCGGCGGCCAGACCGGCCATGACCTGCTTGACGCGCGGGTCCTTGGCTTTGGCCAAGCGCTCCACTTTTTCCAGCAAAGCCACCTTGGCCGTGCTGTCGAGGGTGCCGATCGGGTCGAGCTCGGGGTAGAGCGCGCGGGCTTTGGACTTTTTAAGCGCCGGCACCTTGACCTTGCGCTGCTGGCCGTGGGCGGCGATGGTGCGCACGCTGCGTGCGGCGTCGAGCAGCGCCTCCCACGACAGATCGTCGGAATAGGCAAACGCGGTTTTCTCACCACTGACCGCGCGCACCCCCACGCCTTGGTCGATGCTGAAGCTGCCGGTTTTGACGATGCCCTCTTCCAGGCTCCAGCCTTCGGCGCGGGTGGTCTGAAAGTACAGGTCGGCGTCGTCGGCCCCATGGCCCAGGATTTCCCCCAGCGCCTTTTGCAAATGCCCAGGCGTCAAGCCAAAGGGCGCCAGCAGCTGGGATTCGGCGATGGCCAGTCGCGACAGGGTGTGGGCCAGGGTGGGTTCGAATGCGCTCATGGGCGCATTGTAGAAAGCTCAGGCGAACGGTGGGGAATCACCGCCCGGCACCCTGCCCTGCACAAAGGGCAAGAGCGCCGCGTCGTCGCTCTCGGCCCAGCCAGCCTCGCACGCCAGGCGAAACAGCTGCGCCGCCAATGGCCCTAGTTGCAAGGGCACACCGGCTTGTTCGGCCATGGCCACCGCCAAACCGGTGTCCTTGGCCAGCAGGGTGGTGTGGGCGCGCGGCACCAAGTCGCCCTGCAGCGCGCGCGCCATGCGGTCGCTGCCGATCCAGCTCTGCCCACTCGACTGGGCGATCACGCTCAGGGTGCGCTGTGGGTCCAAACCGAGGCGAGTGGCCAGCGCCAGCGCCTCGGCGGCGCCAACCAAGTTGATGCCAGCGAGCAAGTTGTTGACCAACTTGGTGCGGGCGCCGTCGCCCAGCCTGTCGCCGATGACCACCCGGCGCGAGGACAAATCGCTCAGCAGCGCTTCGCGGCGCAGCAGCTCTGCCGCAGGCGCGGCCAACATCAGGCTCATGCTGCCGTCGCGGGCGCGCGCCGGACCACCCGACATGGGGGCATCGATCACCCCCACCCCTTGGGCCAGCAAGCGTTCGCCCAGACTTTCCACGTCGTGTGGTGAGATGGTCGGGCACAGCATCACGGTGTGGCCCGGCCGCAGTTGGGCGCCGGCGCCGCAGGGGCCCCACAACACGTCTTCGCACTGCTGGGCATCGACCACCGCCACCAGCACCACCCCATCGGCAGCAAGGTGAGTAGCGGCCTGTGCGGGATCGGACCACAGCCGGGCGCCTGCGGCCAAGGCCTGTCGCTGACGCAACGGGTCGATATCGACCACATCCACAGACCAGGCGCGCTCCAACAGACGCTGCGCCATGGCGCCACCCATATTGCCGGCGCCCAGCACCAGCACCTGGGCCGCGCTCATGAGGGCATCAGGCGCTTGGCGCGCGCCACCGACATCAAAATACCCAGCCCAACGCCCATGGTCACCATGGCGGTGCCGCCGTAGCTGATGAAGGGCAGCGGGACCCCCACCACCGGCAAGATGCCGCTGACCATGCCCATGTTGACAAAGGCGTAGACAAAGATGTTGAGCGCCATGGCCCCAGCCAGCAGACGGGCAAACAAGGTGGGGCCATCGATGGCAATCATCAGACCCCGCACCACCAAACCGGTAAAAGCCACCATCAACAACAACGCCCCCACCAAGCCAAACTCTTCGGAAAACGCTGCGTAAATGAAGTCGGTGGTGCGTTCAGGGATAAATTCCAAATGGGTTTGGGTGCCTGCCATAAAACCCTTGCCCCAGACGCCACCGGAACCGATGGCGATCATGCCTTGGATGATGTGAAAACCTTTGCCCAAGGGGTCTTTGTAGGGGTCGAGCAAGGTGCAGACCCGCATGCGCTGGTACTCGTGCAACACCTTCCAGTCCACGCCGGGCGCGCACCATTCGGGCTCCATGGCAATCAGCACCACAATGCCCAGCGCCCCCAGCACCACCGGCGGCACAATGAGCTTCCAACTCAAGCCAGCAAAAAAGATCACAAACACACCCGATGCCACCACCAACAGGGTCGTGCCCAGGTCGGGTTGCTTGAGAATGAGCACAGCCGGCACCGCCAGCAGCAGCCCAGCGACCACAAAATCGGGCACCCGCAACAAGCCCTCCCGGCGTTGAAACCACCACGCCAGCATCAGTGGCATGGCAATTTTCATGATCTCGCTGGGCTGGATCACCACCCCCAAATCGAGCCAGCGCTGAGAGCCCTTGCGCATGATGCCGAAAAACTCCACCCCCAACAGCAGCACCACCCCAACCGCATACGCCGGCAATGCCACCGCCATCAAGCGCTGTGGCGGCACCTGCGCCACCACAAACAACACGCCCGCAGCCAACAACATATTGCGGGCGTGGCTCACAAAGCGGGTGCCGTGGTCAAAACCGACCGAATACATCACCACCAGACCCGTGCCGGCCAGCAAGAGGATAAAAAACGCCAGCGGCCCATCAAAGCCCTGGAACACAGGGACGATGCGCTGCAAGAGAGTGGGTTTATCCAGAACAATGGCCATGCCGGGATTATCCTGTGTGGCATGCGCACCGATGCCGCCCCCACCACCCACCTGCTCTATCTGCACGGTTTTCGCTCCTCGCCGCAATCCACCAAAGCGCGCTTGGTGGCCGCGCGGGTGGCCCAACAACACCCTCAGGTGCACTGGTGGTGCCCAGCGCTGCCGCCCTCACCGGCCGAGGCCATGGCTTTGGTGCTGGATGGCCTGCGCGATTGGCCACTGGCGCACACCGCCATTTGTGGCTCGTCGCTGGGGGGGTTTTATGCCCGCTGGCTGCAACTGGCCTGGGGTGGCCGCGCCGTGCTGCTCAATCCAGCGGTGTTTCCGGCACGCGACTTGGCAGGGCACATCGGCGAGCTGCCCCAATGGCACCAGCCAGAGCAGCGCTTGTTTTTCCAGGCCAGCCATGTGGAAGAGTTGCGCCAGATGGAAGCCGACGTGGCCGCGCGTGCCACCCAGGCACCGCCCACGCCCGACCGCTTGATGGCGGTGGTGGCGCAAGGCGACGAGGTGTTGGACTGGCGCGAAATGGCCGCTTTCTGTGCTGGTGGCCATGTGCGCCTGCTGCCGGGAAGCGACCACGCCATCAGCGACTTCCCTCAACACATGGATGCGGTATTCGCCTTCTTGAGGCTGCCAAGCGGCAGTCCGGGCTGAGCCCAAAAGGACAGCGGCGCTCATGGGACAATCCCGCCCCATGTATCTTCTGTTCGACGACGCCGGCAAACTGCTGACCGGCCGCATCCTGTCCGAAGCCGACAGCTCCTTGCAAGTGGAGCTGGACAGCGGCAAACGCGCCAAAGTCAAAAGCGCCAACGCCCTGTTGCGTTTTGACAAACCCAGCCCCAGCCAGCTGATGGAGCGCGCCACCAGCCTTGCTGCGACCATGGAGCTGCCGCTGGCCTACGAATTTGCGCCCGAAGACGAGTTTGGCTTTGCCGATCTGGCCACCGAATACTTCAGCGCCCAAGCCAGCTCGGAAGAAAAAGCCGCCGCACTGATCTGCCTGCACGGTGCGCCGCACTATTTCCGCCGCGCAGGCAAAGGTCGCTACAAAAAAGCACCACCCGAGATCCTGGCCCAAGCCCTGGCCGCCATCGAGAAAAAAGCCCAGGTGCAGGCACAAATCGACGCCTGGTCGGCCCAGCTCTGCGAGGGGGTGTGCCCCCCTTCGGTGCGCGAACAGCTCTACCGCATCCTGTTCAAACCGGACAAAAACGGACCGGAATACAAAGCGGTGGTCGACGCCGCCAAACGCAGCCAAGAAGGGGTGCTGGCCCTGCTGCAACGCAGTGGCGCGATCGAAAACGCTTACCAGTTCCACTGGCAGCGTTTTTTGTTCGAACAGTTCCCCAAAGGCACCGGCTTTGCGCCACTGCCGGCACCGCCCATCAGCGAGACACTGCCGCTGGCAGACGTGCAGGCCTTTTCCATCGACGACTCCCACACCACCGAAATCGACGACGCGCTCTCCGTCCAGGGGCTGGGCAGTGGCACGGTGACGGTCGGCATCCACATCGCCGCCCCCGGTTTGGCGATTGCGCCCGACAGTGTGGTCGACCAAGTGGCCCGCTCGCGCTTGTCGACCGTCTACATGCCCGGTCACAAAATCACCATGTTGCCCGATGCGCTGGTGCAAACCTACACCCTGCTCGAAGGTGGGCCACGGCCTGCACTCTCGCTCTATGTGCAGTTGGACGAAGCCACCTTGGCGCCCATCGGTGAAGGCCGCACCACCATCGAGCAAGTGCCCATCGCCCACAACCTGCGCCACGACCAAATCGACCACTTGGTCAGCGCCGAATGGCTGCAAGGCCAAGCGCCTGCGCTCGCTGACACCCAACTGCAGGCACTGCAACCACAACTGGGCTTTTTGTTCCGATTGGCGCAGCACCTCAAGGCCCAGCGCGAGCTGGTGCGTGGCAAACCAGAAACCTTCACCCGCCCGGACTTCACCTTCCAACTTGACGGTGTGGGCGATGCCGGCCCACAAGGCACCGAAACCGTGCGCCTGGGCACCCGCCGCCGTGGCGCCCCGCTGGACCTGATGGTGGCCGAGGCCATGATCTTGGCCAACAGCCATTGGGGCCAGTGGCTGGCGCGCTGCGGCGTGCCCGGCATCTACCGCAGCCAAGCCAGTCTGGCGCCGGGTGTCAAGGTGCGCATGGGCGCCAAAGCCCTGCCCCACGCCGGTATTGGCGTGCCGGCGTATGCGTGGAGCACCTCGCCACTGCGCCGTTATGTCGACTTGGTCAACCAGTGGCAAATTTTGGCGTGTGTGCGCAACGGTCCCACCGCCGCCTTGGTGGCGCCCTTCAAGCCCAAAGACGCCCAACTGTTTGGCGTCATCAGCGCTTTTGATGCCGCCTACACCGCCTACAACCAGTTCCAAAATGGCATGGAGCGCTACTGGACGCTGCAGTACATCCGCCAGAACGGCATCAGCGATATCGAGGCCACGGTCATCAAAGACGGTGGTTTGGTGCGCGCCGATGCCCTGCCTCTGGTGCTTCCAGTGCTGGGAGCCGACAGCCTGGCCCGGGGTCGGCGCGTCAAGGTGCGGCTGGGCCATATCGACCCCATTTCGCTGGAAATTGGCGGCACGGTGACCGAACTGCTGGACACACCGCCCGCCGCAGCCAGCGACGACGGCGCAGAAGACGACGATGCAGCCAGCCTGGCCGCCCCCTTGGCGCTGGCCATCGACCTCAACGACGCCCCAGCACCCGCCGACAGCGGCGACAGCGCCTGAGCACGGTATGGCACGCGGCGCTGTTCGCCTCAACACCCTGCACTGGGCACTGCTGCTGTCGGTTGGAGTCCACGCCTTGCTGCTGGCCTGGCGTGTTGCGGCGCCCGAACAATTCAACCGCGTGTTCCAAGATACCCCGCTGGAGGTGATTTTGGTCAATGCGCGCAGCGAGCAAGCGCCCGACAAAGCCCAAGCCATGGCCCAAGCCCATTTGCAAGGCGGTGGCGAGGCAGCCCAGGGGCGAGCCACGTCGCCTCTGCCTGCGACCCTGCAATGGCGCGACGGCGATGCGCTGGAGCCCGATGCCCAAACGCTGCAAGCGCTCAAACAGCGCCAAGAGCAGCTGCTGACCACGCTGCGCGCCCAGCTCGCGGCCCTGCCGCCACCCGAACCCAGCAGCGAACAAGCCAGCGACCAGGCCTTGGCGCGCGAAGCGCGGCGCCAGGCGCTGGTCAATGTATTGGGCGAAATTGAGCGCCGCATCAGCGAGCAAAACGCCCGGCCCAAAAAACGCTTTGTCAGCCCAGCCACCCAAGAGTCGGTGTACGCCACCTACTACGACAGCGTGCGCCGCAAGATCGAAGACCATGGCACCCGCAACTTTCCCACCGTGGGCGGGCGCAAGCTCTACGGCGAACTCACCATGGTCATCACCATCCAGCACAACGGCCAGGTGCTGTCGACCGAAGTGGCCCAGGGTTCGGGCAACCCGGTGTTGGACCGCCGCTCGGAGGCGATTGTGCGCAGTCTGAGTTTTGACGTGTTTGGCAAAGCCATGCGCCGCCAAGCCGACCAAATTGTGGTGGTGTCGCGCTTCCGTTACGCCCGAGACGAAACCCTGCGCGCCCAGCTCTCGGCCCAGGAGAGCAATGCCCCATGAAGCTGCGAGGCCTATGGTCGTTGATGGGCTGGTTGCTGCTGGCAGGCTTGGCGCTGCAGCTGTTTTTTCTGGGGCGCATCGCCCTCATGGCGGTGGTCGACCCCCAAAGCACCGCGTTTCAGCGCTCTGAAGCCTGGCGCACCGCTTGGGAGGGCCGCACCGATGGGCAGGACTGGCGCTGGCGCCAGCGCTGGGTGGACAACGCCGAGCTGGGACGTGCCATCCGGCGGGCGGTGATCGCATCGGAAGACGGCGGTTTTTACAGCCATGGCGGCGTCGATTGGGATGCCATCGAATCGGCCTGGAACCGCAACGCCCGCCGCCAGGCCCAGGCGGCCAAAAAGGCCGAAAAGCTGGGCGACCCGGCCAAGGTCAAGCCGCCCAAAATCGCCGGTGGCTCGACCATCACCCAGCAGCTGGCCAAAAACCTGCTGCTCTCGGGCGAACGCACCCTGCTGCGCAAGGGCCAAGAGCTGGTGCTCACCCTGATGCTCGAAGCCCTGCTGGACAAAGACCGCATCCTCACCATCTACCTCAACAGCGTGGAATGGGGCGAAGGGGTGTTTGGGGCGGAGGCCGCCGCCCAGCGCTATTTCAAAAAACCGGCCAAGGCGCTCACCAACGCCGAGGCCGCACGGCTGGCGGTGATGCTGCCCTCACCGAAGTTTTTTGAGAAACGGCCCCAGTCGCCCTACCTGAATCGCCGCACCGCCACCATCACCGCGCGCATGGCGCAGGTGAGCCTGCCCTGAACTGGACACCGACCATGCGCATCCTTGGCATCGACCCCGGCCTGCAATGCACCGGTTTTGGCGTGGTTGATGTTGAGGCTGGACAACTGCGTTATGTGGCCAGCGGCACCATCCAGACCAGCCCCAAAGACGGCTCCTTGTTGCCCGAGCGGCTGAAGGTGCTGTTCGACGGCATCAGCGAAGTCAGCCAACGCTACCAACCCACGGTGGCGGCCTGCGAAATTGTGTTCGTCAACGTCAACCCCCAGGCCACGCTGCTGCTGGGTCAGGCGCGTGGCGCCTGCCTGACCGCGCTGGTGGCCAACGGCCTGCCGGTGGCCGAGTACACCGCGCTGCAGCTCAAAAAAGCGGTGGTGGGCTACGGCAAAGCCGCCAAACCGCAGGTGCAAGAAATGGTCAAACGCCTGTTGCAACTGCCCGGCCTGCCCGGCAAAGACGCGGCCGATGCGCTGGGCCTGTGCATCACCCACGCGCAGGTGGCGCGCACCACTGCCGCGATCAACAAGGTCGACACCCTGCAGGCCCGCACCCACGCGGCCTACCGTGCGGGGCGCAACTACTGAGCGGCCGCAAGGCGGTGGTGCATCCAAGGGAAGCTGTTAGGGCAACACAATCTTGGCCCGGTCAATCTGCGCTTGCACCGCTGCCGCCAGCTTGCGCTGAGCCAATGTTTGGCGCAGCCGATCTTGCAACTGCTCTAGCGGCGGAAAGGCAAATGGCCGCTCGGCCACCAGCTCAACGATGTGAAAGCCATTGGGCGTACGCACTGGCTGTGGCAGGCGCTGCCCCACCTTGGCCTGTTGTATCGCCTCGCCCAACGGGGGCACCAGTGCTCCGGCATTCACCCAGGGCAACAGGCCACCATCCGCTTTGCCCAAAGACTCAATGGAATACGCCTTGGCCATCTCAGCCAGCGTCTTGCCCGCTTGGATCTGCTCCAACACCAGTTGCGCAGCGGTTTCGTCGCGCAACACCACTTGGCGGATCTGATACTCCTTGTCGCCGGTGCGGGCCTTTAAGGCTTGGTATTCCGCCTCCACCTCGGCGGCCGACGGTAGGTTCGCCTCCACCCACTGCCGTTGCCACACCTGCGCCAACACCGAGTCACGTGCCATGGCTAGCGCCACTGCAGTCTGCGGAGCAGTGTCCAGCCGCTCCGCCACGGCCTGCTCGGACAGCACCGTCTGAATCACCAGATCTCGCCGCACCGCCGCACGCAAAGCGGGGCTGTCGGGCACCCCCTGCCGCAAACGCTCGCTCAAGGCCCATTCAAAAGCCGCTCGCGACACGGGCTGGCCATTGACCTGTGCCACCACATCTGCCGTCGCAGGCACAGCAGCATCAACTGCCGTCTGGGCCTTTGCCACAGACCACACCATCAGCCAGGCCATGCCCAGCAAACCCCAGTACTTACGGACTGTCATGGACTCTGCCTTTCAGAAACAACCACCAACCACTGGCGCGAACCCACCGTCAGGCTCACCTGAATCGGGAAAGCACGGTCCGGCACCGCCGTGGCCACAAATTCGCCGGTCCCCGGATTGAACCGCAACCAGCTCGGCAGTGCCGCCCCGTCGGCCAGTGTGGCGCGCGCATCCGCATTGAGCTGCTCCACCACCTCGGTCGGCAACACAAACACAAAACCCGCGCCAGCGGTGGCTGTTTCGGGCGGCAGGCTCACCGCCACCACACCCGCCTGGGTGGTCTGCGCTTGCTGTTGAACCTCCGTCTGAATGCCAGGCGTGCTGCCCGTGCCTGCCGCAGCCGATCCTGCAGCGCTGGAGCTGCTCACGCTGTCGGCGCCGCCCGGCACCGCAGGGGCCGCGCCGTTGATCACCACCGGCAGCCCTCCCGATGCCGCTGATGCACTGGCGGCTGCGGCCGCCGCAGCCGCTGCCGCTGCAGCAGCCTGGGCGTCACCCAGCACATCACCCCGCACTGTCGTCCCACGGGCCTGTGCCCGAACGCCATTGGCAAACAGGTTGTCGCCCGGCAAATACACCACACCACCTGCCTGCAAGTCTGTTGTTCCAGCCACCGTGATGAACTGCCCTTGGGCAGTCTCTTGCAGCACGTCACCACCGGCGGTGACACGCAGGTTCTGCGCCACGGTCACCCGGTCAAAAGTGACCGTATTCGCGTCGCGCAGATACAGGTTGTTGGCTTGCGCGGCCAACGCGCCGCCGAAATTGTTGTCGGCGTTTTCCAGCGTGATGTCGCCCGTGCCTGCGGTGAGGCCGGTGGTGCCACCGACGCGGATGGGGCCGGTTTGGTTGATGTCGCCGTTGTTGGTGGTGGTGCTCAGGTCGCCGCGCACCGTGGTTTCACCGAAGGTGGTGGTGCTGCCTGCGCCGCTGGTGGTGGTCGTCAGGTTCTGGGTATTCCCCGAGACTGTGAGGTTGCCCACCGAAGTCAGCGTGCTGTTGCCGGCCACGTCCAACACCGCGTTCAGGGTACCACCCGCGTTGAGGACAGCGTTGCCACCAGCGGTGACGTCGGCACTCAGGTTGCCTGTGGCGTTCAGGTTGGCGTTGCCCGCTGCGTTCACGTTGGCGTTCAGGTTGTCCGTGGCCGCCAGTGACACGTCGTCGCCCGATGCGGTGACGGTGCCGCCGAACACGTTGTCTTCGTCGTCCAGCGTGATGTCGCCCGTGCCTGCGGTGAGGCCGGTGGTGCCACCGACGCGGATGGGGCCGGTTTGGTTGATGTCGCCGTTGTTGGTGGTGGTGCTCAGGTCGCCGCGCACCGTGGTTTCACCGAAGGTGGTGGTGCTGCCTGCGCCGCTGGTGGTGGTCGTCAGGTTCTGGGTATTCCCCGAGACTGTGAGGTTGCCCACCGAAGTCAGCGTGCTGTTGCCGGCCACGTCCAACACCGCGTTCAGGGTACCACCCGCGTTGAGGACAGCGTTGCCACCAGCGGTGACGTCGGCACTCAGGTTGCCTGTGGCGTTCAGGTTGGCGTTGCCCGCTGCGTTCACGTTGGCGTTCAGGTTGTCCGTGGCCGCCAGTGACACGTCGTCGCCCGATGCGGTGACGGTGCCGCCGAACACGTTGTCTTCGTCGTCCAGCGTGATGTCGCCCGTGCCTGCGGTGAGGCCGGTGGTGCCACCGACGCGGATGGGGCCGGTTTGGTTGATGTCGCCGTTGTTGGTGGTGGTGCTCAGGTCGCCGCGCACCGTGGTTTCACCGAAGGTGGTGGTGCTGCCTGCGCCGCTGGTGGTGGTCGTCAGGTTCTGGGTATTCCCCGAGACTGTGAGGTCGCCCACCGATGTCAGCGTGCTGTTGCCGGCCACGTCCAACACCGCATTCAGGGTACCACCCGCGTTGAGGGAAGCGTTGCCACCAGCGGTGACGTTGGCGTCCAGGTCGTTGCGGTCGTTGACGGTGATCTGGTTGCCGACCAGGGTCAAGGTCGACTGGAAGTCGTTGTTCGCCTCGCCCAGACGGATGTCGTAGAGCGTGGCTGGCGAGTCGCCATTGCTGGCAATGAGCGTGGCCGCACCGCCAGAGACCAGGGCGGTGCCTGCCGCCTGGGTGATGGCGCCTGCGGTGCTGGTGAGCTCGGTGGTGCCGGTCGTCTGCAGATTGCCCAGCACCATGCCACCCGCGGTGTCGGTGATGCGGGTGTTGCCTGCGACGCTCACGCTGCCGGCGCTGCCCTGGCTGAACGACTGGGTGACGGTGAGGTCACCGCCCAGCGTGGTGGTGCCGCCGGTCTGGCTGAAACTGGCCGCCTCAAAGTCGCCCGTGCCGCTGAAGCTGCCGCCGCTCTGGCTGTAGCTGCCCAGCTGGGTGGCGCCTGCATTGCTCAGCGTGCCGCCGCTTTGTGTGTAGCCCGCCAGGGTCATGCCGCCCGAGCCGATGTTCAGGAAACCCGCATCGTGCTGCAAGCTGCCCGCGTTGCCCAGGCTGTCGATGTGGACCGCTGCGGCCGCAGTGCTGGCGGCCGTGGCCGGGCTGGTGGCGTTGTTGTCGAATGTCACCACGACCCCGGTCGGAATCACCACATTGGCCACGTTCGCCAGGTCGGGCACGGCACCGCCGGCCCAGTTGGCCGGATCGAACCAGTTGCCGCTGGCACCACCGATCCAGCTCACAGAATTCAGGCGGGTGATGTCTGCGCTGGCCTGCGCCGTGGTGTTGGACAGGCTGTAGTTGTCGGCATCGGCGCCGCTCATACCAATGCCGGTGATGCTCACCACCTTGCCTGTGCCAACGTTCTTGTCGGCAAAGGTGGCGGTCTCGGTGAAGCTCAGCGCGTCTCCGCTGACGCGGTTGTCGCTGGCTGTCACGCTGGCGTTGGTGTTGCCGTCGTAGGTTTTGTTGGCTGCGGTGTAACTCACCACCAATGCCCGGGCCGTGATAACGCCGTTGCTGCCGGCAAAGCTGTTGCCACCGCTGAGGTGGTAGTTGGCGGCGTCGTCCCCCGAGAGCGCCAGGTTGGCGATGGTGTAGCCCAGACCGCTGCCCACGTTCTTGCTGGCGAACGCGCCTTGGCCGTTGACGGTCACGACATCGCCCGCTTCCAGCGGTGTGAGCCCCAGCGTCACGCCATGCATGGCCACCGTGCCGTCGTACACCTTGCTCAGATTGGACGCCGATGCGCTGATGCCTTTGGTGCTGACCTGGTGCGCGCCGACCACCGTGATGGTGTCGCTGAAGTTGGCGCTGTTTTCGGAGACAGCACCGCTGGTGCCCAGCTGGTAGCTGCCCACCGCGAGCTTGCCGGCCGTGGAATTCACCGCCGATTGGGGCGCCAAGGTGAAGCTGGCCGTGCCGCTGGCACCATCATTGACCAACACCTGATTGCTGCCATTGATGCTTGTACCCGCGCCGCTTACGCTGTTGTCGTCCAGACGCACCACCGCCGAGCCGTTGTGGTATTCCACACTGGCGATGGCGTAAGTCGTGGCTTCGCCATAGGTGCTGTTCGCACCGGCCACACGCACCAGCAGCTGGTTGGACGGCACGATGGTGAAGTCGCCCGTCTGGTGGCTGAAGCGGTAGTTGTTGGCGCTGCCGCCTGCGGCCTGCAGCACACCCACGTAAGTGCCGGCAACCGTGTCGCTGCCGGTGCGCGAGGCGGTGGGCGCCACATAGCCCTCGGCGCTGGCAACGGTTTCGCCGTTCACAAAGCCGCTGACACTGACAGTGAAGACCGGATCGGCCTGGGTCAGGAACTTGGCATCGTTGTTGGCCCGCGCCGTCAGTGTGGCCGCAGTGATGCGCGCGGTGGTGTCACCGGCGTGCGGCGTCAGTGTGTAGTTGCCTGCATCGTCACCGCTCAGGCTCAGGCCGGTGAAGCTCACCGTGTTGGCGGTGGCCACATCCTTGGTGTTGAACGTGCCCACGGCGGTGCCGCTCAGGTCCACGTCGTCGCCGCTGTACGCTGCGCCATCGCTGCTGCTGCCGCTGCCCGCTGCAATCGCCGCCTGCAGCTCAGCCGTGCCGTTGGCTGCAGCCGCCGTGGTGCCGTCATAGACCTTGTTGGCGCTGCTCAGGCCGCTGATGGTCAGCGCCTTGGGCGTGATGCTGTGGCTGGCGTCGGCATGCGGCGTCAACGTGTAGTTGCCCGCGTCATCGCCCGTCAGGCGCAGGCCGGTAAAACTTACCGTGGTGGCGGTGGCTACATCTTTGCTGTTGAAGGCACCAACCGCCGTGCCGCTCAGGTTGACCACATCAAGCGAGTAGGCCTTGCCATCGCTGCCGCTACCAGTACCTGCTGCAATCGCCGTCTGCAGGGCGGCCGTGCCGTTGACCGCCGCCACCGCAGTGCCGTCATAGACCTTGTTGGCGCTGCTCAGGCCGCTGATGGTCAGCGCCTTGGGCGTGATGCGGTGGCTGGCAGCGGCATGCGGCGTCAGCGTGTAGTTGCCGGCGTCATCGCCCGTCAAGCCCAAGCCGGCAAAACGCACCGTGGTGGCGTTCGCCACGTCCTCGTCGTTGAAGCTACCCACCACCGTGCCGCTCAGGCTGACCACATCACCCGTGTAGGCTTTGCCATCACTGCTGCTGCCGGTGCCTGCCGCAATGGCCGCCTGCAGGGCTGCCGTGCCGTTGACCACGGCTATCGCCGTGCCGTCGTAGACCTTGTCGGCGCTGCTCAAGCCGCTGAGGGTCAGCGCCTTGGGCGTGATGCGGTGGCTGGCATTGGCATGCGGCGTCAACGTGTAGTTGCCCGCATCATCTCCCGTCAGGCTTAGGCCGGTGAAGCTCACCGTGGTGGCAGTGAGAACGTCCTTGCTGTTGAAGGTGGCCACCGGCGAGCCGGTCACGCTGACCGCATCACCGCTGTAGGCTTTGCCGTCGGTGCTGCTGCCGGCGCCCGCAGCAATTGCGGTTTGCAGTGCGGCTGTGCCATTGACCGCAGCCGCTGTGGTGCCGTCGTAGACCTTGTTGGCGCTTGTCAAACCGCTGATTGTCAGCGTCTTGGCCGTGATGTCGGCCGTGTCGGTGGCGGTGCTGGCAATGCTGTAGTTGCCTGCATCGGCACCATCGAGCACGATGCCGGCCAGCGTCACCGTCTTGCCCGTGCCCACGTTCTTGGTGTCGAAGGTGGCACCGGTGTTGCTCACCGTCACCGTGTCACCGGTTTCCACACCGCTCAGGCTGCCCGCGTTGCTGATGGTGGCCGCAAGCGTGGCGTCGTACACCTTGTCTGCAGCCGCAAATCCCGACAGCGTCAGCGTCTTGGCCGTGATGTCGGCCGTGTCGGTGGCGGTGCTGGCAATGCTGT
>CAZYUD010000002.1:232832-300808 GCA_964650505.1 uncultured Hydrogenophaga sp.
GCAAGCGTGGCGTCGTACACCTTGTCTGCAGCCGCAAATCCCGACAGCGTCAGCGCCTTGGCATTGACCGTCACCGTATTGCCCGCTCCGCGCATCGCCGTGTTGGGCAACTGGTAATTGCTGGCCAGGCCACCCGCGCTGGCCGTGGCACCCGCCTCGTCGCCCAGCGTGATGGCGCTGATGAAGTTGCTGGCGTTGTCGGCCACGTTTTTGCCGTGGGCCGTGGCACCGGTATAGGTCAAGGTTTCGCTGCCCACGCCCGTGGTGATGGTGACCGCACCCGTCAGGTCGGTGCTGCCATCGTAGGTTTTGCTGGCGCTCAGGCTCACCGTTTTGGGGGTGATGTTGGCCGTGGTGGTGACGACATCCAGTGTGTAGTTGTCTTTGTCGACACCATCCAGGGCCAAGCCAGCGATGGTGACGGTCTTGTCATCTGCCACGTTTTTGTCACCAAAGGCGCCTGTGGCTGACCCCGTGACGCTGACGCTGTCACCGCTCAGGTACAGACCGTCGCTGCTGGTGGCGCCATTGCCGGCCACGGCTGCTGTGCCGCTGATCGTGGCGCTCACGCCGCCGTCGTACACCTTGTGGGCAGCGCTCAGGCCGGTCACCGTCAGCGCTTTGGCGTTGACCGTCAAGGTGCCGGTGGTCACCGTACCCACGTTGTAGCCCAGGCCGCTGGCGGCCGAGGCGTCGACCGTGTATGTGCCCGCTTTGAGCTTGCCCGCAGGCGAATTGGCTGCCGACACAATGGTGAAGGGGTCATCGCCGTTGATGGGCGCTGTACCGCCCGTCAAGGCAAAGCTCGGCGTGGCGTCGCCATAGGTGATGGTCTCTGACGAGATGGTGCCCGACAACGTGGGCTGTTCGCGGTACACCACATAGGTGCCGCTGGTGCCAATATTGGTCCGGCCGCCTGTTGAAAAGTCGGTGCTCTCGACGGCGTTGTAGCGGTAGTTGCCGGCACTGCCCAGGGCCGCTACGCCGGTGCTGCCGGACAGACTGCCGGTGAAGAGGCGGGCGCGCCCGCCAGTACCCACGGTCACAGATGGGCTGCCCGACAGCTTGATGTCGCCACCTGTAGAAGTGCCTGCCGCTGTGCCCTTGCCGGCATTGAGCACCAGGGCCGTGCTGCCGGTGGCCGTGGTCTCAACATCCTGCGCCACCGTCAGGTCACCGGTTTCAGTGGCCACGCTCACATCGCCGGAGGCGTCGATGCCGCTGATGCTGCCTACCGTGCCAATCGTCAGTGCCTCACTGTCCACATAGGCCAGGCTGTCCACGCCGCTGGCGGCCAGCGTGTCGATGCTGTTGCTGGCGTGGGTCAATGTGGCGTCACCGCCCGTGACCACAAGCTCGGCTGCTGAAAGCGCCGCACTCTGGCTGATGCTGCCGACTGCGCTCAAGGTGATGCGGCCCGCCGCCACCGGCGTGGCGGGAGTCGTGTCTTGCAGCGTGATGGTGGCATCGAGCTTCACATCGCCACCCTGGCCCAGGTTGGCGGGAATGATGTCGTTGTTGATATCGCGGCTGCCGTCCACACTGCCGCCGCCGGTGATGTTGACGTTGCCCGCAAGCGTGCTCGTCACCGCGCCGCTCACGAGCACCGCGTCGCCCAGGCCGTTGAAGCCTGAGGTGCCGCTGAGCGTGATGTCGCCCCGCTCGCTGCTCAGCGTGCCGCCAATCAGCACGCCGCTGGCATTGACCACCAGCGACGAGTTTGCGTCCAGCGCGTCGGCCGCCTTTTGCCCGGCACCACCGACCCCGGCGATGCTGATGCTGCCCGTGCGCGTGACCACCGGATTATTGGGGTCGGTGTTGTCCACCGTGTCCGTCACGCTGATGGAGCTGTCGTCGCTGGCGTTGTCGGCCGCACTGCGGATCACCACACCCACCTGGTCGGTGTCGTTGTTGGTGTTGTTGGCGGCGCCGCCCTTGCCGTACAGCGACACCTCGCCCGTGCTGGTGATGGAAAAGCCTTCGAGCGACAGGCCAAAGTTGCCCGACGAGGCCGCATTGACCGAGCCCAGGCCCGAAATGCTCACGTCGCCCGCGGTGATGCTGCCGCCGTACAGGCGCACGCCCATTTGGTGATTGCCACTGCTGCCTGTGCCTTGCCCACGGATCAGTACGTTGCCAGAGCCGGCGTTGAGGCTTGCGTTGTCCAATGCCACACCCGCCGTCACCGTCCCAGACAGACCGCGACCCGTGATGATGGCAGCGCCAATCGCGTAGCCGTCAGGCACACCATCGCTGCCGTTGGTCAGCCCATCGGCGAGTGTGTTGTCGGCCCCGCCAGCCAGCACGATGTGCCCGCCGCTGGTTGCCACACTGGCCCCATTGCCCAGCGCAATGGCGCCGCCCGCTGTGGTCGAAGCGCCCGACGCATCGCTGTCGGCCCAGAAAGTCACATCACCACCGGTTGTCGTGATCGACTTGTTGGCGGCCAGCGAAATATTGCCCGAAGCTTTGAGCAGCACGTCACCATCGGCAGCACCAGCGGTGGTGTTGAGGCTTTCGTTGACGAAGATGTTGCCGCCGTGCACCGTGATGGGGCCCGCTACGGTTTGCGCAGACCCAATAGTGATGTCGGCCGTGTTCGTACCCTTGCCAATCCGCAAACTGCCCAGCGTACTGCCAATACTCAGGTTGCTGGGCGGCCAAGTCAGCGCAGTTCTGAAGCTATCCCCATCAGACTCCACGACCAAAGCACCCGTCGTTTTCACAGTAAATCCACTAGCAAACGACATAGCGTCAGCTACCAGAGTGATGTCGCTGCTACCACCTGCGTTGGTTCCATCCCAGCCCAGGTTGAATCCGCCGTTGAATTGGATACCCGTGTCTGTAGAGCCGCCGCTTCCTATGAGCGTGATCGCTCCAGATGATGAATAAACGGATGGGGAAGAATCACCACCATCCTGAAAAATACCAGCGTGGACGCGCGCATCCCCAGTCCCTGCCGTGCCCGAAATCGTGATGCTGCCAGCATCGGTAGAAATGGTGGGACCAGCGTAAAAGCTGATGCCAGCACCCTGGGTGTCTGAACGGTAATTTTTTCCGCCGAAACCATCAATCGAAATAGTGCCTGTGCCAGCAGTTTTTATGAGCGTGGCTGCGGTCAGAATATCCACACCAATGGCGTAATCAGATTCGTGCGAGCTTGCAAAACTATTGCCCTGCCATCCCTTGCCACGGATGGCAATATTGCCGTTTGATGAAGCTCCCGAAGCGTCAATAGTGGTTTCGTGAATCCAGACACCCCGATAACGCTGCCAGAATGTGCCCAAAGAAGAACCTTCGGCGTAGCCTGACCCTGTAGCGTCACCGCCAGCCAATGTAATGTTGCCTCCATTGCTATCGATTGTGGCGTCGTTCATCAAAATGCCGCCACCATCCGTGCCATCGGTGTTGGAGGCCAACAGAATGTCACCGCCCTGCGTGGACAAGTCCGTGCCCGCCGAAGCCACGATATCTTTCGAAGCGAAAAGCTTCAATGCATCATTAGTCGTGACCGCAAGATCTGCCGACAAGTTGATGTTGCCGCCGTACACCGTGATGGGGCCGGCAATGGTTTGTGCGCTGCCAATCGTGATATCCGCCGTGTTGCCATCCTTGCCCAGTGTGAGGCCAGTCAGCCCTGTGCCCACTGTTAAACCCGACAGCGGCCAGCTAAGCGGACTTGCAAAGCTGGTGCCATGAGGCTGCACTGTCAGCGATCCGGTGGTGGTGATGGCGCTAGCAGTGCTTACCACGGTATCACCAGTTAGCGTGACGTTACTGGTGCTGGCCGTGACAGAACTCCCTGCCTTTTGTCCTACGGTCGCTGTGTTTAGGTTAAGACCCTTAGTGCCGCCATCGATGCTGATTGCGCCTGAAGCCGCGAGCACACCACCCTGCAAGTTGACGCCATAGTACGAAGAATTCGGAGCAGTACCGGTGATATTGATATCCCCGCTACCGGTGACGACGATACTGCTGTTGCTGCCCACGCCCTGGAAGCCGGTGGCTCCAGAACTCGTCGTAGTCGATCCATTGATCGTCACACCCGCAGCGGCGCGGAGCGTAAACTGTCCGCCAAATGCCCCTAACTCGATACCGTGATTTCCAGTGCTGGTGCCGGTAATCGATATGGCACCATCGCCCGCGTCGATTAGGCCGATTTCGTCCCACTGCACGCCCCATTGGGTCGTTGCCTGTCCGCTAAGCGAAACATTGCCACCACCAGAGTAGATCTTGATGTCGGTGGCTTGGTTAGGCGTCCCCAAGTGAATACCGGAAGCGCTGGTACTAGAGGCAGCCCCGGTCGGCAATCCATTGGCAACCACCGATCCGCCGCCCAGCACAATACGACCGCCGCCTGTGGTCTGATTCGTAAATCCGTTCGCTGAGTTCAGTCTGGCGTTGTTGTTGATGTCGATGCCGCCTGCTGTACCGCCGGCTGCATTCGACCAGAGAACAATGTCACCGTTGTTGGTTTGAATGTTTTTGCTGGCAGCCAACGCAACAGTTCGCGATGCCTTGAGCAAAATATCCGCATCCTCTGCGGTCGAGGTGAGGTTTTCGTTGACCGCAATATCCCCACCATACACCGTGATCGGACCAGCAATGCTGGTGGCTGATCCAAGGGTCACGCCCACATCGCTGGTGCCGTCTGCGCTGGAATCCTTGCCGATGGTGAGGCCAGACACACCGCTTGATAGAGTGAAATTGCTGAACGGCCAGGTAATGTTATTGCTGAAGTCGTTGCCGTAGGGCTCAACTGTCAGCGTGCCGGTGGTGTCAACCGCAAGGCCGTGTGTGCCTGCAAAGGACATTGAGTTAAATCTCAATGTGACATCACCGGATGCGGTCGTTGCCACGGGTGTAATGCCCTGTACTGAAGTATCGTCCTTGCGGTTACCCAGATAGATATTGATATTGTTTAAGAGGAGTAAGTTACTCGCCAACAGATTGATATCACCGGCTGCACTCAGAATTTGAACTGTCGCCAGGGAATTGTTGTTGCCAAACCAGATGCTGCCCACAGAGTCTGCAGCAGTTTTACCTTCGATTTTGATGCCACCACCCGTTGCGCCGGTGGCTTGAATCAGCGTGCTTCCACTGTTGAAAGCGCCGCCGAAACCTGCAAAAAGTGTATTGTTAACAGTGGTTTCACCAAGTATCGAAATCGCAGTGTCTTCTGTACTGGCCGAGGTAATGGCGATATTGGTGTTTTGATCAAACCAAATCGCATGGTCGCTGTTGTTCAGGCCCCGCATCTCGATCGTGCCAGTACCGGAATCAATCTTGAAATTTCCATTATCAATATCGATGCCATAGCCTCGAGTGCCATTGAATGTTCCAGCAACACCGCTTGGGTTGGCATGACCACGAATAATGACATCGCCATTGCCAGACAGTAGGCTGACACCAGACCTGATATCTACCGCGCTGCCGACATAACCACCTCGATAAGCATACCCATCGGGAATACCGTCATCGGCTACACCACCATTACTGCCATCATCCAGACCGCCCGCGAGAACAATCTTACCGCCAGATGAACTCAGCGTGTTCGACCCTAACAAGACAATTTCATTATTGGCTTGTCCATTCGTTTGGTTCGAAGCATTCGACCAAAGAATGATATTCCCGCCATTGGTGGTAATACTTTTGCCGCTGCCCAGACCCATCTGACCATCAGTCGCGTTCGCGCCTGAGAGATTATTGTTTACTTTGGCTAATACATCTGAACCTTGCGCAGTGGTCTCCAAATTTCCGCTAATCGTCAATGTGCCAGATTCAAAAGAAATGGGCCCAGCAATGGAAATATCGCTATTAATCGTCAACGGCGAACTATTCCCCGCCTTACCTATCGTCAAACCACCCAGGTTGGCGAAGTCATTTATCACAAGTCCAGCAATAGAGCCTGAACCTGTGAGGTGTCCACCGCTTAAAGTGCCACTCCAGGTGAATTCCGCGGGGGTTCCGGTTGCGAAGTTGTTGTAAAAGTAGTTGCCCAATGGAGCCAGTGTCAGCGTGCCTGTGGTCGTCAGCGTTAACGCGCGATTGTAATAATCAAAATCCAACTCAGATTGTCTAAAGGTGATATTACCCGTGCCCGCATTAATCTCACGGCCCGCGTGAATGGCCGCAATATCTGTATGCGTGGTTGCACCATTGCCTGCTTCTGTCACAAATTCAATATTACCGCCACTCGTTTGGATATTACCTAATATCCTAATGGCGGTACTGCTACCGGTTGTGGCGTTCCATGCACCGACTTTGATTGCAGATGCGCCCTGATAAGGCACCCAATCCACCGTAGCCGCATTACCTGCACCGACCCATAATCCGCCTCCGTTGGTGCGGATATAACCAACGGCGACATTTCGGTCCATCGCCTGTGTTGTGCCATTGTTGTATTCGGTTGAGTTCCTGTTGGTAATCATGACCACATTCAACTTGTCTGATGACGATTGAATGGTATAAACATTTGGATCAGTTTCATTGGCTGACGAAATTTGATCTGCTATCAAGGTCAATGTGGCTTCATTGCCTGATGTTTTATTAACAACAACATTACTAAATTCAATTTTGCCTATGACATCCACAGTCACATCCGTACCCGTGTTAAGCGTGCCCGAATAGGTCGCCGCAAGCGTGGAATCAATGGTCAAATCAACAGGATCAATAAACCAAAGCCCGCCTTTTCCATTTGGCGCACTGGCATCTACTGTGGCACCAGCTATGTCAAGCGTATGACCTGATGTTTCAATTTGTCCACCATTGCCACTATTTGCTCCACCTTTTGAAAGTATCGTTCCTTTTGCCGTTGTAATTGAATCGGCATTTGAGACATCGCTCCAGAGCACCACCGTGCCGCCCTTGCCGTTTTGGGTGGCGCTGGCATCAATCGTTGCGCCCCGCGCCATCGTCACCGTGGTGGCTTGGTGCAGCGCATTGGGGTCGTCAAACACCCGGCGCTCGGCGTTTGCTCCGCCTTGCCAGTCGCCCCCCACCAGCACTTGGCCACCACCTGTAGCACCCGTGGCGGTGATGGTGGAGCCGTCTTTGAGGGTGATGTCGTCGCCAGTGAGTATGATGCGCCCGCCTTGGCTGGTCAGGCTGCTGGCATTGATGCTGCCGCTGTTGTTGACCACGCTGCCCTGCAGCTCGCGTGCGGCCATGGCGCTCATGATCACCAGGCCACCTTCGGCTTCAATCGCTTGTTGGTTGTCCAACAAGGCTTGCCACTGGCCCGCGCTCACGCGGATGTTGGTGAGTTGGTTTTGCGGATCGAGCACAAGTTCGATTTGTTCACCCGCGCCCAGGGCCACGGTGCCCTTGGCAGCGACGATCAGGCCCTGATTGCGCACTTCTGGAGCCAGCAAGGCCACATAGCCTTCGAGCCTGGCGCGCAGTTCGCCTTCGTTGACCACGCCGCCGGTGGCGCCGTTGCGCTCAAACGTCAGGTCACCGGCCATGAAGCGTTCGTTGCCGATGCTGTGGGTGGTGGCAATGAGGCTGCCCACATCGACCATGCTGCTGCGGCCAAAGAACACGCCATTGCCGTTGCTGATGATGACTTGGCCCGGTGCGGTGATGCGGCCCAGGATGGTGCTGGCCTCAGGGCCGGTCACGCGGTTGAGGGTGGAGCCGCCTGCGTTGTTGAAGTGCACATGGGCATCCTTGCCCACGTTGAAGCTGTGCCAGTTGAGCACAGCGCGCTGGCTGGCTTGGTCGATGACCATCTGGGCGCCGCTTTGCTGGATGGTGGCGCTGCCGGCGGCCACGCTGCCGCCGCTGGGCAGGGCATTCTGGGCGGTGGTTTGGGCGAGGGCCGGTGCGCCCGCAGCCAACGCCCCAAAGGCCAGCGCCAGGCTGCTGGCCAGCCGGCTGACCGCCCCAGGGCCCGAAGCACTGCCCGCACCGCTGCTGGTGGCCGCTGCTGGCGGCTGTGCGGTGGTGGTGCTTTGGGCTTTGCCGTGGGCGCACACAATTTCTGACACCACCACCATTTGGCGGTGGACATGGCTCCAAACAACTTTGCAGGTCTTGTTCATGGTGCTGTATGGGGTGGGGTGCGCCAGGGCGCAGCAGTCAATGTGGAGGCGGGTCGCTTCAGAAGCTGCGCGCGGCGCTCAGCCAGAAGCGGTGGCGGCGCAGGGTGCCGTCCTGGTCACGGCCGGTTTGGGCATCGGCGTTGGGGTTGCTGCCCAGGCGGCGCGCCAGGGTGGCCTGCAGCAGCCATCCGCCCGGGGCGTTCCAAGTCAGCGCGACTCCCGCGCCGCGCAAGCTGTAGCCGCTGAGGCTGTCGCTGCGGCGTTTGTCGATGCGGCCGTGGTCGTAGAAGGGGGTCACCAGCCACGCTGGGCTAGCGCGCCAGCGCAGCTCAAGCTGCACCACATGGCCTTGTGGGCCAGAGGCTTCGCTGACCGGGTAGGCGCGCACCGCCAAGGGGCCGCCGAGGCTGAAGTTTTCCGAGCTGTCGAGCGGCTTGTTGCCGGTGGTCTGCCCTGCGATGGCGGCGTACAGGCTGACGGTGCTGCCCACGGCTTGCTGGCGGCTGGCGCTCCAGCTGAGTTTGTCGAAATGGCCGGCGACGCTGGCGTCGACTTGCACCGCGCCAGAGCGCACCTTGCCCTGGCGCCAGCTCAGGCTTGCGCTGTTGGCGGCGCCGCGGCCGATGCCGTCAAAGAAGTTGCCTGCCAGCGTGAGGGTGTGGCCTTGTACACGGTAGCCGCTGTTGCGCGCGCCGTTGGCGCGGCCTTGAAAGCGGCGCTGGTCCAGTCCGAGTTGCAAATACAGGTTGGCCGACTGGCTGCGCAGCAAAGGGTAGCTCAGGTCCAGGGTAGCGCTGTGGCTGTGGCCGTTGATGTCTTGGCGCCGGCCATCGGCGTCGGGGGTGACGATGTCGTACCTCAACTGGCCCAGGCCCAGGTTGGCTTTGAGTCCGCTGCTGCCCAGAGGGGAGCTGGCGGACAGGCGGGCGTAATCACTGCCCTGGCTTTTGAACAACTGGGCGCTGTAGCGCTCGCCCCAGCCGGCGGGGCTGTTCCACGCGGCGTTGGCACTGAGGCGGCTCGCTCCCACCGAGCGGGCGTTGTGGTTGTCCAAGCTCAGGTCGAGTGTGGCGGCGGGTTCGCTGGTGGCATTGAGTACCAGGTCGGTGGTGCCTGGCTGGCTGCCGGCCTGCAGCGAGCCGGCCAGGCTGACACCTGGCAGGTCGTCGGCCAGCAACAGACCACGGTCGAGCGCTGGCCGGTACAAGGGCTCGCCGCTGGCCTGTTGGGTCTGCACCCAGGCTTGTAGCCGCTCGGGCGTCACCCGCGTGGTGGCGGCGGGATCAAGCCGGACTTCGCCCATGCGGGCTTCCACAATCTGCAGCCGGACGCGACCAGCGGTGATGTCCTGGGCGGGCACATCCACCCGGGCCAGCCATCCGGCGTCGTCGTAGGCTTGTTGCAGCACGGCTGCGGCCTCACGGATCTGGCGCAACGACAGATCCACACCGGTAAAGGCTTGCAGCAGGGGCAGTAAGACGGTGTCAGGCAGGAGGCTGTTGCCCGACAAGGCCCAGGCCGTCACCCTGCTCACGGCCTCACCGGGCACGGGGGCGCTGGGCTGGGTGAGGCGCTGCGCTTGTGGCTGCACTGTTGGCAACTCTGTGCGACGGACGGGCTCGGCCTGGCGGCTGACGTCGCCAGGTGTGGTGCCCGACTGTGCCAGTGCAGGCACACAGACACACATTGCCAGCAGGGAGGCCAACAGCCGCCGCTGTGTGATGGTAGAGATAGGGGGTGTGGATGGCATAAAAAACATTCCTGATCGTCGCCGCACACAGGACCAGAAAGGCATGGAGCGGCTGTCAGTGACCACAGCGGTGTGCAACTTAACAAGACTACGAAACGCGTCAACCTGAAGCTAAAACTAGCTAAAACACAAAAGGTCATTGATTGGCACAATTTGTCTGCCGCCTACACTGCGGGCCTTGACGCTCTGCATCCGACCGCTGGAGCCCCCGTTTGGCCATACCCAAAAACGCACCACACCGCTGTTTTCTCTGCCTGCTGCGCCGCTGCTTGTGGACGCTATGGATCGCTTTGGTGTGCCACGCCCCGGCGTGGGCGGTGGAGCACATCGTCGAACAGGCCTACGCAGAAGACCCGTCGGGCCAATGGACGCTTGAGCAGGCCCGCGCGCAGCCGCTGCAGGCGTTTGACGGCCTGCTGACCAAGGGCTACGGCGAGGGCGTGTTGTGGGTGCGCTTGCGGGTGGCTCCTGGCGCCAATGGGGCTGGAGCGGTCTATCCGCTGTATTTGCGCATGCGGCCGAATTTTTTGGACGACTTGCGGGTGTACGACGAAGCGAACGGGTTTGTGCCACACCCAACCGTGGGGGACCGCCATCCTTTTGAAGCCCAGGATGTGCCTTCATTGGCCTATGTGGTGCGCTTGGCACCCAGCCCAAAGGTCCGAGACGTCTGGGTGCGTTTACAAACCACCAGCACCCGGTTTGTGCACTTTGAAGTGCTTGACAGCTCAGCGCTTAGCCGGAGCAACCTCCTGCTGCAAACATTTGGCGCGGCGTTTGTGACGCTGATGTCGGTGTTTCTGGTGTTGGGCCTGTCGCAGTCGCTGTGGCGGCGCGATGGTTTGAGTTGGGCTTTTGCGTTTTACCAAGCGGTGGCGCTGTTGCACGGCGCCATCACCTTGGGCTACGGCCGCTGGTGGGCCGAGGGCTGGCTGCCGCAGCCCGTTGTGGACCGGGCATTCAGTGTGCTTGTGATCTGCTACATCTTTTCGGTGTTGCTGTATTCCAACTTCCTGCTGCGCGAATTGGCGCCGAGCCGCCTGCGAGCGGTGGTGTTTTACACTTTGAGTGCGCTGTTGCTGGGACTCGTTGGGCTGCAGTTCTTGGGCCATATTGGCCTGAGTCTGACCATCAACCGCTTGGTGGTGATGGTCATACCGTTGTTGTTTTTGTTGGATGCCATTCGGCAACCCCACACACCTGTGGACCGCACACAAGCGATAGGCATCAGCAAACGGCCGGTGGTGGTGTACTTTGCTTTGACAGCGGTCTTTGCGTACATGTCGGCCTTGCCCACCATGGGCCTTGTACAAGCCTACGAAGCGACCATCTACGCGGGCTCGTTTTACAGCCTGTCGGCGGGGGTGCTGATGTTTGGCATGCTGCAATACCGCGCCAATGTGTTGCTGCGCCAGCGCGAGGCCTTGCTCCATGAAGCGCGCATGGCCAACCAGCGCGCCGAAGTGGAACACGCGCAACGCCTTGAGCGCGAACGCATGATTGCGATGCTGGGCCACGAGCTCAAAACCCCCTTGGCCACCTTGCGCATGATGCTGGGCGACAAGGCGATCCCATCACAAACCGCACGCCAGCTCAACGAGCCGCTGTACGAGATCAATGAGGTGATTGAGCGCACTGTGCAGAGCGGTCAGTTGGAGAGCCAGGCCGTTGGGTTGCGACCGGTGCGCTGCAAGCTCTTGGCCACGCTGCAGCACGCACCGCAGTCGCTGCCCGAGCACCACCGGGTGCAATGGCAGGCCTCGGATACCGGTGTCGACCAAGAGATTGAGGCAGACCCGTTCTTTCTCGGCGTTGTGGTGCGTAACCTGCTCGACAACGCCCTCAAATACAGCCCTGACGGTGCGGCGGTACAAGCCCGGGTATCAGTGCTGCCAGCGCCATCGCGATGGCGGCTGGAAGTCGTCAACCCGGTCGGCCGTGCGGGTTTTCCTGACGCGGCACGCGTGTTTGAAAAATTTTGGCGCAGCCCTCTCGCCAGCTACCGCAGCGGCTCAGGTCAGGGGCTGTTTATTGCCTTGCGACTGTCTCAGCTCATGGGTGGCGATCTGCAGTATTCGCACACTGACACGGCGGTTTGCTTTGTGCTGGAGTTGCCCATGAACGCTCCTTCATCTGCCCAAACACCATGACAAGCCCGATGACGGTGATGGTCGTCGAAGACCACGATGCCCTGCGCCATGCCACCCTCAACATCTTGCGGCAAGCGGGTTTTGAAGCGGTGGGAGTGAGCTGCGCTGAAGACGTGGACGACTTGCACGAAGCGCGGCTCTACGACGCCTATGTGATCGACCTGAATCTGCCCACGGAAGATGGCCTTTCTTTGGCCATGCGACTGCGCAAAGCACACTCCAAGATCAATATCGTCATGACCACGGCACGCACCCAAGTCAATGACCGCATCAAAGGCTATGAAGCAGGGGCAACAATCTACATGCCCAAGCCAGTGGATCCGCACGAGCTGGTGGCCGCCCTGCGCAGTCTGATACTGCAAAGTAGGCTGTCCAACACCATTGAGCACGGCTTGCAGGTCGACCCACGCCAGCAACTGCTGGCTGGTCCCACCGGCCGCTGCAAACTGGCGGCGTCTGAGATACGGGTGTTGCTGGCCCTAGCCCAAGCCCGCGAGCAAACCCTAGAGCGCTGGCAACTGATGGTGCAGCTCAGCCCCGATGGTGAAGACATCAGCAACGACAACTTGCAGAACCGCCTGAGCCAACTGCGCAAAAAAATCAGCCAGTGTGGCGCCGAAGGCGAAAGCATCAAGGCTTTGCGCGGTGTGGGATACCGCTTGTGTGTGCCCTTGGTGGTGGTGTAAGTGAAAGGCTGCGGGCGCTGGCAAGCGCTCGCTACACCAGCCGCTCCAGCACCAGCACCGCAAAAAATCCCAGCGCGGCGATCACCGTCCACTTCAGGGTCACCAAACCCCATTGGCGGTAACGCGCTTGGCCGGTGCCGATGTAAAACACAAAACACACGCCCGCTGCGATCAGCAGCAGCATGACGGTCCAACGAAACAGCAGCATGGGCTGTGCTCACCACGCCGCAGCCAGGTCGGCAAAGCCGGCCGGCGCGTCAGCACTGCGCTCAAAGCTCACCACATCCCAGGCGTCGGGCTGGGCCATCAGGGCGCGCAACAGCTGGTTGTTCATGGCGTGGCCTGAGCGGTAGGCGGTGTAGTGGGCCAGCAGCGGCTTGCCCACGATGTAGAGGTCGCCCATGGCGTCGAGGATTTTGTGCTTCACAAACTCGGCCTGGTCGCGCAAGCCACCGGCGTTGAGCACTTTGACGTCGTCCATCACGATGGCGTTGTCCAGCCCACCGCCCATGGCTAGGCCGTGCGAGCGCATCATTTCCACGTCGCGGGTAAAGCCAAATGTGCGCGCACGCGCGATGTCGCGGGCGTAGCGGCCGCTGCCCAGGTCAAATTCAAAATGTTGGCCGGTGGTGCTGACCGCCGGGTGGTCAAACTCAATTTCAAAGCCCAGCTTGTAGCCGTGAAACGGCTCAAGGCGCGCCCACTTGCCGCTGCGGCCTTCGCCCTCGCGCACCTCCACCGGGCGGCGCACCCGGATGAAGCGGCGTGGCACGGCTTGCGGCACCACACCGGCGCTTTGCAGCAGGTAGACAAACGAGGAGGACGAGCCGTCCAAGATAGGCACTTCCTCGGCGGTGATGTCCACCCGCAGGTTGTCCAGCCCCAGGCCCGCACAGGCGCTCATCAGGTGCTCGATGGTGTGCACCTTGGCGCCGCCGTTGGCAATGGTAGAGGCCATGCGGGTGTCGCTGACCGCCTCGGCCCGCACCGGGATGTCCACCGGCTCGGCCAGGTCGACCCGGCGAAACACAATGCCGGTGTCGGGCGCCGCCGGGTGCAGTGTGAGCTCCACACGCTGGCCGCTGTGCAGCCCCACGCCCACAGCGCGGGTGACGGATTTGAGGGTTTTTTGGGCCAGCATGCGCAGATTGTAAAAAAACCGGCCAACCCACGGGGTGGGCGGCCGGTGAAGTTTGGCTATCACCGCGATGGCGACAGCGCGGCACTGGAGGCGCTCAGTCGGCCTGCTTGCGCAGGAAGGCCGGGATTTCCAGATCGTCCATGCCACCGAGCGACAAGGCGTCGACCTTGGCCGCGGCCTGGGTGCGGTTGGGCTGGGTCCAAACGGCCGGGCGGATGGCCGGATCGTAAGCTGGCGCCACACCCGCTGCCCCCATGCCGGCGGCAGGCATCTGCCCCAAGGTAGCGGCATTGGTGCCAAAGGCGCCGCGCGCTTGCAGCGGTGGCTGGAAAGCCGGGCCGTCGGTGCCGGTGCGCAGCACTTTGAGGGGAGGCGCTTGGCGCGCGCCTTGGCGGTTCAGACCGGTGGCCACCACCGTCACACGCATATCGGTGCCCAGGCTCTCGTCGTAGGCAGCGCCAAAGATGATGTGGGCGTCGGGAGCGGCATAGGCCTTGATCGCGTTCATCGCTTCGCGCGATTCTTTGAGCTTGAGCGAGTCGCGCGAGGCGGTGACCAAGACCAGCACACCCTTGGCGCCCGACAGGTCCACGCCGTCGAGCAGCGGGCAGACCACCGCCTGCTCGGCAGCGATGCGGGCACGGTCTGGGCCACTGGCGGTGGCAGTGCCCATCATGGCCTTGCCCTGCTCACCCATGACGGTGCGCACGTCTTCAAAGTCGACGTTGACGTTGCCGTACTCGTTGATGATTTCGGCGATGCCGCCGACCGCGTTTTTCAGCACATCGTTGGCGTGGGCAAACGCTTCGTCTTGGGTGATGTCGTCGCCCAGCACCTCTTGCAGCTTCTCGTTGAGTACCACAATCAGCGAGTCCACATTGGCTTCGAGCTCCCCCAAACCACCGTCGGCGTTTTGCATGCGGCGGCCACCTTCCCAGTCGAAGGGCTTGGTCACCACACCCACGGTGAGGATGCCCATTTCCTTGGCAACACGCGCAATCACCGGTGCCGCGCCGGTGCCGGTACCGCCGCCCATGCCAGCGGTGATGAACAGCATGTGGGCGCCGGTGATGGCTTCGCGGATTTCGTTTTCAGCGGCCAGGGCGGCTTCGCGGCCTTTGTCGGGCTTGCTGCCAGCGCCCAGACCGGTGCTGCCGAGTTGGATGGTGCGGTCGGCCGAGCTGCGGGCCAGGGCCTGTGCGTCGGTATTCGCACAAATAAATTCCACCCCTTGCACCCGGCGGCCGATCATGTGCTCCACCGCATTGCCGCCGCCGCCGCCCACGCCGATCACCTTGATCTGGGTGCCCTGGTTAAAGGCTTCAATGGTCTCGATCATTTCAATGCTCATATTGTTCTCCTGGGTTGTGTCCGGCGTGTGGTCCAGACAAATCGATGAAAAAGTGAAGGTCAAAAACAGGGGGCATATCGGTAGGGTCTCGCGGTCGACATCGCGGATGGCCTTGGTCAATCGCCGACGGAATGTGTGTGCTCTGAGCCATCAGAAAGTCCCCATGAACCAGTGTTTGATGCGGTCAAAAGCGCCCGATACCGGACTGGCTTTTTGTGCCACCTTCAAGCCCCGGGCGCGCGCTAGGCGCGCTTCTTCGAGCAGCCCCATAACGGTGGCCGCGCGCGGCTGTATCACCATGTCGGACAAGGCGCTGGTGTAGGTGGGCACACCCCGGCGCACATGCTTGAGAAAAATATCTTCGGCCAACTCTTCCATGCCGGGCATGGCCGCGCTGCCACCGGTGAGCACCACCCCCGAAGACAGCACCTCTTCAAAACCAGAGTCGCGCACCACCTGCTGCACCAGCGCAAAAATTTCTTCCACCCGGGGTTCAATCACCCCCGCGAGCGCCTGGCGGCTGAGCAGACGCGGTCCGCGGTCGCCCAAGCCAGGCACCTCGACCTGCTGCTCCGGATCGGCCAACAGTTGTTTGGCGCAGCCGCTCTCGACTTTGATGTCTTCGGCGTCTTTGGTGGGTGTGCGCAGCGCCATCGCAATGTCGCTGGTGATCAAGTCGCCCGCAATCGGGATCACGGCGGTGTGGCGGATCGCACCGCCCGAAAAAATCGCCACGTCGGTGGTGCCAGCGCCGATGTCGACCAGCACCACGCCCAGTTCTTTTTCGTCTTGGGTCAGCACCGATTGGCTCGACGCCAGCGGGTTGAGCATCAGGTGCTCCACCTCCAAGCCACAGCGGCGCACACACTTGACGATGTTTTCCGCTGCGCTTTGTGCGCCGGTGACGATGTGCACCTTGGCTTCGAGGCGGATGCCGCTCATGCCAATCGGCTCTTTGACCTCTTGGTTGTCGATCACAAACTCTTGCGGCTCGACCAGCAGCAAACGCTGGTCGGTGGAGATGTTGATCGCCTTGGCGGTCTCGATCACCCGCGCCACGTCAGACGCGCTGACCTCGCGGTCTTTGACCGCCACCATGCCGCTCGAATTAAGACCCCGGATGTGGCTGCCGGTGATGCCGGTGTAGACCCGACCAATGCGGCAGTCGGCCATCAGTTCGGCTTCTTTGAGCGCGGCCTGGATGCTCTGCACTGTGGCGTCGATATTGACCACCACACCGCGCTTGAGGCCTGTGCTGGGCGCCACACCGAGGCCGGCGAGCTTGAGTTCGCCACCGGGCAGCACCTCGGCCACCACCGCCATGATCTTGGAGGTACCGATGTCGAGTCCGACTACCAAATCCTTGTATTCCTTGGCCATGATCTTGTGTCTATCGAGAAGAAACGGAAGGCGCTTGGCCGTCGAGTGTGGCCACCCCGCGCAAGCGCAGGGCGTAGCCGTTGGGGTAACGCAGATCAACCGCAGCAATGGCGCTGGCGTAGCGCTCGGTCGCCTGCGGCAAAGTCGCCACAAACCGTTCGCTGCGCTCCAGCACTTCTTGGGGCGTGCCGCGACCAAGTTCGATCCAAGCGCTGTTGTCGAGTTGAGCGCGCCAGCTGCCGCGCTCGGTGAGTTCCAAGCGGCGCAGCTCCAGCTCCATGGGACTGAGCTGGGCGCGCAAGCGGCCAAACAGCTCCCAAATCACCGGGGCTTGCTCGCGCGGGCCTTGCAGCTCGGGCAGCTCGTCACTGCCTTCGTAACTGGCTTCAAACACCTCGCCGTCGCTGTTGACCAGCAGCCCTGAGCCGGGCTGCCCCCACCAGGCCGCTGCCTGGTGTTCGGTCAGTGTCACCCGCAAGCGGCCCGGGAATTCGCGCTGCACCACCGCATGGCGCACCCAGGGCACCGACTCAAACACCACACGCAAGCGCTGCAAATCGGTGGTGAGGAAACTGGCTGCCACCGTTTCGCCGCGCTGCAGCGCCAAATGGGCACGCAAGGCCACCGGGTTTTGGTGCACCACATCGCCGTGCACCACAATGCGCTGCACCGCCCACACCGAATGGCCCAACAGCCAGCGCACGCCAACGAGCAACAGCAACACCGCCCCCGTGACCCAGAGGGCACGGGTGGCCAGCTGCATCAGCCGGACGTCCAGGGGCAAGGGCATGGCGCTCATGGTGGGTCAGGCGCGGCTGGGGTTGTCGAGCGCTGCAGCAGCGAGCACCTGCAGGCACAGCTGTTCGTAGCTCAGGCCGGTGGCGCGGGCCGACATCGGCACCAAGGAGTGACCGGTCATGCCGGGCGAGGTGTTGATCTCCAGCAGCCAGGGGCGGCGCTGGGCGTCGATCATCACGTCGGTGCGGGCCCAGCCGCGGCAGCCCAAGACCTGGTAAGCCTTGAGCACCAAAGCCTGAATGGCCGACTCTTCGCCCTCGGGCAAACCGCAGGGCACGAGGTACTTGGTGTCGTCGGTGAAGTATTTGTTCTGGTAGTCGTAGTTGCCGTCGGGTGCCACGATGCGGATCACCGGCAGCGCTTGGGCTTGCTCGCCCGCGCCCAAGACTGGGCAGGTCACCTCATCACCCGCGATGAACTGCTCGCACATCACCAGCGGATCTTGGCTGGCGGCCAAGGCGTAGGCGGCGTCGCACTGCTCCAGCGAGGTGACCTTGGTCAGGCCAATGGTGGAGCCTTCGCGCACCGGTTTGACGATCATCGGGCTGCCCAGCGCGGCAAACGCGGCGCGGGTGTCGGCCGCGCTGTGCACCTGGCGCCACGCCGGCGTGGGCAGGCCTTCGGCCAGCCAGATGCGCTTGGTCATGAGCTTGTCCATGGCCACGGCCGAGGCCATGACACCAGGGCCGGTGTAGGGGATGCCCATGAGTTCAAGCGCGCCCTGCACCGTGCCGTCTTCGCCAAAACGGCCGTGCAAAGCGATGAAGCAGCGCGCAAAACCGCGTTGCTGCAGTTCGCCCAGCGGAGTGGCGGCCGGGTCAAAAGCGTGCGCGTCCACGCCCTGCCCTTGCAAGGCCTTGAGCACGCCAGTGCCCGACATGAGCGAGACCTCGCGCTCGGCCGAGCGCCCGCCCATGAGCACCGCCACTTTACCCAAGCTGCGTGCGTCGATGTCGGATGAATGCCCTGTGTTCACTGTGTGCCTCCTTGCGCTTGTTCGGCCAGAGCCATGACTTGGGCCGGCACCGCACCGATGGAGCCTGCTCCCATGCACAGCACCACGTCGCCGTCGCGCGCGTTGTCCAGAATCGCCCGCGGCATGTGGGCGATGTCGTCCACAAACACCGGCTCCACCTTGCCGGCCACGCGCAGCGCGCGCGCCAGCGAACGGCCGTCGGCGGCGACGATGGGGGCTTCGCCGGCGGCGTACACCTCGGCCAGCAGCACCACATCGGCCTGGCCGATGACCTTCACAAAATCTTCAAAACAGTCGCGGGTGCGGCTGTAGCGGTGCGGCTGGAAGGCCAGCACCAGACGCTGTCCCGGAAAAGCGCCGCGCGCAGCCGCCAGCGTGGCGGCCATTTCCACCGGGTGGTGGCCGTAGTCGTCCACCACGGTGCAATACCCACCCGTGGGCAAAGCGGCTTGGCCATAACGCTGAAAGCGCCGGCCCACGCCCTTGAACTCGGCCAGCGCCTGCTGCACCGCCGCGTCGGGCACCCCCAGCTCCACCGCAATGCCAATCGCGGCCAAAGCGTTGAGCACGTTGTGCTCACCTGGCAGGTTCAGAACCACTGGCAAATCGGGCAAGGCCACGCCGTTGCGGCGCTGGACGGTGAAGTGCATTTGCCCGGCCACCGGCCGCACATCGACCGCGCGGATTTGGGCGTCTTCCGACAAGCCATAGCTGGTGATGGGGCGCGCAATCGTGGGCAGCAGCTCGCGGATGGCCGCGTCGTCGATGCACACCACCGCTGCGCCATAAAACGGCATGCGGTGCAGGAACTCGACAAAAGCCTGCTTGAGCCGGCCAAAGTCGTGGCCGTAGGTGTCCATGTGGTCGGCGTCGATGTTGGTGACAACCGACACCACCGGCAAGAGGTTGAGGAAGGACGCATCGGACTCGTCGGCCTCGACCACGATGTACTCGCCCGAACCCAGTTGGGCGTTGACACCGGCGCTGTTGAGCTTGCCGCCGATCACAAAAGTCGGGTCCAAGCCAGCGGCGGCCAGCACGCTGGCCACCAAGCTGGTGGTGGTGGTTTTGCCATGGGTGCCGGCAATGGCCACGCCTTTTTTCATGCGCATCAGCTCGGCCAACATCACCGCGCGCGGCACCACCGGCAACAGCTTGGCGTGTGCGGCCACCACCTCGGGGTTGTCGGCTTTGACGGCGGTGGAGGTGACGATGGCGTCGGCGCCAGTGATGTGCGCGGCGTCGTGACCAATGTGGATGGTGGCGCCCAGCTCGGTCAAACGGCGGGTGGTGGCGCTGTCGGCCAAGTCGCTGCCGGAGATGCGGTAGCCCTGGTTGAGCAACACCTCGGCGATGCCGTTCATGCCGGCGCCGCCAATGCCCACAAAGTGGATGTGTCGAATCGCGTGTTTCATGTCTTGTGCTTCCCTGAGGCCAGCGTCTCGCAGGCGGCGACCATGGTGGTCACCGCGTCGGTGCGGGCCACGCTGCGCGCGCGCTCGGCCATGCCCAGCAGTTCGCTGCGCTGCAGGCTCATCAGCCGTTCGGCCAGCGCTTGTGGGGTGAATTCGGTTTGGGGCACACACCAAGCGGCCCCGGCCTGCACCAAAAAGGCGGCGTTGGTGGTTTGGTGGTCGTCCACCGCGTGCGGGAAAGGCACAAACAGCGCCGCCGCGCCCACCGCCGCCAGCTCGGTGACGGTGCTGGCACCCGCGCGGCACACCACCATGTCGGCCTGGGCAAACGCGCTGGCGGTGTCGTCGATAAAGGGCGTGAGCTCGGCCAACACACCGGCGGCGGCGTAGTTGGCGCGCAAAGCTTCGATTTGTTTTTCGCCGCTTTGGTGCAACACCTGAGGGCGCTGGTCTTCGGGCAACAAAGCCAGCGCCTGCGGTACGGTGTCATTGAGGGCTTTGGCACCCAAACTGCCGCCGACCACCAACAAGCGCAGCGGGCCGCTGCGGCCAGCAAAACGCTCGGTCGGCGCTGGCTGCTGCAGGAAGGCCGCGCGCAAGGGGTTGCCGATCCATTCGCCTTTGGCCAAGACCTTGGGGAAAGCGGTGTAAATCCGGTCGGCGATGCCGGCCAACACCTTGTTGGCCATGCCAGCCACCGAATTCTGTTCGTGCAGCACCAGCGGTTTGCCGGCCAGCACACCCATCATGCCGCCCGGGAAGGTGATGTAGCCGCCCAAGCCAACCAACACGTCGGGCTTGACGCGGCGCACCACCGACAGCGCCTGCCAGAAGGCGCGCAGCAACTTCAGTGGCAACAGCACCAAGGTCTTGATGCCTTTGCCGCGCACACCGCCAAAGGCAATGGTGTGCAGGGTGAAGCCGCGCGGCGGCACCAAGCGGCTTTCCATGCTGTCGGGCGCACCCAACCAGTGCACCTGCCAGCCGCGCTCGCGCAGCGCCTCGGCCACCGCCAAGCCCGGGAAGATATGCCCCCCGGTGCCGCCGGCCATGATGAGTGCGGTCTTGTGGTTCACAAGGCCCCCTTGCGCATCATGGCGCGGTTTTCATAGTCGATGCGCAACACCATCGCCAACGCGATCAGGTTGAGCAAAATGGCCGATCCGCCATAACTCATCAGCGGCAGCGTCAAGCCCTTGGTCGGCAAAGCGCCCAGGTTCACCCCAATGTTGATGAAGGCCTGGAAACCAAACCACAAGCCCACGCCTTGGGCCACCAGCCCAGCAAACACCTGGTCCAGCGCAATCGCTTGGCGGCCAATGTCCATGATGCGGCGGGTCAGCCACAGGAATACGCCAATGATCAGCAACACGCCTATCAAGCCGAATTCTTCGCCGATGACAGCGAGCAAAAAGTCGGTGTGCGCCTCGGGCAACCAGTGCAGTTTCTCCACACTGCCACCCAGCCCCACGCCAAAAATCTCGCCTCGCCCAAACGCGATCAGCGAGTGGGAGAGCTGGTAGCCCTTGCCCAGCGCGTGTTCCTCGCTCCAGGGGTCGAGGTAGGCAAAAATGCGCTCGCGCCGCCATTCACTGGTGAGCACGATCATGGCAAAAGCGGCCACCACCAGCAGGGCCATGAGGAAGAACATGCGGGCATTGACCCCACCCAAAAACAGAATGCCCATGGCGATCACCACAATCACCATAAAAGCCCCCATATCGGGCTCGGCCAGCAGCAGCATGCCCACCACCATCACCGCCGCCGCCATGGGCAACACGGCGCGGAAGAAACGCTCTTTCACGTCCATCTTGCGCACCATGTAGTCGGCGGCGTAGAGCAGCACCGCCAGCTTGGCCAGCTCAGACGGCTGGAAGTTCATGATGCCCAGCGAGATCCAGCGCCGCGCGCCGTTGACGCCTTTGCCGATAAAGGGCACCAGCACCAACATCAGCAAGACCAGCGCAAAGGCAAACAGCCATGGCGCCATGCGCTCCCAAGTGCGCACCGGGAACTGAAACGCGATCAAGGCCGCGACCAAACCAATGGTGATTGAGATGGCATGGCGCAGCACAAAGTGGTGCTGGGCGTAGCTGGCAAAACGGGGGTTGTCGGGCAATGCGATAGAGGCGGAATACACCATCACCAAGCCCCAAGCCATGATCGACAGCACCACCCAGACCAGGGCTTGGTCAAAGCCGTGCTGGGCGCTGTTGACGCCCAAGCCCGCGCCGCGCGCATCGCCCAGCGACAGCGGCAAGCGCTCGGCACGCCCCACAGGCCACCACTTTTTCCAGAACGGTGCGGTGTCGGCGCTCATGCCCCCACCTCCAGATCCACCCCAGCATCGGCCGCGAGTTCGCGCACGGCATCGATGAACACCTGGGCGCGGTGGCCGTAGTTGTCGAACATGTCCAAGCTGGCGCACGCGGGCGAGAGCAGCACCGCGTCGCCCAGGCGCGCTTCGGTCGCGCACAGACGCACCGCTTCGGGCAAAGACTCGGCGTTGTGCATCACCAAGGCGCCGGCGCCGTGGTCTTCGATGGCGGCGCGGATGGCCGGACCGTCCTTGCCAATGAAGACGGCGGCGCGGGCGTGGCGCACCACCGCTGGCGCCAGCGGCGCAAAGTCTTGGCCTTTGCCGTCGCCGCCCAGAATGATCACCAAGCGGCGCTCGGCGCCCAGGCCCTGCACCGCCGCCAGCGTGGCGCCCACATTGGTGCCTTTGCTGTCGTCGAAATACTCCACCTCGTTGACGATGCCAATCGGCTCCACCCGGTGCGGCTCGCCCCGGTATTCGCGCAGGCCGTGCAGCATGGGCGCCATGGGCGCACCGGTGCTGGTGGCCAGGGCCAGGGCGGACAAGGCGTTGACCGCGTTGTGCCGGCCCCGAATGCGCAAAGCATCGACCGGCATCAGGCGCTGCAAATAGGTTTCTTCTTCGGTGTCGTGGCGGCCGCGCTTGCGGGTCTCGTCCACCGCCAAAGCGCGCACCAGCCACTCCATGCCGTTGACCGATTCGATGCCCCAATCGCCGGCGCGGCTGGGCAGATCGCCGCCAAAGGTCATAAAAGGCCGTGCGCTTTGTTGCCGGTTGCGGCCGCTGATCTTGACCGTCACCAGCGGCGGGGTGTAGCCCATCACCTGGGCGTCGTTGCGGTTGAGCAGCATCAGCGCCTGGCCACCAAATACCGCGCGTTTGGCCTCGGCGTACGCGGCCATGGAGCCGTGCCAATCGAGGTGGTCTTCGCTCAGGTTCAGCACCGTGGCTGCGGTGGGCACCGCAGCCCATGGACCACTGTGGGTCTGGTCGAGCTGAAAGCTGGAGAGCTCCAGCACCCAGACCTGCGGCAGGTGCGGCGGCTCGGGTGGCGGCGGCGGTGGCGGTGTGATCAGCGGCAGATCGTCTTCGGGATCGGCGCTGTCGGCGGCCACATCGCCGCTGGCTATGCTGTCGTCGGGCGCCGCGCTGGGCTCGGTCGCATCGGCTGCCTGTTCAGCGGCCTCGGCAGACAGCGCTGCATCGGCGGTGACTGGGGCGTCCCCACACACGCCGTCGGCCGCAGGATCCGACACAGACATGGCTGCTGTTTGGGCAACCAAAGCCTGTTCGGCCGCCTCTTCGGCCGCACGTTCAGCGGCCTCACGGGCGTTGGCTTCGGCTTCTTGGCTCAGGGCTTGGTGCAGCACATCGAGCAAGGTGGGGCCGATATTGCCGGCCACCGCCACGCGCCAGCCAGCGCGATCCAGCAACTTGCCGGTGAGCGAGGTGACGGTGGTTTTGCCATTGGTGCCGGTGATGGCCAGCACCTTGGGGTGGTAGGGCCACTCGGGCCGTTGCGCCAACCCTTGCAGAGCTTGGGCAAACAGGTCCAACTCACCCCAGAACGGCACACCACGCTCGACGCACCAAGCGGCCACTGGGGCGAGCTGCTCGGGTGGCAGGCCGGGGCTGCGGGTGACCAAGGTCCACTCAGCGCGCGCCAGCAGATCGGCGCCAAAGGCCCCGCTCACGAACTCCACCGCTGGGTGTTCGGCCTGCAAGGTTGGCCATTGGGGCGGTGCGCTGCGGGTGTCGGCCACGGTCACGTGCGCTCCCAGGCGGGCGCACCAGCGCGCCATGGCCAAGCCAGACAATCCCAAGCCCAACACCAAAACCCGCTGGTCCGACCAAGACCAAGCGGGCACAGCGCCGTTGGCGCCGGGGGGTTCGATGGGCAGATTCGCTTCGTTCATCGCAGTTTCAGGGTCGACAGGCCGACCAAACACAAGAGCATGGTGACGATCCAGAAGCGGACCACCACCTGCGTTTCTTTCCAGCCTTTTTTCTCAAAGTGGTGGTGCAACGGCGCCATTTGCAACAGGCGACGACCTTGGCCGTAGCGGCGCTTGGTGTATTTGAAGTAGCTCACCTGCAGCATCACCGACAGGGCTTCCACCACAAAAATGCCGCCCATGATGGCCAGCACAATTTCTTGCCGCACGATGACCGCGATGGTGCCCAGCGCCCCGCCCAAGGCCAGCGCGCCCACATCGCCCATGAACACCTGGGCCGGGTGGGTGTTGAACCACAAAAAGGCCAGCCCGGCGCCGGCCATGGCGGCGCAGAAAATCATCAATTCCCCTGCGCCCGGGATGTGGGGCAGCAACAGGTATTTGGAGAACACCGCGTGGCCGGTGACATAAGCGAAGATGCCCAAGGCGGACCCGACCATGACCACCGGCATGATGGCCAAGCCATCCAAGCCATCGGTCAGGTTGACCGCGTTGCTCGATCCCACAATGACCAAATAGGTCAGCACCACAAAGCCGAACACCCCCAGCGGGTAGCTCACCTCTTTGAAAAAGGGCACCATCAGCCCAGCGTGCTGGGGCAAGTCCACCGTGAAGCCCGACGCCACCCAGTCGAAGAACAGCTCCAACACCCTTTGGTTGCTGACCTCAGAGACCGAAAACAGCAGGTAGAACGCGGCCACCAGACCGATCACCGACTGCCAGAAATACTTCTCGCGCGAGCGCATGCCCTCGGGGTCTTTGTGCACCACCTTGCGCCAGTCGTCCACCCAGCCAATGGCGCCAAAACCCAGGGTCACGATCAGCACAATCCAGACAAAGCGGTTCGACAGGTCAAACCACAGCAGGGTGGCCAGCGCGATCGAGAACAGAATCAACACGCCGCCCATGGTGGGAGTGCCGCCTTTGCTCAGGTGGGTTTGCATCGCGTATTCGCGGATCGGCTGACCGATCTTGAGCGCGGCCAGCCGGCGAATCACATACGGACCGGCGGCCAGACCCAGAATCAGCGCGGTGAGCGCGGCCATCACCGCCCGAAAGGTCAGGTACTGGAAGACCCGCAGAAAACCCAGGTCGGGGTGCAGGCTTTGCAGCCACTGGGCCAAACTAAGCAGCATCGGTCGATTCCTTGTTCGCGTCGACGGCGCTGGCTTGCAGCGCCTGCACCACCCGCTCCATGCGCATGAAGCGCGAGCCCTTGACCAGCGCGCTAGCGGGAGCGGTGTGGGCTTGTTGAATGTTCGCAACCCAGTGGCCGGCCAAGGCGTCGACCTCGTCCCACAGAGTGGGCAGCGGCTCGCCGGCGGCACGCAGCGCATCGCAGGCTTGGCGCATCCAGTCGCCGCTCACATGCACCGCGTCGATGTCACGGGCGCGGGCGTGGCGCAGCACTTCGAGGTGGAAAGCCAAGCCTTGGTCGCCCACCTCGCCCATATCGCCCAGCGCCAGCCAGCGCGGGCCCGGCAGCTCGGCCAACACGTCGATGGCGGCGCGCACCGAGTCGGGGTTGGCGTTGTAGGTGTCGTCCACCAAGCCCAAGGTGTGGCCGCTGGGCCAGCGCAGGCTGAGCGCGCGCGAACGCCCGCCCACCGGCTCAAACGCTTCGAGGCCGGCATTCACCGCCTGCGCCGGCACACCCGCAGCCAAGGCACAGGCGGCAGCCGACATGGCGTTGCGCACGTTGTGGCGTCCCGCGATGTGCAGCCGCGTCTCGTGGTGTTGCCCCTCAGCGCGCCACACGACGCGCCAATGGCCTTGCTGCCATGTGGCGGACACGGCCAGCACATCGGCTTGCGTGTCGCTGTCGGAAAAAGTCATCACCCGGCGACCGGCCGCCAACACACGCCACACCGGGGTGTGGGCGTCGTCGCTGGGAAACACCGCCACGCCGTCCTGAGACAAGGCTTGCAGCACCGCGCCGTTTTCGCGCGCCACCGCCTCGACCGTGCCCATGAATTCCTGGTGTTCGCGCTGGGCGTTGTTGACCAGCGCCACCGTCGGCAGTGCCATGGCGGCCAGACCGGCGATTTCGCCCGGGTGGTTCATGCCCAGCTCCACCACCGACAAGCGGTGGTGATCGCGCAAGCGCAACAAGGTCAGCGGCACCCCAATGTCGTTGTTCAGATTGCCTTGGGTGGCATGGGTGTGCTCGGGCTGGGCCACGCGCAAGATGGTGGCCACCATCTGGGTGACGGTGGTTTTGCCGTTGCTGCCGGTCACCGCGATCAGCGGGCCCTGGTAGCGCTGGCGCCACAGACGCGCCAACTCGCCCAGGGCCACGCGGCTGTCGGGCACTTCGGCACCGGGCAGGCCAGCCTCGGCCAAGCCGCGCTCTGCCAGTGCTGCGACCGCGCCTTGGGCGTGCGCTTGTGGCACAAAGTTGTGCGCGTCAAAACGTTCGCCGCGCAAGGCCACAAACAGATCGCCGGGGGCGAGTGTTCGGGTGTCGGTGTGCACCCGCAGCACCGGCTGGAAACACTGCCCCAAGACACGGGCACCGCCGAGTTGGGGCAACAGGTCCAGCACGCCGTGCATGGGGCTGGCTTGGGAGCGGTCGGGCGCTGCGCTCATGCCAACACCTCCTGTGTGGGGCGCGCGCGCAGCGCCTGGACGGCGTGTTCGCGGTCGTTGAAGGGGCGGCGCACACCGGCCACCTCTTGGTAGTCCTCATGGCCTTTGCCGGCGATCAGCACCACATCGGCCGGCTGGGCCTGGCGCACCGCGTCGGCAATGGCGGTGGCGCGATCGGGCTCGACGCGCACCGCGTCGGCGCGCTGCAGACCAGCACACATCTGGGCCAAGATGGCGGCGGGGTCTTCGCTGCGCGGGTTGTCGCTGGTGAACACACAGCGGTCGGCCTGGCGCTCGGCGGCCGCGGCCATCAAAGGGCGTTTGATCGGATCGCGGTCGCCACCACAGCCGACCACCACCCACAGCTGGCCCCGGCGCGCCTGCGCCAGCGGGCGCAAGGCTTGCAACGCCTTGTCCAACGCGTCGGGCGTGTGGGCGTAGTCGACCAGCACCAGGGGTTCGGCGTCGGCGGCGCGTTCCATGCGCCCAGGCACCGGGCTGAGCTGGGCACAAGCAGCGACCGCAGCGGCCAAGCTGTGTCCACGCGCACGGGCCACGGCCAGCACCGCCAACAGGTTCATGGCGTTGTACACACCCACCAAGGGCACTTCCAGTGCGATGCGCTCACACGCCTGGCCCACACCATCGGTCTCCACCACGGTGAAGGCTTGGCCGCGCGCGGTGCTGCGCAGCTCCACCGCTTGCAAGTGGCGCGCACCGGCGTGTGCGGCACCCACACCATAGGTCCACAGCGCCAAGCCACTGCGGTCTCGCAGCGATTGCAGCAGCTCGCCGCCTTGGGGGTCGTCGGTGTGCAGCACAGCGGCTTGCAGGCCGGGCCACTGAAAGAGGCGCACCTTGGCTTGCCAATAGGCGTCCATGCTGCCGTGGTAGTCCAAGTGGTCCTGGGTGAAATTGGTGAAGACGGCCACCGCCACACGGCAGCCGGCCAAACGGTGCTCTTCAATGCCGATGGACGAGGCCTCCAAGGCACACACGGTGAGGCCTTGGTCGGCAAAAGCGCGCAAGCCGCTCTGCAAGGCCAGAGGGTCCGGCGTGGTCAGACCAGTGGCCTCGATCTGGGCCGCTTGATTCGGCAAAGCCGGACGCCCAATGCCCAAGGTGCCCATCAGGCCAGCCGGCTCACCGAGCGCCGACAGCAGCTGCGACAGCCACCAGGCGCACGAGGTTTTGCCGTTGGTGCCGGTGATGGCCACCACATCCACCGCGTCCGAGGGCGGGCCCAGATAAGCGGCCAGCAAAGGGCCGGTGAGCGCTTTGAGCTGTGGCACGGGCAGCACACGCGCGTCTTCAAAGCCAAAGGCGGCCACGCCATCGGCCTCCACCAGCGCCAAGGCTGCGCCATCGGCCAGCGCCTGCGCCACAAAACGGCGACCGTCGACCGCCGCACCGGGCCAAGCGATGAACGCATCCCCCGGCCGCACTTGGCGGCTGTCGGTGCGCACTTGGCCACGCACATCGCGGCGCAAGCGGTCCAACAACAGGGTGATCTGGGCGTCCATCAGAACGACTCCTCCACCGCTTGGGTCACGATCAAGGGCTTGACGTTCATATCGGGCTGCACGCCCAAGATGCGCAAGGTCTGTTGCACCGTCTCGCTGAACACAGGCCCGGCCACCTGGCCACCATAAAACACTCCGTTGCTGGGCTCATCGAGCATCACCGCCACCACCACCCGTGGCTGATCGATCGGGGCCAAGCCCACAAACCAAGCGCGGTATTTTTTGTCGGCATAGCCCTTGCCTTCTTGTTTGCGCGCAGTCCCGGTCTTGCCCCCCACTGAGTAACCCATGGTCTGCGCTTGGGGTGCGGTGCCGCTGGGACCAGCCGCCATCTCCAGCATCTTGCGCACCGCCAGCGCATGGGCAGGATCAAACACCCGCACGCCGGGTGTGTCTGTTTCCGTTTTGAGCAGCGTCACAGGAATCAGCTCACCATTGCGGGCAAACACGGTGTAGGCCTGCGCCAGCTGAAACAAGGACGACGACAAACCGTAGCCATAGCTCATGGTGGCTTGCTCAATGGGTCGCCAGCTCTTGTAGGGCCGCAGCCGGCCGCTCACCGCGCCCGGAAAGGGCAGCTTTGGCTTCTGGCCAAAACCGAGCTGGGTGTAGGTCTCCCACATCTCGCGCGGCTCCATCTGCATGGCCAGCTTGACGGTGCCAACGTTGCTCGACTTTTGGATCACCTCGGCCACGGTCAACACACCATGGACGTGGGCATCGTTGATGGTGGAGCCCCCGATGGAGATGCGCCCCGGAGCGGTTTGGATGGGCGTGTTCGGTCGGGCCAGTCCGCGCTCCAGCGCCAGGGCCGCAATAAAGGGCTTCATGGTCGAGCCTGGCTCAAAGCTGTCGGTCAGCGCCCGGTTGCGCAGCTGCTCCCCCGTGAGGTTGCGCCGGCGGTTGGGGTTGTAGCTGGGGTAATTGGCCAATGCCAACACCTCGCCACTGCGGGCGTCGAGCACCACCACGCTGCCGGCTTTGGCCTTGTGCTGTGCAATCGCATCCTTGAGCTTTTGGTAGGCGAAATACTGGATCTTGCTGTCGATCGACAGCTGCAAGTCTTGTCCGTCCACCGGCGGGACCACCTCGCGCACATCCTCAATGACGCGGCCCAGCCGGTCTTTGATGACGCGGCGCGAGCCGTTTTTGCCCGACAGACGTTGGTTGAATGCCAGCTCTACCCCTTCTTGGCCCACGTCTTCGACATTGGTAAAGCCCACCACATGGGCGGCTGCTTCGCCCTCAGGGTACTGGCGTTTGTAGGCGCGGCTCTGGTGCACACCCTTGATGCCCAACTCGGCAATTTGCTTGGCAACGGGTTCGTCGACCTGGCGCTTGAGCCACACAAAGGTCTTGTCGCTTTGGATACGGCGCTTGAGATCGGCCAAAGGCATGTCCAACAAACGGGCCAGTTCGCGCAACTTGGGGTCGTTCTTTTCCACATCTTCGGGCAAGGCCCAAATGCTGCGTGCCAGCACGCTGGATGCCAGGATCAGCCCATTGCGGTCGAGCACACGGCCCCGGTTGGCGGGCAATTCGATGGTGCGGGTGAAACGCTTTTCGCCCTGCGACTGGAAAAAGTCGTTGCCCAAGACCTGCACGTACATGGCCCGTCCGGCCAAACCAACAAAGGCCAGGGCCAGCGCCGCCATGATGAATTTGCTGCGCCAGACCGGCGTTTTGCTGGCCAGCAAGGGGCTGGCGTGGTAACTGATTGCAGGCTTGCTCATGGCTGCGTCTCCCGAGCGGGACTCGCCGGCAAAGGCGGCGGCGCCACATACTGGGTGATGCCCGGATGGGCGGGACGCATCTGCAAGCGGCTGCTGGCCACCTGCTGCACCCGGGCCGAGGTGGCTTGCTCGCGCTTCTGCACTTTGAGCTGCTCGTGGTCCGCCTCCAAGCGCTGGGCTTGTGAATTGGCCCGGTCAATGGCGGTGTACAGGCGCCGCGATTCGTACTGGGTGTGCACCAACAAAAAAGCACTGCCCAACACCACCGCCACCAACAACAGGTGCACACGCGTCATGCTGGCACCTCCTGGCGCGTGGCACTGCGCAGCACCGCACTGCGTGCGCGCGGATTGGCTGCCACCTCTTCGGCGCTGGGCATGCACCGCCGCACATCGGCCAGCAAGGTGGGCGCGGGCTCCGCAAACGGCGCGCGGCGGTCCACCTCGGAGCGCGCATGCTGGTTCATGAAGCGCTTGACCATGCGGTCTTCCAGCGAATGGAAGCTGATCACCACCAGCCGCCCTTGTGGCGCCAGCACCTGCAGACTGGCGTCTAAGACTTGTTGCAGCTCTTCAAGCTCGGCGTTGATGAAAATCCGAAAAGCCTGAAATGTGCGCGTTGCAGGGTCCTTGCCCGGCTCGCGGGTTTTGACCGCGCCAGCCACGACCGAGGCCAGCTCGGCGGTGGTTCGAAGAGCGCCCCGTTCCTGTCGGCGACGATCAATCGCCTTTGCAACCGATGCAGCAAACCGTTCTTCGCCGTAGTCACGAATCACCTCCGTCATCTCGGCCACACTGGCCGTCTCCAACCACTGGGCCACACTCTGGCCGCGCGTGGTGTCCATGCGCATGTCCAGCGGGCCGTCGTGGCGAAAAGAAAAACCCCTTTCGGGGTTGTCGATCTGGGGCGAACTCACCCCCAGGTCCATCAACACACCCGCCACCGTGCCACCGGGCAGCTCACCCAGTGCCGAAAAGCCGCTGTGGCGCACTTGCACCCGCGGGTCGGCCTCAGCCAACGCCTGGGCCACCACAATCGCCTGAGGATCTTTGTCGAACACCGTGAGCCGGCCCTGCGGCCCCAGGCTGTGCAAGATGGCGCGGCTGTGGCCACCTCGTCCGAAGGTCGCATCCACGTAGTGACCGTCTGGCCGCACGGCCAGCGCGTCCACCGCCTCGCGCAGCAAGACGGTGTGGTGCACAAAATCGGTGGACGTGTCTGCCATGGGCTTCAAAAGCTGAAATCCTTGAACACGTCGGGCATCTCGGCCTGCATGGCCTCGGCCTCTTGTTTGGCATAGGTGGCAGCGTCCCAAAGCTCAAAATGAGCACCCATACCCAGCAAGATCACATCCTTGCTGATGCCTGCAGCCGCGCGCAATTCAGGCGCCACCAGCACCCGGCCCGTGCCATCCATTTCCACATCTTGGGCATTGCCCAAAAAGATCCGCTTCCACCACTGCGCCTGCATGGGCAAGGCCGCAATGCGCTCGCGAAACCCCTCCCACTCTGGGCGCGGAAACACCATCAGACAACCATGGGGGTGTTTGGTGATGGTGAGTTGCCCTTGCACCTGCACCAGGGCGTCGCGGTGCCGGGTCGGCACAGAAAGCCGACCCTTGGCATCGAGAGCGAGAGCAGAAGCGCCTTGGAACATGGGGAGGAAATGTGCCGGGTGAAAACACCTTTCACCACTTAATTGCACTTTCTCCCACTGTATCAGGAAATTCCCTGATCACAAGACCCAGACAAGGAATTTTTTCAATGAAATCAAATACTTACAAGCGCAATGCAAGGCACACAAACAATCAAAATACCGAGAAAAAGCAAAGACTTAGAAACTTGATTGAAAGTGGAGCTTGAAAAAAATAAGCCCCGCTGCAGGGGCAGCGGGGCTGTTTGGTGAACATTCACCGAGTTACAGAATGTAATGCGAAAGATTTTCATCTTTGCTCAAGGTCGCGAGCCGGGCATCGACCATTGCAGCGTCGACCAACACGGCAGCGGAACCACCAGGCTCAGCGGCACCAAAGCTGATCTCATCGAGCAGCTGCTCCATCACCGTCGCGAGCCGGCGCGCCCCGATATTTTCCACCCGCTCGTTGAGCTCACAAGCGATCTCGGCAATGCGGCGGATGGCGTCGGGCGCGAAGTCGAGCGCCACGCCCTCGGTGGCCAACAAGGCCTGGTACTGCTTCACCAGCGAGGCGTCGGTGCTGGTGAGGATGGCCTCAAAATCTGCGACCGCCAGCGATTGCAGCTCGACCCGGATCGGAAAACGGCCTTGCAGTTCAGGAATCAGGTCGCTCGGCTTGGACAGGTGAAAGGCGCCCGATGCAATAAAGAGAATGTGATCGGTGCGCACAACGCCATATTTGGTGGAAACAGTGGTGCCCTCGACCAGCGGCAACAAATCGCGCTGTACACCTTGGCGCGACACGTCTGCGCTGTTGGCTTGGCTGCGGGTGGCCACCTTGTCGATCTCGTCGATGAACACAATGCCGTGCTGCTCCAGCCGGTGCAAGGCGCGGGCGCGAATCTCTTCTTCGTTGACCAACTTGCCAGCCTCTTCGTCAATGAGCTGCTGCAAGGCATCGGCAATGCGCAGACGCCGGGTTTTTCGCTGCCCCTGCCCCATCTGACCAAACAACTCCTTGATCTGCTCGGCCATGCCCTCCATGCCGGCGGGCCCCATGACTTCCAGGGTGGGTCGGGGTTCGGGCAAATCGATGTCGATTTCTTTGTCGGCGAGCTGGCCTTCGCGCAGTTTCTTGCGAAAGGTCTGGCGCGCCACACTGTCGCGCTCGGCCTGTGGCTCGCCGGTCAGGTTGCGCGGTGGCGGCAGCAGGGCGTCGAGGATGCGCTCCTCTGCAGCGTCTTGGGCGCGCTCGCGGTGGCGCTTGACCTCGGCCTCGCGGGTCTGTTTCACCGCGATATCGGCCAAGTCGCGCACGATGGTGTCGACGTCTTTGCCAACATAGCCCACTTCGGTGAATTTGGTGGCTTCGACCTTGATAAAGGGGGCGTCCGCGAGTTTGGCCAAACGGCGCGCAATCTCGGTTTTGCCTACGCCGGTGGGGCCAATGAGCAGGATGTTTTTGGGCGAGATCTCGGCGCGCAGCGCCTCATCGACCTGTTGGCGCCGCCAGCGGTTGCGCAAAGCGATCGCCACCGCGCGCTTGGCGGCTTGCTGGCCAACGATGTGGCGGTCGAGTTCGGCCACGGTTTGGGGCGGCGTCAGTGCCGCGGTGTTGGGCTGCTGGGCTGTCATCAGGAGAGGGTCTCGATGGTGTGGTGCATATTGGTGTAGATGCAGATTTCGCCGGCAACCTTGAGCGCCTCGCGCACGATCTGCTCGGCGCCCAGGCTGGAATGTTCCACCAGAGCGCGCGCTGCGGCTTGGGCATAAGCGCCGCCGCTGCCAATGGCCACAATGCCGTGTTCGGGCTCCAACACATCGCCATTGCCGGTGATGATGAGCGAGTGCTGCTTGTCGGCCACGGCCAGCATGGCTTCGAGCCGGCGCAGCACCCGGTCGGTGCGCCAGTCGCGGGTGAGCTCGATGGCGGCGCGCTGCAGGTGGCCTTGGTGCTTTTCCAGCTTGGCCTCAAAGCGCTCAAACAAGGTGAACGCATCGGCGGTGGCGCCGGCAAAACCGGCCAGCACCTGGTTGCGGTAGAGCTTGCGCACTTTGCGCGCAGTGCCTTTGACCACAATGTGGCCGAGTGTGACCTGGCCATCACCGCCAATCGCCACTTCGTCGCCGTTGGGGCCAGGGCGGCGCACACTGACGATGGTGGTACCGTGAAAAACTGGGTCTGACATCACATTTCCTTAAGGACCCCGCAGTTGGGGCCGAGGCGATCTATTTCAATCTTGGCGCAGGGTCAGGCGGGCCACATCACCCACCCGCATCGACAGCAACAGCGCGGCCACCAACCGGCTCACGCCCACCAAGTGGATGCGCAAACCCGCTTGGTGCTGCAGCCGCAACCAGTCCAGAAAGTCGGTGGCGGCAGACAGATCGATGCGCAAGAGGCCATCACAACGGATTTCCCAGGGCACAGGCCCGGGCTCAGGCGGACTCCAGAGCTGGCTCCAAGGGCGCTGCTCATCCGCCACCACGCCCTGCAAAACGCTCTGCGAGGCCGCCACAGCGGGTGATGGTCGGGTAGGCTCAGTGTCGCCATCGCGCACCACACAGCGGCAGTTCGGCGGTTCCCAGCTGGGTGCTGCACAGGCGTAGGTGGCGGCAAAGTCCTTGGCCACTGCGCCAAACTCTTGGTCGCGCCCCAGCATATGCAGCACCGCCAAGCGCGCCTCCCACCACAGGCGCTCGGTGTGTGGCACACCACATGGCGTCTTGCCCGCCAAGTAGGCCAGCAGCCGGGTGGCGCCACGCACTTCGAGCTGCAGTGTTTGGGACGACCACAGCTTGCACAGACCGGTGAGCGCACGCACCGTCTTGTCGTCCATGGCCGCTAGCCGGCTCCAATCCAGGCTCAGCGGGGCACCGGGCTGCGCCAGCATCTGCAGCGGGATCAAATCGGTCAGCTGGGGCTGCACCGGGCTGGACCAGACCGGCTGCTGTGCCGCACTGGCGCTGTTTTCAGACAAACCATTGTGCCAGGGCGGTGCGGCACGGCCAAAGCGGGATACAAATTCGGTGGCTCGGCTCTGATACACCTCGGCCTGACCCGTGACGTGGTACAGCTCGAGCAGGGTCAGCCAAGCCTGCGCATCCTCTTCGCCACCGGGCTGCCCCACCACCAACAGCAGATGCAGCTCGGCGCCCATGTCGTCACCGCTGGCAAAAGCCCGTGCCGCAGCGTGGATGCGTTGGTCGGTCGACAGCACCATCACCGCAGATTCGCTGTCACTGACCGGCAAAATTTCGGTCTTTTGGAACTGCGGCAGAGCGCTTGCTACAGCGGCATCGGGCACATACTGCGCCACCTGTACGGTGTCCATACCGGGGCGCTGAGCGCGTTTGCGCCACCATGGGCGCGAGGTGTCGGCGCCTTCGCTGCCCGGGGTGGCCAGCACTTCGCTGGCGGGGCCAATCAACCATTGGGTTTGCAAACGCGAGGGCGGCTCTTGCCCGCTGGCGTTGGGGGCGCCACCTTGCAAGCGGATCTGGCGCAAAAAATCGAACTCGCGCTTGCGCACCAAATCGTTGTAGCGCCGCGTCTCGATCAGTTCGCGCAGGGCTTCCTTAGAGTGTTCACTGCCCTTGCCTGCCGCATTGGGCTCCAAGTCGGCCCAGGTGGTCTTAGGCTCAACAGCCATGGCGTTCGGGCAGCTCAGCGGCTTGGCAGCGCAAGCCGCTGAGGCCACAAGACCAATGCTTCACCCTGCCCCCGTTCAGTCGCCAAACATTTTCTGTTTGAGCTCTCGGCGCTGTTGCGCTTCGAGCGACAAGCTGGCGGTCGGACGCGCCAACAGGCGGGCCACACCGATGGCCTCGCCCGTCTCGTCGCAATACCCATAGTCGTTGGCATCGATGCGCGCGAGCGATTGCTCGATCTTCTTGAGCAGCTTGCGCTCGCGGTCGCGGGTGCGCAACTCCAAGGCGTGCTCTTCTTCGATGGTGGCGCGGTCGGCTGGGTCGGGCACCACAACCGTGTCTTCGCGCAGGTGCTCTGTGGTTTCGCCGGCGTTGGCCAACATATCGTCGCGCAGTGTGCTGAGCTTGCGGCGGAAGTAGGCCAGTTGCACCTCGTTCATGTACTCGCTGTCGGGCATGGAGAGGATGTCGGCATCGGTCAGCTCTTCAAGGCTGAACTTCTTCCAGTTGTCTGCCCGCTTGGGGTCTTTCTTCACAGCGGAGGCTTGGGCAGTGGGCATGGTCACAACTCGTTCGGTGGCAGCGGAAAATGTGGCCTTGGCAGCGTCTGGAGCGTGGGTGGGCAGCACCTCTGGCTGACTCATCTGATCCATCATGACTTTGCGGGCCGCCCGCTTCCCCATGGGTGCGGGCTGTTCGATCGTCGCGCCCACCTTGGGCAGCGACGAAGCGGGCGATTGTACGGGGGCAGATTTGGCCACCGGACTTGGTGCGACCGCCGGGGCTGGCCGTGGTTTGGTGGCCACAGCCACTTTGGGGGTGGCCACTTTGCTGGCGGGCTTGGCAGACGCTTTGGCAGGCGCAGGCGATGCCTTGGCCACTTTGGCTGCAACGGCTTTGGGGGCCGGGGCAGGCACACGGGGGCGGGCCGCGGCGGCCACGGGCTTGGCAGGCCGTGTGGCCGTCGGCGCAGCACTGGCTTGGCGCGGCGCCTTGGCTTTCGTGGGCACGCCTTTGGCCGCTGCACTGCTTTTGCTTGGGGCCTTGGCTGCCACTTTGGGCGCTGCCTTGGACGCCGTCTTGGCGGGTGCTGCCTTTTTTGCCACGGGCTTGACCGCTTTGGCCGGTGCGGCCTTGGTCACAGGCTTGGCCTTGGACACCTTGGGGGAGGCAACGACCGCCTTGGCGGCTGTCCCACGCGCCGGGACTTTGGCCGCAGGCACGGCACTGGCGGTCTTGCGGGTTGCGGCTTTCACAGCAGGTCTCCTATCTGATCCGTGGGATCTGGCTGGCTTTTCTGGCTCTGAGGCGCCAGTTATACCTTGAGTGGCGGACGCCTGCGTGCGGCGCGGCGGCGGCTCGCTGGCCTGGACAGGGGTCTGGGCGGGAAAACCCAAACCGCGCAGGATGGAAAGCAGCATCACGGTGTTTGCATCCTGTGCGTCTGTTGCCCAGCTCAGACCAAGGACTGGTCCAAGCCTTGCACCAGGATGTCCCGGGGCAGGTCGATACCAATGAACACCATCTTGCTGACCCGGGCCTCGCCTTCGGCCCATTCGGGCCCAAGGTCGCTGCCCATGAGCTGGTGCACCCCTTGGAAAATCACCTTGCGTTCGGTGCCCTGCATGTGCAACACCCCTTTGTAGCGCAGCATGCGCGGGCCATAGACCTGCACGATGGCGCCCAAAAAGTCTTCGAGCTTGGCCGGGTTAAAGGGGCGGTCCGACCGGTAGACGAAGCTCTTCACATCGTCGTCGTGGTGATGGTGGTGCCCATGGCCGTGGCCGTGCTGGTGCGAGGGATGGTTGCAGTGCTCCCCGTGCACATGGTCGTGATCGTGGTGCTCGTGCCCATGGTCGTGGTGGGCGTGCTCGTCCTGCCCCCCCAGAAAGTCCGGGTCGATGTCGAGCTTGGCGTTGAGGTTAAAGCCACGCAGATCGAACACCTCACGGATCGGCACCTCACCAAAATGTGCCCGGGCAATGGGCGCGCGCGGATTCATGTGTTTGAGGCGGTGGGTCAGCGCGTCCAACTCGTCGGCCGAGACCAGATCGGCCTTGCTGATGAACAAGCGGTCGGCGAAACCCACCTGGCGGCGCGCCTCTTGGCGGTCGTTGAGCTGCTGGGCCGCGTGTTTGGCGTCCACCAGCGTCACCACCGCGTCGAGCAAATACTGCTCGGCCACCTCGTCGTCCATAAAGAAGGTCTGGGCCACGGGACCAGGGTCGGCCAAGCCGGTGGTCTCGATCACCACCCGTTCAAAGTCGAGCTCGCCCTTGCGGCGGCGGGTAGCCAGGTCGGCCAAGGTGGCGCGCAAATCGTCGCGGATGGTGCAGCAGATGCAGCCATTGCTCATCTGGATGATGTTTTCGGTGGTGTCAGCCACCAAAATTTCGTTGTCGATGTTTTCTTCACCGAACTCGTTTTCCACCACCGCAATCTTCTGGCCATGGGCTTCGGTGAGCACGCGCTTGAGCAGCGTGGTTTTGCCCGAACCCAGAAAGCCGGTGAGGATGGTGGCAGGAATCAGCGACATGGACAATTTCCCATTCGGCGCACCCAGCGCCTCAAAACAGCCGGGGAGTGTAGTGCAGTTGGCCTTCGCCGGTTTGACGCCCCATGCCACGCCGCTGACTTTGACTGCGCGGCGAATTCAGGGGCGCAGATAAACAAAACCCTCTTTGGCCTGCAGCTTGGCCACCTCGGCCACACCAGACGGCACCACCTTGGCTTCCATCAACAGCTTGTCGGCGCTGATCTTGCGCGACACCAGGGTGTTGTTGCAGACGCGGAATTCCACGCCTTTGGACGCCAAATCGGCCACACCACCGGCAAAAGGTTGCTCCATCTGGTTGGTGGCGCCCTCCAGCAAAAAGTCGATGCCCAGGCCATGTGTGACCACCACAATTTTGGCTTTGGGATCGGCGGCCAGGTGGTTGCGGATGTTGTTGATCGCGCGCGAGGCCTGCGGAATGCCCTCGCTCATGTGATAGACGGTTTTGATCACGTCGTCCGCATAAGCGGCGGTGGACAGGGCCAGCGACAACAACAAAGTTTTCAACACAGACAGAGGCTTGAACATGGTGGGTCTCCTTGAGGTGATACATCCAGGGGGTATGCCCTAGAGATGCGCATTGTGCCGGCAAATGGCGCAGCAAAGACACTAGCCGCTACGGTTTGCTGCGCTTCGCCCGTGGGTGGGCGGCGTCGTACACCTTGGCCAGGTGCTGAAAGTCGAGCCGGGTGTAGACCTGGGTGGTGCCGATGTTGGCGTGGCCCAGCAGTTCTTGCACCGCGCGCAAATCGCCGCTGCTCTGCAGCACATGGCTGGCAAACGAGTGGCGCAGCATGTGCGGGTGCACCGGGGTGTCGACGCCAGCTTTGAGCCCCAATTGCCGCAACCGCAGCCGCAAGTGCTGGGGCGTGAGCCGCTGGCCACGCTGGCCGACAAACAGCGCTGGCACTTCTGGCGCCCAGCCCTCGCGGGCGGTGAGCCAGTCGCGCAGCGCCTGCACCGCCGCCCGCCCCAGCGGCACGCTGCGGCGTTTGCCGCCTTTGCCCAGCACAAACACCTCGGCCTCGGCCAAGTCGATCCAGCCGCGCGCCTCGGCGCTGGCCTGCACATCAAGCCCCACCAACTCGCCAATGCGCAGGCCGCAGCCGTACAGCAACTCGGCCACCGCATGGTCGCGCGCGGCCAACGCCGGGTCGTCGTCGGGCTCCACATGGGCGGCCAGCTGCACCGCTTGGTCCACCGGCAAGGCCTTGGGCAGGGGCTTGCGCGCTTTGGGGGCGCGCACGTCTTGCACCGGGTTGTGCCCCATCAGGCCTTCGCGGCCCAGCCAGCGAAACAGCCCGCGCCAGCTGGACAGCACCCGGGCGATGCCACTGGGCGTTCGCCCGCCGGCGTGCATGCGCGCCACCGCGCGGCGAATGTGCGCGGGCTGCAGCCGCAGCAGGCCCAGGTCGGGTTCCAGCACCTCGGTGGCCAAACGCTGCAAATCTTCGGTGTAGAGCGCCAAGGTGCGTTCGGCCAAGCGTTTTTCCACCTGCACATGGCGCAGGTAGTTGTGCAGGTGCTGCGCGTCGTCGGCGCTGAGGGTGGCGGGCCAGTGCATACCGCAACCGCCCCTGCGCTCAAGCGGCCGGGTACAGCCGCGACAGCGCCGCGCCCGCCATGTCGGCGATGCGCAGCAAAAAGTCGGTGCCCATGTCGGCGGTGAAGCGCTGGGCCTCGTCCGATGCCAGCAACAGCGCACCGATCACCGGGCCGCCCACTTGCGCCCGCAAGGGCACCACCGCGAGCGAATTGGCCAGCACACCGGGCGCCAAGCAAGGCCGCAGCGCCTGCGACAACTCAGCGTCAGGCGTCAGGCCACACAAGGGCTCGGTGAGCGCCTGCAACTGCTCTTGCAGCGCGCCGTCCAGCGGCGCAGCGGCGAGCAGGCTCTTGTGCACGGCGTCCAGCCCCCACAAGCGCAAGACCGCTTGCGGCAGGGCAAAGCGTTGCTTCATGTCGTCACACAAGGTCTGGGGCAGGTCGGCCGGCTCGCGCACCCGCAGCAGCACCTCCACCCAGCCCAGCAGTTTGTCGGTGATGGCGGCGTTTTCATGGCCGTGGCGGATCATGCCCACCGCCTTCATCTCCAGCGTTTTCATCTTCTCGCGCAGGATTTCCACCTGGCGCTCCTGCAGGCTCACCGCCCGGGCGCCGTGGGGGCTGACCAGTTGCACACCGGCCAGCAAGGCGGCGTAGCGCTCAAAAAAATCGGGTGTGTTGAGCAAGTAGTTGGCGATGTCGCCTTCGGTGATTGGGGCCAGGGCGTTGTCGTCGGGTGTGGTCATGGTGGTGAATGTCAAAGATCGGGAACGTCGATGGTGCCTTCAAACACGCGGGTGGCCGGGCCGGTCATGAACACCGGCTGGTCGATACCAGCAGAGGCCTGCCATTCGATGGTGAGCAGACCGCCCCGGGTGTGCACATCCACCCGCTCGTCCAGCCAGCCTTGGCGGATGCCCGCCACCACCGCCGCACAGGCGCCAGTGCCACAGGCCAGGGTTTCGCCCGCGCCGCGTTCGTACACCCGCAGCCGCACCGCGCTGCGCGAGACCACCTGCAAAAAGCCGGCGTTGACCCGGCGTGGGAAACAAGGGTGGTGTTCGATCTGTGGACCCCAGGTGGCCACCGGAGCGGTGTCGACATCGTCCACCCGCAGCACCGCGTGGGGATTGCCCATGGACAGCACCGCCACCTCGGCCACCGCGCCCTGCGCCAGCGGCAAGGGCCAGCGCTCAAAGCCGCCGCTGGGCTGCGCGGTCAGACCCTGGACGTCAAACGGCACCTGAGGCAAATCAAATATTGGTGCGCCCATGTCCACCCGCACCCGGCCATCGGGCTCGGCCAAGAGGCTGATGTCGCCGTGCTTCACCCGCACCCGCACCGGGTTGCGAGCGGTCAACGCCTGGTCGTGCACGTAACGCACAAAACAGCGTGCGCCGTTGCCGCAGTGCTCCACCTCGCCACCGTCGGCGTTGTGGATCACGTATTCAAAATCCACCGTTTCGTTCGGCGCGGGGCGCACACTCAAAATCTGGTCGGCGCCCACCCCAAAATGGCGGTCGGCCAGCCAGCGGTATTGGGCTTCGGTCAGGCCAAAGCGGCCCCGGGTTTCGTCGAGCACCACAAAGTCGTTGCCCGCGCCCTGCATTTTGGTGAACGGTATGCGCATGGGCCGGATTATCCGCCTTGGCGGCACAATGCTTGGATGGTCAGACCCACCCAACTCCTCCACCCCGCCCGCGCCGTGGCGCCCCTGCGATCCGCCGCCACCGTGCTGCTGCTGCGCGACGGCCCCGAAGGCCTGGAAGTGCTGATGACGCGCCGCTCCATGAGCGCGAGTTTTGCGCCTGGCGCTTATGTGTTCCCGGGCGGGGGCATCGACGCGGCCGATGCGCAGTGCCATGGCCAATCCACCCGGCGCCCGACCCAGAGCGACGTGAGCCTGACCCAGGCGATCGCCGCCATCCGCGAGAGCTTTGAAGAGTTGGGCGTGTTGCTGGCCCGCCGCGCCGACGGCAGCCACCTGCGCACCAACGACATCGCCGCGCTCGACCGCAAGGCCCCGTTTGCCGCCCAATGCGCCGCCCACGGCCTGACCTTGGCCGGCGCCGAGGTGTTTGTGCTGGCGCACTGGATCACCGACCGCGACCTGCCCAAACGCTTTGATGTGCCGTTTTTGGTGGCCCGCATGCCCGAAGGCCAAGAACCGGTGGCCGACGAGTCCGAGCAGTTTGAGCCGGTCTGGGTGCGCCCGGCCGATGCGCTGGCCCGGCACGCGGCCGGCCAGTTCTTCATCATCTTCCCCACCATCCACACGCTGGACCGGCTGCAGGCCTACGCCACGGTGGATAAGGTGCTGGCAGCGTGCTCGGCCACGGACGAGCCCCTGTTCACCAGCTGCCCACGCGCTGGCCTGCTGCACGGCAAAGAGTCGCGCCACATGGAGCACGAAGCGCCGTTTGGCGAGCTGGCGCTGACCTGCCCCGACGGCCAAATCGTGCACGAGCTGGCCTGGCAAACCGAACGACCCGTGGCGCTGCTGAAAAACGTGCAGCGCCTCACCGCCCCCAACCCCGGCTTCATGACCGGCCCCGGCACCAACACCTACTTGGTGGGCGACCCCCACACCGGTTACGCGGTGATCGACCCCGGCCCGGACGAGGCCGAACACATTGAGCGTCTGTGGCGCGCCGCCGGTGGCGACATCCGAGTCATCGTCTGCACCCATTCGCACCCCGACCATTCACCAGGTGCGGCGCGCCTGCAGGCGCTCTGTGCGCAGGGCGGGCGGACCACGCCACCCATCCTGGGCCTGCCCAGCGCCCCCACCGCGCGCGCCAACAGCGCCTTCACCCCCGACCGCGCCCTGGCCGATGGCGAACACATCACACTGCAGGGCAACGGCACCACCCACACCCTGCGCGCGGTGCACACCCCCGGCCACGCGGCCAACCATGTGTGCCTGGTGCTAGAGGAAGACGGCTTGCTGTTCAGTGGCGACCACATCTTGAACGGCAGCACCACCGTCATCGACCCACCCGACGGCAACATGGCCGATTACCTGGATTCGCTCGACAAACTCGACGCAGTGTGCGCCGAACATGCGGTCCATTTCATCCTGCCGGCGCACGGCTATGTGCTGGGCGACTGGCCGCGCAGCGCCGACAACCCCAGTGGCCCAGAACATGGCGGCGCCCGAGCAGCCATTGCCCAGCTCAAAGCACACCGCTTGGCGCGCGAGGCCAAAGTGGCGCGCGCGCTGCAAGCCCTGCCCGACGGCCCGGTAGACGAATGGGTGAAGCTGGCCTACGCCGATGTGCCCGAGCGCCTGTGGCCGGTGGCGCAGCGCTCGCTGCTGGCGCATGTGGAGCGCATCCGCAGCTTGGGTGGATTCAACTTGTAGCACCGCTCAGGGCAACAAACGCAGCAGGTGCGCGGGTGTGGCTCCCTGCACCATCTGCAGCGCCACACCACCGTCGAGCGTGACCAGCCGCCCACGGTGGTGCACGGCCAGCGCCAACAGATACGCATCGGTGAGCTGGCGGTGGCCCAACAGGTGCGCCGGGTTGAGCGTGCCAGCCTGCACCAGACTCACCGCGTCGGGCCAAAAACGGTGGTGGGCGTGGGCGCACATGGCCTGCAACTGCGCCAGCACCTGGGCCACCGGCCGCGCGCCCGGATAGGCCGGCGCACTCATGATGCGGATGGCGCCGTTTTGCGTCAGCGGGCAACTGGCCCAGCCCTGGGCCGCGTGGTCCACAAACCAGCGCGCAGCCAGTTCGTGGTGCTCATGGCGGCCGTCGCACAAGGCGATCAACACATTCACATCCAGCAGGCTCACCGGCGCGGTGGCCGACACCGACTGCGCCAAGTAGGCCGGCGAGGCCTCGCCCACCCGGCGGCTCATGCCACAACCCTTCGTGCTGCGCAATTCGGAGCTGAGCGCCTGAGGGTGCTCATACGCCCTCGGCCTCGCGCAGCGCCTCGACTTGCGCCTGCGTCACCACCGGCACATCGGGCGCCCGATAAGGCGTCAGGCCCAAGGCGGCCAGCTGGGCGTCCATTGGGCTCACACCCGCATCGCCCGCCACCGGCGCCTGCAAAGCGCGGCGCGCCAGCTCAGACACCACCTCACCCACGCTGCGCCCTTCGCGCAGGGCGATGCTTTTGGCGGCGAACAACACGTCGTCGTCGATGCTGAGGGTGGTGCGCATGGCGGGCTCCAGGTTGATGCGTGATGCGTGATGCGTGATGCACGCAAACTGTACATGGCGTCTCGCCACGGGTCAACCCGCTGTGTGGTCCTGCTGCTCGGTGCGCACAGGCATGACCAGACAGGCCAAGACCACCAGGCTGCCGGTCAACAGGGTCAGCATTAAGACGCCACGCCAAACCGATCAGCCAAGGCCGACAAGCGTTTGTCCAGCGTCCACAACTGCGCCCCAGGGGTCATGAGCGTGGAGGCGAGCAGGCCCAGGTCCACTAGGCCACAGCCCAGGCCGCTCAAGTGTTCCCGGTCAATGAATACCATCAGCTCTTGCACACTGGCCACTTTGGCGGTCTGCAAAGCCGCCAGATCGGCCAGGGTCTGTTCACGGGCGGGCGGGGTGCCGCAGGCAATCTCGCCAATCACCCACGGGTGGCACAACACCGCGTCTTGCCACAACAGCCGCTCCAGCGCGGTGTTGCCACGGCGAAAGTGGTCCACCCACACCGAGGTGTCCACCAGCACCGCCGTCATTTGGCGGGCTCTTCACGCCGGCGCGGCAGGTCTTCCATGGCGGGCTCGGCTCCGCCCAAAGCCGCCAGCCGCTTGGCGGATTGCACCCGCACAAAAGTGCGAAACGCTTCGCGAAACAAATCGGCCTTGTCCATGCCCGGGTCGGCCACCTGCAAAGCCCGCTCGTACAGGGAGTCCTCGATCGTGACGGTGGTGCGCATACAACCTCCGGAAGCTTGAAATGCATCAATTTTGATGCACCAACGCATCATACACAAGCCAAAGTCCGGTGAATAAAGTGTGAAGCGCGCCGATAAGCCGGATTCTGTGCACCGCTGACCCCCTTGCGGTGGCCGGCGGTGTGACCGCCATTCATCTGGGCCGCTGGTCGCCCAAGCGGCTCGGTGCTACCTACCCGCACGCTCCGCGGAGCCACATCAACGCGTGCCTATTTGGTATTGCTGCGCGCAGAGATTGCCCGTTTCACCCGAACTGAATCGGCTCGTCTCTGTTGCTCTGATCCTCACCTTAGGGCCGCCTGGGTTGCCCCATTCGGCTGATCGGTGGAGAGGTGTTACCTCCTGCGCTGCCCTGTGCAGTCCGGACGTTCCTCCAGCACACCCTTTCGGGTCTCGTGCCAGCGGCGGTCTGGCGCGCTTCACGGTGCGATTATCGCCCGCGCAGTGGGCACAGCGCTTCAGCGGGCTGCGACAATCGCGTTTTTCATGTTTGCTTGATCACCACAAGCCCACCCCATGATCCGCATCGCCGAACTCAAACTGCCGCTGGCCGAGGTGCCGTTCGAACACCGCCGCGCCGCCGACGCCCCCACCGAAACCGACCACGACCGCCTGCCGCCGCCCCACCCCATGGAGGCGTTGACCCGCTTGGCCGCCCAGGCCTTGGGCGTGGACCCAGCGGCCATTGGCCAGTTGCAGGTGTTCAAACGCAGCTTCGATGCGCGCAAGGCCGATTTGTTGGCGGTCTACATCGTCGATGTGACGCTGGCCGACCCCAGCCAAGAGGCCGCGCTGCTGCAGCGCCACGCCCAAAACCCGCACATCATCGCCACACCCGACATGCGCTGGACGCCACCGGCCATGGCGCCCACCCACTGGCCCGCCAATGAGGCCGAGCGCCCGGTGGTGGTGGGCCTGGGGCCTTGTGGTTTGTTCACCGCACTGGCCTTGGCCCAAATGGGGCTCAAGCCCATCGTGCTGGAGCGGGGCAAGCCGGTGCGCCAACGCACCAAAGACACCTGGGGCCTGTGGCGCAAAAAGGTGCTCAACCCCCAAAGCAATGTGCAATACGGCGAAGGCGGCGCCGGTCTGTTTTCCGACGGCAAGCTCTACAGCCAAATCAAAGACCCGCGCTTCATTGGCCGCAAGGTGATACAGGAGTTTGTGGACGCGGGCGCTCCGCCCGAGATCCTGTACCAAGCGCACCCCCACATCGGCACGTTCAAGCTGGTGAAGGTGGTCGAGGCCATGCGCGAGAAGATCATGGCGCTGGGTGGCGAGATCCGCTTTGAGCACCAGCTCACCGGCATCACACTGGCCACAGGGCCCGATGGCCAGCAGCGGGTGCAGGCCTTGCGCGTGCGCCGGCTCGACACCGAACAAGACCTGGACATGCCCGCCCAGCGGGTGGTGCTGGCGCTGGGCCACAGTTCACGCGACACCTTTGCCCTGCTGTGGGACGCGGGGGTGTTCATGGAAGCCAAGCCGTTTTCGGTCGGCTTTCGGATTGAGCACCCACAAAGTGTGATCGACCGGGCGCGCTGGGGCCGCCACGCCGGCCACCCGCTGCTGGGCGCGGCCGACTACAAGCTGGTGCACCACGCGCAAAACGGGCGCGCGGTCTACAGTTTTTGTATGTGCCCCGGCGGCACGGTGGTGGCCGCCACGTCTGAGCCGGGTCGGGTGGTCACCAACGGCATGAGCCAGTACTCGCGCGCCGAGCGCAACGCCAACGCCGGCATGGTGGTGGGCATCGACCCGAGCGATTTCCCGATCCGCTTTCCGCAGGACGCGCCGCTGTGGACCGCCGCCTTTGGCGAGACCGACGGCCCGCGCTACGCGGCGCAAGCGCAGGCGCTGATCGCCCAAGGCCAGACGCATCCCTTGGCGGGTGTGGTGCTGCAGCGCCAGCTGGAAAGCCGCGCCTTTGAACTGGGCGGCGGCACCTACGAAGCGCCTGGCCAACTGGTGGGCGACTTCTTGGCCGGCCAGCCGTCGACCGCGCTGGGCGAGGTGGCGCCGTCTTACAAACCGGGTGTGCACCTGACCGATCTCGCGCCCGCCCTGCCGACCTACGCGATTGAGGCGATGCGCGAGGCGCTGCCGGTGTTTGGCCGCAAGATCGCCGGCTACGACATGCCCGACGCCTTGCTCACCGGGGTGGAGACGCGCACCAGCTCACCGCTGCGCATCACCCGGGGCGCCGATTTTCAGAGCCTCAACACCCGGGGCCTGTATCCCGCCGGCGAAGGCGCGGGTTACGCCGGTGGCATTTTGTCGGCGGGGGTGGACGGCATCAAAGTGGCCGAGGCGGTGGCCCGCGACACGCTGTTGGCGTGACCGAAAACGCCACAGGATCGCCCTGACCACCCGGTGTTGGTGGTCAACAACTCAATATATTTGTCATTTATTTATTTAAAACACCAATATTGGCAATAATTCCTCTTTCAACCGAGGAATGGGCATGAACAAAACATGGGTGGGTGCGGGGGCGGCGGCCCTGGTTGCGATGGCGGCATGGGCAGGCAGCGGGGTCTACATCGGCATACAAGCCGAAAACACCCTCAAAGGGCTGGCGGTACCGCCCAAAGCGGGTGCAGCCAGTGTGTGGCGTGTGCGCGAGGTGCAGCACAACCGGGGCATGTTCCAATCCAGCGGCCAGCTGGCGGCCACTTATTCGCCCAGTTGCGCAGCGCAGCCGGACGCGGACGACAGCTTCACCGTTCGGGTGAACCACACCCTGAGCCATTTGCCCTTGCCCACCGGCGCGGCGCGCTTTGCTTGGCAGCTCACGCCCGAGGGCGATACCGCCGAGGCGTTCAAAACCCTGTTTGGTTCGGCGTCTGCCTTGAGCGGCCAGGGCGCAGTTGGCATAGGCGGTGCGGTGCGCAGCGACATGAGCCTGCCCGCCGTGGCCTTGCGCCGCTCGGGCGAGGTGCTGGACATCACGCCCTCGGCTGGCACCCTGGTGATGAATGGCCAGGCGCTCGCCTTGGAGTGGAAGATCGAGCGGGCCGTCATGCGTGGCAATGGGCAGGCCTTCGATGTGCAGGGCATCGCGATCGATCTGGACATCGACAACCGCAGCAAAGGCACCGGCAGCGGCAGTTTGAAGGTGGCACAGGCCAGCGCCAGCCAAGGTTCGCTGGAAGGGCTGGAGTTCAAAATGGAAGCGCGCGAACAAGGCGACCGGCTGAACTCCAGCTTCACACCGTCGCTGCGCAAGATCGAAGGCGGCGGTCAGGTGCTGACCGACCTGCGCATGGAGTGGGCGCTCAATGGCCTGCACACCGCGTCGGTGGAAAGCCTGATCAAGCTGTTTGAAGACAGCTGTGGCATGGAAGCGCTGACGGCTCAAGAAAGCCAGTCCGCCGCCCAGGCGTTGGAAACGCTCTTGGCCAAAGGCTTCTCATTCGGCATGCCCACCCTCACCGGCAAAGCCGCCAACGGCAGCTTGGAGGGCTCTTTCATCGTCGAACTGACCGAAGCCAGCGGCGGCACACCCTCGCTGGCGGCGCAGCTGCGCTCCAACGGCAAGCTCAAGCTCCAAGGCGATGTGATCCCGGCGCAGCAGCGTGAGATGGCGGTGGCTTCTGGCTTTGTGGTGGCACAAGGCGACAGCCTGAGCGCCAACTACGAATACGCCAAAGGCCTGTTCAAGGTGAACAACCGCACCATGGACGCCACTTTTTTTGAAGACATGCTGGCCAAAGCCGACGAAGGCGTGAGCACCGCGCTGGCGGGTCTGCGCAACACCCCCGCTGTAGCGACCGCACCCGCCGCACCGCCAGCGCCAGAGCCTTTGGCCGAGGCACCCGCTGCTGAAGCCCCTGCCGCTCCCGCGCCCGAAGCGGACGCTGCGGCAGCGCCTGCGGGCGACTGCAACGCCATTGGCGCCTGTGTGCAACACACTCTGGCGGCCGCCGCACAAGGTGATCTGGACGGTGTGCTCCGCGCCGCCACCCACATCGACGCCCTGCCCAAACCCGACCTGGGCAACAAGGCGGTGGCGCGCAAACTCAATGCGGCGGCGCTGGAAGCGCTCAAAGCCGACGACGTGGCCGGAGCCATCACCCAGCTGCGCCAAGCGCGCCAAGAAAACCCGCAAGACGTGGAAATCGCCGCCAACCTGGGTTTTGCGCTGGTCAAGGCGAACGACCCGAACGCCGCACAAGCGGTGCTCAAAGAAGCGCTGCTGCTCAACCCGCGCCGCACCTCCACCTGGACACCGTTGGCCGAGGCGCTGGCGCTCAGCGGCCAGATGGACCAGGCCAAAGCCGCGCTGTGGGTGGCCTTCCAATGGTCGAGCAACCGCGATAAATCGCTGGCCTTCTACCTGGACCGCTCCACCAAAGAAACCCGACCAGCCCTGGCCCAGCTCTACACCCACATGGCCAATGTGGCGGAGGCGGCCATGGCAGACGACGGCACTGTGGCCAACCAGTAAAACGCGCAAGCATTAAAAAAGCGGCCCAAGGGCCGCTTTTTTTGTGGGCGCTCGCCGCTGATCACAGCTGCTGCAAGGCGGCAATGCGCTCTTCCATCGGCGGGTGGGTGGAGAACAGCTTGCCCAGGCCGCCGGCAATGCCCATGGCCTGCATGGTCTTGGGCAGCTCGCCCGGGGTCAGGCCACCCAAACGCGCCAGCGCGTTGATCATGGGCTGTTTGCGGCCCATCATCTGCGCGGCACCGGCGTCGGCGCGGAATTCGCGCTGGCGGCTGAACCAAGCGACGATGATGGCCGCCACAAAACCGAGCAAGATGTCGAGCACGATGGTGGTCACCATGTAGCCAATGCCGGGGCCACTGCTCTGGCTGTCGCCCTTGCGCAAAAAGCTGTCCACGGCGTAGCCAATCACCCGGCTCAGGAACACCACAAAGGTGTTCATCACGCCCTGAATCAGGGTCATGGTCACCATGTCGCCGTTGGCGATGTGGGCCACTTCGTGGCCAATCACGGCCTCCACCTCTTCTTTGGTCATGCTGTGCAGCAAACCGGTGGAAATGCCCACCAGCGCCGAATTTTTGAACGCGCCGGTGGCAAAGGCGTTGGGGGCGCCCTCATAAATGCCGACCTCGGGCATGGCGATGCCGGCCTTGTCGGCAAACTTCTGCACCGTTTGCACGATCCAGGCTTCATCGGCGTTGCGCGGCTGGTTGATCAGTTGCAGGCCCATGCTCCACTTGGCCATGCTCTTGCTCATCAGCAGCGAAATGGTCGCGCCACCAAAGCCCATGATCAGCGAGAAAAAGGCCAGCGCCGTCATGTTCAGGCCGTTGGCGGTGAGAAAGCGGTCCACGCCCAGAATGCGGGCGGTGACCATCAACACCGCCATCACGGCGAAGTTGGTCAAGACAAACAGGACAATGCGTTTCATGTGTGCTCCGTGTCGGAAAAACGGTTGGCCGATTACACCGGAATTGGACCGCGCTTGCAGGCGACGGTTCCGGTGCTCGGACAGATGCCGCGATATTACGGGAGCAAATGCGGTCGAAGTTTCGGAAATTCAAGAGCTTGCCGCTGCCACGACCGCGCGGCGTTTGGGCCGAAACACACCGGCATCGGCATAAAACCCCGGCTCGGCGTTGGCTGGCCACCAGCCGGGCACCCCCAGCACCGGCAGCGGCACAAAGGGTTTGCCCGCCAGCCACGGGGCGTGCAATGCAGCCGCCAACCAAGCGTCCCAAGCGGCCAAGTCCGCGCCCAGCTCGGGCGGCACCGCCACATCCACCACATGCGCGGTGATGGATTTGTAAGGGCTGACCAACTTCTCAAGCAAAGCGTGGCCAAACAGCACCAGCCGCGCCTGCGCCCACAGCGGCCGCAGTTCGCCAAACAAGAGTGACCACTCACGCTCTCGCAGCGCCTGCCAAATGGCATCGGGCGCTTGCAGCAGCGCGGCGTTTTCGTCCAGCACGGTGATGGCGTCGCGCACCTTGCCGCGCACCTGCCCCACGCCCGCTTGGGCGATTTCAGCCGCCTGCAGGGCGTTGAGCCGGCGCTTGGCGAGCGGAAAACGCGCCCACACCAGCGCATTAAAAAAATCGTGCAAGCCCTCGCGGGTGGGCACACAGCCGTGCTCAAAAATGAAGGCCTCATAAGCCTGATCGCCCAGCAATTCGGACTGGGGCACAAAGCGCACCGGCGCCGACAAGCTGTGGTTCAAGGCATCGGGCAAGTCGACGCCCTGCGCGTGGGCACCCAAGGCCCGCTCACCCGTGGATCGAAAGGGCGCGTTCCATGGCGCCCTCCAGTCGATCAGGCCAAGACTTGGCGCCACGGCAAGGCCTCGCCAGCGCGCAGGGGCTTGAGCTGGGCTTCGCCAAAGGCAAAGGCCTCGGGCGGCGTCCAGCTTTCGCGTTGCAAGGTGATGGTGCCGCTGTTGCGCGGCAGGCCATAGAAGTCGGCGCCAAAGAAGCTGGCAAAGCCTTCGAGCTTGTCGAGCGCGCCGGCTTGGTCAAAGGCTTCGGCGTACATCTCCATCGCGGCATGGGCGGTGTAGCAGCCAGCGCAGCCGGTGGCGTGCTCTTTGAGATGCGCCGGGTGCGGCGCGCTGTCGGTGCCGAGGAAGAACTTCGGGCTGCCGCTGGTGGCGGCCTGCACCAGCGCCAGGCGGTGGGTTTCGCGCTTCAAGACCGGCAAGCAGTAGTAATGCGGGCGGATGCCACCGGTGAAGATGGCGTTGCGGTTGTAGAGCAGGTGGTGCACGGTGATGGTGGCGGCCAGATTCTCGTCGCCCTCGGCCACGTACTGCGCGGCTTCTTTTGTGGTGATGTGCTCCATCACAATTTTCAAACCCGGGAAGTCGCGGCGCAGCGGCTTGAGCTGCTGCTCAATGAACACCGCCTCGCGGTCAAACAGGTCGATGTCGGACGAGGTGACCTCGCCGTGCACCAGCAGCAGCACGCCTTCGCGCTGCATGGCTTCGAGCACCGGGTAGATCTTGCGCAGATCGGTGACACCGGCGTCGCTGTTGGTGGTGGCGCCGGCGGGGTAGAGCTTGCAGGCGACCACACCCGCGTCTTTGGCGCGCTTGATTTCGTCGGGCGCCAGGTTGTCGGTCAGGTAGAGCGTCATCAGCGGCTCAAACACCACGCCCGCTGGCACCGCGGCCAAGATGCGCTGCTTGTAGGCCAGGGCCTGTGCGGCGGTGGTCACCGGCGGCTTGAGGTTGGGCATGATGATGGCGCGCCCGAACTGCGCGGCGGTGTGCGGCACCACGGTGTGCAAGGCGGCGCCGTCGCGCACATGCAGGTGCCAGTCGTCCGGGCGGGTGATGGTGAGGGAGTGGATGGCGGTGGAGGCGTTCATGCCCCCGATTGTGCCAAGCCCACCTTGAGGTGCCCTTGCAGGTCGGTCCAAAAGGCCTCCACCGCGCGCTTGGCTTTGCGCGAGGTGGCGCGCTCGCGGTAGATGCGGATGTCCAGCGTGGTCTGCCAGAGTTCACCGGCGGCCACCAAGCGTTTGGATCGCAGCTCGCGCCGCACCGCGCTGGCGGGCAAAAAGGCCACGCCATGGCCCTCAATGGCCATGGCCTTGAGGCCTTCGGCCATGTCGGTTTCGTAGCGGCGGTCCAGATGCACCGGGTGGGCGCTGTCTTTGAGCAACTGGTCCACCGCCCGTCCTAGGTAAGCGCCCGGCGCATAGGCCAGATACGGCAAGGGATGGGCCACCAGGCCTGGCAGCGGGAACAAAGGCGCACCGTCGTCCCCTGGCTTGCAATACGGCGATAGCACCTCTTGCCCCAGGGGCAGCATTTCGTAGCGTTCGGTGTCGAGCTGAATCGGCTGCGCCGCGTGGTGGTAGGCGATCAACAAATCGCTGCTGCCTTCGACCAGCCGCATCACCGCGTCGTGCACATTGAGCGCGGTCAGACGGGTTTTGACTACGCCCACCGTGTCGCGCAAGCCGGACAACCACGACGGGAAAAAAGTGAAGGCCAAGGTGTGCGGCACCGCAAACTCGATCACGTCTTGCGCGGCGGCGGTGTGGGCGCGCAGCATGGCGCGCGCCGACTGCAGGGTGTGCAAGATGTCCAGCGACTGTTCGTACAGCGTCTGCCCCGCCGGGGTGAGGCGGGTCGGGTAAGACGAGCGGTCCACCAGATCGGTGCCGGCCCAGGCTTCGAGCGACTGGATGCGGCGCGAGAACGCCGGCTGCGTCACATGGCGCAACTGGGCCGAGCGGCTGAAGCTGCGGGTTTCAGCCAGGCTGACAAAGTCTTCAAGCCATTTGGTTTCCATGGCGCGATCTTAGGCCTTGGTGGGCACGGCGTAGCTCGCCTGCAGCGCGGCCCAGGCGGCCTGCTGCTCGGGCGGCCAGTGGGGCGCCAGCAAGGCCAGCAGGTGCTGGGCACCGCGCAGCAAGGCGCTTTGGGCCTGCTCGGGCTCCAGCGCCTGGCGCGGGTTGCGCACGTATTCAAAGCTCAGCCAATAGGTGAGCAACACCGCCATGGTGTCGGCGGTGCTGCCACAGCTGGCCTCGTCCATGCGCAGGCCGCTGCCCACGCGCAGGCCGTCAAGCATCTGGCGCAGCGCTTGCACCTTGTGCTCAATCAGCAGTTGCAGGGCTTGTTCGATGCGGCGGTTTTTGGACAACAGATCGTTGATGTCGCGGTAGACAAAACGGTAGTCCCACACCACCTCGTACAGGCTATGCAGGAAAAACCACGCCTCTTCCAGGTCACGCACCGCGCCGGCCGTGCCCAGCACCTGGCGCAGGCGAGCGTCAAACTGGTCGAACAAGGCGTTGATCAGCTCGTCTTTGGCGGGGTAGTGGTAGTACAGATTGCCCGGGCTCATGCCCAGATCAGCGGCGATGGCGGCGGTCGACACATTGGGCTCACCAAAGCGGTTGAACAAGGCGAGGCTCGCCTCCAAAATCCGCTGCGGCGTTCGGCGCTTGCTGGCCATGGCCGGTGCTCGGGCGATCAGCGGCGGGACGCTCGGCTGCGCGGCGCGGCGGCTGGGGCTTTTTGGGCCGCTGGCGCGGCGCGCTTCTTGGCGGGCGCGCTGGACGCGGGTGCTGCGGGCGCTGCGGTGTGGACGGTTGGCGACGCGTTGGCCAGCGCGGCCTCCAGCCGCTCCACCCGGTCTCGCAGCGCCTGCACCTGCTCTCGCAGGGCCGCCACTTCCAGCGGCGCGGGCATGCCCATCTGGCTCATGGCTTTGGCCACACGCTGGCCAAACAAGCCCTCTAGGGGCCCGAGCGCCTGGTTGGCGGCTTGGGTCATGGCGTCAAAGCCGGCCTGCCACAAGGCCTGGGGCGATGTGGTGTCGGCATCAGGTGCACTGTCGGGGGTGCGTCGGGTGGCCATCGGGTCTCTCCTGCGCCAGCGTGGCGCGCTGGGAGCAACTGTAGCGCGTCCACCGCAGGCTGTGCCCCGGTGCTGCCCCTACAATTTCTGCGCACCGGGCGCCGTCCGGCCTTCACCGTTTGGATCATGACCTCACACACCCCCGTTGACCTGGCCCATGTGCAGCCGCGCGAGCGCGCCGAGATCTTGGCGCAGGCCCTGCCCTACATCCGCAAGTACCACGGCAAAACCATGGTCATCAAATACGGCGGCAACGCCATGACCGACCCCACCTTGCAGCAAGCCTTTGCCGAAGACGTGGTGCTGCTCAAGCTGGTGGGCATCAACCCGGTGGTGGTGCACGGCGGTGGCCCGCAAATCGAAGGCCTGCTGCAGCGCCTGGGCAAAAAAGGCGAATTTATCCAGGGCATGCGGGTGACCGACGCCGAAACCATGGAGGTGGTGGAATGGGTACTCGCCGGTGAGGTGCAACAAGACATCGTCGGCCTGATCAACCGCGCCGGCGGCAAGGCGGTGGGCCTGACCGGGCGCGACGGCGCCATGATCCGCGCGCGCAAGCTGCGACTGGCCGACCAGAAAGACCCGAACGTGGAACACGATGTGGGCCAGGTGGGCGACATCACCAGCATCGACCCGGCGGTGGTGAAAGCTTTGCAGGACGACCAGTTCATCCCGGTGGTCAGCCCGATCGGTTTTGGCGAACACAACGAGAGCTACAACATCAACGCCGACGTGGTGGCGGCCAAGCTGGCCACCGTGCTGCAGGCCGAAAAACTGCTCATGCTCACCAACATCCCAGGTGTGCTCGACAAGCAGGGCCAGCTGTTCACCGAACTCACGCCCCGGCGCATCGATGAGCTGTGCGACGACGGCACCATCAGCGGTGGCATGATCCCCAAAATCGCGGGCGCCTTGGACGCGGCGCGCAGTGGCGTGAACGCGGTGCACATTTTGGACGGCCGTGTGCCCCACGCGCTGTTGCTGGAAGTGCTGGGCGACCAGCCTTTTGGCACCATGATCAAGTCCCACTGACCCCATCGACGACCCTCCGGCCCAGCCGGTGCACACCCAGGAGACCCGCATGAGCGAGCGCGACACCGACCATGGCGACGACGGCACACCAGCGGAGGGCGCGCGCAAGCGCCCGCGCCCCGGCGAGCGGCGGGTGCAGATCCTGCAAACCCTGGCCACCATGCTGGAGAGCCCGGGCAGCGATCGGGTGACCACCGCAGCGCTGGCCGCGCGCATTGGCGTGAGCGAGGCGGCGCTCTACCGCCACTTCGCCAGCAAAGCGCAAATGTTCGAAGGCCTGCTCGACTTCATCGAACAAGCGATTTTTTCGCTCGCCCAGCAGCTGCAAGACCGCGAGCCCGATGGCCGCGCGCGCAGCCGCAAGCTGGTGGGCCTGCTGCTGCAGTTCGGCGAAAAAAACCCGGGCATGGCCCGCGTGATGGTGGGCGACGCCCTGGTGCACGAAAACGAGCGCCTGCAGCAGCGCATGGCGCTGTTCTTTGACAAGGTGGAGTCGACCCTGAAGCAAAACCTGCGCGACGAGCGCAACACCACACCCACGGTGGACGCGCAAGCCCAAGCCTCGGTGCTGACCGCGTTTTGTGTCGGCCGGCTGCAGCGCTTTGCCCGCAGCGGCTTCAAGCGCGCGCCCACCGAGCACCTCGACGCCAGCCTCGCGCAGCTGCTGCCCTAAGGCACAGCGTTAAGGCGCAGCGGCAGCGCCGCCCACCGACCCGGTGTGGGGAAAAACCCCACAGTGTCCCGGGTCGGTTTTTTTGCGCCACTTGAAAAAAGCACGAACGTTCGTTTATCATCGCGCACCACTGTTCCACCCTCTTGCGGTTTGTGTGATGCCATGAGCAACGTGTCCTCTCTGCCCTCTTCCCGTGCGGCGTCGGCCGGCCGAGCCAAAGGCCAGCAGACCAAAGCCGCCATCGTGGACGCCGCGCTGCAACTCGCCGCCCAGATTGGGCTGGAGGGGCTGTCGATCGGGCTCATCGCCGAGAGCCTGAAGATGAGCAAGTCGGGCGTGTTCGCCCACTTCGGTTCGCGCGAAGAGCTGCAGATTTCGGTGGTGCGCGAGTACCACAGCCGTTTTGAACAAGAGGTGTTTTTCACCGCTTTGCAGGCCGAGCGTGGCCTGCCCCGGGTGCGCGCCTTGTTCGACAACTGGATGAAACGCAGCACGATCGAAATCGATTCGGGCTGTATCTACATCGGCGGCGCGGTCGAATTCGACGATCGACCCGGCCCGGTGCGCGACGAGCTCTCGCACTCGGTCCACACCTGGCTGGGCGCCATGCAGCGCGCCATCGACATCGCCATCGAAGAAGGCCATCTGCGCCCCGACACCGACTCGGCGCAAATGGGCTTCGAGATTCACGCGCTGATTCTGGCTTTGCACTACGAAGCCCGCTTTTTGCGCAACCCCGCCTCGCTGCAACGCGCCCAGCTGGCGTTTGAAGGCATCGTGCAACGCTACCAGGCCCTGCCGGGCCACAGCAGCCGCCCGAGCGCCCGCAAAACCAGCGCCCGCAACAGCGCCTGATCCACCGTTTTTCCCCACTTTTTCAGGAGACCCCCATGCCCAGTTACACCCCGCCCTTGCGCGACATGCAGTTTGTGATGCACGAGGTGCTGCGCGTGGAAGACGAGTTCAAGGCCTTGCCGGCCCACGCTGAAACCGACGCCGACACCATCAACGCGGTGCTGGAAGAGGGTGGCAAATTCGCCGCCGAGGTGGCCTTCCCGCTCAACATCAGCGGTGACGAAGAAGGCTGCACGCTGGACAAAACCACCCACGCGGTGACCACGCCCAAGGGCTTCAAAGAGGCCTACGCACAGTATGTGCAAGGCGGCTGGGCCGCGCTGTCGTGCGACCCCGAGTACGGCGGCCAAGGTTTGCCGTTTGTGGTGAACCAGTGCTTCTACGAAATGATGAACTCGGCCAACCAGGCCTGGACCATGTACCCGGGCCTGAGCCACGGCGCTTATGAGTGCCTGCACGCGCACGGCACCGACGAACAAAAACGCCTGTACCTGCCCAAACTCACCAGCGGCGAGTGGACCGGCACCATGTGCCTGACCGAACCGCACTGCGGCACCGATCTGGGCCTGCTGCGCACCAAGGCCGAACCCCAAGCCGATGGCACTTACCGCCTGACCGGGCAAAAGATTTTCATCAGCGCGGGTGAACACGACTTCACAGACAACATCGTGCACCTGGTGCTGGCCCGCCTGCCCGATGCGCCCGTCGGCAGCAAAGGCATCAGCCTGTTTGTGGTGCCCAAGTTCAACGTCAAGGCCGACGGCAGCATCGGCGAGCGCAACGGCATTTACTGCGGTGGCCTGGAACACAAGATGGGCATTCACGGCAACGCCACCTGCCAGATGGTGTTGGACGGCGCCGTCGGCACCCTGGTGGGTCAGCCGCACAAAGGCCTGGCCGCCATGTTTGTGATGATGAACGCCGCCCGCCTGGGCGTGGGCAACCAGTCGCTGGGCCTGACCGAAGTGGCTTATCAGAACGCCCTGGCCTACGCCAAAGACCGCATCCAAATGCGCAGCCTTTCGGGCACCAAGGCCAAAGACAAGCCAGCCGATCCGATCATCGTGCACCCCGATGTGCGCAAGATGCTGCTGACCGCCAAGGCCTATGCCGAAGGCGGCCGCGCCATGGCGATTTACTGCGCGCTGCTGCTCGACAAAGAGCTGCACCACCCCGACGAAAAAGTGCGCAAAGACAGCGCCGAAATGGTGGCCCTGCTCACCCCCATCGTCAAAGCCTTCATCACCGACAACGGCTTTGAAGCCACCAACCACTGCATGCAGGTGTTTGGCGGCCACGGCTTCATCAAAGAATGGGGCATGGAGCAGTATGTGCGCGACGCGCGCATCAACATGATTTACGAAGGCACCAACACCATCCAGAGCCTGGACCTGCTGGGCCGCAAGATCCTGGGCAACAACGGCGCCACGCTCAAAAAATTCGGCAAGATGATCGGCGCGCTGGTGGAAGAAGAAGGCGTGAACGAGAAGATGGCCGAGTTCATCAACCCGCTGGCGGTGTTGGGCGACCAGATCACCAAATTCACCATGGAAATTGGCTTCAAAGGCCTGCAAAATCCCGACGAAGTGGGCGCTGCTGCCGTGGACTACCTGCGCGTGGCAGGGCACTTGGTGTTTGGCTACTTCTGGGCCCGCATGGCACAGACCGCGCTGCGCCAAATCGCCGCTGGCAACACCGACCCGTTCTACCCCGCCAAGCTGCAAACCGCGCGCTTCTATTTCGCCAAACTGTTCCCCGAAACCGCCACGCTGATGCGCCGCGCCCGCGCTGGCAGCAAGGTCCTGATGGACACCGACCTGGCCTTGGCTTGATTTTTCCCACCTCTGAATACAGGAGACTTCGATGAAAAAGACCGTGTTTGCTGCCCTGCTGGGCCTGGTGTCTTCCGTGGCTTTGGCGCAGATGTCGCCGGTGGGCCTGTGGCGCACCATCGACGACGAGACCAAAACCGAAAAATCGCTGGTGCGCATCACCGAAGCCGGTGGGGTGATGACCGGCAAAGTGGAAAAAATCGCCGACCCGGCCAAGGCCAACGCCAACTGCGACAAATGCAGCGATGAACGCAAGGACCAGCCGGTGCTGGGCATGACCATCTTGCGCGGTGTGAAACCCAGCTCGGACGCCGGCACCTGGGAGGGCGGCGACATCCTCGACCCCAACAACGGCAAGATTTACAAGGTGCGTCTCAAGCCCGTTGACGGCGGCAAGCAGATGGAAGTGCGCGGCTTTATTGGCGTGGCGCTGCTGGGCCGCACCCAGACTTGGGTTCGGGTGGAGTGACCTGGAGCCCCCCTGCGCCGCTGTGCGGCTTCCCCCCCGAGGTGGGACGCTCCCAGTGGGCCGGCGGAGCCGGACCCACGGGAGCCTGGACCTCAGACACTTCGCTCCACCGGGGCCTCGCCTTGTGCTGGGTTTGTGATGCCCTTGGGCAAGGACGCCACGTTGGTGTCTTTGCAGCGCTCGCTTTGAAAGAACTCCTATGAACCGATTCCTTGTGAAAAAAGTGGCCGTGCTGGGCGCGGGTGTGATGGGGGCGCAGATCGCGGCTCATCTGGTGAACGTGCGGGTGCCGGTGGTGCTGTTTGACCTTCCAGACAGCAAGTCAGGCAACAAAAACGGCATCGTTCAGCGCGCCATCGACAACCTCAAAAAGCTCAAGCCCTCGCCGCTGGGTGTGGCGTCGGACGCCGAGCTGATCGGTCAAGCCAATTACGAAGAACACCTCGAACAGCTGCGCGATTGCGACCTGATCATCGAAGCCATTGCCGAGCGCATGGACTGGAAGCGCGACCTTTACGCCAAGATCGCGCCCTTTGTGGCACCGCATGCCATCCTGGCGTCCAACACATCCGGCCTGTCGATCACCGCGCTGTCCGACGCGCTGCCCGAGCAGCTGCGGCCACGCTTCTGCGGCATCCACTTTTTCAACCCGCCGCGCTACATGACGCTGGTGGAACTGATCGCCACCCCGGCCACCGAACCCGCCATCCTTGACCACCTGGAGGCCTTTGCCACCAGCGCCTTGGGCAAAGGCGTGGTGCGCGCCAAGGACACGCCCAACTTTGTGGCCAACCGCATCGGCATCGCCGGCATGTTGGCCACCATGAAAGAGGTGGACAACTTCGGCCTGACCTACGACGTGGTCGACGACCTGACCGGCAAGCGCCTGGGCCGCGCCAGCAGCGGCACGTTTCGCACCGCCGATGTGGTGGGCCTGGACACCATGGCCCACGTCATCAAGACGCTGCAGGACAACCTGAACGCCGACACCGACCCGTTCTATGGCCACTTCGGCACCCCCGAGGTGCTCAAGACTCTGATCGACATGGGCCACTTGGGCCAGAAGGCCAAGGCCGGTTTCTTCAAAAAGGTCGGCCGCGACATTCTGCGTTTTGACCTGGCCAGCAAAGACTATGTGCCCGCTGGCCAAAAGGCCGACGAGGTGTATGGCCGCATGCTCAAAAAGCAGGCGGCCGAGCGCCTGAAACTGCTGCGCAACAGCGAAGGGCCGCAAGGCCAGTTCCTGTGGGCGATTTTGCGCAACGGCTTCCACTACGCCGCGGTGCACCTGGCCTCGATTGCCGAGACCGCGCGCGATGTGGACCTGGCCATGCGCTGGGGCTTTGGCATGAAGCAAGGCCCGTTTGAACTGTGGCAAGAAGCCGGCTGGCTCGACGTTGCCAAAATGGTGCAAGAAGACATCGACGCCGGCAAAGCGCTGTGCAAGACGCCGCTGCCCGCCTGGGTGTTCCAAGGCCCGGTGGCGGATGCCGGTGGTGTGCACACCGCCCAAGGCTCGTGGAACCCGAGCAAAGGCGTGTTTGAGCCGCGCCGCAGCCTGCCGGTGTACCAGCGCCAGCATTTCCCCGAGCTGCTGCTCGGCGAAGCCGGCGCCGATTTCCGCAGCGCTGGCACCACCGTCAGCGAAGATGCCAACCTGCGCACCTGGACCCTCGACGGTGAGGTGCTGATCGCCAGCATCAAGACCAAGATGCACACCATCAGCCCCGAGGTGTGCGAAGGCCTGATCGCGGCGGTGGAGTTGGCCGAGCGCGAGTACCAGGGCATGGTCATCTGGTCGGGCGACGAACCGTTCAGCGCGGGTGCCGACCTGCAGGCCCTGCTGCCCGCCTTTATGGCGGTGGGTGTGGCCGCCGTGGAAGACGCCGAAGGCTTTATGCAGCAGATGATGCTGCGCCTGCGCTACGCCAATGTGCCGGTGGTCAGCGCCATGCGCGGCCTGGCGCTGGGTGGTGGCTGCGAGCTGGCGGTGCACAGCGCCCGCCGCGTGGCCCACATGGAGAGCTACGTCGGCTTGGTGGAGGTGGGCGTGGGCCTGATCCCAGGCGCCGGTGGCCTGACCTACATCGCCCGCCGCGCCGCTGAAAACGCCAAGTCGTCCACCGGCAAAGACCTGCTGCCCTTCTTGACCGAAGGCTTCACCGCCGCCGCCATGGCCAAGGTGGGCACCAGCGCGATTGAGTCGCGCAGCCTGGGTTATTTGCTGGAGAGCGACGTCATCGTGCCGCACAAAGACGAGCTGCTGTGTGTGGCCATCAACGAAGCCAAGGCCATGTTCGCCAGCGGCTACCGCGCCCCGCACAAGCGCCTGTTCCCGGTGGCTGGCCGCGACGGCAAGGCCACCATCTTGGGCAGCTTGGTCAATATGCGCGACGGCGGCTTCATCAGCCAGCACGATTTCCACATCGCCAGCCTGATCGCCAACGTGGTCACCGGCGGTGACGTCGAGTCCGGCACCCTGGTGAGCGAGGAATACCTGATGACGCTGGAGCGCCAAGCCTTCTGCGCACTGATCGTGCACCCGAAAACCCAAGAGCGGATTCTTGGCATGTTGAACACCGGCAAGCCCGTGCGGAACTGAGTCCATGACACAGACCGAGGCCAACGTGTCTTACCCCCTCTCCCGCCTGCGGGAGAGGGCTGGGGTGAGGGCGGACGCCAAGAGCAAAGCGCGCGCATTGCGCGCTCAGATGACCGATGCCGAAAGCCTGCTGTGGCAACAGCTGCGAGGTCGCCGTTTCCAGGGTTCCAAGTTCCGGCGTCAACGCCCGCTCGGTCCGTACATATTGGACTTTGTGTGCCTAGAAGCTGGGCTGGTGATCGAAATCGACGGCGGACAGCATGCCGAACAACAAGCCTATGACCAGGCGCGAACCGCGCTGATAGAAAGCCACAACCTCGCCGTGATCCGATTCTGGAACCACGAGGTGATGAACGACACCGCAGCGGTGCTGGAAAACATCTGGCAGACGTTGCAGACCCTCACCCCAACCCTCTCCCGCCACCGGGAGAGGGGGTAATACCGAAAGCCCAACGCCATGAAACAAGTTCAAGACGCTTACATCGTTGCCGCCACCCGCACGCCAATTGGCCGTTCGCACAAGGGTTCGTTCAAGCACCTGCGCCCCGACGATTTGCTGGCGCACGCCTTGCGTTCGGCCATGGCCCAGGTGCCCAACCTCGACCCCGCCAGTGTGGAAGACGTGATCGCCGGCTGTGCGATTCCGGAAGGCCAGCAGGGCCTGAACGTGGCGCGCATCGGCGCCATCCTGGCCGGTCTGCCCAACAGCGTGGGCGGCATCACCGTCAACCGCTTCTGCGCCTCGGGCCTGTCGGCCTTGGCCATGGCAGCCGACCGCATCCGCGTGGGTGAAGCCGATGTGATGATCGCCGCCGGCACCGAGAGCATGAGCATGGTGCCGATGATGGGCAACAGCCCGAGCCTGTCGCCCACGATCTTTCGCAACACCGACGATGTGGAGAGCTACGGCATCGCCTACGGCATGGGCCTGACGGCCGAGAAGGTGGCCCAGCAGTGGAAGGTGAGCCGCGACGCCCAGGACGCCTTTGCGGTGCAGTCGCACAAGCGCGCCGTGATCGCCATGAAAAACGGCGAGTTCACCGACGAGATCACGCCGGTGACAGTGCAAGAACGCAGCGTCGACCTGGGCAACGCCCAGGTGTCGGTCACCGAACGCACCGTGAGCTTGGACGAAGGCGCACGGCCCGACACCACGATGGAAGGCTTGGCCAAACTGCGCACCGTGTTTGCGGCGCGTGGCTCGGTCACCGCCGGCAACAGCTCGCAAACCAGCGACGGAGCAGGCGCGCTGATTGTGGTGAGCGAAGCGGCCCTCAAGCGCTACAACCTCACGCCGCTGGCGCGTTTTGTGAGCTACGCCAGCCGCGGTGTGCCACCGCACATCATGGGCATTGGCCCGGTCGAGGCGATTCCCGCTGCGCTGAAAAACGCGGGGCTGACACAAGACGACATCGACTGGTTCGAACTCAACGAGGCCTTTGCCGCGCAGTCGCTGGCCGTCATGAACACCCTGGGCCTGGACCCGGCCAAGGTCAACCCCATGGGCGGCGCGATTGCGCTGGGCCACCCGCTGGGCGCCACCGGCGCCATCCGCTCGGCCACGGTGGTGCATGCGCTCAAGCGCCACAACAAAAAGTACGGCATGGTGACGATGTGTGTGGGCATGGGGCAAGGGGCGGCTGGAGTCTTCGAGCGCGTGTGAGACACGCGCCCCCCGCAGCGCTGCGCGCTACCCCCCAGAGGGGGGCGGCACTGGCGGCCCGGCGAAGCCGGTTCCGCGGTGCCCTTGCTGCAGACACCTCGTCACGCACAGGACTTTGGATATCGGGTGATTTCAGGACACTTGCACCATGAATACGCACCCCTTTGACCAAGCCATCGCCCTTACCCCTGCCAGTGAGGGCGTTTTTCAAGGCGCTACCTCGGGCGCTTACGCGAACATGGTGGGGCCGTTTGGTGGGCTGACGGCGGCCACGGTGGTGAATGCGGTGTTGCAGCACCCGGCCTTGCTGGGTGAGCCGGTGGCGCTGACGGTGAATTTTTGTGCCGCGCTGGCCGATGGCGCTTTCACCGTGCGGGCCACGCCGGTGCGCACCAACCGCTCCACCCAGCACTGGAGCGTGCATATCACCCAAGGCGACGACGCCCAGCCAGTGCTCACCGCCACGCTGGTGACCGCCGTGCCGCGCCACACCTGGGCGCGCAACGACAGCCCAGCGCCGGCGGTGGCGCACGCCGACGCCCTGCCCGCCCCGCGCATGAAGCCGCCGGTGCCCTGGATTGGCCAATACGACTGGCGCTTCTTGCAAGGCATGTTGCCCACGGTGTGGGAAGGCCAAGAGGCCGATGCCGGTAGCCTGCTGTGGGTGCGCGACGCGCAGCCGCGCGCGCTCGACCTGCTCTCGCTCACCGCCATGGCCGATGTGTTTTTTCCGCGCGTCTGGCTGGCGCGCGCCACCCGGGTGCCCGCCGGCACCGTCAGCATGACGGTCTATTACCATGCCAGCGCACAAGACTTGGCCGCAGAGCCGAGCGCCTGGCTCTTGGCGCAAGCGCGCGCCCAAGCCTTTGCGCACGGATTCGCCGACCAAAGCGGCCAGCTCTGGAGCGCCTCTGGGCGCCTGCTGGCCAGCACCCACCAAACCCAGTACTACAAGGAATGACCCCGCCATGAGCGACATCCTCATCCACACCGAAGACGGCGTGACGACCCTGACCTTCAACCGGGTCGACAAGAAGAACTCCATCACCGCCGCCATGTACGCCGCCCTGGCCGACGCGGTCGAGGCCGCCCGCGACGATGCGGCCGTGCGCTGTGTGGTGTTCCAAGGGCACGAGACCATCTTCTCGGCCGGCAACGACATTGGCGACTTTTTGAACAACCCGCCAGCGGGCGAAGGCGCGCCGGTGTTCCGCTTTTTGCGCGCAATGGCCACCTTCCCCAAACCGCTGCTGGCCGGTGTGTGTGGACCAGCGGTCGGCATTGGCACCACGCTGCTGCTGCACTGCGACCTGGTCTACGCCGGCGACAACGCGGCGTTTTCGATGCCGTTTGTGAACCTGGGCCTGTGCCCCGAGGCCGCGTCGAGCCTGCTGGTGCCGCAGATGATGGGTTACCACCGCGCCGCCGAAGCGCTGCTCTTGGGCGACCCCTTCATGGCCGAGGCCGCGCTCGAAGTGGGCTTGGTCAACCGCGTGCTGGCGCCCAGCGAAGTGACGAACTACACCCAAAGTGTGGCGCGCAAACTCGCGGCCAAGCCGCTGTCGTCGCTGGTGGAAACCAAGCGCTTGATGAAAAAGGGCAACGCCCAGCACGTGATGGCGGTGATGGCCGAAGAAGGTGCGAGCTTTGGCCGCATGCTGCGCGAACCGGCCGCACGCGAAGCGTTTTCGGCCTTTATGGAGCGGCGCAAGCCCGACTTCTCGAAAGTCTGAGTGCGCCCGGGTGCGCTCAGTTCTTGCGCGCCACCCAATAACTCGCCCCCGCCGGTCCATAGCGCTCGGCGTGTGGCACGTTGGCGTCGAGCACAAAGCTGTCGCCCACCGTCAGCGCGCGTTCGCTGCCGCCCACGCTCAGACACATCTGCCCGGCCACCACCACCGCGCGCACGCCAAAGGGGTGGGTGTGGGTGTCGAGCACGGTGTTGGGCGCCCAGTCGCGCTGCAGCACCTCGTCAAAACCATCGGCCAGGGCGGTCTGCTGGAACTGCTCAAAAGTGGTGTTCATGGCGCGCATTGTCCCGCTAAGCTCGCGCCATGCAAACCGTGCACCAAAACCCCTGCGACAGCGCTTTTGTGCAAGACCCCTACGCCACCTACCGCCAGTGGCGGCACGCGCCGCTGCTGTGGTGGGCCGAATACGGCATACCGGTGTCGGCGCGGTTTGAGGTGGTCAATGCCTTGCTGCGCGACAAACGCTTTGGCCGCGAGGCGCCCAGCGGCTGCGCACCGCAGCGGCCCGAACACCTGAAGCCTTTTTACGACTTTGAATCGCGCTCGATGCTGGAGCGCGAACCACCCACCCACACCCGGCTGCGCGCGCTGGTGTTGCGCGCCTTCACCTCGCGGCGCATCGAAGCCCTGGAAGGCGAGGTGCTGAGCCTGGCCCACCAGCTGATCGACGCCTTTCCCGATGGGCCGTTTGACCTGCTGCCGGCCTTGGCCGAGCGGGTGCCGGTGGTTGTGATTGCCCGCATGATCGGTGTACCCGAAAGCATGGCGCCGCAGTTGCTGCAGTGGTCGCATGACATGGTGGGCATGTACCAAGCCAAACGCAACCGCGCCATGGAAGACCGCGCGGTGGCCGCCACGCTGGCGTTCTCGGCATACATCCGGGGCCTGGCCGAAGCGCGTCGCAGCGCACCGGGTCACGACCTCATCAGCGAGCTGCTGGCCGCCGAAGCCGATGGCGAGAAGCTGAGCATGGACGAGCTGATCACCACCGTCATCCTGCTGCTCAACGCCGGGCACGAGGCCACGGTGCACGCCATTGGCAACGGCATCAAGACCCTGCTGGAACACGGCGCCTGGGCCTCGCTCAACGCCAATACGCTGGACGGCATGGTCGAAGAGACCCTGCGTTTTGACCCGCCCTTGCACCTGTTCACCCGATACGCAATGGAAGACGTGGAGGTGTTCGGCCATTCATTCCAACGCGGCGAACAAGTGGGTCTGCTGCTGGGCGCCGCCAACCGCGATCCGGACGTGTGGCCAGACCCCGACCGTTTTGACCCGAGCCGCCCAGTGCGCAACCACGCGAGCTTTGGCGCTGGCCTGCACTTTTGCATCGGCGCACCACTGGCGCGCTTGGAGCTGCGCGCGGTGTTCACCGCGCTGCGCGAGCGTTGCCCCGGTCTGCGCTTAGAAGGTCCCTCCCCCTACGCCGACCGCTACCACTTCCATGGACTGGAGCGCTTGTGGGTGCGGGTGTGACGATCAAGCGGCCAGGCGTTCGATCTTGGGGCGTTTGAGTTTGCCGGCCTGAAACAAGTCGTACTGCATCTGCATGCCAGCCCACAATTCGGGACTGGTGCCAAACGCCTGGGCCAATCGGTAGGCCATGTCGGCCGACACACCAGCGGCGCCCGACAACACCCGCGACAAGGTGACGCGGTTGACGCCCAGCTTGATCGCAGCGTCGGTGACGGTGATCTCGCCCAGGTATTCCCGAAGGACCTCCCCTGGATGCGGAGGGTTGTGCATGCGGGTCATCAAAACACCTCAGTGGTAGTCGCGGTAATCCACCAGCACAGCGTCGGTTCCGTCGAACATGAACACCATGCGCCAGTTGCCATTGACCGTGACCGCCCAATGCCCTTGGAGATCACCCTTGAGCGGGTGCAATTTCCAGCCGGGAGCACTGAGGTCTTCGGGTCGTGTGGCCTGATCCAGAGCCGCCAACTGCAGACGCAATCGGGGGGCATGAGTCGCCTGAATACCGGACTTGCTGCCAGTTTCAAAAAAGCGCTGCAAGCCTTTGTGGCGAAAGCTCTTGATCATGGCGCACAGTGTAAAGTGTTGCGCATCACACTACAAGACAGGGTTTGATCAAGGGGTCAAACTGTCTCACCCAAACAGCCGCTCATCAAACACAAAAGGCTGGCGCTCGATGAGCACCTGAATGCCGGCGTATTGCGGGTGCAGGGGGTTGAGCAACACATTGCGTTCTGCGGGCTCCACCACCGACGGCACCGACAAGGCCAGGCTGACGCCGCTGAGCAGCCAGTCCACACCCAGCGCCTGGGTGGCGGTGGTGTCGAACAGCGCATCTGGCACAAGCCCCAACAATTCGGCCAACAACACCTGGGCGCCTTTGGGCAGCTCTAAGCGCGTGAGCGCCTGGTCTTTTGGGCGCGCGCCGTTGCAATGCACCCGCTTTTCCAACTGACACAGCGCCCGGCTGGCGGCGGTGTAGACCACCGGCCGCACACCCACCTTGTGCCAACGGCCAGACGCCAAGGTGGACCCATACGGTATGCCCTGCAGCAGCGCTGGCGCGGCGGGCGCCGGTGTGGGGCAATACGCGATGCGCCAGACGGCGGTCAAACCGCACCGCCGTAACGAATGGCCACCAGAATGCCCTTGACCTGCTCGGCCCCGAACGAGGTGCTGGCCGCCTGCAAGGGCGTCTGCCCAGCCAGCAAGGGGTGTGGCTTGTTCAGCCATTCGGTGGACTGCCCGGCCTCGAAGGTGTCAAAGGCCATTTGCTCGATCTCCAGCAAGCGCAGCACGCCTTCAGACGCGTGCCGGGGCAAAGGCTTGCCCTTGGCAGCTTGGCGCGCGGGTGTGCCCCGGTCGATGTCCAGAATTTCCGCCACCCGCACCAGTCCCACACCCAGCACGCTGCCCAGCGGCTCCAGCGTGGCCGGCGGCACACCGCGCATCACCAGCGCGTGGGCCTGGGCATGGGGCAAGGGAAAAAGCAAGGCCTGCTCGTGTTCACCGTCGCCCGCCATCAGGCGCTTGATACGGCCCAAGGTGTCGTCGCGCCCCAGCACCCACGGTGCGGCGGGCTCTTGGGCTTTCAGTCGCGCTTTTGAAGATGGTTCGGCAGGCAATACAGGCATGCCGCAATTTCACCATTCATCAGCGGCATTTGCAACATTTATACCCCAAAAATCTCGGTGTGCAAGACCAAAGCCACTTTGCAGCTGGTCCAATGCGTCGCACTATCAAGTCGACCCTGAAATATTCATTTCAGCCAGCAGCCAGTCGCTGCGCAGGCACTCTGAGGCCGTTGAAGGCGAAGTTGCGCAGCATGCGAGCCCAGTTGGGCGATAGGGTCGCCACTGGGCACAGGCGCAATAAAAGCGCCGCCAAGAAGGTCACCCCCTTCTTGGCGATCATGCGCAGCAGCCAGCGGATGTTGTAGCCCGCCGCGCACAGCACCGCATGCAGCCGGTCACCGGTTTCGCCCTTGAGGTGACAGCGGTCCATGCGGTTGTCGCTCTTGAGGTGCCCGATGATCGGCTCAATGGCCTGGCGCCGCTTGAGCAGCTCTCGCTCTTGCTCGCTGATGCGTTTGGATTTGCCCCGGCGACGTCCCCCCGGATTTGAGTAGCGACTGACTCTGGAGTCCAATCCCGAAGACAGGAGATTGGACGTGAAGAAGAGATTTA
>CAZYUD010000003.1:0-207786 GCA_964650505.1 uncultured Hydrogenophaga sp.
TGCCTTGGCGCGACTGGGCCGAGGCCTGCCACGCCGACTACCTGGCCAATACCGATGTGGCCAACGGCGGTGTGCAACTGCCCGGCACGCTGGACATGCCCGCCATCGTCCACACCCTGCAGCGCCACCTGCCGGCCGATGCGGTGCTCACCAACGGCGCTGGCAATTTCGCCAGCTGGCTGCACCGCTTCTACCGCTACCACGGCTTGGCCAAGGGCTTCAAAACCCAGCTCGCCCCCACCAACGGCGCCATGGGCTACGGTGTGCCGGCCGGCATTGCGGCTGCGCTGCTCACTGGGCGGGTGGCCTTCACCATCGCCGGCGACGGCGACTTTTTGATGAACGGCCAAGAGCTGGCCACCGCCACCCAGCACGGTGGCAAAAGCATCGTGCTGCTGCTCAACAACGGCACCTACGGCACCATCCGCATGCACCAAGAGCGCGAGTACCCAGCCAGGGTGAGCGGCTCTGACCTGTCCAACCCCGACTTTTGTGCGCTGGCGCGGGCCTACGGCTACCAGGCCGAGCGCCTGACCCACACCCACGAATTTGAGGCCGCGCTGCAGCGCGCGCTGGCCGCGCCGGGTGGCTACCTGATCGAGCTGATGCTCGACCCCGAGGTCATCACCACCCGCGGCACGCTCAGCGCCATCCGCCAAGCGGCACAAGCCAAGCACTGACCCACAAGCCCAATCCGCCGCTTGGGTAACACATCACAAAGTGGGTGTGTGACGCTCCCTGTACAGGCTTTGCCCTGCGTTCTAGACTCGAACGGTCAGTCCGAATATCAGGGTGTTTCAGGGGGAAGTGCCATGCACAACAACACGTCCAAAGGGCCGTTGCAAGCCATTGCTGCTGCTCCAGGCAGTTCGGTGGGGGGGAGGCCCTTGCGGCAAGACACGGCGGTCGGTGTATCTGCATCGGTGCTGTCGCTGGTGCTCGACGAGATCGACCATGGCGCACTGTTGCTGGCCGATGGCTTGCGCATTGTGTATGCCAACGCCGTGGCCCAGCGTGAGCTCGGGCGGGCCGACTTCATCCACGGCGCAGCGGGCGTCTTGGATGCCATCGATGCCGATGCCAACGAAAAAGTCTTGGGCGCTGCGGAGCGCGCCCGCCAAGGCGAGCGCAGCATGCTGACCTTGCACAGCAGGCAGCGCAATTTTTCGTTGGTGTTCTTGCCCTTTACCGAGGCCCTGGTACTGGTGCAGACCTCTCGGTTGCCCCCCAGCGACAACCAGGCCATCGTGATGTTCGCCCGCAGCCAAGATCTCAGCCCCACCGAGGAGTCGGTCATGCTTGCCTTGTGCAAGGGTTGGGAGGTGCCGGACATTGCCAAAGCCCACCGCGTGGCCGAGTCCACCATCCGCAGTCAGATCAAGTCGATCCGCGAAAAAACCGGTAACCACAGCATTCGGCGGCTCTTGCAGTGGTTGCACTCGCTTCCGCCAGTAGTTAAAAAGTTTACTTCTAGTGCAAATTTAAAGGAAAATGAGCAGGTAAGAAATCAAAAATCCTGCCATGAACAGCCTCTGCGTACCCCTTTCTCAGACTAGGCACACCCATGCCCTGGCGGCGCTGGGCACCCGCCGACAGTACCGCAAAGGCACGTTGTTGATCCAAGAAGGGGAGCAGGGCGACACCATCTATATCGTGATTGCGGGCCAGTTGCGCACGTTTTTGGCAGGCCCCAAGGGCAAGGAGCTGACCTTGGCGCACTATGGCCCGCTGGAGTATGTGGGAGAGATGTCGCTCGATGGCGGCAAGCGCTCTGCCAATGTGGAGGTGGTGGAGCCCACCACCTGTGCGGTGGTTTCCCGTGATGTGCTGTTGCGCTACATCGCTGAGCACCCCGACTTTGCCTTGGAGCTCATGGGGCGCTTGATCCGCCGCGCGCGTTTGGCCACCGAAAGTGCGCGCAGTGTGGCGCTGATTGATGTCTATGGTCGGCTGGCCAAAATGCTGCATGAGCGCGCCGGCCCAGAAGATGCGGCGGGTGAACGGCGCATTGCCGAGCGCTTGACGCACATGCAGCTGGCGCAGCATCTGGCGTGTTCGCGCGAGATGGTCAGTCGCTTGTTAAAGGACTTGGAGACCGGCGGTTACATCGAAGTGCGTGAGCGCCGCATTGTGTTGCTCAAACGCTTGCCAGCGCGCTGGTGAGTTTGGATCCATTCGAACTCAAACGAGCACAAAAAAGCCGGCCACCGGCCGGCTTGATCACAGGCCCGCGTTCAGCGGGCACTGCAGTCGTGTTCACTTCAGCTGGTCGCTGATCAGCTTGGTCATTTCGAACATCGACACCTGGGATTTCTTGAAGATTTCCTTGAGTTTGGCGTCGGCGTTGATCATGCGCTTGTTGGCCGCGTCTTGCAGCTTGTTCTTTTTGATGTATTCCCAGACCTTTTTGGTCACTTCGGTGCGCGGCATCGGGGTGGCACCGATCACGGCCGCCAGCGTGGCGCTGGGGGTCATGGCCTTCATGAAGGCGGCGTTGGGGGTGCGCTTTTTGGCCGGAGCGGCTTTCTTCGCAGGAGCGGCGGCCTTCTTGGCGGGGGCTGCGGCCTTCTTGGCGGGGGTTGCCGCTTTCTTGGCGGGAGCGGCCTTCTTCGCGGGAGCGGCGGCTTTCTTGGCCGGAGCGGCTTTCTTCGCCGGTGCTTTCTTTGCAGTTGCCATGATTGTCTTTCCTTCTAGAAGTGGGTTTGACTCCAGTGCAAAAACGCGCATTTGCTCTGGTGACTGGCATGCTAATGGAGTTGCCATGGGTTTCCAAGGCGCCAAGCCGGTTTTTTCAGGGGTTTTCATAGGGAAAACCGGGTTTTTTGTCGAAGAAAACAACACTCGGTCGGCGCAAGCCCTTTGTCAGTGCGTTTTGGGACCCTTCTGTCCCCTGATGTGAAAGGACACACGATGGCGATTCAGCCTGTTCCCACCTGCGATTTGTGCGACACACACAAGGCCGATGACTCGGGCGCTTTCCGCGTGTTGCCCCCGGTATTTCGGGCTTTTGGCGGGCGCACCCGTTTTGCCGGCCCGCTGGTGACCGCGCGTTGTTTTGAAGACAACTCGGTGGTCAAGGCGGCTGTGGAGAGTCCGGGTGAAGGCCGTGTGCTGGTGGTCGATGGCGGCGGCTCGCTGCGCCGGGCGCTGCTGGGTGGCAATTTGGGCGCCGCCGCCGCGCGCAACGGCTGGGCTGGTGTGGTGATCGACGGTTGTGTGCGCGACGTGGCCGAGCTGGCGCAGTGCGAGGTGGGCATTGCCGCACTGGCGAGCATCCCGCTGCCGACCGAGCGCCGGGGCGAGGGTGTGCGCGATGTGGCGATTCGGGTGCAGGGCGTGTGGGTGCGCCCGGGCGACTGGCTGTACGCCGACGAAGACGGCATCGTCGTCAGCGACCGGCCTTTGCACGGCTGATCAGCCGCTCAGTCCCTTGTAGGCCATGTAAGCGGCCAGCAGGTACAACACACCAGCAAAGGCGCGCTTGAGCGATTTCACCGGCAGCGCGTGCGCCGCCTTGGCGCCCAGCGGTGCCATCAGCACGCTGGCGCAAGCGATGCCCAGCAGGGCCGGTAGCCAGATATAGCCCACGCTGTGGGCGGGCAGGTCGGCCACGCCTTGGCCGGCGACGATGTAGCCCAAGGCGTTGGCCAGCGCGATCGGAAAACCCAGCGCTGCGCTGGTCGCCACCGCGTTGTGGATGGCGACATTGCACCAGGTCATGAAGGGCACGCTGATGAAGCCACCGCCCGCGCCCACCAGACCCGACAGCAGACCGATCACACCGCCGGCACCGAACAAGCCCGTAGGCCCGGGCAGGGTGCGTGTGGCTTGCGGCTTTTTGTCGAGCAGCATTTGGGTGGCCGAGAAGCCCACAAACAGCGCGAACAACAGCGCCAGCGAGCTGCCTTTGAGCACCACAAAAATACCCAGGCTGGCCACAGCCGCGCCCACCACAATGCCCGGCGCCAGTGACCGCACCACGTCCCAGCGCACCGCGCCGCGCTTGTGGTGCGCCCGCACACTGGAGAGCGAGGTGAACACAATGGTGGCCATGGAGGTGGCAATCGCCACTTTGACCGCGATGTCTGCGCCCACGCCCCGGTGCGTGAGCATGGCGGTGACAAACGGCACCATGATCATGCCGCCCCCAATGCCCAGCAAGCCAGCCAGAAACCCAGTGCACAGCCCCAGGGCCAACAATTCCACCACCAGCACAAGTTCAATCGTCATAGCCACCGATTAGACAACAAGCAACAGGACAGACGTGTCCGGCGCGCGTGCCTGAGACCAGGGAGCCCAAGGGTCCGGCTAAGCCGGCCCAAAGGGCTCGTTCCCCCTCCCGCAGGAGAGGGGGGAAGCCGCGACAGCGGCGCAGGGGGGTGTGGGGAATAAGGTGTCTGCGAATGCCGCCGGACCGTCATCCTGAACCGGGGGTTCAGGTGGGCAAGGTCAACCAAGCGTCGGGTTCATCTGACGCGAGACGCTCACACCAGCCGGGTGATGTTCCAAGCCCGTGCTCAATGAGCATTGGTTCAAGGAAATATAAAGCCCGGCGCGCACCGCAGACAATGTGGATTGTAGGCCGGCACAGGCGCGTGCGGCACGCCGCCGGGCGGAAAATCCTCAGAGCAGCTGACCGTCTTGGCCAAGTGCCGCGTCGAGGCGCTGAAGCAATGCATGCAGCCGGGGGTCATCGCCTGCGTGTGGCGTGCCACTGGCCATGGGGATGGCGGCATCGGCCGAAGTGGTGGATCTGGATTCGAGCTGAATCAGTTCAAACGCCAAGTTCAACGAGGCCAGCACCGCAATGCGGTCGCGCGCTTTGACCTTGCCCGCATCGCGGATGCGGCACATGGCGGAGTCGACCTTTTCGACTGCGGCGATCAACGCCGCTTCACCGTCGGCTGGGCTGGCCAGCAGATAGCTCTGCCCCATGATCTGGACTTCCAGCTGGCGGGTGGCGGGCTTGGTGTCGTTGGTGCTCATGGCGGCGGAGTGTGGTCGGTGTTGGCGGGCAATCGCTCCAGCAAGGCGTCGATGCGCGAGCGAGCGGCTTGCAGGCGCGACTTCATCAGGTCGCCTTCGGCGCGCAGAGCATGGTTCTGTTCCACCAACAGGGCATTGGTGCGCTGCAGCTCTTCATGCCGCAACAGCAGGCGCTCCACGCGCTCGGCGAGTTGGATGACGATTGAGGTTTCGGGCATACGGAAGGTCAGCGGGCCGTGGCGCCGCCGTTGATGACTCTGGCAAACCAGCCCAAACCCAGAGTCTGGGCGAGCTGCGCGCGTTCTTGAACACTGTCATTATGCCGCTGCGCCACCGCGAGGGATTGGCGCAGGGTGTCGTTGGTGGATTGGCAGTTGAACGACACCGGTTGGCGCGAGAGACACGCGCTGCTGGCTTGACTGGCTGTTTCCAAGAAAGCCCGGGTGGCGTCGTGAGGGCGGCGGAGTTGCCCGAGCCCCAAGGCGCTGAAGGCGCGGCGTTGCAGCCGGCTCGCCTCAGGGTCTGTGTCATCCAAGCCGACCGCCCAATTGGCCAAATATTGCTGGGTTTGCGGACCGCCAAGCATGCCCATTGCGGCGATGGTGTTGACGCGAGAGGCAATGGGCTCGCCCGTGTTGAGCTGAGGCGCCAAGCCCAGCAACTCGCTGTCGCTCAAATGGGCCAGGCGCTCCAGCCGCACCCCATGCTGTTCGCCCAAGCGCAGATAGGTGGGCACCAGGGCGATGGCCACAGGGCTCATCGGCTCGTCGTCCAACTCGGCTTCTTGTTGGCGCAGGCTTTGCAGCAAGCCCAGGATGTCCAAGGTGATGCCGATGTTGGCGCCGCTGGGTTTGTCGGTCGGCGCCGTTGCGGCTTGGGCCAACAACCAACCGTGCGATTCGCCCTCGTTGGCACGTGCTTGCAGGCGATTGGTCAGCGCATCGGCTTCTTGCTGCGTCAGCTGGCGCGACTGCTCACTGGGGGCAAACGTCATGAGGCGTTGCGGATGGGTCGGTGAAGCCCCATTGAAGTCGGGGTGCGGCAGCCGGGCCACATGCCCCATTTCGTGCGCCACGATCAGCGCGTCGCTGGCGGCATCCCAAAACCCTTTGGCCTTGAGCGCGATCACCCGATGTCCCAACGGCCAAGCGCAGCCCCGGATATTCCCCGTGGTGGGCCCACAGATGTCGATGTCGTCGGCGACCACCAAGCGCAGATGGTTGGTGGCCGACACCGGCTGTGCGTTGCCTGCGGTGATCAGGTTGTAATTTGGGCTGCGTGGCGGCAGGGGCAAGAGCCTAAAACCCACCGAGTGGTTGTGCTGCTGCAGCAGCGCACTGGCCGTCTGCAGCATGTCGCACAGCTCACGCTGCTGGTAGCCATTGAGCCGAGGCGCGGTGCCCACAAACACCTCGATATCCAGCCATCGGGCCGGTTCGTCCAGCCGACTGCAGGCCGTGACCGTGGAGAGGTCGGTGTTGTGGCTTGGGGCGGTGGTCTGACAGCCCAGCAGCGCCGCTGCCATCAGTGCCAACAGGCCAGCGCGCAGTGCGCTGCAGGTGTGGGTGGATGTGTGCATCGCGCGCCTCCCGGTGTCTTGTCGCAGTTCATCATAGAGACATTGTGGTGAGTTGTGCGGCTAAAATTGCGCTGTTGGTGCTCGCGTTTTTGTTCAAAAGCGCAGTTCAACGGGAAGCAGGAGGGTGAGCCCCACAGGGCAAACCTAACCTGCGCTGCCCCCGCAACGGTAAGCAGACGGTGGTTCGGCGCCATGCCATCCACCCGCTTTCTCTCAAGGCCACTGGTTCGTTCACCGAGCTGGGAAGGTCGTGGAAGGTCGCATCTGCCAGCCCGGATACCGGCCAACACGGTGGCAAGCCTTCGGGGCTTGCTGTGACGCCCATGCACTGTCGGGGAAGGCGGTGAGGGCATTCATCTGTGTGTTTTTCATTCATGAGTTCCCATCTGTTGCACGTCCGCCGGGCGGTGCTGTCTCTGGCCGCGTTGGCGGCTTGTTCTTCGTTCGCCCAAACCGCTGAGGCCTTGGATCCGGTGGTGGTGACTGCCACGCGTGTGGAGATACCGCTGAGTGATGTGTTGGCGTCAGTGGATGTGCTGACGCGCCGAGACATCGATCGCTTGCAGCCCTCGTCGTTGGCCGAGTTGCTGCAGTATCTGCCTGGGGTCGAGTTTGGACGCAACGGAGGGCCGGGGACCGTGACCTCTTTTTTTCTGCGCGGTCACAACAGCGCCAACGTGGTGATTTTGGTCGACGGTGTGCGCACACCGGTGGACGGCATTGGTGCCCTGAGCGCCGTGGACGTGCCCCTGAGCACCATTGAACGCGTTGAGGTGTTGCGCGGCGATGCGTCGGCTTTGTATGGCGACGCCGCAAATGCGGGCGTGATTCACATCATCACCCGTGCGCCCGAACCAGGTGCCTATGCCGGCTTGGGCTTGGGCGAGCGCGGCGCGCGCCATGCCAAAGCTGGGCTTGCCACCCGCTGGGGCGCCTCCACCGTGTCGCTGTCCGCCGCACGGCAAGACAGCGCCCGCTTGTCGGCCATGAACGTGGAGCAAAAGCCGGCGGCCAACCCAGACGCGGACCAGAGCGTGACCGAATCGGTCGATGTGCGCTGGCGTTACCAGCTGTCGCCGCGCACGGTGATCGACGCGCGCATGGGCCAAGAAAAGGCGCAGGTCGATTACGACGAGGACAATTTTGGCTTCGGAGCGGTAAGCGACACCTACCGCATGAACCGCAGCACCCGCCGGGCACAGGTGTCGGTGACGACCCATCTGAGCGACGCTTGGCGCAGCCAGTTGTCGGTAGCCAGCAATCGGCAGCACATTGAGGACCGAAAAAACGGCGTCTTGCGCACGTCGCAGTATGCGTATGGCATGGCCCGGTCGAACCATACCGGTGTTCGCTGGGAGAACGTGTGGGGTTACAGCGACTCTGGCCATGTGGTGGCAGGCGTGGATCACGCCACCGAAAGCTACGAGTCCGATGCCACACAAGCCGGCTACCGCACAGAGCGCACCTTGTCGGCGGTGTTTGTTGGTGTGAACCAGCAATGGGATGCTTGGTTGCTGCAAGCCAATGTGCGCCACGACAGTGTGCGCATGCACAACGAATTGACCGACGCTCGCAAGCGTTGGAGCGAAACCTCGGCCTTGTTGGGTGCCGCTTACGAATGGGAATCGGGCTGGCGGGTGTCGGCCAATGTGGCCCAGGGTTTCCGTGTGCCCACGAGTTCCGATATGTCGCGATCACCTGATTTGCGGCCAGAGAGCTACCTCAACCGTGAGCTGGGTGTGTCGTATCGCCAGGGGGGGCTACAGACGCGTGTGGCCGCTTTTTGGACCCAAGCCACCGACATGATCATCACCCACCCGGGCACTTACCAGCAAACCAACACCAATGCGAAGAACCGGGGTGTGGAGTGGAGCGGCGCTTATCTGTGGGGCAAGACCCAACTCAACGGGTCGATGACGCTGCAAAATCCGCGTAACCTAGACACGGGGCTGGCCTTGGCGCGGCGCGGTCAGAAGCTCGCTACGGTGGGCGTGAACCAGCCTTGGGGGCCTTGGTCCGTGGGTGCCCAGGCGCGCTACCAATCGGAGCGACGGGATCAGGATTTCTCAGACCGCACGCTGGGCGCGTACACCGTGGTGGATCTGTTGGCTTCCTACCGCGTCGCCCCGAACTGGATACTGCAGATGAAATTGGAAAACGCTGGCAACCGCGATTACCAGCTGGCCTATGGCTACAACACGCCACGCCGTGCGTTTTGGTTGATGCTGGACTACACCACCCGCTGAAGCCATGAACGGCCCCCAACGCATCGTCTGCCTGACCGAAGAAACCACCGAGTGGTTGTATCTGCTCGGCCAGGAGGCGCGCATTGTGGGCATCAGCGGCTACACCGTGCGGCCGCGCCGCGCGCGTGAGGAAAAGCCCAAGGTCAGCGCGTTTCTGAGCGCCAAGATCGACAAAATCTTGGCGCTCGAACCCGACTGCGTGTTGGGGTTTTCCGATCTGCAGGCCGATATTGCGGCGGCGCTGATCCGGGCCGGAGTGCAGGTCACGGTGTTCAACCAGCGCAGCGTAGACGAGATTTTTGCCATGCTCTACCAAGTGGCGGCGATGGTCGGCTGCGCCGAGCGCGGCGAGGCGCTGATGGCCGAGATGCGCGCCGGCTTGGCTGCTATCGCAGCCGATGTGGCGGCTTTGCAAGCCGCAGGCAAACGCCGCCCCCGCGTGTTTTTTGAGGAATGGGACGAGCCCCACATCAGCGCCATCCGTTGGGTATCGGAGTTGCTGGGCGTGGCTGGCGGCGACGATGTGTTTCCCGAACTGGCGCAACAGCCTATGGGCCGCGACCGCATCATCGCCAACGGCGCGGACATCGTGGCGCGCGCGCCCGACATCGTGATCGGTTCGTGGTGTGGCAAGAAGTTTCGCCCGGAAAAGGTGGCGGCGCGCCCTGGCTGGGCGCATGTGCCGGCGGTGCGCGATGGCCAGTTGTTTGAGATCAAGTCGGCCGACATCTTGCAGCCCGGGCCGGCTGCGCTGACCGACGGGGTGGCGCAGTTGCACCGCATCGTGCGGCGCTGGATGGAACAGCATGGCTGAGCGCAGCGGGCGCCGTTGGATCTGTGCGCTGGCGCTGAGCCTGGTCGCGGGCGCAGCGCTGGCCCAGCCGGTGGTGGTGCAAGACGACACCGGTCGGCGGGTGGCCTTGGCCCAGCCTGCGCAGCGGGTGGTGAGTGTGCTGCCGTCTTTGACCGAAACCGTGTGCGCGCTGCAGCGCTGCGACCGGCTGGTGGGGGTGGACCGGTATTCCAGTTGGCCGGCGTCGGTGCGGCGCTTGCCGCAGGTGGGCGGCGGCTTGGACCCGAGTGTGGAGGCGATTCTGGCGCTGCGGCCCGATGTGGTGCTGATGGCGCGCTCGGCGCGCGGTGGTCAGCGCTTGGAGTCGCTGGGGGTGCCGGTGGTGTACCTGGAGCCCCAACAACACGCCGATGTGCGGCGCGCGCTGCAGGTGGTGGGCACGCTGTTGGCGGTGCCACCGGCCGAGGTGCAGCGCGTGTGGAGCGCCATGGACCAAGCCCTCACCCAGGCGGCCGAATCGCTGCCAGCGGACCGGCGGCGGCAGCGCGTCTATGTGGAGGTGAGTCCCGCGCCCTATGCGGCGGGCGAGGTCTCGTTTGTGGGTGAAACCCTGCAGCGCTTGGGCCTGCGCAATGTGGTGCCGCGCGAGCGCGGCGCTTTTCCCTTGTTGTCGCCCGAGTTGGTGGTGCGCTCGCAACCCGATGTGGTGGTGCTGGGGCAGGCGCATCGGGCGGGACTGGCGGCGCGCCCGGGTTGGGCGGCGATGCCGGCGGTCGCGAAGCAGCGGGTGTGCGCTTTTGACGAAGCCACTTGGGACACCTTGGTGCGTCCCGGGCCGCGCTTGGCCGAGGGCGCGCAGGCGCTGGCGCGGTGTGTGGCGCAACTGCCGCCGCCCGCGCGTTGAGTTGGCCGTGGCACGATTGGCGCCCATGTCGACCCGTCCATCCATCCCCGATGCCCATGGCGCCGGCCCGCGCGGCCTGTGGCTGACCGTGGGCGCGCTGGCGCTGTCGGTGTTGGTGGGTGCGCTGGGGCTGGCGGTCGGCAGCACCGGGCTGGAGCCGGTGTCGGCTTGGGCCAGCGACCCGGTGGCGTGGCAGATTGTGTGGGACATCCGCGCGCCGCGCACCGCGGGCGCGTGGGCGGCGGGGGCCTTGCTTGGGCTGGCGGGCGCGGTGGCGCAGGGCCTGTTTCGCAACCCGCTGGCCGATCCGTTTTTGCTGGGCAGCGCGTCGGGCGCCTCGCTGGGCGTGGCACTGGCCTTGGCCGGCCTGGGGTTGACGCCGCTCACCTTGGGGTGGCTGCTGCAGCTCGGGCTCACCGGGGTGGCCTTTGTGGGCGCGGTGCTGGCGGTGTTGCTCACCTTGGTGTTGGCGCGCGGCGTGCAGCACACCTCGCGGCTGTTGCTGGCGGGGGTGGTGGTGGGCATGGTGCTGGGCGCACTGACTTCTTTGATTGGTTTGCTGGCGCCGCAGACCTTGCAGGCCATGCAGGGTTTTATGCTGGGCTCCACCGCCTGGGTGGGCTGGTCGTCGGTCGGCATCATGGCCGGCACCGGCGCCGTGTGTGTGGCCGTGGCCTGGGCCTTGGCCCGGGCGTTGGACGGTTTGAGCCTGGGCGAAGCCACCGCCGCCAGCTTGGGCCTGCGGCTGGGGCCGGTGCGGGTGGCCTTGGTGGCGGTGATGGCGCTGGCCACCGGCACGGCGGTGGCGCACACCGGGCTGGTGGCGTTTGTCGGCTTGGTGGCGCCGCACCTGGTGCGGGCGGTGCTTCGCACCACCCACGCCACGCTGTTGCCCTTGGCCAGTCTGGCGGGCGGCTTGTTGCTGCTGTGCGCCGATGTGCTGGCGCGTTCGCTGTGGGCGCCCAACGAGCTGCCGGTGGGGGTGCTCACCGCAGTGCTGGGCGGCGGTTATTTGTTGTGGCTGATGCACCGGGGACGTTCATGAGCGGCGCCGCTTGTGCTGTGCGCACCCGTGGTCTGTCGGTGTCGCTGGGTCGCGGTGCGGCGGCACAGCTGGCGCTGCGCGAGGTGTCGGTGGACATCCGCGCCGGCGCGTGGACGGCGGTGGTGGGGCCCAATGGCGCGGGCAAATCCACCCTGTTGCGCAGTGTGGCCGGTTTGTTGCCTGCAACAGCGGTCAACGGTGAGGTGGATGTGCTGGGCCGCCCCTTGGCCGATTGGGGCGAGCGCGAGCGCGCGCGCGCCCTGGCTTGGCTGGCGCAGGGCGGTGTGGTCGATCGCGGTGCCGACGATTTGAGTGTGCGCGATGTGGTGATGCTGGGGCGGCTGCCGCACCAAAGCTGGTGGGGCGCGCCGAGCGACGCCGACCACGCGGCGGTGGAGCGCGCGCTGCGCGACACCGGTGCTTGGGCGTGGCGCGAACGGCCGCTGGGCGCTTTGTCGGGCGGTGAGCGGCAGCGGGTGTTGCTGGCGCGCGCCTTGGCGGTGCAAGCGCCGGTGATGCTGATGGACGAGCCCTTGGCCCACCTGGACCCGCCCCACCAGGCCGATTGGCTGGCCGTGGTGCGTGAGCGGGTGAGGGTGGGGCAGACGGTGGTGAGCGTCTTGCACGAAATCACCCTGGCGCTGATGGCCGACGATGTGTTGGTGATGCGCGAAGGCCGTGTGCACTACGCCGGCCCGAGCGACACGCCCGACGCGCGCCACGCCTTGCTGGACGTGTTTGACCAGCGCTTGGCGCTGCACCGGGTGGAGGGCGGCTGGGTGGTGCTGCCGCGCTGAAGACGCGCTGAGCCCGCCAGGCCGTGCTCAGCGCGTCTTGTCCTTGAAGCCACACACCGCCGACACCGCGCACTGCGGGCACAGCGGCTTGCGCGCTTGGCACACATAACGCCCGTGCAAGATCAGCCAATGGTGCGCGTCCACCAAGTATTGGGGCGGGATGCGTTTGAGCAGTTGTTGCTCCACCGCCAGCGGTGTTTTGCCGGGCGCCAAACCGGTGCGGTTGCCGACCCGAAAAATGTGGGTGTCCACCGCCATGGTGGGCTCGCCAAACGCCACGTTGAGCACCACATTGGCGGTTTTGCGGCCCACACCCGGCAGGGCTTCGAGCGCTTCTCGGCTGCGCGGCACCTCGCCCGCGTGCCGCTCCGCCAAGAGGCGGCAGGTCTCCATCAGGTGCTTGGCTTTGCTGCGGTACAGGCCAATGGTCTTGATGTAAGACTCCAGGCCTTCGAGCCCGAGATCCAGGATTTTTTGCGGCGTGTTGGCGATCGGAAACAGCCGGCGCGTCGCCTTGTTCACGCCCACGTCGGTGGCTTGGGCGGAGAGCAGCACAGCGGCCAGCAGCTCAAACACGCTGGTGTATTCCAGCTCCGTCACCGGGTTCGGGTTGGCGGCTTGCAGGGTGGCAAAAAAAATCTCGATCTGCGCGGGCTTCATGGGGCCGAGTCTAGCGCCGGACACCGCACACAAAAAGCCCCACAGGAATTGGCGACAATGGCGGGCGTTAGCCCCATTCGCTTTGCCCACAGAGACACGCCATGCCGTTTGACATTCCTTTTGCCGATCGCCTCAACAACGTGGAAACCTCGGCCATCCGCGAGCTGTTCAAGCTGCTCGGCAAGCCCGGCATCATCAGTTTTGCCGGCGGCTTTCCCGACAGCACGCTGTTTGATGTGGACGGCATCCGCGAAGCGGTGAACGCCGCGTTGACCGAAGAAGCGGGCGGTGCGCTGCAGTACGGCGCCACCGAGGGTTATGGCCCGCTGCGCGAGCAGATCGCCGCTTTTATGGCCAGCAAAGGCGCCGCCGCGCTGCGCCCCGACGATTTGATCGTCACCACCGGCAGCCAGCAGGCGCTGGACCTGATCGGCAAAACCCTGATTTCGCCCGGCGACAAGGTGATTGTGGAGGGGCCAACCTTCTTGGCCACCATCCAGTGCTTCAAGCTCTATGGCGCTGAGCTGATCACCGCGCCGGTGGACGGCGACGGCGTGCGCGCCGACGCGCTGGAGGCGCTGATCGCCGAGCACAAGCCCAAGTTTGTCTACCTGATCCCGACCTTTGGCAACCCCAGCGGTGCGATGCTGAGCGCCGAGCGCCGCCGCGCGGTGCTGGAGATGGCGGTGCGCCACAACACCTTGATCGTCGAAGACGACCCCTACGGCGATTTGTATTTTGGTGAAACGCCGCCGCCCAGCTTGCTGGCCTTGAGCGACGCTGTGCCCGGCAGTCGCGAGCGGCTGGTGCATTGCGGCAGTTTGAGCAAGGTGCTGTCGCCAGGCCTGCGGGTGGGCTGGATGGTGGCGCCGGCGGCGCTGCTGGCCAAGGCCACCATGTGCAAGCAGTTCAGCGACGCCCACACCAGCACCTTTGCCCAGGCCACGGCCGCGCAATACCTGAAGGCCGGTCGCATGCCGACCACGCTGGCAACCGTGCGCGCGGTTTACGCCGAGCGCGCCGCCTGCATGGGCGCGGCCTTGCGGCGCGAATTAGGCGAGGCCATCGACTTTGTGCAGCCACAAGGCGGTTTGTTTGTGTGGGCGCGGCTGACCGGTGCAGGCGGCGCCACGGCCGATGGCGCTGAGCTGGCGCGCCGCGCCATCGACCAAGGGGTGGCCTTTGTGCCCGGCGCGCCGTTTTTTGCGCGCCAAGCCGACGCGGCCACGCTGCGCTTGTCGTTTGCCACCGTGGGCCCCGAGCGCATCGAAGAGGGCGTGGTCCGCCTTGCCAAGGCGCTGCGCGGCTGAGCCCATAATTGGCCACCATGTTCTTTAATCTGCCCACCTTGCTCACCTGGGCCCGCATCGCGGCCATCCCCGTGATCATTGGGGTGTTCTACCTGGAGGGCTGGAGCGCGGCGGAACAAAACCTGCTGGCCACCGTGCTGTTCGTGGTGTTTGCTGTGACCGACTGGGCCGACGGTTATTTGGCTCGCCGGCTCAACCAGACCTCGGCCTTTGGCGCTTTTCTGGACCCGGTGGCCGACAAGTTTTTGGTTTGCGCCTGCGTGCTGACCTTGGTGCATTTGGACCGCGCCAATGTGTTCGTAGCGCTCATCATCATTGGGCGCGAAATCGCCATTTCCTCGCTGCGCGAATGGATGGCCATCATCGGCGCCACCGGCAAAACAGCGGTGCACATGCTGGGCAAGGTCAAGACCGCCACACAGATGGTGGCGATTCCTTTTCTGCTCTACAACGGCACGCTGCTGGGTTGGATCGACACCGCTAAATGGGGCACTTGGCTGATCTGGGCGTCGGCGGTGCTGACCGTGTGGTCGATGTTGTATTACCTGCAAAAAGCCATTCCGGAGATTCGGGCCAAGTCCCGCTGAGCCGCCCATGTCACAGACGCCCGCCACGGCCTGGATCAAGGCCATGCCCGCTGTGTTTGTGCTGATTTGGAGCACCGGCTTCATCGTGGCCCGATACGGCATGCCCTATGCGCCGCCGCTGTCGTTTCTGGCGCTGCGCTATGCCTTGTCGATTCTGTGCTTTTTGCCGTGGATTGTGTGGGCCGGTGTGCGCTGGCCGCAGGGCAGGGCGCAGTGGGGGCATTTGGCGGTCACCGGCGTGCTGATGCACGCGGGTTATCTGGGCGGGGTGTGGGTGGCGGTCAAGGCCGGCATGGGCTCGGGGCTGTCGTCCTTGGTGGTGGGCTTGCAGCCCGTGCTCACCGCCATCTGGCTCAGCCGCATGGGCGGCGCCCACAGCCGCGTGACGGCGCGCCAATGGCTGGGGCTGACCCTGGGCTTTGCGGGCTTGCTCATGGTGGTGTGGCGCAAGTTTGAGGGTGGCACACCCGGTGACACCGCCACCGTGTTCAACCTCATGGCCGCGCTCACCGCGCTGTTGTGCATCACCGTGGGCACGCTCTACCAAAAGCGCTTTGTGCAGCGCTGTGACGTGCGCACCGCCAACGCCACCCAGCTCATCGCCGCTTTGCTGGTGACCTTGCCGCTGGCCCTGTTGGAGGCCGAGCCCATGCAGTGGAACGCCCAGCTCGCGGGCGCCATGGCCTGGTCGGTGTTGGGGCTGACCTTGGGCGGCAGCTCGCTGCTGTACATGCTGATTCAACGCGGCGCGGCCGCCAGTGTCACCAGCTTGATGTACCTGGTGCCGCCGTGCACCGCCGCCATCGCTTGGCTGCTGTTCGCTGAACCGATCACCCCCTTGACCCTGTTGGGCACCGCCATCACCGCACTGGGCGTTGGCCTGGTGGTGCGTGCGCCCGCTTCTTCGTCTTCATCATGAGCAAAACCCATCGCATCGCAGTGATTCCCGGTGACGGCATTGGCAAAGAAGTCATGCCCGAAGGCCTTCGTGTGCTGCAGGCCGCCGCCGATCGTTTTGGTATCGGTCTGAAGTTCGACCACTTTGATTTCGCCAGTTGCGACTACTACGACCGCACCGGCCAGATGCTGCCCGACAACTGGAAAGAGCAGATCGGTGGCCACGATGCGATCTATTTTGGTGCGGTGGGCTGGCCGGACCGGGTGCCAGACCACATTTCGCTCTGGGGCTCGCTGCTGCTGTTTCGGCGCGAGTTTGACCAGTATGTGAACGTGCGCCCCGCGCGCCTGATGCCAGGCGTGATTGCGCCGGTGGTGCGGCGCGACGGCAGCGCGCGCGCGCCGGGTGAAATCGACATGGTGATCGTGCGCGAAAACACCGAGGGCGAGTACTCCAGCGTGGGCGGGCGCATGTACGCCGGCACCGAGCGCGAAATCGTGATGCAAGAGACCGTGATGTCACGCATTGGGGTGGACCGGGTGTTGCGCTACGCCTTTGAGACCGCGCGTTCGCGGCCCAAAAAACACCTGACCAGCGCGACCAAATCCAATGGCATCGCCATCACCATGCCTTATTGGGATGAGCGTTTTGCCGAGATGGCCAAGCAGTACCCGGATGTGCGGGTCGACCAGTACCACATCGACATCTTGACCGCCCACTTTGTGCAGCGGCCCGACCAGTTCGACGTGGTGGTGGCCAGCAATTTGTTTGGCGACATCTTGTCTGACCTTGGGCCCGCGTGCACTGGCACCATCGGCATCGCGCCGAGCGCCAACCTCAACCCGGACCGGCGGTTCCCCTCGCTGTTTGAACCGGTGCACGGCTCAGCACCCGACATAGCGGGGCAGGGCATTGCCAACCCGATTGGCCAAATTTGGTGTGGCGCCATGATGCTCGACTTTTTGGGGCACCGCGACGCGCACGACGCCATCCTGGCCGCGATTGAAGCGGTGTTGCAGCCCGGCAGCGCAGCGCCGCGCACCCGCGATCTGGGTGGTCAGGCCAGCACTGTGGAGGTGGGCCAAGCGGTGGCCCGCCAGCTTGTGTCGGCCCTCTGAGTGTGTGTGCTGGAGCCGCTCTGAAAAGGGCCGCCAGAATGCGACTAGAATCGGTCGACTTCCGCGAGTGTCCAAGCGTGTCGGCGACATCCACAAGTTGACAGCGCTTGCGGCCCGTGGGTCTAATGGAACTGCTGCGCTACCGCTGATTTCAACGAAACCGGTGCAGGCATTCCGGCACCGCGCACACGAAGGCGGTGCCCTATAACACCCATCCAACAACGGATATTGCTGATCATTTGAAGAGGGGCTTTTTGTGAATAAAACTGAACTCGTCGAACACATCGCCAAGCACGCCGACATTTCCAAGGCAGCCGCTGCTCGTGCTCTGGACTCCACCATCACTGCCATCCGCACTACCCTGAAAAAAGGCGGCACGGTGTCTTTGGTGGGCTTCGGTTCTTTTGCCGTGACCAAGCGCCCTGCGCGCAAGGGCCGCAACCCACGCACCGGTGCCGAGATTAAAATCAAGGCCGCCAAAGTGCCGAAGTTCCGTCCTGGCAAGGCCTTGAAGGACGCGCTGAACTGATCCCTACATTGCGGTTTCCGGTGGGGTGCTTAGCTCAGTTGGTAGAGCGGCGCCCTTACAAGGCGTAGGTCAGCGGTTCGACCCCGTTAGCACCCACCACCACCGACAAGGCGAACCTGGGTTCGCCTTTTTTATTGTTTGTTTTGGCCTGCCCGGCCACGAGGTCATCGTCCATGTTTGAGGCTATTCGCAACCAGAAAAAAATCTTGATGGGTATCTTGCTCATCTTGGTGATTCCAGCCTTTGTGCTGGTGGGTGTGGAGGGATACACGCGCTACTCCGAGCAGAGTGAAGCGGTGGCGGTGGTCAATGGCCAAGACATCCAAAAAATCGAATGGGACAACGCCCACCGCGAAGAGATTGAGCGCATGCGCCAGAATTTGCCGGGCATGGACACCAAGCTGTTTGATACGCCCGAGGCGCGGTACGCGACCCTAGAGCGTTTGGTGCGTGAACGGGTGTTGGCGGCCGCCGCAGAAGATCAGCATCTGATCACGAGCAACCAGAAGCTTGAGCGGGAACTGCTCAACAATGCGACCATCGCCAGCCTGCGCACTGCCGATGGCAAGCTCGATGTGGAGGCCTATCGCACCTTGTTGGGGCGCAGCGGCATGACGCCAGAGATGTTCGAAGCCAATATCCGGGCAGAGATGTCGCGTGCCCAGGTGCTTGAGGGGGTGGGCGCAAGCGCCATGGTCCCGCCGGGTTTGGCGAATGTGGCGCTGGATGCGTTTTTTCAGCGCCGTGTGGTGCGTCTGCTCAAGCTCGATGGCGCCGACTTTGCGGCCAAGGTGGCGGTCACTGATGCCGATCTCAAAGCCTTTTACGAAGCCAATCTGGCCTCGTTCAAGACCGAAGAAGAGGCCGATGTCCAATACGTGTTGCTGGACCTGCCGACCATTGAGCGGCAGATTGAGCTCAACCCAGCCGACGTCAAGGCGTATTACGAACAGAATGCCGCCCGATTGGCTGGCGGCGAGGAGCGCCGCGCCAGCCACATTCTGTTGAATCTGCCCGAAGGAGCCTCGGCTGAGGCCAAGGCCGAGATCCGCGCCAAAGCCGAAACGCTGCTGGCCGAAGTGCGCCAGAGCCCGCAGCGTTTTGCGGAGCTGGCTCGACAACACTCGCAAGATCCAGGTTCGGCACCCAATGGTGGGGACTTGGATTTTTTTGCGCGCGGCGCCATGGTCAAGCCTTTTGAGGATGCGGTGTTTGCTCTGCAAAAGGGCGGCATTTCTGAGGTGGTCGAGTCGGATTTTGGCTTTCACATCATCCAGCTTACCGACGTGCGTGCCCCACAAATGCCGTCGTTCGAGGAAAAGCGCGCCGAACTTGAGGCGGAACTCAAGCGCCAGCAGGCACAAAAGCGTTACGCCGAGCTGGCCGAGCAGTTCAGCAACTTGGCCTATGAGAAAGCCGACAGTCTGCAGCCGATTGCAGACACCCTCAAGCTGGAATTGCGTGTGGTGCAAGGGGTGAAGCCGGGCCAAGCGCCTGCGGGCCACGAGGTGCTGACCAATGCGCGGTTGCTGCAGGCGCTGTTCTCTGCCGACGCGGTACAAAACAAGCGCAACACCGAAGCGATTGAGTTGGGAGGCAACCGCCTGGTGGCCGCCCGGGTGCTGCGCCATGCCCCAGCGCGCACCCAAGCGCTCGACGAGGTCAAGGCGCAGCTGCAGAGCCGGTTTGTGGCGCAGCGTGCAGGAGAGTTGGCCAAAGAGGCTGGAGAAGCCTTGCTCAAGGCGGGACAGCAGGGTCAATTGCCCGCAGGCTTGGGTGCAGAAATCACGGTGTCGCGCGAACAGCCAGCCGACTTGCCGCCTGCGGTGTTGTCGGCGGTGATGGGGGCTGGCACCACGCAGCTACCGGGCTGGGTGGGCGTGTCTCAGGGCGAGAGCGGCTATACCTTGGTGCAGCTGACCCAAGTGTTGCCGCGCAACACGCCCGATGCACAGCGTGCCAAAGCGGAGCAGGCCCAGTTCCGTCAGTGGCTGGCGGGCGCCGAGTCGGCCGCTTTGTATGACACGCTCAAGCAGCGCTTCAAAGTCAAAATTCTGGTGCCTGCGCCCAAGTCCTGATTGGGGCGCCCACACATCGCGCTATAATCTTGGGCTTGTGGTGGCTATAGCTCAGTTGGTAGAGTCCCAGATTGTGATTCTGGTTGTCGTGGGTTCGAGTCCCATTAGCCACCCCACCACACACCAAAGCCCGGCCTAGCCGGGCTTTTTTGTTGTCCGGTCGCTGGCAGCTTCAGGGGTTGACCAGCACCAGCTTGCCTTTGACCTGGCGGCTTTGCATGCGGGCGTAGGCCTGTCGCAATTCGCTCATGGGCACGGTGGTGTCGATCACCGGGCGGATCTTGCCCGCTTGGTACCACTGCAGCAGCGTCTGCATCATGGCCGCGTTGGCCTGCGGTTCTTTTTTGGCGAACTCGCCCCAGAACACGCCCACCAAGCTCGCCCCTTTGAGCAGGCACAGGTTCCACGGCAGGCTGGGAATCGGGCCAGACGCAAAACCGATCACCAGATAACGGCCGCGCCACGCGATGCTGCGCAGCACCGGTTCGGCCAGGTCGCCGCCCACCGGGTCGTAGACCACATCGGGGCCTAGGCCGTTGGTCAAGCGTTTGATTTCATCGCGCAAGCCGCTGCTGGCGCCGTGCACTTGGTGGTCGATGGTGGCGTCGGCGCCGATGGACGCACACAGCGCACATTTGTCGGCCCCGCCCGCCACCGCAATCACCCGCGCGCCCTGCGCTTTGGCCAGTTGGATGGCGGCGGTGCCCACGCCACCGGCGGCGCCCAGCACCAACACCGTTTCTCCGGCCGCCAGCTGGCCACGGTCCATCAAGGCGTGCCAACCGGTGGCGTAGGTCATGATGAAGGCCGCTGCGTCCACCGTGTCAAAGCCATCGGGCAGCGGCAGGCACAGCTGGGCCTGGGCCAGCACATGGGTGGCAAAGCCGCCGGTGCCTTGCAAACAAGCCACCCGCTGTCCAACCCGCAGGTGGCGCACGCCATCGCCCAGCGCCAGCACCGTGCCGGCGAACTCGGCGCCTGGCACAAAAGGCAAGGGCGGTTTGAGCTGGTATTTGTTCTGCACGATCAGCACGTCGGGAAAGTTCAGGCTGGCGGCAGCCACGCCCACCAGCACTTCACCCGGCCCGGGTGTGGGGGTGGGCAGATCGCTCCAGGTCAAGGCGTCAACGCCGGTGGGGTTGTGGCACAGCCAAGCTTGCATCCTGGGCTCCTGTAAACGAAAGGGTGGTGGATGGTAGGTTTGGTGTCGGGACATCTTTGTCGCCGCTGGGACGCCGTTCGGGTGGCCCAATGCGCCCCGTGGCAGGCTGCAGGGGTATTGGGGCCAAACGCCTAGAATGCCCGCATGAAAATTTTGATCTCCAACGACGACGGTTACCGCGCCGACGGCATCGTTGCGCTGTACGAAGCCCTGCGCCACGTGGCCGATGTGGAGGTGGTGGCGCCTGAGCACAACAACAGCGCCAAGTCCAATGCCCTGACGCTGAGCGCACCCCTGTATGTGCACCAGGCGCCCAATGGGTTTCGCTACATCAACGGCACACCGGCCGACTGTGTGCACATGGCGCTCACCGGTGTGCTGGGCTACAAGCCCGATTTGGTGGTGGCCGGCATCAACAACGGCGCCAATATGGGCGACGACACCATTTATTCGGGCACCGTGGGCGCGGCGATGGAAGGCTATTTGTTTGGCATCCCCGCCATCGCCTTTTCGCAGGTGGACAAGGGTTGGGCCCACATCGAAGACGCGGCGCAGCTCGCGGCCGAGTTGGTGACACAACTTGCGCCTTCCTTGGGCCCCAGCACAGCGGCGGCGCCCTGGCTGCTGAATGTGAATATTCCCAATCGGCCGCGCAGCGAGGTCAAGGGATTTAAGGTGGCCCGCCTGGGGCGCCGGCACGCGGCCGAACCCGTGATCGCGCAACAAAACCCCCGCGGCGAAACCATGTACTGGATTGGTGCAGCAGGCCCCGCCATGGACGCGGCCGAGGGCACCGACTTTTACGCCACGGCCCAGGGTCATGTGTCCATCACGCCATTGCAGGTGGATTTGACCGATCACCAGCGCTTGCCCTATTGGGGGCCGTTGGCGGCGCGCCTGAGCGCGGCGCGGGAGCGCCTGTGAGCGCTGCTCGGGGACCGGCGCCGCCGCGTCCACGCCCTTCGTTTCCCGCGCGGCTGCCGGGCGAGAGTGTGGCGACGCACAGCCCGGCAGAATCACCACGCCCCGCCGCACCAGCTGCGTCCGCCAGGGCACCCAGCGCCAGCGCTGCGGCGCGCCATGCCATGGTGCAGCGACTGCTGGCCCAAGGGCTGCCCGCAGGGGCGGTGGCCGATGCCATTGGCCGCATCGAGCGCCACCGGTTTGTCGACGAGGGGCTGGCCTACCAAGCCTATGAGGACACCAGTCTGCCGATTGGCCTGGGCCAGACCATCTCCAAACCGAGTGTGGTGGCGCGCATGCTGGAGTTGTTGACACATGGCCGCGCCATGCCACTGGGCCGGGTGTTGGAAGTGGGTACTGGCTGTGCTTACCAGGCGGCCGTGCTCAGCGTGTTGGCGCGCGAGGTCTATTCCATTGAGCGACTCAAAGCCTTGCACGACAAGGCGCGGCACAACCTGCGGTTTCTGCGTTTGGCCAATGTGCACTTGTTGTTGGGCGACGGTATGCTGGGTTTTGCATCCGGCGCGCCATACGCCGGCATTGTGGCGGCTGCAGGTGGCCAAGACATTCCCCAAGCTTGGCTGGATCAGCTGGAGGTGGGTGGGCGTCTGGTGGCGCCGGTTCAAACCAGCCCCAAGCAGCAGCAGCTGGTGGTCATCGACAAAACGCCCACGGGCTGTGTCAGCCATTGGTATGAATCGGTTGCCTTTGTGCCTCTAAAATCTGGCATGGGCTGAAGGCGGCACGGCTGGTGTCAGGTGTTTGCCCCCAAGCTGTGTTCTTACTCCAATTTTCAGGCAGGCAGATGACTTTATTGACCCCCTCCTCACAAGCTTCTTGGCCGCGTTGGCCCTTGTTGACCAGTGTGCTTGTTGCTGCAGCGCTTGCCGGTTGTGCGTCCAAGTCGGCTCCCCGTGCTCCTGTGGTTGATCGCTCGGCACAGCCGGCAGCCACCAAAGTCTTGCCTGGTGCAGAGAACGCCGGCAAACCGGGTTACCACACCGTGCGCGCTGGCGAAACCTTGACCCGCATCGCGATCCAATACGGTCAGGACCGCCGCAACATCCAGGCGTGGAACCAGTTGTCTAACCCCGATTTGATTGAGGTGGGTCAGGTGCTGCGCGTGGCTCCTCCGGGCGTACCTATGCCTGTGGCACCCCGCACCAATGAGCCCGCCACGACCGCCGTGGTCACGCCGCTGCCTGCCGCTCGGCCCTTGCCCCCAGCCGGTGGTGCCGCCGCGCCTGCCACAGGTGCACCGGGTGCCAGCACGCCTGGCGCTGCGGCACCAGTAGCCGCAGCAGGGGCTGCAGCGGTGCAGTTGGTCTGGCCGGCCCAGGGCGAGGTCTTGAGCCGCTTTGACGAAAAAACCAGTCGTGGCATTGCCATCGCGGGTCGTCTGGGCGATCCGGTGGTGGCTGCGGCCGACGGGGTGGTGGCAATTGCCGGCTCTCCCATCCGTGGGCTGGGCAATCTGGTCATCATCCAACACGCTGGTGGGGTCATCACCGCCTATGCCCACAACCAGACCTTGCTGGTCAAGGAAGACCAGCAAGTGCGCCAGGGCCAGCGCATCGCCGAAATGGGCAGCAGTGATACCGACCGGGTCAAGCTGCACTTCGAAGTGCGCCAGCAGGGAAAGCCGGTCGATCCGCTGAGCTTCCTGCCCCGCCGCTGAAGGCCTACCGCCATGGCATGGCCGGTGTTGGTGTTCGACATTGAGTCGGTACCGGACATCGCCGGCTTGCGCACGCTGGGCGACTACCCAGCGGAGTGGTCGGATCAGCAGGTCCACGCCGCCTGGGTCCAGCAACGCCAAGAGCGCGGGCAAAGCGACTTTGCCCCCCTGTATTTGCAGCGCATTGTGGTGCTCAGTGTGGTGTTTCGCAGCGCCGAAGGCCTGCGCGTGCATTCGTTTGTTGACCGCGATGGTCAGAGCGAGGGCAAGATTGTCCAAGATTTCTTTCGCAGCATCGACAAACACGAGCCCCAGCTGGTGAGCTGGAACGGCAGCGGATTTGACCTGCCGGTGTTGCACTACCGAGGCTTGCACCATGGTGTGGAGGCCGGCAAATACTGGGACATGGGCGAGGACGATCGCGACTACAAGTGGAACAACTACATCAGCCGATACCACATGCGCCACTTGGACCTGATGGATCTGCTGGCACTGTATCTGCCCAAGAACAATGCGCCACTGGATGCCTTGGCCAAGCTCTGTGGCTTTCCCGGCAAGCTTGGTGTGGATGGCTCGCAAGTGCACACGCTCTACCAGCAGGGCCATATTGAGGACATTCGGCGCTACTGCGAAACCGATGTGATGAACACCTATTTGGTGTATTGCCGCTTCCAGCAGATGCGTGGTGGCCTCACCCCCAGCGAATACCAGCAAGAGGTCGCGCTGGTGCGTGAGAAGGTGGCAGAATGGGCCACCACCGAACCCCACTGGGCCGAATACCTTGCCGCCTGGGACTGAGCCGCTCAGCGGGCCAACTTGGCAGGGCTTTGCTGGCGCGGCAGGGTCAATACAAACAGGGAGCCACCACCTTTGCGGGGCAAGGCCTGCACTTGGCCACCGTGCCGTTCGGCAATGGTCTTGACCAGATACAGGCCCAGACCTGTGCCTGGCTTGTCGACCGACTGGGTGCCTCGGTAGAAGCGGCGGAACAAGTGCTGCAGGTCCTCGGGGGAGATACCGGGTCCACGGTCGGCCACCTCCACCCGACACAAAGCATCGCTCGCGTCCACGGTGACCTCTATGGTCGATCCGGCTGGAGAGTGCCGCCAGGCATTGATCAGCAGGTTGTACACAGCCACCTTGACCAGTTCGCCGTCGCAGCACAACGCCACGGGGTCGCCGTTCTTCCAGGCCAGCAGCGGCAGGGCCGCTTCGGGCAAGTCCATCGCAGCGGCTTTACACAGCGAGCGCAGTTCGTGGTCTGCGTGCCGCAGCCGGTGGCTGTCTTGCAGCAGGCGTTCGTTGCTCAAGAATTGCTCCATCAGTTCTTGGATGCGCTGCGAGGCGCGCTGGATTTTGAGCACGCGTGTTTTGACGGTCTCGCTCAAACTGGCATCGCGCGCCATGTTGTCCGTGCTCGCCGAGATGATGGCCATGGGATTGCGCAGCTCGTGTGAGACCAATGTCAAAAAGTCGCGCTGCTCCAGCCGCAGCTTTTCTTGGGCTTCGAGCTCGGTGCGGGCAGCTTGTGCTTCGGTCTTGAGGCGGCTGTAGGTGGCAAAAATGCCCACACTCATGACCAGCATGTGCATAAAGGTGCCGGCTTGGTAGAGCTGATCGATCCAGACATGAAAGTCCAGCGCCATCAAATTGCGCAGCACGCGCGCGATCAGCCCCACGCTATAAAGCCCAAACGCCAGCAGGAACAGCCGCCCCGATCGGTCACCGCGCAGTGCAAGCTTGAGCGAGAGGAACAGCCCTGTGGCCAGCAGCACCACCAGATAGGCCATCACCAGCGGCGCCACTTCCACATAAAAACCCAAGATCGAACCAAGCACACCGAGCAATGTGACGCCTGCGCTAGCCGCCAATACGTGGCTTGCAATGCGGGGCCAGTGGCTGCGGACGTTGAGCATAAGCACGCCGAACCACGTGCCCAACACCACCGGCAGTGAAATGCCCACACCAAGCGCGCTGGCCCAGAACTCCGCGCTGTGGTGTGGCCACAAAATGCGCGGCCAAGCACTGGCCAGCAGTGCTGCCCCAAAGTTGGCGGTGATGTACAGGGTGTAGGCCAGGTGCATGCGATCACGCGTCCAGACCGAGAAACCGGCGTACAGGGCAATCAGCAGCACATAGCCACCATAGGCGGCGCCGAGCAGAAACTCCTTTTTCTCATGGCGTGCGAGCCAGGCTTGGTCTTGCCAAACGCTGAAACTCGACGCCATCGAGGGCGCCGATTCGATGCGCAGCAAATAGTCGATGGGGGTGCTGTGGGATGGCGCGATTTCGAACATCCGGTGCAAGGTGGCGCCTCCGCTGGGGGTGGCCAGTGCAGGGCGCTCCAACCAGGTGCCATTGGCGCTGCGCACGAACAATTGCGCTTGCGACATCAGTGTGTTGTCCACCACCAAAAGTCTGCGGCCGCTGCTGGCCGCCAGATCTGGGGCAAAACCAGCGCGAAAACGCAGCCACACGGCGTCCCTGGTGAATCCCAGCGTCAGTGAGTTACTGCCAAGAGCACGCCACTGGGACTCGGCTTGCTGCGCCACACTGGACGCGTCAAGCGCGCGGCTGGGGTCGCGCAGGTAGGACGCGTGCGGTTCCAGTGCAATCTGGGCCCGGTTGTCGATTGTTAGCTCTGGCACATTGGCATACACGCCAGATGACACGGAAAAAAGTAGGACAAAAGAACAAAAAAATCCCCCGAACCGGAAGATTTTTCGATAAAAAGCGACAATGGTGGAGCGCATATTTGGTGTTTTTGCAATCTGACGTCAAAATACAAAATCATTTTCTATCATTTAACATGTCAAAAATAGCACTGCTTGACGATGAAGTGGAACTTCGTGAAGAAGTGGCGGCCTTTTTGCGCAGCCACGGACACCAAGTGACCGAGTTGGGATCATGCGCTGAATTGCGCGCGAGTGTGGCGACGGCTCCATCCGACATAGTGGTGGTGGACCGCATGTTGCCCGACGGCGACGGCTTGGAGGCTGTCACCGAGCTGGCGCAGCGGCACCGGCAGATGGGGGTGGTCATGTTCACCGCCCGTGATGCGTCGATGGAGAAGGTCGATGGTTTGCGCAAAGGGGCGGACCATTACTTGACCAAGCCGGTGCGGCTCGACGAGTTGCTGGCGGTGATCGACAGTTTGTCGCGGCGTGTCAGTCTCTCCTCGGATTGGAAGATCGACTCGGTGGAGTGGAACTTGGTCACACCCGAAGGGCACCTGATTTCGCTCACCCCGCAGGAGTACCAGTTCCTGCACGCGCTCAACAGCGCGCCCTCTCGGGTGATGACCCGTGCCCAAATTGTGCACGCCTTGGGCAAACATGAGGACACCTACGACGCCCGCAGCCTCGATGCTTTGGTGCTGCGCCTGCGCAAAAAAGTGGCCGCCGTCACCCGCCAGTCTTTGCCGCTCAAGACGGTGCATGGCACCGGCTATTCGCTCACCAGCCCTTTGTCGCGTCCGAGCCGCTGAGCCTTCCAAAGCGGGGGCGCGCTCCTGAGACAATCGGGGCATGAGTGAATTGCATACCGATACCGCCGCTCCTGTTGCCGAGCGGCCGGCCGACTGCCCAGAGGGCAGCTTGGCCATTGACGCTTTGGACATGGACGCGCAGGGCATTGCCCGGCGCCCCGATGGCAAAGTGGTGTTTGTGGAAGGCGCCTTGCCCACCGAATGGGTGACGGCCCAGGTCCACCGCAAGAAAAACAACTGGGAAGCCGCCTCCTTGGTGGCTGTGCACCGCGAATCGTCGCAGCGCGTCCAACCCGGTTGCCCGCATTTTGGTCTGCACGCGGGCGCGTGCGGCGGCTGCAAGATGCAGCATCTGCACGAAAGCGCCCAGGTGGCAGTCAAGCAGCGGGTGCTGGAGGACAACCTTTGGCATTTGGGCAAGGTCAAGGCTGAGACCCTGCTGCGTCCTATCGAAGGTCCCGCTTGGGGCTACCGCTACCGCGCCCGGCTGTCGGTGCGCTTTGTGCACAAAAAAGGCGAGGTGCTGATCGGCTTTCACGAGCGCAAAAGCCGCTACGTGGCCGATATGTTGGTCTGCAAGGTGCTGCCACCACATGTGAGCGCCATGCTGGTGCCCCTGCGGACGCTGATCTTTGGCATGGACGCGCGCGAAACCTGTCCGCAGATTGAGCTGGCCTGTGGCGACGAGGTCACCGCTTTGGTGCTGCGGCATCTGGAGCCTTTGAGCGAAGCCGACCTGGCGCGGCTGCGCGCCTTTGCCGCCGAGCACGGCGTGCAGTGGTGGTTGCAGGCCAAAGGACCGGATACGGTCAAGCTGCTCGACGAAGGCGGGCCGGTGCTGTCCTACAGCTTGCCCGAGTTCGGCGTGCACATGCCGTTCAAGCCGACCGACTTCACCCAGGTGAACCCGCACATCAACCGCGTGTTGGTGGGCCGGGCGCTGCGTTTGTTGGGCGCGCAGCGCCACGAGCGGGTGATCGACTGGTTTTGTGGCCTGGGCAATTTCACCTTGCCCATCGCCACCCAGGCCGGTGAGGTGCTGGGCATTGAGGGCAGCGAGGCGCTGGTGGCGCGCTCGCGCCAGAACCTGGCGCACAACGCGGCCCTGGGCCTGGCTCCGACCCAATTTGTGGCGCGCAACCTGTTTGAGATGACGCCTCAGATGCTGGTGGACGATGGCGTGGCCCAGCGTTGGCTGGTCGACCCGCCCCGCGAGGGCGCTTTTGCGCTGGCCAAGGCTTTGGCCGATCTGCACCAACAGCCGGAATTGCGCCAAGGCTGGACGCCGCCGCAGCGCATTGTCTACGTCAGCTGCAACCCAGCCACGCTGGCGCGCGACGCCGGTTTGCTGGTGCACCAAGCGGGCTACCGCTGCACCGCAGCGGGAGTGGTCAATATGTTCCCCCACACCGCCCATGTGGAGAGCATGGCGGTGTTTGAGCTGGCCGCCTGAGTCCGTTGTGCCCCAGACACAAAAAAGCCCGGCCAAGCCGGGCTTTTTTGATTGGCTGATGCGCGTCAGTCGTTGCTGCCTGCGATACCAAACAGCGCCAGCAGGTTTTGGAACACCGCAAACACGCTGATGTACAGGCCGGTGGTGGCCATGATGTAGTTGGTCTCACCGCCATCGATGATGTTCTTCAGGTCGTACAGCATGTACAGGCTGAAGATGACGGTGCTCAGCACGGTCACGGCCAGCATCAGGGCCGAGCTGCCCATGAACATGCCCACCACACCGGCCAGAAGCACCGCGATCATGCCGGCGAACAGCCAACGGCCCATGCCGCTGAGGTCGCGCTTGATGACCGATGCCATGGTCGCCATGACGGCGAACACACCGGCGGTGCTGACAAAGGCGCTCATCACAATGGTGGTGCCGTTGTTCATGCCCAGCACCACGCCCAGCAGGCGCGAGAGCATCACGCCCATGAAGAAGGTGAAGGCCATCAACACCGCCACACCGGCGGCCGAGTTGCGCAGGCGGTAGATCGCGAACTGGAAGGCCATCATGCCACCCAGAAACACAATCAGTCCGGTAAAGCCGCCGAGATTGCGGGTGATGCCGGTGGCCATGCCCAGCCAAGCGCCGGCCACGGTGGGCAGCAGCGTCAGGGTGAGCAACCAATAGGTGTTGCGCAGCACGCGGTTGCGCTGCTCAGCGCTGGGGACGGTGCCCCAGGTGTTGTCGAATCGCACTTGTCCGTTCATGAGCCATCTCCTTCAAATCAACGCCCGGCGGGCGCGTGTGGCAAGCATTGTAGGAGGCACACCGTCTCCTGCAAGACACCCCAAAAGCCGTAAGGGCACTTTTGACCTGCGCAGTGGCAATGGATGCGATAAGGTTCGCGCCCTGGGCATTCAGGATGAAATGCCCTTTATGGACCCTGTTTCAAGGAAAAAGTTGCATGAAAACCCAAGCTGTTCTCGAACTGGCCGATATCAAAGCCATTGCCGCCGCCGCAGAGGCCGAAGCCCAGAAAAACCAGTGGGCGGTGACCATCGCTATTGTGGACGCTGGTGGTCATTTGCTGTGGCTGCAGCGCCTCGACGGCTGCCCGCCCATTTCGGCCCACATCGCCCCCGCCAAGGCCCACACCGCGGCCCTGGGACGGCGCGAGAGCAAGGTGTACGAGGATGTGATCAACGGCGGCCGTTATTCCTTCTTGAGCGCTCCTGCGATTGAAGGCATGCTCGAAGGGGGTGTGCCCATCGTCAAGGACGGCCAGTGCATCGGCGCGGTGGGCGTGAGCGGCGTCAAGTCGACCGAAGACGCGCAGATCGCCAAAGCCGGCATCGCCGCGCTGGGGCTGTGAGGCCGGTGCAGATCACTTGGTGAGGATCAGTTTGCCTTGCCGGGTGGTCTGCAAGCGGTAATACAGGCCGCGGTGGGCAATGACCACCGCTGTGCGGCCTTGCAACACCTCGTGGCTGTCGATCACCCTGGGGGTGCCGCTGCGGTCGCCGTCTTGCGCCTTGTTGTGGGCCACTGGGGTCGCTTGTGCTTGTCCCGCAAGCGAGGTGGGCGCAGAGGCGATCATGGCTTGGCCGGCTCTGTGACAAAGCCAATTTTTTGCACACCGGCTTGCCGAGCAAAGGCCATGAGCTGGGCCATGCGCTCGTAGCGCACCGCCTTGTCGCCACGGATGTGCAACTCCGGTTGTGGCGCTTGTCCTGCGGCCTGAGCAAGCCGCAGGGGCAGCTCTGTGTCGCTCACGGGCGCGTCGTTCCAGAAGTACTGGCCCTGGGCGTCCACACTCACCCGCACATTGGCGGGTTTGTCTTGCAGTTTTTCGTTGCTGGCCTGGGGCAGGTCGACCCGCACCGCGTGTTTGATGACCGGCACGGTGATGATGAAGATGATCAGCAGCACCAGCATCACGTCGATGAACGGGATCATGTTGATCTCGCTCAGCGCTTCGTCGCTGTCGTCTTGGGTGTTAAACGCCATGGCGCGCTTTCTCAGCTTGGGCGGCGGCCGTTGTGGCCAGCGGACACCCGGGCCCCTGTCACAAAATACGCGTGCAGGTCGTTGGCAAAGCGGTTGAGCCGGTGGTTGATGCGCTTGTTGCCGCGCACCAAGGCGTTGTAACCCAGCACCGCGGGAATAGCCACCAGCAAGCCCAAGGCGGTCATGATCAGCGCTTCGCCAATCGGTCCGGCCACTTGGTCGATGCTCACCTGGCCCGCCGCGCCAATGCCCAGCAGCGCGTGGTAGATGCCCCAGACGGTGCCAAACAAGCCCACAAACGGGGCGGTGGAGGCCACCGAGGCCAGCACGGTCAGGCCGCTTTGGGCCCGCGCGCTGTGGTCATCCAGGCTGTTGCGCAGCGAGCGTTCCACCCAGTCGCTCACGTCCAGGTGGTCGTGCAGGTGGGTGATTTGGGCCTCGTCGCGCAGCAGAATATGCCGGGTGGCGTTGTTGCCTTCTACCGCCAGCGCGCGGAAGGGGTTGTGGTCCGCATCCTGCAGCTCGGCCAGCCCTGCGTTGAAGTCGGCGCCGCGCCAAAAGCGCTCACAGGCTTGGGCCTGTTGCCGGCGGCTGCGCTGTTCCAGCGCTTTCCACACGATGATGACCCAACTGGCGATCGACATCAGCAACAAAATGATCGCGACGCTGCGGATCACAGCATCGCCTTGGGTCCAGACGTGGGTGAGGCCTGAGCCCACCAATGCGTTGTCCATAAAAGCTCCGGAAAAACAAAGGGTGATGGTTGGGCAATGGCCTGAGAGGCCATCACCTGAGTTGAAAGTGAATGGGAACGTCGAACCACATGGCTTCGGGCTCTCCATTGCGTTTGCCTGGCACGTAGCGCCATTTCAGCACCGTCTCGACCGCCAATTTGTCCAACCGCTCAAAACCGCTGGAGGTTTTGATCTCGGCCCTTTGTGCGGTGCCGTCGGTGTGGATCAGCGTGCGCACCACCACCAAACCTTGCTCGCCCAAGCGCTTGGAGGCCTGTGGGTACGGCGGCTGGGGATTGTTGAGGTATTCGGCTTTGGACGACGGCAGTTCGATGGTGGGCTTGGCCGGTGGCGCCGGTGGCGCTGGCGTGCTGGGGCTTGAGCTCGCCGACGGGGCTGCGGGTTCTGGGGATGGGGGGTTGGGCGCCACTGCCGCCACCGTTGGCGCCAAGTCGGACGGCGTGGGTGTGACCACGGGGCTTGGCGGCACCTGCCGCTGTTCGGTCGCCGTTTTTGGGGGGGCAGCAGGTGCGGATGGGGTTGGGCGCGGAGCGAGGGCTGGCGTTGGTGGCGCGGGCGCTGGCGGGGGAGCCACCGGCTGAGGTTGTGCGCTCTCGATCACCTCGGCCACCACGGCCACTGGAATCACCACCTCCACCGCGCGGCGCAACAAACCACTGTGCAGCACCCACAGTCCCGCCACGTGAACCAACATCACGGCGACAAGGATCAAGGCGCGGCCAGTCACGGGCAGGTTTTCCGGGCGTGGGTGGTGGTGGATGGGCAAACGCAAGGATAGCCCGATTGTTGGGGTGGCTAGTGTGCTCATGGCCGCAATGCCCAAGCGGCGGCCAGGACCACCAGCCCGCAGGTGAAAACCAATACGGCAGCGCTCATGGCAGGCGGCTCCTGGGGCTTGTGGGGTGAGGAGCATCGACATGGGCCGCGCCCACGTCGCCGGGGTGTGCACAGCCACACAGCGCCAGGGTGGCTTCGAGTTCGTCGCGCAGCAGGCGCAGCACATGGGCGGCGCCCTCAGCCCCGGCGCAAGCCAAGCCACACCACGCAGCTCGCCCCACCAGCACCGCGCTGGCGCCCAAGGCCAGTGCCTTGAACACGTCGCTGCCTCGGCGGATGCCGCCATCGACCAGCACCGGCAGGCTGTCGCCCACGGTGTGGACGATGTCGTGCAGCAGCGTGGCGGTGGCGGGCACGGTGTCGAGCACCCGCCCGCCGTGGTTGGACACGATGATGCCCGCCGCGCCGTGTTGTTGCGCCAGCCGTGCGTCCTCGGGGTGGGTGATGCCTTTGAGCAGCACCGGCAGGCGTGTCATGGCGCACAGCTCGGCGACCTCGGCCCAGGTCGGGGCGTGGGCCATGCGGCGGTGAAACACTGCGCTCTCGCCCACGGCCAGCGGTGATTCGTCGCCTGGCGACGGCGGCAGGTTGACGGCGGCCACACCCGCTGGCAAACGAAAGCCGGCTTCGCGCTGGGCGTCGCGCACGCCTTGCAGCGGGGCGTCCACCGTCAGCACCAGCGCCTCGTAGCCGCTGTCTTCGGCGCGCCGCACCAGCGTGCGGACGCGCTCGCGATCGCTCTGCCAATAGAGCTGAAACCACAGTGGGCCACGCTCAGCTTGGTTGCGCACCCGTTGCGCCACCGCTTCGAGGGTTTCGCTGGCCAAGGCGCTGAGCACCATGCCCACACCCTGTGCCGCAGCGGCCATGGCCATGCCCGACTCGCCGTGCGGGTGCGCCAAGCGCTGGTAGGCCATGGGCGCCACCAGCAGTGGTGTGGGCCAGGTGTGGCCCAGCAGCGGGGTGCGGGTGTGGCCATCGGCCACCGACCGCAGCACACGGGGGCGCAAGGCAATGTCTTGCCAGGCTTGTGTGTTGCGCGCCAGGGTGATGCCGTCGCCCGCCGCGCCTTGCACATAGGCCCAGTGGGCGGGGTCTGTGCGTTCGCGGGCCTGCCGCTCGCAGGCGGCCAATGTGGGTGGCAGCGTGGTCGCGCTCATGCTCATGTCTGCCCCCACATGCGCAGCAGGTTGTGGTAGGTGCCAGTGAGGGCGGTGGTCTCAGCCGTTTCGCCATGGCGCTGGCGCAGGCGCAGCAGGTTCATGTCGAGCTCGAACAACAAGCGCCTTTGCTCGTCGCTGCGCACCATGCTTTCGATCCAAAAGAACGAGGCCAGCCGCGCACCGCGCGTCACCGGCGTCACCTCGTGCAGGCTGCTGCTGGGGTAGAGCACCGCGTCGCCCGCAGCGAGCTTGACGCGCTGCGGGCCATAGGTGTCGTGAATCAGCAGCTCGCCGCCGTCGTAGCTGTCGGGCTCGCTCAGAAAAACGGTGCACGACACGTCGCTGCGCACCCATTCCTGACTGCGGCGCGAGTGCAGCACCGCACCGTCGATGTGGGCGCCGTAGCTGGGGTGTTCGGGCCGGTAGCGGTTGAACAGCGGGTTGAACACGCGCCTGGGCAGTGCCGCCGACATCAGCAGTGCATGGCTGTGCACCGCTTGCAGCACCTGGGTTTGCAGGGCCTGTGCCAGCGCGCTGTCTTGGGCGAGCTGTTCGTTGCGTTTCACTGCCACCGCCTGGTGGCCGGCGGTGCTGCGTCCGTCGCTCCAGTCGCTCGCCGCCTCCAGCGCTTGGCGCATGGCCAGCACTTGCTCGCGTGGCAGAAATTCAGACAGACGCAGCAACATGGTCAGAACACCGTCTTGAGCGACAACATGACTTTGCGCGGTGCGCCTGGGCTGTAGAAGCCCCGGTACAGGCCGTCGGCGTACAGCTTGTTGCCCAAGTTGCTCACGTTGAGTTTGACGGTGGTGTTGTCGTTCACCAGGTACTCGACCATGCCGTCCCAGATGGTGAAAGCGCTGGCCACGGTGTTGCGACTGCCCTCGGGGTTTTGCTCGCTGCGGTGGGTCAGGCCCAGGCCCAAGCGCCATTGCGTGGCGACTTGGTAGGTGGTCCAAGCGCTCAGGCTGTGTTGGGGCGTGAGGGCGGGGCGGTCGCCTTGTCGCTGCGCACCGCCAGCGGCGGTGCTGGTCACGTTGCTGCTGTCGATGCGGGCGCTCGGAATCCAGGTGTGGTTGTAGAACACCTCCCAACGCGGTGTGATGCGACCGGCCGCGCTCAGCTCCACACCCGTGGCATGGCGTTTGCCCGAGAGCAGCATTTGCTGCGCAGCGCTGTCGGGGTCGGTGTTGCGCTCGTTGTATTTGGTGGATCGGAACAGCGCGAGGTTGAGGCTGGCCTTGTTGTCAAACAGCTCCCACTTGGCGCCCACTTCGACGTTGCGGCTTTTCTCGGGCGGGGTGTTGGCGAGCTTGGCGTTGTTGCTGCCCGGGGCAAAGCCCTGCATGGCAAATTGGTAGGTGTCGCCCGAGGTGTTGTACGACTGGCCAAACGAGGCGTAGTACGACGCGCTGGGTCTTGGCTGGTACATCGCGCCAATGCGGGGACTCCACAGGTTTTCTTTGAGGCTGCCGGTGTTGCCCGCCGCGTCGCGGTAGGTGGCCTTGAATTGGTCAAAACGCAGGCCACCCACGAGTTTGATCTGCTCGGTGAGGCTCAGCACGTCTTGCACATACAGGCCGGTGCCTGCTGCCTTGAAGGTGCTCAGTGGCGGTTCGCCACGTGTGTCGGTGCGCGATGCGCCGTCGTTGGGTGTGCCGACAAAGGTGAACAGGCCAGAGGCTGGGCCGGCAAAGCTGTTGTTGCGCTTCGCTTTTTCTTGCGTGAAGTCCACGCCTGCCGTCAGCTGGTGCGACAGCGAGCCGGTGGTGAAGGTGTTGCTGTAATCGCTTTGCAGCTGGGTGATGTCGCTCTGGCCATAGCGGCCCTTGCTGTTGCGGTTGAGGCGAGTGGCGGCGGTGGGCAAGTTGTCCAAGCCGATGGCGCGGCCATTGGCCTGCTGGGCCGCTGGTGCCCAGACGATGGCGCTGACCCACAGGTCGCGCTCGTACTGGCCGTGGCGCAGGGTGGTGCGCAGCTGCTCTTGGCGGCTCCAGCGCAGAGTGTGGGTGGCGGTCAGCGTGGTTTGGTCGGTGTGTTGGTAGTCGCTGGCCAGTCCATAAAAATTCTTGGCTGGCAGTTGCGGCAAGATGCTGCGCTCGGCGTCGGTGGCTGCGCCGGTGAGCACCCAGGGGTGGTTGTAGTTGGGGCGCTCGCGGGTGCGCAGGTGGTAGAGGTCGAGCGCGAACTCGTGGCGCTCGCCGATGCCGGTGCGCCAGCCAGCGGCCAGACCTTGGCGGTCGTCTTGGGCGCCCCAGTTGTCAGCGTCTTGCACCATGGCGTTGACACGCACCGCGCTGCTGGCGCCGAGCTGTTGGTTCAGGTCGACTTGCGCGCGCTTGAACTGGCCGCTGCCCAGGGTCAGCTCGCCCTCGTAGCGGTCCATCAAAAACGGCTGTTTGGTGACCTGGTTCACCACGCCGCCGGTGGAGCCTTTGCCAAACAACATCGACGCCGAGCCCTTGAGCACTTCCACCCGGTCGGTGGCAAAGGTGTCTCGGGTGATGAGCTGGCCTTCGCGCAGACCGTCGCGGTAGACGTCGCCCGCTTGCCCAAGCGAAAAGCCGCGCAGCCGCACGTCTTCTTCACCGGTTTCGCCGGCCAGAAAGGTCACACCGGCGGTGGCCTTGAGCACGTCGCGGAAGTTGTCGAGGTTGCGGTCGTCGAGCAATTGCTCGGTCATGACGGTGACGTTTTGCGGTATGTCGCGCAAGGCCTGCTGGCCTTTGCCAATGCGGCTGTCGGTGGCGCGCAGGGTGGACTTGCTTTTGATTTCGGCCGGCTCGGCCTGGTCGGTCACGGTGACTGTGCCCAAGGTGCCTGCGGCTGGAGCGCTGGGGCCTTGTGCCATGGCGGACATGGAGCCCGCCAAGAGCAGCGCGCCCAGCGGAAGTGCCGCTGGCTGTGCGAGGGAAGTATGCAGGGTGGTGAGAGGGCGCTTGTTCAGCGCAGCGCGTGGGCGACGGGCCATGGCGATATCCAGTGTTGAGCGGGTGGTGGCTGGCTCCAACGCCGTCAGGCGCTGTGGCTGGCTAAGTGGCTCGATTGTATATCAAATGAGAACGACTCGCATTTGCATTGTGTTGTTGCGGCGCACAACTTTGCCTATCGGGTCTATCTGCACTATCAATCGACTTAAGTGATAGATGCGGGCTATGATTGAACCCACTCAAGGGAAAACCCTGCCAAGAAAACCCGGCAGTGCAAACCCTAGGTCTAGAGATTCTTTTTTAACCATCCCAAGGAAGCACCATGTCCCTGATCAACACCCAAGTCCAGCCTTTCAAGACCACCGCTTTTGTGAACCGCAATGGCAAGGGCGAATTCATCGAAGTCACCGAGCAAAGCCTCAAGGGCAAGTGGAACGTGCTGATCTTCATGCCGGCCGCTTTCACCTTCAACTGCCCGACCGAGATCGAAGACGCCGCCGACAACTACGCCGAGTTCCAGAAAGCCGGTGCCGAGGTCTACATCGTGACCACCGACACCCACTTCTCGCACAAGGTGTGGCACGAGACCTCCGCCGCTGTGGGCAAGGCCAAGTTCCCCCTGGTCGGCGACCCGACCCACGCCCTGACCAACGCCTTTGGCGTGCACATCGCCGAAGAAGGCCTGGCGCTGCGCGGCACCTTTGTGATCAACCCCGACGGCATCATCAAGACCGCCGAGATCCACTCCAACGAAATCGCCCGCGATGTCAAGGAAACCGTGCGCAAGCTGAAGGCCGCCCAGTACACCGCCGCCAACCCTGGCCAGGTGTGCCCCGCCAAGTGGCAAGAAGGCGCCAAGACCCTGGCTCCCTCGCTGGACCTGGTCGGGAAGATCTGATTCTGATCCCCCCTGCGCCGCGCCTAGCGGCGCGTCATCCCCCCAGGGGGACAACACCTGCGGCCCGGCAAAGCCGGTTCCGCGGTGTTCTGGATGAAGTCACTTCGCTCCGGAGCAGTTTCTGGTTCCGCTCTCCCAGCAGTTCCGCTGCCCCATGGGCTTGCTTGTAGGCCCATGCACCAGCGGTCTCCGCACCCCTTTTTTCCTTTTTAGGAGTTCTCCATGCTCGACGACACCCTCAAAGCCCAGTTGCAGCAATACCTCGGCATGCTGCGTCAGCCGATCACGCTGATCGCTTCGTTGGACGACAGCGCCACCGGTGTGGAGATGCGTGAGTTGCTGCAGACCATCGCTGGTCTGTCGGACAAGGTGTCGCTCGACACCTCGGGCAAGGACGCGCGCAAGCCGTCCTTTGTGATCGCGCGTGCTGGCGAAACCACCGGCGTGCGCTTTGCCGGCCTGCCGCTGGGGCATGAGTTCACCTCGTTGGTGCTGGCCCTGTTGTGGACCGGTGGCCATCCGCCCAAGGTCGAGCAGGAGGTCATTGACTCGGTCAAGGCGCTCGACGGTGAGCACCACTTCGAGGTCTACATGTCTTTGTCGTGCCACAACTGCCCGGACGTGGTGCAGGCGCTGTCGTTGATGGCCATCGTCAACCCCAAGATTCAGACCGTGGTCATTGAAGGCGGCGCCTTCCAGCAGGAAGTGACCGAACGCGAGATCATGGCGGTGCCCATGGTGTTTCGCAACGGCGAGGTGTTTGCGTCCGGTCGCATGTCGGTGGAAGAGATTGTGGCCAAGCTCGACACCAAAGCCGGCGAGCGCGAAGCCGCCAAGCTCAACGCCAAAGACCCGTTTGATGTGCTGGTGATCGGCGGTGGCCCAGCCGGCGCTGCGGCAGCGGTGTACGCCGCCCGCAAGGGCATCCGCACTGGTGTGGCTGCTGAGCGTTTTGGTGGCCAAACCAACGACACCATGGCGATCGAGAACTACATCTCGGTGCTGGAAACCGACGGCCCCAAATTCGCGGCTGCGCTGGAAGCCCAGGTGCGCCACTACGAGGTGGACCTGATGAACCTGCAGCGCGCCGCCAAGCTGATCCCGGCCGAGGAGCCGGGTGGTCTGGTGACGGTGCAAATGGAGCATGGCGGCGAACTCAAAGCGCGCAGCGTCATCCTGTCGACCGGTGCGCGCTGGCGCAATGTGAACGTGCCCGGCGAGCAGGAATACAAAAACAAAGGCGTGGCCTATTGCCCGCACTGCGACGGCCCGCTGTTCAAGGGCAAGCGCACGGCGGTCATTGGCGGCGGCAACTCGGGCGTGGAAGCGGCGATTGACTTGGCCGGCATCGTGGCGCATGTGACGCTGATCGAATTTGCCGACCAGCTCAAGGCCGATGCGGTGCTGGTGAGCAAGCTCAAGAGTCTGCCCAATGTCACCATCCACACCAACGCCCAGACCACCGAAATCACCGGCGCCGAGGGCAAGGTCAACGGCCTCAAATACAAAGACCGCGTCAGCGGCCAAGAGCACCTGGTGCCGCTGGAGGGCGTGTTTGTGCAAATTGGCCTGGTGCCCAACACCGAATGGCTCAAAGGCACGGTGGAACTGTCCAAGTTCGGCGAGATTGTGGTGGACGCCAAGGGCCACACCAATGTGGACGGTGTGTTCGCCGCTGGCGACTGCACCACCGTGCCCTACAAGCAGATCGTGATCGCAGCCGGTGAAGGCGCCAAGGCCGCGCTCAGTGCCTTTGACCACCTCATTCGCCAGCCGGCACCAGCGCTCGAAGCGGTCCTCGTTTGAGCGGTTTTTGCCTCTGTGCCAAGCCCTGTCGTTCACAGCGACAGGGCTTTTTTTATGCCAGTTCGGCAAGCACTTGCAAGACCCGCGTCAGGTCATGCACTGAATGCTAGGGGCTTACCCTAGGTTTGCGCGGCGCAATCAGATTGCGCAATTTTTCTGTAAGGCTCGGTGCTCAGAGTCCGCCCCGTAATGCGATCCTCCCCTTGGGACAGGCGCATGCAAAGCGTGGCGCCGCAAGGCGTCAAACCCCCAAGAAGCATCCACTTTGAGGAGATGACTCTCATGTCCAATAACGACGACAGCAACGCCAAGGCCTATTGGTCGGCAACGCTGGGACTCCTGACCAAGGTTTTGGTCATCTGGGTTCTGGTGTCTTATGTGGCCGGCATCTTGCTGGCTCCGCAGCTCAACAGCATTTCGCTGGGCGGCTATCCGTTGGGCTTCTGGTTCGCCCAGCAAGGCTCTATCTACATCTTTATTGCGCTGATCTTCTGGTACGCGAAAAAGATGGGCGATATCGACCGCAAGTTCGGCATGCAAGAAGACTGATCAAGGAAGACCAAGATGGAACTTCAAACCACCATTTACCTTTTCGTCGGGTTGAGCTTCGCGCTCTATCTCGGCATCGCCTTCTGGGCGCGCGCAGGCAGCACCTCGGACTTTTACGTCGCTGGCGGAGGTGTGCACCCGATCACCAACGGCATGGCCACGGCCGCTGACTGGATGTCTGCAGCCTCGTTCATTTCGATGGCGGGTCTGATCTCCAACATGGGCTACGGCGGTGCCGTGTTCCTGATGGGTTGGACCGGTGGCTACGTGCTGCTGGCCTGCTTGCTGGCGCCGTACCTGCGCAAGTTCGGCAAGTTCACCGTGCCCGAGTTCATCGGCGACCGCTTCTACTCCGGTTTCGCCCGCAACGTCGCGGTGCTGTGCCTGCTGGTTGCGTCCCTGACGTACATCATCGGCCAGATGACCGGCGTGGGTGTGACCTTCGCGCGTTTCCTCGGCGTGTCCAGTGAGCAGGGCATCTACATCGGTATGGCGATTGTGTTTGCGTACGCTGTGTTCGGCGGCATGAAGGGCATCACCTACACCCAGGTGGCCCAGTACTGCGTGCTGATCCTGGCCTACCTGGTGCCTGCCTTCTTCATCTCCCTGAACCTGACCGGCAACTTCCTGCCGCAATTGGGCTTGGGTTCTTCGCTGGCCGGTACCGACGTGTCCCTGCTGGCCAAGCTGGACCAGGTGGTGACCGATCTGGGCTTTGGTCAGTACACGACCACCGCCGCCGGTTCGACCGTCAACATGTTCTTCTACACCGTGTCGCTGATGATCGGTACCGCCGGTCTGCCGCACGTGATTGTGCGTTTCTTCACTGTGCCCAAGGTGGCCGATGCCCGCTCGTCTGCTGGTTGGGCGCTGGTGTTCATTGCGCTGCTGTACACCACCGCTCCGGCAGTGGGCGCCATGGCCCGCCTGAACCTGTTTGGCACCACCAACACCGCCGTGGGTATCACCCAAGACGCTTCTGGTCAGCTGACCGTGAGCGCCGACGTGGTGAACGCCAAGGCCGATCTGTTTGCGCCTGAAGCCAGCTTGGTGTACGAGCAGCGTCCCGAGTGGATGAAGCGCTGGGAGAAAACCGGTCTGCTGAAGTGGGAAGACAAGAACGGTGATGGCCGCATCCAGTTCTACAACAGCGGCACCAAGAACGAAGCTGTGCTGGCCAAGGCGGAAGCCGCTGGTTGGAAGGGCAACGAGCTGACCGTGAACGCCGACATCATCGTGCTGGCCAACCCTGAAATTGCGCAGCTGCCCAACTGGGTGATCGCCTTGGTTGCCGCTGGTGGTCTTGCCGCTGCGCTGTCCACCGCTGCGGGTCTGCTGTTGGCCATTTCGTCTGCGGTGTCCCACGACTTGATCAAGGGCGCCATCAACCCCAACATCAGCGAGAAGAATGAGCTGATGGCGGGCAAAGTTGCCATGGCGGTTGCGATCTTTGTGGCCGGCTGGTTGGGTCTGAACCCACCGGGCTTCGCTGCTGGTACCGTGGCCCTGGCCTTTGGTATTGCCGCTTCGACGATCTTCCCTGCCCTGATGATGGGTATCTTCAGCAAGACCGTGACCGACAAAGGCGCCAGCGCCGGCATGATCGCAGGTTTGGCTGTGACCCTGTTCTATGTGTTCGCACACAAGGGTCTGTTCTTTGTCAAGGGTACAGAGTATCTGGACCTGATTGGTGGCGCCAACGCGTTCTTCACCATCACACCAGAGGCCTTTGGTACCGTGGGTGCGATCGTGAACTTTGTGGTGGCCTTTGCGGTGAGCAAGATGGGTGCTCCGGTGCCCGCGCACATCGCCGCCATGGTGGACGGTGTTCGCACGCCCAAGGGTGCAGGCGCTGCCACTGGCCATTGAGCCCGAGCTGATCATCCCGCTGCGGCGGGGTTGTGATCCCCGAACCCCGTTGGGCTTCCAACGGGGTTTTTTATTGAGACAATGCAATAAGTTGTTGCAAGGAATTGGGCATGGATTGGTCTGTCAGCATCGCCATCATCGACTGGGTGTTTCTTCTGGCTTTGTTTCCGGTGGCTTTTTTCTGGCTGCGCCGCGCATGGCGCATTCTGGTGCGCAGGGACTTTTCTGAAGTGGCACTCAAAAAAGGTGTGCCTCCGCCCCAGGCCGAGAAGTACGCGCCTTACGAAATGGCGATCAACTTGATTGGTGGCGTGGTGATGGCGTCGGTGTTGGCCTCGGTGCTGGGTATCCCGCTGCTGGGCGTTGCCGGTTGGGTGTCCGAGTCGGCCGACGCCTACGTGCTGGCCCGCGAAGACTGGATCGCCGTGGCGGGCAGCACCCTGTGGGTGAAGCTCTTTGCCTCATTCGCCCTGAGCCGCCAGGCCCATGGCCTAGGCCCCAAAAAGAAAGCGAACAAAGCGGGCTGAGCCACCCAGCGATTCGCAAGCAGGGGGCGAAAGATCCGCCGCCGGAGCGCGTGCCCGAAAAAGCCAGTGCACCCGTGGATCCGGCTGTGCCGGTCCAGTGGGTGCGTCCCCCTTTGGGGGAAGCCGCGCCTGCGGCGCAGGGGGGAGTCTAGTACGCCAGCCGCTCCGGCCGAATCTCTTGCAAGATGGTGGTGGCGATTTCTTCGATCGATTTGGTGGTGGTCGACAGCCAGCGCACGCCCTCGCGGCGCATCATGGCTTCGGCCTCTGACACCTCCATGCGGCAGTTCTCCAAGCTTGCGTAGCGCGAGCCCGGGCGGCGCTCGTTGCGGATCTCGGACAGGCGGTCCGGCGCAATCGTCAGGCCAAACAGCTTTTTGCGGTGCGGCGCCAGCGCGGGCGGCAGCTTGCGGCGGTCGAAGTCTTCCGGAATCAGCGGGTAGTTCGACGCTTTGAGGCCGTGCTGCATGGCCAAATACAGCGAGGTCGGGGTTTTGCCGCTGCGGCTCACTCCAATCAAGATCACGTCCGAGCTTTCCAAATCGGCGTGGCTCTGGCCGTCGTCGTGCATCAGCGAGTAGTTGATGGCCTCGATCCGGTCGTGGTACTGCTTGCTTTTGGACACATCGGAAAAGCGCCCCACCCGGTGGTTCGATTTGAGGCCGAGTTCCGATTCCAGTGGCTCGACAAAGGTGCCGAACATGTCGAGCACCATGCCCTTGCACTCGCGTTTGAAGACCGCCATCACGTCCAGATTGACCACCGTGGTGAACACCAGTGGCCGGCGACCTTCGATGTCGGCTGCGTGGTTGATTTGGCGCACTGCCTGGTGGGCTTTGTCCTCGGTGTCGATGAAGGGCAGGCGCACATGCTTAAAACTGCCTTCAAACTGGGTCAGCAAGGCGTTGCCAAAGGTTTCGGCGGTGATGCCGGTGCCATCGGAGACAAAAAACACCGAACGGTTGGGCATGGTGGCTCTCCTGCTTCAAAAAAATTCAATCGAACAGCGGTCAAGTTTCAATCGAAGGTCTGACCGGAGGTCAGGCGACCGCAAGCCGGCATCCTACAATGGTCCGTTGTCCTCACCCCGACGCCGCGCCGCTGCGCCCTTGGGGTGGTCCGAACACATTGGGGCTTGTCCTGTTCGCCCGCCGCACAACACCACAACGATGGCCGGTGCGCAGGAGTTGCCCCTCCCGGTTTTTTAACCTTAGGAGTCTTCCCATGTCCCACCCCACGTCGCAGCTGTTTGCGCCGACCGATTTGGTTGTGCCGTTTGAGTTGTTGCGCATGTCCGATGTCGAGTCTGTTGGCGGCAAAAACGCCAGCTTGGGCGAGATGATTTCGCAATTGCCCAGCGGCGTGAAAGTGCCGACCGGGTTTGCCACCACCGCCCACGCCTTTCGTGAGTTTTTGAAGCACGACGGCTTGGCCGACCGCATCAACGCCCGCCTGTCCACCTTGGACACCGACGACGTGCGCGCGCTGGCCGAGGCCGGCGCCGAGATCCGCGCCATGGTCGAAGCCCAGCCTTTCCCGGCCGATCTGGAGCAGGCCATCCGCGCCGAATTCGCCAAGCTGAGTGCTGGCAACCCGCAGGCCTCGTTTGCGGTGCGTTCGTCCGCCACCGCCGAAGACTTGCCCGACGCCTCGTTTGCCGGCCAACAGGAAACCTTCCTCAATGTGGTGGGCATCGAAGACGTGCTGCACAAAATGAAAGAGGTGTTCGCCAGCCTCTACAACGACCGCGCCATCAGCTACCGGGTGCACAAGGGTTTTGCCCACGCCGATGTGGCCTTGAGCGCCGGTGTGCAGCGCATGGTGCGCTCCGACCTGGGCGCGGCCGGTGTGATGTTCACCATCGACACCGAGAGCGGCTTTGAAGACGTGGTCTTCATCACCAGCAGCTATGGCTTGGGCGAAACCGTGGTGCAAGGCGCGGTCAACCCCGACGAGTTTTATGTGCACAAGCCCATGCTGGCCGCCGGCAAGCGCGCGCTGATCCGCCGCAACCTGGGCAGCAAGCTGATCCAGATGGTGTTCTCCAGCGCTGAGGAAAAAGCCGCCAGTGGCAAGCTGGTGCAGACCATCGACGTGCCGGTGGAGCAGCGCAACCGCTACAGCTTGAGCGACGCCGACGTGGAGCAACTGGCGAAATACGCGCTGGTGATCGAACAACACTACGGCCGCCCCATGGATATCGAGTGGGGCAAAGACGGCACCGACGGTCAGCTCTACATCTTGCAGGCGCGGCCCGAAACGGTGAAGAGCCAGGCCGCCGGCAAGGTCGAGATGCGCTACAAGCTCAAAGGCTCGGGCACGGTGCTGGCCAGTGGCCGCGCCATTGGCCAAAAAGTGGGCACCGGCCCGGTGCGCCTGGTGAGTCACATCAGCGAGATGGACAAGGTGCAAGCCGGCGATGTGCTGGTGACCGACATGACCGATCCGAACTGGGAGCCGGTGATGAAGCGGGCGAGCGCCATCGTGACCAACCGCGGCGGGCGCACCTGCCACGCCGCCATCATCGCGCGTGAGCTGGGCATTCCGGCGGTGGTGGGTTGTGGCAACGCCACCGACCGCCTCAAAGACGGCCAGCTGGTGACGGTGAGTTGCGCCGAGGGCGACACCGGCAACATCTACGACGGCCTGCTGGAGACCGAGATCACCGAAGTGCAGCGCGGCACCATGCCCGAGGTCGATGTGAAGATCATGATGAACGTTGGCAACCCGCAGCTCGCGTTTGACTTTGCGCAGACGCCCAACAGCGGCGTGGGCTTGGCCCGCTTGGAATTCATCATCAACAACAACATCGGCGTGCACCCCAAGGCGATTTTGGACTACCCCAACATCGACGCCGACCTGAAAAAGGCGGTGGAGTCGGTGGCGCGTGGCCACCAGTCGCCGCGCGCGTTTTATGTGGACAAAGTGGCCGAAGGGGTGGCGACGATTGCCGCGGCGTTCTGGCCCAAGCCGGTGATCGTGCGCTTGTCGGACTTCAAGAGCAACGAATACCGCAAGCTCATCGGTGGCAGCCGCTACGAGCCCGATGAAGAAAACCCCATGCTCGGCTTCCGGGGCGCGGCGCGCTACATCAGCGCCGACTTCGCCGAAGCGTTCTCGATGGAGTGTGAGGCTTTGAAGCGGGTGCGCGAAGACATGGGTCTGACGAACGTGCAGGTGATGGTGCCTTTTGTGCGCACGTTGGAGCAGGCCCGCAAGGTGACCGATTTGCTGGCGCAAAAAGGCCTGAAGCGCGGCGAGAACGGGCTCAAAGTCATCATGATGTGCGAGGTGCCGAGCAACGCGGTGCTGGCCAATGACTTCTTGCAGTATTTCGACGGCTTCTCGATTGGCTCCAACGACCTGACCCAGCTCACCCTGGGCCTGGACCGCGATTCGGGGCTGGAGCTGCTGGCGCACGACTTCGATGAGCGCGACCCAGCCGTCAAAGCCATGCTGACCATGGCGATCGGTGCGTGCAAGGCGCAAGGCAAGTACGTCGGCATCTGTGGCCAAGGCCCCAGCGACCACCCCGACTTTGCGCAGTGGCTGCAGCAGCAGGGCATCAGCTCGATCTCGCTGAATCCCGACTCGGTGGTCGACACCTGGCAATTGCTGGCCAAGGGCTGATGCAGCACCGCCAGCCCTGACCGCAGCAGCGGTTGGGGCCAGGGTGTTCCCCGGAGTAAGGGGCCGGTCAGAGCGTTGCAGACAATGGACAGAAGATCCGCTGCATGGCACGCTTTGGCTTTGCCACACCGCATGGCAGCGGACAACGGAGGAGACACCATGGATCTGATGGCCCAACGCCTGGTGGCCCTGTTTGTGGCGGGCTGGCTATTGCTGAGCTTTCCCTTGCTGGGTTTGTGGAACCACGACGTCTTCGTGGCGGGTTTGCCCTTGTTCCCGCTGGCCTTGTTTGTGCTGTGGGCGGTGCTGATTGGCTTGCTGGCCTGGACGGTGGAACGCCACAGCCCAGCCGACGAGCGGTCGGCAGACCCTCCCCCCCACTGAAGGCCTGCTGCCATGCTGAGCCCGGTGCTGGTCATCACCGTCTCTTTTGCCTATTTGCTGCTGCTGTTTGTGGTGGCGAGTTGGGCGGACCGGCGTGCCGCTGCAGGCCGCTCGGTCATCGGCAATGCTTGGGTGTATGCGCTGTCAATGGCGGTGTATTGCACCGCTTGGACCTATTTTGGCAGTGTGGGCCGCGCCGCCAGTGCCGGTGTGTGGTTTTTGCCCATTTATCTGGGGCCCATGATGGCCATGGTGCTGGGGTGGTTGGTGCTGCGCAAGATGATCCGCATTGCCAAAACCTACCGCATCACCTCCATTGCCGACTTCATCGCCAGCCGCTATGGCAAAAGCCCCTTGCTGGCGAGCTTGGTCACGGTCATCACGCTGGTGGGCATCGTTCCCTATATCGCCCTGCAGCTCAAAGGTGTGGCCATTGGGTACGCGGTCATGACCACGCCGCTGGGGCAAGCGCCGGTGCCGCCCGCACAGTGGTGGCAAGACAGCACCCTGTATGTGGCGCTGGCACTGGCGGGCTTTACCGTGGTGTTTGGTACCCGCCATCTGGACAGCACCGAGCGCCACGAGGGCATGGTGGCTGCCATCGCCCTGGAGTCGGTGGTCAAACTGGTGGCGTTTATGGCGGTGGGGGCGTTTGTGGTGTGGGGCCTGTTCGATGGCTGGCAAGACTTGTTTGCCCAGGTGGCCGCCTCAGAGCAGTTGCGCACCTTGACCCAGTTCGGCCAGGGCCAGGCCTTTCCTTACGCCCAGTGGTTTGGCCTGACGGTGCTGGCCATGCTTTCGGTCGTGTTTCTGCCGCGCCAATTCCAGGTGATGGTGGTGGAAAACGTGGACGAGCAGCACCTGCGGCGTGCGGTTTGGGTGTTTCCGCTCTACCTGTTGCTGATCAATGTGTTTGTGCTGCCCATGGCCTTGGGTGGCTTGCTGCACTTTGACTCGGGCAGCATGAATCCAGAAACCTTCATTCTGTCGTTGCCGCTGTCGCAGGGCTTGGAGGTGCTGGCGCTGTTTGCCTTTGTAGGAGGCTTGTCCGCCGCCACCGGCATGGTGATTGTGGAGGCGATTGCCGTGTCCACCATGGTGTGCAACGACTTGGTCATGCCTTGGCTGCTGCGCACGCGTTGGCTGCGCGAGCGCGCCGACGCCGACCTCACAGGCATGTTGCTGGGCATCCGACGCAGCGCGATTGTGCTGATTCTGGGGCTGGGCTATCTGTATTTCCGCCTAGCAGGCGAAGCCTACGCCTTGGTGAGCATTGGTCTGATCAGCTTTGCGGCCGTGGCCCAGTTTGCGCCGGCCTTGCTGGGTGGCATGTATTGGAAAGGCGGTACCCGCCAGGGGGCCATTGCAGGTTTGCTGGTGGGTTTTGGATTTTGGACCTACACCCTGATGTTGCCGTCGCTGGCCAAATCGGGCTGGTTAACGGCCGACTTCTTGCAACTGGGGCCCTGGGGTTTGGGGTGGCTCAAGCCCGAGGCGTTTTTCGGGCTCAGCGGCTTGGACAACTTGACCCACTCGCTGGTGTGGAGCCTGCTGGGCAACACCGCTGCGTATGTTTGGGTGTCGCTGCGCCGCCCGCCCTCGGCGTCAGAGACCAGCCAAGCCTTGTTGTTTGTGGATGTGTTCCACCGCCAGACCGGAGCCCGGCCGGTGTTTTGGCAGGGCAGGGCGCAGTTGCCGGCCTTGCGTGCCCTGATGGTGCGTTTTCTGGGCGCCGACAAAGCTGAACGCCTGCTTGGAGGCTACGCGCAGGCGCGTGGTGTGGCTGGGCCGGACGCGGTTGTTGCCGATGCCCGCTTGGTGCATTTTGTAGAGACCCAACTCGCGGGGGCCATCGGCAGCGCCTCGGCCCGGGTCATGGTGGCTTCGGTGGTGGAAGAGGAAACCCTGGACCTCGACGATGTGATGCGCATCCTCGACGAGGCCTCACAGCTGCGCGCCTATTCGCAAGCGCTGGAGGAGAAGTCTGCCTCGCTCGAGCGTGCGACCAGTGAATTGCGCGAAGCCAATGAGAAGCTCAAAAGCCTGGACCGGCTCAAGGACGACTTCATGTCCTCGGTCACCCACGAGTTGCGCACCCCTTTGACATCGATCAGGGCGTTTGCCGAGCTGATGCGCGATGATGAGACGATGGACCCTGCGCAACGCCAGCAATTTCTCGGCATCATCGTCGCCGAAACCGAGCGGCTGACCCGTTTGGTCAACCAAGTGCTGGACATGGCCAAGATCGAGGCTGGCGCGGCTGAATGGAACACCACCGAGATCGACTTGGCCGCGCTGTTGCGGCAGGCCAGCAGCAGCATTGCCGAAACCTACCGCGAGCGCGCCATCCAGCTAGAGTTGCAGCTCTCGGCCAATGCCCCGCCGGTGTGGGCCGACGCCGACCGGCTGGTTCAGGTGGTGCTGAACCTGCTGTCGAATGCCGCCAAATACGCGCCCCCTGGCCAAGGCTTGGTCACACTGGCCATGTGCCAGGTGGGCGACGAGCTGCAGGTGTCGGTGCGCGACAACGGCCCGGGCATTCCGCACGACCAGCAGGCCAAAATTTTTGAGAAGTTCCGCCAAGTAGAGGGCGATGCCCATTACCGCCCGGGCGGCACCGGGCTGGGCCTGCCCATCAGCCGCCAGATCATTGACCACCTCGGTGGCCGCATGTGGCTGGAGTCCGAGCCTGGCCACGGCGCGTGCTTTGCTTTTGTGCTGCCGCTGCAGACTACAGCGGTCGCCGCCTGACCCTAAGAGGAGAGAAATACACCATGGGTAAAAAAATCCTGATCGCCGACGACGAACCCAATATCTTGATGTCGTTGGAGTTTTTGATGAAACGCGAGGGCTACACCGTGGTGGTGGCGCGCGATGGCGGTGAGGCCATGCAGGCCATCGTGAACGAACGCCCGGACTTGGTCCTGCTCGATGTGATGATGCCAGTCAAGACCGGTTTTGATGTGTGCCACGAAGTGCGCTCGCTCGATGCGGTGCGCGACACCAAGATCCTCATGCTCACCGCCAAAGGGCGCGACACCGATGTGGCCAAAGGTCTGGCACTGGGTGCCAATGCGTACATGACCAAACCGTTTTCTACCAAGGAACTGGTGCAGAAAGTGCAAGAGTTGTTGGGGGAGTCGGCCCCATGAGCGGACAACAAAAAACCGACCGCCGCCTCTGGTGGTTGTTGGGGGCTGCGGCGGTGTTGTCGGTGCTGTGGCTGCTGGCGACCGGGGGTTTGCTGGCCTCCACCATGGAGCCCGCGGTGCGCGCCAGCGTCTGGGCCCAATTGCAAGGGCCTTTGCCCTTGCTCTTGCTGACTTGGGGCGCTGGTATGGCCGCGATTGCCTGGGCCTTGCACCGCTGGTTCGACCATTGGGTGACCCCCTCGGTGCAATTGGCCGAAGAGGCCCAGGTCTTGCTCAAAACCGACGTGGTGCGCACCTTGCAGCCCAGGGGCAATGTCGAAACCCAAGCGCTGGCCCACCTGCTCAACCAGCTCGTTGAGCAGCGCGAAACCCTCAAACGCGAGATGGACCAGAAGGTGCAAGTGGCGGCCCAGCACATCGAGCAGGAGAAAAGCCGACTGGCCGCGCTGATGTCCGAACTCACCCAGAGTGTGGTGGTCTGCAATCTGGATGGCCGCATCCTGCTCTACAACAACCGGGCGCGCATGCAGTTTCGCGCGCTCTCCAGCGCACCGGGGGTGATTGGTGGCTCTGAACTCATTGGCCTTGGCCGCTCTATCTACAGCGTGTTTGATCGCAAACTGGTAGCCCATGCGTTGGAGAACATCCAGCAGCGCATGCTGCGCGGTGCGGCACAGCCCAGCGCCCAATTTGTGACTTCCACCGCCGCCGGCCAGTTGCTGCGGGTACAAATGGCGCCGGTGCGTCCAGCCACAGGCACGGCAACCGATGCGGCAGCCATCAGTGGATTTGTGTTGATGCTCGACAACATCACGCGCGAATTCGAGGCCGAAGCCGCCAAAGACCAGGTGTTGCACACCCTGACCGAGCGCAGCCGTGCTGCCTTGGCCAGCATGCAGGCAGCGCTGGACATGCTCGACTACCCCGACCTCGACGCAGCCATGCGCGAGCGCTTCTTGGGTGTGTTGCGCGAAGAAACCCAGGGACTGTCGCAGCGCATCGCTCTGATTGAAAGCGGCGCAGCCGACAGCCTCAAAACCCGCTGGCCCCTTGAAGACATGTTGGGCAGCGACTTTTTGGCCGCCGCTGCCCGTCGGGTGGAAGGCGCCGCCGCGATGCCCACCAGCGTGCACCAAGACGAACCCCAGCTTTGGCTCAAGGTCGAGAGCTTCTCGCTGATCCAAGCCTTGGCGTATTTGGCGGCGCGTTTGCGCGATGAATTTGAGGTGCGCCACATCGATCTGCGCCTGTCGGCGGCCAACGAACAAACCGGCAAAGCTTGGCTGGATCTGATCTGGTCGGGGCAGGCCATGAGCACCGAAACCGTGATGAGTTGGGAGATGGACCCCATGCGGGTCGGCGACGAGGCATCGCGTCTGACGGTGCGCGATGTGGTGGAGCGTCACAACGGCGCTTTCTGGTTTGAGCGCGAGCGCGTGCGCCACCAGGCCTTTTTCCGTTTCTTGCTGCCATTGGCGCTGCCGCAAGAGCAGATGGAGTCGGCCTCTTTTGTGCGCAGCGATAGCCGGCCCGAGTACTACGACTTCGATCTGTTCCAGTCGACCGAGCAGCACAGCGCGCTCGACGACCGGCTGCTCAGTGAGCTGACCTATACCGTCTTCGACACCGAAACCACCGGGCTCAACCCCTCAGAGGGCGACGAGATCATCCAGATCGGTGCCGCGCGCATCGTCAACAACCGGCTGTTGCGCCAAGAGTTCATCGACCAGTTGGTGGACCCGCAGCGCCACATCCCGGCCGCCACCATCCCCATCCACGGCATCACACCCGAGATGGTCAAGGGCCAGCCCACCATCGCCCAGGTGCTGCCAGCGTTTCACCAGTTCGCTCAAGACACGGTGCTGGTGGCGCACAACGCAGCGTTTGACATGCGCTTTTTGCAACTCAAGGAAAAAAACACGGGGCTCAAATTTGACCACCCTGTGCTGGACACCTTGCTGCTGTCTGCTGTGGTGCATCCCCATCAGGACTCACACCGTCTGGAGGCGATTGCTGAGCGCTTTAACATCACCATCATTGGTCGCCACACCGCCATGGGCGACGCCATGGTCACCGCCGAGGTGTTTTTGCGACTGATTCCGCTGCTGGCAGAAAAAGGCATCCGCACTTTGGGTGAAGCCCGTGCCGCCGCTGAGAAGACCTATTACGCCCGGTTGAAGTATTGACCCCCACGCGCCGGCCTGCGGCCGTCACCCCCCAGGGGGCGGCACCAGCGGACCGGCGAAGCCGGATCCGCGGTGCCCTGGCGTTAGCGCTCTCAGGCCTGGGCTTACCTGCCGTAGCGTTGTTGCAGCACGTTTTGCAGCGACTGCACCACGCTGAACGCGTCTTTGAGCTGGGTGCGCTCGAAGTTGGAGACTGCGTCGGGGTTGAGGAAGTTGTTGGGCGCCAGCCCGGCTGCCATTTGGCGGGTCTGGTGCTGGATGCGGGTGAAGGCCAAGAATTCCAGCGCGTCGCGCAAATCGCGCGCACTTTGCTCGCTGATGGCCCCACCGGCGCTGCTGGCGCTCAGGCGATCGTGGGTGTTGACCTCTGGGTGGCCACCGGCCAGTGCGTACACCCGCGCCAAATCCACGATGGGCACAATGCCCGTGTGCTTGAGGTCGACGGTGCCTTTGTGCTCGCCGCTGCGGATGGTGCTGATGCCTTTGAACATGCCCAGCGGCGGCTGATGGGTCAGGGCATTGCCCACCATAAAGGCCAGAAAAATCGAATTGCCCTTGGTGCGCGCCAACACGTCGGCGCGCAAATCGTCGAGCAGAGCGGCGTTGCCGTGCACCGCACGCAAATCAAAGAACACACAGGTCAGCATCAGCGACTTGGGGTCGGGCTGGCTGGTCCAGCGGTGAAAGTACTCGGCCCAGCGCTTGCGCGGTTGGCGCCACTGCGGGGTCATGGCCATCATTTCGCCAGGGCAGTGCACGTAGCCACAAGCGTCTAAGCCGTCGCAGACAAAGCGTGCAAATTGCTCAAAATAGGCGCCGTGCAGCGCTTCGTCGTAGTCGTCACTGAAGACCAGACAATTGTCTTGGTCGGTTTTGGCGGTTTGTTCGTTGCGCGCCTGTGAGCCAGCGGCCACCCACACGTAATCGACCGGTGGGGGGCCAAATTGCAGCTCAGCGAGCTGAATCAGCCGCGAGGTCACCGCGTCGGTGATGGCGGTCAAGATGTGGCCACTGCTGTAGGCCGAGGCTTCGGCCGCCGCCAGGCTTTGCTGCAGGCGCTTGACTTTGGCGGTGCTGGTCTGCAAGCCCTCTACCGTGGTCTGCTTGTGGATTTCGCTGGCCAGGTACACCGCCGATGTGCTGTGCTGCTCGGTCACATCGGTGGCGGTGATCATGCCCACCACCCGGTGGCCATCGACCACTGGCACGTGGTGGATGTTGTGCCGCGCCATCAGCATCAGGGCTTCAAACGCAGGCCGCTGCACTTGGATGGACATCGGCGCCAAGGTGGCAATGTCCATGATGGGGCGCTCACTGTCGAGCCCTGCGGCCAGCACCCGGTTGCGCAGATCGCGGTCGGTGATCAGTCCAAACAGGTGTTCGTCTTGCAAGATCACCACCGAAGAGACGCGCTGGTCGCGCATGGTTTCTGCCGCTTGACGGATGGGGGTGTCGGGCGGCAAAGCCACTGGCGGGCGTTTGACCAGCGCCTGCACTGGGGTGGTCAGCAAATTGAGCGCTGTATCGCCACCGCCTTGGCGCCCCATGGTGTTGGGGCCGCCCTGAGCCAGGGCAACAAACGCGGCCAGCACCGGATGGGCTTGTACCAGGGCCTGCGCTTGGGCTTCGTCGATGGCGGCCAATGTGCAATCGGTCAAGGCCCGGGCCTGGGTCACCGGAATGCGTTGGGCAAACTGCAGACCAAACAAGTCGCCTGGGTACAGGTTCAAGCGCACGCGGTTGTCTTCGTCGAGCAGCGCCGCGCTGCCCTTGACCAGCCACAGCAGGTGCTGGTTGATTTCGCTTTCCTGGGGCAGGGGTTGGCCGGCTGCTACCTCGTGGACGGTCCACATCCGCGCCAAGGTGTCGAGCGCCTGCGGTTCGAGCACCGACCACACGCGGTGGCGCTCCTGGGCAGAGGCGATGGAGGACAAAGCGCTGGCGGCGGTGTTCATGGTGTAAGGGTTTCTCTGGGACAATGGGCCCGCTTCTGTTGTGGCGGCACACGGCGCACGCACGGCGGATGCAATCAACACCATTGTGAACCCACTTCCCGCTACAGCCCTTGATGGTGGTCAAGCCCATGCCATTTCAGACCCCTTCACACACTGAGCGCCGCCATTGGCGGCTCAAACGCGCTTGGACGCTGGGGCTGCTGCTGCTGTGGTTGTTGGTGGCTTTTGGCACCACCTTTTTTGCCCGCGACCTGGATGCCGCCTTCCCCGGCAAATCGTTGGCGTTTTGGATCGCTGCCCAAGGCGCACCGCTGGCGTTTTTGGGCATTGTGGTGGTGTACGCTGCGGCGATGGACTGGCTCGACGCCCGCCATCGCAGCGACACCCCGTCTTGAGGCAGCGTGGCTATGCGCGATCAAGATGGATTTACCCGCCAGTTGCACCGGGTGTATCTGCTCTACACCCTGGGGTTTCTGGGGTTTGTACTGGCGTTGGCATTGGCCGAATGGCTGGGCCTGTCGCGCGACGCCATCGGCTTGGTGTTTTTGTTGTCCACCATTGGTCTGTACGCAGGCATTGGCATCATGAGCCGCACCACCGACGCGGTGGAGTATTACGTGGCCGGACGGCGTGTGCCCGCCATGTACAACGGCATGGCCACCGGTGCCGACTGGATGTCGGCCGCCTCTTTTATCGGCTTGGCAGGCACCATTTATTTACAAGGCTACAACGGTCTGGCCTTTGTCATGGGCTGGACCGGTGGCTACTGCTTGGTCGCGCTGCTGCTGGCGCCTTATCTGCGCCGTTTTGGCCAGTTCACGGTGCCCGACTTTTTGGCAGTGCGTTATGGCGGCAAGGCGCCACGGCTGATTGGTGTGATCGCCGCCTTGCTGGTGTCTTTCACCTATGTGGTCGCCCAGATCTATGGCGTGGGCCTGATCGCTTCGCGGCTGACCGGCGTGGCTTTTGAGTTGGGCGTGTTTCTGGGGCTCGGCGGCATTTTGGTGTGTTCCTTTCTGGGCGGTATGCGTGCGGTGACCTGGACCCAAGTGGCCCAGTACATCGTGCTGATTGCCGCTTATCTGGTGCCTGTGGTTTGGCTATCGGTCAAGCAAACCGGTGTGCCAGTGCCTCAAGCGGTGTACGGTTATCAGCTCGACAAGGTCAGCGCCAAGGAGCAAGAGCTGCTGCATGACCACCGCGAGCTGGCCGTGCGGCAGGTCTACCAAACCCAAGCCTTGGTGCTGGAGCACAAGCTACAGGCGGTCGAGCAAAGCTGGTTGGAAGAGCGCGCTCTGGCCGAAGAGCGCATCGAGCGGCTCAAGCTCAACAACGCCCCTCCCGCCCAGGTGGCGGAGGCCGAAATGGACCTTGCGCTGCTGCCGCGCAGCGCCGAAGCGGCCCGCCAACAATGGAGCCGCGAACGCGAGGAAGCCTTGGCCCAGTCGCAAGAGCTTGCCGGCATGCCGCTGCACGCCAAACCCTTTGCCGGTGATCCCGAGGGCGCGCCCGAGCAGCAACAGGCCTACCGCACATCCCAGATCAATTTTCTGGCGCTGGTCTTTTGTCTGATGTTGGGCACCGCTGGCTTGCCACACATCCTGATGCGCTACTACACCGTGCCCAGCGTCAGTGCGGCGCGGCGCTCGGTCAGTTGGTCGCTGTTTTTTGTGCTGGCGCTCTACCTGACCGCGCCGGCGCTGGCGGTGATGGTCAAGTACGAGGTGTTTCACCATTTGGTCGGTACACCCATGGACCAACTGCCGGCCTGGGTCGGTGCGTGGAGTGTGGTCGACCCCGGACTGCTGCGGGTGACCGACGTCAACCGCGACGGCATTCTGCAGCTCAATGAAATCCGCATCGATGCCGATATTGTGGTGCTGGCCATGCCCGAAATCGCGGGTCTGCCCTATGTGATTTCGGGGCTGGTGGCCGCCGGTGCATTGGCCGCAGCGCTGTCCACCGCCGATGGTTTGTTGCTGACCATTGCCAATGCGCTGTCGCACGACGTGTACTACAAGATGATCGACCCCCAGGCCTCGACCGCTCGGCGTGTGACCATCTCCAAGGTGCTGCTGTTGGTGGTGGCGCTGTTGGCAGCCTATGTGGCTGCCCAGAAGCCAGCCGATATTCTGTTTTTGGTCTCGGCGGCGTTTTCTTTTGCTGCGGCCTCGTTTTTTCCGGCCCTGGTGCTGGGCATTTTCTGGAAACGCACCACCGGCGCTGCGGCGGTGTGGGGCATGCTCAGCGGATTGCTGGTCACGGCCTATTACATGGCGGTCAACCAACCCTGGTTGCGCGGCATGTTGGGTATCGAGCGACCGATTGATTTGTGGTGGGGCATCGAGCCCATTTCTGCTGGCTTGTTTGGGGTGCCGGTGGCGTTTGTGGTGATGCTGCTGCTGAGTTGGATACGGCCGCGCCATGACCCTGAAGTGGCGACCATGTTGGACGACTGGCGCAAACCCTAGAAGTGTGGCGGTGCAAGTGCGTCCAATCTCGTAATTGCGGCGCAAAAATGATTAATTCTCTATAATTGAGATATCTGACAGCGGCATCGTTCTAATGAATTCATCCCGCTTCGGCGAATTAGTTATTTACCATTCATCCATCACATGTGGTCTCGGTTTGCAGGCATATTGGCGACGCCTTGGGCGCGGACGGGTACGGCGCTGGCGCTGACCGGTTTGGTGTCGGGCTGCGCATTTGTGGTGCAGAAGCCACTGTCGAGCGATGCCGTCCTGAGCCGCACCGCCGGTGACCAAACGCGTCTGTCGCTGGAAACGCTGCCTGTGCAGGGCCCTCTGTCGCTGCAAGAAGCGCAAGCCCGTGCCCTCAAGTTCCATCTGGAGAGCCGCGCCAAGCGCATGGAAGAGGCCATGGCCCGCCAGCAGTGGGACTTGGCTCGCCTCGATATGTTGCCGTCCTTGGTCGCGCAAGCTGGCTACAACACGCGCGACAGCGACCGCATCACCCAGAGCCGCAACATCCAAACGGGTGAACTCATCCCCGGCAACTCCATCACCCAAGAGCGTTCGCACTGGAATGCCGATCTGGCGCTCAACTGGAGCGTGTTGGATCTGGGCTTGGGCTTCTACAACAGCCGCCAGCAGAGCAACCGCACGGCCGTAGCCACCGAACGCCGGCGCAAAGCCATGCACCTGCTGATGCAAGATGTGCGTTCGGCCTATTGGCGCGCCCTGAGCGCACAGCGCTTGTCGCCGCGCGTGCACCAAGCCATCGCCACCGCTGAGCGTGCCTTAGTGGATGCCCGCAAGGCCGAGCAGGAGAAGCTGCGCAACCCCCTGGATGCCTTGCGCTACCGCCGCCAACTGCTGGAAAACCTGCGCTTGCTCGAAGCCATTCGGCAGGAGCTATCGGCCGCTCAAATCGAGTTGGCGGCCTTGATCCAGCAGCCGCCTGGACAAGCGCTGTTGCTGCAAGAGGCGGTGTTGTCGGCCATTGACGAGCGGGTGTTCCACTTGCGCATTGAGCGGCTGGAAGAGGAAGCGCTCTACCGCAACGCCGATTTGCGCGAAGCCCATTACAACTCGGAAATTGCCCGCGACGAGGTGCGCAAAGCCTTGGTGCGCATGTTCCCCAATGTGTCGTTCAACGCGGCATTCAAATACGACACCGACGACTACCAGCTCAACCAGCATTGGGCGGAAAACGGCCTCAAAATTTCTTGGAACCTGTTCAACGCCATCACCGGCCCCCTGCAGTCCCAAACGGCGCGCGCTGGGGTGGTGCTGGCCGACCAGCGCCGGCTGGCAGCCCATGCGGCGGTGCTGACCCAAGTGCATCTGGCCCGCCAAGCTTTGTTCAATGCCCGTGACCAGCTGGCACGCGCGCGGGACATCCACGACACCGACGAAGACATCGCCCAACGCATCCGCGTGCGGGTGCGGATGCAGGCCATGGGCCAGCTCGACCAGGTGGCCAACGACACAGCGGCCATCCTTAGCGAGTTGCGCATGCTGCAGGCCAGTGCACAGCTGCGGGCGGCCGAAGGGCGTCTGATGGCGACCCTGGGGGTCGAACCCGACCTGCCCAACCCCGACGCCGTGTCGGTGGCCGAGCTCAGCGCCATGCTCAGCGCCACCCCCAGCCCTTGGCAGACGCTCGGCTACGGTACCGCTTATCCCATGCCGGTGCGCCTAGCGCCGCGCTCGGGTGGGCGCTGAGCAAACTGCTACAATCGAGGGCTTTCCTTGCCGTACCCCGTGTTGACGCCGGGGGCGGCTGATCTTTCATCCTCAAGGAGAATCCATGCGTCATTATGAAATCGTCATGCTGATCCACCCGGATCAGAGCGAGCAAGTCAACGCCATGCTCGAGCGTTACAAGGGCATGATCACCGCCGGCGGCGGCAAGATCCACCGTGTCGAAGACTGGGGCCGCCGTCAGCTGGCTTACCAGATCAACAAGCTCAACAAGGCCCACTACCTGTGCATCAACATCGAAGCCGACCAGGCTGTGATGGCTGAGCTCGAGCACGCCTTCAAGTTCAACGACGCCGTGCTGCGTCACCTGACCGTGCAGAAGAAGAAAGCCGAAACCGGTCCTTCTTCCATGATGAAGTCGGTCGAGCGTGAAGAGGCCCGCAAAGCCCAGCAACAGGAGGCCGCAGCGTAATTGGGCTGTGCCCGCGCAGCGTTGCAGTGAACAGCTTTGCTTTGGTGGCCGCGGTGGTGCAGGTGCAAAACCTGCGTTACACCCCGGCGGGAATCCCGGTGCTCAACCTTGTGCTTGAGCACGAGTCCCGGCAAATCGAAGCAGGCACACCGCGACAGGTGAATCTCCAAATGCGAGCGGTGGTGTTCGGCGACATGGCCAACACCTTGTCCCGCGAGCCCCTGATGCAGGCGATGGAGTTTCACGGCTTTTTGGCCCATGCGCGAGCCTCCAAAGGCGTTGTGTTCCACATTCAGAGTTTCAGCAAGACATAGGAAGGCCCATCATGGCTGCACCCAAGCGTTTCAACAAAGACAAGCGCCCCAAGCGCAACACCCAATCCCTGCTGTTCAAGCGCAAGCGCTTCTGCCGCTTCACCGTGGCCGGCGTTGAAGAAGTTGACTACAAGGACGTGGACGTCCTGCGCGACTTCATCGCCGAAAACGGCAAAATCATTCCCGCCCGCCTGACCGGCACCCGCGCCATTTACCAGCGCCAGGTGACCACCGCCATCAAGCGCGCCCGTTTCTTGGCCCTGATGCCTTACACCGACCAGCACCGCGTCTGATCCGGGGGAGAACCACTATGCAAATCATTCTGCTCGACAAAGTTGTCAACCTCGGTGCCCTGGGCGATATCGTCAAGGTCAAAGACGGCTACGCCCGCAACTTCCTGATCCCTTCGGGCCGTGCCCGCCGCGCCACCCAAACCGCCATTGCCGAGTTCGAAGCTCGCCGCGCTGAGCTGGAAAAAGTGGCCGCCGCCAAGCTGGCCGAAGCCCAAACCCTGGGTGAGAAGCTCACCAGCGTAACCTTGAAGCTCAGCCAAAAGGCTGGTGTGGACGGTCGCCTGTTTGGCTCCGTGACCAACCACGACGTGTCGGCCGAGCTCAACAAGCAAGGCTTCTCGGTCGCCAAGGCTCAGGTGCGCATGCCCAATGGTCCCCTCAAAATGGTGGGCGACTACACGGTGCAAGTGAACCTGCACACCGACGTGACCATCGACCTGAACGTCAGCGTTCTGGGCGAAACCGCCTGACCGCGTGCCGGGCCTGGTGCCCGGTGTTCGTCACAAAAAGCCGCTGGCCCACTGGGCTCAGCGGCTTTTTTGTGTCCGTGTGCCGGTGTCACCCCGCAGCCCGGGATAATCGCGGCATGAACGCGACCCCACACACCAACGCCGACCCGGCCGAACTGGCCAAATTCTCCGAACTCGCCCACCGCTGGTGGGACCCCGAGAGCGAATTCCGCCCCTTGCACCAAATCAACCCGCTGCGCTTGGAGTGGATTCACCAGCGCGCGCCGCTGATCGACAAGCGGGTGCTGGACGTGGGCTGCGGTGGTGGCATCTTGTCCGACGCGATGGCCCGCCTGGGCGCGCATGTGACGGGCATCGACCTGTCCACCAAAGCGCTGACGGTGGCGCAGCTGCATGCGCTGGAAGCCAACACCCCCAATGTGCAGTACCGCGAAATCAGCGCCGAAGCCATGGCCGCCGAGCAGCCCGGTCAGTTCGATGTGGTCACCTGCATGGAAATGCTGGAGCATGTGCCCGATCCCGCCTCGGTGGTGCAGGCCTGCGCCACCTTGGTCAAGCCCGGTGGATGGGTGTTTTTCTCCACCCTCAACCGCAACCCCAAGTCGTTTTTGTTTGCGATTGTGGGCGCCGAATACGTGCTCAACTTGTTGCCGCGCGGCACCCACGAATACGCCAAATTTATCCGTCCCAGCGAGCTGGCCGCGTTTGAGCGCGCCGCCGGCCTGCAGCTGCAAGAGGCCAAAGGCATGGAATACAACCCGCTGACGCGCCGCTATTGGCTCAGCGGCGACACCAGCGTGAACTACCTGCACGCCACCTGCAAGCCGGCATGAGCGCGCGCACAACCCAGCGCCGTGTGCGCGCGGTGCTGTTCGATCTGGACGGCACGCTCTACGACAGCGCGCCCGACCTGGCCGCCTCGGCCAACCGCCTGCGCGCACGCGACGACCTGCCGCCGCTGCCGCTGGCCGACTACCGGCCCCACGCCAGCTCCGGTGCGCGCGGCATGTTGCAGGTGGCGTTTGGCTTGGCGCCCGACGACGCCCGCTACAACGCGCTGCGCGCCGATTTCATCGCCGACTACGCCGGGCACCTGCTCGACCACGGCCACGCGTTTGACGGCGTGTTGCCGCTGTTGGACGCGTTGCGGCAGGCCGGTCTGCCCTGGGCGGTGGTGACCAACAAGGTGGAACACCTGACCACCCCGATCGTGGCGCACCACAGCTGGCTGCAAGCCGCTGGCGCGGTGGTGTGTGGCGACAGCACGCCCCACACCAAGCCTCACCCCGCGCCGGTGCAGCTGGCGGCGCAGCGCTTGGGCGTGGACGCCGCCGACTGTGTGATGGTGGGCGACGACCTGCGCGACGTACAAGCCGGTCTGGCCGCTGGCGCGCGCGCGGTGGCCGTGCGCTACGGTTACCTGGGCACCGCAGCGCCGATTGAGACCTGGGGCGCACACGCGATCGCCGATGCGCCGCTCGACATCTTGAAATGGTTGGAATTGCCGTAAACTCTGGCATTCAGGGGCTGCACTGGTTTCGACGTGGGTTCGGGCACGCAGCAGGGCATGTCGAGGTTCTGTCACCTCGTAAAACCGCAGAAAAAAACTAACTGCAAACGACGAACGTTTCGCACTCGCCGCTTAATCCGGTGAGCCTTGCAACAGTTGGCCGATGGGCTGGGCAAGGGCGGTAGCAATACCGTCCAGGCTGCAAGGGAATTCACATGGGCTGGCACCACTCCGGGTACCTTGGGGTGGTGTGAGACACAAGGGTGCTGGCTGCCTGCGTAGCGTGTCGCTGTGCGACGTGGGCGGTGAGACTCAAACCAGACGACTACACATGTAGAACTGCGCGAAGAAGGCTTGCGGACGGGGGTTCAAATCCCCCCAGCTCCACCAATCTTGATGCCCAACCGCTGTGCGGTTGGGCTTTTTTTGAACGTGGCCGCTCATACGGGCAATCGCGCCCCTGTGTCACGGCTCACTGCAAACAGTCCAAGGCATGGGTCGCCAAGCCGCTCATGCGGCGTCGAGGGCGGCCAGTACCGCGTGCCGTGGGGGCGCTCGCTCAGCGCGCCGTCTGCAGACCATGCAGCAGCTGTGCCACCAGCTCAGCCGTCTCTTGGGGTTTTTCCATGGGAAACAGGTGGCTGCCTTCGATCAGGCGCAGGCGCTCGGGGTGTGGGCCAACCACTTTGCGCGTCATGGTCATGCCCACTTGGCGCATTTCTTCCGAGTGGGTGCCGCCGACAAACGCCACCGGGCACTGCAGCGGGTGGCGGCGCAGCAGGCGGTCCAGGTTGTGGGGCAGGGTGTTGTAGATCGCGGTTTCGATGTCGCGGTCAAAACGCAGCACGCGCTGGCGGCCTTTGGGGGTGTCGGCGTCTTCGGTGCCGTGCTCGATGTAGTCGCGCAGCACCTGCGGGTCCCAGCGCGCAAAGGCTTTTTTGTGCTGAAAGTGCGCCAGCGCTTCGTCGGCGTTGGGCCATTGGTGGCGCCGGGCGCGGCTGATTTTGCCGGGCGAGACCGAGCCCACCAGCTGGGTGTGTTTGGCCAAGGCCACCGCTTTGGCGCGCCAGCCGCCGAGCACCGGCGAGTCCAGCATCACCACCCCAGCCACGCTGTGCCCGCCGAGCTGCGGGTGTTTGGCGGCGCACATCAGGCTGACAAAACCGCCCAGCGAATGCCCGACCAGCCACGCCGGCTGGCCGTGGCGCTCGATCTCGGCGCTGGCAAAGTCGGCCAACTGCTGCACCAGGTGCGGCCAGTTGCTGGTGACGGGATAGCGCGGGTCGTGACCAAAGCGGTCGATGGCGCGCACGGTAAAGCCCCGCGCGCGCAGCGACCGAAAAAGCACCGAATAGGTGCCACCGGGAAAGCTGTTGCCGTGCGAAAAGACGATGAGCGCCATCGTCAAATCAGTTTGTCTTTGGGGCTGGCGATCTTTTTCAGCGGCGCGCTGCGCTGGGGCGCCACCATCAGCGGTGCCTCGCTGGCACCGCCGTTCCAGCTCGGGTGCTCGATGCTGTCGAACACCTCGCGCAGCTTCTCGCCCCAGGTGCGGCGCACCATTTGCAAATAGGGGTTGTTGTCTTCAATGCAGATGATCCGGTCGCTTTTCAGGGCACCGGCTTCGTACACCGCCATGTCCAGTGGCAAGCCCACCGACAAGTTGGATTTGAGGGTGGAGTCCATCGACACCAGCGCGCACTTGGCGGCTTCGTCCAGCGGCGTGTCGGGCGTGATCACGCGGTCGAGCACCGGTTTGCCGTATTTCGATTCGCCGATCTGGAAGAACGGCGTTTCGGCCGTGGCCTCGATGAAGTTGCCCGGCGAATAGACCTGGAACAGGCGCATGCCTTCTTTGCCGATTTGGCCGCCAAAAATCATCGACACGTTGAAGTCCACGCCGGTGCGCTTGAGCGCTTCGCCGTCGCGCTCGTACACATGGCGCACCGCCGCGCCCAGCACCCGCACCGCGTCGAACATGCTTTTGGCGTTCCAAATGGTGATGGGCTCTCCACCGTCTTCGGCTGGGAGTTTTTCGACCTGCAGGATTTCGCGCACCGATTGCGAAATCGACAAATTGCCGGCTGAGAGCAGGCACATGAAGCGGTCGCCCGGCTTTTCGTAGACGATCATTTTGCGGAAGGTGCTGATCTGGTCGAGCCCGGCGTTGGTGCGCGAGTCCGACAGAAAGACCATGCCGGCCTTGAGTTTCACAGCGACGCAGTAAGTCATGATTTCAGTGCAAGTTTTTTGAGTTGGTACAAATGGTCGAGCGCCTCGCGCGGCGACAGCGCGTCGGGGTCGATGGCGGCCAGCGCGGCGACCACCGGCGGGGTTTCGGGTTCGGCCGCCGGCGGGGGCGGGGCAAACAAATCCACCTGCCGCTGTTGGCTGGCGCTGTTGGCTTCGAGCGCGGTCAGCGCGTGTTTGGCGTGCTGCACCACCGCAGCGGGCACACCGGCCAAGCGCGCCACCTGCAGCCCATAGCTGCGGCTGGCCGGCCCGGGCTCGATCTGGTGCAAAAACACAATGCCGCCTTTGCCGCCTTCGGTGGCGCTCACATGCACATTCACCGCTTGGTGGTGGCTGGCGGGAAAGTCGGTCAGCTCAAAGTAGTGGGTGGCAAACAGGGTGAAGCAACGCGCTTTGTCGTGCAGGTGCGCCGCAATGCCCCCGGCCAGCGCCAAGCCGTCGAAGGTGGAGGTGCCGCGGCCAATTTCGTCCATCAGCACGAGGCTGTTGGGGGTGGCGCTGTGCAGAATCTGCGCCGCTTCGGTCATTTCGACCATAAAGGTCGATTGCGCGTTGGCCAGGTCGTCGGCTGCACCGATGCGGGTGTGGATGGCGTCGATGGGCCCGAGCCGGCAGCTCGCCGCTGGCACATAACTGCCCATGCTGGCCAGCAACAACACCACCGCCACTTGGCGCATGTAGGTGCTTTTGCCGCCCATGTTCGGTCCGGTGATGACCTGCATGCGCGCCTTGGGGCCAAGCACCGTGTCGTTGGCGATGAAGCCACCACCGGTGGTTTCGTTGAGCCGCGCTTCGACCACCGGGTGGCGGCCGGCGCGGATGTCGATGCAGGGCTCGGGCACAAACTGCGGTTCGCACCAGCCCAGGGTGAGCGAGCGTTCGGCCAGCGCACACAGCGCGTCCAGCGCCGCCATGGCGCGCCCCAATGCGGTCAATGGCGGCACAAACGCCTGCAGTTGGTCGAGCAGCTGCTCGTACAGCCATTTTTCGCGCGCCAGCGCGCGCTCTTGGGCCGACAGCGCTTTGTCTTCAAAGGCCTTGAGTTCGGGCGTGATGAAGCGCTCGGCGTTTTTCAGGGTCTGGCGGCGGCGGTAGTCGTCCGGCACTTTGTCGATCTGGCCCTGGGTGACCTCGATGTAGAAGCCGTGCACCTTGTTGAACTGCACCCGCAGGTTGGTGATGCCGGTGCGCGCGCGTTCGCGGGTTTCCAGGTCGAGCAAAAAGCCGTCGCAATTGGTCTGGATGGCGCGCAGCTCGTCCAGATCGCTGTCAAAACCGTGGTTGATGACGCCACCGTCGCGCACCAGCGCGGCCGGCTCGGGCAGCAGCGCGGCTTGCAGCAGGCTGGCGCAGTCGGGCGGCGGGGTCAGCTCGGCTTGCAGCTGGGCCAGCAGGGGCACAGCGGGTTGCAATGCGGCGAGTTGCTGGGCCAGGTGTTCGGCGCGCAGCAGGGTTTGGCCCAGGCCCACCAGCTCGCGCGGGCGCACCTGGCGCAGCGCGGTGCGGGCGGTGATGCGTTCCACATCGCTGGCGCCCTTGAGCGCTTGGCGCAGCCGCTCAAAAGCGCCACCGCGCAGCGCGCCAATGGCGTGCAAGCGCTCGCGCGCCGGTGCGCGGTCGCGGCTGGGTTCGAGCAACCAGCGCTTCAAGGTGCGGCTGCCCATGCCGGTTTGGCACACATCGAGCAGCGAGAACAGCGTGGGGCTGGTGTCGCCGCGCAGGGTGTGGGTGAGTTCCAGGTTGCGCCGGGTGGACAGCGGCAGCTCAATCAGCTCACCACCGCGCACCACCTGCAGGCTTTGCACATGGGTGAGCGCCTGGCCTTGGGTTTGTTCGGCGTGGTGCAGCAGGGCGGCGGCGGCGGCGTGGGCGTCGCGCAAGTCGGCCGCACCCCAGGCCGCGAGACTCGCCGCCTGCAGCTGGGCCAGCAGTTTGCGCTCGCCCAGACCGGCGTCAAACGCCCAGGCCGGGCGCACCGCGGCCACGGCGCGCTGGCCACCGGGCAGCGGCTGAGCGCACCAGGCCTGCAAGGCTTTTTCAAACGCGGGCGACACCTCGGCGCTGTAGAGCACCTCGCTCGGCGCCACGCGCGACAGCCAGTCGGGCAGGGCGTCGCTGTCGCATTGCGCCAGATGCACCACACCCTGGGTCACCGACAGCCAGGCCAGGCCACAGCCGGTGCGCTCGCCCGGGTGCACCGCCAGCAGCAGGGCTTCGGTTTTGTCCGACAGCAGCTCGCTGTCGGTCAGCGTGCCGGGTGTGACCACCCGCACCACTTTGCGTTCCACCGGGCCCTTGGCGGCGGCCACATCGCCCACCTGCTCGGCAATCGCCACCGATTCGCCCAGCTTGATGAGGCGCGCCAGGTAACTCTCCACCGAATGGAAGGGCACGCCCGCCATCACCACCGGCTGCCCGGCCGACTGGCCGCGCTGGGTCAGGGTGATGTCGAGCAGGCGCGCGGCTTTTTCGGCGTCCTCGTAGAACAGCTCATAAAAGTCGCCCATGCGGTAGAACAGCAGCGTGTGCGGGTGCCCGGCCTTCAAGGCCAGGTACTGCTGCATCATGGGGGTGTGGGCCGACAGCGGGGCGTCGGCGCGGGTGTCCTGGGTCATGTGGTGAGGGTAGTGCGCGTGGGCAGCAAAACCGACATTGTCGGGGATGGCGCTGGGGTCCTGCTTTTGCACTGTTTTGGTGCATTTGGTCGGAAATGGGCCTGTGCTGGACCGTTGATCGCCCCAGTGCCCGAGGCTTGATCCAGGCCAAACACAAGCGCCGCGTTCGGGTGTAGCCTGCCCCCTGTTTTGAGGCAGAATCCACGCCTTTTTTTCGCCGAGCGGCCACGCAGCCGCCGGCCCTGCATTTTGTTGCCGAACCGCGAGACACCATGAACAAACCCGTCGAAGCCGCGCTGCTGGCCAGCGCCACCCCCACCTTGCCACCCCAGCCGATCAGCACCGATGTGCTGCGCGAGAAATACCTCAAAGACGGCGAAACCAGCGCCGAGCAGCTCTACGACCGCGTGGCCCGCGCGCTGGCCAGCGTGGAAAAACCCGAGCTGCGCGCCGAATTCGAAGCCAAGTTCCGCCGCAATCTGGATGCGGGCGCGATTGGTGCGGGCCGCATCATGAGCGCGGCGGGCACCGGCATCCAGGCCACGCTGATCAACTGCTTTGTGCAGCCGGTGGGCGACTGCATCCAGGGCGTGGACCAAGACGGTTACCCCGGCATTTACGAAGCCCTGCGCGAAGCGGCCGAAACCATGCGCCGTGGCGGCGGTGTGGGCTACGACTTTTCGCGCATCCGCCCCAAGGGCGCACACGTCAAGGGCACCGCGTCCACCGCGTCGGGGCCGTGCAGCTACATCAATGTGTTCGACCATTCCTGCGCCACGGTGGAGAGCGCCGGCGCGCGCCGCGGCGCCCAAATGGGCGTGCTGCGCATCGACCACCCAGACGTGCTGGAGTTCATCACCGCCAAGCGCACGCCGGGGCGCTGGAACAACTTCAACGTGTCGGTCGGTGTGACCGACGCCTTCATTGAAGCGGTGCAGCAGGGCGCCACCTGGGATCTGGTGCACCCAGCCGAGCCCAACGCCGAACACAAGCGCCAAGGCGCACAGCAACGCGCCGACGGCCAATGGGTCTACCGCACGCTGCCCGCCCAGGAGCTGTGGGACACCATCATGAAGTCGGCCTACGACTTCGCCGAGCCGGGCATTTTGTTCCTGGACCGCATCCAGACCGACAACAACCTGCGCGCCATCGAGTCGATCAACGCGACCAACCCCTGTGTCACGGCCGACACTTGGGTCATGACCGACGCCGGCGCACGGCAGGTGCACGAGCTGATTGGCCAGCCCTTCAATGCCTTGGTCAATGGCCAGGCCTATCCGGTGGAAAGCGCCGGCTTTTTTGCCACCGGCACCAAGCCGGTGTTCGAGCTGCAGACCCGCGAAGGCCAGCGCCTGCGTCTGACCGCCGACCACCGGGTGCGCCGTGTGGCGCAGCAGACCCGCTACACCCAAACGCTGGAGTGGACACCGGCCGAGCGCCTGGTGCCCGGCGACCAGATTGTGCTCAACGACCACCGCGCCGCGCTGGGCTGGGATGGCCCTGGCACCGAGGCCGAAGGCTATTTGATGGGCCTCTTGATTGGCGATGGCACGCTCAAGGCCGACAAGGCGGTGATCTCGGTCTGGGCGCCCGAGCTGCGCGCCGTGGGACAGGGCGCTGCCGTGCTGGCGCGCAGTGGCGCCGATGGCGTGATCGCTGCGGCCGAAGCGGCCGCCGCATCCTTGCCGCACCGCGCGGATTTCGGTGGATTTCAGCGCCCGGTGGCCGGGCGCGGCGAGCGCCGCATGGCCAGCGCCGCGCTGCGCGATCTGGCCTTCGGCCTAGGCCTGCGGCCCGGCGCCAAGACCCTCACGCCTGAGATCGAGCGCCAGTCGTCCGACTTTTACGCTGGCCTGCTGCGCGGTCTTTTTGATGCCGATGGCCGCGTGCAAGGCAGCCAGGCCAAAGGCGTGAGCGTGCGCCTGTCGCAAAGCGACGAAGCCCTACTGCGCAGCGCCCAGCGCATGCTGCAGCGCTTAGGGGTTGTCAGCACCCTCTACACCGAGCGCCGCCCGGCGGGCTTGCGCCTGCTGCCTGGCGGTAAGGGCGATCAGCGGGCCTACGACACCCAGGCCCAGCACGAGCTGGTGATCAGCGGCGAGAACCTGCGCAGTTTTGCCGAACGGGTGGGTTTTGCCGACACCGACAAGGCCGAGCGCCTGCAAGCCGCTTTGGCCGGCTACCAGCGCGGTCTGAACCGCGAGCGTTTCACCGCCACCGTGAGCGCCTTGGTGCCCTGCGGCGAAGAGCCGGTGTACGACGTGACGGTCAGCGATGTGCACGCCTTCGACGCCAACGGCCTGGTGGTGCACAACTGCGGCGAGCAACCCCTGCCCCCCTACGGCTGCTGCGACCTGGGCCCGGTGATCCTGACCCGGTTTGTGCGCCACCCCTTCAACCACGGGGGCGAGGCCAGTTTTGACTTTGCGGCCTTTGCCGACAGCGTGGCGCTGCAGGTGCGCGCGCTCGACAACGTGCTCGACCTCACCCACTGGCCCTTGCCGCAGCAAGAAATGGAAGCCCAAGCCAAGCGCCGCATCGGTGTGGGCTTTACGGGTTTGGGCGACACGCTGGTGATGCTGGGCCTGCGCTACAACGCCCAAGAGGGCCGCGACATGGCGCAGCGCATTGCCGAGTGCATGCGCGACGCGGCCTACTTGGCCTCGGTGGAGCTGGCGGTGGAGAAGGGCGCTTTTCCGAAGTTCGACGCCAAAACCTACTTGGCCGAAGGCACCTTTGCCAGCCGCCTGCCCAGCGAAATCAAAAAGCAGATCAAGCAACACGGCATCCGCAACAGCCACCTGCTGTCGATCGCGCCCACCGGCACGGTGAGCCTGGCCTTTGCCGACAACGCGTCCAACGGCATCGAGCCGGCGTTTTCGTGGACCTACAACCGCAAAAAGCGCGAAGCCGACGGCAGCCGCAGCGAATACGAGGTGCAAGACCACGCCTACCGTCTGTTCAAGGCGCTCGGTGGCGACGCGGCCCAGCTGCCCCCCGCCTTTGTGAACGCGCTCGAGATGAGCGCACACGACCATGTGGCCATGATGCAGGCGGTGCAGCCTTACATTGACACGTCGATCTCCAAGACGGTCAACGTGCCGGCCGACTACCCTTACGAAGACTTCAAGCAGCTGTATTTGCAGGCTTGGACCGCGCGTCTCAAAGGCCTGGCCACCTACCGCCCCAACGCGATTCTGGGCGCGGTGCTGGAGGTCAAACCCGCCGACAACGCGCAGCCCGTGGCCACACCCACGCCTGTGGCGGCACCAGCCCCCACGCCCGTGGACCCGATGCGCACCGTGATCGAAAGCCGGCCGCTCGGCGCGCTCGACGCCATGGCCGAGAAAATCGAATACTGGACCCACGAAGGCGCCAAGTCGCTTTACCTGATCGTGTCCTTCCTGCCGCTGCCGCGCGGCGATGGCAAAGGCACGGTCGACCGCGCCATCGAATTCTTTATGCCAGTGGGGCAAAGTGGCGAGTCGCAGCAGTGGATCACCGCCAGCATGCGCCTGCTCTCACTGGCCGCGCGCGGTGGCTTTTTGGAGCGCGCCCTGTCCGACATGCGCAAAGTCGCTTGGGACCGTGGCCCCGTGCGCTGTGGCCACAAGGTGCGCGAGGACGGCACCCGTGTGCCGCTGTGGCACGACTCGGAAGTGGCCGCCATCGCTTGGGCGATCCAGAACATCCTGGACCTGCGCGCGCGCCGCCAAGGCAGCGCCGACCAACTGGCCCTGCCGCTGCCCGAGGTGCCCGAACCCAGTCCAACCGAGCCGGCGCCCGGCACCCAGGTCATGGCCGGCAAAAAATGCCCCGACTGCGGCGCTCACGCGGTGATCAAAAAAGACGGCTGCGACTACTGCACCCAGTGCGGGTTTGTGGGCAGCTGCGGCTGAGCGTTTGATCGCTCAGCAAAAAGCCCGGCAGCCTGTGCAGGCTGGCCGGGCTTTGTTGTGTGGCGCCTCGGTCGCTCAGATAGCCGCGACGCCGAACGCGTCGCACAAATCGTCAAGCCGCTGCCCATGCAAGGGTGTGGTGTCGGCAACGGATACACCGCTGCGTTGAAACAAAGCCACCGCTGTGCGGTCATTGTGTTGGCGTCAGACGTAGAGCAGGCCGTCCCATCGGGTGTCGCCGTCGTGGATCGCCTGTGCCCAAGCCATGGACGCGGCGTAGTCGTCGCTGGCGCTGATGTCGTTGTTGAGCCCCAGCTGTTTCAGCGCCTGTCCGGTCAGGTCGGCCAACACCAGTGTGGGCTGTTCGGGGCGTTGCAGGGTGACGATGTGGCGGCTGGTCAAATCGTCTGCGGGCACGACCCACCGGCCGTTGTTGAACCACGCGCTTTCGTGAATCACCGATTCGCAAAACGCCACAGTCACATCGCTGGCGGCGTAGCATGTGCCGAAGCCGCCGGGGGCGGCTGGACCATCGAAGCGGTAACGACCGCGAGACCAATACGGCTCTGTGTTGGGATACCGCGTGAGCCGCAGCAGCGAATCCGCCGGCACATGCACCGCTTGCAGCAGGTGCTCGAATGTCCCCGGGGTCGGCGCGCGCAGCGGCATCAGTGGCGCTGTTGTTGCCGCCAGGCGTGGGCCAGCGACACCACGGCATCGATGTGCTTGGCAGGGCTGGCCTGCAGCGATTGCACCACGGTGTTGCCCCCCAAGGCGCCGTGGGGGCGTTTCCAGAAAACGAGCTTGTCGCCCTCTGGCAGCCCGGCCAGTGCCTGGTTGACGGTGGCGATGACGCTGCGCTCCAAGGTCAAAAACTCCGCTGGGTAGTAGCGGCAGCGCTTGTGGGTGATGGCAAACAGCTCTTGCCGTTTGGCGGCTGGCCCCAGCGCTTGCGGCGACAGACCCCAGCTGTGCGCCAGCGTGTGGGCGCTGATGAGTTCACCGTGTCGAATCCAGTCCAGCTTGGCTTGTTCACCGCGCGCCAGAGCGCCGGCAAAGCCCGTTGCCTGGGCTGGTGGCGCCAGGTGATCGGTTCTTGCACCAGCGCGTTGGCGCCTTTGTGGCGCTTGGTCGGGTGCCATCAGGGCATCGCCCTGGAGCGCTTGTTGCAATCTGTCCAGCCGGGCGCTGAGGCTTTGCACCTGCTGTTCCAAGCGCGCGATGGCTTGACGGTCCAGACGCGAAGTGGATTGCCGCGCCGGCGCCGGTCGATTGTTGAGCGTGCTGCTGGTGGTCATGCGGCCAGTGTAGCGCGGTGGCGGCGATATCGCAAATGGCGAAAATGGCGAAAACGTTGTTGCCGCAGCGAAAAAAGCCCGGGAGTGCCAATCGCCTCGGCCGCTCTCTCAATGGGGATTCCAGTTGCAATCTGTACCCAAAGCTGTCACTCGACCTCCCGCTGAAGCACAGGCGCCCCCCTGGGTGCGCATCGCGTCTCTAGCAGTCAATTGCTTCATCCGTCCTGCGGGTCGCCCCATAAACACCGGAGCCTCGGGCGGCGATGCGTTGGGCAAGTAACTGGAGGGGCGGTTTTGCTGCAAAGTCCGCAAGATTCGGGTTGTCGGGCAAGGCCTCGCGTCCATAAACTTGCCCTGTCATTAACAAAACCTGAACGCTGACCATGGATTTTCAAGTAAACGCGCTTCCCCAAGACACCTTTGCCCCACTCTTTTTGTTGAATGATGCCGCTTTGGCAGCCCAAGGCATTATTCGAACAGTGGCCAACGCCAAACCTTCGTTTCCCTGTCGGGTCAGCTTGGAGGATGCCGAGGTGGGCGAAGAACTACTTTTGCTTCCCTATCAACACCTTTCCATGCTCACGCCCTACCAGTCGAGCGGGCCCATCTTTGTTAGGAAGATAGGGAGAACCGCCCAACTTGCGCCAAACGAAATTCCAAGCGTCTTAATCCATCGCCTGCTTTCCGTTCGCGGTTATGACCGATTTGGCATGATGAAAAGTGCTTGCGTCACAGAAGGCTCAGCCCTAAAAGGTGTCATCCACGATTTTTTCAGGGATACCAACATTGACTTTTTGCACATCCACAACGCCAAGCCGGGGTGTTTTAGTTGCGCGGTCACAAGGGTTGTGGACGTGAGGATGTGAGTCGGGGCTGATGTCCATTGCGTAGGCTTTTTTCCTTGAGACCGCAGGGCTCAGAACGGCGCGTCTTCGCTCTTCTTGGCTGCCGCTTCATCGGCGGGGGTGCCCTCTGTGGCTTCCGGCGCGGCAGCATCATCCGCCTTGCCCAGCTTGCCGGTGCGCGCTTGGCGCACCGCCGCTTTGTCGCCGGCGCTGGCGAACTTGCTGTACTTGCCCACCAGGCCAATCAGTTGGCCGTAGACCTTGGGGTTGGCGGCCAGGCATTCTTTTTGTTCCAGGAAGTCGGCTTCGCCGCTGAAATTGCCGATCAGGCCACCGGCCTCGGTCACCAGCAGCGAGCCAGCGGCCACGTCCCAGGGCGACAGCCCGAGTTCGAAGAAACCGTCGCTGAAACCCGCGGCCACATAGGCCAGGTCCAGCGCGGCCGAGCCGGCGCGGCGCACACCGGCGCAGCGCGGCATCACGTCGCCAATCAGCTGCAAATAGGTCTGGAAAGCGTCGCCCGGGCGGAAGGGGAAGCCGGTGCTCAGCAGGCATTCGCGCAGGCTGTTGCGCTTGGCCACGCGGATGCGGCGGTCGTTGAGGTAGGCGCCGCGTCCGCGCGTGGCGCAGAACAGGTCGTTGCGGGTGGGGTCGTAAATCACGGCCTGCTCAATGCGGCCTTTGACCATGAGCGCAATGCTCACGCAATAGACCGGAAAGCCGTGAATGAAGTTGGTGGTGCCGTCCAGTGGATCGATGATCCAGATGTGATCCTTGTCGCGGCCCTTGCCGTCGCGGCGACCGGATTCTTCAGCCCAAATGCCGTGGTCGGGGTAGGCGGTGAGCAGGGTTTCGATGATGGCCGCCTCGGCCGCGTGGTCGACCTCGGTGACAAAGTCGTTGGTTTGTTTGGTGGTGACCCGAACGGTCTCCACATCAAGCGATGCGCGGTTGATGATGGAACCGGCGACGCGCGCGGCCTTGATGGCCACGTTGAGCATGGGATGAAGATTGGACGACATAAATTGTGTTCCTTGGCGCGGGCCGCCTGCGGCGGCCGAAGACAGGGCAAGAGCATCAAAAACGCAACGCCCCGGCGATGCGGGGCGGCGACAATCGGGCATTTTAACGGCCAACGTCCCTGGCCGCCACCGCTTTTTTGTCCAGCACACCACACATCCGGCTCAGCCGATCCTCGGTGTGGTCCCACCGAGGGGGGTGACGCGAAGCGGCGCGGGGGGCTCTTTCCACATGCGCACCAAGTTTGTTTTGATCGAAACCAGCCACGCCGGCAATGTGGGCGCCGCCGCCCGCGCGCTCAAAGTCATGGGCTTTGACGAGTTGGTGTTGGTGGCGCCGCGCTGGCCCAACGTGCTGCGCCGCGAAGAAACGATCCAGCGCGCCAGTGGCGCCAACGACGTGCTGGAGAAGGCGCGCATTGTCGAGACGCTGGACGAGGCCTTGGACGGCGTGAGCCACCTCTGCGCCACCGCCATGACACCGCGCGACTTTGGTCCACCCACCCGCGCACCGCGCGCGCATTTTGAGCATTTGCTGGGTTCGGCCAGCGCCCCAGTGCCGCCCGAGCAGCGACCGGACGGCGTGGCGTTTTTGTTCGGCTCGGAGCGCTTTGGCATGAAAAACGAAGACGTCTACCGCAGCCATGTGTGCTTGTCCATTCCCACCCATCCGCAGTTTGGCTCGCTCAACCTGGCCGCGGCGGTGCAGCTGATCGCCTACGACTGGCGCCAAGCGCTGGGCGGGTTTGGTGCCGATGGCGACGCTGGCCAGGCCAGCCCCGCAGAACCGCGCGAGGCCGACGCCGCCGCCGTGGCCGGCCTCTTGGCTCACTTGGAGCAGGCCTTGGTGGCGGTGGACTTTCTCGACCCCGCCGCGCCCAAAAAACTCATGCCCCGGCTCAACCAATTGTTCAACCGCGCCCGCTTGAGCCCGGAAGAGGTGCACATCTTGCGCGGTGTGGCCAAGGCCATGCTGAGCACAGCAGAAAAAGCCAAGCGCTAGACTCCCCCCATGTTTGCCCGAATCCGAACCGACATCCAGTGCATCCTCGAGCGCGATCCCGCTGCGCGCACCACCTGGGAAGTCGTCACCTGTTACCCCGGTTTGCACGCGGTGTGGCTGCACCGCCCCGCCCACTGGTGCTGGACGCACGGTTTTAAATGGTTGGGCCGTTTTATTTCGCACTTCAACCGCTGGTTCACTGGCATTGAAATCCACCCCGGTGCGCGCATTGGCGACCGGGTGTTTTTTGACCACGCCATGGGCACGGTGGTGGGCGAAACCGCCGAAATCGGCGACGGCTGCACGATTTATCAAGGTGTCACGCTGGGCGGCACCTCGCTCTACAAAGGCAGCAAGCGCCACCCGACGCTGGGCAAAAACGTGGTGGTGAGCGCCGGCGCCAAGGTGCTGGGCGGCTTTGAGGTGGGCGACGGCGCCAAGATCGGCAGCAACGCGGTGGTCATCAAACCAGTGCCGGCTGGCGCCACGGCGGTGGGTATTCCGGCGCGCATCATCCCCAGCAAAGACGGCGCGAGCGCCGACGTGACCGAGGACAAGAGCAAGTTCACCGCCTACGGCATCACCCAAGACGACGACCCGCTCAACCAAGCCATGCGCGGCTTGATCGACAAAACCGGCAGCCAAGAGCACCAAATCGCACTCTTGTGGCAAGCGATTGAAAAACTGTCGTGCGCGCAAAAAGGCAACTGCGTGCCCGCCGACGCCGCCCGCGAAGAGCACTTTGAGGCGGACAAGCTCAATCAGTTGGTGGGGAAGTGAGCGGCGAATGGCGCCCTTCGGTGGGCGCCCCAGATGGCCAGCCTCAGCGCTGCAGAACGTATCGCGCTGGGACGGTAATGGAGTCGGCCTCCCGCACCGCCACCACCCGCTGCACAAAGCGCTCGGGCGCGCTCAAAAAGCCGTCCTCATACGCCACCACCCGCAGGCCGGCGCAGTGGCGAAGCAGCTCGCCCGGTTGCAGCAAAAAGTCGGGGCGGGATGGCTTGCCCACGGTTTCGTTGCCGGCGGCAAAGGTTTCATAGATCAGCACACCGCCATCGGCCAGGCTCTCTATCAGGGTGGGCATGAGCGCGCGCCACAGGTAGTTGGTCACCACCACCGCGTCAAAGCGTTGGCCGGGCAGCGGCCAAGGGCCGTTTTCGATGTCGGCCAGCACCGTGGGGCCCACGCCTTGCAGGCCGGCCAGCGCCTCGGCCGAGCGGTCCACACCGGTGACGGTGTGGCCCAGACAGGCCAAGTAGCGCATGTGGCGGCCGTGGCCGCAGGCCACATCCAGCACGTTGCCACCGGGTGCGATCAGGTGCGCCCAGCGCTGCACCCAGTGAGAAGGGGATTCGGTACCGTGCATGGCGTGTTCATTAAACGGGGTCGAGCACCCGGATTTCCACCTGCAGCCCGGCGGCGGTGACCATGTTCACCAAGGCATCGAGCGCAAACAGGTTGATCTTGCCGCGCATGAGGTCAGACACGCGCGGCTGCGTCACACCCAGCAGTTTGGCGGCCTGCGCCTGGCTCATGCCGGTGCGGTGGATGTGTTGTTTGAGGGCGGTCATGAGCACCGAACGCAGCTTCATGTTTTCTGCCTCTTCAGGCGTGTCTTCGATGGCGTCCCACACGCTGGTGAAATGCTCTTGCTTCATGGTGCCGACTCCTTGATCAAGTCTCGATAACGTTTGCTGGCCAAGTCCAGATCGGGTTTGCTGGTCTTCTCGGTCTTTTTCTGAAAGCAGTGCAACACGGCCACCACATCGCCCAGTTTGGCCACGTACATCACGCGAAAAGCACCCGAGGCGTCCCGGATTCGGATTTCTTTGACGCCGCTGCCCACCGTGTTCATGGGCTTCCAATCGTCGGGGTCCAAGCCGCGTTGCACTTGGTCCAGCTGGTGCCCAGCTTCTCGCTTGGCCGACAAGGGAAACGCCCTGAGGTCGTCAAGGGCTGTGCCAAGAAAAACAAGGGGTTTGATCACCGTCACGCGGCAAATATACAAAAATTTGTATTTGAACGCAAACCAAGACGGTGTGTGTCAGAAGCAGGCCCACAGCTGGTCGGCCAGGCCGACCATGAAGTGGGGGTCGGTGTACATCAGCCAGGTGAGCGCCAGCGCCCCGGCCGCTGCTGCCCAGGCGATGCTGCGTTTGGCCTGTGGGCTCATGCGGCGGCTGCGGCCGTTTGGCCACGGGCAATCGGGGCTTCGCGCACCGGCAGGTTCACCAGCGCGGCGAACACCCCCAGCGCAATCGAGATCAGCCAGACGATGGTGTAGCTGCCGGTCTGGTCGTACAAAAAGCCGCCCAGCCACACGCCCATGAAGCTGCCGATCTGGTGGCTGAAAAACACAAAGCCGCCCAGCATGGACAGGTGCGCTACGCCAAAAATTTGCGCCACGGTGGCGTTGGTGGGCGGCACGGTGGACAACCACAACACCCCCATGACAGCGGCAAAGATGTACACGCTGATGGGCGTGAGCGGCGCCAGCAAAAAGATGGTGATCGCCACCGACCGGGCGAGATAAATAAAAGCCAAGATGTGCCGCTTGGGCAGGCGTTGGCCCAGCGCCCCGGCGGCGTAGGTGCCGATCACATTGAACAGCCCAATGAGCGCCAAGGCGTAGCTGGCCACTTCAGGCGACAGGCCGTGGTCTTTGAGGTAGCTGGGCATGTGCACGCCAATAAACACCACCTGAAAGCCGCACACAAAATAGCCCGCCATCAGCAGCTGAAAGCTGCGGTACTGAAACGCTTCGCGCAGGGCTTGCGCAATGGTCTGTTCGCGTTTGGGTGCCTGGCCGCCGGCAAAACCGGGTTCGCGCAGGCCCAGCGCCAGCGGCACGATGATCAGCGCCGCCGCACCCAGCACCAGCAGCGCGGTTTGCCAACCCAGCTGGGCGATCAACTGGCCTTCTACCGGCACCATCAAAAACTGGCCAAACGAGCCGGCCGCCGCCGCCACACCCATGGCCCAGGACCGGCGCTCGGCCGGGATTTGCCGGCCAATGACGCCATAAATGACGGCGTAGGTGGTGCCCGCTTGGGCCGCGCCGATCAGCACACCGGTGGTCAGCGCAAACATCAGCCGGGTGTCGGACAAGGCCATGCCGGTCAGGCCCAAGGCGTAGAACACCGCGCCCACCAGCAGCACCTTAAAAGCGCCAAAGCGGTCGGCCGCCATGCCGGCGAAGATGCCAAACAGGCCCCAAGACAGGTTTTGGATCGCCAGCGCAAACGAAAAGGTTTCGCGGCTCCAGCCTTGGTCCTGGGTGATGGGCTGCAGCCACAGGCCAAAGCCGTGGCGAATCCCCATGGACAGGGTGACGATGGCGGCGCCGCACATCAGCACCTGGGCTGTGGACAAGCGTGGCGCGGCGGTGGGGGAGGGGGTGTGCATAGGGCGCCACTGTAGCGAATCTGGGCGCCAAGCGCTGTCGCCAAGCGCCTGGGTGGCGACAAATCTGTATAGGCATACAGTGTTACAGGGTCAAGATGGCTACAATCCGCCGCCATGGCAAGCCAACAAACCCCCGCTTATTCCGAAGGTTCCATTCGCGTGCTCAAGGGCCTGGAGCCTGTCAAGCAGCGCCCGGGCATGTACACCCGCACCGACAACCCGCTGCACATCATCCAAGAGGTGCTGGACAACGCGGCCGACGAGGCGCTGGCGGGCTTTGGCAAAAAGATCAAGGTGACGCTGCACACCGACGGCTCGGTGAGCGTGGAAGACGACGGCCGTGGCATTCCGTTTGGCCTGCACCCGGAAGAAAAAGCCCCGGTGGTGGAACTGGTGTTCACCCGGCTGCACGCGGGCGGCAAGTTCGACAAAGGCAAGGGCGGCGCCTACAGCTTCTCGGGCGGCTTGCACGGCGTGGGCGTGAGCGTGACCAACGCGCTGTCGACTCGGCTGGAAGTGACCTGTTTCCGCGACGGCCAAGTGGCCAAGCTGGCTTTTGGCTCGGGCGACGTGATTGAGCCGTTGGTGGTGGCGCCCAAGGGCGAAGGCGACCGCAAACAAGGCACCACCGTGCGCGCCTGGCCCGACGCCAAATACTTCGATTCGGCCGCGCTGCCCTTGGGCGAGCTGACCCACCTGCTGCGCAGCAAAGCGGTGCTGATGCCCGGCGTGCAGGTGACGCTGGTCAACGAAAAGACCAAAGACACCCAGACCTGGCAATACAAAGGTGGCCTGCGCGACTACCTGAGCCAGACGCTCACCACCGACCCGGTGATTCCGCTGTTTGAAGGCGAGGGCTACGCCGACGCCAAGGACGACAGCTTTGCCGAAGGCGAGGGCGCGGCCTGGGCGGTGGCGTTCACCGAAGACGGCGCGCCGGTGCGTGAGAGTTACGTCAACCTGATCCCCACCAGCGCCGGTGGCACCCACGACAGCGGCCTGCGCGACGGCCTGTTCCAGGCAGTCAAGAGCTTTATTGAACTGCACGCCCTGCTGCCCAAAGGCGTGAAGCTGCTGCCCGAAGACGTGTTCGCCCGCGCCAGTTATGTCCTCTCAGCCAAGGTGCTGGACCCGCAGTTCCAGGGCCAGGTGAAAGAGCGGCTGAATTCGCGCGACGCGGTGCGGCTGGTGAGCAACTACGTGCGTCCAGCGCTGGAGTTGTGGCTCAACCAGCATGTGGACTACGGCAAAAAACTGGCCGAGTTGGCCATCAAGGCCGCACAAAGCCGGCAAAAAGCTGGCCAGAAGGTCGAGAAGCGCAAAGGCAGCGGTGTGGCGGTGCTGCCTGGTAAGCTCACCGATTGTGAGAGCAAAGACATCGCCCACAACGAGCTGTTTTTGGTCGAGGGCGACTCGGCCGGTGGCAGCGCCAAAATGGGCCGCGACAAAGAATGCCAGGCGGTGCTGCCGCTGCGCGGCAAGGTGCTCAACACCTGGGAGGTGGAGCGCGACCGCCTGTTTGCCAACACCGAAATCCACGACATCTCGGTGGCCATCGGGGTCGACCCGCATGGGCCGGCCGACACACCAGACCTCAGCGGCCTGCGCTACGGCAAGGTCTGCATCTTGAGCGACGCCGACGTGGACGGCTCGCACATCCAGGTGCTGCTGCTGACGCTGTTCTTCCGCCACTTCCCTAAGCTCATCGAGGCCGGCCATGTGTACGTGGCGCGTCCGCCGCTGTTCCGGGTGGACGTGCCCGCGCGCGGCAAAAAGCCGGCCGCCAAGCAATACGCGCTCGACGAAGGCGAGCTGCACACCATCTTGGACAAGGCCGAAAAAGACGGTGTGGCGCGCGACAAATGCCAGATCAGCCGCTTCAAGGGCCTGGGCGAAATGAGCGCCGAACAGTTGTGGGACACCACGCTCAACCCCGACACCCGCCGCCTGCTGCCAGTGACGCTGGGCGCCATGGACTTTGCCGCCACCGAAGGCCTGATGACCAAGCTCATGGGCAAAGGCGAAGCCGCCTCGCGCCGCGAACTGATGGAAATCCACGGCGACTCGGTGGAGATCGACGTCTGATGCGCAGCGCATTCGCAGGCGATGCGATCTCAAATAACCGTGAATTTTTGGTGTGTAAATACTAAAATTCACGGTTATGTACCCGCGCAACGCCGCTCAGCACCTGCAACAGCTGTTCGCCGCCTTTCCGGTGGTGGTGGTCACGGGTGCGCGGCAGGTGGGCAAAACTACCTTGCTGCGGCAGGTGTTTCCCACGCTGGACTATGTGGTGTTTGACGCCAGCCTGGACCTGGAGCAGGCCCGCAGCGAGCCCGAGTTGTTCCTGAAAAACCACCCGGCGCCGGTGATCCTGGATGAAATCCAATACGCGCCCGAGCTGGTGGCCAGCATCAAGCGCGTGGTAGACACCAACCACGCCCGACCGGGTCAGTTTTTGCTGACCGGTTCGCAGCAGTGGCAGGTCATGAGCGCGCTGGCCGAAAGCCTGGCGGGGCGGGTGGCGTTTGTGGAGCTGGCCGGCCTGAGTCACAGCGAATTGGCGCACACACAGCCCCAAGCGGCCAACAGCCTGTGGCTGGCGCGCTGGATGGCCGCGCAAGAGGCAGGCGACCAGCAGGCCTTTGCCGACCACGCCCGCACAGCGCCGCGCTACACAGGCAGCCTGCCGGAATGGCTGTGGCGTGGCTTCATGCCCAAAGCACAAACGCTGGATCTGGCGCTGGTGCCCGACTTCTGGCAGGGCTACCACCGCACCTATGTGGAGCGCGACGCGCGGCTGGCGGGCGAGGTCGGCGACTGGCACGACTTCGGCCGCTTTGTGCGCCTGATGAGCGCGCTGACCGCACAAGAAATCAACCACAGCCAACTCGGTCGCGAGATCGGCATCAACCCCAAAACCGCCCAGCGCTGGCTGCGCATGATGCAGGCCACGTTTCAGTGGTTTGAGCTGCCGCCGTTTTTTGCCAACCGCATCAAGCGCGTGAGCAAAAGCCCCAAAGGCTATCTGGTGGACACCGGCATGGCCTGCCACCATGCGGCCATGAGCAGCCCGCAAGCGCTGGGCAGCCACCCGCTGTTCGGCGCCCTGTTCGAGACCGCCATGGTTTGCGAGCTGCGCAAAACCCTGGCCTTGATCGCCGGCAGCGCCAACCTCTACCACTGGCGCGCCAGCACCGGTGCCGAGGTGGACTGCATCATCGAGCGCGATGGCTGGCTGCACCCGATAGAAATCAAACTCACCGCCCAGCCCACGCGCAAACACACCCTGGGCCTGCAAGCCTTTCGCAAGGCCCACCCCGACCAGCGCATCGGCCGCGGCCTGATGCTCTGCGCCATCGATCAACCCCGCTGGATCAGCGATGATGTGCTGGCGCTGCCCTGGAATTTGTTGTGACTCCCCTCGGAAGACGTTGTTATGAATGACCTGCTTACCCCGTTGATCACCGAGCCTGCCCAACCCGACAACGGCGACCACCTGGCCGCCTACGCCCAGCGCGCCTACCTGGAATACGCGCTGAGCGTGGTCAAAGGCCGCGCGCTGCCCGATGTGTGCGACGGCCAAAAACCGGTGCAGCGGCGCATTCTGTATTCGATGGAGCGCATGGGTTTGGGCTACAGCGGCCCCAACCGCAATACGCCGGCCAAGCCGGTGAAAAGCGCGCGTGTGGTGGGCGATGTGCTGGGCCGCTACCACCCGCACGGCGACAGCGCGGCCTATGAGGCGCTGGTGCGCATGGCGCAGGATTTTTCGCAGCGCTACCCGCTGATCGACGGTCAGGGCAACTTTGGCTCGCGCGATGGCGACGGCGCCGCTGCCATGCGCTACACCGAGGCGCGGCTCTCGCGCATCACCAGCCTGCTGCTCGACGAGATTGACCAGGGCACGGTGGACTTTGTGCCCAACTACGACGGGTCGACCGAAGAGCCGAAGCAGCTGCCGGCGCGCCTGCCGTTTAACCTGCTCAACGGCGCGAGCGGCATTGCGGTGGGCTTGGCGACCGAAATTCCGAGCCACAACCTGCGCGAGGTGGCCGACGCTTGTGTGGCGCTGGTCAAGAATCCGAAGCTGACCGACGACGAGTTGTTCACCATCATCCCCGGCCCCGACTATTGTGGCGGCGGGCAGATCATCAGCCCGGTGAGCGATATCCAAGACGCGTACCGCACCGGCCGTGGCAGCCTCAAAGTGCGTGCGCGCTGGAAGATGGAAGACCTGGCGCGCGGCCAGTGGCAGCTGGTGGTGACCGAGCTGCCGCCGGGCGTGAGTTCGCAAAAGGTGCTCGAAGAAATCGAAGAACTGACCAACCCCAAGGTCAAGACCGGCAAAAAGGCGCTGACCCAAGACCAGACCCAGCTCAAGGCCAGCATGCTGGCGGTGCTCGACGGCGTGCGCGACGAGTCGAGCAAAGACGCGCCGGTGCGCCTGGTGTTCGAGCCCAAGAGCAGCCGCATCGAACAGCAAGAGCTCATCACCGCTTTGCTGGCCCACACCAGCCTGGAAACCTCGGCACCGATCAACCTGACCATGGTCGGGCTGGACGGCCGGCCGACACAAAAAAGCCTGCGTCAGATGCTGGAGGAGTGGATCGCGTTTCGCCAGACCACCATCACGCGCCGCAGCCAGCACAAGCTGCAGAAGGTGCTGGACCGCATCCACATCTTGGAAGGCCGGCAGCTGGTGCTGCTCAACATCGACGAGGTGATCGCCATCATCCGCCACAGCGACGAGCCCAAGGCCGCGCTGATCGCGCGCTTCAATTTGAGCGACCGCCAGGCCGAAGACATTTTGGAAATTCGACTGCGCCAATTGGCGCGGCTCGAAGTCATCAAGATCGAGCAAGAGCTCAAAGAGCTGCGCGAAGAGCAGGGCAAGCTCGAAGACATTTTGGCCAACCCCAGCAGCTTGAAGCGGCTGATGGTCAAAGAGATCGAGGCCGACGCCAAAACCTTTGGCGACGAGCGCCGCACCTTGATTCAAGCTGAGAAAAAAGCGGTTGCCGAAATCAAGGTGGTGGACGAGCCGGTGACGGTGGTGGTGTCCAGCAAAGGCTGGGTGCGCGCGCGCACCGGCCACGGCCACGACCCGGCGGGCTTTGCCTTCAAGGCCGGCGACGGGCTCTACAGCACGTTTGAATGCCGCACGGTGGACACCCTGATCGTCTTTGGCAACAATGGCCGCGTTTACAGCGTGGCGGTGGCCAACCTGCCCGGCGGGCGCGGTGACGGTCAGCCCATCACCACCTTGATTGAGTTGGAGGCCGGCACCCAGCCCGCGCATTACTTTGCCGGACCGGGCAGCGCGGTGTTGCTGCTGGCCGGCAGCGGTGGCTACGGCTTCTTGGCCACGGTGGACGGCATGACCACGCGCCAAAAAGGCGGCAAGGCCTTTGTGAGCCTGGCCGAGGGCGAAACCCTGTGCGCGCCCAGCCATGTGAGCGGCAGCAACGCCACTGTCTCGCCCGAGCGCCCGCCGATGCCGGCGGCCACCCAGGTGTGCTGCGCCAGCGTGGGCGGACGGGTGTTGACCTTTGACATCGGCGAATTGAAGCTGATGGAAAAAGGCGGCCGCGGCCTGATGCTCATCGACCTGGAGCCCAAAGACACCCTGGCCGGCGCGGCGGCCTACACCCGCAGCGTGCGCATCGACGGCATCGGACGCGGTGGCAAAGAGCGCGACGAAACCCTCGAAATCCGCAGCCTGAACAACGCCAAAACCGCGCGCGCCAAAAAAGGCAAGGTGGCCGATTTGGGCTTTAAACCCAACCGCGTGATCCGGGTGGAATAAACCCAGGCGGCCTGCGCGCTCAGGCCGCCTCGATCACCACCGCCGTGCCGCTGGCCGAGACCATCAACATGCCGTTGCTCTGGCCCAGCACCTCGTAGTCCAAGTCGACGCCCACCACCGCATTGCCGCCCAGGTCGCGGGCGCGTTCCTGCAGCTCTTGCAGGGCGATCTCGCGGGCGCGCTGTAGCTCGCGTTCGTAGGTGGCCGAGCGCCCGCCGATCAGGTCGCGGATGCCGGCAAACAGGTCTTTGAACACATTGGCGCCCAAAATGGCCTCGCCGGTCACGATGCCGCAATAGCGGGCGATGCGGTGGCCTTCGACGTTCTGGGTGGTGGTAACCAGCATGGATCCTCCTTGGGGTGTGGCACAAACAAGAGCCACTGTAGCAAAGCCGCCGCCTGTTTTTTGGGCATCGGCCGCCAAGCGAGTCGCGGCGCGGCTTGCGCGACTTGTGCTTGGACTTGTCCACAGCTTTGGGCACGGCCGGTGGGGACAGTTTGGGTGGGTGGACAATGCCGGCTTCGCAGGCGCCCGTGGGGGCGCCGGAGGACACCATGTTCACTGCCGATCTCAAAGGTTTTCCGCTGGGCCAAGCGCCCCTGAGCCGCGCCGCCGTGGCCACCCAAGGCTGGCGTGTGCTGCACGGCGACTTGCCGCTGCCCTTGGCGGTGCTCAAAGACAGCGCGCTCACCCACAACCTGGCCTGGATGCAGCGCTTTTGCGACGAGCGCGGCATCAGCCTCGCCCCCCACGGCAAAACCACGCTCTCGCCCGAACTCTGGCAACGCCAGCTCGACGCCGGTGCCTGGGGCATCAGCCTGGCCACCCTGTTTCAGGTGGGCCTGGGTGTGCAGCACGGTGTGCCGCGCATCATCATTCCCAACCAAGTGGTGCAATGGGCCGAGCTGGACGCGCTGGCCCTGTTGCAGCGCCAGTCGCCGCAGACGCAGATCTGGTTTTTGGTCGACAGCATCGCCCAGGTGGAGCACATCGAGGCCTGGGCCGCCGACCGGCGCTTTGCAGGACAACTGCCGGTGCTGCTGGAGGTGGGCATAGACGGCCAGCGCACGGGCGTGCGCAGCACTGAGCAGGTTTTGGCGCTGGGCCAGCGCATTGCGCGCAGCCCGGTGCTCGCGCTGCACGGCGTGGAGTGCTACGAAGGTGGCCTGGCCAGCTGCAAGCACGACAGCGACCGCGCAGGCACCACCGCGCTGATGGACCGGGTCGACACCGCGGCCCGCGCCGGGGTGGCGCAGGGCTGGTTCAGCGGGCCCGAAATCTTGATCACCGCTGGAGGCTCGGCCATTTTTGATCTGGTGGCTGAGCGCCTGACGCCCGATCTGGGCGTGGGCGTGCCGGTGCGCGGCGTGCTGCGTTCGGGCTGCTACCTGACCCACGACCACCAGCGCTACGCGCGCTACCTGTGCTGCGTGGCCCAGCGCCTGCAACTGGCCGAAACGCTCAAGCCCGCGCTGGAGGTGTGGGCCGCTGTGCAGTCGTGTCCCGAGCCCGGCTTGGCGCTGCTCACCATGGGCCGGCGCGACGTGTCCTACGACCTCGACCTGCCCTTGCCCCTGTGGCGCGCCAACGGGCAGGGCGGCGCCCCGCAGCCCGTGCCCGCCCACTGGCGCATCGACGCGCTGAACGACCAACACGCCTACCTGCGCTACGACCCCGCCGCCCCCGCCAGCGAACACCCGGTGCTCGCTGAACTGGTGGGCTCCGGCATTTCGCACCCTTGCACCACCTTCGACAAATGGCGCTGGATGCCGGTGGTGGACGATGGCTACCGGGTGGTGGACGCGGTGAGTATTTGGTTGTGAATAGGGGCTTGTTGTCGAGCACACAAAGCCCTAAAGTAAGGATTCCTTGCTTTCGGAATGTTCCATGCTCGCCAAAATCACCGCCAAAAACCAGCTCACCCTGCCCAAGGCCTTGGTGCAGGCTGTTGGGGCCACCGAATACTTTGACGTCGAGGCGCGCGACGGGCAATTGATCTTGACGCCGGTGCGCATTCAGCGAGGCGATGCGGTGCGCGCCAAATTGGCCGAGTTGGCTTTGACCGCCGACGACATGGCACAAGCCGTGGCATGGGCCAGAGCGCCAGCGCTTGCGTCAGACGCCGTGAATGAGCCTGCTGCTGAATATGCGGTGGCCGCTGCCAAGCCCAGAAAAGCCGCCACCAACAAAGCCCGGCCCAAGCCATGAGCCCCGCTGTGCGTGTGGCGCTCGACACCAACGTGGTGTTGTCGGCGCTGGTGTTTCGCGGTGGGGCTGCTGGTCAGGTGCGGCTGGCCTGGCAGCAGGGCCTGTTGCTGCCCTTGGTCAGCAGCGCCACGGCGCAAGAACTGGTGCGGGTATTGGCTTATCCCAAGTTCCGTCTGTCGCCCGCCGAACAAGACGAGTTGCTGGCCGATTACCTGCCCTACACCGAAGCCGTGCGGATTCCTCAGCCACCCCCCACCGTGCCCCATTGCCGTGATGCGCTGGATGTGCCCTTTATGCACCTGGCGGTGGCCGGCAAAGCGCAGGTGCTGGTGTCTGGAGATCGGGATTTGTTGGCCATTGCAGCCGAGTTTGAACGCAGTTGCGGGTGTCCGATCATGGGCTTGGATGACTTTTGCTCCATCCACTGCCCGCAGGGTGAACGCGGGTGAAGACCGACTCCCGCCCGGTGTTGGACGGGCGAGATGGAGGTACGTGGCGGACTTGGAAGGCTGGATCTTCGGCGTGCGCTGAGGCTTGCGTTCTGGGGCTTATTGGCCTACATTCATTATTCGCAAATCGCGAATAATGAATGTATGCAACTCAAACCCCAAGACTTTCTGGTGGCCCTCAAGCTCGTGGCTTGGGATGATCAGCGCTGGACGTATGCCCGGTTGGCGCAAGAGCTGGGGCTGAGCGCTTCAGAGGCTCATGGCGCCGTCAAGCGGGGCATACAGGCGGGCTTGTTGGTGGACACAGCCTTGCTCGCGCCGCCGCCCGCAGCGGTTGCAGGTGTTCAGGAGGTGGCGGCCGTTTACCGTGTGCGCGCCAAGCCACGCCGAGCGGCCGCTGGCGCAGCCGGCGGCGCCGACAACCCGGCGCGTGTTCACACCCGCAATCTGGCCGAATTCGCGGTGCATGGCGCCAAGTACGCCTTTGCGGCAGAACGCCTGTCGGTGGCGGTGGGCGTGCCCACCAGCCACAGCGCCCCGGCATTTGCCGGCGTGTTTGCGCCAGGGTCTGACGACTGGGTGTGGCCCCACCCCAACGGCTCCGCACGAGGGCAGGGTCTGGCGCCTCTGCATCCGAGCGCGCCGTTTGCCGCCATGCAGGACGCTAAGTTGTACGACATGCTCGCCTTGTTTGATGCCCTGCGTGTGGGGCGGGCGCGCGAGCGTGGCATGGCACTCAAGCGCCTGCCGCTGTTGATCCACCCCGATGGACCCAAGCCTCAGGAGGGGCCGATGTATGGCTAATCCCAACCTAGAACTGCTGCAAGGCATGGCGCACGCCATGGGGCCGCTGTGCGACCAGGTTTGGTGCTACGAGGGTTCGCCGATATCGCCAAACTTTAAAGGCCCATGAATACCCACCTCTCGTCCAGAGGCTCTGGATCTGTTGCAATCCCCTGATCGGCGCACAACGGGAAGCAGCCGGCACCACATCACCCACTTAACACTCAAGGAAAAAATGAACAGCGTTTATTTAACTGTATTGGTTTCAGGCTTGTTGCCCATGTTGTGCGCCGGCATCAGCAAGGCCGGCCGCAAGGACTACAACAACCACGACCCGCGCGCTTGGGCCACACAGCTCACCGGTTACCGGGCGCGTGCCAATGCCGCGCAGGCCAACAGCCTGGAGGCGTTTCCGTTTTTTGCGGCGGCCGCATTGGTGGCTTTGCACGCTGGCGTGTCGGCGGAGACGCTGTCCACCCTGTGCTGGGTGTATGTGGCCTCGCGGGTGGCCTACATCTGGGCTTATGTGACCGACCGCGCCACGCTGCGTTCGCTGGTGTGGGTGGTGGGCTACGGCATTGTGGTGGCGCTGTTTGTGCTGGCGATGTCAGCGCCCTGAGCGCCGCAGCAACCCAAGCGCCTGCCGCGCCGCGCGCAAGCCCGAGAGATAAGCCCCGTGCGCGGTACCGAAATGCTGGCGTTCGGTGGCTTCACCCGCCAGCAGCAGGGCATTGCCCAGTGGCTGGGCCAGGGCCTCGCGCTGGCGCGGGTGTGCGCCCAGGGCGTTGAAGGAATAGGCGCCGCGCGCCCAGGGGTCGCTGTGCCAGCGGGTGACCTGCACCGCCACCGGGTCAGGCAGTGTGCGACCAAAGGCCTGGCGCAGTGTGGCCATGGCGCTGTTGGCAATCTCGCTGTCGCTCCAGCTTTCCATGGTGCGCGCCACGCTGCCAGCGTGAAACCCCATCAGCACCGGGCGCTGGGTGGCCCGCGCAAAGCTCACCCATTCGGTCCAACGCCCGCGCTCACTGGGAATGTGTTCAAGCCAGTCGGCGTCGGTGGGCCAGAACACACGTTCAAAACGCAAACAGCATTTGTTGAGCACACCCATGCCGAGCGCGCTCACCGCCTCTTGCTGTGCGCTGGGCAAGGGTGGATCAAAACGCACGTCGCCGGCCTGCAACACGCCCAAGGGCAGGGTGACGATCAGGACCGCTGCGCTGTGGCTGCCCTGGCTGGTGTGCACCACGGGTCGGGCACCACGCCAGTCGATGTGCTGCACCGGCTCGTTCAGGCGCAGGTCTGCGTCTTGCAGCAAGGGCCTCAGCAGTTGGTCAAAACCTTGGGCAAACAGCACGTCGTCGCCACCAAAGCCCTGGGCGTCGTCGAACCAATGGGCCGAGAGTTGTTCGGCGTCGCCGCCGTATTCCTGCTCCAGCTCGGCGCTCAGCGCAAAGTGGATCAGCCGGCGTTCTTCGGGGTTGTTCCAGGCTGCGCCGGCCATGTGGCGGGCCACCTCGGCGGCCGAACGGTCGGGGTCGCTGCGCTGGGCGCGTTGCAGGGCACGCCCCAGTTGTGTGCGCCAGTGGGTGGCGCGCGCCACAGTGGCTGCGGGCAGCGCTTGGCCGTGCAGAGGCAACAGGGCGCTGCGCTCGTAATCGGTGGCCACGGTGGCGGCCTTGGCCTGTTGTGCCAGGGCGCTCAGTGGGTTGCCCTCGGTGCCGTGGATCCAGCTGGCACCGAGGTCGGTGGGCATGTCGGGCCAAGCGCGGCTGGTGTGGATGCGTCCACCTGGGCGGTCGCGCGCCTCCAGCACCCGCACCACCACACCTTGGGCACGCAGAGATTGGGCTGCGGCCAGACCCGCCAAGCCAGCACCCACCACCAGCACCTCCGGTGGGGTGGCGGCTTGGGGCATGGCGGTGCCGGGCAATGCGGCAGGCAGACCGGCCACCAGCGCGTTGTGCAACCATTGTCGGCGGGTGCTGGGCATGTTCACCAATCCTCCTTCACCGAGCGTACCGCGTTTTGTTGTGCGGCCCCCCGGCCGGCCAGCCAGGCGGTGAGGGTGCCGGCCAGCACCACCGCTGCGCACAGCGCCAGCAGGCGCGCCCAGGGCAGGGCCACGTCCATGGTCCAGTGAAAGCTTTGTGGGTTGACCACATGCACCAGCACCACGCTCACCGCCAGGCCCAGCAGCAGGCCACCGGCGGCGCCCAGCGTGGTCCAGGCCAAGCCTTCCATGGCCACCAGGGTCTGCACTTGGCCTCGCGTCAGCCCCAGGTGCGCCAGCAGGCCAAATTCGCGCTGGCGCGCCAGCACCTGCGCACTGAAGCTCGCCGCCACGCCAAACAAGCCGATGCCAATGGCCACCGCCTGCAGCCACACCGTGACCGCAAAACTGCGATCGAAGATGCGCAGCGAAATCGCCCGAATTTCGTCGGCGCTGGCCATCTCTAGGGCGCCGGCTTGGGGCAGGGCTTCGATGGCGCTTTGCAGGCTGGGTACGGTCGTGCCTGAAGCGGGCACCACCGCCAAATCGTTGACCCGGCTGTCGCCGCTCAGGCGCACGTAGTCGGCGCGTTGTATGGCCACGCTGCCGTGTTGGCGGGCGTAGTCGCGCCACACGCCCAGCACCTGCAAGCGCGGCGGGCTCTGGCCTTCGCGCACCAAGGCCTGGGCCAGAGCGGGCAGGTCGTCGCCCACGCGCGCGCCGTACAGGTCGACCATGGCCTCGCTCACCCACACCGGCACGGCGCCGGGCTCGGCGCGCGGCAGGGCGCGGCCCACCAGCGGCAGGGGCAAGGGCTCGGTGCCGTCGGGCGCGGGCAGTTCGCGGGCGATCACCGTGATGGGCGGCTTGAGCGCGTCGAGCTGCACCGGTGTGGCGCGCAGCGCGTCGGCCCGCGCCACACCGGGCAGGGCGCGCACCGCGTCAATCAGCGCGGGGTCGAGAAAGCGGCCGTCGGCCGGGCCGCTGCCGGCGGCGCGCAGGTACAGCGGCGCGGGCAGCACGCTGTCGAGCCACTGGCTCACCGAATCGCGAAAGCTCGCCACCATGACGGTGAGCGCCACCGACAGCGCCAAGCTGGCCACCACGCCGCTGAGCGCCACGGCGGCGGTGTCGCGTTCGCGGTGGGCGCGGCTGAGCGCCAGCAGCCACAGCGGGCGGTGCGCCCAGCGCCGCGCCAGCCCCGGCAAGGCGGCGTTCACCGCCCAGGGCAACGCGCCCATACCGCCCAAGAGCAGCAGCGCTACTGCGGCGTAGGCCGCGAGCGGCACGCCCGCCACCGGTGGCACAAAGGCCAAGGCGGCGGCCAGCGCCATCAGCGTCCAGGGCCAGCCACCGTGCAGCCGGTGATCCCCCGCGCCGCCGCCCAAACCTTTCAGGGCCAGGGCGGGCGCCAGCCGCTCCATGGCGCGCGCGGGCCACCAACCGCCGGCCACCGCCGCCAGCACGCCCAAGGCGCCAAAGGCCAGCGCAGCCCCCCAAGAAAAGCGCAGGCTGGGGCTCACGCCGCTGAAATAGCCCCCGCCCAAATCGCCGCCCAGCAGCCGCAGCGCCAGCGCCGCCAGCGCACTGCCCAGCGCCACACCCAAGAGCGCGCCCGCCACGCCCAGCAAGGCCGATTCGGTCAGCACCAAGCGCCGGCGCGCAGCGGCGTCCAGGCCCAACACGCCGAGCAAGGCGAACTGTGGCTGGCGCCGCGCCACCGACAGCGACAGCACCGAAAACACCAAAAAGCCGCCGGTGAACAAGGCCACCAGCGCCAACACCGTCAGGTTGACCCGGTAAGCGCGCGACAGGCTGCTGGCGCGCTGGCCGCTGGTCTCGGGTGGCAGGGCCAGCAGTTGTGGCGGGAGCTGCAGTGCGTCCAACACATCGGCTTCTGAGGCGCCAGCGGCCAGGCGCAGGTCAAGCCGGCTGATCTGCCCCGCCCAGCCCAGCAGGTCTTGTGCGGCGGCCACGTCCATCACCAGCAGCGGCGCACCAGCCGCGCCCACGGTGCCGGCCAAGCGTACGGTGTGCTCGCGGCCGTCTGGCGTGCGCAGGCGCAAGCTGCGCACATCGCCCAGCAGCGCCAGGGCGGCGGGGTTGGCAAACACCGCGTCGGCGGCCAAAAAGTCGAGCCGGGCGCGGTTGCCCGTTTGTCCGCCTGCAAACACGCGCGGCAGCACGTCGGGCGCCACCGCCGCCACGCTCAGTGCGTCCACCCCGAGCAGGCGCAGGGTGTGTGGCCGAGCGCCGTCGCTCCAACCCACGGTGCTGTCGATCACCGGGCTGGCCAGTTCCACCCCGGGTGCGGCTTGGGCGCGTTCGATCCAGCGGTCGTCCAGCGCGCCTTGGCGGGCACGGACGCTCAGGTCGGGCTGGCCGTTGACGGTGGCCACCGCTTGGCCAAATTCGGCCAGGGCCGAGGCGTTGATCAGGTGCACCGCCAGCGCCAGCGCCACGCCGAGTGCCACGGCCAGCACCGCCACCCCGTGGCGCCACGGGTGTTGTACCCAGGCGGGCCAGGAAAAGCGGCGCAGCAGCTGCAGCGTCAGGGGTTGCATTGGTCGCAGCGCATGGGGTCGGCCAGGCCGCCGGCGGCCATGGGGCGCTGCTCGTGGTGGCCGCAGGCGCTGCAGTGCCACACCTCGGCCAGCGGCAAGCGGGTGGGGCTGTGGCATTCGGCGCAGGGCAGGCCGGGCAGGCGCTCGCTCACCCAGTAGCCGGGCGCGCCGCAAGCTGGGCAAGCCGACCGCAAGCGGGTGATCAGGTCGTCCAGCGCTTGGCGGATCAGCTGTTGGCGGGTGGGGTTGGCAAAGGCGCGCAGGTCGCTCTCGGCCAGCACCCGACCCTGGGGCGACGCGCTGCGGCAGGCCACAAACGCGGCCGCCAGCGCATCGGGCGTGTGTAGCCCCTTGTGCATGTGTAAGGCATCGGCCACACCCGCTGGGCGCAGCACCAGATGGTGTTCTGGAAAGCCGGCCTCGGCGGCGAGTTGTTGCAGCTCGGCCGCTGTGCCCACCTCGCGCTGGGCGTGGCGCGCGGGGCCGTGGGCCATGCCCTGGACCTCCCAGCCGTGGGCGTCGTCCACCCAGAGCAACAGCTCGGTGTCCCAGGGCATCAAGCCGCCAAACGGGTCGGGGCCAAACGCGCCTTCGCTGGCCAGGCCCACTGGCGCACCGGTGAGCTGCATGCCCATGCGGGCTTTGGCGCGGGCGGCGTCGCGCTGGCTGCCGGCGCGCGCCACGTCGCCGGTGAAGGTGCCGAGTTGGTCGGTGTCAAACGCATCGGTGTGCACCAAGCGGCAGCCCAGCGCCGCTTCCAGCGGGGCGCGGATCAGCGTTTCTTTGCCGTGTTGGGTGAGCAGCGCCACTGGCGTGCCCTGGTAGATCGAACTCAATGCCACCTCGGTGTAACAACCCTTTGGGTTCAGAGCCCGCATGGTAGGGCAAAGCCACAGGGGCGGTGGCCGCGCCTTACAATTCGCCCCTTCACCGGGGGTGCCCGCCGTTGTGGCCGGGCTGAGAAATACCCCTCTCACCTGATCTGGGTTGTGCCAGCGTAGGGAGCGTGATGCGAATGCCACCAAACCGCCTCGCGGACCTTTTTGGCTTTCTCGCTCAGGCCCCACGCGGGCTTGTTGTCAAGAAAGGCGATTGGTATGCAACGGCGGTTTTTTGTTTCGTTGGTGGCTGCGGTGGCGGCTCTGGTAGCGGGCGCGGCCCAGGCGCAGACGGCGCTTCGGGTCATGACACACAGCTCGTTTGATCTGCCCAAGCCCTTGTTGGCCCAGTTTGAACAAGACGCGGGCGTGAAGCTGCAGATCGTCAAGGGCGGCGACGCCGGCGAAATGCTCAACAAGCTCATTTTGAGCAAGGCCGCGCCGGTGGCCGACGTGGTCTATGGCATCGACAACACCTTGCTGCCGCGCGCCCTGGCTGCTGGTATTGTGGACGCCTACCCGGGTGCGGCGGCCAAGCGCAACGCGGCGGCGGTGATGGCCGACAGCGCCGACCGCAGCGGCGTGGTGGCTGGCGTGGTGCCGGTGGATTACGGCTTTGTGAACCTCAACATCGACAAAGCCTGGTTCGAGAAAAAAGGCCTGGCGCTGCCCAAGAGCCTGCAAGACCTGAGCACCCCGGCCTACCGCGACTTGCTGGTGGTGCCCAACCCCGCCACGTCCAGCCCGGGCCAGGCCTTTGTGTTGGCCACCATCGCCGGCCTTGGCGAAAAAGCCGCGTTTGACTGGTGGGCCCAGATGCGCGCCAACGGCGTGAAGGTGGTCAAGGGCTGGAGCGAGGCCTATTACACCGAGTTCAGCCGCAATGGCGGCACCCGCCCCATCGTGGTGAGCTACGCCACCAGCCCGGCGGCCGAGGTGTTCTACAGCAAAGAAAAAATCAGCACCCCGCCCACCGCAAACCTGTTTCTCACCGGTGGGGTGTTCCGCCAGGTGGAGGGCGCTGCGCTGATCAAGGGCGGCAACCCGGCTGCGCGCGAAGCGGCGGTCAAGTTCATTGAATTCCTGCGCTCGGCGCCTGCCCAGCAGGCCCTGCAAACCACCATGTGGATGTACCCGGCCGAGCCCGGCGTGGCGCGCGACCCGGTGATGCAGCACGCGCAAGAGCCCGCCACGTTTGAAGCGCTGCCGCTCAAGGCGCTGACCGAGCAGGCCGCTGGTTGGCAACAGCGCTGGACGCAGGTGGTGCTGAAGTAAACGGCCCCATGGCCGTGGCCACCGCTTTGAGCCGCCGCCAGCGCCGCCACGCGCTGTGGCTGGCGGCCGTGCCGCTGCTGTTTGCGCTGGTGTGGCTGGCCGCGCCGGTGGCGCGCCTGTTGGCGCAGGGCTTGTGGGGCGAGCCGGTGGCTGGCTTGGCCGTGGCCGACACCGGGCCATGGTGGCAAGACGCGCACCTGCGCTGGCGCGTGGGCTGGACGCTGCTGCAAGCGCTGGCCACCTGTGCGCTGTGTGCGCTGCTGGGCCTGCCCATGGCCTGGGTGCTGGCGCGGTTGGAATTTGCCGGGCGTCTGTGGTGGCAACGCGCGCTGATGCTGCCCTTTGTGGTGCCCACGCTGGTGGCGGCTTTGGGCATGTTGTCGCTCTGGGGGCCGCGCGGCTGGCTCGGTGAGCCGCTGGCCCAGGCCGGCTGGCCACTGCAGGGCACGCCTTGGCTGCTGCTGTTGGGCAATGTGTTTTTTAACCTGAGCTTGGTGGTGCGCGCCGCCAGCGACGGGCTAGGCCAAGTCAGCGCCCAGCGCCTGGCCGCCGCGCGCACGCTGGGCGCCACGCCGTGGCGCGCGTTTTGGCGGGTGGAATGGCCGGTGCTGGCGCCGTGGTTGGCGTCGGCGCTGTGCTTGGTGTTTTTGTATTGCTTCACCGGTTTTGGGCTGGCGCTGGTACTGGGCGGCCAGCGCTGGGCCACGGTGGAGGTGGAGATTTACACCCTGATCGCGCACGAGCTGGCGCTGGGGCCGGCCGCGCGGCTGGCGGTGGCCATGCTGGCCCTGACCGCAGGCATGGCCTGGGCCTACGCCTGGGTGGAGCGGCGTCTGGCCAGCCCGGGGCGCGTCACGCCGGTGGCACGCCGACCGCTGGCAGGGGGCGTTGTGTGGGCGCTGTGGGTTGGCAGCTTGGGGGTGTGGGGGCTGCTGTGTGGTGCACCGTTGCTGGCCCTGTTGGCCAAAGCCGTGCAAGCCGCGCTGTCGGGGCAGGGCGCCGCCTTGCTGGCCGACGACGACACCCACTTGGCGGTGTGGAACACCTTGCGCTTCACCGCCATGGCGCTGGCCTTGGCCACCGCGCTCGGGGTGCTGCATGCGTTGGCGGGGCATGCGCTGCGCCGCTGGGCAGCGCCCGCGCTGGCCTGGCGCGCCAGCGCCTATGCACCGCTGGTGGTGTCGCCGGTGGCGCTGGCCTTTGGGTTGTTGCTGCTCTATCCGCAGTGGCTGGCCAGCCTGCCGCTGCTGGTGGCGGCCTACGCGCTGTTGGCCTATCCCTTTGTGGCCAAGGCGCTCACCGCCGCGCTCGACGGTCTGCCCGCCCAATACGCCCAGGCGGCGGCCAGCTTGGGTGCCTCGCCGCAGCGGGTGTGGTGGCGCGTCACCCTGCCGCTGGTGGCGCCCGCACTGCGCCGGGGCATGGCCTTTGCGGCGGCCACCATGTTGGGCGAATTTGCGGTTTCGCTGCTGCTGTCGCGGCCCGAATGGCTGACCCTGAGCACCTTGATTTACCAACGCTTGGGTCGCCCCGGCGCGGCCAATATGGACGCAGCGCTGCTGCTCTCGGCCCTGCTCATGCTGCTGGCGCTGCTGGCCTTTGTGCTGATCGAAGGGCGGGGCGGCCACCACCACCGGCGCCTTGCGCCACACTCGCCCCATGCTTGAACTGCGCGACATCACCCACCACTGGACGGGCCCACACGGGCAGCGCCAGCCGCTGCTGCGCGGCGTGAACCTGCAAGTGCCGGCCGGCCACACCGTGGCGCTGTTGGGCGCGTCGGGCAGCGGCAAAAGCACGCTGCTCAAAATCATTGCTGGGCTGGAGGCGCCTGAATCGGGCAGCGTCTGGCTCAACGGGCAAGACATCAGCGACTGGCCACCCGAGCGCCGGCGCCTGGCGCTGATGTTTCAAGACTTTGCGCTGTTTCCGCACTTGAATCTGCGCGACAACGTGGCCTTTGGCCTGGTGGAGCAGGGCGTGCGCCGCGCCGAGGCGCGCGAACGCGCCGACGCCATGCTGCAGCGCTTTGGCCTGGGCGGGCGCGGCGCCGAGCGGGTGCACACCCTGTCGGGCGGCGAACAGCAGCGGGTGGCGCTGGCGCGCGCCCTCATCACCGGGCCACAAGCGCTGCTGCTCGATGAACCGTTCTCCGCGCTCGACGCCGACCTGCGGGCCGACCTGCGCGCCGAGTTTGCCGAGCGCATCCGCGAACACGGCATGCGCGCCCTGCTGGTCACCCACGACGAAGCGGAAGCCCGCGCCATGGCCGCTCAGGCCTGGCGGCTGGATGGCGGGCGGTTGATGGCGTTGTGGTGAGGTGAGAGTTTGGTGACCAGGCCACAGGCCGATATCATGCGAAGCATGTTGCCCATTTCGCCCGATCAATTGCAGTCGTTTTGCCGTGCGCATCGCATTCGGCGGCTGTCGCTGTTCGGCTCTCGCTTGTCTGGCAACGCCCGGCAAGACAGCGACGTGGATTTGTTGGTGGAGTTTGAGCCTGGGAGCGAGCCCACGCTGATGGCCATGTCGCGCATGCAAGACGAGCTCAGTGCTGTGTTGGGGCTGTCGGTCGATCTGCGAACCCCGGGTGACTTGTCGCGCTATTTTCGTCAAGACGTCATGAACGCCGCTCAGGTTCAATATGCCGCCTGAGGATCGTGTGCGTCTTCAGCACATGCGAGACGCCTGCAGCACAGCGCTGCGTTTTGTTCAAGACCGGCAGCGCAGCGACCTCGATCACAACGATATGTTGCTCTTCGCTCTGGTGCGAGCGATCGAGGTGTTGGGAGAGGCCGCTAGCAAGGTGACCGAATCGACACGCGCTGATTGGCCACATCTGCCGTGGCGAGATATTGTGGGTATGCGCAACCGGCTGATTCACGCCTATTTTGATGTCGACAAAGATATCTTGTGGAACACGACTCAGCGGGATCTTCCCGATGTGTTGCGCGAGGTAGAAAAGCTCCTCGCATCCGACTGATGTCCAGATTAAGCGCCTGTGCGCTTCATGTGGTTTTCATCTGAGGTTGATCTGCTGCGCGCCTGTATCGACAGGCACTGGCCGATCCAAGAAGAGGTCATCAAAGGCTCCGGGAACAACAGGGGCTCACGCCACACAGGCGGGCGTTGGGGTGGGGGCGGCGTCGCTGGGCTCGGTCAGCAGCGCGCCAAACAGGTTTTTCGGATCGGCCAGCTGCGGAATCAAAGCCAGGCGCTCGCCCAGGCCCGCGTCGAGCGCGGCGGTGTGCATGAAGCGCAGGGCCGAAAAGTCTTCCAGCGCAAAGCCGACCGAGTCGAACACGGTGATTTGTGCCTCGCTCTCGCGGCCGGTTTTCTGGCCCGCCAGCACTTCCCAGAGTTCGGTCACTGCAAAGTCGGCGGGCATTTGCTGGATGTCGCCCTCGATGCGCGACTGCGGGGTGAACTCCACAAACACCTTGGCGGCTTGCAGCACATCGGCCGCGAGTTCGGTCTTGCCGGGGCAGTCGCCGCCCACGGCGTTGATGTGCATACCCGGTGCCAGCATGTCGGCCGTGAGGATGGTGGCGCACTGCTTGTCGGCGGTGACGGTGGTGACGATGTCGGCGCCTTGTACGGCTTCGCGGGTGCTGGCGCACACCTGCACCTTGAGGCCGCTGCCCGCCAGGTTGGCGGCCAGCTTGGCGGTGGCGGCCGGGTCGATGTCGAACAGGCGCACGGTGTTGATGCCCACCAAGTGCTGGAAGGCGATGGCTTGAAACTCGCTTTGTGCGCCATTGCCGATCAGCGCCATCACGCGGCTGTCGGGGCGGGCCAGCGTCTGTGCGGCCAGCGCCGAGGTGGCGGCGGTGCGCATGGCGGTGGTCAGCGTCAGCTCGCTCACCAGGGTGGGCGCGCCGGTGGCCACATCGGCCAGCACGCCAAAGGCCATCACGGTGGACAGGCCCAGGGCGGTGTTTTTGGGGTGGCCGTTGACGTATTTGAAGCTGTAGGCGCTGTCGTCCGAGATCGGCATCAGCTCGATCACGCCGTCGCGTGAGTGGTTGGCCACCCGCGCCGACTTGTCGAAGTCGTGCCAGCGCAAAAAGTCTTCGCGGATGTGCTCAGCGATGCCCGCGATGCAGGCTTTTATGCCCTTGCGGCGCACCAGTGCCACCGCATCGGGCGCGCTCAGATACAGGGGTTGCACGGCGGACAGGGGGGTGTGTAAACGGGGCACAGCGGGTCTCCAGCAAGCGTTGTGGTGTTGAAGAGCGAGTGTTCCGCAAGCCCGCGTCAATGAAAATCGGCAGAAATATCCTGTTTTGCAATATTTTTTGCCATTTCGTCAATGTTGAATGACAATTTGCGCAATGGACGACACCGACCAACAACTCATCGCCCTGCTGCGCCAGAACGCGCGGCTGTCCATTGCCGACCTGGCGCACAAGCTGGGCGTGTCGCGCGGCACGGTCAACAACCGGCTGCGCAAGCTCGAAGACAGCCAAGTGATCTTGGGTTACACCGTGCGGCTGCGGCCCGAGGCCGAGCCCGAGCGCATCCGCGCCTGGATGGGTGTGCTGATCGAAGGCAACACCACCCGCCAGGTGATCGCCAGCCTGCTGGGTGAGCCCGGCGTGGTGGCGCTGCACGACACCAACGGCCGCTGGGATTTGCTGGCCGAGATCGAAGCCCGCTCCACGCGCGAGCTGTCGGATGTGCTCGAACGCATCCGCCTGATCAGCGGCATCCGTGGGACTGAAACCAATATCCACCTCGCCAGCTACCGGTGATCGCGCCCGGTCGGCGCCGGGTGGCGCTCGCAAGGTGGTGGCGCAGCGGAGATCAAAAAAGCCCTCGCAAGCGAGGGCCTGTTGGCTTTGGTCAGTGCGGGGACTTATTGCACTTCCCACACGGCCAAGGTACCGCTGACCTCATAGCCGGCCAACAACAGCGGTTTGCCACTGGGGCTTTTGGCGGCCGGGACAAAGGCCAGGCCTTCGGGAGAGACATCGCCATCGTCAAGCGTTGAGGTGTTTTGTAGCCACTGCACAAACACCGGCGCTGCGGGGTTGCTCACGTCGTACATCAGGATGGCGCTGGTGCGTTCCAGCGCCACAAAAGCGTAAGGTTTGTTGCCGATGGTGCCCACCACCACGCTCTCGGGCTCAGGGCCTTTGTTGTCCAGACGGTTCTTGACCTGGGCGTGTGCCAACAAACCCACAGGCAATGTGGCGTAGGCGCGCTGCTCCAAGTCTGCGCCGGAGTCGTACACCTGCTGCCCGGTGTTGGCGTTGTAGATGGAAAACGAACGCCCACCCAGGGTGTATAGCTTGTCGTATTGGTTGTTGCTGTTGCGCCCCATCGTGCTGATCACGGTCAGGCGACCCAGCTCGGTGTTGGCCTGCAAGGCCGTGGCGTCGGGGAAAGCGGTGGGGTCCAGCGCGAGATCTCCAATGCGGGCCGTTTCGGCTGTCGCCAAGAAGTCGTCGCGGTCGTCGCCTTCGTTGGCGGTGATGAAGTAGGGCGTGCCGTTGACGCTGTAGCTGGCGATACCGTCTGGCATGTAGATGCCGTACAGGTTGGCGTAGCTCTTGAGCGCAAAAGGCGCATCTGCCGGAGCGCGGTCCGAGGGGGCGAGCGCGTTGCTAGCCAAGCCATGGTCTTTGTAACCCATGGCGAGCAGGCGATCGATGCGGTTGGCGCTCAGATCGACCACGGCAACAGCGTTGTTCTCTTGCAGCGTCACATAGGCTTTGTTGTCGCTACCGATGCTCACGTATTCGGGCTCGGCATCGCGCGAGAAATTGTTGCCCGCAATGCCAACGCGCACATCGGCAGGGCGCTCGCTGGCACGGGCTGCGCCATCGTCAAACGCGGTGAAGTCCAGCGTGGCGGCGGTGGTGGCCGGGGTGCCGTTGCTGATGGCGATGATGGAGACCGTACCGAGTGGGTCGTTGCTCTTGTCTTGTGCCAGCACAAAGTCTTCGTCTCCGTCGATCTCCCCTTCGTTGGCGATCACCAGCTTGCTGCCATCGGGGCTGAACGCCATGCCATCGGGCAGGCTACCCACGGTGACTTTGCTCAGGTAGGTGGCGTTGCCTTGGGCATCGAGCCGGTAGAAGGCCACCACGCCAGGGTCGGTCTTGGGTGTGGCTTGTACCGCAATGGCCAACAGGTCGCCGTGGATGGCCAGCGTTTGTACGCCGCCGGCGGTGAAACCATTGTCATTGACGTGGGCAGCCACCGAAGTGGTAGCGCCACTCTCCAGGTTGCTGGCGGTGCTTGGATTGGCCAGGGTAGCACCCGCCATGTTGCGCAGGCTGATGCGCTGAAATGAACTGGGCATGGCGTCGGTGTCTACCGTGATGAACACGGAGCGACTGGCCTCGTGCAGTGCCACAATTTCGGCCACGCCTATACCGACGTTGTGGGCGTAACGGCCCACCAGAACAGCTTGGGGGGCGACTTCCGCCGGCGTGGAGAGTGCCGGGTCGCTGCCGCCTCCGCAAGCAGCGAGTGCAGCGATGAGGGCAGTGGCCAAGAGCGATCGGCCTGTGGTGATGTGGTTCATGGCTTTGGGCTTAGGTGATGGAACACAGCACCCAACCTTAGGTCCGAAGTGTGGCAAGACTGTGAAGAATCGGCGTCGAAGCGATGACAAGCGCGTGCTTGGCCAATTTCATGGCCTTTTCATCTGAGGTTCATCTGCCGCGCCGTGGCCGCGCCACAATGGCCGCATGTTTCGACAACGCTTGAGTCTGGCGCTGGCCTGTCTGGCGCTGGCGTCTCTGTTGCAGGGCGCGCTGGCGTGGTGGGCCATTGAATCGGCGTCCGCGCAGGTCACGCGTGGACGGGTGGCGAGCGACCTGCTCAAAGGCCACTTGCAGCTGGCCGCCAGCAAACAGCGCCTGCGCAGCTGGACTTCACAGGCGCTGCTGCGCGCCAACGTTGACACCACCGAACGCGATGCCCACTTGAGCGATATGCGCCGCACGCTCGACAGCCTGCAGGCCCTGACCGACAAAGCGCTGACCCTGGACACCAACACCCTGCGGGCCCAGAGCGACTGGACTGAGCGGCGGGAAACCCTGACGATTTTGCGCCGCAGCGTCGACGAGCTGGACGCCGCCTTGCGCGCCGTGCGCCCGCTGCCGCCCGATGCGGACCGCTCGGCCACCTGGGACGCCATCAGCCAAACCTTTGACACCTCACAGGGCCAAGACTTGCGCCAACGTGTGGCCCAGACCATCGCCCGCGAACAGGCCGCCGAGGCCCGCGAACGCGACGCCGCCGATCGCGCACTGGTGCGTCTGGCCGGCGGGGTGCTGTTGGCCACCATCGCCATTGCGTGCATGGCCGCCGCTCTGGCGCTGTACTTTGCCAAAGCGCTGCGCCGGCCTTTGCACAACTTGAGCGACGGCGCCCAGGCGCTGCAGCGCGGCGAGCTGCACCACCGCATCGACGCGCGCGGTACCGACGAATTCGCCGCCGTGGCGCGCACCTTGAACGCCATGGCGGTGGAGCTGCAACAGCACCGCGAGCGCGAAACCGAGGCCCGGCACGGCTTGGAGCGCCAGGTGCAGGCCCGCACCGCCGAGTTGGAGCAGGCGTTGCACACCCTGCAGCGGCTCGACGCCTCGCGCCGCCAGCTGTTTGCCGACATCAGCCACGAGCTGCGCACGCCCACCACCGCCATCCGGGGCGAGGCCGAGATTGCCCTGCGCGGCCAACCCAAAACCAGCGACGACTACCAAGACGCGCTGCGCCGCATCGCCGAGACCGCCAGCCATCTCGGACGCGTCATTGACGACCTGCTCACCATGGCCCGCAGCGACAACCAGACCTTGAGCATCCATCCGCAGCGGGTGTTGGCGGTGGACCCGGTGCGCGAGGCGCTGCAACTCATGCAACCGCTGGCGCAGGAACGCGAGCAGCGGCTGGATTGGCGCAACGACGCGCCGAACGATCTGGCGCTGTGGGCCGATGGCCCGCGCCTGCGCCAGTTGCTGGTGCTGTTGCTCGACAACGCGCTGCGCTATTCGCACCCTGGCGCCGAGGTGCGGCTGCACACCCGGCTCGATGGCGCCGACTGGACGGCCGAGGTGAGCGACCCAGGCATTGGCATTCCAGAGCAGGAATTGCCGCATGTGTTTGAACGCAATTACCGGGGCGAGCACGCCCGCCGCCACCGCGCCGACGGCACCGGTCTGGGGCTGCCGCTGGCCCAGGCCCTGGCCGCAGCGCACGGCGGCGCGCTCAGCCTCACATCCAGCGCAGGGCAGGGCACCACCGTGTGCCTGCGTCTGCCCTGGCAGCAAGGGAATACCGCATGAATATTCTGGTGGTGGAAGACGACCGCCGTGTGGCCGACTTTCTGGAGCGCGGCTTGCGCGCCGAAGGCCATCTGGTGCATGTGGCCCGCACCGGGCCCGATGGCCTGGCACTCGCGCAGCGCCTGCACCGCGAACGCCAAGCCGCCGACGCGCCCACTGTGGTGTTGCTCGACGTGATGTTGCCCGGCTTGAGTGGCCTGGAGGTGTGCCAAAGCCTGCGCGCCGCGCGGGTGGGCTTGCCCATCCTGATGCTCACCGCTTTGGGCGCGGTGGAAGACCGTGTGGCTGGTCTGCGCTTGGGCGCAGATGACTACCTGCCCAAACCCTTTGCGTTTGAAGAGCTGCTGGCGCGCATCGACGCGCTGGCCCGACGCGCCCAGGGCGAACACAGCCCCAAAGCCGATGCCCTGCAGGTAGACGACTTGGTGCTCGACCTCACCACCATGCGCGCGCGCCGAGCCGACCAGCCGCTGGAACTGACCGCTCGCGAGCTGGCCCTGTTGGAGCTGCTGATGCGCCACCCTGGGCGCCTGTTCAGCCGCGAACGCATCTTGGCCAATGTGTGGGGCACCCACGAAGACCCACTGACCAATGTGGTGGACGTCTACATCCGCCGCCTGCGCAGCAAGATCGACGACGGTCAGGCCCGCGCATTCATCCACACGGTGCGCGGCTTGGGCTATCGGCTGGAATGATTCATCTGCCGTTCATGTGACGCATGTTTTGGCGTTCATCTGAGGCTTGCACACTGCCCTGGTGGTCGATGTCCGGCCGCAACTTCAGAGTCTCAACGCGAACATCAGGAGAGTTTGTATGAACGCCACCTTCACCCCCCGCCGTACCCTGCTGGCCCTGGCCTTGAGCGCCGTGTCCGCATCGGCCATGGCCTTCACGCCCACCGTGGTCAACACCAACATCACCGAAGCCGAGGTGAAGGCCGCCCAAGACGCTTGGGGCAAGGCGCTGATCCAGATCAGCGACGACTTCGCCAGCGGCGGCCTGGCCAAAGCCAAGGCCACCGCCAACGCGGTGCTCGACGCCGCCTATGGCTACAACATGGGTGTGGTGCTGTTCAAGCCCACGCTGGCCCACGGGCAGCAAACCTTCCGCACCACCCAGGCCGGCGCGCTGGCCTACTTTGTGGGCGACGACAAAGCCTTTCCCGGCGACAGCGGCTTTGCCCTCAAGGGGTGGAAGAAGTACGAGTACCGCAACGCCGGTGTCTTCATCAACGGCGACATGGCGCTGACCCAAGGCCACGTCATCTTGACCAACAAAGATGGCCAAGTCACCACGGTGGACAAGACCTGGGGCTTCAAGAAAGACGAGAAGGGCCAGCTGCGCATCGTGCTGCACCACTCCTCGCTGCCGTTCCAGCCGGGCAAGTGAGCGGCCGGGGGCGATCAGCCCCCGCGCAGCGCGCGCAGAATCTTTTGCCCACCGCGTCCGCTGGGCTCGTGGCCCAAGCGCTGTTGCTCGGCGCGAATCGCCGCGCGCGATTTGTCGCCGAGCATGCCGTCGACGGGGCCAATGTCGTGGCCGCGCATCACCAGCAACGCCTGCAGCTCGCGCCGCTCGGCGCGCGACAGGCCCGGGTCGTCGGTGGGCCAAGGGGTGGCAAAGGGGCCGCCGCCGCGCAGGCGGTCGCTCAGGTGGGCAATCGCCAGGCCGTAGCTCTCGGCCGCGTTGTAGCTGTAGAGCGCGTCAAAGTTGCGCGTCACCAAAAACGCCGGGCCTTGTGGGCCGGCCAGCGTCATCAGGCCCACGTTGCCGAGGTTGGCGGGCAGGGCAGAGCCGTCTACCCGGCGCACGCCGCGCGCCGACCAGTCGGCCACCGGGCGCTTGGTGCGCCGGCCTTCGCCCGCCACCGAAAAGCCCGCCGGCAGCTTCACCTCAATGCCCCAGGGCAGGCCGCGCTGCCAGCCGGCGCGGGCCAGAAAGTTGGCCGTCGACCCCAGCGCGTCCACGCTGCTGTCCATCAGGTCGGCGCGGCCGTCGCCGTCAAAGTCCACCGCCAGCCGCTCAAAGGTGCTGGGCATAAATTGGGTGTGGCCAAAAGCCCCCGCCCACGAACCCACCAGTCGCTCCGGTGTGATGTGGCCGGCTTGCAAAATGCGCAGCGCAGCAAAAAACTCGCCCCGAAAGTAAGCCTGCCGCCGGCCGTGGCACGACAGCGTGCCCAGCGCCTGCACCAGCGGGTATTTGCCAAAGGTCTGGCCAAAGTTGCTCTCCACACCCCACACCGCCACCACCGTGGCCGGGTCCACGCCAAAGCGCTGTTCGGCGCGCTGCAAGGTGTCGCGGTGCTGGGCCAAGCCCTTGAGGCCATCGGCCACCCGCTCGTCGTCCACCAGGGCCGACATGTAGTCCCAAATGGCGGTGCGGAATTCGGGCTGAAAGTTCAGCTTCTCGATCACGCTGAAATCGGCTTGCAGCCCTGCGGTGTGCTGGCGCCAGGTGGCGTCGCTCACACGCGCACCCAGCGCGGCGGGGCGCAGCTCGGCCAGGCAGCTGGCCAAATCGGTGTTTTGCGCTTGCGCCAGCGGCGCCAGGCTCAGCAGCGCGGCGCTCACAGCGCTGTTCAGGGCCATGCGCTTCATGGTTGCAGTCCCATCCAGCTGGCCAGGGCGGCGGTCTCCATCGCACCGGCGTGGGTTTGTGTGGCGCCACGGGGCCCTTTGGCAATCACAAACGGCACCGAATCGGCGCCCAAGCGGCCCAGCAAATCGGTGTTGGCGTCGATGGCCGCGTCCAATTCGGGCGGCACCGCGCCGTCGGCCGCCACGCCACCTTCGCCGGCCAGCAGCGACGCTTCGTGCTGCGCCATCAAGGCGCGTGGGTCGGCAGCGCTCAGCAGCGCAGCGCCTTGCGGCTTGCTCTTGGGACCAATAAAGGCCACCGGCATCCACACCATGCGCAGCTGGCCCAGCAGCGGCTCAGCCGCTTGCCACAAGTGGCCGCAGTGGGGGCACTGCGGGTCAAAAAACACATAAGCCAGCGGCGCGCCTTCGGCCGCGCCCACCACAAAACCTTTGCCTTGTGCGGCCACAGCGGCCAGCCCCTCGTCGGCCGACAAACCGGCCGGGGCCGGGCCCCCCGCGCTGTCGTCGCTGCGCGAACACGCGCTGAGCAAACCGCCACTGGCGGCAGACAAAGCCATCAAGGCCATCCAACGGCGTCGCTGCATCACGGGGGCTCCCTGTACAAGATTCATGGCGCGTATTAAACAACGGCGCGGTGGCCGGTTCCGCTTCAGGGCGCGGCTACCTCGTCGGTGCTCTCGGGCAATTCTGGGTCTCGCCGTGTGGCCAGCACCTTGTCGATGGTGCGCCCGTCCATGTCCACAATCTCAAAGCGCCACAACTCCCACTCCACCTGGTCGCCCTCTTTGGGCAAGCGACCGGTCAGCAGCATCATCAAGCCGCTGAGCGTGTGGTAGCGGCCGCGCTCCTCGTCGGGCACCGCGTCCAGGCCCAAACGGTCTTTGAGTTCGGGCACCGGGATGTGCCCATCGAGCAGCCAGCTGCCGTCCTCGCGCTGCATCGCCCACGAGGTTTCCGGGTCGCGCGGCCGAAACTCGCCGGTGATGGCCTCGATCAAGTCTTGCAGCGTGACGATGCCTTGCACCTCACCGTACTCGTCGATCACAAACGCCATCTGCCCGCCCGACTGGCGGAAGTTGTCCAACAGCTCCATGCCGGTGATGGTCTCTGGCACATACAGCGCCTCTTGCAGCGGCTGATGGATCAGTTCGCGTTCGTCGCCGCGCAGCGCCTGCGACAACCATTTGCGCGCGTTCACCACACCCACCACATGGTTCAAGTCGCCGCGCACCACCGGGAAACGCGCATGGTCCGAAGCCTCTACCCGCACCATGTTCTCTTCAAAGCTCTGCTCCAGATCGAGCATCACCACATCGCTGCGCGGCACCATCAGCGAACCAATTTGCCGGTCGTCCAAGCGAAACACGTTGCGCACCATGGTGTGCTCGTGCGACTCGATCACCCCAGCGCTGGTGCCTTCTTCGAGCATGGCGTGGATTTCTTCTTCCGTCACCGCATTGGCGCTGTTTTCTTTGACGCCCAGCAAGCGCAGCAAGGTTTGGGTCGACAGCGACAACAACAGCACAAACGGCTTGGTGGCCACGGCCAAGGCATTGATTGGGCGAGCCACCAAGCGCGCCAGTGTTTCGGGCTTGGACTGCCCAATGCGCTTGGGCACCAGTTCGCCCACCACAATCGAAAAATACGTGATCAGCACCACCACCAAACCCGTGGCGGCCCATTGCGCGGCGCTGGGCGCCACCCCCAGCTGGGTCAGCCACACCGCCAGCGGGCCGGCCAGCGCGGCCTCACCCACGATGCCGTTGAGCACACCAATCGACGTGATGCCGATCTGGATGGTCGACAAAAAACGGGTTGGGTCTTCGCCCAGCTTCACCGCAGCGGCGGCGGCATTGTCGCCCTCGTCGATGAGTTTTTGCAGCCGCGCCTTGCGCGCGGTCACCAAGGCGATTTCGGACATCGCAAACACACCGTTGAGCACAATCAACGCAAACAATAAGGCAATTTCCATGGCTTTGAGCAATCAGAACAAGCAGCACGCCCGCCGTGCCAGCCCGTCATGGGCAGGCGCCAGCCAATAGGCGTGGACAAGGGCAGGTGCGCTGTGGGTGCGCCACCCGCGCGCAGACCATCACGCCCAGGTGGGGGGTCTGAACACACCTTCAAGCCAGGGCGGCAGTTGCCCAATCGATGGCTGGCCACGGTGCGCGGGATGGGGCAAATTGGCACAGGCGCCGGGTGCGCGCCGCAACAGGGTGTCGCTCAAGTCGGGAACCTCGTCCGCCAAACCGTGGGCACCGTCGGTCAGGCCCTTGCCCTCATTGGCCTGCACATCGGCCAGCGAAACCACGGTGTAAGCGCCTTCGGCGTGCGCATGCGCCTGGCCCACCAGGGCAATGCCCGCCACATTCCACAACAACTGCAGCACAAACACCGCCAAGAGCCAACTGCGCATGCTGGCCATTGTAGGGCGCGTGCCACTGTCTTGAACCCGGTACGTCTACAGGGGGCAGGTCATATGGTCCAGCGCCGCGCTGGCCAAGCGCCCTTTGTGTGCAGACTGATAAAAGACTATATTTGGTCTTTTGGTTCCGAGGCCACCCATGCGCTACTCTGCCCAAGTCAAACCCATCAGCTACCTCAAAGCCAATGCGGCGGAGGTCTTGGCCCAGCTGGCTGAGCACCGCGAACCCTTGGTCATCACACAAAACGGCGAGGCCAAGGCGGTGCTGCAAGACGTGGCCTCGTTTGAGCAAACCCAGGAAACCCTGGCCATGCTCAAGCTGCTGGCCCTGGGCAACCAAGACGTGGCCGCTGGCAAGGTCAAACCTGCGGCCGAGGTGCTGGGCCGCCTGCGGGCCAAACGCCAGGCTGACTGATGGCCAGCCCCGCGTTTGCCGTCTTGCTGACCGAAGGGGCGGAGCAAGACCTGGAGTCGATTCACGACACCATCTGCGAATACGACTGCGTGGCCAACGCCCACCGGGTGCTGGACGGACTGGCCGACCTGCTGGACACCTTGTCGCGCTTTCCCGAACGCGGCAGTTGGCCCAAAGAGCTGTTGGGCCTGGGCATTCGCGAATACCGCCAAATCTTTTTTAAGCCCTACCGCGTCATTTACCGCGTGGTGGGGCAACAGGTGATCGTCTATGTGGTGGCAGACGGCCGGCGCGACATGCAAACCTTGCTGGCCCAACGCTTGTTGAGGAGTTGACTGTGCAGAAAACCCGCAAAGCCATTGCCAGTGGCGACACCCAGCGCCAAGCGCAAAAGACTGGGCGCACTGCGCCCGATCCGGTTGCGGCCATAGAGGCCGCTTTTCTGGGCGCTGAAGCACGGGGCACTCTGGCCCAAGCTGTGCGCAGAGTTGTCCGAAAGAAAGCTCATTAATAATAGGCCGTGGTAATAAGCCCCGGCGTCAGTGAGAGTTTCGAATGTTAGACGCCGATGGGCTGGCTTAACGTAAAAACTCAATGTTTGAGTGCAGATGCATATACGATCAATGCTCGGTAACTATCGGCGAGCGCTCTGTGGGCATTTGGCAGATCATTGGCTTTTGTGAGTTCACTCAGCTTGTAGGACTTTCTACCCGGCCAGGTGGCGCGTGCCTTTTTAAGTACACAGATCCACCGGTTGTTCAGCTGTATTCCATGTTTCTCTGCCGCAGCCAATAGGAATCCCTGATCAAAAGGTGCGTTGAAGGCAACCAGTGGCCGGTCACCGATAAATTCGACAAGATCCTTCACTGCATCACCCAGTTCACGCCCCTCTCTGGCCAATAGATCATCGTCAATTCCTGTTAAATCGACGATTTTCTTGGGTAGCTTACGTTTGGCTTTTATCAGCGAATGAAATGTTGTTAAAGTGGGCGTCTCTTCCGCCAGTTGCTCTCGACGAACAAGGAGGGCACCTACTTCAATAATTTGATGCTTGGTAGGATCGAGTCCACTGGTTTCGAAATCGATAACTACAAACTCTTGTGGCGCCAAGTTTAGCCAATTTAATTGCTTGGGTTGATGGGTTTTATCCAGTGGTGTTGTTTTTAAATGCTTTATATAAATAGTCAATCCAATGACTATTGCTGCAAGAATAATCCATGCAAACATAAGTGGGCCTTTCCGTTTGGTTGAGTTGTCTGATTGCGTTGCTAATTATTGTTAATGCTGAAGAGTGATTTCAATTTTTTCTGCTTTCTGCAAGGGAAACGATTCGATAGTCCAACCGTTCAATAAGTACGTCTGTCCGGAAGTCTTTGCTTAGCAGGCCGTTGAAAAAGTCCTGAGGAACGAAACACCGCCAAAGCCCGACCTCCCAGAACGGCCTACAAGCGATTTTTCTGGAGTGGGCAAGGGGTGAAGCCCCCCAGAAATCGGCATTTTTTGAGCCCTCGCCGACTTTTTCAACAGCCTGTTAGTGCCTAACGCCCAAGTTACCCTTTTTTCGTAGGAGGAGGGTTCGGTGGAGCTGCTGGCTTTGAACCGGTAGTCGGTGGATTGCGATTTCTTCCATATTGAACTTTGCTTGGTGTTGTGCCAAAGTTCGGTGGTGGAGGATTTGAGCCCTTACGCATTTTTCTGCTCCTTTGCTTGTGGAATGAACTCTACCCACTTGACGTCTTTGGTGGAGACAAGAATTCCTTCGACTGTTGGGAGATTGAGTTGCGTACCATCTTCTAGTAGCCATGACGGCTCCATTATGTAGAAGTGCCCCTTGTCTGATTCGTTGGGCCATTCCTTAGGCCAACCAAATAGACGGCGATCATCATTTAAGTGGAGCACGACAAATGTGACTGTTCTCGAAAACACGCCAAACCATTCCGATGGAAAGGATGTACGAGTCGTCAATCCCTTGGCGCGCAGCCATTCATGTATAGCGTCATTGTTGGTGTAAAAGGCAAGTATTGAGCCTAACGAAAATGCTATGAGTACTTTGGCCAACTCTTCTGCAGCTTTATCCCATGGACGCATGACGAATAGCTTTCGGCCTGCAAATTCAAGGAAGAGTTGAAAAAAGGGAAGAGCTGCATGAACGAGAAATGTGAAAATAAGTGCTTGGATAACCCGCTCGAACTGACTCGGCTTGGGGTCTGATGTGAAACCATATAGCACCCACGCTGCTAAGAAGCCTGGGAGCAAATAGGCAAATAGTGCTATCGATTCTTTTGCGAGATCGGGCATGTCGATTGGGTATTGGAGAGGGCTAATGTTAAAGCTGAGCCGCGAGCAGCGGCTTGCCGACGTGACTCGGCTCGAGCGACTGGTTAGTCCTCATTCGACGAGCCTCAATAAATTGTCTTCGTGGCCTTCTTCACACCAGCCAATAGATCACTAACCTGCTCTGGCGTTGGCTCAGGGGCACGACTATGGTCGCAAACGTTTCGAATATCAGCTAGGTGCTGGACGAAACGCCATTGGGGGAGGTCAATTACGCCTGCAACCTTAAGTGTTTCATTGAAATCCGAAATGGTCGGATTCTTCTTTCCTGTCGCCAGCTTTCTATCGATACAAACCTGCGATAGGTGGCGCTCCAACACAACTCCAGCTAAAGCACCCGCGGCGCGAGTGAATTTGTGTTTGGCGAGAACCTCTGCTGCGTCGATCTCGGAGTCCAACAGATCGGCCTGCACAAGCTGCCGGATATCAAAGAGGGAGCTTTCGAAACGGGCCTTGGCGGCCTGGATAATTGCAAGTTGCTGCTGAAATTGCGGAATAGCGGAGCTAGTAGCCACCACCGTTTCTTTAGGATATCCACGAGTGACGATCAGGCCTTGCAGGTAATCCTCAATCCTGTAATTTTCATAGGAGATTTCCTTTCGCCCCTTTGGCTTCTCATAGTGCCGGATGAAATCCGCGACACGATCTGGCAAAAGTTGACGAAGTAGAGCGAGCCCTTCGGAATACCAGCGTTGATATTCAATGGAGAATTTTGGGAGTGCCTTGAGGTAGTCCTCTGCTTTTCCCTTGAGTTGTGCTTTGAATTGCTTCTTGACTTCTTCTGGCTCGCACTCGTATTGCATTGAAAGCTCGAGTCGCTCACCAAGATTAATTAGAAGGTCGAGGTCCGCTTTGAAGCGTTCGAGATTTGTTTCCATTTTTTGATGCGATCGAGCGCTTCTTTTGAGGTCTAGCGTAATGTATCCCGCGAAACCTACGGAATAAACTGGACGGGTCTGGATATTCTGGTCACGTTTTTCTCCCAAAAACACTGACAGATCATGGACTTGCGCACCAAGCCCCCCGCCCAGCGTTTTGCGGCTCAAGTGTAGTGCCATAGCTGTCCACTTTGCCAGAAGTGTCGGCAAGTGACGATAACCTATTTTTGCCAGACGCTCGCCCTGGCGTCTGGCTCAGGCCTTAGCCCAAGGTGTGCAGCGGTATGTCGTGCTTCACCGCCAGCTTGTTCAGTTGCGCCCGGGTTTGCCCCGCCAAAAACTGCGCCACCGCCGCGTGGGTGTCGGGTTTGAACATCGTGCCCATGCCTTGCATGTCCACGCCCACCACTTGGCACAGGGCTTTGGCAAAGTGCGGCTCCAGCGCGGCCAGGGCCACGCGGCCGTTTTTGCAGGGGTAGACGCGGTAGCCGGCGTGGGCGCCGCCCACGGCGCCGCTGGGCTGGGTCAGGCCCCAGCTGCGGGGCAGGGCCAGCCAGGCGGCGGCGTCGCTCAGGGCCACTTCTTGGAACACGCCTTTGCCGCCGGTTTTTTGGGTCAGCACGGCTTTGAGCACGGCCTCAGTGGCCATCAGGGCGCCGCCCATGTCGGCAAACAGGGTGGCGGGCAGGTCCAGCCCGGTCACCAGGCCGGCGTCGGCCAGGTAGGTCAGGTCGTGGCCGGGTTCTTCGGCGCGGGCGCCGGGTGCGCCGACGATGGCCACCACGCTGAGCGCGGGGTGGGCTTTGTGCAGGGCTTTCCAGCCCAGGCCCAGTTTGTTGAGCGCCGATGGGCGGAACGATGTCAGCAGCACGTCGGTGCGGGCCAGTTCGCGCTGCAGCTGGGCTTGGCCTTTGGCCGATTTCAGGTCGACGGTGATGGTGCGCACGCCGCTGTGCATGGTGGCGTAGGCGCCGGGGTTGTATTGGCCCATGGGGTCGCCGCTGTTCAGGCCGGCGGGCGCGGGCGGCTCGGCTTTGGTGCAGGTGGCGCCCATGGCGCGCAGGCGCATGAGCGCGGCCGGGCCGGGCAGGTTGAGCGCGAGGCTGAGCACGCGCACACCGCGCAGGGGTTTCAGGGCTTTGGGGGCGGGGGCTGTGTTGGGCATGGTGCGCGTGAAGCGGAGTTGACGTTGGCGTCAATGGTGCCCGAAATCACCAGCCGCCCCGCAACACTTGCGACAGCCCAGCCGGCGCGCGTGCCTCAGCGCCAGGCCAGCGCGGATCCGGCTTTGCCGGTCCGCTGCTGGCGCCCCCTGGGGGGTGACGCCGGAGGCGGCGCGGGGGGAGTCAGTTACTGCCGAAATTCAGCGGCAAGCCGACGTAGTTTTCTGCGATGGTTTTGAGGCCGGCTTCGGAATGCATCAGGTAGTCCAGCTCGGCTTCTTGCAGTTTGCCCATGATGGGGTCGTCGTTGAAGCGGTGCATGATGCTGGTGAACCACCAGCTGAAGCGCTCGGCGCGCCAGATGCGCTTGAGGCACTTGGCCGAATAGTGGTCGATGCCGGCTTGGCTGCGTTCGGCGTAGAACTCGGTGAAGGCGTTGCTGAGGTATTTCACGTCGGTGGCGGCCAAGTTCAGGCCTTTGGCGCCGGTGGGCGGCACGATGTGCCCGGCGTCGCCCGCCAAAAACAGGCGGCCAAAGCGCAGCGGTTCGGTCACAAAGCTGCGCAGCGGGGCGATGCTTTTTTCAATGCAGGGGCCGGTGACGAGCTTGTCGGCGGCTTCGTCGTCCAGGCGCAGGCGCAGTTCGGCCCAAAAGGCGTCGTCGCTCCATTGCTCCACCTTGTCGGTCAGCGGCACCTGCAGGTAATAGCGGCTGCGGGTGTGGCTGCGCTGTGAGCACAGCGCAAAACCGCGCGGGCTGTTGGCGTAGATCAGTTCGTGGTGCACCGGCGGGGTGTCCGACAGCAGGCCGAGCCAGCCAAAGGGGTAGACCTTTTCAAACTCTTGAATGGCGCTGCGCGGCACGCTGGCGCGGCACACGCCGTGAAAGCCGTCGCAGCCGGCGATGAAGTCGCAGTCAATGCGGTGGCTTTGGCCGTCTTTGTCGTAGCTCACATAGGGCGCGGTGGTGTCAAAGCCGTGCACCTGCACATTGGCCGCTTCGTACACCGTGGGCAGGCCAGCGGCGGCGCGCGCGGCCATCAGGTCGCGGGTGACTTCGGTTTGGCCATAGACCATGACCTTTTTGCCGCCGGTGAGTTTTTCCAAGTCCACCCGGTGGCGTTCGCCGTTGAACAGCATGTCAAAGCCGGTATGCACCAGGCCTTCGCGGTGCATGCGCGCGCCCACACCGGCTTCGTCCAGCAGGTCGGTGGCGACTTGTTCCAGCACGCCGGCCCGGATGCGGCCGAGCACGTAGTCGGGGCTTTGGCGTTCGACGATGACGGCGTCGATGCCGGCTTTGTGCAGCAGTTGTCCGAGCAGCAGGCCCGAGGGGCCGGCGCCAATGATGGCGATTTGGGTACGCATAGCATTTGTCTCCCCCCCGCGCCGCCTTCGGCGTCACCCCCCTGAGGGGGGCGCCAGCGGTGGACCGGCGAAGCCGGATCCACGCTGGCCTGGCACAGGGCATTGCGGGCGTTGTTGAGGTGAATGGGTGGGCGCAGCTTAGGTTGCCGCACTCCTTGCCTCAAGCTCCTGAATTCTTGTTTGTGCGATCAGCAGCGCCTTTGTGCGATCATCGCGCACTATGCACAACACACCCATCGCCAAGGCGGACTTGATTGAAGGCATGGCCAAAGGCATGGCGGTGCTGGAGAGTTTTGACACCGAGCGCCAGAGGCTGAACGCCACCCAGGCGGCCGAGCGCGCGGGGCTGACGCGGGCGGCGGCGCGGCGGCATTTGCTGACCTTGGCGCACCTGGGTTATTTGGACACCGACGGCAGCCACTATTGGTTGTCGCCCAAGGTGCTGCGGTTTTCGGGCAGTTATTTGGCGTCGGCGCGGTTGCCCCGGGTGTTGCAGCCCACGCTCAACCGGCTGGCGGCGCAGACGCATGAATCGTTTTCAGCGGTGGTGCTGGACCGCGACGAGGTGGTGATTGTGGCGCGCAGTGCCACCGTGGGCGGGCAGCGACTGATGGCTTATGGCCTGCACCTGGGCGCGCGGCTGCCGGCGCACGCCACGTCCACCGGGCGGGTGTTGCTGGCGGCCATGCCAGCGCGCGAACTCAACGCTTGGCTCAAAGGCCGCGCGCTGCCGCGCCTGACGCCGCACACCACGGTGGACGCCCAGGCGCTGAAAGCGGCGGTGGCGCAGGTGCGCAGCCAAGACCACGCGCTGGTGAGCGAAGAACACGAACTGGGGGTGCACGCGCTGGCGGTGCCGTTGCGCAATATGCAGGGGCAAACGGTGGCCGCGCTCAACGTGGTGGCCGCCCCCGAGCGCTTGGCGCCCGAGGCGCTGCAGCGCGGCCTGTTGCCCCTGCTGCAAGACGCCGCGCGGGAATTGCGCCCGCTGCTGTAGCGTCTACCGTGTCGTAGGTGCCGGGCGCCAAGCCGTCGAGCGTGTAAGGCCCAATGGCCGCGCGGATCAGCCGCAGCGTGGGCAGGCCCAAGGCGGCGGTCATGCGCCGCACCTGGCGGTTGCGGCCTTCGCGGATGGTGAGTTGCAGCCAAGCGGTGGGAATGTGTTGCCGCTCGCGGATCGGTGGGTCGCGCGGCCACAGGCTGGCGGGTTCATCGATGTGCGCCACCTGGGCGGGCAGGGTGGGGCCGTCGTTGAGCTGCACCCCACTGCGCAGGCGTTGCAGGGCGTCTTCGGTGGGGGTGCCCTCGACCTGCACCCAATAGGTCTTGTCCATCTTGTGGCGCGGGTGGCTGATGTGGGCTTGCAGCGCGCCGTCGTCGGTGAGCAGCAACAGGCCTTCGCTGTCGGCGTCGAGCCGGCCGGCCACATACACACCGGGCAGGTCGATGAAGTCTTTGAGCCCGCGCCAGCGCCCTTCGGGGGTGAACTGGCTGAGCACGCCATAAGGTTTGTGGAATCGAATCAGCATGGGCCGCCGCAGTGTAGCGGGGCGCTGGGTTAGCATGGGCCGCATGAGTTCTCAATACGACACTGTGTTTCCCGCCGACGGGTATCCCGAGTTTTTTGGTGTGGCCGCACCCGAAGTGCCCATTGGTCGTGCGGTGTGGCCGCGCCAGCCGGGTGTGTTTGTGCGCCGGGTGGCGCCCACCGATGCGGTGACGCCTGCTGAGCCGGTGTTGTCGGCAGAGGCGGCCGAGGCCGATGCGCCCGAGGTGGCTGCGCCGGCCCCGCTGGTGATGGAGCTGGTGGCGGGGCAGTTTGGCTTGGTGCCACCGTGGGTCAAGTCGGCGTCAGACGCCAAGCTGCGCTCGACCAAGCTGGTGAATCTGCGCAGCGACGCGCTGACCACGTCGAACAATGTGCGCAACGCTTGGCTGAAAGGGCAGCGCTGCATTGTGCCGATGATGGCGTTTCTGGCGGACGACTACCGCAGCGGCAAAGCGGTGCCCACGCGCATTGCCCGGGTGGACGGCAAGCCCATGGGCGCGGCCGGTGTGTGGGAAAGCTGGACCGGCGCCGAGGGCGAACAGATCGTGAGTTTTGCGCTGATCACCATCAACGCCAACAACCACGCGCTGATGCACCGCTACCAGCAGCCCGGCTCAGAAAAGCGCATGCCGGTGATATTGAACGAGGGCGCGTATGGCGCCTGGCTGAGCGCCCGCCCGGAAAAAGCGACCGAGTTTTTGCGCGCGTTCACCGCGCAGCTGCTGCACGCCAACCCGGTGCAGGGCAAAGACAAGTCGGCGGGCAAAGGCTTGTAAAGCTTGGCCCGCAGCGGTGGGCGCGGGGCTCAAGCGCCCGCGCTGCCCAGCCGCCAGAGCGAGGTGACTTCGGCCGCGCGCGCGGCGTGCAGCGGGTCATGGGCGTCGCTGGCTTTGCCGTGGCGCGGGCGCGTGTCGATGCGGTCGATCACCACCAAGCCAGCGTTGGCGATCCAGCCCAGCAGCGCCTCGCGGCTGCGCAGGCCCAGGTGTTCGGCCAGGTCCGACAAGATCAGCCAGCCTTCACCCTGCGGCAGCAGGTGCGCGGCCAGCCCGGTCAGAAAGCCGCGCAGCATGCGGCTGTCTTCGTCGTAGACCGCGCGCTCCACCGAGGTGCCGGCGCGCGCTGGCAGCCAGGGCGGGTTGCACAGCACCAGCGCGGCCTGGCCAGCGGGGAACAAATCGGTTTGCTGCAGCGTGACGGCGTCGGCCACGCCTAAGCGCTGCAGGTTGTCGTGTGCGCAGGCCAGGGCGCGCGGGTCCAGCTCGGTGGCGACGATGTGGCGCACGCCCCGGCGCGCCAGCACCGCGCTCAGCACCCCGGTGCCGGTGCCAATGTCGAACACCGGCTGGCCCTGGGTGGCGCCAGCGGGCAAGGGCGCTTGCGCCACCAGGTCGATGTATTCACCGCGCACCGGCGAGAACACGCCGTAGTGCGGGTGGATGCGGTTGTTCGGTGGCTCACCCAGCGCGGCAATCTCCACCCCCACCCGGCGCCATTCGTCGGCGCTGTGCACGCCCAGCAGCTCGCGCAGCGCCACCACGGCGGGCTGGCCGTCGGCCGGGCCCCAGGCGTGGGTGCAGGCCTGGCGCACGTCGGGTGCGCGGCGCGCGTCCACCGCGTGGTCGCCCAACAGCGGCACCAGCAGCATGCCCAGGGTGCGGGCGCGTTGGGCCTGCGCTTGGCGGTGGCGGTGAAAGGCCGCCGCTGGTGCGGCGTCTGGCGCGGCGGGCGCTTGGCGCTGCTTGCGCTTGGGCGGTGTGTCGCAGCGCCGGGCCATGGCCTGCAGCAGCTGGCGCGCGTTGTGAAAGTCGCCCTGCCACAGCAGCGCGGTGCCCGAGCAGGCCAGGCGATAAGCCTCGTCGGCCGGGGTTTGGTCGCCCACCAGCACCACCCGCTTGGGCGCCGGGCTGCCGCGTTCGCAGCGCCAGCGCGCCGATTGCGGCTGGCCTTGGGCGTTGGTCCAGTGCAGCAGCGGGACGGCGGGGGAGGGGGTGGAGGCAGGGGTGGGAGCGGACATGGAAACGGGGCAAACGGTGGGCGCCCTTTTTACCAGACGCGGTGTGTGAGGCGGTGCCTGAGGCGAGGGAGCGCGCTCGCGTACAGTCGCAGGCCATGTCCACCTTGCCTGTTACCTCTGACGCTCCCCACGCGGTGGCCCGCCTGCGCGCCGCGCGGCTGGCCGCCAGCAGCAAACCCTTTGTGGCCCGCGGCTCGGGCGGTGGGCGTTGTGAGCGCTGCCGCCTGCCCAGCGCGCGCTGCGCCTGCGCGTGGTGCCCGCCTTGCACCGACAGTGTCGGGGTGTGCCTGATCATGGGCGACATCGAGGCCATCAAGCCCAGCAACACCGGCTGGCTGATTGCGGATGTGGTGCGCGACACCTTCGCCTTTGGCTGGGCCCGCACGGCGGTGGACCCGGGCTTGCTGGCCGTGTTGGCCGACCCGCAGTGGCAGCCGGTGCTGGTGTTTCCCGGTGAATATGCCGCGCCCGAGCGGGTGCTGAGCGCGCCACCGCCACCGGCCATGGGGCCGGCCGGTGCCAAGCGCCCGCTGCTGGTGCTGCTGGACGGCACCTGGAGCGAGGCGCGCAAGATGTTCCGCAAAAGCCCGTACCTGGACGCGCTGCCGGTGCTCAGCCTGCGGCCCGAGGTGGTGTCGCGCTACAACTTGCGCCGATCGCACACCGGCCTGCACTTGTGCACCGCCGAGGTGGCGGCGCTGTGTCTAGAACTCGTTGGCCACCCGCAGCAGGCCATGCGGCTCAACGATTGGCTCGACGTGTTCAGCGCCCACTACCTGGGCGCGCGCCGCAACCTGCCGGTCAACACCGCCAGCGCGGCGCACCGGGCGCTGGGGGTCACACCGCCTGGCACGGCGGCAGCGCCGGGCTGATCACACCCCCAGGTGCTGCTCCAGCACTTCGGGTTGGTCCAACAGCTCGGCCGAACTGCCTTCAAACACCACCTCGCCTTTGACCAGGATCACATTGCGGTCGGTGATCTGGGTGACGTGTTTCCAGTTTTTGTCGACGATGACGCTGCTGATGCCGCTGTTTTTGATGAGGCTGCAGATGCGCCAGATCTCTTTGGCGATCAGCGGCGCCAGGCCCTCGGTGGCCTCGTCAAGAATCAGCACATCGGGGTTGGTCATGAGCGCCCGGCCGATGGTGAGCATTTGCTGCTCGCCGCCAGAGAGCTGCTGCCCGCCGTGGTTCAGTCGTTCGGCCAGGCGCGGAAAGGTCTCCAGCACCCGCTCGTAGGTCCAGTCGCGCTGGCCGCGTGTGCCGGCGCGCGCGGCCATGTGCAGGTTTTCTTTGACGCTCAGGTTGCCAAAAATGCCGCGCCCTTCGGGCACATAGGCGATGCCTTGTTGGGCGATGCGAAAGGTGTCGCCACCGGTCATGTCGCTGCCTTTGATGCGCACCGCGCCACCGCTGGGTTTGACCAAACCCATGATGGACTTGAGCAAGGTCGATTTGCCCATGCCGTTGCGGCCCATGAGGCCAATGGTCTGGCCCTGGCCCACGGTGAAATCGATGCCGCGCAGGATGTGGCTGGCGCCGTAGTGGGTGTGCAGGCCAGTGGCTTGAATGAGTGCTTGAGTCACGGTGCCTCCTTCTGTGCCTCATGCTCCCGCAGAACCGGCTTTGCCGGGCTGCTGGGAGCGCCCCCTTGAGGGGGAGGCGCCGCAGGCGCATCGGGGGTGTCTCCAAGATACGCCGCCTGAACCGCTGCGTCGTTGCGCACGTCTTGCGGGCTGCCGCTGGCAATGACCTGGCCGTTGACCATCACGGTCAGTTCGTCGGCCAAGGCAAACACCGCGTCCATGTCGTGTTCCACCAGCATCATGGCGTGGTCTTTCTTGAGTTTTTGCAGCAGCTCGACCATGCGTTCGGCCTCGGCCTGGCCCATGCCGGCCAGCGGCTCGTCGAGCAGCAGCACGGTGGGCTCGGTGGCGAGCGTCATGGCAATTTCGAGCTGGCGCTGTTCGCCGTGGCTCACGGTGCCGGCCACGGTGTGGGTGCGGTGGGTGAGGCCCGCGAGTTCGATGGCGCGTTCGCAGCGTTCGTTGACCGCAGCCAGGCCGCTGGCGCGGGTGAACCAGTGCAGCGGGTTGAACGGCGAATGCCGCTCGCGCGACTGCGCGGCCAGTCGCACGTTTTGCCACACGGTGAAGGGCAAAAAGATATTGGTCTTTTGGTAGCTGCGGCCCAGGCCGAGGCGCGAGATGGATTCGGGGCTGTGGCCGGCGGTGGGCTCGCCGTTCAAGGTGATGGTGCCCGAGGTGGGCGCCAAGTCGCCCGAGAGCAGATTGGTGAGCGTCGACTTGCCCGCGCCGTTGGGGCCGATGACGGCGTGGATGCGGTCGCGGTACAGGTTGACCGACACCTCGTTCACAGCGGCCAAGCCACCAAAACGTTTGGTCAGGTGGTGGGCCGCGAGCAGCAGCTCGCGGTTGGGCAGGGTGTGGGTCATGCTTGCTCTCCCTCGGCCTTGGCGGCCTTGCGCCGCTCCAGCAGGCCCAGCAAACCACGCGGCGCCAAGATCACCACCGCCACAATAAAGATGCCCATCCACAGCTGCCAGTGTTTGCCGATGTGGAAGTCGCCCACATAGGGCAGATCTTTGAAAAAGTGCATGACATATTCAAAGGCGAAGGCTCCGACGATGGCGCCGGCGAAGTTGCCCATGCCGCCCAGGATGACCATCATGATGGCGTGTGCGCTCATGTGAAAGCCCATCAGCTCGGGGTTCACAAAGCCGGTTTGGGCCGCCCACAGATACCCCGCCACACCGGCCAGCGTGCCGGCCAGGGTGAACGCTGCGAGCTTGTAGCCAAAGGTGTGGTAGCCCACGGCGCGCATGCGGTGCTCGTTGACGCGGATGCCGGCCAGCGCCCGCCCAAAGGGCGAAAACAGCAGGCGGCGCAGGCCGAAGTAAATCAGCACCAGCAGCGCCAGCGTCAGGTAATAGAAGTGGGTTTTGTTCTCCAGGTCGAGCCCAATGGCCGAAGCGTCGGGGCGGAAGTTCACATACAGCCCGTCCGAGCCGCCGAGCGCGCGGTTGTCGAAGAAGATGAAGAACACCATCTGCGCAAACGCCATCGTCACCATGATGAAGTAGATGCCGTGGGTGCGCACCACAAAAAAGCCGATGACGAGCGCGGCCAGGCCCGAGCCGAGTGCGGCCAGCGGCAAGCTGATCCACAGGCTGGCCGGTGTATCGGCCGGGGTGAGGAAGGCCAGCGCATAACCGGCCAGGCCAAAGTAGGCCGCGTGACCGAGCGACACCAAGCCGGTGACGCCTTGCAGCAGGTCCAGGCTCATCGCGAAGATGGCCAGAATCATCATCTGCGACAGCATTTGCAGGTAGAAACCGGCGTTGTCCGACGGCACGAGCGGAAAGGCGGCGAGGCCGACCGCACCGGCGGCCAGCAGCCATTTCACGCTGCTGGGCAGGATTTCGAGTTGGGCTTTTGCGGTGCTCATTGCTTGAACAGTCCTTCGGGTTTGTAGAGCAGCACCAGCGCCATCAGCACATACACCGCCATGCCAGCGAGCTGGGGCACCAGCACCTTGCCAAAGGTGTCGACCAGGCCCACCAGCAAGGCGGCCACCAAGGCGCCGCGCACCGAGCCAATGCCACCAATCACCACCACCACAAAACACATGATCAGCACCGAGCTGCCCATGCCGGGGTAGACGCTGGAGACCGGCGCGGCGATCATGCCGGCCACCGTGGCCAAGCCCACACCGAGCGCAAACACCACGCCGTGGATCAGCCGAATGTTGATGCCCAGCGCCTCGGTCATGTCGCGGTTGAAGGCGCCGGCGCGGATCTTCATGCCCAGGCGGGTTTTGGAAATCAGCAGGTACAGGCCGAGCGCCAGCAGCAGGCACACACCCGACATCACCAGCCGGTACACCGGGTAGGACAGGTGCTCGGTCAGCGGGATCGACCAGTTGAAGATGTCGGGCACATTGACCGCCTGCACATCGTCGCCCCAAAAGATGGAGCGCAGCTCTTCAAAGATGTAGATCAGGCCAAAGGTCAACAGCACCTGGTCGAGGTGGTCGCGGTGGTAGAAATGGCGAAACAGCGCCCATTCCAGCAACCAGCCAAAGGCTACCGCGAGCGCGGCGCCCACCACAATGGCCAAGGCCAAACTGCCGAGCTGGCTAGAGAGCGACCACGCCAAGTAGGCGCCCAGCATGTAGAAGCTGCCGTGGGCCAGATTGACCACACCCATGATGCCGAAGATCAGCGTGAGGCCCGCTGCCAGCATGAACAGCAGCAGCCCGTACTGCACGCTGTTGAGCAGCTGAATCAAAAAATTCGCGACATCCATGACAAGGGATTCCGTTCAGACAAAGGTTCCCCCGCACGGCGCGCGGCCGTGTGTGGGGGGAATCCTGGGAAGGGGGCTGGGCGCGCGGTGCGCGATCAGCCCATGCGGCAGCCGGTGCCTGGGTCGGCCACGGCCTTGGCGGCCACGCCAATGACCTTGTTTTCGCCTTTTTCCACCCGGCGCAGGTACATGTCCTGGATTGGGTTGTGCGCTTTGCTCATGGTCCATTTGCCACGCGGGCTGTCGATGACGGCGCCTTCCATGGCGGCGTAGAGCGCCTTTTTGTTCGACAGATCGCCCTTGACAGCGTTGGCACCCTGCACCAGCAGCAGCGCGGTGTCATAGCCCTGCACCGCGTACACATCGGGCTGCAGCTTGAAGTTTTTGGCGTAATCCAAGCGGAATTTTTTGTTGCGTGGTGTGTCCAGCGAGTCGCTGTAATGCAGGGTGGTGATCACGCCTTCGGCGGACTCTCCTGCGGCTTGCAACACCCCTTCCGTCAAGAAGCCTGAGCCGTAGAGCTGGATGTTTTTGTTCAGGCCTGCGGCGGCAAAGTCGCGCATGAACTTCGGCGCACCACCACCGGCAAAGAAGCAGGCCACGGCGTCGGGCTTGGCCGCCGCAATTTCGGCCAGCAGCGCTTGGAATTCCACGTTGGGGAAGGGCAGCGAGAGCTTTTTCAGGATGGTGCCGCCCGCAGCGGTGTAGCTCTTCTCAAAACCCTCAAACGCTTCATCGCCAGCGGCGTAGCTCCAGGTGATCCAGACCGCCTTTTTGTGGCCCCGGTCGACCATGGCTTTGCCCAAGGCCAGGGTGGGCTGCGAGTTGGAGAACGAGGTGCGGAACACATTGGGCGCGCACTGCTGGCGGGTGGCGATGTGCACGCCCGCGTTCGGAATCAGGTTGAGCACACCGGTGTCGCGCGCCACTTTGTGGATGCCCAGCTGCACACCCGAGTGCACCGTGCCGACCAGCACGTCGACCTTGTCGCGCTGCACCAGGCGGGTGGCGTTTTCCACGCCTTTGGGCGGGTTGGATTCGTCGTCCACCTTAAAGAATTCCACCTCGCGCCCGCCGAGCTTGCCGCCTTGCTCGCCCAGCGCCATGCGAAAGCCGTTTTCAATCGCCACACCCAGAGGCGCAAACGCGCCGGTGTAGGGCAGCATAAAGCCCACGCGCACCTTGTCGGCCTGGGCGCGGACGATCTCGGGCAGCAGCATCCCGGTGGATGCAGCGCCGACGATGGCGGCACCGCGCTTGAGCAGAACGCGACGGGAAGTGGTCATGGTGTTGTCTCCTGTGGTGGTACGTGTCTTGGCCGGATGGCCTTCGCCACTGTAGAAGCGAGGCCCCCGCGCCCGTCTCATGAATAACCCTTGCTTTAGGTCTAAACCATCTGCGTTTAGGCAGTGAAATGCATGAAATAAGCGTTATGTGCACTATATTGCATCATTGGGCGCAAGCGATCAGGGATAACCCTTGAGGAGGGCGCTCGGTGTGAAAAAGGGAATGTGGCCTGCCCGGAGGGACTCGAACCCCCGACCTGCTGCTTAGAAGGCAGCTGCTCTATCCAGTTGAGCTACGGGCAGTGGGTCGGTGCCGCTGATTTGGGCGCCGACGTGAAAAAGGCCCTCGTGGGGGCCTCTTTGCGGGTGTGAATGGTCGGAGCGGCGGGATTCGAACTCGCGACCCTCTGCTCCCAAAGCAGATGCGCTACCAGGCTGCGCTACGCTCCGACTAAGCCTGCCATTCTACCCCGCTTTCGGCGGGGTTTTGTATTGGCGGCTGCGCTTTCAGCGTTTTTTGTACTGTGCGGCGCCAAACAGGGCCGCGCGCGCCCGGTCGTCGGTCAGCGGTTTGCGCACCTCGGCCAGCACCGCCACACCGCGCTGCACCGCCGGCCGGGCCGCGATGCGGTCGAACCAAGCCTTGAGCGCGGGGTAGTCGGCCCAGTCGATGCCCTGGTTTTGCCAGCTGCGCAGCCAAGGAAAGATCGCGATGTCGGCCACGCTGTACTGTTTGCCGCCGATGAAGGGCCTGCTTTGCAGGCGCTTGTCCATCACGCCATAGAGCCGCTTGGCTTCGTTGGTGTAGCGGTGGACGGCGTAGTCGATTTTTTCAGGCGCGTAAATGCGGAAGTGGTGCGCCTGGCCCAGCATGGGGCCCACACCGCCCATTTGGAACATCAGCCACTGCAGCACCTCAAACTTGGCGCGGTCGCTCTTGGGCAGCAGTTTGCCGGTTTTGCTGGCCAGGTAAAGCAGAATAGCGCCAGACTCGAACAGGCTGATCGGCTTGCCGTCGGGCCCATGGGGGTCGACCAGCGCCGGGATTTTGTTGTTCGGGCTGATGCGCAAAAAGTCGGGCGCAAACTGGTCGCCGGTGCCGATGTTGATGGGGTGTGCCCGCCAGTCGCGACCCAGGCGCAGGCCACACTCCTCCAGCATGATGTGCACTTTGTGGCCGTTGGGGGTGGGCCAGGTGTAAACGTCGATCACGGTGGTGTCCTTGTGGCTCAGCTGCCCCGGGTGATGGGCATCTCGATGTCGGTTTTGACGGTCATGTGTTTGGCCAGCTCCAGCTTGGCGATGCTTTGGCGGTGCACCTCGTCGGGGCCGTCGGCCAAGCGCAGGGTGCGTTGGTTGGCGTAGCTGTAGGCGAGTGGCGTGTCGCCGCTCATGCCGGCCGCGCCAAAAGCTTGCATGGCCATGTCGATGATGTCGCAGGCCATATTGGGCGCCACCACCTTGATCATCGCGATCTCGGCCTTGGCCACTTTGTTGCCCACCGTGTCCATCATGTAGGCGGCCTTGAGGGTGAGCAGGCGCGCCATGTCGATGCGGCAACGCGCATCCGCTATCCGCTCGTGCCAGACCGACTGGGCCGACACCGGCTTGCCAAAGGCCACGCGGCTGTTGAGCCGCTGGCACATGAGTTCGAGCGCACGCTCGGCCGCGCCGATGCTGCGCATGCAGTGGTGGATGCGGCCCGGGCCCAGACGGCCTTGGGCGATTTCAAAGCCACGGCCTTCGCCGAGCAGCAGATTGCTGGCGGGCACCCGCACATCCTTGAGCAGCACCTCCATGTGGCCATGCGGCGCGTCGTCGTAGCCAAACACCGTCAGCGGGCGCAGCACGGTGATGCCGGGGGTGTCGGCCGGCACCACGATCATGCTTTGCTGCGAGTGGCGGGGGGCATCCGGGTCGGTTTTGCCCATGACGATGTAGACCGCGCAGCGCGGATCGCCGGCGCCAGACGACCACCACTTGCGGCCGTTGATGACGTAATGGTCGCCGTCGCGTGTGATGCTGCACTGGATGTTGGTGGCGTCGGACGAGGCGACCTCGGGCTCGGTCATCAAAAAGGCCGAGCGGATCTCGCCGCGCAGCAGGGGCTCCAACCATTCGTCTTTGATGGCTTCGCTGGCGTAGCGCTCCAGCGTTTCCATATTGCCGGTGTCGGGGGCCGAGCAGTTGAACACCTCGGCCGCAAACGGCACCCGCCCCATGATTTCGCACAGCGGCGCGTATTCCAGGTTGGACAGACCTTGCGGCGCGCGCGGGCTGCGCGGCAAAAACAGGTTCCACAACCCCGCTTCGCGCGCCTTGGGCTTGAGTTCTTCGATCAAGGTGGTGGGCAGCCAGGCGTTGCCCTTCGCGCGGTTGGCTTCCACTTCTTGGAAGAAGCGTGCCTCGTTGGGGTAGATGTGCTGGTCCATAAAGGCCAGCAGGCGCTCGCGCAGGGCCTTGACCTTGTCGCTGTAATCAAAATCCATGGGGTGCTCCTGTCGATGGGGTCAAAGGGTGGCTTGGTGGCGCTGGGCAAAATGCCAGCCCATCTCGGCCATGGGCCGCGCGCCGGCGGCCGATTGCTGGGCTTGTGCGCTGGACGCCGTGCCGGCCTCCACCCGCTTGGCAATGCCTTGCAAGATGGCGGCCAAACGAAACAGGTTGTAGGCCAGGTAATAGTTCCAGTCGCGCAGCAGCTGCTCGGGCGTGGCAAAGCCGGTGCGCTCGCAATAGGCGGCGATGTAGGGCTCCTCGGCCGGAATGCCCAGCGCCTCAATGTCGAGCCCGCCAATGCCCCGAAACTGCCCTGGCGCGATGTGCCAGCTCATGCAGTGGTAGCTGAAGTCGGCCAGCGGATGGCCCAAGGTGGACAGCTCCCAATCGAGCACCGCCAGCACACGCGGCTCGCTCGGGTGGAACATCAGGTTGTCCATGCGGTAGTCGCCATGCACCACCGACACCAGCGCAGGGTCTTGCGCCATGGCCGGCATGTGTTGTGGCAGCCAGGCCATGAGGCGGTCCATGGCGTCGATCGGCTGGGTGATGGACGCTTGGTACTGTTTGCTCCAGCGGCCGATCTGGCGCTCGAAATAATTGCCTGGCTTGCCGTAATCGGCCAGGCCCACCGCCTCGGGCCGCACCCGGTGCAAGGCGGCGAGTACGCGGTTCATTTCGCCGTAGATGGCGCCGCGCTGTGCGGGCGTCATGCCAGGGAGCGACTGCTCCCACATCACCCGGCCGTCCACACAGTCCATCACATAAAACGCGCGGCCGATCACCGATTCGTCTTCGCACAGCGCGTGCATGCGCGCCACCGGGACATCGGTGGCAGCCAGCGCTTGCATCACGCGAAACTCGCGCTCAATCGCATGGGCAGACGGCAGCAGCTTGGCCACTGGTCCAGGTTTGGCGCGCATCACATAGGCACGCCCAGGAGTGATGAGTTTGTAGGTCGGGTTGGATTGCCCGCCTTTGAACATCTCCACCTGCAGCGGGCCGGCAAAGCCATCGACGTGCTGGCTGAGCCAACCCTGCAGCGCGGCTTCGTCAAAGCGGTGGGCGTCGGCCACCGGGCGGGTGCCGGTGAAAGTGTTGGATGTGGAGTCGCTCATGGTGTCGCTGGGGTGTGGGCCCGGCGCGACGGGCGCAGCACCCCCGACACAGCGGACATCAGATTTCGGTTTCGGCGATGCGCATCAGCGCGCTGCGGTTGCGCACCACCAAGCCGCCCTGTTCGATGCGGATGGCTTGCTCGCGCTCCATCGCTTTGAGCTCTTGGTTCACCCGCTGGCGCGAAGCGCCGAGCAGCTGTGCCAGTTCTTCTTGCGCCAATTGCAGGCCAATGCGGGTTTCGCTGCCGTCGGCCAAGCAGGGCACGCCATAGCTGCGCACCAAATGCAGCAGCTGCTTGGCCAGCCGCGCGCGCAAGGGCAGGGTGTTGAGGTCTTCCACCAAGCCAAAGAGCGTGCGGATGCGGCGCGCTTGCAGGCGCATCAGCGCTTCGTACATCTCCACATGCATGGACAAGATTTTTTGGAAGTCGCTGCGCGAGACACACAACATCGTGGTCGGCCCGTGCGCATACGCGTCGTGGGTGCGCGCATCGCCATCGAACATCGACACCTCGCCAAACCACACGCCCGGCTCCACATAGGTCAGGGTGATCAGCTTGCCCGAGAGCGATGTGGAACTCACCCGCACCGCGCCTTTGGCCACCGCCATCCATTCCTGGGGCTGGTCGCCGCGCGCGGCGATCAAGTCGCCGTCTTTGAACCGTTTGACATAAGCGCATCTCAGGATGTCGTGCCGAAGCGATGGGGAAAGGCTGGAAAACCAGCGACCATGGTTGATCGCCTCGCGTTCTTCCATTGTCAGAATCGGCTCATCCATCGGATGTCGTGTGAGCGACTGGGTGGTGTCGGGGCTGTCGCCATAGGGACGGAGGGTGCTGGCGGCGTTGTCGCGTTTCACAGGGGGTGCTCCTCAGGTGGGGTGTCGGGCAAGCTCTGCGGCTTGCTTGGTGCTGACACATTGTGCACCGAGTGGCAAACCCGACCGCGGTGGGCGACTAAGGCCGGTATTGCGGGCGGCGTTTGTCCAAAAAGGCCTGGATGCCTTCGCCCGCGTTGGGGTGGTGCAGGTTGCGCACAAACGCGTCGCGCTCGGCGTCGAGCTGTTCGGTGAGCGTCCGGCCGTTGGCCGATTGCACCAAGGCCTTGATGCTGGCCAGCGCATTGGGCGCTTGGGCGTTGAGCCGGTCGCAGCGGCGCAGGGCGTCGGCCAAGGCCTGGCCGGGCGCGCTGAGTTGGGTGATGAGCCCGAGCTGGTGCAGGCGCTCGGGCGGCACCGGCTCGCCGCCGAGCAGCCAGGCCATGGCGCTGGCGCGGGGCACCTGGCGGGCCAGCTGCCAGCTGGCGCCGCCGTCGGACGACAGGCCCACATTGGCGTAGGCCATGACCCAGCGGCTGTTGTCGGCGGCCACCACCAGGTCACAGGCCAAAGCGAGCGAAAAGCCTGCGCCGGCGCACGCGCCTTCCACCGCCGCAACCACCGGTTTTGGGCAATGCTGAAGCGCCTCAATCCAGAGGTGCAGGGCGTCAATGCTCTCGGCCTGAGCCTTGGGCGGGCGTTGCCGGTTGGCGTGCAGGCGCTGCAACTGGCCGCCGGCGCAGAAATGCCCATCCGCTCCGGTCAGCACCACGCTGCGGATGTCGGCGTCGCGCTCGGCCTGTTCCAGCGCTTGCAGCCCGGCCACGTACATGTCCGGGTGCAAGGCGTTGCGCTGGCCGCTGTGCCGCAGCGTCAGCACCCGGGTGTGGCCTTCGGTGTGGGTCAGCAGCTCGGCGCCCATGGGCGGTCAGCGCTCTTCGGTGTGCAGCAGGCTCAGGCCCAGCGCGCCCCGTCGGCGCAGCCAGGGCGAGGGGCGGTAGCGTGCGTCGCCGTAGACCGTTTGCAGGTTGAACAGAATTTCCAGCACATTGGTCGGGCCAATGCGGTCGCCCAAGGTCAGCGGGCCTTGCGGATAGCCCAGGCCCAGCGTCACTGCGGTGTCCAGATCGGCCGGGCTGCAAATGCCTTGTTGGCACATGTCGGTGGCGATGTTGACGATGGTGGCGGCCACGCGCTGGCTCACAAAGCCGCCGCTGTCTCGGACCACGCTCACCGCTTTGCCGTCGCGCGCCATCAGCGCATGTGCCGCGTCGCGCATGTCGCGCCGGGTGGCGGGGTTGGTGGCCAGCACACGGCGGCGGGTGGCGCTGTCTTCCAACATCATGTCGATGCCCACCGTGCGGCTGGGGTCGAGCCGCTCCACCGCGGCCACCGTGGTCACATCGTGGCCCAGCGGCGCCACCAGAATCAGCGCGCGCTCGGACGGCTGGGCGGCGGTTTCGATGTGGGCGCCCAGGTCTTTGAGCAGTTGGTAGATCTCGGCGCGGCGCGCGGCGCGCGCCGGCACCCACACAGGTGGCATGTCGGCCACCTCCGGTGTGGCGGGCTCGGCGGGCAGCTCGGCTTTGTTGTCGGTGTAGCGGTAAAAACCCTCGCCGCTTTTGCGGCCGAGGATGCCCCCAGACAAGCGTTGGGCGGTGATCACGCTGGGACGGTAGCGGGGCTCTTGGTAGTACTGGTGGTAGACCGACTCCATCACCGGGTGCGACACGTCCAGGCCGGTGAGGTCCATCAGCTCAAAAGGCCCCAGTCTGAATCCGAGCTGGTCTTTCAGGATGCGGTCGATGGTGGCCACGTCGGCAATGCCTTCGCCGAGGATGCGCAAGGCCTCGGTGTTGTAGCCGCGCCCAGCGTGGTTGACGATAAAGCCCGGCGTGTCTTGTGCCACCACGGGGGTGTGGCCAAATTGGCGGGCAAAAGCCGCCAATTGCTCGACCACCCGGGTCTCGGTCTTGAGGCCGGGAATCACCTCGACCACTTTCATCAGTGGCACAGGGTTAAAAAAGTGGTAACCCACGAGTTGTCCCGGTCGCTGCAATGGGGCCCCAATCGCGGTGACCGACAGAGACGATGTGTTGGTGGCCAAGATCGCTGTAGGCGCCAACAGGCTTTCCAGTTGGGCAAACAGCGCTTGTTTGACGTCGAGCTTTTCCACCACCGCTTCGACCACCAGATCGCAGTTGGCCAATTCGGTCAGCTCCTTGACCACTCGCAACTGGGCGGTCCACTGTTGCGCTTGTGCCTCGGTGATCTTGCCCTTCTCGGCCAATGTCTTCCAAGTCCCACCAAGGGTTTCGATGGCCTGGGCTGCAGCCCCGGTAAAACTGTCATAAAGCAGTACAGCGCTGCCTGTTTGGGCAACCATTTGCGCAATACCCCGGCCCATTGCTCCGGTGCCCACAATGGCTGTTTGTTGAAAAAGTGGCGTTGGCATGGTTGTCATCTCAAGTGTTTTTGCAAAGACCTATGTCAAAATAGATTCGACATTAGAACAAAGGAAATGCTGTGCGCCTGTTTTGGCTCGCTATCCTCGCGCTGGGAAATTCACATTTTGCATCCGCCGCCACTTTGGGCGCGCTGTCGGGCAGTGCCAAGCTGGGCAGTCCGCTCGAGGTGCGGGTGCCGGTGCAATGGGGGCCTGACGAATCCCCCGACAACCTGTGCCTGCGCCCAGAAGCTTCGTTTGGTGAGACGCCATTGGGTGCGGGAGCCCTGAGCTACCAACTCGTCCCCGGTGAGGGCCGTTCCGGCACGGTGCTGATCCGCAGCCGAGCGGTGGTCAACGAGCCTTTTGTGGCCGTGTCGGTGCAAGTGGGATGTGCTGCTCCGTTTCAGCGGCGCTATGTGCTGTTGGTCGATTTCCCGACCGAGGCAGCGGCCACCACCAGCTCTCCCGCTTCGGCCACGGCAACGGCGCAGACGGCTGTGTCCGCTCCCTTGGTGTTGCCCACACTGGGACGTCCGGTGCCGCTGACCAGCGGGCCCGCCCGTGGTGCGGGGTTGGCTTTGGACACCGAGCTCGGCGCGGCAGACCGACCGAAGCGCCAGCGCGCTGTGGTGCGCAAGGCGCCGGAACAAGCGCGTGGTGCGCGTTTGACGTTGTTGCCTGCTGATCTGCGCGAGCAGCCGGACCTCGACCCGTCTTTGCGCTTGAGTTTTGGCCTTACCACCGAGCCGACGGGCAATGAGGAGCAGCGCAAGGCCGCTGCAGCCGCTTGGCGGATCTTGGGGGCATCGGTGGACGAGCAGTTGGCAATGGCACTGCAGTTCGACACTCTGCAATCGCAGTCGACCCAATGGCAGAAAACCCAGAGTGAACAGTCGGCTGCACTGGCCGAACTCAATGCCCGCAACGCCGAATTGGAGGTCCAGCGCTACAACAACCCCCTGGTGTGGGCGCTGGCTGCCTTGGCCTTGCTGGGTATCGCCTTGGCCGGGTTGATGTGGCGCCGCCAAGCCTCCGGCACCCGCGAAGAGGCCTCGCCGCCAGCTTGGTGGACACCCCCTGCGGCCGATCCTGGCGGTACAGATCCAGAGATGGGTGCGGGCTCCGACCTGCCCACCACCAAGGTGCCGCTGACCCGGGTCAAAGGAGCCGACGGCAAGCCCTTGGCGGTCTCGCGTGTGACCATGCCCTCTTCGCGCTCTGCGGCCGCAGAGCCGCAGGCGGCCAGCGCAGATGCGGCGGCAGTTTCCCCTGCGCGCGATGTGGGCAACGACGCCGCAGCGCTGCCAGCCCTGGATCGCCGCGACTTCATGCCCAGCTTGATGGGCGTGTCGCGCTCGGTGGCCACCGAAGAGCTGTTGGACGTGCAGCAGCAGGCCGACTTCTTTGTGTCCTTGGGTGATCAAGAGCAGGCGATCCGCATTTTGCGTGCTCACATTGCCGAAAGCGGTGAACCGAGTCCAGTGTTTTACTTGGACTTATTCAAGATCTTCCACAAGCTCGGGCGCCGCGAAGACTATGCTGTGCTGCGCAGTGAGTTCAACGATGTGTTCAACGCGGTGGCCCCTCCGTTTGAGGCCTTCACCGTGCAGGGGCGGGGACTTGATGCCTTCCCGGCGGCCTTGGATGCCATCACATCACACTGGCCTGAGCCACCGGTGCTGGATGTCATCGAGCAATACCTGTTCCGTTCGCCAGGCCAGACCGAGGTGTTTGATCTGGACGCCTACCGCGAGTTGTTGATGCTCTATGGCGTAGCCAAAGAAATCATCAATGGCCAAAGCTTGGGCGATGTGCGTGCACAGCCGGTACAGGAAAATCCTTTGCCAGATGTGCCTTCGCGGGTCGCTGGGTCGGCAGGCACTGGTGCGGCGTCGACTGTGGCCATGGATCTCGATTTGGCCCCGCTCAGTGGCCAAGGTGCGCAAGTGGGAGTGGCCTCCAGCTGGGACGATCCCTTGCCGCCTTTGTCTGCCACTCGCGAGCCAGCAGCCCCGCCCACAGCGCCGCCCAGCAAGAAAACCCCCGGCAAAGACGTGGACGTCGACCTCGACTTTTTGTAACAGCGGTGCAGGTGCAGCCAGTGGCAGGTGCCGCGCTCAGCGCCGCACTTGCAGAGCGCCCGGATTGACGATGTTGCTCGGGGTGCCTTTGATGAAGTTCACCACATTGTCAAAAGCGGCCGAAAACAAGGTTTCGTAATTGTCTTGCTCCACATAGCCAATGTGCGGGGTACAGACACAATTCTCCAATCGCAACAGCGCGTGGCCCTGGAGAATAGGCTCAGACTCAAATACATCAATGGCGGCCATGCCGGGGCGGCCTCGGTTCAAGCCCGCCAGCAGCGCTTCGGCTTCGATGAGTTCCGCGCGTGAGGTATTGACCAGCAGCGAAGTTGGCTTCATGCGGTTGAGGTCTTCGAGTGTGATGCAAGCCCGGGTGGCTTCGCTCAAGCGCAAATGCAGACTCAACACATCGGCGGTGGCAAACAAGTCGGCGCGGCTGGACGCCAGTTCATACCCATCGGCAGCTGCACGGGCACGGCTGGCCTCACTGCCCCATACCAATACCCGCATGCCAAAGGCGCGACCATAGCCGGCCACCATCTGGCCGATGCGGCCATAGCTCCAGATGCCCAGGGTCTTGCCGCGCAACAGCATGCCCAGTCCAAAATTGTCGGGCATGCCCCCTGACTTCAGCCCAGACTGCTGCCAGGCGCCGTGTTTGAGGCTGGCGATGTACTGCGGCAGCCGGCGCATGGCCGCCATGGTCAATGCCCAACTCAACTCTGCAGGGGCCACCGGGGAGGAGACGCCCTCAGCCACCGCGATACCGCGCTCGGTACAGGCTTGGATGTCGATATGACCGCCGACCCGTCCCGTCTGGGCGATCAGTTTGAGTTTGGGCAGCTTCTCGACCAGCTGGCGCGGAATCGGCGTGCGCTCTCGGATCAGTACCAGCACATCGGCATCGCGCAGGCGAACCGACAATTGCCCCACACCCTTGACCGTGTTGGTGTACACCTTGGCCGGGTAGGGTTCGAGCTTGTGGGCGCAGCGGAGTTTGCGAACCGCGTCCTGATAGTCGTCGAGGATGACAATATTCATCCTCGTATTGTGCCGCCGCTGGAATCAGTGCTGCAGCAGCGCAGTCGACACACTGGTGTGCCGTGCCTCCAGTTGCGCCAGGCGTTCGAGTTCCGCGCAGACGTCGGCCACCCGACCGCTGATGCGCAAGCCGTTGGGGTTGCTGTGCACCACCAGCCGACGCAGCGGTGTGGGTCGGGCGCGCTGTTCGCACGCTGGCGGGGATGTGGTGGCTTGCGGGCACGCCGCTGAAGCGCTGTGGCCAGGGCTGGCTACCGGCACCAGCCAGCCAGCGCGTGCAAAACGGGCAACACAACGCTGGGCCTGCGCCGGTTCGGCCGTGCGTGGCACAGGAGCAGATGGCAGCAAAGAGTCGATCAGCCGCAACGGCGAGCGCCAGTGCTCGCCCGACAAGCCCAGTCGCATGGTCAGCATGGTCATCGTGTGTCTCCAAAAAAGCGAACAAAAACCTGCCCACCGCGCCAGCGGTGGCAATCACAGCAAAGAAAACAAGGGGGAAAGAGCGAAGTGCTCTAGAGCTGAAAGCTGTTGCGGATCAGGCCCACAGCCAGTCCTTCAATGGCGAACGGCTCTCGCGCGTCGACCACAATGGTTTTGTAGTCGGGGTTTTCGGGGCGCAGCTCAATGTGTTGGGTGGTGCGGACAAAACGTTTGACCGTCACATCTTCCCCGAGGCGGGCGACCACAATCTGGCCGTTTTTGGCGTCGTGTGCCGATTTCACCGCGAGCAGGTCGCCGTCGAGAATGCCCACGTCTTTCATCGACATGCCGCGCACCCGCAACAAGTAGTCGGGCGTTTGGGAGAACAGGTGTTTCTCGACTTGGTAGGTCTGGTCCACATGTTCTTGGGCCAAAATGGGCGAGCCTGCTGCCACGCGGCCGATCAGTGGCAGCACCAATTGTGAGAGCCCGGGCAAGGGCAGGCTGCGCTGCAGAGCACTGTCGCCAAGGCTGGTGCGTCCGCCATCGCGCAGCCGGATACCCCGGGATGTCCCGCTGACGAGTTCGATGACCCCTTTGCGGGCCAGGGCCTGCAGGTGTTCCTCAGCGGCATTGGCCGATTTGAAGCCGAGTTGCTGCGCAATTTCTGCCCGGGTTGGTGGGGCACCGGTTGAACCGATCGCCTGCTTGATCAGATCCAGGATCTGTTGCTGGCGTGGCGTGAGTTTGGGCGGAAGCAGATCGGTCATGGGGTCTCCACACAGGGACGGGCGGCGGTGGTTTGGTGTGCGTCTGTTTTTTTATACAGTAACTGTATTTTTCACCAGTTCGAGGAGTTTGGCAAGTGTCCAATGTTTGCTTAGCGCCACAGGCGGGAACAACGGTGGTGGTGTTGGCTACCGGAGGCACGATTGCCGGGAAGGCGGCCAGTGGTGCCGACCACGTGGGCTACACCGCGGGCCAGTTGGGCATTGGTACTTTGCTGGCCGCAGTGCCGGATTTGGCGGCTTGGGCGATTGAGGCCGAGCAGGTGGCCCAGGTCGACAGCAAGGACATAACACTGGCGCTCTGGCTGGAGTTGGCCCAGCGGGCGAGGCACCACCTGGCGCGTCCCGAGGTGGCAGGGGTGGTGGTGACCCATGGCACCGACACGCTCGAGGAAACCGCGTATTTTTTGCACCGGGTACTGCCGACCCACAAGCCAGTGGTGCTGACCGCTGCGATGCGGCCAGCCACTGCCTTGGTGCCCGACGGTCCACAGAATCTGCTCGATGCGGTGGCGCTGGCAGGCGCTGGGGTGCTGTCGGGTGTCGTTTGTGTGCTGGGTGGCCAGGTCTTGGGGGCTGAGGATGTGAGCAAGGTACACACCTACCGGACCGATGCGTTTTCGGCGGGCGACGCCGGGCCTTTGGGTTGGGTCGAAGCGGGGAGCTGGAGGGCCTTGCGCAGCACAGGGACGTCGGGCGAGGCGCCGGTCTGGCCATGGCCACCGGCGTCAGAGTGGCCGCGCGTTGAGCTGGTGTTCAGCCACGCCGGCCAAGATGGCGCGGTGGTGCGTGGTCTGATGGCTTTGGGGGCGGGCCGCCCTGATGGCTTGGTGGTGGCCGGCACCGGCAACGGCACCTTGCACCGCGCGCTGGAGGATGCTTTGCGCGAGGCCATGGCCCAAGGGGTAGTGGTTCTGCGCACCACACGTTGTGGGCAGGGCCATGTGTTGGGTGAGCAAGCGGGCTTTGCGATCGCACCGGTGGCCTCGCCCTACAAGGCGCGCATCCACCTGATGCTGTCGCTGCTGCAGGCACAAAAAAGCCCGGCTTGACCGGGCTCTTCGGGGCCGCCAGAAGGCGATCAGTCGCCGAGCGCGGCCATGGCGCGGGCGGTGATGTCTTCCACCGAGCCCATGCCACTGATGGCGCGGTATTTGGGCGCGGCGACCGGATCGGCTTTGGCCCATTGGCTGTAGTAGTCCACCAGCGGACGGGTCTGGGCGCTGTAGACGTCCAGGCGCTTGCGCACGGTTTCTTCTTTGTCGTCGTCGCGCTGCACCAGCGGCTCGCCGGTCACATCGTCCACGCCAGCGGTTTTGGGCGGGTTGAAGGTGACGTGGTAGGTGCGGCCCGAGGCGGGGTGCGAGCGGCGACCGCTCATGCGCTCGATGATGGCGTCGAACGGCACGTCAATTTCCAGCACGTAATCCAGCTTCACGCCAGCGGCTTTCATGGCCTCGGCCTGAGGGATGGTGCGCGGAAAACCATCGAACAGAAAGCCGTTGGCGCAATCGCTTTGGGCGATGCGGTCTTTGACCAGGTTGATGATGAGCTCATCGCTGACCAGACCGCCGGCATCCATCACGGCTTTGGCCTGCACGCCCAGCGGGGTGCCGGCCTTGACAGCGGCGCGCAGCATGTCGCCAGTGGAGATTTGGGGGATGCCGTATTTCTGGCAGATGAAGGTGGCCTGGGTGCCCTTGCCAGCGCCCGGGGCGCCCAACAGGATGAGTTTCATCGCATTCCTTGACTGTGTGTGAAAAGTGACCGCTGTCTCGGGCGGCCGACCCCGAATCCCGCCCTCGAAGGTCGCGAGGAGCATAGCACGCACACCGCTGCAGAAGACTTACAGCGAGGGGGCAATAGGGCCTCAAACGGAGGCAGGTCGAATGCGTTCGACTTCGTCTTCGCTCAAGGGGCGGGCTTCGTTTTCGAGCAAGACCGCAATGCCGTCGCGCACCGGAAAAGCCAAGCGCGCCGCACGCGACCACAGCTCCTGGGGTTCGCTCATCCAGACCAGTGGGCCCTTGGTCACCGGACACACCAGCAAAGTCAACAATTTGGCATCCATGGGCAAATCATACCCGGGTGCCCGCTGCCAGGCGCGCGCGGATGGCCGAAAAAAACGCCGGATCTGCGTCCAGTTCGAGCCGCAGCACCCAGACCCGGGCAGCATCGGCTGGCGACAGCGTGCCGCGCAGTTTGACCGCGTCTTTTTCGGTGCACAACACATCGCCACCTACCGTGTGCAGCGCGGCCAGCCAGGCGCTGGTGCTGGCATGGTCGGCCAGTGCCAGGGTGCGCTGCGGGCGCAGGCCGGCCGCATGCAGCATGCTCACCAGGGACGCAGGTTGTGCAATGCCCGTGATCACAGCGCAGGTTGCATTGGCCCAGTGCTGCAACGGGCGCGTGTCGCCCAGCAGGTTGTGGCTGTGCTGGGCCAGCTGGCGTCTGGCGTCAAACACAGGCAAGCCCGCAGAATCGATGGTGGCGGGACTGCCGTTGTGCTGGCGCAGCACCAGGTGGGGGGCAAACTGGTGGCGCACGGGCCAGGGTTCGCGCAGCAGACCCGAGGGCAGCAGCCAGCCGTTGCCGCAGCCGCGTTCGTCGAACACCACCACCGCCACGTCGCGCGGCAGCCGCCAGTGCTGCAGGCCGTCGTCACACACCAGCACATCCACTTCGGGGTGCGCCTGCAGCACAGCACAGGCAGCACGCACCCGGTCGGCGTCGACCACCACCGGCACACCGGTGTGTTGGTGGATCAGCAGCGGCTCGTCGCCGCAATGCTCGGCCAAGGTCTCTGGTGTCACCTCCACCGTGCCTTTGGCGCTGCGGCCATAACCGCGCGAGACCACCCCTGGTCGCCAGCCTTGTTGTTGCAAGTGTTGCAGGATCGCCAGTGTGGCTGGTGTTTTGCCCGCCCCCCCGACCACCACATTGCCAACCACAATCACCGGGACCGGCAGGCGTTGAGCTTGCCGCCCAGAGAGGCGCCAGAGGCCGCAGCGCAGCCACCAGAGCAGGGCGTAGACAGCCGTCAGCGGCAGCAGCAGCCAGGCCAGGGCGCTGCGCCGCTGGGCACCCGCAAGCCAGCGCTGTACCAGCATTGCGCTTTTCATGGCCCGCTGCTGGCGCCGCCCCGACCAGAGGTCTGGGTGCTGAAGGTGATCTGCGCCAAGCCGCTGCGCCGAGCGGCTTCCATCACATTGACCACCGATTGGTGGGAGGCTGCTGCATCGGCTTGGATCACCACGGTCGATTCGCTGTGGCCGGCGGCAGCTTGTTGCAGGGCGCCGATGAGGCCCTCCACATTGGGTTGCGCCAGCAGCTGTTGGTTGACCGAGAATCGGCCGTCGGCGCTGATCGCCACTTGGATCGGATGGGCTGGCTCGTGTGGCGTCTTGGCATCGGCCGTGGGCAGGCTCACCTGCAATTCCCGAAACCGGTTGTAGGTGGTGGTGAGCATCAGAAAAATCAGCACCACCAACAAAATGTCGATGAAAGGGATCAGGTTGATCTCGGGCTCATCGCGTTCGCCCCGGCGAAAGTTCATGCACTCCCCCGCGACAGCAACAGGTGGCGCAGAAATCGCTCGCTGGCGACCTCCATGGCGAGCACATAAGCATCCACACGAGCACGGAAATAGCGCCAGAACATCAGGCTGGGAATGGCCACCACCAGGCCAAAGGCCGTGGCATAGAGCGCTATCGAAATGCCGCGCGCCAGCTGGGCCGGGTCACCGCCGCCCGCGCTCAGGCCGCCGGGACCGCCTTGCGAGCCGAAGATTTCAATCATGCCAATCACCGTGCCGAGCAGGCCCAGCAGCGGTGCTGCCGACGCAATGGTGCCCAGCGCGCCGAGGTACTGCTGCATCCGCGCGGCCACCAAGCGCCCAGTGCCTTCGAGCGCGGCACGCAAATCGCTCTCGCTGCTGCGCGGGTGCAGGTGCAGCTGTCGAAAACCACTGGCCAGCACCTCTCCCAGCAGGGAGTTTTGTGCCAATTGCTGCACCACATCGGGCGCTGGCAACTGTTGGCGCGACACTTGGATCACCTCATCGAGCAGCCGCGCCGGCATGATCCTCGACGCTTTGAGGAACACCATGCGTTCGATCACCAATGCCAGTGCCACCACCGAGCACACCAGCAAAGGCCAAATTGGCCACCCCACTTCTTGTACGATGTAAAACAAACCCGACTCCAGCAATGCGCGCTCCGAAGGGGGCGCGGGGGCCAAATTATGGCCCAGCCCCGCACAAAGAGGGCTTGCCATGCCGTCCACAGGAGCTGTGGATAACTTTGTGGGCAAGGCGTGTGGATGGATCGCTGGGCCTTGACTGTGCTGGGTTTGGCTTGTGTTGCCTGTGAAACGGGCGGACTTCTTTCTTTGTAAATCAATCACTTGCGCCGCAGCACAGCCGCCGCGGACGTTTTGGTGGCGCAAGCCAGTGCGCATGCGGTGTTGTGGACAGAATGCTCCCGGAAAGCCTTATGAATCCTATCTCTGCGCGTGCGAACCCTGACAACTTGGGCCCTGTGTGGGGTGTTGGGGCGCTGGTCCAAGCGGTGGCCGACGTGTTGGCCGCTCGCTTTAATCCGGTGGCGGTGGAAGGCGAGATTTCTGGCTTCAACCGCGCAGCCAGCGGGCACTGTTACTTCCAGCTCAAGGACTCCACCGGCCAAATCCGCTGTGCCCTGTTTCGGCGCGCCGCCGATGGTCTGGGGTTTGCGCCGCGCGATGGTCTGCGGGTGCAGGCGCATGGCAAGCTCGACGTGTATGGACCACGGGGTGATTTGCAATTGATTGTGGAGCGCCTGCAATTGGCGGGACAGGGCCAGCTCTACGAAGAGTTTTTGCGGCTCAAAGCGAGGCTGGAGGCCCAGGGCCTGTTCGACACCGCGCGCAAACGTGCGCTGCCGCCCTTTGCGCGCCGTGTGGGCGTGGTGACCTCACTGGGTGCGGCCGCGCTGCGCGACGTGGTCACCGCCTTGCGCCGCCGCGCTCCGCAGGTAGAGGTGGTGGTATTTCCCAGCGCGGTGCAAGGGGCGCAAGCACCTGGCGAGATTGTGGCCGCCCTGGGGCGGGCCTATGCGGCCCATAGCGACGCAGCAGCCCCAGCCCGCTGTGATGTGTTGTTGCTGGTGCGCGGCGGCGGTGCGCTTGAAGACCTGTGGGCGTTCAACGACGAGGCGGTGGTGCGGGCGGTGGCTGCTGCGCCCTTGCCCTTGGTGTGTGGGGTAGGCCACGAAACCGATTTCACCTTGGCCGACTTTGCGGCCGATTTGCGTGCGCCCACGCCCACCGCCGCGGCCGAATTGTGCGCTCCCGAGCGGCGCGTGCAGGACGCGCTGCTCGGTGATCTGGCGCTGCGTTTGGGGGAGTTGGCCAACCGTTGGCTCGACCGCCAGGCGCAAAAGCTCGACGGACTGGCCCGCCATTTGGGACGGCCATCTGTGCGTACCGCCGCCAGTGCGCAGCGGCTCGCCGCCTTGGAGCACCGCTTGCAACACACCAGCGCGTTGCAGCTGGCGCAGCAGACCCATCTGCTGGAGCGCTGTGGGCAGCGGCTGAGCCAGGGCGTGCAGCGCAGCCTGCAGCAGCACACCCAGCGTTTGGAGCAGCACGCACAGACATTGGCCTTGTTGGACCCGGGCTTGCCACTGCAGCGCGGCTACGCTTTGCTCACCGGTGCCGATGGGCAGCTGGTGCAGAGCGCCCATCAGATGCTTGCTGGTCAACCACTGACGGCGGCGCTGCGCGATGGCGAACTTGACTTGCATGTGACTGGGGTGCGGGTGCGCGCTGCGGTTTGACCCTCTGCCATGTGGGTGCGCTGCGGCGTGCCTACAATGGCTCTTGCTGCCAACGCGGCGTGCCGCGCTGTGCAACGCGATCCCACCCCTATTTTTTGAGGACACCATGGAACACACCTTGCCCGCCTTGCCGTACGCCATCGACGCGCTGGCCCCCCATTACTCCCAAGAAACCCTGGAGTTCCACCACGGCAAGCACCACAACGCCTATGTAGTGAACTTGAACAATCTGCAAAAGGGCACCGAGTTTGAAAACATGGACCTCGAGTCCATTGTCAAGAAGTCCAGCGGTGGCATTTACAACAACGCCGCCCAGATCTGGAACCACACCTTTTTCTGGAACTGCATGAAGCCCAACGGCGGCGGTGAGCCCACCGGCGCTCTGGCCGCAGCCATCAACGCGAAGTGGGGCAGCTACGCCGCTTTCAAAGAAGCCTTCGTTAAGAGCGCTGTGGGCAACTTCGGCTCGGGCTGGACCTGGCTGGTGAAGAAGGCCGACGGCTCGGTTGATATCGTCAACATGGGCGCCGCCGGCACCCCGCTGACCACCGGCGACACCGCACTGTTGACTGTTGACGTGTGGGAACACGCCTATTACATCGACTACCGCAACATGCGTCCCAAGTTCGTTGAGACCTTCCTCGACAAGCTGGTGAACTGGGACTTTGCGGCCAAAAACTTCGGCTGATCGGATCTTGCCCCCGCCCGCCCGGTGACCCCGTCACCGGGTTTTTTTTGGCCCAAGCCGCCGCATGCGGCAAAAAAATGGCGAGCGAGCGGGTTCATTTTTCGCACTGCAAAATTTGAGTTCAAAAAACGGAGCTGGGGTCAGAGCGTTGCAAGCAAAATTGCGCACGATCCGATGGTTGTGCTGAGCGCCACAAGCCCGCAGCCGACCCCATTCAGAGACACAAGGAGCCTAACCATGAGCGCACAGTCCCCCACCATCATTTACACCCTCACCGACGAGGCCCCGCTGCTGGCCACGAACGCGTTTTTGCCCATCATCCGCACCTTTGCGGCGCCCGCTGGCATCAACGTGGACACCCGGGACATTTCGGTGGCGGCCCGTGTGCTGGCGGCGTTCCCCGAGTGCCTGACCGAAGAGCAGCGCGTGTCCGACGACCTGGTTGAGCTCGGCAAGCTGACCCTGCGCCCAGAAGCGAACATCATCAAGCTGCCCAACATCAGCGCCTCGGTGGGGCAGCTGGTGGCCTGTATCAAAGAACTCCAGGCCAAGGGTTACAAAGTGCCCGACTACCCTGAGAACCCGAAAAACGACGAAGAAAAGGCCATCAAAGCCCGCTACGGCAAGTGCTTGGGTTCGGCGGTGAACCCGGTGCTGCGCGAAGGCAACTCCGACCGCCGCGCGCCGCGCGCCGTCAAGGAATACGCGCGCAAAAACCCGCACAGCATGGCCGAGTGGAGCCAAGCCTCGCGCACCCACGTCTCGCACATGCACGCCGGCGACTTCTACCACGGTGAGAAGTCGATGACGCTGGACCGCGCCCGCGACGTGAAGATGGAGCTGATCACCAAGAGCGGCAAAACCATTGTGCTCAAAGAAAAGGTGTCGCTGCTCGACCGCGAGGTGATCGACAGCATGTTCATGAGCAAGAAAGCGCTGCTGGCTTTCTATGAAAAAGAAATCGAAGACGCGCGCAAGACCGGCGTGATGTTCTCGCTGCACGTCAAGGCCACCATGATGAAGGTGTCGCACCCGATCGTGTTCGGTCACTGCGTGAAGATCTTCTACAAAGAAGCGTTTGAAAAACACGCCGCCACCTTTAAAGAGCTGGGCGTGAACGTCAACAACGGCATGGTCGATCTCTACAACAAGATCGAGACCCTGCCCGCGTCGCTGCGCGACGAGATCAAGCGCGACCTGCACTCCTGCCATGAGCACCGCCCCGAGCTGGCCATGGTCGACTCGGCCAAAGGCATCACCAACTTCCACTCGCCCAACGATGTGATCGTCGACGCGTCCATGCCGGCCATGATCCGCAACGGCGGCAAGATGTGGGACGCCAACGGCCGACTCAAAGACGTCAAGGCCGTTATGCCCGAGTCGACCTTTGCCCGCATCTACCAAGAGATGATCAACTTCTGCAAATGGCACGGCGCGTTCGATCCCAAGACCATGGGTACGGTGCCCAACGTGGGCCTGATGGCACAACAAGCCGAAGAGTACGGCTCGCACGACAAAACCTTCGAGATCAGTGAAGACGGTGTCGCCAACATCACCGACCTGGAGACGGGTGAAGTGCTGTTGAGCCAGGACGTTGAAGCCGGTGACATCTGGCGCATGTGTCAGGTCAAGGACGCCGCCATCCGCGACTGGGTCAAGCTTGCCGTGAACCGCGCCCGCAACTCGGGCATGCCGGTGGTCTTCTGGCTCGACGCCTACCGCCCGCACGAAGCGCAGCTGATCCGTAAGGTCAAGATGTACCTGCACGAGCACGACACGACCGGGCTCGATATCCAGATCATGAGCCAAGTGCGCGCCATGCGTTACACCTTGGAGCGCGTGATCCGTGGTCTGGACACCATCAGCGCCACCGGCAACATCCTGCGCGACTACCTGACCGACTTGTTCCCCATCATGGAGCTGGGCACCTCGGCCAAGATGTTGTCCATCGTGCCGCTGATGGCCGGTGGCGGCATGTACGAAACCGGTGCTGGCGGCTCGGCGCCCAAGCACGTGCAGCAACTGGTGGAAGAAAACCACCTGCGCTGGGACAGCCTGGGTGAGTTCTTGGCCTTGGCGGTCAGCTTTGAAGATCTGGGTCTGAAGAACGGCAACGCCCGAGCCAAGCTGCTGGCCAAAACCCTGGACGATGCCACCGGCAAGCTGCTGGACAACCGCAAGTCGCCCAGCCCCAAGACCGGCGAGTTGGACAACCGTGGCAGCCAGTTCTACCTGGCGCTGTACTGGGCGCAGGAGTTGGCCACACAAACCGAAGACGCCGAACTGGCGGCCAAGTTTGGCCCGCTGGCGCAGCAACTGGCCGCCAACGAAGCCGCCATCGTGGCCGAGCTGCAGGCGGTGCAGGGCCAGCCGGTCGACATCGGCGGCTACTACAAACCCGACACCGCCAAGCTGGCCCAGGTGATGCGCCCCAGCGCCACCTTCAACCAGCTGCTGGCCAGCGTTGCCGTCTGATCGTCAGTCAGCCCCAACAAAAACCCCTGCGGACCGAAGCGGTTCGCAGGGGCTTTTTTGTGTGCGGACGGGGTGGGCGTCAGCGCCAGAGTCCGGGGGCTTTGAGGCGCGAACCGGCCTTGATGCCGCGTTTGGCAAACCAGCCCTGGTTCATCTCCAGCACGTAGCGCACAGGCGCGGTGGAGCAGTGCGATTCAAGCGTTTGGGGTTGCATATCGGCCAGGTTGACGATGGTGCCGTCGTCGGCCACAAAAGCGGCGGTGAGCGGGATCAAGGTGTTTTTCATCCAAAAACACTGGCCCGCAGGCTGCTCAAACACAAACAGCATGCCCTCGTTGGTCGGCATTTCGGTGCGAAACATCAGACCGGTGCTGCGCTGCTCGGGGGTGCTGGCCACTTGGGCTTGGATCACATGCATGCCGGCGGTGATCGCGACGCGCGGCAGTTGCAATTGGGGTTGATCGGCCCAGGCCAGGGGCAGCCAGCACAAGCCCAGCAGCGCGGCGCCGATGGCACGGCGCGACCGAAGAAAGCGTGAAGGTGTCATGGGGCGTGATTGTGGCGCAAGCCAGCGGCGCTTGCCGCTGGGTCTGTGGTGTGGGCGCGGCGGTGCGGGCACGCCAAGTGTGTCCAGTGGTAACACCCTGGTACACAGCCCGGGGCCACAGGGTGTGACTTTTTGGCACCGGCTGTCGCCCAGGCGGGCTTGCCATGCCCCGGACATACCCTTGGTGCCCAAGAGCCTGGGCCGCTGTCGCTAGAATCGTTTTTCATGGCAAGCAACAAACCCATCAAGCCCCTGATCCAGCCACCCGCCGGCGGTGACGCATCGGTGGTGTTGGAGCGCCGCACCCAGAAGGTCCAACCTCCCCAGATGTTCCAGGTGGTGCTGCTCAATGACGATTTCACCCCGATGGAATTTGTGGTGTACGTGATCCAAGAGTTTTTTAACAAGGACCGCGAAACCGCGACCCAAATCATGCTCAAGATCCATTTGGAAGGCAAAGGCATTTGTGGCGTGTACACCCGCGATGTGGCCAACACCAAGGTGGAACTGGTGCTGCAGACCGCCCGGCAGGCCGGGCATCCGCTGCAATGCCTGAGCGAACCGGTTGAATAAGCGCACATTGGCCTCAACTCCCTGACATCTCCTGCCGATACCTCACCGAAGCGCCCGTTTTTCCCCGACTGCAAAGGAAGTGCCCCATGATTGCCCAGGAACTAGAAGTCAGCTTGCATATGGCCTTTGTCGAGGCCCGGCAGCAGCGGCACGAATTTATTACCGTTGAGCACCTGCTGCTCGCCTTGTTGGACAACCCCAGCGCTGCCGAGGTGCTGCGCGCTTGCTCGGCCAACATCGAGGATCTGCGCAAGTCGTTGACCCATTTCATCAAGGACAACACCCCGCAGGTGGCCGGCACCGACGATGTGGACACCCAGCCCACGCTGGGTTTCCAGCGCGTCATCCAGCGCGCCATCATGCACGTGCAGTCCACCGGCAATGGCAAAAAAGAAGTCACTGGCGCCAATGTGCTGGTGGCCATCTTTGGTGAAAAAGACTCGCACGCGGTGTACTACCTGCACCAGCAGGGTGTGACCCGCTTGGACGTGGTGAACTTCATTGCCCACGGCATCCGCAAGAGCGACCAGCCAGAAGCGCCCAAGCCCGAAAGCGCGGCCGAGAACGAAGAGCAGTCCTCGGGCGAGGGCAAGGGCAACGACAAGCAGTCGCCGCTGGAGCAGTTCACCTTGAACCTGAACCAAGCGGCCAAAGACGGCAAGATCGATCCGCTGATCGGCCGTGAGTACGAGGTCGAGCGCACGGTGCAGATCCTGTGCCGCCGCCGCAAAAACAACCCGTTGCTGGTGGGCGAGGCGGGCGTTGGCAAAACCGCCATCGCCGAAGGTCTGGCTTGGCGCATCACCCAGGGCGAAGTGCCCGACATCTTGACCGAGGCGGTGGTGTATTCGCTCGACATGGGCGCGCTGTTGGCCGGCACCAAGTACCGCGGCGACTTTGAGCAGCGGCTGAAGGCGGTGCTCAAGCAGCTCAAAGAAAAGCCCCATGCGGTGCTGTTCATCGACGAAATCCACACCCTGATCGGTGCGGGGGCGGCTTCGGGCGGCACCTTGGACGCGTCCAACCTGCTCAAGCCCGCGCTCTCCAGCGGTCAGCTCAAGTGCATCGGCGCCACCACCTTCCAAGAGTACCGCGGCATCTTCGAAAAAGACGCCGCGCTCTCGCGCCGCTTCCAAAAAGTGGATGTGGTTGAGCCCACCGTGTCGGAGACGGTCGATATCCTCAAAGGGCTCAAGAGCCGCTTTGAAGAGCACCACAGCGTCAAATACGCCAACGCCGCGCTGCAAGCGGCGGCCGAGTTGTCGGCCAAGTACATCAACGACCGCCATTTGCCCGACAAGGCCATCGATGTGATCGACGAGGCCGGCGCGGCCCAGCGCATCTTGACCGCGTCCAAGCGCAAAAAGACCATTGGCAAGGCCGAGATCGAAGAGATCGTGGCCAAGATCGCGCGCATCCCGCCCGCCAATGTGTCGAGCGACGACCGCAGCAAGCTGCAGACCCTGGAACGCGATTTGAAGAGCGTGGTGTTTGGCCAAGACAAGGCGCTGGAGGTGCTGTCGGCTGCCGTCAAAATGGCGCGTTCGGGCTTGGGTAAGGCCGACAAGCCGATCGGCGCGTTCCTCTTCAGCGGCCCCACCGGTGTGGGCAAAACCGAAGCGGCCAAGCAGCTGGCCTACATCATGGGCATCGACCTGATCCGCTTCGACATGTCCGAATACATGGAGCGCCACGCGGTCAGCCGCCTGATCGGCGCGCCTCCGGGCTATGTGGGCTTTGACCAAGGCGGTTTGCTGACCGAAGCGGTCACCAAAAAGCCGCACTGCGTGTTGCTGCTCGACGAAATTGAGAAGGCGCACCCGGACATCTTCAACGTGTTGCTGCAGGTGATGGACCACGGCACGCTGACCGACAACAACGGGCGCAAGGCCGACTTCCGCAACGTCATCATCATCATGACGACCAACGCGGGCGCCGAGACCATGAACAAAGCGACCATTGGCTTCACCAACCCGCGCGAAGCGGGCGACGAGATGGCCGACATCAAGCGCCTGTTCACGCCCGAGTTCCGCAACCGGCTCGATTCCATCGTCAGCTTCCGCGCGCTCGACGAGAACATCATCTTGCGGGTGGTCGACAAGTTCCTGCTCCAACTCGAACAACAGCTGTCGGAGAAAAAGGTCGAGGTCACCTTCACCGACGATCTGCGCAAGCACTTGGCCAAGAAGGGCTTCGATCCGCTCATGGGCGCCCGTCCGATGCAGCGCCTGATCCAAGACACCATCCGCAAGGCGCTGGCCGACGAGTTGCTGTTTGGTCGCTTGACAGAGGGCGGTCGCCTGACGGTCGACATCGAGCACAAGACAGACGACGCGGGCAAAGAGAGCAGCGAGGTCAAGCTCGATATCCAGCCGCTGCCCAAAAAAGAGGGCAAGGCCAAACCCGAGGAAACCACGGCCGCCGACTGAGTGGCGACCCACCGACACAAAAAGCCCGGCCGAGCCGGGCTTTTTGTTGCACAGTCCCGCGCCGGACACGTTTGCTCACAAGCTGCCGTCGCGCGCTCTGGCGTTGCACTTCAGAAAGGAGTACCGTGTCGCTCGCAATATTGCACTTCACCCAGCGAGGTTTCTATGCGTTCCAGCAATCGGCGTGTGTTCATGATGAAGGTGGTCGCAGGTTCTGCGGCCTTGGCCGCTGTGTCGGCCCATGCACAATCCGCGCCCATGGTCAATGAAAAAGACCCGCAGGCCATGTCGCTCGGTTACGTCGCCGACACCACCAAGGCCGACGCCAAAAAATTCCCCAAGCACGCGGCCACCCAAAAGTGCAGCAACTGCGCGCTGTTTGTGGGCAAGCCCAACGCGACCTCTGGCGCTTGCGGCATCTTCCCGGGCAAGGCGGTGTCTGCCAACGGCTGGTGCAGCGCCTACGCCAAAAAGGCCTGACGCATCCCATCACAACGCCGCCCCATGGGTGGCGTTGTGGTTCATGGGTTGCGGCGGGTGCAACGTCGTCGCAGGTACAGGGCGTGTGCCGCACCCGAAGCCGCCAGCCAACCAGCGCCCCAAGCGGTGTCTCCGCCCTGCAAAGCGCTGCGCAGGGCCAACATCAGGCACAAGCCCGACAACAAGTTCCAAGTGAAGCCCGTGCCCGCCGGCCCTTTGCCGCTGGCGCGCCGGTGCAGCACCAGACCCAGCCATTCCAGTAGGGTGATGGCGATGGCCAGTTCCACCAAGGTGGCGTTGTGCCAGAGCGTGGACACGTGTGTCCTGGCTCAGGCGAAGGAGGTGCGGTTCATACCCGCACCAGCCCGAGCAGGTGCCCCAGGTCTTTGAAGAAGATGCGCACATGTGCCATGGGCTTTTTGCGTACCAGCTCCTTGTTCATATAAGACTCAAAGGTCAGTTGCTGCACGTCGCGGTCCTCGCAGATTTTCACAAAGCGCTCGCGCCGTTTTTCGCTGCTGTACCAAAACGACTGCATCACACCCAGCACCCAGAACACCGTGCCGTGCAGCTTCATGAAGCGTTTGCGTGCCAAGCGCAGAGCTTGGACCTGCCCGGTGCCGAGCATGGTGTGCACCGCCTCGGCCGCCAGTTGGCCACCCACCATGGCGTAGTAAATGCCTTCGCCCGAGGCGGGTGCCACCACGCCGGCGGCGTCGCCGGCCAGCACCACGTCGCGGCCATTGTCCCAGCGGCGCAGGGGCTTCATTGGAATGGGTGCGCCTTCGCGCCGCAGCGTCTCGCAGCCCGCCAGGCCTGCGACCTGGCGCATGGCCTGCACCGACGAGCGCAGCGAAAAGCCCCGGTCGGCGCTGCCGGTGCCCACACTCAAGGTATCGCCGTGCGGAAACACCCAGCCGTAAAAATCGGGTGAAAACCGGCCCTGGTAATACACATCACAACGGCTGTCGTCGTAGCCCGCCACGCTGTCTAGGGCCTGCGGCGCGCGCAGGATCTCGTGGTAGGCGAACACATAACGCGTGCGCTCGGCGCCGGGCACACCGCCTTGGCGCGCCACTTCGGAGCGCGCGCCGTCGGCGCCAATGACGCAGCGGGCGCGCACGCTGTGCGGCTCTCCCTCGCCACTGCTGTGGCGTTCGCGGGTTTGGTAGTGCACCACGGTGACGCCGTCGTCGGTGCGCTCCAGTCTGGTGAATTGGCCGGTGCGCCGCTGGGCGCCCGCAGCCACCGCGCGCGCGCGCAGCCATTCGTCAAAGCTGTCGCGGTTGACCATGCCAACAAAGCCATTGTCGATCGGGATGTCGACGTGGTGCTCGGACGGCGCGATCATGCGGGCGCAGCGCGCTTTGCCCACCAGCAGGTGGTCGGGGATATCGAAGTCTTTGATCAGGCGCGGCGGAATCGCGCCGCCGCAAGGCTTGATGCGTCCGGCGCGGTCGAGCAAGAGCACCGATCGGCCCAGCTTGGCCAGTTCGTGGGCGGCGGTGGCGCCCGCTGGCCCGCCACCAACCACCACCACATCAACAATTGGGTCTGTCATGGCTTGTGCCCTGCGTGGGTGCCAACCGGCATGGCGGTGGCGGGGTGGAAAAGACGGGCGCTGCGCTGGCGCGGCGCGACCGAGGTGTGCGGTGCCAGCCGCCAGGCCAGCCACGCGGAGAAGAGGAACAGTGCCGCTTCCAGGCCAAACACAGTGGCGTAAGCGGTGCCGGGCAGGGCGATCCAGGCGTGGGCGATGTCGCTGGCCGCTGTGCCCACCAGCCCGCCCAGCCCAAAGGCCACGGCCTGCGCCGCACCCCACAGGCCCATGCGCACGCCCTCGCGCGCTTGCTGGCCTTCACCGGCAAGCCGCATCATGGAGCCGATGGCGCCGATGGAAAACGCACCGTTGGCCACGCCCAGCACAAACACATTGGCCTGCAGCGGCCAGCCCGCGCCTTGCAGCCCGGCCAGCACCAAACCCCAAAAAGCCAGGGCCGAGGCGACGCAGCCGCCGATCGTCCAGCCGCGCAAAGAACCCAGCGCACGCCAAGCCGGGTAGCGTGCGGCCAGCCCACCCGAGAGCGCCACCAGCAACATGCCCAGCAACACACCGCCGTGCTGCACCCCCGACAACTGGGTCGAGGCGCCTGGGCTGTAGCCAAACACCGTGCCGGCAAAGGGCTCCAAGATCAGGTCTTGTGCGCTGTAGGCCAGCATCGACACAAACACAAACACGGTGAAACGGCGCGCCACCGGCTCTTGCCACACTTGGCGCAGCGCGGTGCGAAAGTCGGGTTTGCCGCCCTCGGTGGGCGCTGCGGTGGCGGCATTGGCCACCACCTCTGTGCCGACCACCGGGCGCTCCAGCCGGTACAGCGCCACCAGGGTCAGGGCCATGGCGAGCGCCGACACCGTGGCCGACACCAGCACCAAACGTTCGGGCGAATACGGGTCCAGCCAGTGGCCGGCCAGACCGGCGGTGATGGCAAAACCCGCGATCATCATCATCCACACCAGCGTGGCGGCGCCAGCGCGGCGCTGCTCGGGCACCCGTTTGGCCAACATCACCAACAGCGAGGTGCCGCTGGCGCTCACGCCCAGGCCCACCAGCGAAAAGCCCAGCAGCGCCAATGCGATACCGGCCACGGGATGGGTGGCCATCCAGACGGTGGCCAGCGCGGCGACCACGCCGCCCAAGCCCAGCACCGCCATGCCGCCCACAATCCAGGGCGTGCGGCGTCCGCCCACGTCCGAACCGTGGCCCATGCGCGGGCGCGCCATTTGCACCAAATAGTGCCACGCCACCAAAACCCCCGGCAGCAAGGCGGGCAGGGCGTGCTCCACCACCATCACCCGGTTCAAGGTGGAGGTCGTGAGCACCACCACCGCACCCAGCGCGGCCTGCACCAGGCCCATGCGGGCGATGCTGCCCCAGCCAAAGTCCTGCGCCGCGCTCATGCCAAACCCCTGATGGCAAACGCGCTGACCATCATGCCGGCCACAAACAGCGGCACACCAAAGCCGCTGTACCACAGCGCCTGGGCGCTGGGGTTGGCCAGAAAGCGGCGCATCATCACCCACTGGCCCAGCAGCAGCACCGCCACAGCAGCGGCGTAAGCGCCTTGTTGCCACCACAGCAGCAGCGCGATCACCACGACCTGCGGCAGCGCCATGAACCAGCAGGCCACCCGCGCGGCGCGGTTCACCCCCAGCTGCACCGGCAGCGAACGCACGCCCATTTGGCGGTCGCCGGCCACCGATTTGAAGTCGTTGAGCGTCATGATGCCGTGTGTGCCGGCGCTGTAGAGCGCGGCCAGTGCCAGCGATTCACCGCCGGGCATGGCGCCGCTGGCCATCACCGCCGCACCAGTGACCCAGGCGATGCCTTCGTAGCTGATGCCACAGGCGGCGTTGCCCCACCAGCCGTTTTCTTTCAAGCGCACCGGTGGTGCGCTGTAGGCCCAGGCCAGCAACAGGCCCAGCGCCGCCGCGCCAAAGCCCCACGGTCCCAGCGCCAAGGCGACCAGCAGCGACACCGCCGTCCAGCCCACCGCCAAATACAGTCCCCAGCGCCCTGGCATGCGGCCGGAGGGAATGGGGCGTTGGGGTTCGTTGATCGCGTCCACATGGCGGTCGAACCAGTCGTTGACCGCTTGGCTGGTCGCGCACACCAGTGGCCCGGCCAACGCGATGCCGATCAAGGCCAGCCACCAGTGCTGTTGCAGCGACACGCCCGAGGCCACCACGCCGCAGGCGAAGGCCCACATGGGCGGAAACCAGGTGATGGGTTTGAAGAGTTCGGTGACGGCCGACAGGGCAGGGCGATCCATGCCTGTGTTGTAAGCGGTACAGCTTTTTGTGTCAACAAAAATTGACACAAAGCCGCATCAACGGTCGTCTCAGGGCGTGGGGTCGTCGCCAGCGCCAGCCGCGCTGTCCATGATGCCGAGCTTGCGCAGCTTGATGTAGAGGCTCTGCCGGGACAGGCCCAACATCTCGGCGGCCGAGGCGCGGTTGTCGCCGGTCAGCTCCAGCGCGGCCTCGATGCAGAGCTGCTCGATCAGGTCGGTGGTTTCGCGCACGATGTCTTTGAGCGGCAGCCGACCGACCAGCTCGGTCATTTGGCTGGCCGAGCGCGGCAGCTCTTTGGGCGCACGCCCATCGGGGTTGATGCGCCGGCCAATGTCGCGGATGGTCAGGCCCAGGCAGGGGGTGGGCCCGTCGGCCACCGACACCGCCGACACCTCCACATCGGCCACTGAGCCGTAGGCGCCGCGCAGCTGGGTGGCAAACAGGCGCACCGTGCCGTGCTGGCGCAGGTGGGTCAGCAGCACGCGGCAGTCGACCCCGGTGCGGCCCAGCCACTGGTCCAGCGGCTGGCCAATGGCCAGCTCTTCGTTGGCGAGCTGGGCCAGGTCCAAAAACGTGCGGTTGGCACTCAACAGCTTGCCGTCCGTGTCGGTCACCACCAGCGCGTCGGGCGCAGATTCCATGGCGTTGAGCAGCAGCTGACGCGCGTTGGATGGCGCCAGGTCGCCGCTGTGGGTGTGGCCCAGGCGCACCAGCACAAAGCTGCGGTTGTCTTGGCGAAACTGGGTCGCGGTCAGGCGCATGGGCGTCTCGCGCCCAGCCACCCGAACCACCACTGGTTCGCAGCGGCCAATGGCGCGCAGCTTGGCCATGGCGTCTTGCACGGTGGCCACGCTGTCGGGGTCCAGGCTGTCGAGCAGCGACCATTGGCTGGCGCGCGGCGCATCGCCCAGCAGCTCATAGGCGGCGGGGTTGGCTTCTTCCAGCCGGTCGACGCCGCCTTCAAAAATCAGCACCGGCTCGGCGGCCATTTGGAACAGCAGACGGTAGCGGGTTTCGATCTGGCGCAGCCGCCAGTAGTCGCGCTCCATGGTTTGTTGCGCGCTCACCAAGCGCTGCTGCAACACCACTTGAGGCCGCAGGTCGCGCCCAAACGCCACGCTGTGGCCGCTGTCGCCCGCGTCGATGGGTGCCACCGAATAAGCGATGGGCATATCGCCACCGTCGCCGGTGATTTGGTTGACTTGCCGCCAGCGCACACCGTCGCTGGTGGGTGCGCCTTGGGTTTGCAGCAGGGCCTGGATTTTGGGCTGGCTCTCCACGGTCACGGTTTGTGACCAGGCTTTGCCGATCCAGCTTTGGCAGCCGCTGGCCAGCAAATCGTCATTGCCGACCGCCAGGTCGCGGATCACCCCTTCACGGTCGAGGATGAGCACCACATCGGCCGCAGCGGTGATCAGCTGCGCCAAGGCGTCGCCAGGCACCTCGGACAGCAGCGGCTCCAGGTGTTGAAACTGCCCTTTGGCCGACACATGGCTGCCCTGGGTCATTGAGTCCTCTTGTTATGTGGTGTGGGTTTGTCGGGCCGGGAAAGCACCGCAAGTGTGTGTCACAACACCGCGCGGCTGGAGGCGACCAACTGTTGCGCGATCACGGGCGCTTGGGCGGCGTCGGTCACAATGGCGTCGGCCGCCACATCGTCCCCGCACACCGCATCCAACAGGAACAGCGGGCCGCCGCAAATTATAGAGACGCCAGGGTTTTGGCTCAGTGACCGCACCCGGGCGATGGCTTTGTGCAATGCGTCCAAACCGACCGCGCTTCCCAAAGAAAAACCGACCACATCGTACCAAATGGTACGAACGCGATCCTCGGCCCCTTGTACCGCCATGAAGCAGGTGTCTACCTCCCAGCCGGCGCGCTCAAAGCAATCGGCCACCAAAGACAGACCAAAGGTGTGTTGCTCGCCTGGACTGGGCATCAACAAGACCCGCAAGCCGTTGCTCGGGGTGTCCATGCCGGGGCGGTGGGGTGGGCGAAGATCGCGCAAGACTTGTTGCAGCCGGCCCAGCGCCACCGTCACTTCGCTGAAATTGCACAGATCGCGCTCCCACATGGCGCCCACATGGCGGGCCACGGGTGGCAGCAGGTGCAACAGAATGGCGTCCACCGACACGCCGCGCTCTTGCAGTGCTTGCACACAACCGCGGACACAGGCGTCGTCTTCGTGCAGCACCAGCTCGGCAAACACCGCCACATCTTCGGCGTGTACATCCGGCGACTGCACGGCAGCCAGCTCGCTGCAGGCCTGGGCGGTGCGGTGCGCCAGCATCAGGCGCGGGATGATTTCGTACTGCACCGCTTGGGCCAGCAAGACCGCGCGCACCGCGTCGTCGCCAGCCAGTGTTTGCAAGGGGGTGCCCAACAAGTCGTGCACACCGGGCGCCGAAGACGCCGAATCCATGCGCTGCCAGCCGGCGGCAACGGTGCCACTGTCGGCTGAGGGGGGGCTGGTGGACCGTGTGTTCATCCTGTTTCTCCTTGCGCTGGATCGCTTGCCAATTCACGCAGGAGCCCGGTGGGGCCTGGCCGGTGGATGAATGCGGTGCATGACTACCCTGGATAAGGTGTGTCGGAGGCTTACGCCATTTTGTGCCCGTCGCCCATCGGTTGTACCCCCGATTGCCCCCGCCGTCAAAGCATTTCTGAACGGCCGGCTCCAGTTTTGGCGGGACACTTGGTTTTGTCAACATAAATATACGTCAATTTAAGTTGACACATCGGGCCGCAAGCCCTAAATTGGGTGCAACCGCTCAGGAGATGTGCCCCGTGTCAGCCCCCCAGACCCCGCCAAAGCCCACTTTGGCCCCTTTGTACACCCCGCAGCAGCGCGCGCGCCGCGACGCATCGGTGTGGACGCTGGTGCAAGGGGTGCTGGCGCCGCTGCAGTTTGTGGTGTTCCTGATCAGCCTAGGCTTGGTGCTGCGTTTTTTGCTGACCGGGCAGGGCGAGCAGGCGGCGCTGCTGTCGGTGGTGGTCAAAACACTGGCGCTCTACGCCATCATGGTCACCGGCTGCATCTGGGAAAAGGTGGTGTTTGGCCAGTACCTGTTTGCCCCGGCGTTTTATTGGGAAGACGTGTTCAGCATGGCGGTGCTGGCTTTGCACAGCGCCTATTTACTGGCGCTGTTCAACGGCTGGCTCGGCGCCCAAGGCCTGATGTGGCTGGCGCTGGCCGCCTACTTGGCCTATGTGGTCAACGCGGGGCAGTTTCTGTACAAGCTGCGCATGGCGCGCCTGCAAGGTCAGGCAGATGTGGGCGCGGGGGTGCCAGCATGAGCTTGATCGATATTCCCATCCGCAGCGAGCCGGTAGCCGCTGGCTCGCGCGGCTGCGCCGACGCGCCGGTGCTCAAAGAGCGTGGGCAGCGCGAGGTGTTTTGTGGCCTGACCGGCATCATCTGGCTGCACCGCAAGATTCAAGACGCATTTTTCTTGGTGGTGGGCTCGCGCACCTGCGCCCACCTGATCCAAAGCGCGGCCGGGGTGATGATTTTTGCCGAGCCTCGGTTTGCCACCGCCATCATCGACGAGCGCGATTTGGCCGGTTTGGCCGATTGCAACGAGGAACTCGACCGGGTGGTGGACCGCCTGATCGCGCGCCGGCCCGACATCAAGCTGCTGTTTTTGGTCGGTTCTTGCCCGTCTGAGGTGATCAAGCTCGACCTGAGCCGCGCCGCGCAGCGCCTGTCGGGTCGGTTTTTGCCCCATGTGCGGGTGCTCAACTATTCGGGCAGCGGCATTGAAACCACCTTCACCCAAGGCGAAGACGCGTGTCTGGCCGCCCTGGTGCCCAGCCTGCCGCCGGCCGAGGCCAGCGCGCCGCCCGAGCTGATGGTGGTGGGCGCCCTGGCCGACGTGGTGGAAGACCAGTTTGGTCGCCTGTTCCAAGCGCTGGGCGTGCCGGTGAGGTTTTTCCCGCCGCGCCAAACGCGCGATTTGCCTCCGGTGGGCCCCAACACCCGCTTTTTGCTGGCCCAACCGTTTTTGGCCGACACCGCGTTGGCCTTGCAGGCGCGCGGTGCGCAGCGCCTGAGCGCGCCGTTTCCGCTGGGGGTGGAGGGCACCAGCGCTTGGCTGCAAGCCGCCGCCAGCGCCTTTGGTGTGGACGCGGCGCTGTTTGATCGCGTCACCGCCCCGGCGCGTGAGCGCGCGGTGGCGGCCCTGGCGCGCCAGCGCACCCAACTGGCTGGCAAGCGCATCTTTTTCTTTCCCGACTCGCAGCTGGAAATCCCGCTGGCGCGCTTTCTGTCGCGCGAGCTGGGCATGGCGCTGACCGAGGTGGGCACCCCGTATTTGCACCGCAGCCACCTGGCCGACGAGCTGGCGCTGCTGCCGGCCGGCACGGCGCTCAGCGAAGGCCAAGACGTGGACAAACAGCTCGACCGCTGCCGCGCCGCCCAGCCCGACATTGTGGTCTGTGGCCTGGGCCTGGCCAATCCGCTGGAGGCCGAAGGCCTGACCACCAAATGGGCGATTGAGCTGGTGTTCACCCCGATCCAAGGCTACGAGCAAGCGGCCGATCTGGCCGAGCTGTTCGCCCGCCCGCTGGTGCGCCGCGCGCGCCTGCAGGCCGGCGCCACCACCGTGGAGGCGCGGCCATGCAACTGACGCTCTGGACCTACGAAGGCCCGCCCCATGTGGGCGCGATGCGCATCGCCACCGCCATGCAAGGCGTGCACTGTGTGCTGCACGCGCCGCAGGGCGACACCTACGCCGACTTGCTGTTCACCATGATCGAGCGCGACGCCAAGCGCCCGCCGGTGACCTACACCACCTTTGCCGCGCGCGACCTGGGCGGCGACACCGCCGAGCTCTTCAAAACCGCCGCGCGCGACGCCTATCTGCGCTTTCAGCCGCAGGCCATGATGGTGGGATCGTCCTGCACCGCCGAGCTGATTCAGGACGATCCGGGTGGCTTGTGCAAGGCGCTGGCCTTGCCGGTGCCGGTGGTGGCGCTGGAATTGCCGTCGTACCAGCGCAAAGAAAACTGGGGCGCGGCCGAAACCTTCTACCAAATGGTGCGCCAGCTCGCCGACACCTCGGTGCGCCGCGCGCCGCGCGCCGCTGGGCAGCGCGCGCGCTGCAACATCTTGGGCCCGGCCGCGCTGGGCTTTCGCCACCGCGACGACCTGCGCGAAATCAGCGCGTTGCTGCGCGAGATGGGTATCGACATCCACGTCACCGCGCCGCTGGGGGCAAGCCCGGCCGATTTGGCGCGTATCGGTGACGCCGACTTCAATGTGGTGCTCTACCCTGAAATCGCCTCGGTGGCGGCGGCTTGGCTGCAGCGCACCTTTGGCCAGCCGTCCACCCACGTGGTGCCGATTGGCAGTGGCGCCACACGCGACTTCATTCGCGAAGTGGCCGCCCTCGCGGGCGTGGACCCGGAGCCGGCGCTCAACAATCCGTTGGCGCGCGCGCCGTGGTACGCGCGCTCGGTCGATTCGACCTACCTCACCTCCAAGCGGGTGTTTGTGTTTGGCGACGCCACCCATGTGGTGGCCGCTGCGCGCATCGCCCAAGACGAGATGGGCTTTGCCGTGGTGGGCGTGGGCACCTACAGCCGCGAATTTGCGCGCGAGGTGCGCGCCGCAGCGGCGCTCTATGGTGTGGACGCACTCATCAGCGACGACTACCTGGAAGTCGAAGCCCGCATCGCCGAACTGCAGCCCGAGCTGGTACTCGGCACCCAGATGGAGCGCCACATCGCCAAGCGTTTGGGCATTCCTTGTGCGGTGATTTCTGCGCCGGTGCATGTGCAAGATTTTCCGGCGCGTTACTCGCCCCAAATGGGGTTTGAGGGCGCCAATGTGTTGTTCGACACCTGGGTCCATCCGCTGATGATGGGGCTCGAAGAGCACCTGATCGGCATGTTCCGTGGCGACAGCGAATTCCACGCCGACGCCGCACCCTCGCACCTGGGTGGGGCGCGTGCGCCCAGCGCCGCCGAAACGGCCGGGCCCGCCGACCTGACCGATGCGCCGGTGAGCGCCGCCGTCAGCGCGCAGGCCGAGGCGGTGATCGCCAGCGCCGCCCACAGCGCCGCGCAGACCGTGGCCACCTGGGCCGCCGACGCCGAGCAAGAGCTGCGCAAGATCCCGTTTTTTGTGCGGGGCAAAGCGCGCCGCAACACCGAAAGCTACGCCCGCGACAAAGGCCTGCCGGTGATCACCCTGGAGACGCTCTACGATGCCAAAGCCCATTTCAGCCGCTGAACCGCAGCCGCTGGTCAGCGGCATGCGCGTGGTGCTGGTCACCATGGACAGCCACCTGGCCAGCGCCGCCCAGCGCGTGCACCGGCGCCTGAGCAAGTTGGTGCCCGGCTTGTCGCTGGCGGTGCACGCTGCGTCCGAGTGGCGCACCAGCGCCGACGCGCTGCAACGCTGCATCCACGACATCGAACACGGCGACATCGTGCTGGTGAGCATGTTGTTCATGGAAGACCACTTCCTGCCGGTGCTGCCCGCGCTGCAGGCGCGGCGCGCGCAGTGCGACGCCCTGGTCTGCCTGATGTCGGCCGCCGAGGTGACCAAGCTCACCCGCATGGGCAAGTTCGACATGAGCGCGCCCAGCTCGGGCCCGCTGGCGTTTTTGAAAAAGCTGCGCGGCAAAAGCAGCGCCGATGTGGACAGCAGCGCCGAAGAAAAAACCAGCGCCGGCGCACGCCAAATGCGCATGCTGCGCCGCCTGCCCAAAATCCTGCGCTTCATTCCTGGCACCGCACAAGACGTGCGCGCCTATTTTTTGACCATGCAGTACTGGCTGGCCGGGTCCGAGCAAAACCTGTTCAACTTGGTGCAGTTTTTGGTCGACCGCTACGCCGCTGGCGCGCGCCGGCATTTGCGCGGCAGCTTCAAGCCCGGCGAGCCGGTTGAATACCCCGAGGTGGGGGTGTACCACCCGCGCATGGAGCCGCGCATGTCGGCCGCGCTGGGCGATTTGCCTCGGGTGGCCACCAGCGGCAAACAGGGCACGGTGGGCCTGCTGGTCATGCGCTCGTACCTGCTGGCCGGCAACACCGACCATTACGACGGTGTCATCACCGCGCTGGAGGCGCGCGGCATGCGGGTGGTGCCAGCGTTTGCCACCGGGCTGGACAACCGCCCCGCCATCGACGCCTACTTTGTCAAAGACGGCCAGCCCGCCATCGACGCGCTGGTCTCGTTGACCGGCTTTTCGCTCATCGGCGGGCCGGCCTACAACGACGCGCAAGCGGCTGAGAACATCTTGGCGCAGCTGGATGTGCCGTATCTGGCGGTCACGCCGGTGGAGTTCCAGACCTTGGACCATTGGGGCGCCTCGCCGCGCGGCTTGTTGCCGGTGGAGTCGACCATGATGGTGGCGATTCCCGAACTCGACGGCGCCACCGGCTCCATGGTCTATGGCGGGCGCGGCGGTTCGCAGCAGGTGAGCTGCCACGGCTGCAGCAAGGCCTGCACCTTTGACAGCCACGAAGACGCGCACGACATGCAAACCTGCAGCGAGCGCGCCGACGCGCTGGCCGCGCGGGTGGCCAAGCTGATCGCCCTGCGCCGCAGCGAGCGCGCGCAGCGCAAAGTGGCAGCGGTGATTTTTAACTTCCCGCCCAACGCCGGCAACACCGGCACCGCCGCCCATTTGGCGGTGTTCGAATCGCTGTTCAACACCCTGGCCGCCATGCAGCGCCAGGGCTACACCGTGGACCTGCCCGAGAGCGTGGACGCGCTGCGCGAGGCGCTGATCCACGGCAACGCCGCCCAATACGGCGCGCCGGCCAATGTGCACGCCCTGGTGGCGGTGGACGACCATGTGCGGCGCGAGCGCCACCTCCAACAGATTGAAGCGGCCTGGGGCCCAGCGCCTGGCGCGCAGCTCAGCGACGGCCAGCGCATCTTCATCATGGGCGAGCGCTTTGGCAATGTGTTTGTCGGCATCCAGCCCGGCATGGGCTACGAGGGCGACCCGATGCGCCTGCTGTTTGAGCAAGGCTTTGCGCCCACCCACGCGTTTTCCGCGTTTTACCGCTGGGTGCGGGAAGACTTTGGCGCCCACGCCGCACTGCACTTTGGCACCCACGGCGCGCTGGAATTTATGCCCGGCAAACAAAACGGGCTGAGCGCCACCTGCTGGCCCGACCGGCTGATCGGCGATCTGCCGAACATGTATTTGTACGCCTCCAACAACCCGTCGGAAGGCACCATCGCCAAACGCCGCGCCGCCGCCACCCTGATCAGCTACCTGACGCCACCGGTGGCCCAGGCCGGGCTTTACAAAGGGCTGACCGAACTCAAGGACATGCTGGAGCGCTTTCGCGCGCTGGAGCCCGAAGCCCGCGCCGAACGCGACGAACTGGTGCCCATGATCCAAGCCCTGGCGGTGGAGCTGGACCTGCGCGAGACCGCTGAGCCCTGGGGCGATGCCGCCGAGGAGCAGGTGCTGCGCCTGAGCGAAGCGGTGCTGGAGCTGGAATACACCCTGATCCCTTGTGGCCTGCATGTGGTGGGGCAGCGCCCAAGCGAGCGCGAGCGCATCGAGCTGCTGCTGGCCTGCGCCGAAGCCACCCACGGCGAGGCCTCTGGTGAGCAAGTGTTGCGCCCCGCCATCGAGGCGCTGGTGCAAGGCGCCCCCGCCGAAACCGCGCTGGACTTGTTGCACAGCCGCGCACCGTCGGCCGCACCAAGCGACCCAGTGGCCGATGCGCGCATCGTGCAGCTGCTGCGCGAGCTGGCAAAGACCGATCGCCTGCTGTGCCAAGACCACGAGATGGAGGGCCTGCTGCGCGCCTTGGACGGCCGTTTTGTGCGCCCCGCGCCGGGCGGCGATGTGCTGCGCACACCGGCCATCTTGCCGACTGGGCGCAATGTGCACGGGTTTGATCCTTTCCGCATTCCCAGCGCTTATGCGGTCAAAGACGGCGCGCGCCAGGCCGAGCGCCTGATCGCCCGCCACATGGCCGACGGCAACGCCTTTCCCGACACCATCGCCATGGTGCTGTGGGGCACCGACAACCTCAAGAGCGAGGGCGGTCCCATCGCGCAGGCCCTGGCCCTGATGGGCGCGCGTCCGCGCTTTGACAGCTATGGCCGCTTGGCCGGCGCCGAACTCATTGGCCTGGCCGAGTTGGGACGCCCCCGGGTCGACGTGGTGATCTCGCTCTCGGGCATCTTCCGCGACCTGCTGCCGCTGCAAATTCGGCTGCTGGCCGAGGCCGCGCTGATGGCCGCCAGCGCCGACGAGCCGCTGGCGCACAACGCCATTCGCCGCCACGCCTTGGCCTACCAGGCCGCCCACGGCGGCGATTTGGAGACCGCTGCGCTGCGCGTGTTTGGCAACGCCGAAGGCGCGTACGGCGCCAACGTCAACAGCCTGATCGACAACAGCCGCTGGGAAGACCCCGACGAGCTGGCCGAAACCTACAGCCGCCGCAAAGGCTTTGCCTACGGCCGCACCGGCCAGCCGGTGGCCCAAGCCCAGCTGCTCAAAAGTGTGTTGGCCGAGGTGCAGCTGGCCTACCAAAACCTCGATTCGGTCGAGCTGGGTGTGACCACGGTCGACACCTATTTCGACACCCTGGGCGGCGTGAGCCGCGCCATTCAGCGCGCCAAGGTGCAGCGCGACGGCGCGGGCGCGGTGGTGGCGCCGGTCTACATCGGCGACCAAACCCGCGACAGCCACGGCGGTGGCACAGTGCGCACCCTGACCGAACAGGTCGCGATCGAAACCCGCACCCGCATGCTCAACCCCAAGTGGACCGAAGGCATGCTCAAACACGGTTTTGAAGGCGTGCGCCAGATTGAGGTGCACCTGACCAACACCATGGGCTGGTCGGCCACCACCGGCCAGGTGCAGCCTTGGGTGTACGAACAACTGACCCAGGCCTTCATGCTCGACCCCGCCATGCGCAAGCGCCTGGCCGAACTCAATCCCAGCGCTTCGGCGCGCGTCGCCAGCCGCTTGCTGGAAGCGTCCGAGCGCCAGTTCTGGCAACCCGATCCGTCGGTGTTGCAAGCGCTGCGCGAGGCCAGCGAAGAGCTGGAAGACCGGCTCGAAGGCGTGTACGAAGGAAGCCCCGCATGATCACCGAAACCTCTGTGCCCGTGACCGACGTGCGAGGCTTGCGCCGCCGCAGCGACGGCGAGGGCAGTGTGCAAGTGCAGCTCGACCCCTCGGTCAAGATCGGCAACGCCAAGGTGTTTGCCATCTACGGCAAAGGCGGCATTGGCAAAAGCACCACCAGCTCCAACCTGTCGGCCGCGTTTTCGCACCTGGGCAAGCGGGTGCTGCAAATCGGCTGCGACCCCAAACACGACAGCACCTTCACCCTGACCAAAAAGATGCTGCCCACCGTGATCGACGTGCTGGAGACGGTGGACTTTCACGCCGAAGAGCTGCGGCCCGAGGACTTTGTGTTCCAGGGCTACAACGGCGTGATGTGTGTTGAAGCCGGCGGCCCGCCGGCCGGCACCGGCTGCGGCGGTTATGTGGTGGGCCAAACCGTCAAGCTGCTCAAAGAACACCACCTGCTCGAAGACACCGATGTGGTGATTTTTGACGTGCTCGGCGATGTGGTCTGCGGCGGCTTTGCCGCGCCCCTGCAGCACGCCGACCGCGCGCTCATCGTCACCGCCAACGACTTCGACTCCATCTTCGCCATGAACCGCATCGTGCAGGCGATTGGCGCCAAGGCCAAGAACTACAACGTGCGCTTGGGCGGTGTCATCGTCAACCGCAGCGACGCCACCGACCAGATCGACAAATACAACGCGGTCACCGGCCTCAAGAGCATGGCCCACTTCCCGCTGCTCGACGAAATCCGCAAGAGCCGGCTGCAAAAAAGCACCATGTTTGAGTTGGGCGACTCGCCCGCCGTCAAAGCGGTGCAAGACGAGTACCTGCGCTTGGCCGCTGCGCTGTGGAAGGGCGCGGACCCGCTGCCTTCGGTGCCGATGAAGGACCGCGACATTTTTGACCTGCTGGGCTTCGACTGAACTGGGACACACCATGGCCAACACCAATTACCTCGAACGCCGCGAACAGATCGAAACCTATTTCGACCGCACCGCCGCCCAGGCCTGGGAGCGTCTGACTTCTAACGCGCCCGTGGGCCGCATCCGCGCCACGGTGCGCGCCGGGCGCGACCAGATGCGCGGCACCTTGTTGTCGTGGTTGCCGCAAGACATGCGCGGCCTGCGCCTGCTGGACGCTGGCTGTGGCACCGGCGCGCTGGCGCTGGAAGCGGCGCAGCGCGGCGCCGACGTGGTGGCGATTGACCTGTCGCCCACGCTGGTGCAACTGGCGCGCGACCGCTTCAACGGCGCAGCGCTCGGCACCCAGGGCGGGCGGGTGCATTTCACCTCGGGCGACATGCTCGACGAGGCCCTGGGCAGCTTTGACCATGTGGTGGCGATGGACTCGCTGATCCACTACGACACCCCCGACATCGTGGCCGCGCTGCAGCGCCTGTCGCAGCGCACCCGGGGCAGCCTGCTGTTCACTTTTGCGCCACGCACGCCGCTGCTGGCCGCCATGCACAGCGTGGGCCGGCTGTTTCCGCGCAGCGACCGCTCCCCCGCGCTGACCCCGGTGGCACAGCCCCATTTGCGCGACGGTTTGGGCCAAGCCTTGGGCGCCACCGGCTGGCGCGAAGGCCGTGGCCAGCGTGTGGCCAGCGGCTTCTACACCTCACACGCTTGGGAGTGGACGCGGTGAACCTGCAGCGCCTGCTGTCCCCCGCCTGGGCTGTGAAACTCACCCAGCGCTATGTGCCGTTCGCCGACGCCGCGTCGAGCGAGCTGCCGCTGGGCCGTTTGTTGCGCCTGTCTTTGTTCCAGCTCTCCATCGGCATGACCCTGGCGCTGCTGGTGGGCACCCTGAACCGGGTGATGATTGTGGAGCTGGGCGTGCCCGCTTGGTGGGTGGCCTTGTCGGTGGCGCTGCCGCTGGTGTTTGCGCCGCTGCGCGCGCTCATTGGCTACCGCAGCGACACCCACCCGTCGGCCCTGGGCTTGAAGCGCATGCCCTATATGTGGATCGGCACCATCTTGATGTTTGGTGGCCTGGCCATCATGCCCTTTGCCTTGTTGCTGTTGTCTTTGCCGCACGACCATTCGGTGGAGATCTGGGCTGGCCGCATCGGCGCGGCGCTGGCGTTTTTGCTGGTGGGTGCGGGCATACAAATCACCCAAACCGCCGGCATGGCGTTGGCCAGCGACATCGCGCCCGAGGCCAAGCGGCCCCGGGTGGTGGCCTTGCTCTACAGCACCTTGCTGCTGGGCATGGTGGCCGGCAGCGCGCTGCTGGGCTGGGTCTTGACCGAATTCAGCCCCACCCGCTTGGTGCAAGTGGTGCAGGGCTCGGCGGTGTTGGTGGCGGTGCTCAACATCACTTCGCTGTGGAAACAAGAAGCCCGCAGCGCCAAACGCGGCGCGCGCGAGCCCGATGGCTTTTCGCGCAGCTGGGCCCGCCTCATGGCTCTGCCGAGCATGCGCCGATTTTTGTGGACCGTGGGGCTGGGCACGGTGGCCTTCAGCATGCAAGACATTGTGTTGGAGCCCTATGGCGGCGAGGTGCTGGGCATGCAAGTGGGCCTGACCAGCGCGCTCACCGCCATGAGCGCCGGTGGCTCGCTGCTGGCGTTTGTGCTGGCGGCCCGGGTGGTGGGGCGCCGGGTGGACACGGTGCGGCTGGCCGCGCTGGGCGCGCTGCTCGGTTTGCCGGCCTTTGCCTGCGTCATTTTTTCGGCCCCGCTGGCCTCGCCGCTGATGTTCCAAATCGGCGCGGCGCTGATCGGTTTTGCCGGTGGCTTGTTTTCGGTCGGCATGTTGCTCACCGCCATGGAACTGCCCGAGCGCGAACTCACCGGCCTGGTGCTGGGCGCCTGGGGCGCGGTGCAGGCCACAGCCGCTGGTGTATCGATGGCCCTGGGCGGCGTGTTGCGCGACCTGGTCAGTGGCCTGGCCACCGGTGGCTGGTTGGGCTCGGCGCTGAACTCGCCGATCACCGCGTACAGCTTTGTCTTTCACCTTGAGATCTATTTGTTGTTTGTGGTGCTGATTGCGCTGGGGCCGCTGGTGCGGCGCCGCGCGCCGCGCCCCTCACGTCCCCAAGCGTTTGGTCTGGCCGAGTTGCCAGGCTGACACCGATTCCCCCTTTTTCACCAGCCCGCCCAAAAGGAGAACCACCATGGAAACAGGCGCCATCACCCAGTATGTGGACGTTGCACAGCTTGTGCTTTACGCCTTTTGGGCTTTTTTTGCCGGTTTGATTTATTACCTGCTGCGCGAAAACCACCGCGAGGGCTACCCCATGGACCCGGGGCGCCCCAACGGTCCCAAGACCGACGGTTGGCCAGCGGTGCCGGCTTCCAAGACCTACAAGCTCGAAGACGGTCGCGAATTCCTCAGCCCCGATCCGGCGCGGCCTGATGGCGACTACCAGGCCCAGGCCGCCCACGGCTGGGTTGGCGCACCGCTGGAGCCGGTGGGCGACCCGCTGCTCGCCGGTGTCGGCCCAGGCGCCTGGGCGCAGCGCGCCGATCACCCCGACATGACCCACGAAGGTCAGGTCAAGATCGTGCCCCTGCGCAGTGCCACCGACCACGGCGTGGCGGTGCAAGACGTCGACCCGCGTGGCCTGCCGGTGTACGGTGCCGACGGCGAGGTGGCGGGTTCGGTCAAAGACCTGTGGGTGGACCGCTCAGAAATGATGTTCCGCTACATCGAGGTGGACCTGCCCAACGGCCGCTCGGTGCTGCTGCCCATGACGTTTTCGCGCATCCGCAAAGACGGTGTGTATGTGCACGCCCTGTTGGCCGCGCAGTTCGCCAATGTGCCGGCCACCCGCGACCCCGAGCAGATCACCCTGCTGGAAGAAGAAAAGATCACCGCCTACTTCGGCGCCGGCTTGCTCTACGCCACGCCGCAGCGCCAGGAGCCGCTGCTGTGAATGCGCACCACGAGCACGAGTTTGAGGCAGCACCGGGCCTGCCCGAGCCCCTGCCTCAAGGCGAGCGCCTGATCTGGCAAGGCAGCCCCGACTGGGTGCAGTTGGCTATTCACGCCTTTCATGTGCGCAAGCTGGCGATCTACTTTGGCGCCATGCTGGGCCTGCAGTGGCTCTACCTGCTGGGTGAACCACAAGCCGCCTTGGCGCAGCCGCTGCTCACCAGCGCGGTCATGGCCTCGCTGGCCTTGCTGCTGCTGGGCGCCACCGCCTGGTTTGCCGCCCGCACCACGCTCTACACCCTGACCGACCGGCGGGTGGTGATGCGCATTGGGGTGGTGTTGTCGATCACGCTGAACCTGCCGCTGCGCCAGATCGCCGGTGCCGCGATCAGCGCCCAAGCCGGCGGGCACGGCGACATCGCCCTGGCCCTGGCGGGCAGCGACCGCATCGCTTACCTCAATCTGTGGCCACACGCGCGCGCCTGGCAGCTCAAGCGCCCTGAACCCAGCCTGCGCTGTGTGCCCGACGCCGCTGCGGTGGGCGAACGCATCCAGCGCGCTTGGCTGGCCGCCAACCCCGAACTGGCCAGCACCGCCGCTGTGGCGAGCGCCAGCCCGGTGGCCCCTGCCGCGCCACGCGCACCGCGCGATCAGCGCCTGCCCAGCGCCGCCTGAGCCCACAGCCCCCACCACCGGAGCCCACCATGCCACACACCCACAGCCACGCCCCCCTGGGCCAAGGCACCCCTTGGCCCATCTGGGTCATCGGCGCTCTGCTGGTGCTGACCTTGTCGGCCACGGCCTGGCAAAGCCGGGTGGCGGGCGGTCCGGTGGCGCAAGAGACCGCCTCGGTGCAGTGGCAGCGCAGCCTGCGCTTTGAAGACCGGCCCAACGGCGACATTGCCGTGATCGACGCCAACAGCCAGCGCGAAGTGGCCCGCTTCCAAGGCGAGCAGGGCTTTCTGCGCGGCAGCCTGCGCGCCTTGGCCCGCGAGCGCCAGCGCCAAGGCTTTGGGGCACAAGTCCCGTTTGAACTCAGCGGCCATGTCGACGGCCGCCTCACCCTGCGCGACCCCAGCACCGGTCAGCGCATCGCCCTGGAATCGTTTGGGCCCACCAACTCGGCTGTGTTTGCACAGCTGCAGTGGGCCCGTTGAATTGTTGTTGCAAGGAGTCCTGCCATGAACACACCCGCCCCTGTTGAAGACCGCACCGACGTTGATACCGACCACGTTGCGCTGCTGATGGACGGCATGAAGAGCACCGAGACCGCGACCGAGCGCGCAGCCAAAAGCACCATGCTCACGCCGCGCTTCTACACCACCGACTTCAAGGCCATGGACGCGCTCGATGTGACGCCCGTGCGCGCCGAATGGGACCGCATGATGGCCGAGTACGAAGGCGACAACAACCAAGACCACTTCAAGCGCGACGCCGCGTTTGCCGAAGAACTCAAGGTGCTCATGCCCCAGCTCACGCCCGAGCTGCGCCAAGAGTTTCTGGACTTTTTGATCAGCTCCTGCACTTCGGAGTTTTCCGGCTGCATTCTGTACAACGAGATCCGCAAAAACATCAGCAACCCCGACATCAAGCAGCTGATGGCCTATATGGCGCGCGACGAATCGCGCCACGCCGGCTTCATCAACCAGTCGCTCAAAGACTTCAACCTCGGCATCGACCTGGGCAGCTTGAAGCGCGTGAAGGCCTACACCTACTTCAAGCCCAAGTACATCTTCTACGCCACCTATTTGAGCGAGAAGATCGGCTACGCCCGCTACATCACCATCTTCCGCCAGCTGGAGCGCCACCCGGACAAGCGCTTCCACCCGATCTTTCGCTGGTTCGAGCGCTGGTGCAACGACGAATTCCGCCACGGCGAGTCGTTTGCGCTGATGATGCGCGCCCAGCCGCATTTGCTCACCGGGCTCAACAAGCTGTGGATCCGCTTCTTCATCTTGGCGGTCTACGCCACCATGTACGTGCGTGACCACACCCGCCCGCTGCTGCACGAGGCCATGGGCTTGGAATCCACCACCTACGATTACGAGGTGTTTCGCATCACCAGCCAGATCGCGCGCCAGGTGTTCCCGGTCGAGGTCGACATCGACCACCCGACGTTTCGCGCCTGCATGCACGAGCTGCTGCAGATCTCGCTGGCCAACGACAAGGCCGTGGCGCGCGGCGGCGTGGTCGGCACGCTGCAGCGCGGCTGGTACGCGGCCAAGGCCTTTGTGACCTTTGGCCGCCTGTACCTGGTGCCGGTGAAGGAGCAAGCCTTGCCCAAAGACATCCGCCTAGAGCCCGTGTGGTGATTGGCCGTTGACATGACCGAACTCTCCAGCTCCGTCGCCGCCGCTGCGCTGTTTGCGATGCTGTGCTGGTGGTTCGGCACCGGCGCCATTTTGTGGCTGGTGCGCCGCCCGCCGCCGACCTTTCGCCTCAGCTTGGTGCTCTGCACCGGGCTGCTGGGCCTGAGCCTGTGGGGCACCGACATCAGCATGCGCGCCCAGACGGTGGGCAACGCCTACTTGGCCTTTGCCAGCGTGATCGCCATGTGGGCCTGGCACGAAATGGCCTTTCTCACCGGCTGGGTCACCGGTCCGCGCCGCACGCCGCTGGCGCCCGGTGCGCGCGGCTGGACGCGCTTTGTGCAGTCGACCCAGGTGGTGATCTGGCACGAGCTGGCGCTGCTGCTCAACTTTGGCCTGCTGGTGTGGATGCAGCTGGGCCAGCCCAGCCATGTGGCGCTGTGCACCTTTGCGGTGCTGTGGTGCATGCGCTTGTCGGCCAAGCTGAACCTGTTTTTTGGTGTGCCCGAAGTGGGTGACCAGTACCTGCCGCGCCACTTGGCCTATTTGGGCAGCTACTTTCGCAAGGGCCGCCTGAGCCCCTTCTTTTTTGTCAGCGTCAGCGCCGCCACCGCCACCTGGGCCTGGATCGTCTGGGAAGTGCTCAGCGGCCAGGTGCTGGTGTCCACCGGCTGGGTGCTGCTGGCCAGCCTGCTGGGGCTGGCGATTGTGGAGCACCTGATCATGGCCTTTCCCGCGCCGATGCAAAAACTCTGGGGTTGGGCCATGAGCCGCCCCGCCGTGGATGACGCAGCGCCCGCGCTGCCCGCCAAGAAAGCCCCCGTCTTGTGACCCGTAACCCTGTGCTTCCCCCTCACGCCATTGTCATTGGCAGCGGCTTTGGCGGCTTGGCGTCTGCCGTGCGGCTGGCGGCCAAAGGCTGGCGCGTCACCGTGCTGGAAAAGCTCGACGCCCCCGGTGGCCGCGCCTATGTGCACGAGCGCAACGGCCACATCTTCGACGCCGGCCCCACCATCGTCACCGTGCCGTTTTTGTTCGACGAGCTGTGGACACTGGCCGGCAAAAAGCTCAGCGACGACGTGGAGCTGCGCTCGCTCGACCCGTTCTACCAGATCCGTTTTGACGACGGCGATGTGTTCCATTACAGCGGCGATCCCGACAAAATGCGCGCCGAAGTGCGCCGCATCAGCCCGGACGACGCCGCCGGTTACGAGCGCTTCATGGCCGAGGCCGACCACTGCTACCGCCTGGGCTTTGAGGCCTTGGGCGCCAAAGCCTTTGACACGGTGGGCGACCTCATCACCGCCAGCCCGGCCATCTTTCGCATGCGCGGTTGGCGCAGCCTGCACGCCATGGTGGCCAGCCACTTGAAGCACCCCAAGCTGCGCATGGCCATGAGCCTGCAAAGCCTGCTGATCGGTGGCAACCCCTTTGCCGTGACCTGCATCTACAGCCTCATCAACGCGCTGGAACGCCAATGGGGCGTGCACTGGGCGGTGGGCGGCACCGGCCGGCTGGTGCAAGGCCTGGTCGGGCTGCTGCAAGGGCAGGGCGGGGTGCTGCGCTGCAACGCCGAGGTCAAACGCATCGAGGTCGACCGTGGCCGCGCCACCGGCGTCACCCTGGCCAATGGCGAGCGCATCGCAGCCGACATCGTGGTCTCCAACGCCGACACCGCCTGGACCTACCGGCATTTGGTGGAGTCGCAGCACCGCCGCCACTGGACCGACCGGCGCATCGACAAAGGCCGCTATTCCATGAGCCTGTTTGTTTGGTATTTCGGCACCAACAAACAGTACGCCGACGTGCCGCACCACATGATGCTGCTCGGCCCCCGCTACAAAGAGCTGCTGACCGACATCTTCCGCCGCCACAAACTGCCGGCCGACTTCAGCCTGTACCTGCACCGGCCCACCGCCAGCGACGCGTCCATGGCGCCCCCTGGCCACGACACCTTTTATGCGCTGGCCCCCGTGAGCCACCTCGACAGCGGCACCGACTGGGCCGCCCAGGCCGAGCCCATGCGCCGCGCCGTGGCCGAGGTGCTGCACCGCACCGTGCTGCCCGGCTTTGAGCAGCACCTCAGCGCCTCGCTCATCACCACGCCGCAAGACTTTCACGACCGCCTGCTCAGCTTTAAAGGCGCCGCGTTTGGCCTGGAGCCGCTGCTGCTGCAAAGCGCCTGGTTTCGCCCACACAACCGCAGCGAAGACGTCGACGGCCTCTACATGGTGGGCGCCAGCACCCACCCCGGCGCGGGTGTGCCGGGTGTGCTGATGTCGGCCAAGGCGCTGGACTCGGTGGTGCCCACCGCCGCCGCTTACCGGGCCCAAGAAGCGCATGCCACACGCCCGCACTGACGCCCTGTACCTGCGCGACGACGCCGACCTGCGCGCCTGCGTGGCGCTCATGCGCACCGGCTCCAAAACCTTCTTCGCCGCCAGCCGGCTGCTGCCCGCGCGGGTGCGCGCCTCGTCGATTGCGCTCTACGCTTTTTGCCGTGTGGCCGACGACATGGTCGACAGCGGCCAGCACAGCGTGGACCAGGCCATGGCCTTGTTGTCGGCACGCCTTGACGCGGTCTACGCCGACTCGCCACAGCCGCATGTGGAAGACCGCGCTCTGGCCGCGGTGGTGCGCCGCCACGCCCTGCCCAGGGCCTTGCTCGACGCGCTGCTCGACGGCTTTGCCTGGGACGCCGCTGGCCGCCGCTACCACAGCCTAGAAGACGTGCACGACTACGGCGCCCGTGTGGCCGGCAGCGTGGGCGCCATGATGTGCTGGATCATGGGTGTGCGCCAGCCACAAGCCCTGGCCCGCGCCTGCGAACTCGGTGTGGCCATGCAGCTCACCAACATCGCCCGCGACGTGGGCGAAGACGCGCGCAACGGCCGGCTTTATTTGCCGCGCCAGTGGCTGGCCCAAGCTGGCATCGACCCCGACGCCTGGCTGCAACAGCCGGTGTGCACCCCCGCGCTGCAAAGTGTGGTGGAGCGCCTGCTCGCCGAAGCCGACCGGTTGTACTGCCAGTCCACCGCTGGTGTGGCCTTGCTGCCGCGCGACTGCCGCGCCGCCATCTTGGCCGCGCGCCTGGTGTACGCCGAAATTGGCCAACAACTGCGCCGCAGCGGGCTTGACCCCGTGAGCCAACGTGCGGTGGTGCCCTGGCCGCGCAAGCTCGCCTTGCTGGCCCGGGCCGGCTGGCAAGCGTCCCACCTGGCGCGTTCGGCCGACGCGCCCGCGCCGCTGGCCGCCATCGCCTATTTGGTCGACCACTGCGGCGGCGAACCCGCCTGGGCCCACGCCACCACGCCGCGCAGCATCACCCAACGGGTGGAATGGATGCTGGAGCTGATGGAGCGCCTGGAAGCGCAAAAAATCGAACAGCGCAGCCGCAGCCGCGTGGCACACTGATTGTTGTTTGGCCACAGCTGCGCGTGCTGACGCCACAACAATTTTTGAAGGAGCAGCCATGAGCACTTTGACCATTCGTCTGCCCGACGACACCGCACAGCGTCTCAAAGGTTTGGCCCAAACCCGGGGCCTGAGCATCAACAAATTGATGGAAGAGTTGAGCGCCCAAGCCATTGCGGCATTTGACATGGAAACGCGTTTTCGCACCCTGGCCGCCAGCGGCGATGCCGCTCAGGCCCTGGCGATTTTGGACCGGCTCGACCAACAGGACGCCAAGGCCACCCCAGCGCGCGCCACGCGCAAGCGCTGAGCCAGACCACCGTCCAGGGCTTCACCGCGCTGGGGCAACACCCATTGCACCGCCTCAGCGCCCCGCCAGCAGGTGCCCCACCTTCACCCAAATCAAACAGCCTGGGCGGCTGAAGGGCTGGTGGCGGCTCAGGTGGGGGCTGCGCAGCCAGGTGCCCGCCGGGTGGTCGCCGTGTTCGTCCGAGAACACGCCCTCGATCACCAAAATCTCTTCGCCGCCAAAGTGGGTGTGCGGCTGAAAATAGGTCTCGGGCGCCCAGCGCACCAGCGCGGTGTGCTCGGTGCCAAAGCTGTGCAGTGGCAGCACCTGCAGGCCAGGCACCAGGCCCGGGCGCCACTCGGCGCGGTGGCTGTCGACCACCACACGCTCGGTGTCGGCCAGGTCTTGGTAACGCAGCTTGACCAACAGCGTGCAGCCCGCGTCCGAATACGGCGCGTGGCGTGAGCCGGGTGGGTTTTTCAGGTACGTGCCGGCGCCGTAATGCCCGGCGTCGTCGCTCAAGGTGCCGTCCAGCACCAAGATTTCTTCGCCCCGCTCGTGGGTGTGTGCGCTGAAGCGGGCGCCCGGCGCGTAGCGCACGATGGACGTGGCCCGCGCCACCTCGCCACCGTCGCGCTCCAGCAGCCGGCGCTGCACCAGCGGCGAGGGCGACGGCTGCCACGGCAGGTCGTGGCTCTGGATGGCGCAGCGCTGAGACCAGTCGGCGTTGAGCTGGATGTCGGGTTGGTCCGCGACCGGCAGGGCAGGGCTTGTGTGCATGGCATGTCTGGCGGCTCAGCCGCCCGGTGACAAAAACTGAATCGGCCGCAGCGGCAGGCGACGGCGGGCTTGGTCGGTGAGCTTGTCGTAATGCTCCACCCACAAATCAAACAACTGCTCCAGCCCAATCAGCGTCACCCGCCGCTTTTCTTGGGTGCGCGCCTCGGTGGCGGCGTCTTTGGTAAAGCCGCCTGTGCAGACAAACAAGCCCACTTCAGAGTCGCCCAGCAGCGCCATGAACGAGCGCAAGCCGTCCACCGTCACCGCCACTTGCTGCCGCTTGACCTGCACCTTGATGCGCGGCGGCCGGGTGCCCAACGCGTCGGGCTGCGCCAAGATGTCGATGCCACCGTCCTTGCCCGGTGGCGACACCCAGCTCACGTAATAGCCCATGGCCCGCAGCAGGTCGGCCACCAAGTCTTGAAACTCGTAGGGCGGCATGTTGCGCAGGTAGTTCGAGATTTCGTCCCAGGCCTGCTCTTCGGCTTTTTCAAACGTGATGCTCACCGCCTTGGACGGGCTGTCCGCGTCGGCGGCGTCGGCCGCATCCGCCTCGGTGGCGGCTGGCGTTGGCTCGGCGTCGGGCTGGGCCGCGCGCCACTCTTGGTACAGCTTGACGGCGCGGCGGTAAAACGCCTCGGGGTCGGTCAGCTCGGCGTGCACCTTGCGCCCCTCGTCGGTGATGGTCCAGATGCCTTTGTTCTTTTCCAGCCATCCGGCCTTCACACAATCGACCGTGGCAAAACGAACGATCTTGTCAAAGCGGCGGCCGCCCGAGTCGTAGCTGTCGGCCTCGTAAGGCGTGAGCGTGACCCGCTCGGCCAGCGCCTGCAGCGCCGCGCTGGCCTGCATGCCAGAGGGCGCGGCCATCAACAGGCTGAAGAGTTCGCGCAAGAGTTCGCCGGTGCGGCGACGTGTGATTTCGGCCATTAACTACCTCCCGTGGTTTTCAAAGCTGAGCGATTTTTTTCAAAGCGTCTGCGAGTTTCTCGGCTCCGTCGATGGGGTTGTTGTCGAACACCATCATGTAGCGGTAGTCCCTGCCAGCTTTGGCCTCCCACAGCTTGCCCAGCTTGAGCTTGAGTTCTGAGTCGCTGTTGTCGCGGTCATCGCCCTTGGTTTCCAGCACGATGATCTTGCCGGCCTTGGTCTTGACGATGAAGTCTGGGTAATGGTTGAGGAAGCCGTTGATGCGAAAACCCTTGCCTCGCGACAGATTGCGGTGCCACCACTGCACGCTGTCCAGGTTCGCGATGTCGTTGATCAGACGCCGTTCAAAGTCACCCATAGCGGCCTCGGTGCTGTATAGGCTTTTTGGCACTGCGCTGGCGTTGGCGCTGGGTGTGATCGACTCGGGCAGCTGGAACCCTGGCTGAACGACGATGCGATCCACGTCCAGCATATCGGTGAAGGTTTTCAACGCGTGTGCGTCTGCAAGCGTCGAAATTTTTTGTTTGATTTTCCGAACGTAGGCCACATCCCGTTCAATGCAATCACGCACTTGATCGGCGGACATGCCGCCCACAATTCGGCGCACGTACTCTTTCACCTCTGGATCGGTGATCGGGTACATATTGCCGATCAAGTCTGTGAGCCGAGTCACCAGATTCGCTATCTGGCTTTCTTGAGGCAGGCTCAGCAGGTAAGCCGTGAACCGGGCACGCTCGTTCACCGCCAGTTTGAAAGCTTTTGGCGTGTAGTTCTCATTGCCCAGCTGCTCTAGGTCCACGCGGTAGACCTCGGTCTCCACGTCGTCAAAAGAGATGGTGGCGTCGCCCTGTGACAGCCGAAAATCTTTTAGCAACTCCTCTTTTTCAAAGGTCTGAAACGGCTGGTCCGCATCAAAGAAACCGCCGCTTTGTACCTTGATGACGAACTGTGGAAGCATGAGCTTGCAGGCGTCTTCGCGGAACAAGTCTTTGATGCGGTGTCGATTCATTTTGTCTTCCAGCTCTTGGGTCACGCCTTCCTCTGCGGCTTGGGCCTTGGACTCAAACGCATCGTTTTCGGCCTTTGCCTGGGCTTTGATGTGCGCGACGAAGGAAGCGGCTGTGGAGGTGTCTCCTGCGGCAGCACCTGTGACCGCCACGTCGGGGTCTATCAGCTGGGCTGCGGCTTGCCAATCCAGCGCTGGGTTGCCCGTGTCCATCTCGTCTGAGTCACTGGCGGTCGCGTCGGGCTCGGTGTCGAAGAGGCTAGGGGTCTGATCCGGTGTGCGCTTGTCTGCTGGCGCCTCGGGTGGCATGGGCTCCACTGCACGGTAATCTTTGTCGGTAAAACCGGCCCGGTTCAAACCCTTCACCACGCTTTGCAAAGTGTCCATGAACCGGTTGCTGGCTGTGAACACATAAGACAGGTTCAACAGCTCGTGGCTGTGTTGCTGGACATGGGGCATGCGCAGAACGCGACCCAGAATCTGCTCCACATCCACCGCTGACGATTTGTCGGCCAACGACGCCAGGATGTAGGCGTTTGGGCAATCCCATCCCTCTTTGAGTGCGTTGACCGTGATGATGTAGCGCACCGGGCAATCCCGGCTCGTGAGGTCGATGCCTTTGAGTTCGTTGATCTCGGCCGTCTTGATCTTGATCTGCTCGGCAGGCACCTTCCATTCGATCAACTTGTCGCGGATCTTCTCAAAGGTGGTGTTGTCGTCTGCCGTGCGGGGTTGCGCTTGGAACAACACGATAGGCCGAATGTGCTTGCCGCCTGCCTCTTCTTCTTTTTGCGCCATGGCCTCCAGTTGCCCGCGCAGAATCAGCGCCGACTCCATGACCTCGGCCTTGCTGCTGCGGTTGGCCACAATCACCGGCAACTTGACCATGTGTTGGCGCTTCAACGCCAGCGCGTCCACAAAGCTGATGATGTTGCTGTTGTTGCGCGGCGTGGCCGTGAGATCAAGGATGAAGTCCGGGTTCAGGTTATTCAGCATCTCCACCGACAACTGGCTCTCGGCGTTGTGGCTCTCGTCCACCACCACCACAGGCCGCATGCGGCGAATCACGTTGATCAACGCTGAGGGGTCGTGGTCGGGCAGCAACCAGTCGCCTTCGCCCTGATCGGGCAGCAGGAAAGAGGCCAGATTACCGTTCTCTTGGTAAATCTTGCGGTCTTCCTTGTTTTTGGCGCGCAGCGAATCGAAGCTCATCACCACGATCGACAGCTGCTGCTGCGCCGTGTCGTACGCAAACCCGGCGCCCATCAGCAAGTCGCGCTTCTCGTACACCGCCACGCGGTGGCGAAACAACTGGTCTAGGCGCTTGCGGTAGGGATGGTCGGGGTTGTTTAGCGCTTGAAACGTCTGGTCCAAGATGGTGAGCGAAGGCACCAGCCACACTACCATCTTCGGCCGCCGTGGGCTGCGCTTGGTCAAGGCTGTGAACACCGTTTCCAGCGCGTTGACCGCGATAAAGGTTTTGCCGCCCGCTGTGGGCACCTTGGCGCAGACGTGTGGCACACCGGGCACCGTGTTTTTGTAGGGCTCCATGCCCGCTTGGTCGCCCGTATTGCCCACACGCACCCCACGGCTGGCCCAGTGCTCGGAGTAAGCCTGGGCCAGATTGGGCGTGCGGTCCAACACCTCCAGATAGTTGGCCAAGTCGGCCACCACCCGCGATTGGTAGTCCTTGAGTTCCATGAGCTGACGGTTCCCTGTTGTGTGGCGTGAGCTTAAAAGCGCGTGATGTCGCGGGGAATCTTCTTGAAGATGATGCCGTGCTTGGTCATGAAGGCGGCCGACAGCAGGCAGCGGTCTGCGTAGACCACAAAGGTCTGGGGCTTGCTTGCACCGGAGTCGCCGCCAAAACGCAAGCCAGCGAGGAACTCCATGTCCAGGCTGGTGGCGCGGTCGGGCTCGTAATGAAAGATCCAAGCGGTGTCCCGGTTCAACCCCAGAAGATAGGGGCTGTGCGGGTTGTCTGCCGTGGTTTGGTCGTCGACCGGAATGCCTTCGCTGTAGGCCACATAGGAGCGGATCGCCTCGGTTCCGACGGCCTCGTTGAGATTGTCGTCGGGCAGAAAGATCGGCTCGCCGACGGTGTAGTAATCAAAGCTACCGCCGAGCGCACTGACGATTTTCTTGTGATGCCCATAACCGTTCATCACGCGCCTAATTCGCTCAGCAGTCAGCGTATCAGCGTAGCTTTCAGTTTCGATCATCACAAAACGCCGTGTTCCCGAGTCTTGGGCATTCAGCTTCAGCACAGCATGTCCTGTCGTTCCTGAGCCTGCGAATGAATCGAGCACAGTGTCGTTCGACGATGCAGCGATTTGAATGACCCTTTCAATCAACGTACTGGGTTTGGGTGTGTCGAATGAAGCCGCGCCCGCGAAAATCGCTCGCTGTTCATTTTTGGATGAACGATTGCTCCCCACAGCCTCTTTTCGCCAAAGGGTACGTGGTACTAGGTCGGCAACTTCATTCAAGTACCGTTTGATGCTGGGCCTTGCGTCTCCGGTCGGTCCCCACCAGATTCGACCATCTTCATCCAGCTCTCGTAGCTTGTCCTCTGACACACGCCAAAAGCGACCAGCTGGGGGAGAAAACGCCCTACCTGTTGGTCCAGTGATCGTGTACACGCCTTTTGAGTATGGTTTGTTGGCGAATGGATCCCCTGGAATCCAAGGCCCGCGCTCGTCTTCGTCAGGGTTCTGATAAATCGCATCTGACTCTTCGTTGCGCGGCAGGCGAGCTGGCGCCCAGTTTGGCCTCTTTGAGTAGACGAGGATGTAGTCGTGATCCGTAGAGAGCTGGCGGGCCGAGTTTCTGGGGGAGTCGGCTTTTTCCCAGATCACCGTCGCTACGAAGTTGCCGATTCCAAAAATTTCATCCAGCAATGGGCGAAGTAAGCCAACCGCGTTGTCATCTATTGATATCCAAATTGAGCCGTCGTCGTGCATCAAGCGGTGCAGCAGCTTCAACCGCGGGTACATCATGCACAGCCACTTGTCGTGCCGCGACAGGTCTTCGCCCTCTTTGCCCACCACCTGGCCCAGCCAGCGTTTGATCTTGGGGTCGTTGACCGCATCGTTGTAGACCCAGCCCTCGTTGCCGGTGTTGTAGGGCGGGTCGATGTAGATGCACTTCACCTTGCCCTCGAATTCGGGCAGCAGGCTCTTCAAGGCCTCCAGGTTGTCGCCGTGGATGATGCGGTTGTCGGTGCTGTTGGCCGGTGCGCCCTCGGGCGCGCGAAAGCTGGAGACCTTGTTGAGCACACGAAAAGGCACATCAAGGTGGTGGTTGACCACTTTGTCTTTTCCCACCCATTGCAGCGTCGGCATGTTGTTTTTGTCCTCTGGTTCAAGTCACCGCTTGCCCAGCAGGGGCGAGCGGCCAATTTTCTGGTTCGTGTTGGCGAGTTTCGGCGGTGGCGAAAAACCTTCAAACGCTTCGCCGCCCGCCCAATCCCCGATAGCGTACACGCGCCGGTCGCGCAGGCTGTGCACGCCTTCGGCCCAGGCCATGAGCATGCGTTTGCCGATGTCCTCAAAGCCGGGGTGTTGTGCCATGGCTTGGCGCACCAGCGGCCCGACGTCGGCCACCGCGTCGCTGATGGCTTGCACCATGTGCTGTTGCTCTTTGGGCTGGATGCCAAAGGTGGCGGCGATGAAGGTTTGCAGGTGTTTGCCGGGCGCCCAGGTTTTTTTGCCCATGAAGCCGATGGCGGGCGGGTTGTGCTGAAAGCCGGCGTACACGCTGGTGGTGAGCACGTCAAAGGCGGGGGCGAGGTGCACGTCGGCGCGGCGGGTGTAGCGCAGGGCCAGGTTTTTGGCGTGGCAGTCGGCGTTGCGCAGGGCGTGGGTGAGCAGCAGGGTGTGGGCGAGTTGCCGAAATGTGTCGAGCCGCTGCGGGCCGGGCACATGGTCGCGCACGGCTTTGGCGATGCGTTCCCAGGTGCTGTCGTATTTGGCGGCGGGGCGCAGGCCGAGCAGGCTGCAAAAGTCTTCCAGGCCCCAATGGGGCTGGCCGTGTTCGTCCACGTCGAAGCGGTGAACCACCAGCGCGCGGCCGTCGTCCGACGCTTCGGTGTGGGCTGCGGGCATGACGCGGCGCACCACCTGCATGCACAGGTGTTCGTTGAGCGCGACAAAAGGCAGTTGGGCGCTGGAGCCTTTGACGATGTGGCGGCGGGTGACGAGGCTGGCTTTGTGCAGCACAGCGGGGGGCGCGCTGGCATCGCTGGGGCGGAGTTGTGCGTCCAAGAACTTGGGCACCACGCCCGAGACGCCGCTGGTGGCGTGTTCGCGCACCAGGGCGGCAAAGGCGGCTTCGGAGTTGTCGCCCTTGAGCAGGGCGGCCACTTCGATCGGCTTGGCCGGCTCGCTGAGGGCGGCACCGGGTGCGGCCACTTGCAGGCGGCCGACCATGTTGCGGCCAATGACGGACAAGAGCGCGATGGGGTTGGCGCCGATGTGCGGGCCGAACTGTTCTTGCAGCACTTGCAGCAGATAGCCTTCGGGCAGGTTCATTTGCAGCACGGGCGGGAGCTGGTCGTCCCACACATAGCTTTCGGTGCGCACGGGCATGGTGAGGGACACCAGGTCGTCGGCGGCCACCTGGGGGTGGTAGGTGAGCACGCTTTTGAAGTCGCCCACGGCTTCTAGGGTGGCGACGGCGCGGCCCAGCACATGGACGTGGAGTGGCATCAGGGCTTGCCCCCAGCTGGGGTGTCGGGTTGGCTGCGTTCGCGCCGCAGCTCGTCGAGGTTGCCGGCTTGGCCGAGGGGGCCGATGTGCAGTTCGGCGTCGAGCACGGCCAGCACGGCCAGCAGTTTGCGCGCGCCGAATTCGGCGCTTCTGCCGCGTTCAAAGCGCGAGAGCGATTCGGGCGTGACGCCGGCCAGGGCCGCTACAGCGCCTTGTTTTAGGCCCAGCAATTTGCGGCGTGTGGCAACGGCTTGGCCGAGTTCTTGGAGGGTTTGCAATTGATTTTTACGTCAATAAATAAAAATTTATTGGTGAATTTTGACGTAAATATCAATATTTGCCAAGCCTCGTGTGCGCTAACCCCGCCGCGGCATGCGCCAGGGCAGCATGGCTTGTACCACCGGCGAGACCAGGCGCGGCACGTTCAGGGTTTCGTGGAAGCTGATGACGTTCTCGCCCAGCAGCTGGCTGCGCAGCAGGGCTCGTTGGTAGAAGGGGGTGTCTTCCAGTTGCTGCGCCACGCGCACCGGGCCGTCGCTGCGCATGCGCCGGGGCAGTCGCCAAGCGGTTTTGTGCAGGGTGTGCAGCGCAGGTGGGTTGAAGTGGCTGACTTGGCCGTCGGGGTGAAAGCGCAGCGCCAGCGGGCGGCTGTCGGGTTGGCCGGGCTCCACGTCGTAGATCACCGCTGTGCTGCCGTCGGCGAGCTGGCAGCGCGACCAGTCCCATTCGCGAAAGGCGTGTTCCACTGGCTCCACGCCTTCGTTGCTGTCGAGGTAGGCGTGGCCGCTCCAGCGCAGGCGCGGGTGTTCCAAATCGACTTGCACGCGGGCGTGGGGCGCCAGCGGGCCCCAGTGGTGGCGGCCGTGGGTGTCGAGCGCGGTGCTGAAGGCGAACAGGCGGTCTGGTATCACCCGCACCGTGCCCCGGATGCGGCGCGGCAGGGGAACGCCGATTTCGTCGATGTCGATGGTCAGCATCTTGCCGTCCCAGTGCAGTTGGCTGGGGCCGATGACAAAGCGCTCGGCGCTGCGTTCGCAATGGCGCGCGCCGCGTTCAGTCATGCTCCAGCGGCCGGCGCCGGGGCTGTAGAGCGCGACGTTCAGGGCGCAGTGGTTGTTCGGGTCGAGCGCATGCTCGGGGCCGCGCCGGCGTGCCCAGGCGTAGTAGGGCGAGAACACGCTGCCAACAAAGGTGATCAGCGAGAGGCTGTGTTGGCCGTCGTCGCTGCTGGCGTCGATGTACCACCAGAGGTAGCCACCGGGTGCCACCGTTTGGTCAAAGCGGGGCTGACCATCAGGGCCTCGGCCGCGAAACGCCCCGACAGGCAGGCCATCGGCACGCCCGGCCCCGGGTGCACGCTGCCCCCCGCCAGAAACAGGCCCGGCACCGGTGTGGCCGCGCTCGGCCGGCCGAAGGCCGAGCCCCAGCCGTGGCTGGCTTGGCCGTACAGGGCTCCGCCCGTGGCTGGGAACATCCGGTGAAAGTCCATCGGGGTGGTGCGCAGCGCGCCCGGGCTGTGCGGCGACAGCGTCAACCCGCAGCGTTGCATCCATTGAAAGGTGTGGGTCTCGCATAGGTCGATGGCCTTCGCTGAAAGGGAGTTGCTGTCGCCAATCGCTGGCGCGTTGACCAGCACCAGCAGGCGTTCGTGCGACGGCGTGTCGGTGGCTTCACTGGTGCCACGGTCTTGGGCGCAGACGTAGACAGCGGGGGTTTGCGGCAGGCGGCTTTGCTCAAAGATGTCGGTGAACTCTTGCCGGTAGTCGCGTTGAAAGAAGACGTTGTGCCGGTCCAGCGGCAGCGCGGCGCGCGGCGCGTGCAGGCTCCAGGTCAGGGCCGAGAGCGAGCGCGGACCGGCTTTGGCCGGCACCGCGCGGCGCAGTTCGTGGCCCAGCAAGGCGGCGCGCAGGGCGGCTTGGTCGCCGTTGAAGACGACGCTGTCGGCGCGCAGACGTTCGCCATTGGCCAGGCGCACCGCGCTGACGCGGCCATGCTGCAGCTCGATGGACTGGCAAGCGCTGCGGTAGCGAAACACCGCCCCGCGTGTGGTGGCCAGGCGCTCCAGCGCGCGCGCCAGCGCGTGCATGCCACCGTCGACCGACCAGACGCCGTCCATTTCCACTTGGGCGATGAGCATGAGCGTGGCCGGTGCCTGCCAGGGCGAGGAGCCGGTGTAGGTGGCGTAGCGCGCGAACAGTTGGCGCAGGCGCTGGTCGCTGAATTCGCGACCCAAGCTGTTCCACAGGCTGCACAGCGGGCCGAGCGCGCTGAGGGTGGCCAGGCCCCGCGCACCGATGTCCCAGGTCAAGCCGGCGGGCTTGGGCTGCGGGTGGCGGATATACGGCTCTTCGAGCGTTTGATACACCGCTCGGGCGCGCTGGCAAAAGGCTTGGAAGCGCCGCGCTTCGGCCGCTCCAGCGAAGCGGCCCACGGCGTCGAGCGAGGCGGCTGGATCGGCGTGCAGGTCGAACTGGCTGCCGTCGTCCCACCAGTGGCGCGCCAGCAGCGACAAGGGGCGGATGCGCAGCTCGGCGTCGAGCGTGGTGCCGACCTCGGCCATGAGTTGGTCGAACACCCAGCGCATGGTGAAGACGGTGGGGCCGCTGTCGATGGGCACACCGTTGACCAGCGGCTGGCGCAGCTTGCCGCCAGGGGCGTCGGCCGCTTCGACCACGGTGACGAGCAGGCCTTGTTGGGCCAGGCGCAGGGCGGCGCTCAAGCCGCCCATGCCGGCGCCAATGACCACCACCGCGTGTTCAGCCATGGGGCGCTCCTGCGGCGGCATCGCTGTCGGCGCATGCAGGCGCTGGCCAGTGGCCGTGTTGGCTCAGCAGGCGCAGACGCGCGAACAAGGCCTCGGAAAAAAACTGGTGGCGGTAGGCCGCTTGTGCCGCTTGTTGGTGGGCGCCTTGTTGGGCGTAGGCCAGCATGGCGGGGGTGTTGTCCCACAGGCTGAAGGTGCACTGGCGGATCAGCGGGACCTCGCCCAGACCAATGGCCAAGCGGCAGCCTGCGGCTTCGCGCATGGCCGCTTGCGTGGCGGGTGCGTTGCGCCAAAAGGCCATGGCCTTGGCTGGCCGGATGCTGGCGCGGGTGAGGGCGGCCAGCGGGGTGTCGGGGGTGTCGGTGGCTAGTATGGGGCCACCCAGTTGTGTGGCGTCGGTGGGTTCCCAAGCCAGGCCGTCCCAATGGCCGCGTGCGCTCACCACTTGCAGCAGACCACACCAATGGTCGGAGCTGCGTTCGCGGTAGGCCTGTACCAGCGGGCCGTCCACAAAGGCGTGGGCGTGGTCGATGTGGTCAAACACGGTGAGCAGGCTTTGGTGGCTGGCGCTGGGCCGCAGGCCAAAGCCACCGCCAGCGCCACTGCCCATGACCTTGCCAAAGCGCAGGCCGGCGGTGCCGCGCAGGGCGCCCGGCCCTTGGGCCATGCGCAGCCAAGCCCAAGACTGGTGCTGGCGCTGCAGCTGGTTGAGCACCACCACCACCACGCCCGAGAGCGTGGGGTGTGGGTCAGTGGGTGTGTTCATGTCGTTGCACGCCGGTTCATGCCCACACCGTTGGGGCGATCACTCGGGCTTGGGAGCCGCAGCGGCGTCGGCGGCGGGCGCTGCAGCGGCGGTGTCCATGGCCGGTGCGGCGGTTTTCTCAAACGCGGCTTGCAGTGCGGTCAGGCCCGGATAGTCTTTGACCATGGGTTGGCCCAGCAGCGGCTTGTAGGCGCCCTGGTGGCAGGTGGCGCAGTTGAGCTTGGCCACGTCGCCCAGCTCGCCCTTGCGGCTGGCGGGGAACACGGGGGTCAGTGGCTCCATGTGGGCGTTGTTGAGGTCGCGCACCATGCGGATGCCGTGGAAGGCCGTCACACGCTGTGGCGGCCCACCCTCCCATTTGCCAAACGACTGGGTGTTGTGGCAGAAGGTGCAGTTCACGCCCAGCGAGGCCGACATATGGGTCATGAGCGAGTATGTCTGCTCGGTGCGGGCGATGCTGGCCACATGGTCGGTCGGCAAGGCTTGGGTCGATGCTACCCGGATCGGCTCGGCGCCCGACAGGTAGGGGCTGAACGGGTCGTAGGGCAGCGACGAGAGCTTGACGCTGTCGGCCGGGGTGTTTTGGCCCATTTTGTTGCCGATGAAGTCGGCCAGTTTGTCTTGCCCTGGGGGCTTGAACCAGACGAACTCGGGCACTTCTTTGCCCCGGTGGCAGGTGTAGCAGGTCACGCCGGTGGTGGAGACGTGGTTGGTCCAGCCGCTGTTGATGGTCTGCGTCATCTTGATCATGTCGCGCGCCACGATCTTGGTGTAGAGGCTGTCGTCGGCGAAGTTGCCGGCGGCGTGGCAATGGGTGCAGCCTTTTTCGGGCGCGACCCAGGCGGTCATGGACACCATCAGGTTGGTGAAGTCGCCCACGCTCAGGTCACCCAAGACCTTGACGTTTTGGTAGACGTCTTTGGCCTTGGGGCCGTCGGGTGAGGGGGCGGGCGCTTCACCGGGGATGGTGTTGGCGGCGACCACGTCGTCCATGACCCGGGGGTTGTAGACCTGGACCATGCCGGTGCCACGGTAGCCGTGTTGCACCGTGTCCATGGGCGGGCGCTCGCAGGCGCTCAGCAGGGCCAGGGCGCTCAGCGCCAGGCCCAAGGCCCAGCCGCGTCGAGGGGTGTGCAAGGCGTTCATCATTGGCCTCCTGGGGTCAGAGCGGGGTCCATCACAGCGGGAAACACGTCGGGGTAGGGCGGGGCCACACCGTGTTTGACGGCCCACAGGTACCAGTTGTCCACCACGGTGCCGCTCAGCAAGATGCCGATGCCACCGACCAGGGGGCAGAGCACCGCAAACCACCAGGCCCAGCGGTGAATCGATTCCATGGTGGCGTTAAAGCCCATGGTCCAGCGCCAGAACAGGGCGGCGCGCTCCGACGCGGTGCCACGGTCGACGATTTGTTCGATCTCGCGTTCGCCCCCAAAGCGGCTGACCGCCAAGATGGTGGCGCCGTGCATGGCAAACAGCAGGGTCGAGCCGTAGAGGAAGGCGATGGAGAGCGCGTGGAAGGGGTTGTAGAACAGGTTGCCGTAGCGCAGCGAGAAGGCGGCGGTCCAGTCCAGGTGCGGGAAGATGCCAAAGGGCACCGCCTCGCTCCACGAACCCATGAGCACCGGGCGGATAAAGCCCAGCACCAAGAACAGCCAAATGGCGGCGGCAAAGGCCCAAGCCACATGGGTGCCCATGCCCAGCGCCCGGGCGCGGGTGTAGGTGCGGGCCCACCACAGCAGCACCGACACGGTGAGGAAGCCGCCTGCGATCAGCCACCAGCCGCCTTCATTGAGCGGCGGCAGCGACAAGCCGTACTGGGCCGATGGCGGCTCCAGCGACAGCCAGAACAGCTGGCGCACAAACTGGATCGGGTCCCAGTTGACCGAGGCCAGCATGTTCAAGCCGATGATGTTGAAGGCCAGCACGCCAAACAACAGCGAGGCCAGACCCAGACCGCCCAGATAGATCGGGCCGAGCTGGGCATTGCCCAAGCGACCAAACAGGTGGACGATGGCGGGCTGTTTGCCGGTGCGCGGGCTGTCGCCCGCTGGCAGGTGCACGCCGTGGTGCAGCGGGCCAGTGGCCTGCACCGAGGTGAAAAGGTTTTGGTATTGCGCCATGGTGCTCTCTCCTTATTTCAAGGGCCATTGAGCCCAGATCGGCATGTTCAGCCACCAGCCCCACCACTCGGGCCAACCACGGCTCCAGAACGGGCCGCTGATGACAATGCACAGGGCGCTGAACAGCACCGCCGCCAGCGCCAGGAACAGGCCCAGGCGGTGAATGCCCAGGGTGCCGATGGAGTAGCCGATGACGTCGCGGAAGAAGGTGTCTTCGTGCTCAGGCGTCTTGACCGTTTCGCCCGCTTTGGGGTTGGTGGCCGACAGGATGAGCGAGCCGTGCAGCGACAGGGCGAAGGTGGTGGCAAAGAAGAAGCTCACCGCGATCATGTGCGCTGGGTTGTAGTGGAAGTGCAGGTACTGGTAGCCCACGTTGGACACCCAGTCCAAGTGGCTGAAGATGCCGTAGGGGAAGCCATGGCCCCAGGCGCCGAGCAGCACCGGGCGGATCACCACCAGCGTCACATAGGCCAGAATCGCCACGCCAAACGCGGCGGGCACGTGGTAGCCCATGCCCAGTTTTCGGCAGATCTCCACCTCGCGCAGCGCCCAGGACACAAAGGCCCCGATCGCGCAGACGGTGATGAGCTGCCACAGCCCCCCTTCCATCAGCGGCGCAAAGCGCAGGCCGTAGGACAGGTCGGGCGGGGCGATGTTGATTTGCCACAGGTTCCAAGTCGGACCCTGAGCCGCGCCCCACAGGATCATCGCGGTCCCGAGGAAGGCAAAAAACAAGGTGGTGACGCCAAAGAAGCCGACGTAAAACGGCCCCACCCAGAAGTCGAACAGGTCACCGCCAAGCAGGGTGCCGCCGCGGACCCTGTATTTCTTTTCAAAATTGAGCATGGCCATGATGAGGCCCTCCTGACTCAGTGGATGGGAAGCGTCTGTGCAATATGGGGTGTGTCAGGTGCTGCCTGCGCCCCTGCGCGGCGGCAGCACCGGCACACCGGCCGCGACGTTCAGGACGTTGCGGCGGGGGTGGCAGCCGGCATGGGCGCGAGTTGCGCTGTGCCTGCAGCGGCCTTTTTCGGGCCGTCCAGCCAGTTGAACTTGTTGGTGCTCAACAGGATGAGGTGGATCATGGCTGCAAGCGCAAACAGGAAAACTGCTTGTGCGACCATGGTGCGAAGGGGGTCGAAAAGACGCCAAATTCTCCACATGATGCGGACTCCTTAAATCAGTTGGGACATGACCGTGTACACCGCGGCATGCACGCCCGAGAAGAGACTGGTCTTGTGCTCTGCGCCCGGCAACCAATGTTTCCAATGCAAGCCGACCAGTTGGCCGAGCAAAGCAATCGAAAACAGCAGCGCGTAGCACGGTGCAAAGATCAGCACAAACGAGAGCTTGTCGTCTCGGTCATGGGGCTTATGGGTTTCATAAGACACAGCGTTCATGGCGGTTTCTCCGATCAAGAAAAGTTAAGCCGGTCTTGACTCAGAGCCAGGGCCGCCAGAACCACACCAGGGCGTGGGCCACCACGGCAATCGCCGTGAACCCAATGAAGCCTTGGATGTAATACTGGTGGAACTCCTGAGCTTCCTCGTCGGTCAGGCCGGAAATCGATGTCCGTGTAGCCATACGAATGCTCCTTTTCAATAAGGCCCAAAGGCCTGTGCTGCGCCCAACCCGCGCAACCTGGGCAGCCACGGCGAGATGCCGCAACGTGGGGGAGACACCGGCGGCAGGCCGGTGTCCAAAGACGGTGTGTGAGCGCGGCGCGTCATGCCGGCTCTCCCAGGCCAAGGGCTTGGCCTGCAGTGGTGACGTGGTGCGGGCTCACGGTGGCTTCGCCGCTGTCGCGCGCTTGTTGTTCGGCCGAATCGCGCAGCCGTTTGGCCACCGAGATTTGCACCAGCACCGGCTGGTTTGAAATCAGCGCGTGCAAGCGGGTCTGCGCGCCGTCTTGCCACGGTGTGGCCAGGCCGGCGGCGGCGCCGCGCGCCAGCGTGGGGTCGACCTTGTCCATCTCGGTGCCCAGCGGCAGGATGTGGAACAGCGCGTCAAACAGCGCGTTGCACACCTCTTGAATCAGGTAGGTGGCACCGCTGTAGCCCATGAAAGGCGTGCCGGTGTGGCGGCGGATGATGGCGCCAGGGAAGGAGGCCGGAATAAAGGCCGCGCGCATCGGGCTGGTGCTTCCCGCTTCGGCCAAATACATGCGCTCGTTGTAGCTGCCAAACAAGATCAGCGGCGTCTGGGTTTTGACCAGCTCGCGCACCGCGGCGTTGTCGGTTTTTTCACCGGCCATGCGCGAGACCGCAAAGCGGCAGGGCAGACCCATCTCGGTTTCCAAAAAGTGCTGCAGGCCGCGCGCATAGGTGCCGTTGGCCACCACCGCAAAACTCGCGGTGGCAAAGAAGTCTTGGGTCACCGAGCGCCACAGGTCCCACACCGGCTTGATGGTGGTGTGTTTCTCGCGCTCGATGAAGGGCTCTGGGTCCAGGCCCAGCAGCTCGCCGAGCTTGCGCAGGAATTTGGTGGTGCTGTGCAGGCCAATGGGCGCTTGCAGGTAGGGGCGGTCCAGCGCTTCGCACAACATGCGGCCGAACTCGCGGTACATGCAGATGTTCACGTCGGCTTCGACCAAACGCGAGACTTCAGACAGGTGGCTGCCGAGCGGGAACACCATATTGATCTCGGCGCCGATGCCTTGCACCAGGCGGCGGATTTCGGCCAGGTCGCTGGCGCTGTTGAACACGCCGTAGCTGGGGCCAATGATGTTGACGCGCGGTTTTTCACCGGCGGGACGCTCAGCCAGGGGCTTGCGGGCAGGCACCTTTTTCATGCCGTACTCGCTCCAGAGCCAGAACATCGCGCGGTCGGCGCACTGCCACTGGTCTTCGTCGATGGTGCGCGGCAAAAAGCGCATCAGGTTGGTGCCTTCGGGGGTGACGCCGCCGCCAATCATTTCGGCGATCGATCCGGTCACCACCACGGCGGGCAGCTCGGGGTCGAGCACCGCATGGGCCCGCTTCATCGAACCTTCGGTGCCTTCTCGGCCGAGCTGCTCCTCGGCCAGACCGGTGACCACAATCGGCAGCTCGTGCGGTGGCAAAGCGTCGGTGTAATGCAGCACCGAGGTGACCGGCAGGTTCTCGCAGCCCACCGGGCCGTCGATCACCACCTGCAAGCCTTTGATCGCGGTGAACACATACACCGCACCCCAGTAGCCGCCAGCGCGGTCATGGTCAAGCACCAACATCGTGTGCCTCCCGTTTTTTGGCCGCTTTTTCGTTCAAGCGGCGCATGTCCTTGCGGAAGTTCGGGAAGGGCTTGGGCACGTCTTCCCACACCCCGGCTTCGTCGCCTTGGCCCACGCCGCCGAAGAAGTCCTTCATGGCGTTGAAGCGGTGCTGGTTGCCCATGGCCGCGTTGATCACCTGGATCAGCGAGCCCGCACCGGCCACGCCCATGAGCGGGCGCGCGGAGATCAGGTTGGTGTAGTAGAGCGCCGGCACACAGGCCTCTTTGGCGGCTTGCACCACCGGGGTTGTGCCAATGGCCAGCTGCGGCTGGTATTCGTGCAGCGCGTTGAGGTCGTCTTCGAGCGAGGCGCGGAACTGCACCTGCACACCTTTGCTGCGCAGCCAGTCGGCGTCTTGCGCGTTCCACGGTGTGGCCGGGCAGGCGCTGCCTACATAACGCAGGTCGGCGCCACATTCGACCAGCAAGCGGCCCACCAGCAGCTCAGAGCCTTCGTAGCCGCTCAGGGTGATGCGGCCGTTGATTTTTTGTTGCGACAGCACACCGCGGATGGCGGCGAGCGTTTGGTTGCGCGCGGTGTCGATCAGCGCTTGCGATACACCGGTGGCCGCGCCAATGGCGCCCAACCAGTCGTGGGTACCGTCCACGCCGACCGGGGCCGAACCGACGATGGGTCGGCCGGCGGCCTGGAATTCGCGGACGCTGGCGGTGTAGAAGGGGTGGATGGCGGCCACCGCCGCGCCGTCGAGCGCGGCGTACAGCTCGCGCCACTCGCGGGTGGGGGCGGTGGTGCCCACCGCCAAGCCCATGGGCGCGATCATTTGGGCGATCAGCATCGGGTCGGCGGGGAACATTTCGCCCAGCAGGGTGATGGTGGGTTTGTCGCTGCGCGCTTGGCGCGGGGCGGGCACCGGGCCAGCCATGACCTCTTGGCGCGCGTATTTCAGCATCGCGCCGGTCAGCACGTCTTTGGCTTCGGCGTGGGTCGGCACCCCAAAACCGGGCACGTCGATGCCGATGATGCGCACCCCATTGATGGACGGTGGCAGCAGCTGCAGTGGCACACCGCTGGCGGTGGGCACACACAGGTTGATGATGACGATGGCGTCGAGCTGCGCCGGATCGGCCTGGGCGTGCACCGCCTCGCGGATGTCTTCAAACAGCTTGCCGGTCACCAGCGATTCGCTGTTGAAGGGCACATAGCCCACGCTGCGGCGCGCGCCGTAGAAATGGCTGGTGAAGGTCAGGCCGTACACACAGCAGGCCGAGCCGCTGAGGATGGTGGCGGTGCGGCGCATGCGCAGGCCCACCCGCAGCGAGCCGAAAGCTGGGCACATGCTCTGCGGTTGGTCGTGCGGGCCGACGTGCTCGCCCTTGGGGTAGTCCTGCGCGTACTGGGCCAGCACCTCGCTTTTGCCGGCCGACTGTGCGGCGGCCAGCAGCGTCTCGCCGCCCGCGTGGCAGCCCATGCCGTCGCCGTCAATGGCGGTGGCGCCAGGGGCAGCGGCGGGGATGATGGGGATGACGGCGTTCATGGCGGGCTCGCGCTGGGGTCAGACTTCGTCGTAGACCACTTCAAGCGACGGCTTGGTGGTCTCGGTCTTGCCGCACATGTCGAATTGCGTGGCGGGTTCGAGCACCACGTCGCGGCCCACCGAGGCCGATGAGAAAAGACCCAACAAGCCGTCTTGCGTCAGTGGAGACGGACGCATAGGGGATGAGGCGTCCACATTGGCGGCGAGCTGGGCGAAAAGCGGGCCCCACACCGAATCGGGGCGGCCGATGATTTCGTAGCTGGCGCTTTTGCGCCGAATGTCTTCGTTGGCCGGAATGACCGACAGCACCGGAATGCCGACCTGGTCGGCAAAGGCCTGGGCCTCGCCCGTGCCGTCGTCGCGGTTGATGACCATGCCGGCCACACCGACGTTGCCACCGAGCTTGCGGAAGTATTCGACCGCGCTGCAGACGTTGTTGGCCACGTAGAGGGATTGCAGGTCGTTGCTGGCCACCACAATGACCTTTTGGCACATGTCACGCGCAATCGGCAGACCAAAGCCGCCGCAGACCACGTCGCCCAGAAAGTCGAGCAGCACGTAGTCAAAACCCCACTCGTGAAAGCCGAGTTTTTCCAGCAGCTCAAAGCCGTGGATGATCCCGCGCCCGCCGCAGCCCCGGCCCACTTCGGGGCCGCCGAGTTCCATGGCGTAGACGCCGTCGCGCTTGAAGCAGACGTCGCCGATCTTGACCGGCTCACCGGCGAGTTTTTTCTTTGCCGAGGTTTCGATGATGGTGGGGCAGGCCCGACCACCAAACAGCAAGCTGGTGGTGTCGCTTTTCGGGTCGCAGCCGATCAGCAGCACTTTTTTGCCCTGCTGCGCCATCATGTAGCTCAGGTTGGCCAGGGTGAAGCTCTTGCCGATGCCGCCCTTGCCGTAGATGGCGATGATTTGGGTGTCTTTCTTGACCTCGCCGGTGTGCACCGGATCGGGCTCGATGGCGGCCTCTTGGCGCAGTTGCGCCTGAAAGTGGATCGGATGGGTCTTGAGTTCAGGCGCGTTCATGTCAGTGTCTCCAGTCCAAAACCATCTTCAGGCAGTGGGGATCGCCAAACGCGGCCTCGTAGGCTTGGTGCGCTTGATCGGGTGTTTGGCTGTGGGTGAGCAAGCCGTCGAGCGAGAGCCGGCCGGTGTGCACCAGTTCGGCCACCGCCAGCAGGTCGGCGCGCTTCCATTCGGCGGCCACGCGGATGCTGGCCTCGCGCATGAAGGCGGGCGCATACGAAAAGGAAATGTCTTGGTGGTAGAAGCCGGCCAGCACCACCTCGCCGCCTTTGGCCAGGCGTGGAATCACGCGGTGCAGGATGTCGGCGTCGCCGCTGACGTCGTAGATGGCGCGGTAGTCTTTGCGCTCGTCATCGTCCGGGTGCAGCACGCTGTAGCCGTCGGCGCCGCTTTGGCGCAGGCTTTGGGTTTCCCACACCACCGGTGCAGGTCCACCGGCGGCCACGGTCAGGCGCGCCAGCAAGCGCCCCATCACCCCATGGCCCACGATCAGGTCGGGCGGAGTGCCCGGCTCGCGGGTGCCGCCAAAGGTGACGCTGTGGTAGGCGGTGGCGGCCAGGGCCAGCAGCACCGCTTCGGGGCCTTCGGTGTGCACCCGCACCACGCGGTTGTCGGGCACCACCAAGCGCGAACCGGCGCCGCCAAAGAGGTTGTGCACCCCTTCAAAGCTGTAGGAGCCGGGCACAAACACCCGGTCGCCCACCGCGTGTTGGCAATCGCCCTGGGTGCGCAGCACACGTCCTACGGTTTCGTAGCCTGGCACCAGCGGGTAGCCCAGGCCCGGGAAGGGCGGCATGCTGCCGTCCCACAGCAAGCGCTCGGTGCCGGTGCTGATGCCGCTGTATTCCACCTCGATGTCCAGATCGCCATCGGCCATGGCGCGCACCGGCAGGGTCTGCAAGGCGACCTCGCAGGGGCTGTTGAACACAATGGCTTGGGCTTGCATGGCTGTATTAAGCAGTTTACATAAACATGTGTCAACTAAAATTGACGGTTCAACTGGGGTTATAGGGTAAACACTGAGACTTGCGACCCAACAAGATCTGGGTGTGCAGCGGCATGGGGTTGGGCACACGCTCGATGTGGGTGAAGCCGGCCTGCTCCATCAGGGCCGACAAGGCCTCGGGTGTGCGCAGGCGGCCAGAGCCCATGGCCATCAGATAAAAGTGGAAATACGGGTCGCTCGGGCTGGCTTTGCCGGTGTTGGCCATCGGCTCGGCCAGCAGCAAGCTGCCGCCCAAGGGCAGCGCGCGGTGGATGGCGCGCAGCACGGTGAGCACGGTGGCGTCGTCGTGGTCGTGCGCCACCCGCACCAGGGTGGCGAGGTCGGCGCCGCTGGGCAGTTCGTCGGCGGCAAAGCTGCCGCCGTGGGTGCGGATGCGCTGGCCCAGGCCTTGGCGGGCGATGTGCTCGGCCGCCAGTTGGGCCACCGGTGGCAGGTCGAACAAATCGCAGCTCAGGTGGGTGTGGCGTTGCGCCAGGGCACACAGCCAGCCGCCTTGGCCGCCGCCCACGTCGAGCACGCGGCGGTGTTCTTCAAACGGGTAGGCGTGCAGCAGCTCCTCGATCACAAAACGCTGCGAGCTGGCCATCAGCGCCGAATAGCGCACAAAGCTGTCGGTCGGCGCGGGGCTGGGGTTGAGCTGTTCGGGGGTGTAGGGCCAGTAGGCGTGCATGCCGGCGTGTTGGGGATCGCGCAGCAGGGCCAGCGGGTCGCGCAGGTCCTCGTACAGGGTGGCGTTGTGCTCGACCATTTGGCGCAGGCCTTCGTGGGCGGCCACTGGTGCGCCCAGGGCGCCCAAGCCGTAGCGGCCGTTGGCGCGGACCTCCACCAAGCGCATGGCCACGGCCGAGTCGAGCAGGCGCTGCAGCGCATCGGGCGCCAGACCCGTCTGGGCGGAGAGCTCGGCCAGGGTGCGCGGCGCTTGCAGCAGGGTCTCCAGCAGGCGCAGGCGCACACAGGCCAGCAGCACCTGGGTGTGGACAAAGCCCGACATCAGCTCAAACAGTTTGGCGGCGCGGTGGCGCACCACCCAGCGCGACAGCGGCCAGCCCAGTGCCCAGCGGTACATGCCTGGGCTGGTGGTCCAGCGGTCGATCTGTTGGGCCAGCCGATCGCGCCACGAGCCAGCGGGCGCCAGCACCGGCAGGGGGGAGGGCAGTGCACTCATGGGTGTGTGGCCACCGCGGGTGTGGTGTGGCCTTGGTGGATGCGGTCGCAGGTGCTTTGTGGCATCAGGCGCTCGGACTCTTGCCACACCAGCTGGCGCAGCGCTTGGCGGCTGCGGCAGTCGGGGATGGCGTCCACCGCTTGTTGCATCAGCTGCTGGAAATAAGCGACCGCGCCTTGCAGGCCCAGATCGGCGGCGGCGCTGGGGCGGTGGTGGTGGGCGTCTTGGCCGGCGGGTTTGCCCAACTCGCTGCTGTGCAGCATGACGTCGCGGATGTCGTCGGCCACCTGGTAGGCCTCACCCAGGCTCTCGCCCAAGGTGCGCCAGGCCTGTGGGTCGGCGCCTGCGGCGAGCGCGCCGCTGCAGGTGGAGGCGACAAACAGCGCCCCGGTTTTGGCGCGCTGGTAGCGGCTGAGCGAGGCGTGGGTTTCGCATTCCCAAGCCTGGCCGGCGACGATGCCGTCTGGCGCGCCGGTGCCGGCGCACAGCGTGGTCAGCAGGGGCGCCAGGCGCTGTGGGTGGGCGGCGCCGGCGTGGGCCAGGGCGTCAAACGCCATCACGATCAGCGCGTCGCCGGTCAGCAGCGCCAGCGGCGCGCCATAGACCGCGTGCACCGTGGGCTGGCCACGGCGGGTGTTGGCGTCGTCAAAGCACGGCATGTCGTCGTGCACCAGCGAGGCGCAGTGCATCAGCTCAATCGCCACTGCGGCGGCGTTGCTCAGGGCGGGGGCGTCTTCGCCACAGGCGCTGGCCACGGCCAAACACAGTTGGGGGCGGATGCGCGCGCCACCGGGAAACACCGCGTGGCGCATGGCGGCGCTCAGACGGGGTGGGGCGCTGGGGCCCTCGGCGCTGGCGAGCTGCCGGTGCAGGGCCTGTTGAATGCGTGACATCATGTCCATGGAGCCCCCGTCGATGGCTGTGTGGATCATCCAGATGCGACCCACACAAGTGTCAATTTAACATGACACAAACACATGTCAATCTATTTGACCTATTGGCGCCCAAAGATGCGGGTAAACCCGTGGTTTATTGGGGTGTTGGGCGCTTAGCAGGCGCGGTTGGGCCTGTGCGGTCGGCTCGCGACCATCGACCGCGCGGTGTCAGTCGGCGGTGTGGGGAGGGGGGGTGCGGGTGACCGGGCGGGGCCCCACACCATAGGGCTGGGCCAGGTGCCACACGTGTTCGGGCACCATGCTGGGCATGCGCGCGGGCGCTTCGCGCTGCAGGTGCACCAGGGTTTCCAGCGCCTTCATTTCGACCCGGGCGCGGGCAAATTCCAGGCCACGCGGCCCCACACGCGGCATCAGCCAGCCGACGATGGGGCGCAGCCAGTTCGGCATTTTGCGCAGCGGCAGGCCCCCGGCGGCGCGCTGCACATTGGCCAAAAAGCCGCGCACCGCGCCGGCGCGCTGGCCGGCGCTGCTGGGCGCGCAGGTGGCGACTTCGTCGCCCAGCAGCTCCAGCAAGGCCTGGCCCTGGGCGTTGCGCACCAGCAGCCACTGCTCGCCGCGCCCGCCCATATAGCCCACGGTGATGTCCGACAGCACATTGGTGTAGTCCACACAGGTGCGGCAGGTGGTGGGAAAAAAGTCGGGCGGCAGGGTGGACAGCGGCAGTTGCAAAAACGGAATTTCGCGCACCGCACCGTCCTTCATGCGGATTTCAACGTGGTAATCGGCGCGGAATTCGAGGTAGGTCACGTCCTGCGGCTGGGGCGACACCAGCGCGAGAAATTGGTGAAAGCGCTCGGTGGTGGTGTTGTCCGAACACGGTGTGCCAATCACCACCAGCTTTTGCAGGCCTTGTTCGCGCTCCAGCTCGGGCTGGATGGCGCGCAGCGCGTAGACCTGACAAGGAATGCCGATCACCGCCAGCCGGGTGTGGCCCATGCGCAGCGCCGGCTCCACCAGCGCAATCAGGGGTGCGTAGCCCATGCGCATGCCGCGGCAGCGCACCATGTCTTCAGGCCGGGTCACCAGCACCGGCTGTGGACGCCACGGGTCGTCGGGGTGCGGCGCCATGGCGATCACCGCGTCCACTTCGCCGGCTTCCAGCAGTTTTTGGGCGATGCGGGTGGTGATGCCGGTCCACTGCGCGCCGGCCAGGGGGCGCTTGAGGCGGGCTTGCAGCATCTGCCGGTGGGGGCCAAAAAACAGCTCGTCGTCGCCGTCCTGACCGGGTGCCGGCAGGCGCCGCGCGCGGCCGTGCACCCGCGCTTCCAGTGTTGGGTAGTCGGGCGCAATGAACTGGCAGGCCTGGCCACAGCGCTTGGGCCGCTCGGTGCGCGACAGGCCACAGTCGGTGCAGAAATGCCGCGCCGGCGCCTCGGGCAAGATGGGGGTCCAGGGGGCTTGGGGCGTGTTTGTCATGCGCATTCCGTTGCCAGGGCCTGCCAGGCCTGGACGATGTGGGGCGCCACCAGCGTGGCTTGTTCTTCGTGCGCCAAGTGGCCCAGGCCGGGCAGGGCGATGCAGCGGCCCTGCGCCTGCGGCGACAGGCGACCGAGCACCCGCTGCGCTTGGCTGGGCGGCACCGTGTGGTCGCGCTCGCCCACCAGCAACAGCAGCGGCGTGGCCAGGCGCGGCAGGTCGCGCGCCAGGGTGTGCAGGTCCCACTGCGCCATCATGCCCAGCGCGCCGGCCACATGCTGGGGGCAGGCCACCAGGCGCTGGTACAGCTCGGTGCCCTCGGCGTCCAGCGCCGATCCGGTGCCTTGCAACAGGCGCCGCACCACCGCCTGGTCGCTGGCGTGGCTGGCGAACACACGCGGCACCAGCGGCAGCCGCACCATCAGCTTGGCGGCCGACGCAAACACCGGGCCGGCCGCGCCGCCCAGCGGCAAGAGCGCGGCGTTCACGCCCACCAGCAGCTGCGGCCGTTGCAAGCCGTCGATCGCCATGCGCAGCGCCACCGCCGCCCCGGCCGAATGGCCGATCAGCAGCGCCGGTGTTTCGCCCAGGGTCTGCAGCAAGCAGTGCACCGCCTGCGCCATGCCGGGCAGCGACAGCTGCGGCGCGCGCGCGCCAGCCGGCGGCAGACCGGTGAAGGCGTGGCCGGGCAGGTCGATGGCCAACACCCGCAGGTGCTGCGCGAGCAAGGGCGCCAGCGTGCGCCAGGAATGGGTGGACGCGCCGGTGCCGTGCAGCAGCAAGGCGCAGGGCGCGTCGGGCCGTGGCCCGTCAAAGCGCTGCACATGCCAGCGCAAGCCGTCCACCGGCACCCAATGGCTGTGGCTGTGGTGTGGCCAAGTGGGGCCGTCGCGGTCCCAGTCGAGTGCGCGGCCCATGCGGATCAGGCGCCCGGTCGGGCGGCGAGCTGCACCGCTTGCGACAGGCGCTCGGCGCCGGCGTGGGGCAGCGGCAGGTAGGTGGCGCCCATGGCCTGCGCCAGGGTGCAGGCCTGCTCGCTGGGCTGTGGCGAGGTGTCGATCAGCAGCGCGCGCAGGCCGGCCAGACGGCAGCGCTGCGCCGCCAGCAGGGCGTCGGCGGTGGCAGCGGCCCGGCCGGGCGCGCCGTTGCGCGCCAGGTTGGCGCGGCCGTCGGTCAGCAGCACCAGGGTGGGGGTGTCGCCCTGGCGCACCAGTTGGGTCGCCAGTTCGGCGGCCGCGTCGATGCCGGTGGCCAGCGGTGTGCCGCCGCCGCCGGGCAAGGCGCTCAAGCTGCGTTTGGCGCGCGCCAGCGAGCGGGTGGGCGGCAGCAGCAGCTCGCAGCCCGCGCCGCGAAAGGCCAGCACCGCCACCCGGTCGCGCCGCACATAACACTCGGCCAGCAGCAGCTCGACCGCGCCTTTGGCCTCGGCCAGCCGGTGCAGCGCGGCCGAGCCTGAGGCGTCGACCACAAACACGGTGGTGGTGGGGCGGCGCTGCTGGTAGCGCACCACATGAAAGTCTTCTTTGCGGATCTGGATGCGCCCGCTCTGGTCCGTGCTGCGCTGGCGCAGGCTTTGCCAGGGCGCGGCGGCGCGCAAGGTGTCGAGCACATGCAGCCGCGCGCCAGAACGGGGCTCGCCCCGGCGGCTGCCCAGGGGCCGGCCGCGCTGGCTGTGGCGCAGCAGCGCACCCGATGTGCCGGCGGCGCTGGCGCGTTGGGGAGTGGCCAAGCCCGCGGCCATGGCGGCCAAGAGGCCGGCGGGAATGGCGGCGCGCACCGCGTCCACCAGCCGGTCGTCGAGCGCGCCGGCCTCGGCGGGGTGTTCGGGTGGGGGCGCTGTGTCGGCTTCGCTGGGCGACTGGTCGGACGGCGCTGTGGGCTCAGGCGCGGGGGGGGCGGCTGGTGTGTCGGCTGGCGTGTCGTTTGAGGGTTCAGGTGCCGGTTCGGGCGCATCGGCCGGGGCTTCGGTGGCCGGCAGGCGGGTGGCGCGCGGCGCCAGCACCAAGGCGGCGGCCACGCGGGCGTGTTCGTCGCTCACCTCGTCGCAGCCGCTCAAAGCGGCCAGCGCCCGGGCGGCGCGCAGCGCCATGGCTGGTGCGCGCAGGGAGTCGATGCCCCAGGCGTGGGCGGCGGCGCACAGGCCTTGCAGCACCGCTTCGGGCAGCCGCACTTGGGCCAAGCGCGCGCGCGCTCGCGCCACCGCGTCGGCATCCCAGGGCGCTTCGGCGTCGGCGCCGTTGGCCTCGTCGCTCAAGTGAAAGGCCAGCCGCTCGCGCAGGGCGGCGGGGGGCTGTTCGTCGCCGCTGACGCCTTCGTCCAAGGCCAGCACACACACGCGCGCCGGGTGGCACTGCGCCAGGCCGTCGCGCTGCAATTGCACCTCGGCCTGGTCGAGCGCGGCGCACAGCTGTGAGCCGACCCAGGGCGCCAAACGCTCGGCCATGGGCAGCAACAGGCAGCCGGTGTCGGCGCGCGCCAGCAGGCCGCGTTGGGCCACAGGGCGCCCGCTGTGCAAGGTGGCGCCGAGGTCGAGCCCGCCGATCAGCGCGTCGGCGCTCACGTTCGGTGGCAGGCGCAGCCAGGGGGCGTCGGTGGGCAGGCGCTCGCGCAGCTGTTGCAGCCAGCGCTCGCGCCACCGGCTGGGGCCGGCGCGCAACACCGCGCCGCCGAGGCCCGCAGGGTCCACCGCCAACAAGGCCGCGGCCAGCGCCGCGCGGGCGCCGGTGGCGGGGCCTGTGCCGTCGCTCATGCCAGCAGTTCGGCCACCGCGCGTTCCACCCGGACGCCCGATCCGGCGTTGTCCAGCGGGTTGCGGCGCAGGCGGTGGCGCAGCGCCGGGGCGGCCACTTGGCGCAGGTGGGTGGTGCCGACCGCTTTGTCGCCTTGCCAAGCGGCCAAGGCGCGGGCCGCGCGCATCAGGGTCAGGTCGCCGCGCAAGCCGTCGGTGCCAAGCGCGGCGCACAAGGCGGCGGTGTGTTCGCGCACCGTGTCGGGCAAGGTCACCGCGCTCAGGCGTTTGCGCGCCGCCACCAACTGGCGGCGAATGCGCTCGTCCTCGGCCGCCCATTGGGCGACAAAGGCGGCGCGGTCTTGTTCAAAAGCGTCGCGCCGGCGCACCACCTCGACCCGATCGGCCAGGCCTTCGGGGGTTTTCACCTCCACCGACAGACCAAAACGGTCCAGCAGCTGGGGCCGCAGCTCACCTTCTTCGGGGTTGCCGCTGCCCACCAGCACAAAACGCGCGGGGTGGCGCACCGATAGGCCTTCACGCTCCACCACGTTTTCGCCGGAGGCGGCCACGTCGATCAAGAGGTCGACCAAGTGGTCTTCCAGCAGGTTGACCTCGTCGATGTACAAAAAGCCCCGGTTGGCCTGGGCCAGCAGGCCGGGTTCAAAGGCCTTGACGCCTTGCGACAGGGCGCGTTCCAAATCGAGCGCACCGACCACCCGGTCTTCGGTGGCACCCAGCGGCAGATCGACCACCGGCACCGGGATGGTGTGGGTGCGCGGGGCTTTGCCCGCGGGCTGGGCCGCACACGAGGGGCAGCCGCTGGCGCTCTCGCGCGGGTCGCAGTGGTAGGGGCAGCCGACCACCGCTTTGATGGGGGGCAAGAGGCTGGCGAGCGCCCGCACGGCGGTGGACTTGCCGGTGCCTCGGTCGCCGAGCACCAGAACACCACCGACACTGGGATCGATGGCGGCGATCAAAATCGCCGTTTTCATCTCGTCCTGGGCCACGATCGCTGAGAAGGGGAATGCTTGCGCCATGGGTTTCAGTATGGCACAGCATGGCCCTTTTTTGACCGTTTGGACACGAAAAGTGTCAACTTAAGTGGACAGTAGGCGCGCCGGCCGGCGCCGTTGGACACCCTTCTATTGTTCAGGGCTGGGCGCTGTAGCGCTGGCGGATCGCCTCGATGCGTGCGCGGTTGGCGCCAAAGTCTTCACGCCCCAGGCGGCTGGCGCTGCGCAAGTGGATCACCTGGGCGCTGGTATCGAGCCAGAACTCCAGGTCGTCCACAAAGCCCAGCCAGCGGGTGCGCGCGGTGGCGCGCAGGTAGTCCGCCCGCGCCTCTTGCACGTTGATGCCGGGCGTGGCCTCCAAGGCCTGGCGCAGGGCCGCCATCGAGGCTTCGGCACCACCCGAGAGCAGCGCCAAGGGCGCGATGTCGGCGTACGCCCGCTGTGGGTGCTCGGGATACAGGTTGGCTTGGCTGGAGACGCTGTTGCGGGTGTCGGACGGTGGCTTCAGGCGGCCGTTGCTGACGCCCAAATCACCGGGCTGGGTGCCCGAGAGCCAGCCCAGCTGGCCCGCCAGCAAAGGACCGGCGACCAACAGGGCGGCGAGCAGAAGCAAGGTTTTCATGGCGCAAACGCTCTGGGGGGTCAGCGCTTGCGGCCGCCGCCGAGCAGGCTGCCGAGCACCCCACGCACAATTTGGCGGCCCAGGCCCGAGGCCACGCTGCGTGCGGCGGTTTTGGCCATGGCTTGCACCAAGCCGTCGTGTTGGCCACCGCGCGGGCCGGTGCGGCCAAACAGCAGTTCATTGAGCATGCCACCGCCACCGGTGTCGGCCGGCGCTTGGGCGGCGCCGGGTACCCGGGGGGTCTTGGGCGTGTCGCTGGGCGCTTCGGCGGCTAGGGCGCTGCGGCCGGCGTGGGCCATCAGCACTTCGTAGGCGCTTTCGCGGTCCAGGGTTTTTTCGTACACACCAGCCACCAGCGAACCGGCGATCAGGGCCTGGCGCTGCTCGGGCGTGATCGGGCCAATCTGGCTGCCCGGCGGCAGCACAAACACCCGCTCGGTTTCGCTCGGGCGGCCTTTGGTGTCCAAAAAGCTCACCAGCGCCTCGCCCACCGCCAACTCGGTGATGGCGGCTTGAATGTCGAGGCCGACTTTGGGCCGCATGGTCTCAGCCGTGGCCTTGACCGCTTTTTGGTCGCGTGGGGTGAAGGCGCGCAGCGCATGCTGCACCCGGTTGCCCAGCTGGCCGAGCACGCTGTCGGGAATGTCCAGCGGGTTTTGGGTGACAAAGTAGACGCCCACGCCCTTGGAGCGCACCAGCCGCACCACCAGTTCAATGCGCTCGACCAACACCTTGGGCGCTTCGTTGAACAGCAGGTGCGCCTCATCAAAAAAGAACACCAGCTTGGGCTTCTCCGGGTCGCCGATCTCGGGCAGGGTTTCAAACAGCTCGGACAACATCCACAACAAAAAGGTGGCGTAGAGCCGGGGGGCATTGAGCAACTTGTCGGCCGCCAAGATGTTGATCACCCCTTTGCCATCCACCGTTTGCATGAAGTCGTTGATATCGAGCATGGGCTCGCCGAAGAACTTGTCGCCGCCCTGTTGCTCAATTTGCAGCAGGCCGCGCTGGATGGCGCCCACGCTGGCCGAGCTGATATTGCCGTACTCGGTGGTGAACTGCTTGGCGTTGTCGCCCACATGCTGCAGCATCGCGCGCAGGTCTTTGAGGTCGAGCAACAACAGGCCGTTGTCGTCGGCGATCTTGAACATCAGGTTGAGCACCCCGGTCTGGGTGTCGTTCAAATTCAGCATGCGCGACAGCAGCAGCGGGCCCATGTCGCTGACCGTGGCGCGCACCGGGTGGCCTTGCTCGCCGAATACGTCCCACAGCGTGGTGGGACATTCGGTGGGCTGTGGCAGCTCCAAGCCCCGCTCGGCCAGCACCTTGGCGATCTTGTCGGGGATACGCCCGGTTTGTGAAATGCCGGTGAGGTCGCCTTTGACGTCGGCCATGAAGACCGGCACCCCGCAGAGCGAGAATTGTTCGGCCAGGGTTTGCAGCGTCACGGTTTTGCCGGTGCCGGTGGCGCCGGTGATCAGGCCGTGGCGGTTGGCCAGGCTGGGCAACAAGTGGCACTGGGCGGTGGCGTTCTGGGCGATCAGCATCGGTTCGGCCATGGGGCGCTCCAAATGGGGGTGGGGACGGGGGAAAACGTAAAATCGCCCGCTTATTAAATCAAAACCGCATCAGAAAAAAGGACTCAGCCATGGCTGGACACAGCAAATGGGCGAATATTCAACACCGCAAGGGCCGCCAAGATGAAAAGCGGGGCAAGATTTGGACCCGTGTGATCCGCGAGATCACGGTGGCCGCCCGCACCGGTGGCGCCGATCCGGCCATGAACCCGCGCCTGCGGCTGGCGATCGACAAGGCCAAAGCGGCCAATATGCCGGCCGACCGCATCAAGTACAACGTGGACAAGGCCTCGGGCAACCTCGAAGGCCAGGCGCTGGAAGAGATTCGCTATGAGGGCTACGGCATCGGCGGCGCGGCGATCATCGTCGACACCATGACCGACAACCGGGTGCGCACCGTGGCCGAGGTGCGGCACGCGTTCAGCAAGCACGGCGGCAACCTGGGCACCGAAGGCTCGGTGGCCTTCCAGTTCAAACACTGCGGCCAAATCATTTTTGCGCCTGGCACGTCGGAAGACAAGGTGATGGAAGTCGCTCTGGAAGCCGGCGCTGAGGACGTGATCACCGACGACGACGGCGCCATCGAGGTGCTGACCGCCTACACCGACTTTGAAGCGGTGAAGAACGCGCTGGAAGCCGCTGGCCTGAAGCCCGAAGTGGCCGAGGTGACGATGCGCCCAGAGAACACCATCGAGCTCACCGGCGAGGATGCAGCCCGCATGCAGAAGCTGCTGGACATCATCGAAGACCTGGACGATGTTCAAGCGGTTTTTCACAACGCTGAGCTGTGATCCACCCCCGCGCCGTGCTGCGCACGTCACCCCCTCAAGGGGGCAACGCGGTGCGGACCGGCTGAGCCGGATCCGCCGCGTTCTTGATCTTGGGGCACGCGCTCCGGACACTGAGTCAGATGCTGGTTGGACCTTGAAGTGATTGCAGCGTTTTTTTGGAGAACGGTTTGAAAGTTTTGGTGATTGGCGGCGGTGGCCGCGAACACGCGCTGGCCTGGAAGCTCAAGCAATCGGCGGGGGTGGAGCAGGTGTTTGTGGCGCCCGGCAACGCCGGCACCGCGCGCGATGCGCAGTTGACCAATCTGCCGATCACCGACAAGGTGGCTTTGCGCGAATGGGCGCAGGCCAACCAGGTCGCGCTCACCGTGGTGGGGCCAGAGGCGCCGCTGGCCGCCGGGGTGGTGGACGAGTTCCGCGCTCATGGGCTGGCGATTTTTGGGCCGACCCAGGCCGCCGCGCAGCTGGAGAGCTCAAAAGCCTTTTCCAAAGCCTTTATGGCCCGCCACGGCATTCCTACCGCCGCCTTCGACACCTTCACCGACGCGGCCGCCGCCCACGCCTATGTGGAGCGCATGGGCGCGCCGATTGTGGTCAAGGCCGATGGCTTGGCGGCTGGCAAAGGTGTGGTGGTGGCCATGACCCTGGCCGAGGCGCACGAGGCCATCGACTTTATGCTGCTCGACAACAAGCTCGGCGTGAGCCACAACGCCGGTGGCGCCCGGGTGGTGATTGAAGAGTTTTTGGACGGCGAAGAGGCCAGCTTCATCGTGCTGTGCGACGGTGAACACGCGCTGCCGCTGGCCACCAGCCAAGACCACAAGCGCTTGCTCGACGCCGACCAAGGCCCCAATACCGGCGGCATGGGCGCGTATTCGCCCGCGCCGGTGGTCACGCCAGCGGTGCACCAGCGCGCCATGGACGAGGTGATCTGGCCCACGCTGCGTGGCATGGCGGCCGACGGCATTCCCTACACCGGCTTTTTGTACGCCGGGCTGATGATCACCCGCGACGGCGCGGTCAAAACCCTCGAATTCAACTGCCGCATGGGCGACCCTGAAACCCAGCCGATCCTGATGCGCCTGCACAGCGACTTGGCCCAGGTGCTGCTGGCCGCCACCCGCAGCGAACTGGACAAGGTGCAACTGCAATGGGACGCGCGGGTGGCGCTGGGTGTGGTGCTGGCCGCCGCCGGCTACCCCATGGCCCCGCGCAAAGGCGACGCCATCAGCGGCCTGCCGGCCGACGCGCCCGACGCGGTGGTGTTCCACGCCGGCACCACCGAGCAAGACGGCGCGGTGCTCACCGCCGGCGGCCGGGTGCTGTGTGCCACCGCTTTGGGTGCCAGCGTGCGCGAGGCCCAGGCCCGTGCCTACACCTTGGCAGACGCGGTGCAATTCGACGGCGTGCAATACCGCCGCGACATCGGATACCGCGCGCTGTGAGCCACCCTGGCCCATTGCCCATGCCCGTGCAGTTTCAGGGCTCGCGCTTGGCCGCGCTGCTGCTGCGCGCCTGGGGCTGGCGCTTGGTGTACCACGGCTTTCCGGCGCGCCAGGGTGTGGCCATCGTCTACCCGCACACCAGCAACTGGGACTTCCCGGTGGCCGTGTTGACCAAATGGACGATTGGGGTGCAGGTGCGTTTTTGGGGCAAGGACAGCTTGTTTCGTATCCCTGTGTTTGGGCGCTGGCTGCGCTGGCTCGGCGGTGTGCCGCTGGACCGCAGCGCCCCGCGCGGCGCGGTGGGCGAGATGGTGGCCCAGTTTGAACAAGCCCGCGAGCGCGGCGAATTGTTCTGGCTCGCCTTGTCGCCCGAGGGCACCCGCAAGCGCACCGAGGGCTGGCGCAGCGGCTTTTACCAGGTGGCCCACAAGGCCCAGGTGCCCGTTATGCTGGTCAAGCTGGATGTGGCCAACAAATGCGTCGACTTGAGCCATGTTGTGCGCTTGAGCGGCGATCTGCAGGCCGACCACGAACGCATGGCCCAGCTCATGGCCGGTGCTTCGGGCTTCAAACCCCAAGGCGCCAGCCCGATTCGGCCGCTGGGCCATACCCCATCACACACACAGGAGGGCAGGGCATGACCCCGCAAACCGCCGACGTCAAAACCTATCTCATGGGCTTGCAACAGCGCATCATGGCCGCTGTGGCGGCGCGGGACGGCTCGCCAGTGACGGTCGACCCCTGGACCAAAGCCGCCGGCGAAAAACTGCAAGGCGAGGGCGTGACCCAAATCTTGGAAAACGGTCCGGTGTTTGAACGCGCCGGTTGCGGGTTTTCGCATGTCACCGGGCCCCAGTTGCCGCCGTCGGCCACCCAGCACCGGCCCGAGCTGGCCGGCGCGCCGTTTGAGGCCATGGGCGTATCGCTGGTGTTTCACCCGCGCAACCCCTATGTGCCCACGGTGCACATGAATGTGCGCATGATCGCCGCGCATCCCGCCGGTGGTGAGAGCGTGTGCTGGTTTGGCGGTGGCATGGACCTGACGCCTTACTACGGTTTTGAAGAAGACGCGGTGCACTTTCACCGCACCTGCCGCGACGCACTGGCGCCGTTTGGCGATGACAAATACCCGCGCTTCAAGCAGTGGTGCGACGAGTATTTCTATTTGGCCCACCGGCGCGAGCAGCGCGGTGTGGGAGGCGTGTTTTTTGACGACTTTTCCGAGCTGGGCTTTGCGCAGAGCTTTGGCATGTTGCGCTCGGTGGGCGACGCCTTTTTGGGCGCCTATTTGCCCATTGTGGAGCGCCGGCTGAACACGCCCTATGGCGAGCGCGAGCGCGAGCACCAGCTCTACCGGCGTGGGCGTTATGTGGAGTTCAACCTGGTCTGGGACCGGGGCACCCACTTTGGCCTGCAGTCGGGCGGGCGCACCGAATCGATTTTGTTGTCGATGCCGCCGCTGGTGAGCTGGTCGTACCAGCGCGCCATGCCGCCCGACTCGCCCGAGGCGCGGCTGACGAGCGACTTTTTGGTGCGCAAGGACTGGCTGGCATGAGCGCCGCTGCACCTGGCGAGCGCCCCCAACGCATCGGCATTTTTGGCGGTTCCTTCGATCCGCCCCACCGCGCCCACCGCATCTTGGTCGAGTCGGCCATTGAACAGCTGGAGTTAGACCGCTGTATGGTCGTTCCCACCGGCGACGCCTGGCACAAACGCCGCACCTTGTCGCCGGCCAGCCACCGGCTGGCCATGGCGCGCCACGCGTTTGCCGACTTGATGGAAGTGCAGGTCGACGACCAGGAGCTGTGCCGCCAGGGCCCAAGCTATACCATCGACACGGTGGAGCGCATTCAACAAGCCTATCCGGGCGCAACACTGTTTTTGCTGCTCGGCATTGACCAGTGGCGGGTATTTCCGTCGTGGCACCGCTGGGAAGCCTTGCTCGACGCGGTGGTGCCGGTGGTGGCACTGCGGCCTGAGGAGCCGCCGCCATGGCCTGAGCGCGTGAAGTCGCGCGAGCCCAAAGACCTGGACCCGCGCCTGCCCAAACCGGTGTGGCTGCTGATGCCCTACCTCAACGTCAGCTCGACCGACATGCGCCGCGCCATCGCCGAGTTGGGCGTGGGCTGCCCGGCTTTGGAGCAGGAACTGCACCCGGCCGTGGCCGGCTATATTTCGACCCATTCTCTTTATTCACCGACGGATCCCGCATGACCACCGAAACCGCTGCCAAAAAAGACGTCCAAAAACTCCAGCGGGCCATCGTTGATGGTCTGGAAGACGTCAAAGCCCAAGACATAGTGGTGTTCAACACCGCCGACATCTCGCCGCTGTTTGAGCGCGTGATTGTGGCCAGCGGCACCTCCAACCGCCAAACCAAGGCGCTGGCCTCCAGCGTGCGCGACGCGGTCAAAGACGCCGGTTTTGACAAGCCCCGCATCGAGGGCGAAGACAACGGCGAGTGGATCATCGTCGACTGTGGTGCGGCGGTCTGCCACATCATGCAACCGGTGATTCGCCAGTATTACCGCCTAGAAGAAATCTGGGGCGCCAAGCCGGTGCGGCTGAAACACGGTGCCGAGAAGGCCGCCGCCGCTAAGACCGTGGCCGACAAGGCCCCGGCCAAAAAAGCCGCTGCGAAGAAAACCACCAAAGCCGCCGAAGCGCCCGCGCGTTCGGGCGCCGCTGTGGTGAAAGCGGTGGCCAAGAGCGCCGCCAAAGCGTCCACGAAAGCCCCCACCAAAGCAGCGAGCGCAAGCGCCAAGCCAGCGGCCAAAAAGACCGCCACCGCCAAGACCACCACGGCCAAGTCTGCAGCCAAAAAACCTGCGGCCAAAAAGGCCTTGCCCAAGGTGGTGGTCAACGCACCGGCCAAGAAGCCGGCCGCCAAGAAATTGGTGGTGGCCAAGCCCGCTGCCAGAGCCGCTGCCGCCAAAAAGCCCGCCGCCAAAACCCCCCGCAAGGGCGCATGAAGCTGGTGGTCGTCGCGGTGGGGCAGCGCATGCCCGACTGGGCGCAGACCGCCTGCGACGACTACGCCCGCCGCTTCCCGCCCGATCTGCGGCTGGAAGTCAAAACCGTCAAGACCGAGCCGCGCGGCAGCAAAACGGTGGAAACCTTGTGGGCCGCCGAGCGCGAACGCATTGAGGCGGCTTGCCCCAAAGGCGCGCGCAAGGTGGTGCTCGACGAGCGCGGCACCGCACTCACCACCAAAGCGCTGGCGCAGCAGTTGTCGCAGTGGCAGCAAGGCGGCGACGATGTGGCGCTCATCATCGGTGGCCCCGACGGGCTGGACCCGGCGCTGCGCCAAAGCGCCCAGCAACGCATTCGCTTGTCCGACTTGACCTTGCCGCACGCCATGGCCCGGGTGTTGCTGCTGGAGCAGCTCTACCGCGCCTGGTCGATCAACAGCAACCACCCGTACCACCGCGAATGAGCTTCATCTACCTCGCCTCCCAAAGCCCGCGCCGCCGCCAGTTGCTGGAACAGTGGGGCCTGCGCTGCGAGCTGCTCTTGCCCGACGCCAGCGAAGACGCCGAGGCGCTGGAAGAGGTGCTGCCAGGTGAGGCGCCTGCGGCCTATGTGCAGCGGGTCACTGGCCTGAAGCTCGACGCCGCCGTGCAGCGTTTGCGCCGGCGCGGCTTGCCGCTGGCACCGGTGCTGTGCGCCGACACCACAGTGGCCTTGGGCCGGCGCATTCTGGGCAAACCGGCCGACACGGCCGAGGCGCAGGCCATGCTGCACAGCCTCATGGGCCGGCGCCACCGGGTGCTGACGGCGGTCGGCTTGGCCAAGCCCTCGGCGCGGGCGGTGAAGCGCGCCCAAGCGCTGTCCACCTCTTGGGTGGAATTTGCGCCGGTGCCGGTCGCCGATATCCGCCGTTATGTGGCCAGCGGCGAGCCCATGGGCAAAGCCGGTGCCTACGCCATCCAGGGGCAGGCCGCGCTGTGGGTGTCGCACATCAGCGGCAGTTACAGCGGCATCATGGGCCTGCCCGCGTTTGAAACCGCCCAGGTGTTCGCCGAACTCGGCATGCCCTTGCAACCCACCGGAGCCGCCGCATGAGCCAAGACATCTTGATCAACTGGGCGCCACAGGAAACCCGGGTGGCGGTGGTGGAGCAGGGCGCGGTGCAAGAGGTGCACATCGAACGCACGCTCGAACGCGGCCTGGTCGGCAACATCTACCTGGGCAAAGTGGCCCGGGTGTTGCCGGGCATGCAGTCGGCCTTCATCGACATTGGGCTGGACAAGGCGGCGTTTTTGCATGTGGCCGATTTGTTGCCCAACATCACCGCGCGCCACGCCCAGCCCAAAGGCGGTGATGGCGACGGCAAGGTGCTGCCCGCTGGCGCGGTACAACCGATTGAAAAGCAGATTTTTGAGGGCCAGGCGCTGATGGTGCAGGTGCTCAAAGACCCGCTGGGCACCAAAGGCGCGCGCCTGACGGCGCAGATCAGCATCGCCGGGCGGCTCTTGGTGTTTTTGCCGCAGGACAACCACATTGGGGTGTCGCAAAAAATACCGACCGCCCAACGCGAAGCGCTGCGCCAACGGTTGGTGACCTTGACTGAGGCCGAGGGCGGCGGTTTTATTCTGCGCACCAACGCCGAAGACGCAGGCGACGACGAGCTGGCCGAAGACATCGCTTATTTGCGCAAGACCTGGCGGCGCATCAAGGACGGGTCCACCCGCCAGCCGCCCGCCACCCTGTTGCACGAAGACCTCAACCTGATGCAGCGGGTGCTGCGCGACATCGTCAGCGCCCAGACCCAGACCATCCGCATCGACTCGCGTGAGCAGCACGGCCTGTTGCTGGCTTTTGCGCAGGAATTTATGCCCGACACGGTGCCCAAGCTGCAGCACTACAGCGGCGAGCGCCCCATCTTTGACCTGCACAACATCGACGACGACATTGCGCGCGCGCTGTCGCGCCGGGTGGATTTGAAGTCGGGCGGGTATTTGGTGATTGACCAGACCGAGGCCATGACCACGGTTGACGTGAACACCGGCGCCTTTGTCGGCGCGCGCAATTTTGACGACACGGTGTTTCGCACCAACTTGGAGGCGGCGCAAGCCATCGCCCGCCAGCTGCGGCTGCGCAACCTGGGCGGCATTGTCATCGTCGATTTCATCGACATGGCGCGCGAGGACCACCGCGACGCGGTGCTGGCCGAATTCCGCAAACAGCTCGCGCGCGACCGGGTCAAGACCATGTGCGGCGGCTTCTCGCAGCTCGGTTTGGTGGAGATGACGCGCAAGCGCACCCGCGAATCGCTGGCCCACATGCTGAGCGAAAACTGCAAAGCCTGCGAAGGCAAAGGCGTGGTCAAAACCCCGCGCAGCGTCTGCTACGACATCTTGCGCGAAATCTTGCGCGAGGCGCGCGCCTTCAACCCGCGCGAGTTCCGGGTGGTGGCCGCACCCGGTGTGATCGAGCTGTTTTTAGACGAGGAAAGCCAGCACTTGGCTGGCCTGTCGGACTTCATCGGCAAACCCATCTCGCTGCAGGCCGAAGCCAGCATGACCCAAGAACAGTACGACATCGTGCTGCTGTGAAACGGGCATAAAAAACCACCGCCGAGGCGGTGGTTGTGAGGGGCTTGGGGTCGTCAGATCACGAGCCAGTTCAAGTTGTTCACATCTGCATTGAAATCGCGGATGTAGATGACTTGATCTGCCTTGCTCTGCAAGGCGGCGGCGTTGTCGCCCGCCGCAAATGCGCCCGCCGTGCTGACATAGATCTTGGTGCTCTCCAACGTGGCGGTATTGCCATTGAGATCCACGTTCTCGAAACGCAGGAAGCTGTCGGTCTTGGTGCTGAGGATGTCGGACAACACAATTTGGTCTTTGCCCACCGTGAAGTTGCGGATGGTGGCCTCGTCTGCACTCCCTGGAGTGCCCAGGCCCGTCTTCAGGAAATACACCTTGTCGTTGTCGCCCGACCCGTCCAAGTCAAGCACTTCGTTCATTCCTTTTTGGTTGATGAAGTAGTTGTCCAAGTTCGGATTGCCGGTGGCCGCATTGTTTTCTGTTGCTACGTACACCCCCAAGGATCCCGTACTTTTGCCAATGACCTGCTGGAAGACTTCGGTGTTGCCAGCACGGTCCTCTCCCTGGACTTCAATGGTGTAGAGGCCTTGGCTCAGGTTGTTAAGCTCAGTGGTGGTGAGGCTCACGGTATTCCCATTCAGCGAGCCACCACGGCTGAAGTTCAGACTGCTGAATGTCAATGGATCTAGAGCATCAGATGTGATGCCAATCTGGTAGCCGGTCAAGTTGTTGAGTTCAGTGTTGTTCAGTATGAACACGGACTTCCCTGCCAAGACAATGTCATTGGTCGCACTGGCGTTATCGGTAAATGTTGGAGTCAACACCACCGTGTCTTTGACTTGGACTTGTCTATCTTCCGCCGAAGCGATGTTGCCACTCGGCAAGCCGGTGACCACACTCACCACGGCAGTAGCGGTGACAGCGCCTTGATTGAGCAACATCAGTGAGGGGTTCACGGTCCACTCGCCCTCGGCATTTACCGTCGTGCTGACGGTGACGGTGAGGGTGCCGTCGCTGATGCGAACAGTCACCACACTGTTTTCTGGGGCGAATGAGCTGTCGCCACGGATGGTGACATTCGCCACTTCGGCTTTGTTGATAAAGCCGTCGTTGGGTCGGTTGTCGCCGTTGAAATACGTGATGTCTACCGTGGGCGCCTGAATCGTCACAGGCAATTTGGCTTCGGCCGAGTTGCCTGCGGGATCGATCACTTTGATCGGGATATCTTGTGACCCATTCGGCAGAGGCGCTGCATTGTCCGGATAGGTGGGCAGCTTCCAGTTGCCATTGGGATCGACCATGGCTGTGGCAACCACGGTCTTGGTCGGATCGTCCTTGGACGGCAAAGTGATTTCAACCTTGCCGCCAGGCTCACCCTTGCCGCTGAACAGTGGTTTGTTCACGGCGGTGACGCCATCGCCCTTGGTTCCACTGTCGGAGTCGGGGTCGATGTGCGCGGACCAGTCCTTGGGTTGCTCAGGGTTGGGGTCGATGGGGTTGTTGTCGTCAATCCGGGTGTCTTTGGTGGCGACTTCGGTGTCG
>CAZYUD010000003.1:207886-251983 GCA_964650505.1 uncultured Hydrogenophaga sp.
CGTTGTCGTCTTTGGAGCCGGTGTTGGACGAGTCGTCGAGCTCAGCAGTCCAGTCTTTGCCGGCGGGCTGTTCTGGGCTGTTGTCGATGGGGTTGTTGTCGTCAATCCGGGTGTCTTTGGTGGCGACTTCGGTGTCGGCTGGCGAGGTCACGCTGACCGTTTTGGTGCTGTCCAGCGGGTCGGGCACGCGTGTGGTGACGGTAGCGCTGGCGGTGAGTTTGCCCTCAGGCAAAGTGCTCAGGTTGACGTCATCGATGCTCCAGCCGCCGCCTTCTTTGACAGTGGTGGAGACGGTCACGGGGTCGCCCGATTCGCCACGGACGACGATGGTGACGATATCGCCAGTCTTCGCGCCATTGGAGGTGCCTTCGATGGTGACCTGGTTCTGTTCGGTGCGGTTGATAAAGCCGGCAGGATCGGTCTTGGCGCCATCAAATTGGGTGATGGTGACGTCTGGCCCTTGGATGTCGAGGGTCAGGGTGTCTTCGGTGGTGTTGCCGGCCTTGTCGGTGACGGTAACGTCCAGAGGCACTTCACCGCGCGGCAGCGATTCTGTGTCTGCGGGGAAGGGCATCTCCCAGGTGCCGTCCTCGCCGACTTCGACGGTGCTGGTGGTGTCATCGGGGAATGTCACGGTCACGGTGCCGCCAGGCTCGCCCTTGCCGCTCAAGGTCGGGCGGTTGATGGCAGTGGCGTTGTCGTCTTTGGAGCCGGTGTTGGACGAGTCGTCGAGCTCAGCAGTCCAGTCGTTGGTGCCAGTCGGGTTGTCGGGGCCGCCTGGCTCAACCGGTTCGTTGTCGATGAAGGTGTCTTTGATGGCTTCCTTGCGAGACTCTGGGGTGCGCACATTGGTGGTCGATACCGCCACTGCGGTGGCCGTCAGTTGTCCATCCGGCGCTCCGCTGACGTCTACCGTGGTGGTCCAGCTGTCGTTGCTAGCAATGGCAATGCCAGTTTTGCGTGCCACCACTCTGCCGTCTTTGTCGGTGATGACCACTTCCACCGTGCCGCCCGGGACATTGGTGGCCAGGCCGCTCACGGTCACGGTGCTCTTTTCGGCGTCGTTGATGAAGCCGGCTGGTGTGTCTTTTGTGCCGTCAAAGACCTTAATCTCTACCCCAGGCTCAATCGTGATAGGCAGTTCTCCCGAGGATGTGTTGCCGGCCGGATCGGTGACCTGGACGGGCAGTCGCTGCTCACCACTGGGCAGACCGGGCACGCCCGACGGGTAGGGTGCGGTCCAATTGCCTTCGTCGTCGACATTGGCGGTGATGGTGGTGTTGTCGGGCAAGGTGATTTGGACCTTGCCACCGGGCTCTCCGGTGCCAGTGAAGGTAGGACGGTTGTTGGCGGTGGTGCCATCGCCCTTGGTGCCAGTGTCAGAGTCGGGGTCAAGCTTGGCGGTCCAGTCGTTGGTGCCGGTGGGGTCGTCGGGGTTGTTCGGATCGCTGGGGTCGACCGGCTCGTCGTCGATTTTGGTGTCTTTCGTGGCGGCTTGGGTGTCGGCCAGTGAGGTCAAGGAAAGGCCTTCGACCGTGGTGACCACGGTGGCGTTGGCGGTGAGCTCACCCTCTGGCAGAGTGGTCACGTTGGCGGTGGTGGACCAAGAGCCGTCCGCCTTGACGGTGGCGGTCACAGTGACGGGGTCGCCCGATGCGCCCCGGATGACGATGGTGACGATGTCGTTCTCTTTGGCACCGATGGTGGAGCCACTGAGGGTGACGCTGCCTTGTTCGTTGAGGTTGATGAGGCTGGGGTCGGAGCGCAGGCTGCCATCAAAGATCTGCAGATCGACGCTTGGACCTTCGATGGTCACAGGCAGTTTGCCGGTTTGTGTGTTGCCAGCGGCGTCGGTGATTTTGATGGGTAAGCCTTGGCCATCGGGGCCTTGTGTGCCATTGGGCAGGGCGGGCACGCCAGCGGGATAGGGTGCGGTCCAAGTGCCTTCGGGGCTGACATTGGCGGTGACGGTGGTGCCGTCGGGCAAGGTGATTTCGACCTTGCCGCCGGGCTCGCCAGTGCCGGTGAAGGTGGGGCGGTTGTCTGCGGTGGTGCTGTCGTCCTTGGAGCCGGTGTTGGACGGGTCGGCGAGCTTGGCTTTCCAGTCGGTTTCGCCAGCCGGACGGTTGGGGTCTTCGTTGGGGTCGACCGGGTTGGGGTCGATGTAGGTGTCTTTGACCGCCTCTTTGCTGGCCTCTGGCGACTTGGCGCCCCCAGTGCTGGTGGCCACGGCCTTGGCGGTGAGCGTGCCATCGGGGGCGTTGCTCACGTCCACTGTGGTGCTCCAGGTGCCGTCGTTGGCCACGGGCACAGATTTGGAGGCGACTTCCACGCCGTTTTTGTCGGTAACGACCAGCTGAACCGAGCCACCTGCGGCGTTGGTGCTGGTGCCCGACACCGGGACGGCGGCTTTTTCGCTGTTGCCGATGCGGCTGTTGTTGTCGAATTGGGCAATTGCCACCGTGGGGCTGGTGCTTTCGCCATTGCCACCACCTTCTCCGCCTCCACCGCCGCCGGCAGCGGCCGCACCGCCGAGCCCGAGGAGCGCCAGCAGCGGGTTAAAGGCCAGCACACCCACTGCGGCGCCTGCAGCGTCTGCCGCAACGACCGCAGGGATGGGGCCCACATTGCCACCCAGCACCTGGGTGATGGTGGTGCCATCGGCCAAGCGGTCGATGGCGTGGATGTCGAGTGCGGTGTCGGGAATAAAGGGATAGTGTTGCCCGTTTTCCGCTTGTCCCACCACCACAGCGTTGTCGACGCCAAAGTAGTTTTCGATGATGAGGTCTGGCTTATCAGGGCTGCTCTGCTCTAGGCTGATGAGTAGGTCTTGGCCCTTGCGGCGCACTTGGATTTGTTGTGGCGCAAATCCAGTGGCGGTCTCCGTCAGCTGATACAAGGCACCACCCTTGGCAACCAGTTTGAGCGCGCCTTGCGCTGCTGTGCGGGCGGTGTTGAGGGAGACAACGGCGGTGGGCTCATTGGCCACTTCCACCGAAATGGTGTAGATCTTGTTGGTCATGTTGGTACCCCTGTGTTGGTGCTGTAACTGGACACGTGCTGGTTGGGCGGCTGTTACTGCAGGCCACGCACAAGCACTTCGACCCGGCGGTTGGGCTGGTTACAGCCCAGCATTTCGTCGCGACTCAGGCGTTTGGTGGCGCAGTCAAAAACCACCAGCTGGCTGTCGGCAACGCCTTTGGCGCTGATGCGCTCGGCCGGCAGCCCAGCAGCGATCAAGATGTTGCGCACCGTTTCGGCGCGCTGCTGTGACAGGCGCATATTGAGCTCGCGCGCACCCATTGGGTCGGTGTGGCCAATGACTTGCACCGATTCGATGTTGGAGTGCTCTTCGCGGATCTTGCGCGCCAAGCGAATGATTTCCGCCTCGCCAGTGCTCAGCAAGTCTTGGACATCCGACTTGCCAAAGCGAAACAGCAGTTCGGACGCCAGGTTGTAGCGGGTTTCCTGGGGCTGGCAATTGGTGGGGGCCGGCACGCGGGAGACAGCATGGTTTTGGCGCTGCAGTTGAGTCACGTCGCGCGGCAAGGCGTTGGGTTGCAGTGTGCGCAAGGCTTGTGGGGTGCGCGGGTCGCCCAGAGCCACGTAGGCGGTCTGGCGTGCTTTGACGTCGACCTTCAGCGAAGGGACGCGGGCCGGGTCAATGCCGGCAGTGGCGCGCGACTTCAGCTCAATCTGGTGCTGACCAGCACACACCAAGGCCTCGGCGTAGGCGCCGGGAAGCACGGCACTGTGCAGTCGGCCGTTGATGAACACATCTGCCGGAATGGCGTTGTCTTGCGTCGGGCCAGAACGCAAAAACACGATACGGGCTTGGTTGGCCGCAATCGCTGTCTGTGCCAATGGCGTGGCCTCAAAGGTTTGCCAAGAAATTCTGCTTTGCGGCTCGACCGCTGCTTCTGCTGCGGTTTCTGCCGTTGTGACAGGCTCATTGGCGTGTGCAACGCCCAAAGCCACAGCTGCCGCCACCCAGAGGATTGTTGTCAGTCTTTTCATGTTCAAAACCTTTGCAAAACAAGCAGTTGTGAAAGATAACTCCAACTTTGAGCTCAAACCGTCCCTAGCTCAGAAGTTTGGCAATGATAGTCTTCTAAATGCTTGATTTGGTGAAGTTTTTTACACGATTGTGCGATACAGGTGCGTACTTTGGTATTTAAAGTGATAAAACTGATAAATAGCAGTTACGTCTTGTAAATTATTGTGGTTTATTGTCGATAAAAGACAATTGCCGGAGCTTTTGATAAGCCCCATTTTGTGCAATCAGATCCTGATGAGATCCGATTTCAGCGATGCTGCCATTGTCCAAAACGGCGATTCGATCAGCGTGTTCAATCGTGCTCAAGCGGTGGGCAATCACAATCGTGGTTTTGCCTTGCATGAGCCGCGCGAGCGCCTCTTGCACCAAACGTTCTGACTCGTTATCAAGCGCCGACGTGGCTTCATCGAGGATGAGCACGGGGGCATTTTTGTAGACCGCACGGGCGATGGCCAAGCGTTGGCGCTGTCCGCCTGAGAGCGTGGTGGCGTTGTGGCCCACCATGCTGTGTATGCCTTGGGGCAGGGTCTGCACCAACTCCCACAAATTGGCCGCGCGCAGGGCCTGCTCCACCCGCTGCAAATCAGGTTCACCATCGCCCAGAGCGACATTGGCCGCAAGCGATTCGTTGAGCATCACCACGTCTTGGCTGACCATGGCAATCTGGCGGCGCAGGCTCACGATGTCCCAGTCTTGCAGCGGCACTCCGTCGAGCAGCACATCTCCCGCTGTGGCCTCGATAAACCGTGGCAGCAGGTTGACCAAGGTGGTTTTGCCGGACCCAGAAGGCCCCACCAGAGCCAGTACCTCGCCCGGCGCCACCGCCAGCGCGATGCCGCGCAGGGCGCTGCGTGGTTGCCCATCTTCTCCAGGGTACTGCACCACAGTGTCGCGCCATTGGATCTCGCCGCGGGCGGTGCGTGGTGCGTGGTGGCCGCAGCTTTGGTCGGGCGTGTTCTCGATCAATTCCAGCGCCCGCTCCAGCGCGGCCAAGCCACGGGTAAGGGGCCCGGCGACTTGGGCCAAGTTGCGCACCGGAGCGATCAGCATCAACATGGCGGTCACAAAAGCCACAAAGTTGCCCACGGTAATGCCGGTTTTCTGGCTTTGCCACAGTGCAACACTGATGACACCCGACAACGCCGCAGCAGCCAATATTTGTGTCAGCGGCGTCATGGAGGCATGGGCCACCGTGGACTTCATGGCCAAACGGCGCAGGCGTTGGCTCAGGGCATCAAAGCGCTGCGACTGGCGTTGCTGTGCACCATGCAGCCGCAGCATGCGATAGGCCAGCGCGTTTTCCTCGACCACATAGGCCAATTCGTCGGTGGCGCTTTGGGTTTGGCGTGTCAGGCCGTACAGCCGGCGCGAGAGCACCCGCATGATCACGGTCAGCGCCGGGAACAGCAGCAACACGATCAAGGTGAGTTGCCAGTTGAGCCAGAACAGGTAGCCCAAGAGCGCCAACATGGTCAGGCCGTCTTTGCTCATCGACAGCAGCGCGCCGACCAAGGTCGATGCGCCGTTCTGCACTTCATAGACCAGGGTGTTGGAGAGCTTGCTCGCGCTTTGTTCGTTGAACAGCGCAAGGTGGGCGCGCCCCATTTTTTGGAACATGGCCTGGCGCAGTTGCAACAAGCCTTGGTTGGCGGTGTGTGCCAAGGCATACTGTGCCAAAAACACCGCCAAGCCACGCAGGCCAAACAAGCCAATCAGCGACACCGGCACCATCCACAGCGCAATCCGTCCTTCGCCAAAGCCGCTGTCGAGCAGAGCTTTGAGCAGAGCCGGGATCATCGGCTCGGTCAAAGCGCCTGCCAGGGTTGCGGTCAACGCGAGAACTATTCCGGCCTTCGATGCTCTGAAGTAAGGCCAAAGCCGGCGCATGCGATGGCCCAGTTGTTGGCTTTGAGGGGAAGAGCTTGTGGTGTTCAAAATGGCGATCCGCAATGAATGGGTGGGCGTCAACGGCGAGCGGGCCAATGGCTCCGGTATTATCAGACGCTGCGTGGCAGCGCCCCTCGGCTAGGGCGCTCTATATCTGTGAGATGCACTTCTTTTTTGGCAAAGCGATTGCGGATGACTGATCATTCTTCTGTGAGGCGTTCCTTGTTGGCGGCGGGCGTGGTTTGTCCTCTGCTGACAGTCCCGTTGAGCGCGGCAGCCCAGTTTCGGGTCGAAGTGTCTGGTGTGGGCGCCACACAGATTCCCTTATCGGTGGTGGCTTTTCGCGGCAACGACGGCCTGTCGGCCGATGTGGCGGCGGTGGTCCGGGCAGATCTGGAGCGCAGTGGCCGCTTGCGTTTGGTGGAGGTGCCGCTGGCTGGCGGCGACGAGAACTCGCGGCCTGATCTTGCTCCTGTCAAGGACAGGGGGTCTGATGCGCTGGTGCTTGGCAGCGTGGCGCGTTTGGCCGATGGCCGACTCGATGTGCGTTTTCGGCTGTGGGACGCGGTCAAGGTGCAGGATCTGGGGGGGCAGAGCTTTCCCGTGGGCGCTGGCGACCTGCGCTTGGCGGCCCACCGGGTGTCGGACTACGTGTACGAGAAGCTCACCGGCGAGAAAGGGGTGTTTTCCACCCGCATCGCCTATGTTTCTCGGGCTGGCAACCGCCACAACCTGTGGGTCGCCGATGCGGATGGTGAGAATGCGCGCTCGGCGCTCGCCAGCCCCGAACCAATCATTTCTCCGGCTTGGTCGCCCAATGGGCAACAGCTGGCGTATGTTTCGTTTGAGGCCCGCAAGCCCGTGGTGTACGTGCACGATGTGGCCACAGGGCGGCGGCGCTTGCTGGCCAGTTACCGGGGCTCCAACAGTGCGCCGGCATGGTCGCCCGACGGCGCGCGTTTGGCCATGGCGCTGACCTTGTCGGGCAATGCGCAAATTTATCTGATGGACGCCAACGGCGGAGAGCCACGGCGCTTGACCCAAACGTCGAGCATCGATACCGAACCGGCGTTTGCTGCCGACGGCAAGTCGCTCTTCTTTGTGAGTGACCGTGGAGGATCGCCACAGATCTACCGCATGGGGGTGGGTGGCGAAAATCCACAGCGCCTGAGTTTTTCGGGCAATTACAACATCTCGCCCAGCCCAAGCCCCGACGGGCGATGGTTGGCTTATGTCTCGCGGGTGGGCGGCGCTTTCCGCTTGCATGTGATGGATCTGGCCAGCGGCCAAGTCACCGCACTCACCGATACCGCTGCGGACGAAAGCCCCAGTTTTGCGCCGAACAGCCGCTTGATTGTGTACGCCACCAAGCAGCAAGGTCAGGAAGCCTTGATGACCTGCACCACCGACGGGCGTGTCAAAACCCGGCTCGCAGGCGCCAAGGGTGATATCCGCGAGCCCGACTGGGGGCCGTTTGTGGGCTGACGCTGGCGGCCGTTCTTTGTCATCTTTTTTTGGAGAAACAAGCTCATGGGTGCAATATTGCGTGGGAAGTTGTGGGGTCAAGGTGTGACCAAGGTCTTGGTGCTGGGGGCCGTATTGGCGTTGGCCGGCTGTGGCTCTTCGATCAAACTGGATGAGGCTGAGGTGCAAGACCGCACCGCTGTGCCGGTGGGACGCGACGGCACACTGCAGCAGCGCGGTACGGCTGGCGCGCCGACGGGATCGCGCGATGTGTCTGCGGTGGATGTGGCCCAGCGCCAAATCACCAGCCTGCCCGCTGAGCTGCAGCGCATTGTGTACTTTGATTACGACAGCTACGAGGTGCGCCCCGAGTACGCCAGCTTGCTCGAGGCGCACGCCCGGTTTTTGGCGCGCAACCCCAATCTGCGTGTGGGTCTTGAGGGGCACACCGACGAACGCGGTGGGCGCGAATACAACTTGGCCTTGGGGCAAAAGCGTGCAGAGGCGGTGCGCCGCTCCTTGGCCTTGCTCGGCGTCAAAGACGCTCAGATGGAGGCAGTCAGCTTTGGCGAGGAAAAACCTGCGCAGGCTGGCGGCAGCGAAGAGAGCCATGAACGCAACCGCCGTGTTGAATTCAATTTGCGCTGAGGCCCGGCCATGAACAAGATTTTGGGAGCAGCGCGTGCCGCCGTGGCTGTGGCCGCTCTGATGGCGGCTTATCCGGCCCACGCGTTTTTCAGCGACGATGAGGCACGCAAGGCCATTTTGGATCTGCGCCAGCGGGTAGAGCTGCTGCGCACACAACTCGACGAGGCGCGCCAAGCGGTGGACCGCATCGGCAACGGCGACTCTGAGGCCCAGGCCTCACAGCGGCGCAGCTTGCTGGAGTTGTCGAACCAGATTGAGCAGCTGCGTGGTGAAATGGCTGCTTTGCGGGGGCAGAATGAGCAACTGGCCCGGGATTTGGCCGAGGTGCAGCGCAGCCAACGCGACACCCAGGCGGGTATCAATGAGCGCCTGCGCCAGTTTGAGCCCGTCAAGGTGAGTGTGGACGGCACGGAATTCTTGGCCCAGCCCGGTGAGCAAAAAGATTTTGAGCAGGCTGTGGCCATCATGCGTCAGGCGGAGTTTGCCGCTGCGGCGATGGCCTTTGGCAATTTCATGCGGCGCTACCCCGAAAGCGGCTATACGCCGATGGCGCTGTATTGGCAGGGCAACGCACACTATGCGGTGCGCGCTTACAAAGAGGCACTCGACGTCCATGGCAAGTTGGTGGAGCGTTTTCCAAATCACCCTCGCAAGCCAGAGGCCATGTTGGCCATGGCCAACTCGCAGGCTGAACTCAAGGACAACCGGGCTGCCCGGCGTACCTTGGAGCAGCTGATCGCGGCCCACCCACAGTCGGAGGCCGCCGTGGCGGCGCGTGAACGGTTGGCCCGATTGCGCTGAGCAGTCCCGTATGCATCAAGGCCCTTGACCCAACGAGGGCGGGCCACCAAAACTACAATCGGTCGATGGATATGAATGCACTCATTGCCCAGCAGCACACCGTGCTCTGGGCTTCTTTCTTGGTGGCTGGCTTTTTCGGATTTGTCACCCAGCGCTCGCATTTCTGCACCATGGGGGCGATCAGCGACATCGTCAACATGGGCAGCTGGACCCGCATGCGCATGTGGGTGTTGGCCATTGGCGTAGCGGCCATGGGCTTTCACTTGTTGGCGTGGCGTGGCCTGATCGATCCCACCATGACGATCTATTCGGGTGCACGCATCATTTGGTTGTCGGCCTTGGTTGGCGGTACTTTGTTTGGCGTGGGCATGGTGTTGGCATCGGGTTGCGGCAGCAAAACGCTGGTGCGTATTGGCGCTGGCAGTTTGAAGTCCCTGGTGGTGTTTGTGGTCATGGGTGTGGCGGCGTACGCCACCTTGCGTGGCGTGACCGCTGTGTTGCGCACAGAAACCGTAGACAAAGTGGCTTTTGAATGGACCGCTGGTGGCGCCGCTTGGCAGTGGGCGTCGGCCTGGGGCGCCAATGCGCCTTTGATCGGTGTGGCGGTGGGCGCGCTACTGGTCGGCTGGGCGTTGTCCAGCGCCGAATCGCGCTCCGGCGCCTTGTGGTTGGGCGGCCTGGGTGTGGGGTTGTCGGTGGTGCTGATGTGGTGGGTCAGCGGTCGATTGGGTTTTGTGGCCGAGCACCCGGAAACCTTGGAGTCCGTGTATGTGGCGACCAACTCCGGCCGCATCGAAGCGCTGACCTTTACCGCCCCCATGGCGTACACCCTGGATTGGCTCATCTTGTTCAGCGACAAGTCCAAAGCGCTCACGCTGGGCGTGGTGGTGGTGCTGGGTGTGGTGGCGGGCGCTTGGGTGTCGGCGATGCTGGACAAAAGCTTCCGTTGGGAAGGTTTTGCCAACACCCAAGACACGGCCTTGCACCTCATCGGTGCGGTGCTCATGGGTGTGGGTGGTGTGACCGCCATGGGCTGCACCGTGGGCCAAGGTCTGTCGGGCATTTCCACCTTGAGTCTCAACAGCGCCATCGCCATCGTTGGCATTGTGTTGGGCGCCATGGCTGGTCTGCGCCTGCAGATGTGGTTGCTCGAACGCGAGTGAGCTGGGCGCCGAATGGCCGACGCTGATCTGGACCGCCGCTTTGGTGGCTTGCGCCGTCTCTACGGAGTCGATCCGGCGCAGCGCTTGTTCGATTCACACATCGTGGTGGTTGGCATCGGTGGCGTGGGCTCTTGGGTGGTGGAGGCCTTGGCCCGCTCCGGTGTGTCGTGCCTGACCCTGATCGACATGGACCATGTGGCCGAGTCCAACATCAACCGCCAGGTGCATGCGCTGGAAGGCACGGTGGGCCAAGCCAAAGTACACGCCATGGCGGACCGGGTGGCTCAGATCCACCCCGCTTGCCAGGTGAACTTGGTGGACGACTTTGTGACGCCCGAGAACTGGCCTGGGCTGTTGGCGCCCTGGGCTGCGCCAGACGTGGTGGTGGACGCCTGCGACAACCTGCGCGCCAAGGCGGCCTTGGCCAGTTGGGCCATCTGCAGCCAGACCCCTTTTGTGACCGTGGGCGCGGCCGGTGGCAAGACCTTGGCGCACCGGGTGGAAGTGGCCGATTTGCTGCAGGTCACCCACGATCCCTTGCTGGCGCGTTTGCGTTATCAGCTGCGCCGCAGTGGCGTGGTGGCCAAAGACGCCAAGAGGGCAAGCGTGTGTTGTGTGTTCAGCCGGGAGGCCGTGGCGGGACCGGATGCGAGTTGCGCAGTGGGCGACACCGATGGATCACTCAACTGCCACGGCTACGGATCCTCCGTGGCGGTGACCGCCACATTTGGCATGGCGGCTGCGGCTTGGGCCATGTCGGAAGCGGTCGCGGCAAAAAAAGCACCGCATCTTCAAAAAACCGAAAAAACCACGCTATAATTTGAGGCTTCGCAGGATACAAAACGTTGAGTGCGATAAAAGTGGGACGTTAGCTCAGTTGGTAGAGCAGCGGACTTTTAATCCGTTGGTCACAAGTTCGAATCTTGTACGTCCTACCACCCATTTGAAGGGCCTGATCATCCGATCAGGCCCTTTTTGTTTTGCGGTGCGGGCTTGTCTTGCGTCGCTGTGCCGAGGTGTGATGGGGCTGCCGCACCTTCGATAATGTGTGTGGCGACAAAAAAGACAAAGGCCCGCAAGTTTTTGACTTGCAGGCCTTTATGATTGGTGCCCAGGAGAGGACTCGAACCTCCACGCCTCTCAGCGCTAGTACCTGAAACTAGTGCGTCTACCAATTCCGCCACCTGGGCTTTCAGGAATCCAAAAATTATAACACAGAAAAAACACGTGAAAGAAAAAAACAACCTGTTGGCCGAAATTGTGGGTGTTGTCGCCGGGCACCGTGATGGGCACGGCTTTGTGTCGTGCGACGACGGACAGCCCGACATCTACCTGCCACCCAACGAGATGCGTGCGGTGCTGCACAAGGACCGAGTGAAAGTGCGGGTGGTGCGCCAGGACCGCAGAGGTCGGCCCGAAGGGCGGGTCACCGAAATCCTGGAGCGCTCGGCCACACCTATCATCGGGCGCTTGCTGCAAGAAAGCGGGGTCTGGTTGGTGGCGCCAGAAGACAAGCGCTATGGCCAAGATGTGCTGATCCCCAAAGGCGCCACCGGTTCGGCCTTGCCGGGCCAAGTGGTGGTGGTCGAACTGACCGAGCCACCGGCTTTGTATGGACAGCCGGTGGGGCGTGTCCGCGAGGTGTTGGGCGCCATTGACGACCCGGGTATGGAAATCGAAATTGCAGTGCGCAAGTACGAGGTGCCGCACCAGTTTTCCGAAGCCGCGATTGCTGCGGCGCGGGGCTTGCCCGACAAGGTGCGCAAGACCGATCTGAAGCAACGGGTGGATTTGCGCGATGTGGCACTCGTCACCATTGACGGCGAAGACGCGCGCGATTTCGACGACGCGGTGTATTGCGAGCCCGCGCGGGTGGGGCGGGCCAAGGGCTGGCGTTTGTTGGTGGCAATTGCCGACGTGAGCCACTATGTACAAACCGGCGAGCCGATTGATGTGGACGCCTACGACCGCGCCACCTCGGTGTATTTCCCGCGCCGTGTGATCCCCATGTTGCCCGAGAAGCTGTCGAACGGCTTGTGCTCGCTCAACCCCGATGTGGACCGGCTGTGCATGGTCTGCGACATGTTGATCACCGCCAAGGGCGAGATCCACGCCTACCAGTTCTACCCGGCGGTGATGCACAGCCACGCGCGTTTCACCTACACCGAGGTGGCGGCGATTTTGCAAAACACCCGTGGCCCCGAGGCGCAGCAGCGCAAGGCGCTGGTGCCGCATCTGCTGAACCTGCACGATGTGTACCGCGCCCTGTTGGCGGCGCGCGAGGTGCGCGGTGCGGTCGACTTTGAAACCACCGAAACCCAGATCGTGTGCGACGAGTCGGGGCGCATCGAGCGCATCGTGCCACGCACGCGCAACGAGGCCCACCGCTTGATCGAAGAGGCGATGCTGGCCGCCAATGTCTGCTCGGCCGACTTCATTGAGCAGCACAAGCGGGTGGGGCTGTTCCGGGTGCACGAGGGGCCGACGCCTGAGAAGCAAGAGATACTGCGCAACTACCTCAAGGCGATGGCGGTGCCGTTGACCATTGGCGATGCGCCGCACCCGAGCGACTTCCAGAAAATCGCCAAGGCCACCAAAGAGCGGCCCGACGCGCAGCAGATTCACACCATGTTGCTGCGTTCCATGCAGCAGGCGATCTACACCCCACAAAACGCCGGGCACTTTGGTTTGGCGTTTTCTGCCTACACCCACTTCACCAGCCCGATTCGCCGTTACCCGGACCTGCTGGTGCACCGGGTGATCAAGTCGATTTTGAGCGGGAACACCTACCGCTTGCCCGCTTTGCCCACGCCGGGCGAGGCACACGCCAAGCTGAGCAAACGCCTGGCCTCGCGCAAACCCGCGGCCACCGGCGCCGCACCGCGCAAACCCAGCGCCGAGGTGCAAGCCTGGCAGGCCGCAGGCCTGCACTGCAGCGCCAACGAACGCCGTGCCGACGAGGCCAGCCGCGATGTGGAAGCCTGGCTCAAGTGCAAGTACATGCGCGAGCACCTGGGCGAAGAGTTCTCGGGTGTGGTGTCTTCGGTCACCAGTTTTGGCTTGTTTGTGACGCTGGACGCGATGTACGTCGAAGGTCTGGTGCACATCACCGAGCTGGGGGGCGAGTATTTCCGCTTTGACGAAGCGCGCCAAGAGCTGCGTGGCGAGCGCACTGGTATCCGTTATGCCTTGGGCACCCGGGTGCAGGTGCAGGTGAGCCGCGTCGACTTGGACGGCCGCCGCATCGATTTTCGCTTGGTCACACCTGGCGACGATGTGTTGCCGCGCGCCATGCGCGATAAACAGGGGGAGCGCAGCGACAAACCCGCCAAGCGCCCTCAGGCCGCTTTGTTGCGGGCGCCGGAAGAAAGCCGTGCGCCACTGCGCAAAGCGGGCCGATCCAGCGCTGGCGCCAAGAGCGCACGGCCTGCGCGCAAAAGCAAGCGCTGAGCGTCTGCGGCCTGCCGTGCAATGGCGTGCGCAGGCATACTGGCGCCGGTCTGTATTTCTTGAGTTGAGGTCAACACCACATGCAAGCACTTTTGTTTGTGCTCGATACCGTGTTTTTTGTGCTCGTGGCCTGCTGCCTGTTGCGTGCCTGGATGAATGGCTTGCGCATGAATATGCGCGACCAGCCTGGACTGTTCGCCTTGGCCGCGACCGACTGGCTGGTGGGGCCGGTGCGCCGCATCTTGCCCCGTGCGATGGCGCAGAGCGCACTCGACTGGGGCAGCCTGATGGCAGCGCTCTTGTTGTGCTTGGCCTACGGCGGCGTGTGGCTGATGGTCGCGTCCCTGGTGGCCGGTGGCACTGCTTATGGCGGTGTCACCTTGGCATTGGGTATCGCCGTCAAGGCGGTGGGCTTTTTGCTGCGCACCGCTTTGCAGGGCCTGACCGTGCTGTTGCTGGTGTACGCGGTGCTCTCATGGGTGCAGCCCGATTCGCCCTTGCAAGCCAAACTCGACCGGCTGTGCTCGCCGTTTCTTCGGCCCTTGCGGCGCGCCATTCCCTTGGTGGGGGGCGTTGATTTGTCGGTCTTGGTCTTGATGGTGTTGCTGCAGGTGGGCTTGATGCTCATCGGCTGAGGCGTCCTGCGTCGCTCAGCGGGTGCGCCGCCGACGCCAGTCGGGTGGCGGTGAGCGCCTCGCGCTCAGGCCATTGGTCGGCCATCAGCCCGTGGGCGCCGACGGCTTGGCGCACGGCGCTGGCCGCGCACCCACCGCGCGCCAGCGCCGCGCCGATCATGCCAGCCAGCACATCGCCGGTGCCTGCGGTGGCCAAGCGGCCGTTGCCGCTGGCGTTGATGGTGGTGTCGCCGTCCGCATCGCTCACCACGGTGCCCGAGCCTTTGAGCACCGTCACACAGCGCCAGCGCTGGCTGAGCTGCTCGGCCACCAGCAGGCGCTGCGCTTGCACCTCGGCGGTGCTGAGGCCACACAGGCGCGCCGCTTCCAGCGGGTGGGGGGTGATCACGGTGAAGCGTTGCTGTTGCGCCCGTTGGTCCATGGCGTCTTGGGCTTGTGTGTCGCGCGCGATCAGGTTGAGCGCGTCGGCATCGAGCACCATCGGGTGCGCGCTGGCGAGCAGCGCCGGCAGCACGTCGGCCAAGCCATCACCCCCGCCACAGCCACATACCAAGACGGTGCCGAGTGGCATCTGCGCGGCGCTGTTGGCCGGGCGCAGCATCAGTCCTGGCTCCGCTGGGTCCATCCACAGCGGCGCTGCACCGTTGGCGCCGACCAAGCCCAGGTACACCCGGCCAGCGCCCGCGTGCAGTGCGGCGCGCGCCGCCAGCACCGCCGCGCCCACCATGCGCTGGCCGCTGTATTGGCCCATGTCGCCGCCCACCACCATGACATCGCCATGGCTGCCTTTGTGGCGGTGGTGGGCTGCGGGCTCCAAGGCCCAGACGCTGTCGCCAGGTGCCCACAAGCGCGCGGTGGGTGCGGTGCGCTCCAGCAGCGGCTCGCAGCCCAGCGCGTGGTGCCAGATGTGGCCGGCCAGGTCGCGCCCCATGCCAGTAAACAGGCCCGGCTTGAGGGTCAGCAGGCTCAGGGTGTGGCGCTCGCCCGGTGGCGCGAGGGCCTCAAACAAAGGCTGTCCGGTGTCGCTGTCCAAGCCGCTGGGGACGTCGACGCACAGCACCGGGCAGGCAAGGCGGTTCAGCCATTCGCAGCCCGCAGCCATGTCGGCCGACAAAGGCTGGCGCGCGCCAATGCCCAAGAGCGCGTCGATCACCACATCCGCTCCGCTGCTTGGCCAGTCGCGGGTCAGCTCGACCCCGGCAGCCAAGGCCTCTTGTTGTGCCCATTGGCGCGCTGGGGTGGGGTTGGCTGGTGCCAGATCCACGGCCAACACACCAGTGACACCCCACTGCCGCAGGGTGCGCGCCGCGATCAGACCGTCGGCGCCGTTGTGGCCGGATCCACAGACCACCACCACCCGGCGTGCGTGGGGCGCGATGGCCTGGGCCAGCTGCGCCACCACCACGCCAGCGGGCTCGATCAAACCCTGGTGCGGGGCTTGTCTCAGGGCGTGGTGTTCGATCTGGCGCGTGGCGGCCAGACCGTGCAGCGGTGCCTGGTGCTGCGGGCGGTAGGGAGGAGGGGGCAGGCGTGTCATGTCGGGCCTGTTATACTCCTAAGGCTTTGCTCAAAGTGGTCCGCGCATGTCGTGTGGGTGCTGGCAAAGTAATCTCAAACCAGCCCACCCGGGTGTCGGCAACACGGTTTAGCGCTTTGGCGTGTGCATCGGGTTGCCGATCGGGGCTGGATTTCAGAACCAACCTCAGGAACTGCATCATGTCGATCTCCATGCGCGAAATGCTGGAAGCTGGTGTCCACTTCGGTCACCAAACCCGCTTCTGGAACCCCAAGATGGCCCCGTATATCTTCGGCCATCGCAACAAGATTCACATCGTCAACCTCGAAAAGACGTTGCCGATGTTCGAAGAGGCGCAGAAATTTGTGCGCCAGCTCTCCGCCAACCGCGGCACCATTTTGATGGTGGGCACCAAGCGCCAGTCGCGCGACATCGTGGCCGCTGAAGCCCAGCGCGCTGGTGTGCCGTTTGTGGACCAGCGTTGGCTCGGCGGCATGCTGACCAACTTCAAGACGGTCAAGACCTCGATCAAGCGCCTCAAAGACATGCAAGCCCAGAAGGAAGCCGGTCTGGACAGCATGAGCAAGAAAGAACAGCTCATGTTTGTGCGCGAAATGGAGAAGCTGGAAAAAGACATCGGCGGCATCCAAGACATGCCGGCCTTGCCCGACGCCATTTTTGTGGTGGACGTGGGTTTCCACAAGATCGCGGTGCTCGAAGCCAAGAAGCTGGGCATTCCGCTGGTCGGCGTGGTGGACACCAACCACTCGCCCGAAGGCATTGACTACGTGATCCCCGGCAACGACGACTCGTCGCGCGCTGTGGCGCTGTACGCCCGCGGCATCGCCGATGCGATTCTCGAAGGCCGTGCCAACGCGGTGAACGAGGTGGTCAAGTCCGCTGAGGCCGCCGACGAATTCGTCGAAGTCCAAGACGCCGCCTGATCGCGCCGCTTCGGCACACCAGAGGGGCCTTGTGCCCCTTTTTTCAAATCAATCGTTGGCGCAGCCCCTCGGGTTGGGCCTCAACTGAAATCCCCAAGACGGATGGAGTGAACACAATGGCAATCACCGCAAGCATGGTCGCAGAACTGCGCGCCAAGACCGACGCCCCCATGATGGAGTGCAAAAAAGCCCTGACCGAAGCCAATGGCGACATGGTCAAGGCCGAAGAGATTTTGCGCGTCAAGCTCGGCAGCAAAGCCGGCAAGGCCGCCAGCCGAGTGACCGCCGAAGGTGTGGTCGCCTCGGCCATCGAAGGCAATGTGGGCGCCTTGGTGGAAATCAACTGCGAAACCGACTTTGTGTCCAAGAACGACCTGTTCTTGGCCTTCTGCAACCACGTGGCCGCCCTGGTGGTCAAGCACAACCCGGCTGACGTGGCCGCGCTGGGCGAGTTGCCGCTCTCCATGGAGAGCTTTGGCCCCACGGTGGAAGAAGTGCGCAAAGGCCTGATTGGCAAGATCGGCGAGAACATGTCGATCCGCCGCTTCCAGCGCTACGCCAACGGCGGCGCACTGGCGGCTTACCTGCACGGTGTGCGCATTGGTGTGATGGTGGAGTTCGACGGCGACGCCAACGCCGCCAAAGACACCGCCATGCACATCGCTGCCATGAAGCCGGTGGCCCTGACCTCGAACGACGTGCCGGCCGAGCTGATCGAGCGCGAGCGTTCGGTCGCCACTGCCAAGGCCGCCGAGTCGGGCAAACCCGCCGACATCGCCGCCAAGATGATCGAAGGTTCGGTGCAGAAGTACCTCAAAGAGGTCTCGCTGTTCAACCAGCCTTTTGTCAAAAACGACAAGCAGACGGTGGAGCAAATGCTCAAAGCCGCCAACACCACGGTGAAGTCCTTCACCATGTTTGTGGTGGGCGAGGGCATTGAGAAGAAGCAGGACGATTTTGCCGCCGAAGTGGCCGCCCAAGTGGCTGCTGCCAAAGGCGCCTGATTTCGCCGGTAACCCTCCAACAACAACGGGCCGCAAGGCCCGTTGTTGTATCTGTCCAGCCCTGGGCTTGCCGCTACACTTGCGAGTGGCTCGCACGCCCCTGACCTCTTTTCCGATATCTGATCCGCCCGAGACGCCCATGCCCGCCTACCAACGCATTCTCCTCAAACTCTCCGGTGAAGCCCTGATGGGCGACGACGCTTTTGGCATCAACCGCGCCACCATCGAACGCATGGTGGCCGAGATCGCCGAGGTCAACGCGCTGGGGGTGCAGGTGGCGGTGGTGATCGGTGGCGGCAATATCTTTCGTGGCGTGGCCGGTGGTGCGGTGGGCATGGACCGGGCCACCGCCGACTACATGGGCATGCTGGCCACGGTGATGAATTCTTTGGCCTTGGCCGATGCGCTGGAGCGCGGCGGCGTGGTGGCGCGGGTGATGTCGGCCATCAACATCGACCAAGTGGTCGAACCCTATGTGCGCCCCAAGGCTTTGCAGTACTTGGAAGAAGGCAAGGTGGTGGTGTTCGCCGCCGGCACGGGCAACCCGTTTTTCACCACCGACACCGCCGCTGCATTGCGTGGTGCCGAGATCGGGGCGGAAGTGGTGCTCAAGGCCACCAAGGTGGATGGCGTCTACACCGCCGACCCGAAAAAAGACCCCAACGCCACCCGCTACACCACGATTTCTTTTGACGAGGCGATGGTGAAAAACCTGCAGGTGATGGACGCCACCGCGTTTGCCCTGTGCCGCGACCGCCATTTGCCGGTCAAGGTGTTCTCGATTTTTAAACCCGGCGCGCTGCGCCGGGTGGTGGACGGTGCCGACGAAGGTACCCTGGTCCATGTGTGAGCTTGTGACTCTGATCTGTTTGCCAGAAAGTAGACCATGACAACCATTGCCGATATCCGCAAAACCGCTGAACACAAGATGCAGCAGTCGATCGAAGCGTTCAAGAGCAGCCTGACCAAGGTGCGCACCGGTCGCGCCAACCCGGCGCTGCTCGACACCATCCACATCGACTACTACGGCTCGATGCTGCCGCTGTCGCAGGTGGCCAACTTGTCGCTGCTGGACGCCCGCACCATCGGCGTGGCGCCATGGGAAAAAGGCATGGGCGCCAAAATCGAAAAAGCGATTCGCGAGTCCGATTTGGGCTTGAATCCGGCCTCGCAGGGCGACTTGATCCGCGTCCCGATGCCGCCCATGACCGAAGAGCGTCGCAAGGAGCTGACCAAGGTGGTCAAGGGCGAGGGCGAAGCCGCCAAGATCGCCATCCGCAACCTGCGCCGCGACGCCAACGAAGCGGTGAAAAAGCTGGTCAAGGACAAGCTGGCATCCGAGGACGACGAGCGCCGCGCCCAAGACGATGTGCAAAAGCTCACCGACAAAATGATCGCCGAGGTCGACAAGCTGGTGGTGTCCAAAGAGCAAGACATCATGGCGGTGTGATGCGGGCTGCAGCCCTCTTTGGCCGTGGTTGACCGCATGCTCAAGCAAAGGATCGTCACTGCGGTCTTGCTGCTCGCGGTGTTGTTGCCGGCTTTGGTGCACACCGCAATTGGTCCGTTTGCGGCGCTGGGTTTGTTGCTGATTGTGGCGGCGGCTTGGGAATGGGGCAGACTCAATGGCCTGTCTTCGCTGGCGTCGCTGCTCGCTGGTGCACTGCTGGGAGCGGCGCTGGCGCTTTTTTGGTGGAGCGGTGGTTTAGAGCGCCATTGGCCGCTGTTGTGGTTGTTGGTTGGTACAGCGTGGGTTGCGCTGGCGGCTTGGATGCTGCGCCGGGGTGTGCGTGGTTGGGGCCTGTGGCCTGTGTGGCCGCGCCGCTTGTTGGGCTGGTGCTTGTTGGGCTGCGCCTGGATTGCGCTGGTGCAGGCGCGCTTACAGGGCTTGGAGTTCCTGTTGTCGGTGCTGGTGCTGGTGTGGACCGCCGATATCGCCGCATATTTTGGCGGCAAGGCCTGTGGCCGGCGCAAGCTGGCCCCCTCCGTGAGCCCTGGCAAAAGCTGGGAAGGTGTCTACAGCGGCGTGTTGGGCGTGGTGCTGGTCGGGGCGCTGTGGTGGCAGTTCGACGAGCGCTACGCTGTGGGCGGTGACAGTTTGTTTTACCGGCTGTGGCTGCACATGGGCGCTTGGTCGCTGGCAGCGCTGGCCGCTTTGGTGGCCATGAGTGTGGTCGGCGATCTGGTGGAGTCGCTGGTCAAACGCAGCGCCGGTGTCAAGGATTCGAGCCGGCTGTTGCCTGGCCACGGTGGTGTTCTCGATCGGGTGGACGCTTTGCTGCCGGTATTGCCTTTGGCCATGATGTTGGGTGCCGCTTGAGATTTTGTGATGGGATTGAGATGCAACGCGTGACCGTGCTTGGAGCCACAGGCTCCATCGGCAAAAACACCTTGGATGTGCTGGCACGCCACCCGGAGCGCTTCTCGGTGTTTGCGCTCAGCGCGGCGACCCAGGTGGAGGCCATGGCAGAGCTTTGTCAGCGGTTTCGCCCGCTGCATGCGGTGATGGCGCAGCCCGAGGCTGCACAAGCGCTGGCGGCCCGCTTAAAAAGTGCCGGTGTGACCACGGCGGTGCACACTGGCGAGGACGCTTTGTGCCGCATCAGCGACGACCCCGCGGTGGATGTGGTGATGGCGGCCATTGTCGGAGCCGCAGGCTTGGCACCTGCGTTGGCGGCGGCCCATGCAGGCAAAAAGCTGCTGTTGGCCAACAAAGAGGCTCTGGTGGTGGGTGGGAGTTTGTTCATGCAAGCGGTGGCCCAAGGTGGCGCCACCTTGCTGCCCATCGACAGCGAACACTCTGCGGTGTTCCAAAGCTTGCCGGAAGACCGCAGCACCTGGTCTGAGCGGGTGGCCAAAATTGTTCTCACCGCCTCGGGTGGGCCGTTTCGCAGCCGCGACCCCAAGAGCTTGTCCCATGTGACCCCAGACGAGGCCTGTGCCCACCCCAACTGGGTGATGGGGCGCAAGATTTCTGTCGATTCGGCGACCATGATGAACAAAGCGCTGGAAGTGATTGAGGCCAGCTATTTGTTTGGGCTGCCGCCCGAGCGCATTGAAGTGGTGATCCATCCCCAGAGCGTGGTGCATTCCATGGTGCAGTACCACGACACTTCTGTGGTGGCCCAGCTTGGAACGCCGGACATGCGGGTACCGATTGCCTATGGGCTGTCTTGGCCGCAGCGCATGGCCTCGGGGGCTGAGCCGCTGAACTTCGGTGCACTGGGGGCGTTGACCTTCGAATTGCCCGATCGCCAACGTTTTCCGGGCCTTTTCTTGGCCTGGGAGGCGCTGGCCGGGCCCGATGGTTCGACCGCGGTGCTCAACGCTGCCAACGAGGTGGCGGTAGCCGCTTTCCTGGCCGGCGGCCTGCGTTTTGACCAAATTGCGGCGCTCAATGCCGAGGTGCTGGGCGCGGTGCTGCCCGGGCCTGTTGGCGCCATCGCCGATGTGATGGCGCTGGACGGCCAAGCGCGGCGGGCCGCCAACAGCTTGGTGGAACGTTGGCGCGCGGCGTGACTCCATACCGGTCGGACCGTCGGTTTTTTCTGGAGGTGACCCCGTGCTGACTGTGTTGGCTTTTGTTGTTGCCTTGGGCATTCTGATTGCCATCCACGAATACGGCCACTACCGCACAGCGGTGGCTTGTGGGGTGAAGGTACTGCGTTTTTCGATCGGGTTTGGCAAGCCGCTGCTGCGCTGGCAGAGTCCCCGCAGCGGCACCGAATTTGTGTTGGCAGCGCTGCCGCTTGGCGGGTATGTGCGCATGCTCGACGAGCGCGAGGGACCCGTGGCCGAGGACGAGCGGCATCTGGCGTTCAACAACAAAACGGTGGGACAGCGTGCAGCCATTGTGGCGGCGGGCCCTTTGGCCAACCTGGGGTTGGCCGTGCTGCTGTATGCGGTGGTGAACTGGTCTGGTGTCTTGGCACCAGCTGCCCGCTTGGCGGTACCTGCTCCAGACACGCTGGCCGCCCAGGCCGGGCTGCGCGGTGGTGAACGGGTGCAGCAGATCGCCTGGGGTGATCAGATCATGGAAATCCGCAGCATGGACGATGTGCGCTGGGCCGTGACCCAGGCGGTGCTGGCGGGCCGCGACCTGCGCTTGTCGCTGGAGCGCGATGGTGCGCCGTCGGATGTGGTGGTACCGCTGTCACAGCTGGGTCTCCGAGAGGCCGATGCCAGCCTGTTTGCCAAGGCAGGTCTGGGCGCCGCTTGGTCTGAGCCCGTGTTGGGCGAGGTGCTCGCTGGTGGGGCAGCCGAAGCGGCGGGTCTGCGCGCTGGCGACCGGGTGCTGGCGGTCGATGGCCGCCCTGTAACCGACGCCGCCCAGCTGCGCCTGAGCATCCGACACAGCGCCGATGCCAGTGGTCAGACGAGCCCACAGCGCTGGCGCATTGAGCGCGAAGGCCGCCTTCTGGAGTTGGAGGTCCGGCCCTTGGCCCAGCAAGACAGCGGAGTCTGGATTGCCCGGGTTGGCGCCATGATTGGCCAGCCACCTGAGATGGTGCTGGTGCAGTCCGGCCTTTGGGAGGGTTTGGTGGCCGCTGTGCAGCGCACGGCAGACATTGCCGGTATGTCGCTGCAGATGATGGGCCGCATGTTGGTCGGGGAAGCCTCAATCAAGAACCTCAGTGGCCCACTCACCATTGCCGATTACGCTGGCCAATCGGCTCAGCTGGGCCTGAGCCAATACCTGCTGTTCATGGCGCTCATCAGCGTGAGCCTAGGGGTGTTGAATCTGCTGCCGTTGCCGGTGCTCGATGGGGGACACCTGATGTATTATCTTTGGGAGTCGGTCACAGGGCGTCCGGTGTCGGTGCAGTGGTCCGAATGGCTGTCGCGCGCGGGAGTGGCGGTGCTGATGGCCCTGATGTCGGTCGCGCTTTTCAACGATCTGGCCCGCCTGCTGGGCTGAACACCCAATTCCATGAATTCCATTTTTTCTCCCTGGCAGCGCTGGTCTGGTGCGCTGATTGTGTCAAGCGTGTGGTGTGCGTCAGCCGCCTTTGCTGCCGAGCCGTTTGTGCTCAAGGACATCCAAGTCGAAGGTCTGCAGCGGGTCGAACCCGGCACCATTTTTGCGTCGCTGCCGTTTCGAATTGGTGACACGTACAACGAAGACAAGGGTGCCCAGGCCATCCGTGCCTTGTTCGCTTTGGGTCTGTTCTCCGACGTGCGGCTTGAAGTGCGCGATGGGGTGGTGGTTGTGGTGGTGGCCGAGCGCCCGATCATCGCTGACGTGACGTTCACCGGGATCAAAGAGTTCGATGCCGAGGTGCTGCGCAAGGCGCTGCGCGATATTGGTCTTACCGAAGGCCGTCCTTTTGACAAAGCCTTGGCCGACCGGGCGGAGCAAGAGCTCAAGCGCCAATACCTCAACCGCAGTCTGTACGCGGCCGAGGTTGTCACAACTCCATCGCCGGCCGAGCGAAACCGGATCAATCTGAATTTCAGTGTGGTTGAGGGGCCCAAAACCCGCATTCGCTCGATGGAAATTGTGGGCAACGAGGCCTTTTCCGACAAAGACCTGTTGTCCCTGTTTGATCAAGACACCGGTGGCTGGCTCAGTTGGTACACCAAGTCCAACCAGTACTCGCGCAGCAAGCTCAACGGCGACTTGGAGACTCTGCGCTCGCACTACTTGACCCAGGGGTATTTGGAATTTGAGATTTTGTCCACCCAAGTGGCGATCTCTCCCGACAAGGCCTCGCTGGACATCACCATCAATGTGAGCGAAGGCAAACGCTTTGCCGTGGCTTCGGTCGCTTTAGAGGGCGACTACCTGGGCCGCGAGGACGAGTTCCAGCGCTTGATTGCCATTCGTCCAGGGCAGTTTTATAACGTCGACGACGCCACCAAAACCAGCAAAGCGATCACCGATTACTTCGGCGTGTTCGGCTACGCCTTCGCCAAGGTCGATGTGTTGCCCAAGCTCGATCGCGAGCGTGGCAGGGTCGATTTTGTGATCCGTGCGCAACCACAGCGGCGTGTCTACGTGCGGCGCATCAATGTGGAGGGCAACAACCGCACGCGTGATGAAGTCATTCGGCGCGAGTTCCGCCAGTTTGAGGCCGCTTGGTACGACTGGGACAAAATCCGCGTCTCGCGCGACCGGGTGGACCGGCTGGGCTTTTTTACCCAGGTGGATATCGAACCCGAACCCGTCGCGGGCGCGCCCGATCAGGTGGACTTGGTGGTGCGGGTCGCGGAAAAACCCACCGGCAACTTGTCGATCGGCGCGGGCTATAGCCAAGCGGAGAAGTTGTCGCTGGTGGCTGGCATCAAGCAAGAAAATGTGTTTGGTTCGGGCAACTATCTCGGCATTGATTTGAACACCAGCAAGTTCAATCGGCAGCTGGTGTTGACCACTGTGAATCCTTATTTCACGGAATCGGGTGTGTCGCAGTCCTTGGACTTGTATTACAAAACCGCACGCCCGTACAACGCTCTGGAAAGCGACTACCGCATCGTGACCCAAGGTGCTGGGGTTCGCTACGGGGTGCCATTCAGCGAAAACGACACGGTGTTTTTTGGCTTAGGTGCAGAAAAAATCACCATCGATCGCACCAGCCGTTTGCCAGAAGCGTACCGGGACCAAGGCGGCAACTACATTCCAGCGACCATTGGTTGGGCACGCGATGACCGCGACAGCGCATTGATCCCCACCACAGGAGCCTACCAACGTGCCAATGCCGAGTTGGGCATCGGTGGCCGACGGTATGTCAAGGCGGTTTACCAGTTCCAGCGCTATTGGCCACTGACCCGCCAGTACACCTTTGCCATGAACAGCGAAATTGGTTGGGGCCGGGGCTCCGGTGGCGATTTGCCGGCATTGCGCAATTTCACCGGCGGGGGGCTGGGCTCGGTTCGTGGTTTTGAGCAGGGCACGCTGGGTGGCCGCTCTCCGATCATTGATGCGCCCACTTCCGAGGAGGCGTATATCGGCGGCGACCGCAGTCTGCTGCTCAACGCCGAATTTATCGCCCCGTTCCCTGGGGCAGGTAACGACCGTACCTTGCGTTGGTTCGGTTTTGTGGACGTGGGCAATGTGTATGCGGCCGGCGAAAAGATGTCGGCAAGCGCGCTGCGTGCCTCGGCGGGCGTGGGCATCAGCTGGATTTCGCCGGTAGGGCCGCTGCGTTTGGCTTACGCCACCCCATTGCGCAAACAGGCTGGCGATAAAATCCAGCGCATTCAATTCCAGATTGGGACGTCCTTCTGATGGCCATATTGTCTTTTTCTCTGCTCCAGCGCACGCTGGCGGGTGCTGCGTTTGCGGCGCTGACCTTCTCTGCTCAGGCCCAGGATTTCAAAGTGGGCTTTGTCAACACCGATCGCGTGTTGCGCGAAGCGAGTGTGGCCAAGGCCTCGCAGTCCAAGCTGGAGCAGGAGTTCTCGCGCCGAGAGAAAGAGCTGCAGGCCACCGCCAGCCAGCTCAAAACCGCATCAGAGCGCTTTGAGCGCGAGGCACCGACCATGCCCGAGAGCCAGCGCATCACGCGCCAACGGCAGCTGGTGGCCCAAGACCAAGAGTTCCAGCGCAAGCAGCGCGAATTCCAAGAGGATCTGAACATCCGCAAAAACGAAGAGTTGCAGCAAGTGCTGGAGCGGGCCAATCGGGTCATCAAACAAATCGCCGAATCCGAGAAATACGACTTGATCATCCAAGAAGCGGTGTACATGCACCCTCGGCACGACATCACCGACAAGGTGATCAACGGCCTGAACGCGCCCCGCTGATCTGCGACGTCGCCATGGCCAGAACCTTGGATGCCATCGCCAAGGCGCTGGCTGATATTCCCCATACGCTGCGGGGTGAGCCGCAGACCCTGATTGAGCGGCTTGCGCCGATTGATGCGGCCACCGCTTGCGACATCGCCTTTGTCGCCCATGTGCGCTACGCCAGCAAAATCGCCCAAACCCAGGCCGCTTGCCTGATTGTGGGGCCGGCGCTGCAAGAGGCGGCTGCCGCCCGCGGCGCCTGTTTTGTCACCCCCGACCCCTATCTGTTTTTTGCTCGGCTGACCCAGTGGTGGCGGGCCGAGCATGCCCCTGCGCGCTTGTCTGGGACGCACCCCACGGCCGTGGTGGCGGGCAATGCTGTGCTTGGGGTTGGAGTGTCCATCGGCCCTTATGTGGTGGTGGAAGAGGGCGCGCACATTGGCGACGGTGTGGTGCTTGGGGCCCAATGTGTTGTTGGCCGGGGCGCACACATCGGTGCCAACACGCTGCTGCATCCGCGCGTCACCATCGCCGCCGATTGTGTGGTGGGCGAACGCTGTATCTTGCATTCAGGCGCGGTGGTGGGGGCTGATGGTTTTGGTTTTGCGCCGCACCAAGGCCGCTGGGTCAAGATTGAACAACTGGGCGCGGTGCGCATCGGCAACGATGTGGAGATCGGCGCCAACACCTGTATCGACCGTGGTGCTTTGGACGACACCGTGATTGAAGACGGGGTCAAACTCGACAACCTGGTGCAGATCGGACACAACGTGCATGTGGGGGCGCACAGTGCCATGGCAGGTTGTGCGGGGGTGGCAGGCAGTGCGCACATCGGCGTTGGCTGTACGGTAGGTGGCGGAGCGGTGGTGTTGGGCCATTTGAGTCTGGCCGATGGGGTGCACGTGTCTGCCGCCTCGGTGGTGACCCGTTCCATTCACACCCCGGGCCAATACACCGGCATGTTTCCCATCGACGACAATGCGAGCTGGGAAAAGAACGCCGCATCCCTCAAACAACTCAACAAACTGCGTGAGCGGCTCAAGGCCGTCGAGTCGGCGCTGGCGCAGATTCACACACCGAACACACCATGATGGACATCCACCAGATCCTCAAGCAGCTGCCCCACCGTTATCCCATTCTGCTGGTGGACCGGGTGCTGGAGATGGAAAAAGGCCAGCGCATCAAAGCGCTCAAGAACATCAGCATCAACGAGCCGCAGTTCACTGGCCACTTTCCGCACCGCCCGGTGTTTCCGGGGGTGTTGATGCTCGAAGCCATGGCCCAGACCGCTGCGCTGTTGGCCTTTGACACCCTGGGTGTGGTGCCCGACGAGAAGACGGTGTATTACTTTGCCGGTATCGACGGTGCGCGGTTCAAGCGGCCGGTGGAGCCGGGCGATCAGCTGGTGATGGACGTGACACTGGACCGCATGAAGGCCGGCATTTTTAAGTTCAAAGGCGTGGCGCGCGTCGGCGACGAGGTCGCTTGCGAAGCCGAGCTGATGTGCACCATGCGCACCATCGCCTGATGGAGGCGCCGATGGCGAACATCCACCCCACCGCGCTGGTCGACCCGGCCGCGCAACTCGATGCGTCGGTCAGCGTGGGCCCCTACACCATCATTGGGCCCCATGTGCGCATTGGCGCGGGCACCACGGTCGGACCTCACTGTGTGATCGAAGGCCACACCACCATTGGGTGCGACAACCGCATTTTTCAGTTTTGCTCGCTCGGTGCGATTCCGCAGGACAAAAAATACGCGGGTGAGCCGTGTGAGCTGCGCATCGGCGACCGCAACACCATCCGCGAGTTTTGTACCTTCAACATTGGCTCGCCCGGTGGTGGCGCCCTGACCCAGGTCGGCAACGACAACTGGATCATGGCCTATGTGCATCTGGCGCACGATTGCCTGGTGGGCAACCACACCATTTTTGCCAACAACACCCAGCTCGCGGGCCATGTGGTGGTGGACGACTGGGTGATCCTGGGCGGCTTCACCGTCGCGCACCAATTTGTGCGCATCGGCGCGCATGCCATGACGGCCATGTGCTCGCTGCTGTTTGCCGATGTGCCACCCTTTGTGATGTGCCAAGGCCAGCCGGCCGGCGCACGTTCGATGAACTTTGAAGGCCTGCGCCGCCGGGGCTTTTCGCCCGAGCGCATCACCGCCGTCAAGGCCATGCACAAGGCGCTCTACCGCGATGGTTTGACGTTGGAGCAAGCCAGCGAGCGCATCCGCGCCTTGGCCGATGGCAAGCCCGAGCTGCAAGCCGATGTGGACATGATGGTCGGCTTTCTCGGCCAGACGCCCGCGCAGCGCGGCATCGTGCGCTGAGCGCCGAGCCCCGCATGAGCGACGCACAGGGTTTGCGCACGCTGGCCATGGTGGCCGGCGAGGCATCGGGCGATCTGATCGGTTCCCACCTGTTGCGCGGCATGCGGGCGCGTTGGCCCACGATGCAATCGGTGGGCATTGGCGGGCCCCATTTGCAGGCCCAGGGCCTGCAGGCCTGGTGGCCGAGCGAACGCTTGGCGGTGCGCGGTTACATCGAGGTCTTGCCGCGTTTGCGCGAGTTGCTGCGCATGCGCGCGACGCTGGGTGAGCGCCTGTTGGGATCGGACCGTCCCGATCTGTTCATGGGCGTGGACGCGCCCGATTTCAATCTCGACCTCGAATGCCGCTTGCGCGCTGCGGGGGTGAAGACGGTGCATTTTGTCTGCCCCTCGTTTTGGGCCTGGCGGCCGGAGAAAGTCAACAAGCTCAAGGCGGCGGCCGACCATGTGTTGTGCCTGTTTCCGTTTGAGCCGGCCTTGCTGGCCGAACACGGTGTGCCGGCCACCTATGTGGGCCATCCGCTGGCCCAAGTGATCCCCCTGGAAGCCGACCGCGCGGCGGCCCGCGAAGCCTTGCAGCTGCCCGCCGGTGCGCCGGTGGTGGCGGTGCTGCCGGGCAGCCGGGCCGATGAGGTGAAGTACCTGGCGCCTGCGTTTTTGAAGGCGCTGCGGCGCATGCAGTCGCAGCGGCCCGACCTGTGGGCGGTGGTGCCCGCCGCGCCCGGATTGCGCGGCGCCCTCGAGCGGCACCTGCGAGCCGCCGGCGTGCACCAGCGGGTGCGGCTGGTCGATGGCCAGTCGCACGCCGCGCTGGCCGCGTGTGATGTGACCCTCATCGCCTCGGGCACCGCCACGCTGGAGGCCGCTTTGTTCAAGCGCCCCATGGTGATCGCCTACCGCATGCACCCGCTGTCGTGGTGGATGATGCGCGGCAAGAAGCTCCAGCCTTGGGTGGGGCTGCCCAATATCTTGTTGCGCGATTTTGTTGTGCCCGAGTTCCTGCAAAATACCGCCACCCCAGAAGCGCTGGCCCAGGCCACCTTGTGGTGGTTGGACCGGCCAGAGGCGGTTAGCGCGCTGCAGCAGCGCTTTGAGCAACTGCACCACGACCTGCGGCGCGACACCGTGGGCTTGAGCGTTCATGCGATCGAAAACCTTCTTGCGCGCTGAGCAGGCGCCGCTCACCTGGGACGTGCCCGGCCTGGTGGCCGGAGTGGACGAGGCTGGGCGCGGGCCACTGGCGGGCCCGGTGTTTGCGGCGGCGGTGATCTTGGACGACTTGGTGCCCATCGCTGGCCTCAACGACTCCAAGAAGCTCAGCGCCAAGCGGCGCGAGCGCCTGTACGACGAGATCCGTGCCAAAGCCTTGTGCTGCAGCGTGGCCATGGCCAGTGTGGAAGAGATCGATCGCCTCAACATCTTGCAAGCCACCTTGTTGGCCATGCAGCGCGCGGTGAAAGGCCTGCGCTTAAAACCAAGCAAAGTGCTGGTCGACGGCAACCGCCTGCCCACGTTGGATGTGTTGGCCGAAGCGGTGGTGGGGGGTGACGCCACTGTCAAGGCGATTTCGGCCGCTTCTATTTTGGCCAAGGTCTCGCGCGACCGCTGGGCCGACGAACTGCACCTGCGCCACCCCGCATACGGCTTTGATCGCCACAAAGGCTATGGCACCGCAGAGCACATGGCCGCCTTGCAACGCCACGGCGTTTTGGCGGAGCACCGCCGCAGCTTCGCGCCAGTGGCTCGGCTGTGTGCGCCCGACGCACCTCACACCGACACCCCATGACGCCCCAGTACATCACCTCGCGCGACAACCCTTGGCTCAAGCGCTTGCGGGCCCTGGCGCAAGACAATACCGCCTACCGCGCCCAACAACAGCTGTGGTTGGAGGGCGACCACCTGTGCCGCGCCTATCTGGCCCGGGGCGGCCAGCCGCTGCAGGCGGTGTTCACTCCTGAGGCCTGGGAGGGCGCCGGTACCGATCTGCGCCAGGCCGCGCCGCAAGCGGTGGTGCTGCCTGCTGCCCTGATGAAAACCGTCAGCGGTTTGGAGTCGGCAGCGCCCATGGGTTTTGTGGTCGCGCTGCCGGCAGCGCCGGCACTGGCCCCACAAGCGCCCACCGTGGTGCTGGACCGGGTGCAGGACGCAGGCAATGTGGGCTCGATCTTGCGCAGCGCCGCCGCCTTTGGTTTTCGCCAAGTGCTGGCGCTGCGCGGCACAGCCGCCTTATGGTCGCCCAAGGTGCTGCGCGCCGGCATGGGCGCCCACTTTGGTCTGCAGCTGCACGAAGGCTTGTTGCCCGAGGCGCTGGACGGGCTGCAACTGCCGCTGCTGGCCACCAGCTCGCACCAGGGGCTGTGGCTGCACGAGGCCCAAGCGCAGCGCGCCTTGCCCTGGCCTTGCGCCTGGGCGCTGGGGCACGAAGGGCAGGGCGTGGGGACCGAGGTGGCGGCGCGCGCCAGCCATTGGGTGCGCATTGCCCAGCCGGGCGGCGAGGAGTCGCTCAACGTGGCCGCCGCCGCCGCGATTTGCCTGTACGCCACCGGCGGTGTGCAGCCGGCCTGAGGGCTATTTTGTGTTTGGCTGTACCGCATTCCGAGGGCTGCGCAGGCTATAATTCCGGGGTTTACCCGCAATCGGCGCACGCTGCTGCGCCCGCCTCTCTGGGTTCCGGTTTCACACGGCTTGTTTCCACCGTTTCTGAGGGTGGGGCTTCGGTGTGCGCAGGGTTCGGAGGCCCCAAGCGACAGCTCTGGCGGGCGTGGGTGCGCCTCAACCATCTGGAGAAAACCGTGCTGCCCGTCCACCCGAAAGCCCTTCTTGCGCTCGCCGACGGCACGGTCTTTACCGGCATTTCTATTGGAGCCACGGGCCTGACCCAAGGTGAGGTGGTGTTCAACACCTCCCTCACCGGCTACCAGGAAATCCTCACCGATCCCAGCTATTGCCAGCAAATCGTCACCTTGACCTATCCCCACATCGGCAACACCGGCATCAACGCCGAAGATGTGGAGTCGACCCGGGTGTTTGCGGCCGGCCTGATCATCAAAGACCTGCCTCTGCTGGCCTCCAATTTCCGTTCAGAAGAAACCCTCTCGCACTATCTGCAGCGCGAGAACACGGTCGCGATTGCCGATCTCGACACCCGCGCGCTGACCCGCCACCTGCGCACCCATGGCGCACAAAACGGCGCCATCCTGGCGCTGCCGGCCGGTCAGGTCATCGCGCCTGAGCACCGCGCCCAGGCGATTGCCGCGGCCCAGGCTGCGCCCAATATGAGCGGCCAAGATCTGGCCAAGGTGGTCAGCGTGACCGAACCCTATGCCTGGACCCAGACCGAGTGGCAACTCGGTTTTGGTTATGGCGAACAGATCGCGCCCAAATTCCATGTGGTGGCCTACGACTTTGGCGTCAAGCGCAACATCCTGCGCATGTTGGCCCAGCGTGGCTGCAAGGTCACGGTGGTGCCGGCGCAAACGCCCGCGGCCGACGTGTTCAAGCTCAAGCCCAATGGGGTGTTTCTCTCCAACGGCCCGGGCGATCCACAGCCTTGTGACTATGCGATTGCCGCCGCCCAAGAGATCATCGAGTCGGGTGTGCCCACCTTTGGCATTTGTCTGGGCCACCAGATCATGGCGCTCGCCAGCGGCGCCAAGACCTTCAAGATGAAGTTTGGCCACCACGGCGCCAACCACCCGGTCAAAGACCTCGACTCGGGCCGTGTGAGCATTACCAGCCAGAACCACGGGTTTGCGGTGGACGACACCACCTTGCCCGCCAATCTGCGCGCCACCCATGTGAGCCTGTTCGATGGCACGCTGCAGGGCCTGGCCCGCACCGACAAGCCAGCGTTTTGCTTCCAGGGCCACCCCGAAGCCTCGCCCGGCCCGCACGACATTGGCTACCTGTTTGACCGCTTTATTGCGCTGATGACCCAGGCCCAGGAGAAAAAATAATGCCCAAGCGCACCGACATCCAAACCGTCCTCATCATCGGCGCCGGCCCGATCATCATCGGCCAGGCCTGTGAGTTCGACTATTCCGGCGTGCAGGCCTGCAAGGCCTTGCGCGAAGAGGGCTACCGCGTGGTGCTGATCAACAGCAACCCGGCGACCATCATGACCGACCCGGCCACGGCCGATGTGACCTACATCGAGCCCATCACCTGGCAGACGGTCGAAAAAATCATCGCCAAAGAGCGGCCGCAGACCAGCGGCGGTTTTGCCATTTTGCCGACCATGGGCGGTCAGACCGCGCTGAATTGCGCGCTCGACCTCTGGCGCCATGGGGTGCTCGACAAGTACAAGGTTGAACTGATCGGTGCCACGCCAGAGGCCATCGACAAGGCAGAAGACCGCCTGAAGTTCAAGGACGCGATGACCAAAATCGGCTTGGGCTCGGCCAAGTCGGGCATCGCCCACAGCATGGAAGAGGCCTGGGCGGTGCAAAAGACCACCGGCTTCCCAACGGTGATCCGTCCGAGCTTCACGCTCGGCGGCACTGGCGGCGGCATCGCCTACAACCCCGAAGAGTTCGAGACCATCTGCAAGCGCGGCCTGGAGGCCTCGCCGACCAACGAGCTGCTGATCGAAGAATCGCTGCTTGGGTGGAAAGAGTACGAGATGGAAGTGGTGCGCGACAAGGCGGACAACTGCATCATCGTCTGCTCGATCGAAAACCTCGATCCCATGGGTGTGCACACCGGTGACTCCATCACCGTGGCACCGGCCCAGACCCTGACCGATAAGGAATACCAGATCCTGCGCAACGCCTCGCTGGCGGTGTTGCGCGAGATCGGCGTGGACACCGGCGGCTCGAACGTGCAGTTCTCGATCAACCCCAAAGATGGCCGCATGGTCGTCATCGAAATGAACCCGCGCGTCTCGCGTTCGTCGGCGCTGGCGTCCAAGGCGACGGGTTTTCCGATCGCCAAAGTGGCGGCCAAGCTGGCGGTGGGCTATACCCTGGACGAGCTCAAGAACGAGATCACCGGTGGCGCCACCCCCGCGTCGTTTGAGCCCTCGATCGACTACGTGGTCACCAAGATCCCGCGTTTTGCGTTCGAGAAATTCCCCACCGCCGACAGCCGCCTCACCACCCAGATGAAGTCGGTGGGCGAGGTCATGGCCATGGGCCGCACCTTCCAGGAGAGCTTCCAGAAAGCCTTGCGCGGCCTGGAGGTGGGCGTGGACGGCATGAACGAAAAAACCCAGGACCGCGAGATCCTGGAGCGCGAGCTGGGTGAGCCCGGCCCCGAGCGCATTTGGTATGTCGGCGACGCCTTTGCCGCCGGTTGGTCGGTCGACGAGGTGCACCAGTTCACCAAGATCGACAAATGGTTCTTGGTGCAGATTGAAGAGATCGTGAAGCTCGAACTCGCCATGGACGCTTTGACCGCCGAGAAGGGTGAGAGCGCTTTGGCCAGCTTGGACGCCGAGACCCTGCGCGGCCTGAAGAAAAAGGGCTTCTCGGACCGCCGCTTGGCCAAGCTGCTCAAGACCACCGACACCGCCGTGCGCGAGCACCGCAAAGCGCTGAATGTGCGCCCGGTCTACAAGCGGGTCGACACCTGTGCGGCCGAGTTCGCTACCAACACCGCCTACATGTATTCGACCTACGAAGGCCATGGCGACGCCGAGTGCGAAGCCCAGCCCTCGAACAAGAAAAAAATCATGGTGCTCGGCGGTGGTCCCAACCGCATTGGCCAAGGCATTGAGTTCGATTACTGCTGTGTGCACGCCGCGCTCGCGATGCGCGAGGACGGGTACGAGACCATCATGGTCAACTGCAATCCCGAAACCGTGTCGACCGATTACGACACCAGCGACCGCCTGTACTTTGAGCCGCTGACGCTCGAAGACGTGCTGGAGATTGTCGACAAGGAGCAACCGACTGGCGTGATCGTGCAATACGGTGGCCAGACGCCGCTCAAGCTTGCCTTGGGCTTGGAGGTCAATGGTGTGCCCATCATCGGTACCACACCCGACATGATCGACGCGGCCGAAGACCGTGAGCGCTTCCAAAAGTTGCTGCATGAGCTGGGCCTGCGCCAGCCGCCCAACGCCACCGCCCGCACCGAACCCGAAGCGCTGGAAAAAGCCGCTGCCTTGGGCTATCCGTTGGTGGTGCGCCCGAGCTACGTGCTGGGCGGTCGCGCGATGGAGATCGTGCACGAGCAGCGCGACCTGGAGCGCTACATGCGCGAAGCGGTCAAGGTCAGCAACGACTCTCCGGTGCTGCTCGACCGTTTCCTGAACGATGCGATTGAATGTGATGTGGACGCGGTGCGCGACAGCGCCGGTCGGGTCTTCATCGGCGGTGTGATGGAGCACATCGAACAAGCGGGTGTGCACTCGGGCGACTCGGCCTGTTCGCTGCCGCCGTACTACCTCAGCAAAGCGACCATCGACGAACTCAAGCGCCAGACCGCCGCCATGGCCCAAGGCCTGAATGTGGTGGGTTTGATGAACGTGCAGTTCGCCATCCAGGAAAAAGAAGAGAACGGCGTGAAGACCGACGTGATCTTTGTGCTGGAGGTGAACCCACGCGCTTCGCGCACAGTGCCCTTTGTCTCCAAAGCCACAGGTATCCAGTTGGCCAAGGTGGCGGCGCGCTGCATGGCCGGCCAAACACTGGACCAGCAGGGCATTGGCGCCGAAGTCACGCCGCCGTACTTCAGCGTCAAGGAGGCCGTGTTCCCGTTTGTGAAGTTCCCGGGTGTGGACACCATTCTCGGCCCCGAGATGAAGTCCACCGGCGAAGTCATGGGTGTGGGCAAGACCTTCGGCGAAGCCTTTGTGAAGAGCCAAATGGGCGCCGGCACCAAGCTGCCGACCTCGGGCAAGGTGTTCTTGACGGTGAAGAATAGCGACAAGCCGCGTGCGGTGGCGGTGGCCCGCGAGCTGCACGCCATGGGCTTTGAGCTGGTGGCCACCCGGGGCACGGCGGCGGCTATAGCCGAAGCTGGTGTGCCGGTGCAAACGGTCAACAAAGTGACCGAAGGTCGCCCGCACATCGTCGACGCGATCAAGAACAACGAAATCACCATGGTGATCAACACGGTGGAAGAGCGCCGCAACGCGATCGCCGATTCGCGCCAGATCCGCACTTCGTCGCTGCTGGCGCGGGTCACCACCTTCACCACCATCGCCGGCGCCGAAGCCGCGGTGGAGGGCATGAAGGCCATGGGCCAGCTGGGTGTGATTTCGGTGCAAGAGATGCACGCCCAACTCAGTGCCTGAGCATCGCCAGTGGTGTTGGCCGCTGTGAAGCGGGCCATTCCCGGGCATAATCCCCGCATCGCCGCCGAACGGCAACGTTCGGCGGTTTGCTTTTGGAGACGACACAATGAGCACCATTCCCATCACCAAGCGCGGCGCCGAGATGCTCAAGGCTGAGCTGCACAAACTCAAAACGGTGGAGCGCCCAGCGGTGATCCAAGCGATTGCCGAGGCGCGCGCGCAGGGCGACTTGAGCGAAAACGCCGACTACGACGCGGCCAAAGAGCGCCAGGGTTTTATTGAAGGCCGCATCGCCGAGATCGAAGGCAAGCTGTCGGCCTCTCAGGTGATCGACCCGTCCACACTGGACGCCGGCGGCCGTGTGGTCTTCGGTGCCACCGTGGATTTGGAAGATGAAGACTCGGGCAGCGCCGTGACCTACCAGATCGTGGGCGAGGACGAAGCCGACCTGAAACAAGGCCTGATCAACATCAGCAGCCCGATCGCGCGCGCGCTGATTGGCAAAGAAGAGGGCGATGTGGCCGAGGTGCAGGCGCCCAGCGGCACCCGCCGCTATGAAATTGTGGCGGTGCGCTACGCGTGAAGCCATCTGTTCAGCGCCTGGGTATCGCTTTGGCCGCCTTGTGGTGGGGCGGCCTGTCGGCCTTGAGTTTTGTGGCGGTGCCTACGCTGTTTGCCCAATTGGGCGCACCGGTGGCCGGCCCGGTGGCCGCCAAGTTGTTTTCCCTGCAGGCCTGGGCGGGCTTGCTGATCGGCTTGGTCTTGTTGTTGCTGTTGCGCTCGGCGCGCGGTGAGGCCTTGCAGTCTTTGGTGATGCCTGAGGCCGACCGCACCGCCGCCATGCAGCGGGTGATCGCCACCATGGGCCTGGTGCTCGCCGCCATGATCTTGGCCTTGGTGCAGGAGTTTGGTGTGGCCCAGAACATCGTCACCGCCCGCGCCAGCGGGGGCAACCTGCGCCTGTGGCACGGCCTGGGCAGCGTGGTGGTGTTCTGCCAGTGGCTGTGCGCTGGCGCCATCTTCTGGAGACTGAGCACCCCAGAAAAGCACTGAGCGCGAAGGCGCTTGGCCGCTTCTTGGTTTCCCAATCTCGCACCCGGCGCGAAGTGCCTTCAGCCAGGATGCCGTGGATCCGGCTTTGCCGGTCCACAGGCATCGCCCCTCGGGGGTGACGCGCGCAGCACGGCGCGGGGGGTCACATTTTTTCTGCGGAACCCAGTGTGTTGACCATCAGCATGGTGATGGTCATGGGGCCCACGCCACCGGGCACTGGGGTGATGTAGCCCGCCACGGCTTTGACGCTCTCAAAATCCACGTCGCCGCAGAGTTTGCCTTCGTCGTTGCGGTTCATGCCCACGTCCAGCACCACCGCGCCGGGTTTGACCATGTCGGCGGTCAGTACGTTGCGCTTGCCCACGGCGGCCACGATCACGTCGGCCTGCAGTGTCAGCGCTTTGAGATTGGTGGTGCGCGAGTGGCAGACCGTGACGGTGGCGTCTTGTTGCAGCAGCATCATGGCCATGGGTTTGCCCACGATGTTGCTGCGCCCGATCACCACCGCGTGTTTGCCTTTGAGGTCGTAGCCGATGCTCTCGAGCATCTTCATGCAGCCGTAGGGCGTGCAGGGCCAGAAGCCGTCCATGCCGGTCATCAGCGCGCCCGCACTGGCGATGTGAAAGCCGTCCACGTCCTTGGTCGGGCTGATGGCCTCGATCACCTTTTGGGCGTCGATGTGCGCTGGCAGAGGCAATTGCACCAAGATGCCGTGGATGCTGGAGTCTTGGTTGAGCGCCTCCACCCGCGCCAGCAGCTCGGCCTCGGTCATGTCGGCGCTGTACCGCTCCAGCACCGAATGCATGCCGGTGTCTTCGCAGGCCTTGACCTTGTTGCGCACATACACCTGGCTGGCCGGGTTGTCGCCGACCAGCACCACCGCCAGGCCGGGTGTGACGCCCCGGGTTTTGAGGGCGGCCACGCGGGCGCTGACGTCGGCGCGCAATTGGCGGGAGAGGGCGTTGCCGTCGATGAGTTGGGCGGTCATGGTTTCTGGGTTCCTCAATGGGCAACGCCCGCATCAGCGGGCGTTGTACGGGATGGGGGTGTTCAGGGTTTGGCCGGCGTTTGTCCGAGCGCAATCTTGAGCAGATCGGCTACGGTGTTGGCACCGAGCTTTTCCATGATGTTGGCGCGGTGCGCTTCCACCGTTTTGATGCTGATGCCCAAGTCGTCGGCGATCTGCTTGTTCAAGCGACCGGCGACGATGCGCTCCAGCACCTGGCCTTCGCGCCCGGTGAGCTTGGCCAGCAGGGCGTCGCGGTTGGCGGCTTGTTGGTGTTCGGCAAAGGCTTCGCGGGCTTTGTCCAGCATGCGCTCCACCGTGCCCAGCAGCTGCTCTTCGTTGAAGGGTTTTTGGATGAAATCGAGCGCGCCTTTTTTCATCGACTCCACCGCCATCGGCACATCACCGTGGCCGGTGATGAACACAATGGGCAGGGGTGATTGGCGTTCGATCAGGCGGTCTTGCAGCTCCATGCCGGTCATGCCGCCCATGCGGATGTCGGCGATCAGGCAAGCCACTTCACGCGGGTCGTAGCGGGACAAAAATACCTCGGCCGATTCGAATCCCCGCACGCGGTAATCCTTGCCTTCGAGCAACCATTGCACGGAGTCGCGCACGGCTTCGTCGTCATCGACCACGTACACCGTACCTTTTTTGGGGATCAAACTCATCTCACTCTTTCTGTGTCTGACCGCGGTGAATCACTGCCACCGGGCGAAGGGCTTGTTTCGGGGTGCGGTATCGCCAATACGGGAATCCAGAAGCTGAAACAGCAGCCGGCAATTTCATCCCCATTGTAGATGTTCTCGACATGGATGCGGCCGTGGTGCGATTCGACGATGCTGCGGCAGAGTTTGAGCCCGATGCCCATCCCCCCGCTCTTGGTGCTGTAGAAGGCTTCGTAAATCCGCTCGCTCAGATCGCCCGGAATGCCGGTACCGCTGTCGCGCACAGAAAACTCCACCACCGCTTGGCCTTCGATCTGCTTGGGGCCAACGCGCAGTTCAACATGGCGTTGGCCAGGCGGCCGGTTGGCTTCCTGAATGGCCTCGCCCGCGTTCTTCATCAAATTGATCAGCACCTGTTCAATCAGGATCGGGTCCACCATCAGAGGGGGGAGCCGGGCTGCGGTGTAGCAACTCAGACGCACCTGGTGCCGGCGCAGTTCAATCTCGGCGAGCTCCACCGCATTGTTGACCATTTGCTCCACCGCAGACTCCACCACATTGGGTTCGCTGCGTTTGACGAAGGCCCGGATGCGCTGGATGATTTGCCCCGCCCGTTGGGCTTGGCGGCTGGTTTTTTCCAGTGCGCCCAGCAACTCTTCGGTGGAGATGCGCTGCTCTTGCACCCGCGAGATCATGCCGTTGCAATAGTTGCTGATGGCGGTCAGCGGCTGATTGAGCTCGTGCGCCACACTCGATGCCATCTCTCCCATGGTGATGAGCCTGCTGGCGGTCTGTGCACGTTCGGCTTGGCGGGCGGCTTGTTCTTCGGCTTGGCGGCGTGTGGTGATGTCGGTGGCAATCACCATCTGCGCCAAACGCCCGTCCACCCAAGTGAGATAGCGGGTGCGCACCTCCAGCCAACGGTTGAGTTCAGGCAGGAATACCTCGGCGTTCTCTGTGCTGGCCTCGGTGAAGGTGGTGGTGGGAATGCCTGCAAAAGCGTCGACTTGGTCGCCTTCGTCGCTCGCTCCTTGGTGCGCCGATCCCGACAGCTCGGCCATTTGGCGGTGTCCTTCGCCCAGAGTGCCAAACCACAGGCGATAGACCCGGTTGGCAAACAGCATCTCATCGCTGCCCAGCGGCGCGACCGAAATGGCCGAATCCAGCCCCTCCAGCACCGTGGTGAAGCGTTCGTAGGAAGCGGTGAGCTCTTCCCGGATGCGTTTGGGCTCGGTGATGTCGGTCATCGAGGTCATCCAGCCGGTCTGGTGTCCCGTGGGGTCGATCAGCGGTGACACATACATGCGGGTAAAAAACACCGAGCCATCGCGGCGCTGTACCCGCACCTCAAAACCGCCGGGTGTGGAGCGGCCGTGGATTTCGTCTTCCAGTCGGGCTGCCAGCATGTCCTGGTCCTCGGGGGGCCAGTAGGGGAAGGGCGCCGTGCGGCCCACCAACTCAGCCTCGGTCCAGCCTGTCATGGCGCAAAATGCTGGGTTCACATAGGTGATTCGGCCTTGCATGTCGAGCGCCCGCATGCCGGTGAGCATGGAGTTCTCCATGGCGCGCCGAAAATTGGTTTCGGCCACCAGCGCTTGTTGGGCCTGTACCCGTTTGCGGGTGTGGCGCCACGTGCCCAGCAGCATCCACACCGTCAGCACGCTGAGCGCACCAACCACCGCAAAAAAGCCAGTGCCCACCACGTCTTGTGAGGTGCGATAGCCCCGCGCCTTGAGCATCAAGCCATTGCCCACTGGGGAGACCGGCACCTCGTGGTCCATGGCCAGTTCAGACCAAGGCAGCCAGCGCCAGACCGCGCTGCTTGGCGGTATATTCCCAGCCAACACTTGGCCTCGCTCGTCGGTCAGCGCGATGGCATAACGCGCCGCAATCTCTGGTGGAATGCCGAAGCGCATCAGCCCATCGAGGCTGAATTCGGTCATCATCGCCCCGGCAAAGCGCCCTTGTTCGGCCATGGGGATCACCAGTACCAGCAAAGCCCCTTGGTTTTGTTCTCCCAAGGGTCTGGCGTAGATCGGTTGGCGCAGGTCGCGCGCAAGATCAAATGCGCCTCCGGTGTCGTCTGCGGCCACCGTGCTGCCAATGACTCGCTCTTGACCGAACGGAGTGCTGACCGAGGATTGAGACGCACGCACGCCCCGTCGCGTGTCGAGCCAAGAGACGGTGCGCAACTCTGGGTATTGGCTGATCAGGGAGTCTGCTTGGAACTCAAACTCCAGCGCAGACACCTCGCGGTTGCCGACATCGCGGGCCAAGCGCATCAGCTGTTCCTGCCGTTCGATCAGACGCAGCCTCAAGCGCTGTTGGGCGTACTCCACATCCCGAAAAACGGCCTCTTTGCCGCGCTCTGCCTCTTCGTAGCGCAGATAGGCAATCGCCACCACGATGGCGGAAAGAAACAGCAGCACCGCCAACAGGGGGGCCAGCGTGGCCAGCCGGTCTTGGCGCGAAGGAGGCAGGCGGCGCCACCAGCGTCTCCAGCCTTGCGCCAGCTCGCTGGCCGCGCTCACACTCATCTTATTCATGCGTCAAGTCTACGTGAGCAGGGCGATCAGACTGGGTTTATTTTTCATAATAAGAAATCGTATGGCGCATATTGAAAAAATAATCGGCTTGTGTCAAACTGCGTGGGCGACTGATGCACAGTCCTTTTCCCGCACCCTTTGAGGAGACAAGATGTCCACAAGCAACCTATTACAAGCGGCCGATCTCGACGCCCTGGAAACCCGCGAATGGCTCGACGCGCTGACCGCCGTCATTGAAAAAGAAGGCCCAGAACGCGCTCACTTTTTGCTCGAGCAACTGCTGGAGCAGGCCCGCGAACACAGTGTGGACTTGCCGTTTTCGGCCACCACCGGTTATGTGAACACCATCGAGCCGAGCGAAGAGGCCAAGAGCCCCGGCAATCTGGAACTCGAAGGCCGCTTGCGCGCTTACATGCGCTGGAACGCCATGGCCATGGTGGTCAAAGCCAACCGCCTCAATCCCGAAGACGGTGGCGATCTGGGTGGCCACATCAGTTCTTTCCAATCCCTGGCGCACATGTTTGCGGCCGGCTTCAACCATTTCTGGCACGCCGACAACACCGACGACGGTGGCGACCATGGCGGTGACTTGCTCTATATCCAGGGCCACAGCGCGCCCGGCATTTACGCCCGCGCCTTTTTGGAGGGCCGCCTGAGTGAGGAGCAGCTGCTCAACTTCCGCCAAGAAGTCGACGGCAAAGGGCTGTCGAGCTATCCGCACCCCAAGCTGATGCCCGAGTTCTGGCAGTTTCCCACGGTGTCGATGGGCCTGGGCCCCTTGATGGCGATTTACCAAGCCCGCTTCCTGAAATATTTGCACGCCCGTGGCATTGCCAACACCGAAAAGCGCAAGGTCTGGGTGTTCTGCGGCGACGGCGAGATGGACGAGCCCGAGAGCCTGGGCGCCATCGGCTTGGCCGCCCGCGAGGGGCTGGACAACCTGGTGTTTGTCGTCAACTGCAACCTGCAGCGTTTGGACGGCCCGGTGCGTGGCAACGGCAAGATCATCCAAGAGCTTGAAGGCGAATTCCGGGGTTCGGGCTGGAGCGTGATCAAGCTGCTGTGGGGCAAACGCTGGGACGAGCTGCTGCAAAAAGACAAAGATGGCGCGCTGCGCAAGGTCATGATGGACACGCTGGACGGCGACTACCAGGCGTTCAAGGCCAACGACGGCGCGTTTGTGCGCAAGAACTTCTTCGGCCGCGACCCCAAGGCGCTGGAGCTGGTCTCCAAGATGAGCGACGACGAGGTGTGGGCGCTGCGCCGCGGCGGTCACGATGCGTCCAAGGTGTACGCCGCGTTCCACCGCGCGCAAAACAACACCACCGGCCAGCCCACGGTGCTGCTGGTCAAGACCGTCAAAGGCTATGGCATGGGCAAGGCCGGTGAAGGCAAAAACACCGCCCACCAGACCAAGAAGTTGGCCGACGAAGACATCCGCTACATGCGCGACCGCTTCAACCTGCCGATTCCCGACAGCGAATTGGCCAACGTGCCGTTCTACAAGCCGGCCGACGACACGCCAGAGATGAAGTACCTGCACGAGCGCCGCAAGGCCTTGGGCGGTTACCTGCCCAAGCGCCGGGCCAAGAGCAGCGAGCACTTTGTTGTGCCGCCACTGGACACCTTCAAGTCGGTGCTGGAGCCCACGGCCGAAGGCCGTGAGATTTCCACCACCCAGGCCTATGTGCGCTTCTTGACCCAGCTGTTGCGCGACAAAGAGCTGGGCCCACGCGTGGTGCCCATCTTGGTGGACGAGGCGCGCACCTTCGGCATGGAAGGCCTGTTCCGCCAAATCGGCATCTACAACCCCAAAGGCCAGCTCTACACACCGGTCGACAAAGAGCAGGTGATGTACTACCGCGAAGACAAGGCCGGGCAGATCCTGCAAGAAGGGATCAACGAAGCCGGCGGCATGGCCAGCTGGATCGCGGCGGCCACCAGCTACAGCACCAACAACCGCATCATGGTGCCGTTCTTCATCTATTACTCGATGTTCGGCTTCCAGCGCATCGGCGACCTGGCTTGGGCGGCGGGCGACATGCAGGCGCGTGGCTTCTTGCTCGGCGGCACCTCGGGGCGCACCACGCTCAACGGCGAAGGCCTGCAGCACGAAGACGGCCACAGCCAGATTCTGGCCAACACCATTCCCAACTGCGTGAGCTACGACCCGACGTTCGCGCACGAGGTGGGCGTGATCCTGCACCGTGGCATGCAGCGCATGGTGGAGAACCAGGAAAACGTTTTCTACTACCTGACGCTGCTCAACGAAAACTACGCCATGCCTGGCCTGACGCCCGGCACCGAAGAGCAAATCCTCAAAGGCATGTACCTGTGCAAAGAGGGCGCCAAACTGACCCCGCGTGTGCAGTTGCTCGGCAGCGGCACCATCCTGCGCGAGAGCCTGTTTGCCCAAGAGTTGCTGGAAAAAGACTGGGGCGTGGCCGCCAATGTGTGGAGCTGCCCAAGCTTCAACGAACTGACGCGTGATGGCCAGGCCTGCGAGCGCCACAACATGCTGCATCCCACCGACGCGCCCCGCGTGCCGTTTGTGACCCAGCAACTTGAAAAACATACCGGTCCGGTGGTCGCGTCGACCGACTACATGAAGGCGTTTGCCGACCAGATCCGCCCCTTCATTCCCAAGGGCCGCACCTACAAGGTGCTGGGCACCGACGGCTTTGGCCGCAGCGACTTCCGCAGCAAGCTGCGCGAGCACTTCGAGGTGAACCGCCACTACATCGTGGTGGCCGCGCTCAAGGCGCTGAGCGAAGAGGGCGCTGTGCCCGCCGCCAAGGTGGCCGAAGCGATTGCCAAGTACGGCATCAAAGCCGAAAAAATCAACCCGCTGTACGCTTAATCCCGGGAGACACACATGGCATTGGTAGAAGTACAAGTCCCGGACATCGGGGATTTTGATGAAGTGGCGGTCATTGAGCTGCTGGTCAAGGTGGGCGACACCGTCGCCGCCGAGCAGTCTTTGATCACGGTGGAAAGCGACAAGGCCTCGATGGAGATTCCGTCGAGCACCGCAGGCGTGGTGAAGGAAATGCGCGTGGCGCTGGGCGACAAGGTCAAGCAAGGCTCTGTGGTGCTGGTGGTGGAAGCCGCTGGTCAGGCCCCAGCGCCTGCGCCGGTGGCGGCGCCCGCCGTTGCTGCACCGGCTCCAGCCCCGGTAGCCGCGCCCGCTGCAGCCCCGGTGGCCGCCGGTCCGGTGGAGGTGCGCGTACCCGACATCGGCGACTTCAAAGACGTCGCCGTCATCGAGGTGTTTGTGAAGCCCGGCGACACGGTCAAGGTCGAGCAGAGCCTGATCACCGTGGAGAGCGACAAGGCCTCGATGGAGATTCCCTCGTCGCACGCCGGCGTCGTCAAAGAACTCAAGGTCCAGCTGGGCGACAAGGTCAACATCGGCGATTTGCTGGCGATTTTGGAAGGTGCCGCTGGCGCAGCGGTGCCGGCTCCCTCTCCCGCCCCGGCGGCAGAGGGACAGGCTGAGAGTGCTGCGCCCGTCCAACCCTCACCCCAACCCTCTCCCGCCAGCGGGAGAGGGAGCGAAGCCCCTGCCCACAACCCCACCGCCAGCCCTGCGCTGGGTCTGCCGCACGCCTCGCCCTCGGTGCGCAAGTTCGCCCGCGAATTGGGCGTGCCGCTGGACGAAGTCAAAGGCACCGGCCAAAAGGGCCGCATCACCGCCGAGGACATCCAGTCCTTTACCAAGTCGGTGATGGCAGGCGGCCTGCAGACCAAGGCGCAAGCCGCCAAGGCCCCCGCCGGTGGCGGTGGCTCCGAACTGGGCCTGATCCCCTGGCCGAAGGTGGACTTCGCCAAGTTCGGCCCCATCGAGCGCAAGGAGATGAGCCGCATCAAGAAGATCAGTGGCGCCAATCTGCTGCGCAACGCGGTGATGATCCCGGCCGTCACCAACCACGACGACGCCGACATCACCGAGCTCGA
>CAZYUD010000004.1:0-179716 GCA_964650505.1 uncultured Hydrogenophaga sp.
TCTTCGGGATTGGACTCCAGAGTCAGCCGCTACTCAAATCCGGGGGGACGTCGCATCGTCGCCAACAGCGCATCAACCACGGCGCGCAGTTTGCGCAGCGGGTGTGCCTGCGGCACTCGCTCTTCAAGGCTGATGTAGCTGAACATCTCCCCCTGGAAGTCTTGGTTGCCTCTCATCGTCCTCGTCGTCGTTGTTCTGGGGTGGCTTCAGATCGTAGCGCCCCAAACGGGCGCCGGCGGGGGATTTTTCAACAGCCTGTTAGCGGAGTGCCTGCTTCAATATGATGTGAAGTCGCATCTTTTCGGCTTTGAGCAATCTGGCGCTCGGCCTTTCTATGATGTATGCACTCTGCACACGTAATAACAAGCGGCGCTTACGAACTCGATCTCTCTTCACCTCGAAGAACATTGCGTAATGCCGTGAGTCACAAGCATCGTTGCCTTGAAGCTCAAAGGTAACAAAATTCTGCTTGACATCAGATGCTATACGAATTGTTCTATTTGACAACTCTTTGGCCAGTGTAGGCATATATTTTTTCGACAGTTCATAGCGCTCTCTATCCAGTATCCGTTTGACTTTGCCGTCCATAACTACCATTGCATCTTCTAGGCTCTCACCTTCTTCGGCTTTTCGCGTATAGCAATGGTTAGAAAAAAGCACCACAACATCTAACTCAACATCATTTGAGTTCAAATTTACTGTCACAGGCATCACAAAAGGCTGAAGATGATCAAACTCCCATAGCTCCCCAGCCACCACTCTAGCCGGATGCCGTTGATGATCAGCCACCACATCATGATGATTAAAGAGAGTGTCAACCTCAGCATTTTTCATGATATTCATCTTCTTATCTAACGGCGGTCTTTCATGTGCCAGTGTTGACGTCGAAAGTCGTGGCGTAGGTGACCCCGTTCCTGGGGTAGCGCCCTAGTACAAGCGCCATATCTCGGTACACCTCTACCGTCTCACGCCAATCCCGCATATTGACCTTCTTCGCATCGGTGCACTTCAGGTCTTGTGCAATCTTCTGAAACACTGGGCCATGTCCGTGTTCGCAGTCATCAATTGCATGGATCAGTTCATGAACCAAAATGGAAATCACCTCCACTGGCTCATAAAACAACGGCGATATATAAATGTCATTCACGCCATCTTTGGTCATGCAGCGTGCGTAGCACATACCTACGGTATTCTTCTTTGCAGATGGTCGATATCCATCTGTAGAGAATCCCACAGAAACATGCACAGGTGGTATTTCGTATCCAGCGTTGCGAAATCTTGGCCGAAGCAGCTCAACAGCTTCATTTAGCCAAACTTCAGCATATTTGTGAACGACTGGACGTTCGCTGTTTTTTGGTTGTCTTGGTTTCATAGTTCCAAACTATAAAAAATTAACCTCTAATTGTCAATAGATTGGATTTGCGCAAATCAAAGCCGGTTGAATTCCAATGATTTCAATTTACTTAATATCACTTCTGCTCTTCTGTCTAATATTAGAGCCAGCAGCCCGGCGTCGTTCGCTGCACAAGTGGGCTGGCTATGGAGACTGCGCGGGCCAATGGCTGACGGCTTCACCGAAAGTCCCGCCTTGAGATGTACGGCAATTTGCCGTATGATTGCATCAGGAGAATCAAATCATGCCCGCTGCCACCTCAACCGCCCGTCTCGAAGCCCGAATCAGCACCGATCTGCATGCGATGCTCAAGCGTGCCGCTGAAATTCAAGGCCGCACCATGACCGATTTTGTGGTGTCCGCAGTCCAGGACGCCGCGCAACGCGCCATCGAGCAGGCCGACGTGATCCGGCTCTCGCTGGCCGATCAGGAGTGCTTTGCACAGGCGCTGCTGTCGCCGCCGCCACCGGCCCCGGCGCTGGAACGTGCCTTCGCCCGTCGCAGCAAACTCTTGCGCGCTGAATGAACGGCGCACCGTTCCGGCTCGCGCCGCTCGATGCCGCACATGATCGTGCTGCGTTCCATAGCGATTCGGAACCCCTGAATCGCTACCTGCGCGAGCAAGTCACCCAGGACATTCGCCGCCGCGTGGCCGCCTGTTTTGTGGCATTGACAAACGGGCAGCGCATCGCGGGCTACTACACCTTGGCATCGGCAAGCCTGCTGCTGTCCGATCTTCCGACCAGCGCTGGCAAGAAGCTGCCACGCTATCCAACCGTGCCCGCCGTTCGCATGGGCCGCTTGGCTGTCGATCAGGCATTCAAGGGGCAAGGTCTTGGCGGTGCGCTGCTGGCTGATGCGCTCGATCGCGCTGCCCGTTCGGAGATTGCCGCCTTCGCTCTGATGGTGGACGCCAAGGACAAAACGGCAGCGGCTTTCTACCGGCATCACGGCTTCATTGGCTTGCCAGACTCGCCGCTCACCCTGTTCTTGCCATTGGCGACCGTCCAGCATTCTTGAAACGCGCCGTATCTGACCGGCTCCCCACCAGCCGTACCGGTTCAAAGGCAGCAAGGGCCGTCACCCCGCAGAGTGACGGCCCTCGATTTGCAAATGGTGAGAATATTTGCAAGTTTTCTGAGAACCTACAGCTCAAACGTCGATGTTGCCAGCCCGCAGCGCGTTGCTTTCAATGAAGTCGCGGCGCGGCTCCACCTCGTCGCCCATGAGCATGGTGAACACGCGGTCGGCTTCAATGGCGTCGTCGATCTGCACGCGCAGCAGGCGGCGCACGGTGGGGTCCATGGTGGTTTCCCACAGCTGCTCGGGGTTCATCTCGCCCAGGCCCTTGTAGCGCTGGCGCGCGGTGGTGCGTTCGGCTTCGCCAATGAGCCACTGCATGGCTTGGCGGAAGTCGCCGACCTTTTCTTCTTTTTGTTTCTCACCTTCGCCGCGCTGCACTTTGGCGCCCTCGCCCAGCAGGCCGCGGAAGGTGTCGGCGGCTGTGGCCAGCGCGGCGTAGTCGGCGCCGTGCACAAAGTCTTGCGTGAGGATGCTGCTCTTGACGTTGCCGTGGTGGCGGCGGCTGATGCGCAGAATGGGTTTGTCGCTGCGCACATCAAATTCACCGGCCACTTCGGGCGGCACGCCGGTGGTGCTGAGTTCGGCCAGCTTGGCCTGCATGGCCACGGCGCTGGCCTCGGCTTCTTCCACCGTGTCGAGCTTGACGCTCACGCCGTCGGCGATGGCGCGCAGGGCTTCGGCGTCCATGAAGTTGGAGAGGCGGTCGATCACGCGTTCGGCCACTTGGTGCTTGCGGGCCAGCTCGGCCAGGGTGTCGCCGTCGAGCGTGGTGTTGGTGGCGCCACCGGTCTGCACCTTGGCGCCATTGAGCGCAATGCGCAGCAGGAACTGGTCGAGCGCCGGCGCGTCTTTCAGGTACAGCTCTTCTTTGCCGTTCTTGACCTTGTAGAGCGGCGGTTGTGCGATGTAGATGTGGCCGCGCTCCACCAGCTCGGGCATTTGGCGGTAGAAGAAGGTCAGCAGCAGGGTGCGGATGTGGGCGCCGTCGACGTCGGCGTCGGTCATGATGATGATGCGGTGGTAGCGCAGCTTGGCCACATCAAAGTCGTCTTTGCCGTCGCCACCGGTGCTGCTGGCTTTGCCAATGCCGGTGCCCAGCGCGGTAATGAGCGTCAAGATTTCGTTGCTGGTCAGCAGCTTCTCATAACGCGCTTTTTCCACGTTCAAGATCTTGCCGCGCAGCGGCAGAATCGCTTGGAATTTGCGGTCGCGGCCTTGTTTGGCCGAGCCGCCGGCGGAGTCGCCCTCCACGATGTAGATCTCGCACAGCGCCGGGTCTTTTTCTTGGCAGTCGGCCAGCTTGCCGGGCAAGCCCATGCCGTCGAGCACGCCTTTGCGGCGGGTCATTTCGCGCGCCTTGCGGGCGGCTTCGCGGGCCTTGGCGGCTTCCACAATCTTGCCGCAGATGATCTTGGCGTCGTTGGGCTTTTCTTGCAGGTAGTCGGTCAGCAGTCGGGCCACCACGTCTTCCACCGGGCCGCGCACTTCGCTGGAGACCAGCTTGTCTTTGGTCTGGCTGCTGAACTTGGGTTCGGGCACTTTGACGCTGAGCACACAGCACAGGCCTTCGCGCATGTCGTCGCCGGTGACTTCGACTTTGGCTTTTTTGGCCAGGTCGTTTTCTTCGATGTACTTGTTGATGACGCGGGTCATGGCCGCGCGCAGGCCGGTCAGGTGGGTGCCGCCGTCGCGCTGCGGGATGTTGTTGGTGAAGCAGAGCACCTGTTCGTTGTAGCCGCTGTTCCACTGCATGGCCACCTCAACACCGATGTTGGTGCCTTGGTCGCTTTGGCGGTCGCCAATGGCGTGGAAGCAGTTGGGGTGCAGCACCTGCTTGCCTTTGTTGATGAACTCCACAAAGCCTTTGACGCCACCGGCGCCGGAGAAGTCGTCTTCCTTGCCGCTGCGCTCGTCTTTGAGGCGAATGCGCACGCCGTTGTTCAGGAACGAGAGTTCGCGCAGGCGCTTCGCCAGGATGTCGTAGTGGAAGTCGTTGTTCTCTTTGAAGATCTCGGTGTCGGGCAAAAAGTGCACCTCGGTACCGCGCTTTTCGGTCGGGCCGATCACCTTCATGGGCGAGACGTCCACACCGTCTTTTTGTTCAACGATGCGGTTTTGCACAAAGCCGCGCGCGAACTCGATCTGGTGCACCTGGCCTTCGCGGCGCACCGTCAGGCGCAGCCACACCGACAGCGCGTTCACACAGCTCACACCCACGCCGTGCAAGCCGCCCGAGACCTTGTACGAGTTCTGGTTGAACTTGCCGCCCGCGTGCAGTTCGGTCAACGCAATTTCGGCCGCCGAGCGCTTGGGCTCGTGCTTGTCGTCCATCTTCACGCCGGTGGGAATGCCACGGCCGTTGTCGGTGACGCTGATCGAGTTGTCGGTGTGGATGGTGACGACGATGTCGTCGCAGTGGCCCGCCAGCGCTTCGTCGATGGAGTTGTCCACCACCTCAAACACCAGGTGGTGCAAGCCGGTGCCGTCGGACGTGTCGCCGATGTACATGCCTGGGCGCTTGCGCACCGCTTCCAGCCCTTCCAGTATCTGGATCGCCCCTTCGCCATAGCCTTCGCTGGCGCCAGCTTGGTTCGCGTCGATCTTGGGCTGGAAGTTGGAGCTGTCGGCCCCGGCGGCCCCGGTGTTGACGGCATCGGCGGCGGAATCGGCAGGCTTGTTGGCTTCGGACATGGTGAATCTCACAGACTTCTAGAAACGCCAAACCCGCACAAGCGGGTCAAAGGCAAAAGTGGCGGAGCGAGGCTCTCTGGTCAAGGCCAGCGTGGATCCGGCTCTGCCGGTCCGCCGCTGGCGCCCCCCAGTGGGGGGTGACGCCGCAGGCGGCGCGGGGGGTTAAATGCGCATGGGCATGACCACGTACTTGAACGCGTTGTCGTCGGGGTTGGTCACCAGCGCTGAGCTGTTGCCATCGGCCAGCTCCACCCGCACCATCTCTTGGCCCATGTTCTGCAGGGCGTCGATCAGGTAGGTGACGTTGAAGCCGATTTCAATGCTGTCGCCTTGGTAGTCGATGTCGAGTTCGTCGGCCGCCTCTTCCTGCTCGGCGTTGTTGGACGCCACGCGCAGGCTGCCGGGGTCGACGTTGAGGCGCACGCCCTTGAACTTCTCGCTCGTCATGATGGCCGCGCGCTGCAAGCAGGCCAACAGCGGCTGGCGGCCGAGCGTGATGATGTTCTTGTGGTTGCGCGGAATCACGCGGTTGTAGTCGGGGAACTTTCCCTCGACCAGCTTGGTGACAAATTCCATGCCGTCGAAGCTGAACTTGGCCTGGTTGCCGGCGAACTGCATTTCGATGGCGCCGTCTTTGTCCGACAGCAGGCGCTGCAGCTCCAGCACGGTTTTGCGCGGCAGGATGACCTCTTGTTTGGGCACTTCCACATCGAGCGTGGCGCTGGCAAACGCCAGGCGGTGGCCGTCGGTGGCCACCAGGCTCAGGCTGGTGCCTTCGGCCACAAACAAAATGCCGTTGAGGTAGTAGCGGATGTCGTGCACCGCCATGGCAAACGAGACCTGGCCCAGTAGGCTTTTGAGCGTTTTTTGCGGCACGCTGAAAGCGGGGCCAAAGCTCGGCGCCTCTTGCACCAGCGGAAAGTCTTCGGCCGGCATGCTTTGCAGGGTAAAGCGGCTCTTGCCGCCTTTGAGAATGAGTTTGCCGCCGGTGTTTTCCAGGCTCACGGTTTGGTCGGCCGGCAGGGTGCGCAGGATGTCGATCATCTTGCGCGCGCCCAGCGTGGTGGCAAACGTTCCGTCGTCGCCGCCCAGCTCTGCGGTGGTGCGAATTTGGATTTCCAGGTCGCTGGTGGTCAGCTGCAGCTGCGCGCCGGTTTTGCGCACCATCACGTTGGCCAAGATCGGCAGCGTGTGCCGCCGCTCGACGATGCCCGCCACCGATTGCAGCGCGGCCAGAACCTTGTCTTGCGTGGATTTAAAAACGATCATGGTCAGGGTCTTTCGTCTCGTTGGCCGGGTGGCCGTGCATGGTTATTTGGTCAGCAATGCCGTATTTTCACCGGTTTGGCTTGGGTTCACCGTCAGCCTTTCAGGGTTTGCTCCAGCACATGCAGTTGCTGGTTCAATTCGGTGTTGGTCTGGCGCTCGGCGGCAATTTTGCGTACCGCGTGCAGCACCGTGGTGTGGTCGCGCCCGCCAAACAGCTCACCGATTTCGGGCAGGCTTTTTTGGGTCAGCTCTTTGGCCAGGAACATGGCGATTTGCCGTGGCCGGGCGATGCTGGCGGGGCGCTTTTTGGAATACATGTCCGCGACCTTGATCTTGTAATAGTCGGCCACGGTTTTTTGGATGTTCTCGACCCCAATTTGCCGGTTTTGGATCGACAGCAGGTCGCGCAGCGCCTCGCGGGCGAGCTGAATGGAAATGTCTTTTTGGTTGAAGCGGCTGTAGGCCAGAATTTTGCGCAGCGCGCCTTCGAGTTCACGCACGTTGGAGCGCACGTTTTTGGCGACAAAAAACGCCACCTCTTCGGGCATAACGGCCTGTTCGCTCACCGCCTTGTTGATCAAAATTGCCACCCGCATTTCCAGCTCGGGCGGCTCAATCGCCACCGTCAAGCCAGAGTCAAAGCGCGACACCAAGCGCTCGTGGATGTCGGTCAGACCTTTGGGATAGGTGTCGCTGGTGAGCACGATGTGGCTCTTTTTGGTCAGCAGCGCCTCAAAGGCGTTGAAGAATTCTTCTTGGGTGCGTTCCTTGTTGGCAAAGAACTGCACATCGTCGATCAACAGCAAATCGAGCGAGTGGTAGCGCTCTTTGAACTCATCAAACGCTTTGCGCTGATAGGCCTTGACCACATCCGACACAAATTGCTCGGCGTGGATGTAGAGAACTTTGGCGTTGGGTCGGTCGGCCAGCAATTGGTTGCCAATGGCGTGCACCAAGTGGGTCTTGCCCAGGCCGACGCCGCCATAAATGAACAAGGGGTTGTAGAGCTGGCCCAAATTGCCGGCAATGTGCATGGCCGCAGCGCGCGCCATGCGGTTGGCCGAGCCTTCCACCAGGGTGGCAAAGGTGAGCGCCGGATTGAGCCGGCTGCGGCTGGGCTGGGAGGCCGCAGCCGGCTCGGCTGGGACCACCTCGGGCAGTTCCGCCAGCCAAGCTTCTTGCACGGGTCTGGGGCCACTGCTTTGTCTGGCAATAGGCTCACGAGGAGTGAGCGCCAACTCAACGAGCACGACTTGGCCTTGTACAGCCTCCAGCGCAGCGGCGATGCGGGCTGCGTACTGGGCGCGGATCCAGTCCATCTTGAAGCGGTTGGCCACCGTCAGGGTGACCTTGCCGAGGTCGGGCGCAAAGCCCACGCCCAGCGGGCGGATCCAAGTGTTGATCTGCTGTTCGGGGATGTCTTGGGCCAGCCGCTCCAAGCAGGCGGCCCACAGCGCGTCGCCTGCGCTGTGGTCGGAAAGAGGGGGGGTGCCCAGAGTCATGAGAGGCGCGAACTGTGGTGGTGTGTCTTGTGGAAAAAAGCTCCAGGGCGATCGGGCATTGTACCCGTGTGCCCGAAGTTATCCACAGTACCCAAATCGCTGGGGCACCGGCCGATTTGCGCTGCGCTTGCCGTGTCGAACAGAAGTTTGCGATAATTGCGGGTTTCCCCGATTTTTTCGAGAACCCATCATGAAGCGCACTTTCCAACCTTCCAAGATCCGCCGCGCCCGTACCCACGGTTTTCTGGTCCGCATGAAGACCCGTGGTGGCCGTGCCGTGATCAACGCCCGCCGCGCCAAGGGCCGCAAGCGTCTGGCTGTCTGAGTTCGGTGTCGGCCGAGCCGACAACGCCTGTGCCCGTGACGGTTCGCCGGCTCAAAACGCGGGTGCAGTTTCAGGCCGTGCTGGCTGGCGCCCCCGTGGCCAAAACACCGCATTTTGCTTTGCACCGCGCTGCGCTTCACAGCGCGTCCAGCGCGGTGCCTTTGTTTGTGCCTGGAGCGGCCCATGTGGGGGTGCTCACGCCCAAACGCTGGGCCAAGCGCGCGGTCACGCGCAACACCATGCGCCGCCAGATTTATGCGGTGGCCGCCGAACTGCACACCCAGCTGCCCCACGCCGCTTGGGTGGTGCGTCTGCGCGCAGCGTTTGCACGCGAACAGTTTCCCAGCGCCACCTCTGAACCGCTGAAAAAAGCCATTCGCGCCGAATTGTTGGCGTTGTGGCAGCGTGCCATTGCCCGGGAGGCTGCTGGTGCTTGACGCCTTGACCCGCTTGCCCCAGCGCTTGCTCATTGGCTTGGTCAAGGGCTATCGCCTCTTGCTGAGTCCGTGGCTCGGCAGTGCTTGCCGTTTTGAGCCCACCTGCTCGGCCTATTCGCTGGGTGCTTTGCGGCGCCACGGTGCGGTGGTGGGAACTTATCTCACCTTGCACCGTCTGGTGCGGTGTCATCCGTGGTGCGATGGTGGGTGCGACCCCGTGCCCGACCAGGCGCCGCGCCTGTTCACCCGTTTGCCCGGCCTGTCTGCCGACCGGGCGGCTTCTCCTTCCCAAGAAAACACGCCGTCATGAACGACATTCGACGCTCCATCCTCTGGGTGATCTTTGGCTTTTCGCTGATCCTGATTTGGGACCGCTGGCAGATCCACAACGGCAACCAGCCGACCTTCTTCCCGGCCAGCGCATCGGCACCGGCCGCATCCGCGCCGCCGGCCAATACCGCTGCCGCCGGCGCCGCGCCCAGCGCCACCGCGCCAGCCACGGTGGCGGGTTCGGATGCGCCCGCTGTTGCAGCCGCCCCCGTGGTGACGCATGAGGTGAGCACCGACGTGTTCAAGCTGACCTTCAGCAGCGAAGGTGGCGCCTTGGTGGGCTCCGAGCTGCTCAAGCACGCGGCTGCCACCGACTCGAGCAAAGACCAAACGGCGCGCCCCTTCACCCTGCTGGAGCAGACGCCCAACCGCACCTACATCGCACAAACCGGTTTGGCAGGTGGCACTTTCCCCACCCACAAGACACCGATGAACCTGGTGCAAGGGGACAAGACCCTGGCCGATGGCCGCGACACGCTGGCGGTGCGCTTTGAATCCGAGCCGGTGGGCGGCGTGGTGCTGGCCAAGACCTACACCCTGACGCGCGGCTCGTATGTCATTGGCGTCAAGCACGAGATCATCAACCGCGGCGAGCAGCCGGTGAAGCCGCAGCTGTATGTGCAGCTGGTGCGCGACGGCGGCAAGATCGACAACGAAACGCCGTTCTACTCCACCTTCACCGGCCCGGCGGTCTACAGCTCGGTCAACAAATACGAAAAGGTGGAGTTCGCCAACATCGACAAGAACAAAGCCAGCTTCACCAAGCAGGCCAGCGACGGCTATGTCGGCATGGTGCAGCACTACTTCGCCAGCGCCTGGTTGCCTGCAGAGGGCGCAGCGCGCAACAACTACGTCGAGAAAGTGCCCGGTGCCAACAACCTGTACCGCGCCGGTTCGCTGCTGGACGCTGTGACTGTGCCGCCCGGCCAGATGGTGACGCTGGACACCCGCTTGTTTGTGGGCCCGCAGGAAGAGAAGTCGATGGAGCAAGTGGCCCCTGGCCTAGAGCTGGTCAAGGACTACGGCTGGCTCACCATCTTGGCCAAACCGTTGTACTGGCTGATGGAGAAGATCTACACCTTGGTGGTGCCCAACTGGGGCTGGGCGATTGTGCTGCTGGTGGTGATCATCAAGGCCGCGTTCTATTGGCTCAACGCCAGCGCTTACCGCAGCATGGCCAAGATGAAGGCGATCAACCCGCGCATCATGGAAATGCGCGAACGCCTCAAAAACAACCCGCAGCAGATGCAGCAGGAAATGATGAAGATGTACCGGGACGAAAAGGTCAACCCGCTGGGTGGCTGCTTCCCGATCCTGATCCAGATTCCGGTGTTCATTGCGCTGTACTGGGTGCTGCTGTCCTCGGTGGAAATGCGCAACGCCCCGTGGGTGGGCTGGATCACCGATTTGTCCTCGCCCGATCCCTTCTTTGTGTTGCCGCTGATCATGACCCTGACCACCGTGATCCAGACCGCGCTCAACCCGCTGCCGCCAGATCCCCTGCAGGCCAAGCTGATGTGGATGATGCCGTTGGTGTTCTCGGTGATGTTCTTCTTCTTCCCGGCCGGTCTGGTGCTGTACTGGATCACCAACAACATGTTGACCATTGCCCAGCAGGCGTACATCAACAACAAGTTGGGTGTGCCGTTGAAGTTCAATATGCCTAGCTTCAAGTAAACCCCCCTGAGAACAAGATGACCCCCCTGCGCCGCTGACGCGGCTTCCCCCCTGGGAGGGGGGACCGCCCCATTCGACCGGCGAAGCCGGATCGTCGGGGCGTCTGGATGGGGGCATCTCGCGCCGGTTGCTTGGCTGGTTAGAGGATCGTTGGCTTTTGGGGGCGCTGTCCCTTGATCGAATATGGCCTGCTTTGCGGGCCGTTTTTTTGTCTGTTTTAAGCTCGGCCTATGTTGTCTGCGTCGCGTGATCCGATTGTTGCCATTGCCACCGCGCCTGGGCGGGGGGCGGTGGGGGTGGTGCGGGTGTCGGGGCGGGGGCTGGCGCGCTTTGTGCGCGCTTTGCTGGGGCGCGATTTGAAGCCGCGCGAGGCAACGTATCTGCCTTTTCCTGAGGCCGATGGCGCGCCGATCGACCACGGGCTGGCGCTGTGGTTTGTGGCGCCACATTCCTACACCGGCGAAGACGTGCTGGAGCTGCAGGCCCATGGTGGGCCGGTGGTGCTGCAGTTGCTGGTGGCGCGCTGTTTGGCGCTGGCAGCGCAGGCCGACGACAGCGGTGCCCCGCTGCTGCCCGGCTTGCGTCCGGCGCGGCCAGGCGAATTCACCGAGCGCGCGTTTTTTAACGACAAGCTCGACTTGGCGCAGGCCGAGGCGGTGGCCGACCTGATCGACGCCAGCACCGAGGCGGCGGCGCGCAGCGCCAGCCGCTCGCTGGCCGGCGCGTTTTCGCAGCGGGTGCATGAATTGCGCGACGCGCTCATTCACCTGCGCATGCTGGTGGAGGCCACGCTCGATTTTCCCGAAGAAGAAATCGACTTTTTGCAAAAAGCCGACGCCGCCGGCCAGCTGCAGCGCTTGCAGCAGCGCGTGGCGGCGGTGCTGGCCGAGGCGCGCCAAGGCGCTTTGTTGCGCGAAGGCCTGACGGTGGTGATCGCGGGCCAGCCCAACGCCGGCAAAAGCTCGCTGCTCAATGCGCTGGCCGGTGCCGAGCTGGCCATTGTCACGCCGATCGCCGGCACCACCCGCGATGTGGTGCAGCAGACCATCCAGATCGAAGGCGTGCCGCTGCATGTGGTGGACACCGCCGGGCTGCGCGAGGGCGATGGGGTGGACGAGGTCGAGCGCATCGGCATTGAGCGCGCCTGGGGCCAGATCGCCCGGGCCGACGCGGTGCTGTTTTTGCACGACTTGACGCGCGCTTCGTTGTCCGATTACCAAGCGGCGGACGCGGCGATTGCGCAGCAACTGCAGCGCGACGTGCCCGCTGGCGTGCCGGTGCTGCAGGTGTGGAACAAGCGCGATCAGGCCACGCCGCAAGCGCTGGCGGTCTGTGCGGAGGATGGCGTGGTGCTGTCGGCCAAACACGGCCAGGGCTTGGCCGATTTGCGTGAGCGCCTGTTGACCCTGGCCGGCTGGCAGCCGGCGGCCGAGGGGCTGTTCATGGCGCGCGAGCGCCATGTGCAAGCGCTGCACCAGGTGGCGGCGCATTTGGAAGGCGCCAGCGATTGCCTGGCCCAGCAAGCGGCGCATTTGGACCTGATGGCCGAGGAGCTGCGGCTGGCGCAGCAGGCCTTGGGGGCCATCACCGGCGAATTCAGCGCCGACGATTTGTTGGGCGAAATCTTCTCGCGCTTTTGTATCGGCAAATAGCGTCGATATCATCCATACAGCGTTCACCACGGAGTCTGGTATGCCGATGACATCCACACCGCTGCATGGCAGCGATACCGCCCTCGCCAAGCGCCTTGCCTTTCAACAGCATTTGCGGGGTGTGACCAACCGCATTCACGCAGCGGTGGATGTGGACGAGATCATGCTGGATGTGAGTGAGGCGATCTGTGTGTTGTTTGCCGCCGAGCGCTTGACGATTTACAAAGTGGGCAGCGATGGCAAGGCGCTGGAATCCCGGGTGAAGACGGGTATGCATGGTTTTCGGGCATTGAGGCTGCCGATTTCCGCGCAGTCGGTGGCTGGCTTTGTCGCGTTGACCGGCCGCACCGTCAACGTCACCGATGTGTACGATCAGAACGAGTTGCAGGCCTATCACCCGGATCTGCGCTTTCTGGTGGAGGTGGACAAACGCACCGGATTTCGCACCCGCGAAATGTTGGTCGCCGCGATCCGCGATGCGCGCACTCTCGCCTGCCTGGGCGTGGTGCAGCTGATCAACAACCGCATGGGCGGCCCGTTTGACGCCTTGGCGGCCGAGGGGGTGGAGCTGCTGGCAGAAACGCTGGCGGTGGCGTTCCAGCAGCGCGAGAGCGCGCATGTGATGCGCAACAAATACGATGGTCTGGTGATGCAGGGTGACATCGCTGCCGCCGATCTGAACTACGCCACACGCATGGCGCGCGATCGCGAGGAGCACATCGAGTCGGTATTGATGGCGGAGTACGGTGTCACGGCCTTGGCGATTGGACAGTCGCTGTCGCGGTATTTTGGGGTGCCTTATGAGCCCTTCGCGCGCGATCGGATCCGCCCCATGGATTTGCTCAAACACCTCAAGCGCGACTTTGTGGAGGCTGAGCAGTGGGTGCCGATTGAGGACAGCGAAGAGGGCTTGGTGGTGCTGTGCTTGGATCCGGAACATGTGCGCAGCTCACGCATTGTCAACAACATCTTTCCACGCCATCGGCCGGTGTACCGGGTCACCACGGACAAAGAATTTGAGAGCACGGTTGAGCGGTTTTTCTCCGACAACGACAGCGGCTTGATGAATCTGGAGGAGCCCGGCGTTGAGACCGAAGACACCGATGATGTGAGCGCAGCGGCCGACAATGAGTTGGTCAAGCTGGTCAACAAGATCATCCTCGATGCCTTTCACCAGGGGGCGTCCGACATTCACATTGAGCCCTATCCCGGCAAGGCCAAAACCGAAATCCGTTTTCGCAAAGACGGCACATTGGTCCCGTACATGGAGGTGCCGGCCAGTTACCGCAATCCGCTGGTGGCGCGCATCAAGATCATGTGCGATCTGGATATTTCAGAGAAGCGCAAGCCGCAGGACGGCAAGATCAAGTTCAAGAAATTTGGCCCAGCCGATATTGAGCTGCGGGTGGCCACCATTCCGTCGAGTGGTGGCATGGAAGATGTGGTGATGCGGATTTTGGCCGGTGGCGAGCCGCTGCCGATCAACAAGCTGGGCTTGTCTGTTCCCAATCTGCAGCGTCTCACCACTGCGGTCAGCAAGCCCTATGGCTTGTTCTTTGTCTGTGGCCCCACCGGCTCGGGCAAGACCACCACCTTGCATTCGGTGCTGGGCCATCTGAACACGCCCGAAACCAAGATATGGACCGCCGAAGACCCGGTGGAAATCACCCAAAAGGGCTTGCGCCAGGTCCAGGTCAACCGCAAGGCGGGCATGGATTTCGCCACGGTGATGAAGGCGTTTTTGCGCGCCGATCCAGACATCATCATGGTCGGTGAGATGCGAGATCAAGAGACCACCCGCATCGGCATCGAGGCTTCACTGACTGGGCATTTGGTGTTTGCCACCCTGCACACCAATTCGGCGCCTGAGTCCATCATTCGCCTGCTCGACATGGGCATGGACCCCTTCAACTTCGCCGATGCGTTGCTGGGCATCTTGGCCCAACGCCTGGCCAAGCGCCTGTGCAGCGCCTGCAAGCAGGCGTATGCACCGGACGACGTGGAGGTGGAGGCCTTGTTGCGCGAATACTGCGCAGAGCTGATGGCAACCCCTGGATTTGCCGATGAGCCAGAGGCGGCGGTACAGGCAGTGCGCCAGCAGCTGCTGGCCACACATGGGCAAGATGGCCGTTACACGCTCTACCGCAAGGTGGGTTGTGACAGCTGCGGTGGCACCGGCTACAAGGGCCGTGTCGGCCTGCACGAGTTATTGATCGCCAGCGACCGCATCAAGCAACAGATCCAAGAAGGCCAGCGCGTGGCCCAGCTCTTGGCCACCTGCCTCGAAGAAGGCATGCGCACCTTGAAGATGGACGGCATCGAAAAAGTGCTGCAAGGCATCACCGACATGCCGCAGGTGCACGCGGTGTGCATCAAGTGAGGGGCTTGGGCATCAATGCCCGTCAAACGCCACCAAAGTGAACAGCGCCAAGCCCGCTTCGCGCAGGCGTTGTGAACCCTGCAGTTCGGGCAGGTCGACAATCGCCGCGCCTTCGGTGACGGTGGCGCCCAGTTTTTCGAGCAGCTTTTTGCCCGCCATCATGGTGCCGCCGGTGGCGATCAGATCGTCGATCAGCAGCACCCGGTCGCCGGCTTTCACCGCGTCGGTGTGCAGTTCCACCGTGGCGCTGCCGTACTCCAGCTCGTAGGTTTCTTCCACTGTGGTGAAGGGCAGCTTGCCCTTTTTGCGGATCGGCACAAAGCCTACACCCAGCTCGTAAGCAAGCACCGAGCCGATGATGAAGCCGCGCGCGTCCAGGCCCGCCACCACGTCGGGGCGCAGAGCCGGGTCCATGTAGCGGTGCACAAAGGTGTCGATCAGCACCCGAAACACCTTGGGGTTTTGCAGCAGCGGCGTGATGTCGCGGAACTGCACACCAGGCGCAGGCCAGTCGGACACGGTGCGGATGTGCTGGCGCAGGTAGTCGCTGCTGTTCATGGGGTTCTCCTGAAAATGGGGCGCGTCAGGCGCCCAGCAGTTTGTCTTCGGCCAGGGCCAGCGCGGGCGCTTTGCCGCCAATCACCATCACGTCGCCGCCTTGCAGGCTGATATCGTCGCGCAGCTCAACGGCCTTGCCAGCGCGGCGCAGGCTGACCACTTGTACCCCCACCGCATGCAGCGCCAGATCGGCCAGGGTGTGGCCCGCATGTCGGCTGGCGCTGGGCAGGGTGACGGTGGCCAGGCGTTCGTGTTCGGTGTCGTCGGCGCTGCTGTCGTCGGCACCGTGGAAATAGCCCTTGAGCAGGTTGTAGCGCGCGTCGCGCTGGTCTTGCACCACCCGGATCACGCGCCGCATGGGCACACCCACCAGCGCCAGCGCGTGGCTGGCCAGCATCAGGCTGGCTTCAATCGCTTCGGGGACCACCTCGGTGGCGCCGGCCTCGCGCAGGTTGTGAATGTCCACATCGTCCACCGTGCGCACCACCACCGGCACCTGCGGCGCGTGTTCGTGGGCGTGGTGCAGCACCTTCACCGCACTGGGGGTGTCCAAAAAGGTGATCACCACCGCGCTGGCGCGGTGCAGCCCGGCGGCCATCAGCGCCTGCAGGCGCGCGGCATCGCCAAACACCACCGAATGGCCAGCCGCAGCGGCTTGGCGCACCCGGTCGGGGTCGAGGTCCAGCGCCATATAGGGAATGCCCTCGGCCTCCAGCAGACGCGCCAGGTTTTGGCCGCAGCGGCCGTAGCCGCAGATGATGACGTGGCCCTGGGTGTTGATCGCTTTGCGGGCAATGGTGGTCATTTGCACCGACTGCATCAGCCAGTCGCTGCCCACCACCCGCACCACGATGTCGTTGGCCTTGAGGATGATGAAAGGCGTGGCCAGCATCGACAGCACCATGCTCGCCAGAATCGGGTTAAACAGCGCCGGGGGCACCAATTGGTGTTGCCCTGCCAGCGACAGCAGCACCAGACCAAACTCGCCCGCCTGCGTCAGGTACAGACCGGTGCGCAGCGCGGTGCCCATGGGTGTGCCAAACGCGCGCGCCAGACCGGTGATCAGCACCAGCTTAAAGACCAGCGACAGCGTCAGCAGCACCAACACCAAGGGCCAGCGCTCCAGCACCAGCCGCCAGTCCAGCATCATGCCGATGGTGATAAAGAACAGGCCCAGCAACACGTCGTGAAAGGGCCGGATGTCGGTTTCCACCTGGTGCTTGTATTCCGTCTCAGAAATCAGCATGCCGGCCACAAAGGCGCCGAGCGCCAGCGACAGCCCCGCGTGTTCGGTCAACCAAGCCAGGCCCAGGGTGATGAGCAGCAGGTTGAGCATGAACAGCTCGTCGCTTTTGTGCCGCGCCACCCGGGTCAACCACCAGCGCATGACACGCTGGCCACCGGTCAGCAGCACACCCAGCAGCACCACCGCTTTGACGCCCGCCACCCCCAAGGCCCACAACAGATCGTCGGGGTCGGCGCCGAGCGCGGGAATCAGCACCAGCAAGGGCACCACCGCCAAGTCTTGAAACAGCAGAATGCCGACCACCCGCTTGCCGTGTTCGGATTCCAGCTCCAGCCGCTCGGCCACCAGCTTGATGACGATGGCCGTGCTGCTCATGGCCATCACGCCGCCAAGCGCCACCGCCATCTGCCAGGACATCTTCCACCACTGCGGCAGCAGCCAGCCCAGCGCCAGCGAGGCCGCCGCCGTGATCAGCACCGTCAGCACCACCTGCGACAGCCCCAGGCCAAACACATGGCGCTTCATGGCCTTGAGTTTGGGCAGGCTGAACTCCAGCCCAATCACAAACATCAGGAACACCACGCCAAACTCGGCCAGGTAGCGCAGGCCTTGCGAGTTTTGCGACAGGGCCAGCGCATTGGGACCAATCACCACACCCACCACCAAATAACCCAACATCGCCGGCAGCTTGAGCATCCGGCAGCCCACCACGCCCAGCACAGCGGCCAGCAGGTAGAGCAAGGTCAGGTCAAGCGAGGTCATGTCCCGATGTTAATCGGCGCCACCGCCGATAATCGGGCCATGCCCTTGCCCGAATTGCCTCCCTTGCGCCCGGTGCTGCGCCACGCGCCCGAGTTGCTGCTGCGCGCCCAGCCGGTGCGTGTGGTGTTTTTTGATGTGGACGGCGTGCTGACCGACGGTGGGCTGTACTTCAGCGACCAAGGTGAGGTCATCAAACGCTTTCACACGCTTGACGGTCATGGCATCAAACTGCTGCAGCACGCCGGCGTGGTGCCGGCGGTGATCACCGGTCGCGACAGCGCGGCGCTGCGCAACCGCTTGGCGGCGCTGGGTGTGCAGCACGCCCGCTTTGGCACCGAAGACAAAGCCCCGGCAGCGCAATCGGTGCTCGATGAACTCGGCTTGGACTGGGACCAAGCCGCCGCCATGGGCGACGACTGGCCCGACCTGCCCATGCTGCGCCGCGCCGCCTTGGCGTGTGTGCCGCCCGGCGCCCACCCCGAGGTGTTGGCGGTGGCCCACCATGTGACCGAACGCGCCGCCGGCGCCGGCGCGGTGCGCGAGCTGTGCGACCTCATCGCCACCGCCCAAGGCCGCTACGCCGCCTTGCTGGAGCAGGCCGCCCGATGAACAGCGCTGCGGTCCTCAACCCCTTGCCTGAGCCCCAGCGGCGCGACTCGCTCTGGCGCCAGCGTTGGCGCCGTGCCACCGACGCGGCGGTGGTGTATCTGCCGGTGGTGTTGATGGCCTTGTTGGCGCTGGGTTCGTATTGGATGCTGCGCCTAACGCCCGACTTCCAAGACGCCCCACCGGAGCGCGCCGACAGCGCAGAGCCCGACTACTTTATGCAGGGGTTTTCGGTCAAGCTGTTTGAGCCCGACGGCCGTCTGCGCTCTGAATTGGTGGGGCAGACCGTGCGCCATCTGCCCGAAAGCCAACGTTATGAGGTCGACCAAGCGCAGCTGCGCAACCGCGACGAGCGCGGTGTGCTCACCACCGCCACGGCCCGCCGCATGATCAGCAACGATGCCCAGACCGAGTTCACCCTAGAAGGCGACGCGGTGGTGGTGCGCGAGGCCTGGGGCGATCAGCCGCGCATCGAAATCCGGGGCGAGCGCCTGCACTTCGCCACCGATCCCAACCGCGCCTGGTCCGACCTGCCGGTGCAGGTGCTGCGCGGCCGCGACGTCATCAACGCCGACCGCTTCACCCACACCACCGAACCCGCCGTGCTGGACATGCAGGGCCGGGTGCGCCTGTTGATCCAGCCGACGAGGCCATGAACGCTAAGGCCCCGCTTGTGCTGATCACCGGCGCCTCCAGTGGCATTGGTCAGGCCCTGGCCGCCGCATACGCTCGCCAGGGCTGGCGCTTGGTGCTCTTGGCGCGCCGGGGTGATGCGCTGCGTGCCTGGGCCGCCGAGCACGGCTTGGGCGACGACCGCTGCGCGGTGTACGCGGTGGATGTGGCCGACACCACCACGGTGCTGCAAGCCGCGCGCGACTGCTTGGCGCGGCAAGGCCTGCCCGACGTGGTGATCGCCAACGCCGGCGTCAGCATGGGCGTGGACAGCGCCGAGGCCGACGACATCGCCGTCATGGCCCAGACCCTGGCCACCAACAACGTGGGTCTCATGGCCACCTTTTCGCCGTTTATTGCGCCGATGCGCGCGCGCGGCAGCGGCACCTTGGTGGGCGTGGCCAGCGTGGCTGCCATCCGGGGTCTGCCGGGTCACGCGGCCTACTGCGCCAGCAAAGCGGCGGTGGTGGCCTATTGCGAAAGCCTGCGCGCCGAGCTGCGCGGCAGCGGGGTGCGGGTGGTGACGCTGTTGCCGGGTTATGTGAAAACCCCTCTGACCGCGCGCAACCGCTACCCCATGCCCTTTTTGCTGGAGGCCGACGAGTTTGCGCGCCGCGCGATCCGGGCCATCGCGGCGCAAGCGAGCTACCGTGTGATCCCGTGGCAGATGCAAGGCGTGGCTTGGCTGCTGCGGGTGCTGCCCAATGCCTGGTTCGACGCATTTTTTGCCCGCCAGCCGCGCAAACACCGCCACCGCGCTGGCCCCAATCCCGGCCAATAACCCCCGGGGGCAGGGGCTTTGCCGCGCTGCAACAATTGGGCCATGGACATTGTTGTACTTTTTTTCCTGCTGGGTGTGTTCGCCCGCCTGGCCAAAAGCGATTTGCGCCTGCCAGAGGCGCTGTACGAAACCCTGTCCATCTACCTGCTGTTGGCCATCGGCCTCAAGGGCGGGGTGGAGCTGAGCAAACAGCCGTTTGCTGAAGTGCTGCCCCAGATGCTGGCTTGTATGGCGCTGGGCTTTGTCATTCCATTTGTGCTCACGCCCATCTTGCGTGTGCTTGGCTTGTCGCGGGTGGACGCGGCGGCCATGGCGGCGCACTACGGTTCGGTCAGTGTGGTCACCTTTGCGGTGGCCAGTGCCTACTTGGCGGCCCAAGGGGTGGAGGCCGAGGCCCACGCCGCCTTGTGGGTGGCCATCATGGAGGCGCCCGGCATCGTCGCCGGTATCTTGTTGGCGCGCCTGGGCGCCCGCGAAGCCCGGGGCAGTGGCGTGAACTGGGGCGAGCTGGCCCACGATGTGTTTTTGGGCAAATCGGTGCTGCTGCTCGCTGGCGGCTTGCTCATGGGCGCCTTCATGGGCGAGGCCGGCACCGCGCCGATCGCGCCGGTGTTCATGGCCCCGTTCAAGGGCGTGTTGGCGCTGTTCCTGCTGGAGCTGGGCTTGGTGGCCGGTGGCCGCTTGGGCGCCTTGCGCCAACAGGGTGTGGCGATTGTGCTTTTTGCCTTGATCGCGCCCATGGGCCTGGCCGTGGCCGGCGCCTTGACCGGGCTGGCGCTGGGCTTGAGCGTAGGCGGCACCGCCATTTTGGCCACACTGGCGGCCAGCGCCAGCTACATCGCAGCGCCCACCGCCATGCGCATGGCCGTGCCCGAGGCCAATGCGGCGCTCTCCATCACGGCGGCGCTGGGCATCACTTTCCCTTTTAACATTGTGCTGGGCGTGCCGCTGTACCTGAAGCTGGCCCAGTGGCTGCACGGAGCTTGAGCGCGTCATGGAAAAACACCCCCGCACCCTGCTGGTCATCATCGCCGAGGCTGCGCTGGAAAAGCGCCTGATCGCCGACAGCTTGCGACTCGGCGCCCACGGCTACACCGTGCACGATGTGCGCGGTGGCAGCCGCCTGAGCACCCGCGAAGCGCTGTGGGAAGCCGACCGCAGCATCGAAATGAAGGTCATTTGCACCGAAGACGTGGCCGACACCTTGGCCCGCCATGTGCTCGACGCCTATGGCAAGCACTACAGCCTGACGCTGTTTTTTGCCGATGTGGCGGTGCTGCGGCCCGAAAAATTCTGAAGCACTCCACCAAGCGCCCAAACAAAAAGCCCCGTGGTCTGCACCAAGGGGCTTTTTTGTGGCCTGGGCCTGAGGCCCAGGTCATCGGCGATCAGTAACCGCCGCGATCGCCACCACGGCCACCGCCGCCAAAGCCACCTTCGCGACGGCCACCGCCGCCGTAGGGGCTGCGGAAACCACCGTCGTTGCCACCGCCGAAGCCACCTTCACGGCGGCCACCGCCGAAGCCACCACCGCCGGTGCGGGGGGGACGCGGCTCCATCGGACGGGCTTCGTTCACCACCAAGCTGCGACCGCCCAGCGATTGACCGTTCATGCCTTCGATGGCGGCTTGGGCTTCGGCATCGCTGCCCATTTCAACAAAGCCAAAACCTTTGGAACGACCGGTGTCGCGCTCCATCATCACCTTGGCGCTGTTCACAGCGCCGTAGTTGCCGAAAGCCTGTTGCAGGTCTTCGTCGCGAACGGTGTAAGGCAGATTGCCGACGTACAGTTTGTTGCCCATGAGAGGGACTCCTAGAAACACAGAGAGAAATAGCGATGGAGCCCCGTCAGCACACACAAAACCTGTAGCACGCGAAACCAACCAATCACCTGTCAAGCCCACCACCACAGTGGCAGGACGGATCATTATGCGCGCAACACCGCATGGCGCCTGGCTTTTTCCTTTGCCAAGCGGCCCCAAATGGCCTTTGTGCGGAATAACAACAGCTATTTCGCATTCATTTTTGCCGCTTCTCGGGAAAACCCAAAGCCCTTGTGTGCCGGACGATGCCGTCTGGGCGGGCGTATACTTCGCTGCAGCGCCGATTTGTTCCGGATTGCGGGCGCTTTAAAAATGCCGCTAAAGGGGAGATGACCCGGTCTCACTCTTTGGTGCACCGGGTTTTGTTTTTGGTGCCGAGGCCTGCCGTGATCGTCACACCCCAAACCTTCCGATTCGACCAGCCTTTGCGTTTGCAAAGCGGTGCGGTGCTGCCCGCTTACGAACTGGCGGTGGAAACCTATGGCCAGCTCAACGCCGACAAAAGCAATGCGGTGTTGATTTGCCACGCGCTCAACGCCAGCCACCATGTGGCCGGCCTGCACGCCGGGCCCGATGGCCAGCCCCTGCCCAAGAGCGAAGGCTGGTGGCACAACATGATTGGCCCGGGCAAGCCGGTCGACACCAACCGCTTCTTTGTCATTGGCGTGAACAACCTGGGTTCGTGTTTTGGCTCCACCGGCCCGACCCACACCAACCCGGCCACCGGCGCGCCTTGGGGCGCCGACTTTCCGGTGGTCACGGTGGAGGATTGGGTCGACGCGCAGGCGCGTTTGCTCGACGCCTTGGGCATCACACAACTCGCCGCTGTGATGGGTGGCAGCTTGGGCGGCATGCAGACCCTGTCGTGGACGCTGCAATACCCCGAGCGGGTGCGCCACGCGGTGGTGGTGGCCAGCGCGCCCAACCTGACCGCCGAGAACATCGCTTTTAACGAGGTGGCGCGCCGCGCCATCGTGACCGACCCCGATTTCCACGGCGGCCACTACCTGCGCGAAGGCACCCTGCCCCGGCGCGGCCTGCGCATCGCCCGCATGATTGGGCACATCACGTATTTGAGCGACGACGTGATGAACGAGAAATTTGGGCGCCAGCTCAAACCGGCCGATCTTGAGGCGGTGGTTGCCGTTGAAGATGGCGCTGGGCCTGGGGGCGGCGACCCGCGCAGCGGCGGAGCATGGGGGTACCGCTACTCGACGCAGGACGTCGAGTTCCAGATCGAAAGCTACCTGCGCTACCAAGGCGACAAGTTCAGCGAATACTTCGACGCCAACACCTATTTGCTCATCACCCGCGCGCTCGATTACTTCGACCCGGCGCGGGCGTTTGAGGGCAACCTGAGCGCCGCCCTGGCCCGGGCGCAGGCCAAGTTTTTGCTGGTGAGCTTCTCCACCGATTGGCGTTTTTCGCCGGCGCGCAGCCGCGAAATCGCCAAGGCCTTGCTCGACAACGGCCGCGACGTGAGCTACGCCGAAATCGATGCGCCACACGGGCACGACGCTTTCTTGCTCGACGACCCGCGCTACCACGCAGCGGTGCGCAGCTATTTCCAGCAAACGGTGGCCGCCACCGTGGGAGGTCAGTGACATGGCAGAGCCCCAAGTGATGCAGGCGATCGCGGCGCTGGTGCCGCAGGGCGCCAAGGTGCTCGATCTGGGCTGTGGCGACGGCGCGCTGCTGGCGCACCTGCAGGCCACGCGTGGTTGCACCGGCTACGGCGTGGAAATCGACGACGCCAAGGTGCAGGCCTGTTTGAAGCGCGGCGTCAATGTGTTGCAGCTCAATCTGGAAGACGGCTTGAACATGTTTGGCGACGGCAGCTTCGACATGGTGCTGCAGATCGACACGCTGCAGCACCTGCGCAACGCCGAGACCATGTTGCGCGAGACCGCGCGCGTGGGGCGCAGCGCCATCGTGGCCTTTCCCAACTTCGCCCACTGGCCCAACCGCTTGGCGGTGTTGCAGGGCCGCATGCCGGTGACCAAGCGCCTGCCCTACCAGTGGTACGACACGCCCAATATCCGCGTCGGCACCCACGACGATTTTGAGGTGCTGGCGCGCAGCTGTGGCCTCCGGGTGGAAGACAGCTTTGGCCTGCACGAAGGCCAAGTGGTGCGCCGCTGGCCCAACCTGCTGGCCAGCACGGCGGTGTTTTGCATCCGCAACGGCTGAGTCGGCTTTAGCCCGCGCTGGGCGTCTCGCGCGCGGCGTCGGCGGCGAAGTCGCCACCGGCGGTGCTGCCCGGGGTCCAGAACGGATACACCTCGGCAAAGGTGCGCGCGATGTCGGCCAGCGGCATGTCGTCGAACACACCGCGCTCGTTGACGTATTCCATGTGGCGTTGGCCGGCGCGGTCGTAGGGGTGGTAGAGCGAATCGTGTTCGCCGTCGAATTCCAGCGGCAGCAGGCCAAACTTGTCGCACAGCTCGCGGTTGAAGGCCGGTGTGGCTTTGCGCCAAGCGCCGGCTATCCACAGCTCGGTGTAGCCGTGCCAGACAAACACATCGGTTTTCATGGTCTCGCGCAGCCGTTCGGTCGACATGTGGTTGCGCACATCGGCGTAGCCCAGCCGCGCCGGTATGCCGGCCGCGCGCGCCACCGCCGCCAACACCGCCGCCTTGGGCACACACCAGCCGTAACCCTGCTGCAGCGCGGTGGACGCGCGCATGCCCTGCGGCGACAGGTCGATGCGGTAGGGGTCGTAGCGCAGCGCGTCGCGCACCGCGTTGTACAGCGCCACCGCCCGCTCGCGCACCGTGCCGCCCGGGTCGTGGGCGGCCACAAAGCTGCGCACGGCGGGGTGCTGGTGGTCGATCAGCGCGGTGGCCGCCAAGTGGGTGGGGGTCGGGGTGTCGGTGGCCTGGGTCATGGCCGCAGGCTAGCCCAGGCCGCGTGTGGTCACAGCCGCCGAGATGACAGGGCCATCGCCGCGCCACCTTGGCCGGCGGCGCTGTGCTGCCTATACTGATTCGGTCGTTGTTTTACCCCGGACACACCGCCATGAACGCCCGCATTCCCCCTGGCCTGCTGCTGGAGCCGCAGGCCCTGCAATCGCATGTGAACACCGCTTGGGACGAGCGCATCCTGCCCCAGTTGGTCGACTACGTGGCGGTGCCCGCCAAGTCGCCGGCCTTCGACCCCCAGTGGGCCGAACACGGCCTGCTCGACCGCGTGCTGCACAACGCCGCCGACTGGGTGGCCGCGCAGCAGGTGCCCGGCCTCACGCTGGAGGTGGTGCGTCTGAACGACGCCAACGGCCGCCCGCGCACGCCGGTGCTGTTTTTTGAGGTGCCGGCCAGCGACGGCACGCCCGCTGGCGATTCGCCGCCGGGCCGCTCCAAGGCGAATCAGCCCCCTGGGGGGGCAGCGACCCGCGAAGCGGCGGAGCGTGGGGGCCATTCTGGCCAAACCGTGCTCATGTACGGCCACCTCGACAAACAACCCGAATTCAACGGCTGGCGCAGCGACCTGGGCCCGTGGACGCCCAAAATCCTCGACGGCAAGCTCTATGGACGGGGCGCGGCCGACGACGGTTACGCGGTCTACGCCAGCATCGCCGCCATCCAGGCGCTCAAGGCCCAAGGTGTGGCGCACCCGCGCATCGTGGGGTTGATCGAGACCTGCGAAGAAAGCGGCTCGGGCGACCTGCTGCCTTATGTGGACGCGCTGCGCCCGCGCTTGGGCGATGTGGGGCTGGTGATTTGCCTGGACAGCGGCGCCGGCAACTACGACCAGCTCTGGCTCACCACCAGCCTGCGTGGCATGGCCAGCGGTGTGTTGCGGGTCGACATCTTGAGCGAGGGCATTCACTCGGGCGACGCCTCGGGCCTGGTGCCGTCGAGCTTTCGCATCCTGCGCAACGTGCTCGATCGGCTCGAAGACAGCGCCAGTGGCCGCCTGCTGCCCGAGGTGTTCCACTGCGAGATTCCGGGCCTGCGGGTGGAGCAGGCCCAGGCCACCGCCGCCATTCTGGGCGACGAGGTCTACAAACGTTTTCCCTGGGCGCACCACGACTGCGGCGGCAGCAGCACCTTCGCCATTCCCACCACCACCGACCCGGTGGAAGCACTCCTCAACCGCACCTGGCGCCCCACGCTGTCGGTGACCGGCGCCGAAGGTTTTCCGGCGCTCAAAGACGCGGGCAATGTGCTGCGGCCCTACACCGCCTTTAAGCTCAGCCTGCGGCTGCCGCCGCTGGTGGACGCCGCCAGCGCGGTGCAGCAGCTCAAAACCCTGCTCGAAGACAACGCGCCTTACCAAGCCAAGGTCACCTTCAGCCCCGAAGGCGCGGCCAGCGGCTGGAACGCGCCCGACACCACGCCGTGGTTTGAGCAAGCGCTGCAAGCCGCTTCACAAGCCCACTTTGGCGCCGCCTGCGGCACCATCGGCCAGGGCGGCACCATCCCGCTCATGAACATGCTCAGCCAAGGTTTCCCCAAGGCGCAGATGATGGTCTGTGGCGTGCTGGGCCCACGCAGCAACGCGCACGGCCCCAACGAGTTTTTGCACCTGGACTACGCGCGCCGCCTCACCGCCTCGGTGGCCGAGGTGATGGCGCGCATGCCCTGATGGCCGAACCGCAACGCAGCGCCCTGCAACGCCCCGACGGCGTGGCGCTGACCCTGTGGGACTGGCCCGCGCCGGTGGACCCGTGCGGCCAGGTGTTGCTGGTGCACGGCCTCGGTGAACACGCCCGCCGCTACGACGCGGTGGCCGCGCGCTTCACGGCCTGGGGCTGGGCGGTGCGCGCCTTCGACCAGCGCGGCCACGGCACTTCAGACGGGCGGTGCGGCTGCCTGCCACACACCAACGCCCTGCTCGACGACCTGGACGCCGTCTTGGCCGACACCCGCGCGCGCCGCAAGGGCCCGCTGGTGCTGATCGGCCACAGCATGGGCGGTTTGGTGAGCGCGGCCACTTGCTGGCGCTTGCACGAGCGAGGTAACGCCTCTGCATTGCCCGACGCCCTGGTGCTGTCGTCGCCCGCGCTGGAGGTGGGCATGGGCACACCGCTGCTCTGGGCGGTGGCCTTGCTCAACCGGGTGGCGCCGGGGCTGGCGCTGGGCAACGGGCTGTTGGCCGACAAGCTGGCGCACGACCCGGCGGTGATCGCCGCTTACCAAGCCGACCCGCTGGTGCACGACCGCATCAGCCCGCCGCTGGCGCTGTTTTTTGACCAATGGGGCCGGCGCGTGCGCGAGGCGGCCCAGCGCTGGCCGCTGCCCACGCTGCTGCTGTATGCCGAAGACGACCATTTGGTGCGCCCAGCCGGCAGCGCCGAGTTTGCGCACCGCGCGGCACAAGGCGGTGCACCGGTGCAGGCGCACGGCTTGCCCGGCCTGTACCACGAAATCTTCAACGAACCCGAGGCCCTGGCGGCCCCGGTGTGGCAGCGCCTGCAGGCCTGGCTGCAAGCGCTGCACCCCACGCTCAGCGCTTGAGCAAGCCGCCAAGCATGCCCGCCACATCGCCAGCTTGACCACCGAGCAGGCCTTGCAGCGCGTTGGCGCCGCCGTCGGCCGGCAGTTGGCCGTCCGGGGTCAGTTTGTCGATCAGGCCGGGCAGCAGATCGGCCAGACCGCCCGCGGCGGCTTGGGTGTTGCCGCCAAAGTGCTGCGCCACCTGACCCAGCAAATCACCGCCCAGCGCTTGCTGCAGCTGCTCGCCCGACACCGCTTGGTTGGCGCCGGTGCCCACCCAGGACGACACCACATCGGCCAGACCACCCGACTGCAGCTTGCCCAACAGACCCTGCAGGCCGCCGCTTTGCTCCAGCAGCTGGCTGGCCACTTGCATCATGGCCTGGGCGTCGAGCCCGCCGCCGTTTTGGCCTTGGCCGGTGGCGGCGTTCACGGCGGCCGAGGCCAGCGAATTCAACAGACTCATGGGGTTCTCCAATACAAAAGCACTACCCGGCGGGCAGCTCAAGCCGCATTCTGGGGCCGTTGCCGCACTGCAGCAAGCCACAACAAGGCCGCGCCGGTCAGCGCCACTGGCAGCAAAGAGCCCCAGTTCAGCAGCGCCCAACCCTGCGTTGTCACGAGGGCGCCCGAGGCAAAAGAGGTCAGCGCCATGGTGGCAAACACCCAGAAATTGATGGCCGCCTGGGCGCGGTCTTTTTCCTCAGGCGTGTAGGCCTGCAGCGACAGTGTGGTGCTGCCGGTGAACAAAAAATTCCAGCCCACCCCCAGCAGAAACAGCGCGATCAAGAACTGGTGCAGCTCCACCCCCGACAGCGCAATCGCAATGCACAGCGCGTTCAACGCCACGCCCACGCCCATGATGGTCAGCACCCCAAAGCGCTTGATCAGGTGGCCGGTGAAAAAACCCGGCGCAAACATGCCAATCACATGCCACTCCAGCACCAGGGCCGCGTCGTCAAAGCCAAAGCCGCACACCTGCATGGCCAGCGGCGTGGCCGCCATCAGCAGGTTCATCACGCCGTAGCCCAGCGCCGCGCCCACCGTGGCCACGATAAACACCGGCTGGCGCATGATCACCGACAGTGGCCGCCCGGTGGGGGCGTTGGCTTGTTTGGGCGGCAGCGGCGGAAAACGCAGAAACGCCATCAGCGCCATCGACAGCAGCGCCACCACCGCCAGCGAGAGGTAGGCGCCGGCAAATGGCACCTCCAGCGCGCCCCGGGTGCGCGCCGCCAGGTTGGGCCCCAACACCGCGCCGACCAGCCCACCGGCCAGCACCAGCGACACCGCTTTTTCGCGGAACTCGGGCGTGGACAGTTCGGCCGCCGCAAAGCGGTAGAGCTGCCCGTTGGCGCTGTAGTAACCAGCGATCACCGTGGCCGCCACCAGCAGCCAAAAATTGCCCGCCATCGCGGCCCAAAAACACAGCAGCGCCGACACCAGCGCCACCGCCAGCCCAATCTGGAACGAGGCCTGCCGCCCAAACGCCGACTGCGTGCGCGCCACCAGCGGCGTGGACAGCGCCCCGCCCACCACATAGCCCATCACCGGCAGCGTCGCCATCCAGCCCAGCGGCGCCAGACTCAGCCCCACCAAGCCGTTGATCGCAATAAAGACCACGTTGTTGGTCAGAAACAGGCCTTGTGCGGCGGCCAACAGCCAGAGGTTTTTGTTCATAAGCCGCTGTTTATACAGCGGGGTCGAGATAGGCGAGTCGCGCAAGGGAGCCGCACCTGTACGAAAAATCTTTGAAAAGCCATTGACTCCGATGCGGTGCGTGTGACAGTCAGTTTTTCCGAGCCCTGACGCTGGGCTTTAGCGTTATTTGCTCGCAGGAGTGAGCGTGGAACTTCAAAGGAATATCCCATGGCTCCCGAACTCTTGCGCGCCATCGCAGATGCGTGGCAGTTGCTTGTTGCGTATCGCCACGAGATACGACTGGCGATCAGCTGTATTGCATACATTTGGCGCTATTTCGCTGCCCGACGCTCTCAGGGTAAGTCCAATACCCGTTGTTGCCGGAGCTACCGGTGTGGCCCTTGCCGATGGCAAGTTGGTTTTCAAAAGCATCCGCGTCGAAATGCCACTGATCGTTGGGAATAATAAGATTCTCAGTTAGGCGCTTACCGCGCTGTCACCACCAACGCCGCCAACGCCGCCGTCTCCGCCCTTAGCACCCGTGGCCCCAAGGTCACCGGCAGCCAGCCCGCCGCGCGGGCTTGGGCGTCTTCTTGGGGGCTCAAGCCGCCTTCGGGGCCGCTCAGAAAGGTCACCGGGGTGTCGGCGTCCACGCTGCGCAGCGCATCGGCCAGCGGCTGGGTGCCGTCGGCCAGCGACAGCACCAGGCGCAGGCCGGGCCGCGCGGCGCTCACGCCCAGCCAAGGCGCCATGTCGGCCACCGGGGCCACGGTGGGCACGCGGTTGCGGCCGCATTGTTCACACGCGGCCACCGCCACCGATTGCCAGTGGGCCTGTTTTTTCTGCGCGCGCTCGCCGCTCAGGCGCAGCACGCTGTGGGCGGTGTGCAGCGGCTCGATGGCGTGCACGCCCAGCTCGGTGGCTTTTTCCACCAGCCAGTCCATGCGGTCGTTGGCGGGCATGCCCACGGCCAGGGTCACTGGGCGTGTGGCCTCGCATTCGCGCGGCTCAAATTGGTCTACCCGCGCCCGCACCTCGCTGCGGCCCATGTGGGTGATGGTGGCGCTCCATTGCCCGCCGTCGCCGTTGAACAGGGTGATGGTCTGCCCCGGCTGGTGGCGCAGCACCTGCACATGGCGCGCGGTGCCGGGTGGCAGTGCGATTTCGGCGCCGCTGTTCAGCGGCAGGGGGCAGTGGTAGCGCGGCATGAGCGTGTCAGACGCGGCCAAAGGCCCAGCCGCTGGCGGCCTGCAGGCCTTCGATGTCGTCCACCAGCTTGAGCAGGGGGCCCAGCTCGCGGTAGCGGTGCGCGGTGCTGCGGATGTAGTGGATGAAGCGCGGTGTGTCGGCCAGGTATTTGGCCTTGCCGTCGCGCAGGGTCAGGCGGGCAAAGATGCCCGCGACCTTCAGGTGGCGCTGCAGGCCCATCCATTCCACCGCGCGGTAGAAGGCGCCAAAGTCGCTGTGCCAGTCTTCAAAGTCCATCAGCCCGGCTTTGCGCGCTTTTTCCCAGTAGCGGATGGTGACGTCGAGCACAAAGTCTTCGTCCCAGCTCAGGAAGGCGTCGCGCATCAGGCTGGCGATGTCGTAGGTGACGGGGCCATACAGCGCGTCCTGGAAATCGAGCACACCGAGCGCTTGCGCGGGCGTGGTGGGCGTTTCGCCGGCGGGGCGCACCATGAGGTTGCGCGGCATGAAGTCGCGGTGCACATAAGCCGTGGGCATGGCCAGGCAGCGCTGCACGATCAGGTCAAAGGCTTTGGTGAGCGTGCTGGCTTGGGTGTCCGACAGGGCCACGCCTTTGTGCTGGGTGAGGTACCAGTCGGGAAAGAGCTGCAGCTCGCGCCGCAGCGCCGCTTCGTCGTAGGCCGGCAGCACGCCCGGGCGCGAGGCCAGTTGCCAGGCCAGCAGGGCGTCCAGCGCTTGGCGGTACATGGGCGCGGCGGCGGCCGAATCTTCGGGGTCGATGCGCGCCATCATGGTGTCTTGGCCCAGGTCGGAGAGCAGCAAGAAGCCGTGGGCCTGGTCCCAGGCCAGCACCTCGGGCACATGCAGGCCGGCGTCGCGCAGCAGCGCGGCGATGCGCACAAAGGGCTCGCTGTTTTCTTTGTCGGGTGGTGCGTCCATGACGATGCGGCTGGCGCCGTCGGTGGTGTTCACCCGCAGGTAGCGGCGAAAGCTGGCGTCGGCCGAGGCCAAGCGCACGCTGTCGGCTTGCAGCGTGTGTTCGGCGGCGTGGGCCTGCAGCCAGGCGCCAAAGGCGGCTTCGCGGGCGGGGTCGGACCAGATCACGGGCGCGGCGCTGGCGCCGGTGGCAAGGGGGCTGTTCATGGGTGGGCGGGGAAGAAATGGGCCTTGGGCCACAGGGCGGCGGGTGCGGGGGCCGCGTAGGATAATGGCCACGATTTTACTGGGCCGCAGGGCTGGGCGCGCCGCGCGCTGCGCGGGGTCTGCCGCTCTGTGGCCCTTGGTTTTGCTGGGATCTGTCTGTTGTCGCTACGCCCTGTTTTTTGTTCTTGGAAGCATGCCCCGCTGTGCGCTGGCCCAGTGGTCTTGGCGTGTCTGTTGGCGTGTGCCCCGGCGCAGGCGCAGGACGGGCCGCTGTTGCTGCGACTGAGCGCTGGTTTGCTCAACCAGCTGCCGCCCGCCGCACAGGAACAGGCGCCGAGTTTTGTGCGCGGTGAGCGCATCGAGGGCGAGGTCGATGGCGTGACCTGGGTCAAGGGCGACGCCGAGTGGCGCCGCCACGACGTCACCATCAAGGCCGACGAAATGCGGGTCGACGACCGCACCCAAGAGGCCCTGGCGCGTGGGCAGGTGCGGGTCAACCGCATGGGCAACCGCTTTGAAGGCCCCGAGCTCCAGCTCAACTTGGACACACAAATCGGCGAGTTTCAGACCCCCACCTTTACCTTGCTCAAAAACGGCGGTCAGGGCGACGCGAGTCGCGCCGAATTCAAAGGGCCTGATCTCACCGTGGCGCACGACGTGCGCTACTCCAGCTGCCCGCGCCCCCTCACAGGCGACTGGCGCCCGGGTTGGATGGTGAAAGCCAAGCGCATCGATATTGACGAGGCGCAAGACACCGGTTTTGCCACCCTGGGCGTGCTGGAGTTCCAAGGTGTGCCGGTGCTGGCTGCGCCAGTGATGAGCTTTCCCTTGAGTGACGCGCGCAAGACTGGCTGGCTCTCGCCGTCGATCGACTTGGACACCACCAGCGGCCTGGGCGTGACGGTGCCGTTTTACTGGAACATCGCCCCCAACCGCGATGCCACCATCTCGCCCACGCTGATGAGCAAGCGCGGCCTCGACGTGGGCGCCGAGTTCCGCTACCTGGAACCCACCTTCAGTGGTCAGCTCAGGGCCAACCTCATGCCCAGCGACCGGCTGCGCGACCGCGACCGCTGGACCTATGCCTTCACCCACCAGCACAGCTTGTCGTCGCCGCTCGACAGCTTGAGCGGGCGCATCAACTTCAACCGCGCCAGCGACGACGACTATTGGAAAGACTTTCCCCGGGTGCTGAGTTCGGTGACGCCGCGTTTGCTGGCGCAAGAGGTGGAGGCGAACTGGGCCCAGTCCGGTTGGTCCGGCACGGTGGGCGCCTACCGTTGGCAGACCTTGCAAGACCCGGCAGCGCTCATTACCCCGCCCTACGACCGCATGCCGTCGCTGAGCGCGCGGCGTGGCTGGGCCTTGGGCGACTGGCAGCTCAATGTGAGCAGTGAGCTCACCCGCTTTGAGCGTGCGTATTTCGACAGCGAGCGCAGCGACCCGCTCAAAACCAACGGCGAGCGCGCCTGGGTGGCGGCTGACCTCAGCCGCCGCTGGCAGACGCCAGGCTGGTATGTGCAGCCGCGCGCGCGCTGGCACGCCACCAGCTACCGCTTTGACACCCCCATCGATCAGCGCAGCAGCGCCAGCCGCGCGGTGCCGACCCTGAGCGTGGACAGCGGTCTATTTTTTGAGCGCGACACCAGCTTGTTTGGCCGTGCGGCGGTGCAAACGCTTGAACCCCGGGCCTTCCTCACCTGGACCCCCTACCGCGACCAAAGCCGCTTGCCCAACTACGACGCGGGCGCGCTCGAATTTGGCCAAGGCACGCTGTTCACCGAAAACAGCTTTGTTGGCAATGACCGCATCAGCGACACCCGGGCGCTCACCCTGGGCGCGGAGTCGCGCTGGCTCTACCCCGACACCGGCGCCGAGTTTTTGCGTTTGGGGGTGGCCCAGCGTTACCTGCTGCAGGACCAAAACGTGACCCTGCCGGGCGGCACGCCCTTGACCCAGCGCGCCAGCGACGTGCTGCTGAGCCTGCGCAGCCAGTGGACGCCGTCTTGGTATGGTTACGCGCAGGCCCAGTTCAGCCCCGATCGGCGCGAATTTGTCCGTACCGTGATCGGTGGCCGCTACACCCCCGGGCCCTTGCGCAGCCTGACCGCCGCCTACCGCCAGCAGCGCGACACCACCTCGCGCCTGAGCGAACAGCTCGACCTGGGCTGGCAGTGGCCGCTGCGCTGGGGCACGCCCCCAGCCGACGGTTTGCCCAGCGGCCAGTGGTACGCTGTGGGACGGCTGAACTACAGCCTCACCGACAGCAAGCCGGTCGATGTGGTGGCCGGCTTTGAATACGACGCTGGCTGCTGGATCGGCCGGGTGGTGCTGGAGCGCTTGCAGACCGGCCGCACCGAGGCCAACCAGCGCATCCTGTTCCAGCTCGAATTCAACGGTTTGACACGCCTTGGCCCCAACGCCCTGCAGAGCCTGCGCGAGAATGTGCCCCGCTACCAGTACCTGCGCGAACAAATCAACCCGCCCAGCCGGTTTCAAAACCATGATTGAACGAATTCCTCTTTCTGCGCTGGCCCTGCTGCTGGGCTTGGGCGGCCTGCCCGCACTGGCGCAGTCGCCCACTGCGGCCGCGGCCGCCACCGCGCGCGCCAGCGACTTCATCGTTGCTTTGGTCGATGGTGAGCCGATCACCAACCACGAGGTGCGCCAACGGGTGCTGCAGCTTGAACAGCGCTTGGCCGAGGAAGGGCGGCGCATCGAACGTGCAGAACTCACACGCCGTGCCCTAGAACAGCTGATTGCCGAGCGCGCGGCGCTGTCGCAGGCCCGCCAGCGAGGCGCACGGGTGGACCAAGCCACACTCGACCAAGCGGAGCAGAGTGTTGCCGCCCAGAACGGCCTGACACCCGAGGCCTTTCGCGAGCGCATGGCAGCCCAAGGGGTGACGCTACAAAAACTGCGTGCCGATCTGCGCGACCAGATCTTGATTGAGCGTTTGCGCGAACGCGAAGTCTCCGACCGGGTGCGGGTGAGCGATGCCGAGGTTGAAGCCTATCTGCGCGAGCAGGCGGCCCAATCCACGCAGGTCTTGGGTTGGAACTTGGGCCACATCCTGATTGCGGTGCCAGAGCGTGCCAGTGCGCAGAATGTGCAGGCCTTGCAAGACCGGGCGCAGGAACTGGCACAGCGCGCCCGCACAGGTGGCGACTTTGCCGCCATGGCCAGGGCCGAGTCACAAGGGCTGGAGCGCACCCAGGGCGGAGAGATGGGCATGCGCCCGCCCGAGCGCCTGCCCGAGTTGTTTGTGCAAGCGGTCGCAGGCCTGGGTGTGGGCGCTGTGGCTGGGCCATTGCGCAGTGCAGCGGGCTTTCACATTCTCAAGGTGCTCGACAAACAACAGGCCGACAGCGCCAGCAGTGTGGTCGAGACCCGGGCCCGCCACATTTTGCTGCGTCCTGGTCCGGAGCTCAGCGAGCGCCAAGCCCTGGAGCGCCTGAGCCAGTGGCGCGCCCAGTTGCAAGCCGGCAGCGCCAATTTCGAAGCCTTGGCCCGCCAGCACAGCCAAGACGGTTCTGCGCCACAGGGCGGCGATTTGGGCTGGTCGCGGCCCGGCATGTTTGTGCCCGAATTTGAGCAGGTCATGGACCGGCTGCGCCCCGGCGAAGTGTCCGAACCGCTGGTCTCGCGTTTTGGTGTCCATCTGTTGCGGGTCGACGAGCGCCGCCGCACAGTGCTGTCGGCCGAGCAGGCGCGCGAGGCCGCACGCGCTGTTTTGCGTGAGAGCAAAGCCGACCAAGCGCTCAACGACTGGTTGGAAGAGGTGCGCAGCAAAGCGTTTGTGGAAATGCGCGAAGCGCCCCGGTTTTGAAAGTGATGTGGTGAGCCAGCACATCGCGCGCAAGCGCTTCGGACAACACTTTCTCACCGACGGCGGCATCATCGACGCCATCGTGCGCGAAATCGGCCCTCGGCCGGGCGACCCCATGGTCGAAATCGGCCCGGGTCTGGCCGCGCTGACCCAACCCTTGGTCGAGCGCTTGGGGCGGCTGACCGTGGTGGAACTCGACCGCGATCTGGCGGCGCGCTTGCGCACCCATGCGCAGCTCGACGTCATCGAAAGCGACGTGCTCAAGGTCGATTTCACCGCCGTGTCGCAGCGACTGGGACAGCGGTTGCGCATCGTCGGCAACCTGCCCTACAACATCTCCACCCCCATTCTGTTTCACCTGCTCGACCATGTGGCCGTGGTGCAAGACCAGCACTTCATGCTGCAAAAAGAGGTGATCGACCGCATGGTCGCCGCGCCCGGCGGCGGCGACTACAGCCGCCTGAGTGTGATGCTGCAGTGGCGCTACGCCATGGACAACGTGTTGTTTGTGCCGCCCGAGAGCTTTGACCCCCCACCCCGGGTCGACAGCGCGGTGGTGCGCATGGTGCCGCTGGCCGAGCCGCCAGCCATCGCCATCGCGCTCTACGGCGAGCTGGTGCAGACCGCCTTCAGCCAACGCCGCAAAATCCTTCGCCACACCCTGGGCAAATGGCTGGACGCCCACGCCTTTGCCGGCACCTTCGACCTGCAACGCCGCGCCGAAGAAGTCCCGGTAGCCGAATACGTCGCCCTGGCCCAAGCCGTGCAGGCGCAAAAAAGCCGCTGAAACTCAGCGGCTTTTTTTAAGAGCAAATCTCACGAAGGAGGGGGAGTCCGTTCCAGGGTGTCACGGATCCGGCTTCGCCTGTCCGTAGACACCGCCCCCCAGTGGGGGGTGACGCGCCGCAGGCGCGGCGCGGGGGGCGTCAAGCGGCCGCCATCCAATACCCCGCATTAAACGGGCTGCTCATGCGCAGCGCCTGTGGGCTCACGTCCAAAATTTTGTCCGTGGGCATCGGCTCCTCGCTGTCTTCGGCCACTTCATCGCCCTTGTTGGCGCGCGCCACCGAGAACGAGTAGAAGCAGCGGAACGGGATTTTGCGGTCGTTCCAGTAGTCGGCCACGTCGCGGAAGATGTCGAGCAGCTGCTCGCGCGCTTCCTTGTCGAACTTGCTGTTGGCCGGGATGTGCTCCAGCACCACAATAAAGCCGGTCTGCGGGCCCGACTTGTGGACCATGTCGGTCATGCAGTCGTAGAGCGCATCAAAATTTTTGCCAAAGTGGGTCGGCAAGGTGTACTGCGCGGCAATGAGTTCGAGCACATCCTGTTTGCTCTGGGCCTTGGCCAGATTGGCGTACAGAAAGTGGTGACCCAGCTGCTCGGCGGCGGTTTGCAGGTCTTTGACGCTGTATGCGCGAATCGACTGAACGATGTTGCTGCGTACATTACGAAGTGGCGTGTCCATCTCCGCGGTTCTTTCTACAAGCAAAGTTAAAAAATTCGTCGTCCCGGGGCTCACTGCACAATCAGCCGGAAGCTGGCGTAGTGGTCCTCGGTGTAGTAACAGGCTTCGGGCCGGGTCGGCGGCACGCCTCCGCACACGATGCGCCTCGCCCCGCGGTGTCGCAGGCCGGGGGTATCCACCGTGTATTCCCGGTAATATCCCCGTTGGGCTCTGGGCAGCAGGCGTTCGCGGTTGCCGAACACCGTGCCATCCTTGTCGTAGCGAAACGGTCCACCCTGCCGGATCAGCGCCATGACGTTTCTCCCCTGGGGCGGCAACTGCTGCAATGCCACAGTGGCCATGGACACCGCCGCCACATCGCCAGGGGTCCTGGCCCCGCTCAGGGGAATGGCCAGCGCCGCTGCCAGCAATGCCAGCACAGCAGCGATCAGGCGCCAAGACATACCAACACGACTGCGAGCGGACATGGCCCAATGACCGGGGTGACCCACGGGAAAACGCTGTTCTCTGATCCGGGCTAACTCGGGTTAACCCTGAAAGCAAGCCCGGGATTGTGGCGCAAGCGCCACCAAATTGCAAGGCTCATCCCACCGCAGACCCGCAGCGCAGGGGGTTTTATCTGCCTCCTAGAAGTTGGCGCTTGCTTTCTGTTGGGCGCTTAAACTGCCATATTGGCGTCTGCCACGGTCAAAGCGGTCATGTTCACGATGCGGCGCACGGTGGTGCTGGGCGTCAACACATGCACCGGTTTGGCCGCGCCCAGCAGCACCGGGCCGATGGCGATGCCGCCGCCCGAGGCGGTTTTCAGCAGGTTGTAGCTGATGTTGGCCGCGTCGATATTGGGCAGCACCAGCAGGTTGGCTTCGCCGTGCAGCAAGGTGTTGGGCATCAGCCGCAGGCGCGACTCGGCGTCGAGCGCCACGTCGCCGTGCATTTCGCCGTCCACTTCCAGCCAGGGGGCCTGCTGGCGCAGCAGCTGGAAGGTCTGGCGCATCTTGATGGCGCTGGGCTGGTTGGACGAGCCGAAGTTGGAGTGCGACAGCAGCGCCACCTTGGGCTTGATGCCAAAACGCATCATTTCCTCGGCCGCCATCACCGTGATTTCGCACAGCTCTTCGGCGCTCGGGTCGTAGTTGACGTGGGTGTCGACCAAGAACACTTGGCGTCCGGGCAGCATCAGGCCGTTCATGCAAGCGTAGACGCGCACATCTTGCTCGGTGCGCGGGCTGCCGCCTTCGGCCTTGCCGATCACCTGGTCGATGTATTCCAGGTGGTTGGAGGTGCTGCCCCAGGTGCCACAAATCAGACCGTCGACATCGCCTTTGTGCAGCAGCATGCTACCGATCAGGGTGAGGCGGCGGCGCATTTCGATCTTGGCCAGCTGCTCGGTCACGCCCCGGCGCTCGGTCATGCGGTGGTAGGTTTGCCAGAAGTCGCGGTAGCGGTGGTCTTGCTCCACATTGACCACGTCGTAGTCTAGGCCCTCTTCCAGGCGCAGACCAAATTTTTCGATGCGCTGGGCGATGATGGCGGGCCGTCCGATCAGCGTGGGGCGGGCCAAGCCTTCGTCCACCACGATCTGGCAGGCGCGCAGCACGCGTTCTTCTTCGCCTTCAGCGTAGGCCACGCGTTTTTTGGTGGCGCGTTTGGCCGCCGCGTAAATCGGCTTCATCACCGTGCCCGAGGCGTAGACAAAGCTCTGCAGACGTTCGCGGTAGGCGTCGATGTCGGCCACCGGACGCAGCGCCACGCCGCTGTTGGCGGCGGCTTGGGCCACCGCCGGCGCGATCTTCATCATCAGGCGCGGGTCAAACGGTTTGGGAATCAGGTACTCGGGGCCAAAGGCCAGTTTTTCACCGGCGTAGGCCGCGGCCACCACCTCGCTTTGCTCGGCCTGGGCCAGCTCGGCAATCGCGTGCACAGCCGCAATTTCCATCTCGTCGGTGATGGTCGACGCGCCTGCGTCCAGCGCACCCCGGAAGATGTAGGGGAAGCACAGGACGTTGTTGACCTGGTTGGGGTAGTCGGTGCGGCCGGTGGCCATGATGGCGTCGTCGCGCACCGCCTTGACCTGCTCGGGCAGGATTTCGGGGTTGGGGTTGGCCAGCGCAAAAATCAGCGGTTGGGCGGCCATCTTGGCCACCATCTCGGGCTTGAGAACACCACCGGCCGACAGGCCCAAAAAGATGTCGGCGCCCTCAATCACCTCGGCCAAGGTGCGCGCGTCGGTCTTTTGGGCGAATTGGATTTTGTCCTCGTCCATCAGCTCGGTGCGGCCTTGGTAGACCACACCGACCAAGTCGGTCACCCAGATGTTTTCGCGTGGAATGCCCAGCTTGACCAGCAGGCCCAGGCAAGCCAAAGCGGCCGCCCCGGCGCCCGAGGTCACCAGCTTGACCTGCTTCATGTCTTTGCCCACGACTTTCAGGCCGTTCAGAATGGCCGCGCCCACCACAATCGCGGTGCCGTGTTGGTCGTCGTGGAAGACCGGGATCTTCATGCGCTCGCGCAGCTTGCGCTCCACATAAAAACAGTCCGGCGCCTTGATGTCTTCCAGGTTGACGCCACCAAAGGTGGGCTCCAGCGCGGCGATGATCTCGACCAGCTTGTCCGGGTCTTTTTCGTTGATTTCGATGTCGAACACATCGATGCCGGCGAACTTTTTGAACAGCACGCCCTTGCCTTCCATCACCGGCTTGGCCGCCAGCGGGCCAATGTCGCCCAGACCCAGCACGGCGGTGCCGTTGGTGATGACCGCCACCAGATTGCCCCGGCTGGTGTACTTGAACGCGTTGGTCGGGTCGGCCACGATCTCTTCACACGGCGCGGCCACACCGGGCGAATAGGCCAGCGCCAAATCGCGTTGGTTGGTCAGCTGTTTGGTGGCGGCAATCGCCACTTTGCCCGGGGTGGGGAACTCGTGGTACTCCAAGGCCGCGCGCCGCAGTTCGGCGCGTTTGTTCTCTTGTTGGCTGGGCGTGCTCATGGGGCGGTCTCCTGGAGATATTGCATTATGGAAACGAATGTCGCATTCTAAATCTGTGACCTTGCAAGGCCACCGGCGCAGGGGCGCACTTTGGGATGGTGCATGGGCACAAGCGTTTTGACTTTTCGGGTAGCAATGCCATGGCGCGTGGCAGGGGTCTGCACCGGTCAGCGCAGGTGCTTGAGCTTTTTGGCCAAAAAGGCCTCGCGCACCGTCAGGCCGCGCGGCCCGGGCCGCAGGGTCGCGGCTTCACCCGCCTGCAGCGGGCCGGCTTGCACCACCGCGCAATAAAAGCCGCAGGCCGCGTGCTCCACCATCAGCTTGGCGGCGTGGGGCCAGCCCATGGCGTGGGTGAACTTAAAGCAGGGCTCCCGCGGCGCGGTCACCCGCAGCACCACGTGCGCAAATTGCAGCTCGTCGCCGATCCACACCTGGTGTTCCAGCACACCGCGAATGCCCAGGTTTTCGCCCAAAAAGCCCGGCGGCAGCGCCGGGTCCAGCGTGGGCAGCGCCGCAGCGCGTTCGCGCTCCCACATCGGCCAGTGTTCCAACGGGTAGGCGTACACCGCTTTGTGCAAGCCGCCGTGCACCGACAGGTCGGCTTGTTCGTCGCCGGCCAAGCCCAGGGCGTTGGCCTGCACCGCACCATCCACACGCTGTTTGCCGTAGGCGCTCAAGATGCGCCGCCCGCCGATGCTCCACGGCCGGGCTGGGCCCAGCGCAATGTGCTCCAGCCCAATGCGGCTTGGCGAATCAGCCACGCATCAGCGCTTCAATCGCGTCCGGGTCCACCGGCACATCGCGGGTGATGAGTTCGCAGCCGCTGGCGGTGACCAGCGCGTCGTCCTCAATGCGGATGCCGATGTTCCAAAACGCTTCGGGCACACCGGGCGCCGGGCGCACATACATGCCCGGCTCCAGCGTCAGCAACATGCCTTCGCGCAAGATGCGGCTCGGCCGGTCTTTGATCACCTCGCCCGACAGCGGGTCGCGCCGCTCGCTCACGGTGCCCATTTCGCTCGGTTCCACATAGCTGCCGCAGTCGTGCACATCCAGGCCCAGCCAGTGGCCGGTGCGGTGCATGTAAAACTGGAAATACGCGCGCTGCGCGATCACGTCGTCGAGCGTGCCCACCTTGTTGGCGTCCAGCAAGCCGGTGTCCAACATGCCCTGCGCCAGCACCCGCACCGCCGCCTCGTGCGGGTCGGTGAAGCGCGCGCCGGGCCGGGTGGCCGCCACCGACGCCTCTTGCGACGCCAGCACCAGCTCGTACAGCGTGCGCTGCGGGCCGCTGAAGCGGCCGTTGGCCGGGAAGGTGCGGGTGATGTCGCTGGCGTAGCCGTCGAGTTCACAGCCGGCGTCGATCAGCACCAGATCGCCGTCGCGGATCGGCGCGGCGTCGGCGCGGTAGTGCAGCACACAGGCGTTGGCGCCGCCGGCCACGATCGAGCCGTAGGCCGGGTACTGCGAGCCGTGCTGGCGAAATTCGTGCAGCAGTTCGGCGTCCAGGTGGTATTCGCGCAGGTCTTGGCTCGCGCGCAGCATGGCGGCGCTGCGCTGCATGGCGCGGATGTGCGCGCCCGCGCTGATCTGCGCGGCGCGCTTCATGGTGGCGATTTCAAAGCTGTCTTTGATCAGCCGCATCTCGTCGAGCGGGCCACACAGGTCGCGCTGCTGCTCGGGGCACACCGCGCCGTAGCGCACCCGGGCGCGCACCTGCTGCAGCCAGCCGTCCACCTGCGCGCTCAGACCGGCGTGGATGGCAAACGGGAACCACACGGTGTGGCGGTTTTCCAGCAGGCGCGGCAGGCGCTGGCCCAGCTCGGCCACCGAATAGGCCTCGTCCACGCCCAGCGCGTCGGGCGCTGCGTCGGGCCCCAGGCGAATACCGTCCCAAATTTCGCGCTCCAGGTCTTTGGGCTGGCACAACAAGGTGCTGTGGCCATCAGCGGTGAGCACCAGCCACGCGTTGGGCTCGGTGAAACCGGTGAGGTAATAGAAATAGCTGTCGAAGCGGTAGAGGTAATCGCTGTCGCGGTTGCGCTGCCGCTCGGGCGCGGTGGGCACGATGGCGATGCCGCCAGGGCCCAGCTGGGCCGCCAGGCGGGCGCGGCGTTGGGCGTACACGGTGTGGGGGGCTTGGGTGTCCATGCCCGCCATTGTGGGCGTTTTTTGGCCGTTTGGCGCTCGCGCGGCCGTCAGCAGCGTTCAGCCCAGGGCCTTGAGTCGCTCGGGTGTGCCCACGTCGGTCCAGGCGCCGCTGTACACCTCGCCGCTCACCCGGCCGGCCGCCATGGCGCGGCGCAGCAGCGGCGCCAGCGGCGCGGCGCTGCCTTGGGGGTTGCCTTCGGGAATGTCGGTCCACGGCGCCTGAAACAGCGCGCGCTTGTACAGGCCCACCGTGCTGAAGGTGTGGGTGGGTGTGCCGTCGGCGTGCACCCACCCAGTGGCGGGGTCCAAACGGAAATCGCCGCGCGGGTGGTGCTCGGGGTTGGGCACCAGCCAAATGTGGGCCAGCGCCTCGCTGTCGATGAAGCGGCGCACCGTCTCGGGCACAAACACAAAATCGGGCGCAAACACATCGCCGGCCAGCACCCAAAACACCTCGCCCAGCGCAGGCAAAGCCCGCACCACGCCACCGGCGGTCTCCAGCGCGTAGCCAAAGTCTCGCCCCTCGCTCGACACCCGAATGCGCGCCCGCGCGTCGGGCCAGGTCGCGCAGTGCGCCTCAATCTGCTCACCCAGCCAGGCGGTGTTGACCACGATGTCGTGCACCCCCGCGTCCAGCAGCGCCTGCAGCGGCCAGTCCATCAGCGCCCGCCCGCGCACCGGCAGCAGCGGCTTGGGCGTGTGGTCGGTCAAAGGCCGCATGCGCATGCCCCGGCCAGCCGCCAAGATCATGGCGGAGACGGGGGGCATGGCGCTGGGCTGGGTGGGGTCGGGCATGGGGCGTTGGACGGTCAGATAAATGCATTATTCCCCAGGCCTTGTCCCCGGCAGCGCCGTCCCGACGGGCGTGTGGCGCCACCGAATTCGGGTTCACCCCTAGCCAGCCCGATAAAATACCGGGTTGGCCGCACCGACGGGGCGCGCCGGCTCGCGGGGCCTACCGGCCCCATCCTCCACACCCATCCGACCCGACCCATGTCCGATCAGACCCCCACCCGCACCGCAGTCTCCCCGGCCACGCAGGCCAACGCCATTCGCGCCCTGGCCATGGACGCGGTGCAGGCCGCCAATTCCGGTCACCCGGGCGCGCCCATGGGCATGGCCGACATGGCGGTGGCGCTGTGGGGCCGCCACCTCAAGCACAACCCCGCCAACCCGCAGTGGTTTGACCGCGACCGTTTTGTGCTGTCCAACGGCCACGGCTCGATGCTGATTTATGCGCTCTTGCACCTGACCGGCTACAAGCTGCCGATCGAAGAGCTGAAGAACTTCCGCCAGCTGCACAGCAAGACCGCTGGCCACCCCGAGGTGGGCATCACCCCTGGCGTGGAAACCACCACCGGCCCGCTGGGCCAAGGCATCACCAACGCGGTGGGCATGGCGCTGGCCGAGAAGCTGCTGGCGGCCGAATTCAACCGCGAAGGCCACACCGTGGTCGACCACCGCACCTATGTGTTCCTGGGCGACGGTTGCCTGATGGAAGGCATCAGCCACGAAGCGGTGGCCCTGGCCGGCGCGTGGAAGCTCAACAAGCTGATTGCCCTGTACGACGACAACGGCATTTCCATCGACGGCCAGGTGGCGCCTTGGTTCATCGACAATACGCCCCAGCGTTTTGAGGCCTGCGGCTGGAACGTGATCCGCAACGTGGACGGCCACGACGTGGACGCGGTGGACCGCGCGATCGCCGACGCCAAAAACAGCGCCGACAAGCCGACGCTGATTTGCTGCAAGACCGCCATCGGCAAAGGCAGCCCGAACCGCGCCAACACCGCCAAGGCGCACGGCGAGCCGCTGGGCGCCGAAGAGATCAAGCTCACCCGCGAAGCGCTGGGCTGGAGCCACGAGCCCTTCAAGATTCCGAAGGACGTGTACGCCGCTTGGGACGCCAAGGCCGCTGGCAAGGCCGCTGAGGCGGGCTGGAACGCCGTGTTCCAGGCCTACAAAGCCGCTCACCCGGCGCTGGCCAAAGAGCTGGCCCGTCGCATGAAGGGCGAGCTGCCCAAGAACTTCCACCAAACCGCGTTCGACGCGGTGGTGGCGGCCCACACCAAGGCCGACACCGTGGCCAGCCGCAAGGCCAGCCAAATCGCGCTGGAAGCCTTCACCGCCGCCCTGCCCGAGCTGCTGGGCGGCTCGGCCGACCTGACCGGTTCGAACCTGACCAACACCAAATCGACGCCGAACCTGCGTTTTGATCTGGCTGGCGACGTGGTGAAGAACGAGCAAGGCCAGGGCGGGCGCCACATCAACTACGGCGTGCGCGAATTTGGCATGGCCGCGATCATGAACGGCGTGGCGCTGCACGGGGGCTACATCCCCTACGGCGGCACCTTCTTGACCTTCAGCGACTACAGCCGCAACGCCATCCGCATGGCCGCGCTGATGAAGCAGCGCGTGATCCATGTGTTCACCCACGACTCGATTGGCCTGGGCGAAGACGGCCCGACCCACCAGTCGGTGGAGCATGTGCCCAGCCTGCGCCTGATCCCCAACCTGGACGTGTGGCGTCCGGGCGACACCGCCGAGACCGCGGTGGCCTGGGCCGTGGCGCTGCAAAACACCAGCCGCCCGACCGCGCTGTGCCTGTCGCGCCAGAACCTGCCCTACGCGCCCAAACACGACCTGTCCGACATCAGCAAAGGCGGCTATGTGCTGTCCGAGCCGGCCGATGTGGGCATGAAGAAAAAGGCCCAGGCGGTGATCATCGCCACCGGCTCTGAGGTGCAGCTCGCGCTCAAGGCGCAAGAGCGCCTGGCCAAAGAATTCAAGGTGGCGGTGCGTGTGGTGTCCATGCCCAGCACCACCACCTTTGACCGCCAAGACGCCGCCTACAAAGCGTCGGTGTTGCCGGCCGGTCTGCCGCGTGTGGCGGTGGAAATGGCCAGCACCGACGGCTGGTGGAAATACGGCGTGTCCGCGGTGGTCGGCATCGACACCTACGGCGAGTCGGCGCCTGCGCCGGTGCTGTTCCAACACTTCGGTTTCACGCCCGAGAACGTGGCCGACACCGTGCGCGCTGTGCTGCAGCGCCGCTGATCCGGGGCAGGGGCGCCCCAGCGGGGCGCTCCGGGGATCAGGTCCGTGAAAGGGCGGTCCTCTACAAACCGGTTACGTACCTGTTGTGTAACTTTCTTTCAGAGTGATCATGAGCATCAAAGTAGGCATCAACGGCTTTGGCCGCATCGGCCGCCTCGCCCTGCGCGCCGCCCTCAAGCACGGCTACAAAGACATCCAGATCGTCGGCATCAACGACCCCAAGCCGGCGGACTACCTAGCCTACATGCTGAAGTACGACAGCGTGCACGGTCGCTTCGACGGCACGGTGGAGCACGAAACCGATGCGCTGATCGTCAACGGCAAGCGGATTGCGCTGTCGCACGAGCGCGACGCGCACAACCTGCGTTGGGGTGAGATGGGCGTGGACATTGTGTTGGAGTGCACCGGCCACTACCTGACCGAGCCCACCAGCCAAATGCACCTGCAGGCCGGCGCCAAGAAGGTGGTGATCTCGGCCCCGTCCAAAGACGCGATCCCGATGTTTGTCTACGGCGTGAACCACAAAAAATACGCTGGCGAGGCCATCATCAGCAACGCCAGCTGCACCACCAACTGCCTGGCCCCGGTGGCCAAGGTGCTGAACGACAAATGGGGCATCAAGCGCGGTCTGATGACCACGGTGCACGCCGCCACCGCCAGCCAGGCGACGGTGGACAGCTCCTCGCGCAAAGACTGGCGCGGCGGTCGGGGTATTTTGGAGAACATCATTCCCAGCAGCACCGGCGCGGCCAAGGCGGTGGGCAAGGTGATTCCCGAACTCAACAAGAAGATCACCGGCATGGCCTTCCGGGTGCCGACCAGTGACGTGTCGGTGGTGGACCTGACGATTGAGCTGGAAAACGAGGCCAGTTACGAAGAGGTGTGCGCCGAAATGAAGGCGCAGAGCGAAGGCAAGCTCAAGGGCGTGCTGGGCTACACCGAGGAAAAAGTGGTGTCCACCGATTTCCGTGGCGAGCCCTGCGCCAGCGTGTTCGACGCCACCGCCGGCATCGCGCTGGACAAGAACTTCATGAAGATCGTCGCCTGGTACGACAACGAATGGGGTTACGCCAAGCAGTGCCTGGAAATGATCCGCGTGGTGGCCAAACACAACGGCTGATCTCAGCTGTTTTGAGCCACACAAGCCGCCCCAGAGGCGGCTTTTTGGCGTCTGTGGGGTGCTGTGACCGGTTACGAAACCGCAACAAGCACCGAAAGATGCGCGCATGTAACCAAAACTCCTGAGAATACGTAACCCAGTTACAACTCAGGAGATGACACATGACCACTCGCATCGGCATCAACGGTTTCGGACGCATCGGCCGCATGGTGTTTCGCGCCGCGATCCAGAACTTCCAAGACGTGCAGATCGTGGCGATCAACGACCTGCTGGAGCCCGAGTACCTGGCCTACATGCTGCAGTACGACAGCGTGCACGGCCGCTTCAAGGGCGAGGTGTCGGTGCGCGACGGCGCTTTGGTGGTCAATGGCCAGACCATTCGCCTGACCGCCGAGCGCGACCCGGCCAACCTGAAGTGGGGCGAGGTCGGCGCCGATGTGGTGATCGAGTCGACCGGCATTTTTCTGGACAAGGCCGGCGCCCAAAAGCACCTCGACGCGGGCGCCAAGAAGGTGATCATGTCGGCGCCGTCGAAAGACGACACCCCCATGTTTGTGTACGGCGTGAACCACCAGAGCTACGCCGGTGAGGCCATCATCAGCAACGCCAGCTGCACCACCAACTGCCTGGCGCCGCTGGCCAAGGTGCTGAACGACAAATGGGGCATCAAGCGTGGCCTGATGACCACGGTGCACGCCGCCACCGCGACCCAAAAAACCGTGGACAGCCCGAGCAACAAAGACTGGCGCGGCGGCCGAGGCATTCTGGAAAACATCATTCCCAGCAGCACCGGCGCGGCCAAGGCGGTGGGCGTGGTGTTGCCCGCGCTCAAGGGCAAGCTCACCGGCATGGCGTTTCGGGTGCCGACCAGCGATGTGTCGGTGGTCGATCTGACCGCCGAACTCAACACCCCGGCTACCTACGCCGAGATTTGCGCCGAAATGCTGGCGCAGAGCCAAGGCGCCATGAAGGGGGTGTTGGGCTACACCACCGACAAGGTGGTGTCGACCGATTTCCGCGGCGAGGTGTGCACCAGCGTGTTCGACGCCGACGCCGGCATTGCGCTGGACAGCACCTTTGTGAAGCTGGTGGCCTGGTACGACAACGAGTGGGGCTATTCCAACAAGTGCTTGGAAATGGCCCGGGTGGTCAACGCTGGCTAAAGCCGACTAAAGCCAACGCCCCTGAGCGCTGCGAGGGCGCTTATTCGCAGCGCTGCAGTCGCTTGCCGTTGGCTGGCATGGCGCCGTGCTGCGCCTCTGTGATGGCGCTCAGTCGCAGGTTGTAACGCTTGAGGTCGGGGCGCTCCACCTCCACCCGCGCGGTGCGCACGCCTTTGGGGCGCAGGGCTTCTAGGCCGGCTTGTGCGGCGGCTTCGCTCTCAAAACTGCCCAGCGACACACCAAAGGCCCAGGGGCCGGCGCGCAGTTCTTCAAAACTCAGGCCCAGGCGTTCGAGTTCGCCTTTTTTGCGCGCGAGCTGGGCGGCGTCGTAGCGCCCCATGTAGACCATCCAGCGGCCATTGCCGGCTTCCTCGCTCACGCGCCAAACGGCGTCGGGCAGTTCCGCGTCCTTGATGCGGCCTTGCCAGACCGCCCATTGCTCGGCGCTCAGGCCATCGACCTTCCAGCAGGCGGTGGCGTTGTCGGCGCTGGTGTCGGTGCGTGCCGCGGGTGCGGCTGGGGCCTCGGGCGGGGGAGCAGGTGTTGTGGGCGGCTCTGCGGGACGTTCGGTGACCACCGCGGGTGCGGGAGGATTGAGCAACACCACCGCGTCGGGGGCGATTTGTTGGGCCAAGCGCTGTGGCTCGGCTGCGGAGTTGGCCGGCCAGCCCAAAGCCGCCAAGTGGCCGTGGCTCCAAGCAAAAAACACGGCGTTGGCCGCCAGCAGCGCGATCACAAGGCCTCTCAACATGGGCGCACACTCACTTCGTGATGGGTCAGGACCAGCGGTCCGGTCTCGGTCAACACGCGCAGCGCGCCGCTGGCGTCCACGCCATCGGCTTGCCCGGTTTGACCGTTGGAGATGTTCACCCGCAGGCCGCGCAGGGCGTCGCGTTCGCCAAACGCATCGGCCAGCGGCGCAAAGCCTTGGTGCTCAAAGCGCAGCAGGGCTTGCACCAGCGGGGCGGCCACGGCTTCGAGCACCTGGCCCACGCGGGCCTGTGGCCACCATTCGGCCACCGCGGCTGGGGGCACGGGGGCTGGTGCATGAGCGTCGGGCGGGCTGGGCAGTTCGGCGGGCAAGCGCAGGTTGAGGCCCACGCCCACCACCACCCAGCGCCGCTCGTCGGGTGTGGGCAGGGTGGCGGTCTCGACCAAAATGCCGCCGAGCTTGCGCCCGTCGAGCCACAGGTCGTTGGGCCATTTGAGCCGCACCCGGCTGTGCAGGGCTTGGGCCAGCGCCAACCCCACCGCCAGCGACAGGCCCGACCAGTCGTGGGGCGCCAGTGGCAGACCGATGGAGAAGGTGAGCGCGTCGCCCGGCTCGCCCACCCAGCGCTTGCCCATGCGGCCGCGCCCGGCGGTTTGGTGCTCGGCCACCAGCAAACAGGCGTCGGTTTGGCCGGCGCGCGCGCGGCGCATCAGCTCGGCGTTGCTGGAGTCGATCTCGGGCAGAGCCTCCACCGTGAAGCCTGGCAACCAGGGCGCGACTTGGGTCCACACCGTTTCCAGGTGTCCGGCCAGCAGGGGGTCGCGCACGGTGGCCATGTGGGGGTCAGCCCAGGCGGGTGGCGCGGCCGGCGCGTTTGGGCGCCAGCAAGGTGCCACGGCAGGCCGCTGCGCCGCACCAGCAGGGGTATTGGGCCTTCAGCGCCTTGGTGTAGGGCTCGTCGATCACCAGACCGTAGTCGTAGAACAGCTCTTCGCCCGCCGCGATGTTGCGCAGCGCGCGGATGAACACGCGTCCGCCGTCCACTTCGGCTTCGCAATTGGGCGCACAGCTGTGGTTGATCCAGCGCGCTGAGTTGCCGCCGAACTTGGCGTCGATGACACGGCTCTCATCGATGTGAAAGTAAAACGTGTGGTTCGGGTCGCTTGGGTCGTGCGGGTGGCGGCGCAGCGCCTCGTCCCAGGTGATGACCTCGCCGGTGTATTCAATCAGCGTCTCGCCTTCGGCCAGGTCCACCAGCGCGTACACCCCTTTGCCGTGCACCCCCGAGCGGCGCACCTGGATGCGGCGCACAGGCGCCGAACGGGGGGAGGCGGAGGGGGTGGATTTCACGGCGGCGGAATTTTGGTAAGGTGAATGCATGCAGGTGCGCGCGGGTGTGCGCCTGCGCCCCCGTGCGTGCGCACGCGAGAGACGAGCGGATTGTAGAGATGAAAAACAGCGGTTCCGACAAAACACTGGTCATTGCCGAGAAGCCCTCTGTGGCCCAAGACATCGTGCGTGCGCTCACGCCGGTGGTGGGCAAGTTCGAGAAGCACGACGACCATTTCGAAAACGAGCGCTATGTGGTCACCTCGGCCGTGGGCCATTTGGTGGAAATTGCGGCGCCCGAACAGTTCGACGTGAAGCGCGGCAAATGGAGCTTTGCCCACCTGCCGGTGCTGCCGCCCTTCTTCGATTTGAAGCCGATCGACAAAACCAAATCGCGCCTGAACGCGGTGGTCAAGCTTGCCAAGCGCAAAGACGTGGCCGCGCTGGTCAACGCTTGCGACGCGGGCCGCGAGGGTGAGCTGATCTTTCGCCTGATTGAGCAGTACGCCGGTGGCGGCAAGTCGCTGGGCAAACCGGTACAGCGCCTGTGGCTGCAGTCGATGACACCAGCGGCCATCCGCGACGGCTTCGAGCAGCTGCGCAGCGATGTGCAGATGCGCCCCTTGGCCGACGCGGCGCGCAGCCGCTCCGAGGCCGATTGGCTGGTGGGCATCAACGGCACCCGCGCCATGACCGCCTTCAATTCGCGCGACGGCGGCTTCTTCTTGACCACCGTGGGCCGGGTGCAAACGCCCACGCTGGCGGTGGTGGTGGAGCGCGAAGAAAAAATCCGCGCCCACAAGGCGCGCGGCTACTGGGAAATCCACGCGTCCTTTTTGGCCGAGGCGGGTGAATACCCGGCCAAGTGGTTCGACCCCAACTTCAAAAAACCCACCGGCGAAGACGCCGACACCGACGCGCGCGCCGACCGCGTCTGGGACCAGCGCGAGGCCTTGGCGATTGTGGAAGCGGTGCGCGGCAAAACCGCCAGTGTGCGCGAAGAGAGCAAACCCACTACCCAGGCCAGCGGCCTGCTGTACGACCTGACCAGCTTGCAGCGCGAGGCCAACGGCCGTTTTGGTTTTTCGGCCAAGACCACGCTGCAGCTCGCACAAAGCCTGTACGAACGCCACAAGGCGCTGACCTATCCGCGAACCGATTCGCGCGCCCTGCCCGAGGACTACCTGCCCACCGTCAAGCAGACCTTTGAAATGCTGGCCGACAGCGGCATGCGCCACCTGGCGCCGCACGCGCTGACTGCGCTCAACCAGAACTACATCCGCCCGAGCAAGCGCATCTTCGACAACAGCAAGGTCAGCGACCACTTTGCCATCATCCCGACGCTGCAGGCGCCCAGCGGCCTGTCCGACGCCGAGCAAAAACTCTACGACCTGGTGGTGCGCCGCTTCATCGCGGTGTTTTTCCCGAGCGCCGAATTCATGGTGACGACGCGGATCTCCACGGTGCTGAACCATCACTTCAAGACCGAAGGCAAGGTGCTGGTCAAGCCAGGCTGGATGGCGGTGTACGGCAAAGAAGCGGCCGAAGACGTGGAAGGCGCCAAGGACGGCGACAAAGGCCAGAACCTGGTGCCGGTGCGCGAGGGCGAAACCGTGCGCACCGAATCGGTGGAGGCCAAAGGCCTGCGCACCAAGCCGCCCGCGCGCTATTCCGAAGCGACGCTGCTCGGCGCCATGGAAGGCGCGGGCAAGACGATTGACGACGACGAGCTGCGCGAAGCCATGCAGGAAAAAGGCCTGGGCACCCCGGCCACCCGCGCGGCCATCATCGAAGGCCTGCTCAATGAGAAGTACATGCTGCGCGAAGGCCGCGAGCTGATCCCGACCGCCAAGGCCTTCCAGCTCATGACCCTGCTGCGCGGCCTGGGGGTGGAGGAACTCTCCAAACCCGAACTGACCGGCGAGTGGGAACACAAACTCGCGCAGATGGAGCGCGGCCAGCTCAGCCGCGACGCCTTCATGGCCGAGATCGCGGCCATGACCGAGCGCCTGGTGAAAAAGGCCAAGGAATACGATCGCGACACGGTGCCCGGCAACTACGCCACGCTGGAGGCGCCGTGCCCGAACTGCGGCGGTGTGGTGAAAGAAAACTACCGCCGCTACACCTGCACCGGCGCCGATGGCAACAGCGAGGGCTGTGGTTTCTCCTTCACCAAGTCGCCCGCCGGCCGCACCTTTGAACAGCACGAGGCCGAGGCCTTTGTGCGCGACAAACGCATCGGCCCCTTGGACGGTTTCCGCTCCAAGGCCGGCTGGCCCTTTGTGGCCGAGATGGCGCTGGCCTACAGCGAAGACGAGAAAAACTGGAAGCTCGAATTCGACTTTGGCGACGACAAAAACGCCGAGGAGAGCGGCGAGCTGGTGGACTTTGGGGCCAGCGCTTCGCTCGGCGCTTGTCCCGTGTGTGGCAGCCCAGTGCACGAGCACGGCAGCAATTACGTCTGCAGCAAAGCCGTGCCCACGCTGGCGCAGCCCACGCCGAGCTGCAGCTTCAAGAGCGGCAAGGTGATCTTGCAGCAGCCGGTGGAGCCCGAGCAGATGAGCAAGCTGCTGGCCACCGGCAAGACCGATTTGCTCGACAAATTTGTGTCCATGCGCACCCGCCGCTCGTTCAAGGCTTTCCTGGCCTGGGACGCCGCCGCCGGCAAGGTGAACTTTGAATTTGAAGCGCGCGACAGCAAATACCCACCGCGCAAAACCGCTGCGGCCACGGCGCCCGCGAAAGCGGCGGCCAAAACCGCCAAAGCCCCGGCCAAAAAAGCGGCCGCCAAAAAAGCCGCCGCACCGCGCAAGGCCGCCGCCGGCAAAGCGCCGAGCGCAGCGCTCGCCGCGGTGATCGGACCGGAACCGGTGTCGCGTCCCGAAGCCATGAAGAAGATCTGGGACTACATCAAGTCCCGCAACCTGCAAGACCCGGCCGACAAACGCCGCATCAACGCCGACGCGGCGCTGGCGGCGGTGTTTGGCAAGCCGCAAGCCGGCATGTTCGAAATCGCTGGCCTGATCGGCGGACACTTCGAAGGCTGACCCGGCGCTGTCGCATCGGGCGCGTCGGCGCGGTGCGACAGCGGATGCTTCACGTTATGCTTTTTGCCCTGTTATTGAGCGGAGACACACCATGACCTTGAAGCTGTTTTACGCCCCTGGTGCGTGTTCTTTTGTGCCGCACAGCCTGCTGGAGCTGGCCGGTGCCGAGTTTGAGCCGGTGCCGGTCAAGCTGCACAAAGGTGAGCAGCGCAGCGCCGAGTATTTGGCGCTCAACCCGCGCGGCCAGGTGCCGGTGCTGGTCGACGGCGGCGAGGCCATCACCCAAATTGTGGCCATCGTGTTGCACATCGACGCGCGCTTTCCGCAAGCCGGTGTGTTGCCGGCCAGCGGCATGGCCCGCACCCGCGCCCTGTCCACCCTGCTGTGGATGAACAACACGGTGCACCCGACCTTCACCCATGTGTTCATGCCGCAGAAGTTCACCGACGACGCCGGCGCCCAGGCCCTGGTCAAACAGCACGCGGTGGGCCTGTACCGGGGTTTGCTCGGTGAATTGGAGGCCATGGTGGCCAACGCCGGCAACTGGCTCACCGGCGAACAGCCCGGCGCGCTCGACGCCTATGCGCTGACCTTGCTGCGCTGGGGTGGGTTTGCGGGCATCGACCCCCACAGCTGCCCGGCCACCTGGGCGCTGGCGCAGCGCTTTGCCGCGCTGCCCGCGGTGGCGCGGGTGGTCGAACGCGAAAAGCTGCAGCTCAACGTTTACCAGCCCGCCTGAGCGGCGCCGCGCGCTCAGGCGCGCGGTGGGTCGAGCACCGCGTCGGCCGGCGCAAAGCGGATCGACACCCGCAGGCCAGGGCGCGGCTGGCCCTGGTGCGCGTCCTCCATCACCAGCGCGGCGCCGTGCTGCTGGACAATTTCGTTGACGATGGCCAGTCCCAGGCCTGAGCCGTCCACATTGGTGCCCAGCGCGCGGTAAAAGGGTTGCAACACCAGATCGCGCTCGGCCGCTGGGATGCCGGGGCCGTTGTCTTCCACTTGCAGCACTTGCACCCGGCTGTAGCGGTCGAGCAGCATGCGGGCGGTCACCACGCCACCGCGGCCACTGTAGTGGATGGCGTTGTCGATCAGGTTGCGCACCATTTCTTGCAGCAGTGTTGGGTTGGCAATCAGGTGGCATTCGGCCGGCGTCGATTCTGGCCCTTCGTAGCCGAGATCCACACCTTGTTCGAGCGCGCGGGGTACCGAGTCGCGCACCACCTCCAGCACCAGTTGCGCCAAGTCCACGGCCGATGTGGGCAAGGAGCGGCCGGTGGTTTCGGCGCGCGCCAGCGCCAACAACTGGTTGACGGTGTGGGTGGCGCGGATGCTGGAGCGTGCGATCTGCTGCAGCGAGCCTCGGATGCCTTGGGGGTTGGTTTCGCGCTGCGCCAGCTCGGCCTGCATGCGCAGGCCGGCCAGCGGCGTCTTGAGTTGGTGCGCAGCGTCGGCCAAAAAGCGTTTTTGGGTGCCCAGCGATGTGGTCAGGCGGGTCAGCAAATCGTTGATCGAGTCAACCAGTGGCGCCACTTCTTGGGGAATGTGGCTCTCCTCGATGGGGCTCAAGTCGTCGGGTTTGCGCGCGCGGATGCGCTGCTCCAGATCGGACAGCGGCCGGATGCCGCGCACCAGCGCCAGCCACACCAGCAGCACCGCCAGCGGCAAGATGATGAACTGCGGCACCATCACGCCCTTGATGATCTCGGCCGCCAGCGTGGAGCGTTTGCCCTTGGTCTCGGCCATCTGCATCAGCACCAGGCGTTCGCTGCCGGTGCGTGTGAGCCAGACATAGGCCACCCGCACGGGATCGCCGCGCACCACGTCGTCGCGCAGCATCACCTTGCCTGGCTCGGGGCTGACGTTGTCGGCCGGCAGGGGCAAATCGTCCTCACCCGCCACCAACCCTTTGCTGGGGTCGATGAGTTGGTAGTAGATCAGGTCGGTGTCGTCGGCGCGCAGCAGGTCGCGCGCTTGGGGCGTGAGATCAAAGCGCACTTGGCCGCCTTGGGTCAGCACATACTGGCTCAGTGTCTGCAGGTTGAACGACAGCGCCCGGTCAAACGGTTTGGCAGCGATGTTTTGTGCCACAAACCAGGTCAGCGCCAAACTCAGCGGCCACAACAGCAGCAGCGGCGTGAGCATCCAGTCGAGAATTTCACCGAACAGGCTGCGCTGCTCGCGCTGGAACAGGCCCAGCGACAGCGGCGGGCTGTCGGGCTCGGCCTGTGCCATGTCAGTGCGGAATTTTTTCGAGGCAATAGCCCAGGCCACGTACCGTGGCGATGCGGATCGGGCCTTTTTCGATCTTCTTGCGCAGGCGGTGGATGTAGACCTCGATGGCGTTGTTGCTGACCTCTTCGCCCCACTCACACAGGCGCTCGACCAGTTGGTCTTTGCTCACCAAACGGCCAGCGCGCTGCAGCAGCACCTCCAGCAGGCCCAGTTCACGCGCCGAGAGTTCGACCATGCGGCCGTCGATGGTGGCGACCCGGCCGGCCTGATCGTATTCCAACGGGCCGTGTTTGATGGTGTTGGTGGTGCCGCCCATGCCACGGCGGGCCAGTGCCCGCACCCGGGCTTCGAGCTCTTGCAGCGAAAACGGCTTGGCCATGTAGTCGTCCGCTCCCAGGTCCAAGCCTTTGACGCGTTCTTCCACGCTGTCGGCGGCCGTGAGAATGAGCACCGGCATGGCCGAGCCCCTGGCGCGCAGCCGTTTGAGCACCTCCAGTCCGTGCATGCGCGGCAGACCCAAGTCGAGGATCAACAAGTCGAACTCGTTGTTGGTCATCAAGGCCGCGTCGGCCTCGCTGCCACTGGTCACGTGGTCCACCGCTGCGCCCGAGGCGCGCAGGCTGCGCAGCAGGCCATCGGCCAGCACTTGGTCGTCTTCAGCAATCAGGATGCGCATGTCAGGCCCCTCGCTGGGGTTCACAGCCGCAGACGCGGTCGTGGCGGCGGTGGCCTGCAAGGCCTTGTGCAATGTGGGCGCTCATCGTGTCTCCTCTGCCATGTGAGAACCATTTTATGCCGTCTAGCCTTGCACGTAGGCTTCCAGCCCCAGGCGCACCACCGTGGCCACCTCGGCCCCCACCGCCGCGTCGAATTCGCGCTGCGCGTGCGCTACCGCGCGCTCAAAGGCCTCGCGCCATTGCAGGCCCTGCGCGGTGTAGACCACGCGCCGCGCGCGCGCGTCCAGCGGGTCGGCTTCGCGCGCCACCAAGCCCCAAGCTTCGCACTGGCCCACCAAATCGCCCATGGCCTGTTTGCTCATGCCCGCTGTCTCGGCCAGCTGCGTCAGCCGCGCGCCCTGCAGCGGCAGGTGGCGGGTGATGTGGATGTGGGCCGCGCCAATTTGCTGGCGCGCCGCCAAGTTGGACAAGGCCATGGGCGCCAGCGGGTCGTGGGTCATGTGGGCCAGTACGGCGGCGTCAAAGCGCTGCAGCGCCATCGCCAGCAAACGCCCCAGGTGTGCGCTGAGCCAGCGTTCGTCGGCGGGAAGGGCGGCGGTGTCCATGCCCAAATGGTAAGGCAAACTGACCAAATATTCGATTGAACTACGGGTATGTCGCGATAAACTGCTGTTCATGCATACAGCTGTACAGAAAACCACTGTATGAGGTCCCAACCCACTTTTCAGGAGCACCCCATGGACACCGCCGTCAAAGCCAGCGCCCTCAACGCCGACAAAGCCAAAGCCCTGCAAGCCGCCCTGGCGCAGATCGAGAAACAATTTGGCAAGGGCACCATCATGCGCCTTGGCGAAGGCGAGGTGGTCGAAGACATCCAAGTGGTGTCCACCGGCTCGCTGGGTCTGGACATTGCGCTGGGCGTGGGCGGCTTGCCGCGTGGTCGGGTGATTGAAATCTACGGCCCGGAATCCTCGGGCAAAACCACCCTGACCTTGCAGGTCATCGCCGAAATGCAAAAACAAGGCGGCGTCTGTGCCTTCGTCGACGCCGAACACGCACTCGATGTGCAATACGCCCAAAAGCTCGGTGTCAACCTGTCGGACATCTTGATTTCCCAGCCCGACACGGGTGAGCAGGCGCTCGAAATTGTGGACAGCCTGGTGCGCTCTGGTGCGGTCGACCTGATCGTGGTCGACTCGGTGGCCGCCCTCACGCCCAAGGCCGAACTCGAAGGCGAGATGGGCGACAGCCTGCCCGGCTTGCAAGCCCGTTTGATGAGCCAAGCCCTGCGCAAGCTCACCGCTACCATCAAAAAGACCAACTGCATGGTCATCTTCATCAACCAGATCCGCATGAAGATCGGTGTGATGTTCGGCAGCCCCGAAACCACCACCGGCGGCAACGCGCTCAAGTTCTACGCCTCGGTGCGCATCGACATCCGCCGCACCGGCACCATCAAAAAGGGCGAAGAAGCCATTGGCAACGAGACCAAGGTCAAGGTGGTCAAGAACAAGGTTTCGCCCCCGTTCAAGACAGCGGAATTCGACATTTTGTTTGGCGAAGGCATCAGCCGCGAGGGCGAAATCATCGACCTGGGTGTGGTCCACAAAGTGCTCGACAAGTCCGGCGCCTGGTACGCCTACAACGGCGAGAAGATTGGCCAGGGTCGCGACAACGCGCGCGAATTCCTGCGCGAGAACGTGGCGCTGCGCGTCGAAATCGAGAACAAAGTGCGCACCGCGCTGGGTGTGCCGCTGCTGCCGGTGGACGCTCCTGCCAAGCCCGCCAAGGGTGCCAAGGCCGCCGCCGCCGCTGCAGCGGCTGCCGACGACCAGGCCTGAGCCCCATGGCCACGGCCCGGCCCGCGCTGAGCTTAAAAGGGCGCGCCTTGCGCCTCTTGAGCCAGCGCGAGCATTCGCGCGCCGAGCTGGAGCGCAAACTCGGCGGGCCGGAAACCGACGCCGACGAACTCGCCCGCGCGCTCGATGAGCTGCAGGCCAAAGGCTTTATCAGCGAAGCGCGGGTGGTCGAGTCGGTGGTTCACCGGCGCGCCACCAAGCTCGGTACCGCGCGGGTCAAACAAGAACTGCAAGCCAAAGGCCTGAGCCCCGAAGCCATGGGCGAGGCCCTGGAGCAGTTGCGCGGCACCGAAGTGGAGCGCGCCCGCGAGGTGTGGCGCAAAAAATTCGGAGCGGTCGCCGCCGACCCCGCCGAACGCGCCAAACACATGCGCTTTTTGGCCAGTCGGGGGTTCAGCGCCGACGCGATTCGCCAAGTGGTCCGAGGCGCCGAAGACGATTAAGAGCCGGGAAACAGGGCGGCTGTGAAGCGCCGCGGTGCGCGAGTGGCGGTGGCACGCCAGGCAGTCAGCCAGAGCGCGTGCCTGAGTGCAAGGGCACCCGTGGATCCGGCTCAGCCGGTCCACCGGGTGCGTCCCCCCTCGGGGGGAAGCGGCGTCAGCCGCGCAGGGGGGCTTCCCTCACACCCCCAGCATCAGCCGCAGGTTTTGCACCGCCGCGCCGCTGGCGCCTTTGCCCAGGTTGTCCAGCCGGGCGAACAGCACCGCTTGGCGCGCCGCTTCGTTGGCGTAGACCCGCAGCTCCAGCGCATTGGTGTCGGCCAGCGCCACCGCGTCAAGCTTGCCGCTGTCGGTGGCGCCCAGCACCTTGACCCAGCCGCCGCTGGCTTCGCTGGCGGCGTAGTGCTGGCGCAGCGCCGCTTCCAGGTCGGCGCCGCTGGGTCGCCCCGGCAGTTCGTCGAGGTGCAGCGGCAGCTGCACCAACATGCCTTGGCGGAAGTTGCCCACCGCAGGCACAAACAGCGGTCGGCGGGTCATGCCGGTGTAGCGCAGGATTTCGGGAATGTGTTTGTGCTGCAGGCCCAGGGCATAGGCCTCGTACGCGGGCGCGCGGCCGGCCTCGTAGTCTTCGATCATGGTGCGGCCGCCGCCCGAATAGCCGCTCACCGAGGGCAGGCAGACAGCAAAGTCCGCCGGCAGCAGGCCGGCGTCCACCAGCGGGCGCAGCAGCGCAATGGCGCCGGTGGCGTAGCAACCCGGGTTGGCCACCCGCTGCGCGTGGCGCACCGCATCGGCTTGCGTGGCGCAGAGCTCTGGGAAGCCATACACCCAGCCGTCGTCGCAGCGGTGCGCGGTGGACGCGTCGATGATGCGGGGTTTCTGGCCGCTCAGGCCGTCGATCATCGCCACCGACTCCTTGGCCGCGTCGTCGTGCAGGCACAGCACCACCACGTCGGCGGCCGCCATCAGCTCGCGCTTGGCCTCAGGGTCTTTGCGCCGGGCCGGGTCGATGCTCAGCACCTCGATGGCCGGCAGGGTCGCCAAGCGTTCGCGGATTTGCAGACCGGTGGTGCCGGCCTCCCCATCGATAAAAACCTTGGCCATGGCGGTGTGTCCTGTCAGTTTGGTACAAGCGAGGGTGCGAATAATTATGCATTACGCACCGCGCTCGCTTGGGACACAAGCCGCTTTGGTGCGTTGCAGCATGATACAGTCGCCTGCGGCGTTTCATGCCCCCACTGCCGCCGGGGCAAAAGCCCGGCGACAGCGCTCCAACCACTCCCACTCCCGAGAGAGACCCCATGAAGATTCACGAGTACCAAGGCAAGGAAATCTTGCGTCAGTTCGGTGTGCCCGTGCCGCGCGGCATTGCGGCGTTCACGGTGCAAGAGGCGGTCGAAGCCGCACAAAAACTCGGCGGCCCGGTGTGGGTGGTCAAGGCGCAGATCCACGCCGGTGGCCGTGGCAAGGGCGGTGGTGTGAAGGTGGCCAAGTCGATCGACGACGTCAAGGCCCGCGCCAGCGACATCCTGGGCATGCAGCTGGTCACGCACCAGACAGGCCCGGAAGGCCAAAAAGTCCGTCGCCTCTATATTGAAGACGGCGCCGACATCAAAAACGAACTCTATGTGTCGCTGGTCACCGACCGCGCCACACAAAAAGTCGCCCTGATCGCGTCGAGCGAAGGCGGCATGGACATCGAGGAAGTGGCCCACTCCACGCCCGAGAAGATCATCACCGAAATGATCGATCCGCTTGCCGGCATCACCGAAGCGCAGTCGCGCAAGGTGGCCGCCGCCATCGGCCTGAGCGGCGGCTCGGTGGACCAGGCGGTTGACCTGTTTGCCAAGCTCTACAAGTGCTACATGGACACCGATGCGTCGCTGGTGGAAATCAACCCGCTGAACTGCGACTCCAAAGGCAACCTGATGGCCTTGGACGCCAAGTTCAACTTCGACTCCAACGCCCTGTTCCGCCACCCGGAAATTGTGGCCCTGCGCGATCTGGACGAAGAGGACCCGGCCGAAATCGAAGCCTCGAAGTTCGACCTGGCCTATATCAGCCTGGACGGCAACATCGGTTGTTTGGTCAACGGCGCTGGCTTGGCCATGGCCACCATGGACACCATCAAGTTGTTCGGCGCTGAGCCGGCCAACTTCCTTGACGTGGGCGGCGGCGCCACCCCCGAGAAGGTGACCGAAGCCTTCAAGATCATGCTCAAGAACCCCAAGGTCAAGGCCATTCTGGTCAACATCTTTGGCGGCATCATGAAGTGCGACACCATCGCCACCGGTGTGATCACCGCCTGCAAGGCCGTGAACCTGAGCGTGCCCCTGGTGGTGCGCATGAAGGGCACCAACGAAGAAATGGGCAAGAAGATGCTGGCCGAATCCGGCCTGCCCATCATCAGCGCCGACACCATGGCCGAAGCCGCTCAAAAAGTGGTTGCCGCCGTCAACGCCTAAGCCCAGAAAGCGAGTAACCCTCATGTCTATCTTCATCAACAAAGACACCAAGGTCATCACCCAAGGCATCACCGGCAAAACCGGTCAGTTCCACACCGAAAAGTGCCAGGAATACGCCAACGGCAAAAACTGCTTCGTCGCGGGTGTGAACCCCAAGAAGGCCGGCGAGTCGATCTTCAACATCCCGATCTATAGCTCGGTCAAGGAAGCCGCGCAGAACACCGGCGCCACCGTGTCGGTGATCTATGTGCCGCCCGCAGGCGCTGCTGCCGCCATCTGGGAAGCTGTTGAGGCCGATCTGGATCTGGCGATCTGCATCACCGAAGGCATTCCGGTCAAGGACATGCTCGAAGTGCGCAACCGCATGAAGGCCAAAGAAGCCGCTGGTGGCAAGCGCACCTTGCTGCTCGGCCCCAACTGCCCGGGCCTGATCACCCCCGATGAGATCAAGATCGGCATCATGCCCGGCCACATCCACAAAAAGGGCCGCATCGGTGTGGTGTCGCGCTCTGGCACGCTGACCTACGAAGCCGTGGCGCAGCTGACCGAAATTGGTCTGGGCCAGTCCAGCGCCGTGGGCATCGGTGGCGATCCGATCAACGGGTTGAAGCACATCGACGTGATGCGCGCCTTCAACGACGATCCGGACACCGACGCCGTGATCATGATCGGTGAAATTGGTGGACCCGACGAAGCCGAAGCCGCCCAGTGGTGCAAGGCCAATATGAAGAAGCCGATCGTGGGCTTTATCGCTGGCGTGACCGCGCCTCCCGGCAAGCGCATGGGCCACGCCGGTGCGCTCATCAGCGGTGGCGCCGACACGGCCGACGCCAAGCTGGCCATCATGGAAGAGTGCGGCTTTAAGGTCACCCGCAACCCATCCGAAATGGGCAAGCTGCTCAAAGCCCTGCTCTGATTGCGGCGCCAAACTTGCAAAAAAGGCAACCGGGAGGTTGCCTTTTTTGTGCCATAGACCCTCAGGCGCTCGGTGTCACCAGGGCCGTTGGTCGGCCATACTGCAGAAAATAAGGGCACTTCAGTGCATTTTCTCTGCTGCAAGCGGGAGAATATGACAATTTCTCACCAGTTTGCACGTTATAACCCTTGGCCATGAATTACGTTTTCGCCAGCGCCACCGATCCCGGCTTGGTGCGTCCCAACAACGAGGATGCGCTGTTGGTGGATTCGGCGCACCGCCTGGCGTTGCTGGCCGATGGCATGGGTGGCTATAACGCCGGCGAAGTGGCCAGTGCCATGGCCATTGCCCAAATGCGCGCGGGCATCATCGATTTTCAGCGGCAACACCCTGTGGCGCCCTTGGAGCAGTGGGCCACCGCTTTGCAGGCCTGTGTGCAAGACACCAACCGGCGCATCTTCGAGGCCGCGCGCACCCATGCCGAATACGACGGCATGGGCACCACCTTGGTTACTCTGTGTTTTGCCGACGACCGGGCCACGCTGGGCCATGTGGGGGATTCGCGCTGTTACCGTTGGCGCCAGGGTCAATTGGACTTGTTGACGCGCGACCACTCGCTGCTGCAAGAGCAAATTGATGCGGGCTTGGTGGCCAGCGCCCACAGCCCGATGGCGGCGCGGCGCAATCTGCTGACCCGTGCTGTGGGGGTGGAGGATGTGGTGCAAATGGACGTGCAGTCCCTGGTGGTGGAGGACCGCGATGTCTACCTGTTGTGCTCCGACGGCCTGACCGACATGGTCGACAGCGCCGAGCTGGAACAGCTGCTGCAACAGGGGGACGATTTGCAAGAGCGTTGTGATGCCTTGGTCGCCGCAGCCAAGGACGCGGGTGGGCGCGATAACATCTCGGTCATTTTGGTGCAGGCCCTCGGACCGACCCGCTTGCGTCTGCCCCACTGGTTGGGTTTGTGATCTGCTGCCCCAACCTCTTTCTCTGGTGAGACCCCCATGCCCAAGATGATTGTGTCGATTGAAGGTGTTGTTGTGCGTGAGGTTCGCTTGTCCAAGGACCGCACCAGCTTGGGGCGCCGGCCTTACAACGATGTGGTGTTCGACAATTTGGCCGTCAGCGGTGAGCATGCGGTAGTGGCTGTCAGCGACGGGGAATACACCATCGAAGACCTCAACAGCACCAATGGCACCTTTGTCAATGGACGCTCCATCACCCGCCACACCTTGCGCCACGGGGACGCCATCGAGATCGGCAAATACCGGGTCAAGTTTTACCAAGACAACCGCGAGGACGACCACGAGCGGGTCACGGTGGTCGACGATGGCGCGGCCTTGGTCGGCACAGAGCCCCGGGAACATGGCCGGTTGTTGGTGCTCAATGGCCAAGCTGCAGGCAAGACGGTGTCACTGAGCAAATCCAGCACCACCATTGGCAAACCGGCGCAAGCCGTGATCGCCATTTCGCGCGAAGCGCATGGCCACAGTGTGGCGTTTGTCGAGGGTGTGACCACCGTGACCCTGAACGGAGAGCCACTCACCGCCCACGGCAGCCCGCTGGAGTCGGGCGATCTGATCGAGATCGGCGACGTACAAATGCAATTCCACCGGCTGTGAGCATGGCCAGCCGACGCGGCACGCTGCGGCGGCACAGCCGCCAGCTCATGTTGGGGCTGCTGATGGTGCTGTTGTTCATCGGTCACGCTGCGGGGCTGTGGCCCGTGGGCTGGCTGCAGCAGCTCGACCGGCAGATCCACGATGCCCGTTTGAGCACAGCCGCCCCTGCCGCACCACACCCCGAGGTGCTGATTGTGGACATCGACGAGCGCAGCCTGGCCGAGGTGGGGCGCTGGCCTTGGGGGCGCGACACGTTGGCGCGCTTGGTGGACGCGCTGGTCGACCACTACGGTGTGCGCTCGGTGTCGTTTGACATGGTCTTTGCCGAAGCCGACGGCGGCTCGGCGAGCGATGCCCTGCGCGGCCTTGCCGAGGAACTCGATGGCACCCAAGCGCCGCTGGCACATGAGCTGCGGCGTTGGGCGGCGCAGCGCGACCCCGACCTGCGCTTGGCGCAGGCGCTGCGCGATCGGCCGGTGGTGCTGGGTTATTACTTCACCAGCGATCGCCAAGGCCAGCGCCACGGCCAGCTGCCGGCGCCCGTGCTCACATTCGACGACCCCCAGCAAGGCATCCGTGCCACCCGCTGGGACGGCTACGGCGCCAATATGCCCGCCTTGGTGCAAGCCGCGCCGCGCGCGGGCTTCTTCAACGCCATCACCGACGAGGACGGCATTGTGCGCTCGCTGCCGCTGCTGGCCGAACACGGCGGGGCCTACTACGAGTCGCTGGCCTTGGCCACCTACCGCACGGCGATGCAGGTGCCTGCGGTGTTGCCGCGCTGGAGTGGCGACCACACCAGCACCGGTCCACGCAGCTTGGCGGCCCTGGCCTTGCCACTGCCGGGCGCGGCGCCCCGGGTGTTGGGCGTGGATGGGCGCGCGGCGGCCTGGGTGCCTTACCGGGGTCCGGGTGGGGTCCAAGGGGGGGCTTTCCGTTATCTGTCGGCGGCCGATGTGCTGCAGCAGCGCCTGCCCATCGGGTCGTTGGCCCACAAGATTGTGTTGGTGGGCACCACAGCGCCAGGCCTGCTGGATCTGCGCAACACCCCAGTGGGCCAAGCCTACCCCGGTGTGGAGGTCCATGCCAACCTGATTGCGGGCATGCTCGACGGGCATTGGCTGCAACGGCCCGACTATGCCGAAGGTCTGGAGCTGGCGCAGCTGGTGCTGTTGGGCGGGTTGTTGGCTGTTGCGCTGCCGCTCATCAGTGCCACGGCGGCGCTGGTGGTGGCGCTGCTCACCGCCGCTGCCTTGGTGGGGCTCAATGTGTGGCTGTTTCAGGTGCAGGGGCTGGTGTTGCCGCTGGCCAGCAGCCTGGTGCTGGTGGCCTTGCTGCTGCTCATGAACATGAGCTACGGCTATCTGTCGGAGAGCCGCTCACGCCGCCGGCTGGCCACCTTGTTTGGACACTATGTGCCGCGCGAGCTGGTGCGCGAGATGGTGCGCGACCCCGAGCACTACAGCATGCAGGCCCAGTCGCGCGAACTCACCGTCATGTTCTGCGACATGCGTGGCTTCACCACCTTGTCCGAAACCCTGGAGCCAGCCGCTTTGCAGCAGCTGCTCAACAAGGTGTTCAGTCGCCTGACCCAGCGCATCCAGAACCAGCGCGGCACCATCGACAAATACATGGGCGACTGTGTCATGGCCTTTTGGGGTGCTCCCATTCCCGCCCCCACCCACGCGGCCCAGGCGGTGCAGGCCGCTCTGGACATGAGCGCGGAGGTCTTGGGCATCAATGCCGACCAGCGCAGCCAAGGCCTGCCCACCATTGGTGTGGGCATCGGCCTGTCGACCGGGGAGATGATGGTCGGCGATATGGGCTCGGACATTCGCCGCAGCTACACCGTCATTGGCGACGCAGTCAATCTGGGCTCGCGCCTTGAAGGCCTGTCGCGTGTCTATGGGGTCGACATCATCGCCAGCAACGCCACCCGCGCGGCCGCGCCCGACTTCTTGTGGATGGAGCTGGATCGGGTGCGCGTCAAAGGCCGAGAGCAGGCCGAAACCATCCACACCCCCTTGTGCCCACTGGCGCAGGCCACACCCGAACAACAGCAGATGGTGCAGCGCTGGCAGCATTTTTTGGGTGTGTGGCGCGCCCGCCAATGGGATGCCGCCGAGGCCTGTTTGCGTGAATTGCAAGGCAAAAGTGCGGAAAATGCCCTTTACCAGCGCTACACCCAACAGCTAATCTTGGTGCGGTCCCGCGCTGTACCAAGCGATTGGGACGGGGTCACCGATTTCGACAGCAAGTGAGGCCCACACGGGTTTGAGCCAGCGTGCCACCGGGCGCTGGTGGCCACACCCAAGGGCACAAAAGGACCATCCATGAGGGTGCGCATTCTGGGCTGCTCGGGCGCCATTGCCCGCGATTGCCGAACCACCGCCTTTTTGCTCGACCAGGACCTGCTGGTGGATGCCGGCACTGGCGTGGGCGACCTCAGTCTGGAGGACATGGGGCAGATCCAGCATGTGCTGCTGACCCATTCCCACCTGGACCATGTGGCTGCCCTGCCGCTGCTGCTTGATGCGGTGGCGTCCCAGCGCATCGCTGCGGCGGCCGAACCGATGGCGGTGTACGCCTTGCCCGAGACCATCGCCGCCTTGCGCGCCCACATCTTTAACGGGGTGATCTGGCCCGATTTCAGTGTCATCCCCTCGCCCGAAGCGCCATTGCTGCGCTTTGTGCCGATCCACACCGGCGAGCGGCTGCACATTGGGCGCCACACCGTGGAGGTCTTGCCCGCCGTGCACACCGTGCCGGCCGTGGGCTATGCGGTGGCCGGTGAAGCGGGCCATTGGGTGTTCAGCGGCGACACCGGCCCCAACCCGGCGTTTTGGGCGCGCGTCAACACATTGGAGGTGGCCATGCTGGTGATCGAGACCGCGTTCAGCAACCAAGAGCAGGCGCTGGCCGAACTCAGCCAGCACTTGGCGCCGGTGCACCTGGCCACCGAGCTGGAGCGCCGGGCCCCAGGCAAGGCCTATCCGATCTACATCACCCACACCAAACCCGCCGAAACCGGCCGCATCATGGCCGAGATCGCGCCCTTGAGCCGCCCCAAGGCCGACGGCAGCGCCTTGGCCATCCACTGGCTGAGCGCCGGCCAAGTGTTTGACGTTTGACAAAAATTGTCACAAGCCAATTTGGCGACAATTTTTGTCCATGGGCGGCGGGACTTTGGTGACATTTTCTGTCGCCGCCGTTGGCTGGGCGTGACAGGATGCACACACAGCCGGGGTCTGAGGGGTTGGCACGTTCTGTGCTGATACAAAAGGGTTCATTTTTCCCTTTACTGGAGTTTTTTTATGGCACGCCGTCAACTGCAAAAAGGTTTCACCCTCATCGAACTGATGATTGTGGTGGCCATCATTGGTATCTTGGCCGCCGTGGCCTTCCCGGCCTACAACGACTACACCGCCCGCAGCCAGCTGGCCGCCGCCTTGGTGGAAGCCCAGAGCGGTCAGACCCAGGCCGAAGTGCGCATCAACGATGGTGTGGCGGACGCGATCACCGGTGCTGATGCATTAACTGCTTTGGGTATTTCCGAGACCTCGACCCGTTGCACCCGTTCCGCCCGTATCAATGCCGACGGCACCGCAGGCATTCTGTGTACAGCCAACGGTAACCCTGCGGTCAACGGGAATGGCGTTCTGTGGGCGCGCGATGCTAACGGTCAATGGGCCTGTACATCCAACGCTGCGGCCAATTTGCTGCCCCGCGTTTGCACCAATGTGGCTCAAATGCCCCAACTGCCCACACAGTAAGCTGGAGCGGATATATCCAAAGCCCTCTTCGGAGGGCTTTTGTGTTTTTAGCCCGCCACAAAATGGCCGCTTTTGCCGCCGCGTTTTTCCAGCAGGCGGATGCCGTCCATCACCATGCCCCGGTCGGCGGCTTTGCACATGTCGTAAATCGTGAGCAGGGCGGCGCTGGCGGCGGTCAGCGCCTCCATTTCCACCCCAGTGGCGCCGGTGCATTCGGCGGTGGCCTGGCAGCGCACGCTGCTGGTGTTGCTGTCGATCACAAACTCCACGGCCACCCGCGTCAGCGCAATCGGGTGGCACAGCGGAATCAGCTCGCTGGTGCGTTTGGCGGCCTGGATGCCGGCGATGCGCGCAATGCCCAACACATCGCCTTTTTTGGCACTGCCGCTTTCGATCAGCGCCAGCGTGGCGGGCAACATGCGGATCTGTCCCTCGGCCACCGCCACCCGGTGGGTGCTGGCCTTGGCGCTGATATCGACCATGTGGGCCTGGCCTTGGGCATCAAAATGGGTGAGCGGGCTGGAGGTGTCGGACATGGGGGTTCTGGGTGGGTTCTGAACAGCGGGCGGTGCCTGCGGGTTTTACCAAGCTTTACCGGTGGCGGGGCGAACCCTGCGCCAAAGGCGGCATCATACGGGCCATGTGTGTTGTTGTCCGTGCCCTGCGGGGCCATCCCCCAAGCCCCGCCCGCCGCTGGCTGTCGGTGTTGACCCTGGCAGGTGCTGCGCTGGGTGGTGCGGTCTTGCCCCTGCAGGCCCAGACCCCCGAGCGCGGCAGCGTCTTGCCCCACCTCGGCGATGGCCAGATCATGGGGGTGGCGGCCGAACGGCGGCTGGGCGATCGCATCGTGCGCGACCTCTACCGCGACCCCGATTACCTCGACGATGTGGTGTTGGGCGACTATGTCCAGGCGGTGTGGCAGCCGCTGTTGGCGGCGGCGGTGGCCCGCGGTGAAGTGCCCGATGAGCTGCGCGAACAGCTGGCTTGGGAGCTGCTGATCTCGCGCGACCGTCGGGTCAATGCCTTTGCCCTGCCGGGGGGTTATTTGGGGGTGCACCTGGGGCTGCTGGCGGTGACGCAGACGCCCGACGAGTTGGCCTCGGTGCTGGCCCACGAACTCAGCCACGTGTCGCAGCGCCACATTGCGCGCATGGTGACCCGCCAAAACCAGCAGGCGCCTTGGATGATTGGCGCCATGATTCTGGCGGCGCTGGCCGCCAGTGCCAGCAACAACACCGATGTGGTGAGCGCCGCAGTGGTCGGTGGTCAGGCGGTGGCGGCGCAAAACCAACTCAATTTTTCGCGCGACATGGAACGCGAAGCCGACCGGGTGGGCCTGTCGGTGATGCGCGATGCGGGTTTTGCGCCCACCGAGTTTGTGGGCATGTTTGAGCGGCTGCAGCAGGCCTCGCGACTCAACGACGATGGCGCCTTTCCCTACTTGCGCAGCCACCCGCTGACGACCGAGCGCATGGCCGATGTGCAAGCGCGCTTGGGGCTGGAGCCGGCAGCGGTACAGACCACACCACCGGTATCGCTGCTGTGGCACCAGCTGATGGCCGAGCGCGCCCGCGTCCTGGCCGAGCGCAACCCCGACGTCTGGCAAGGCTGGTGGCGCGAGGGCGGGCGCCCCAAGGCCAGCACACCCGAGCGCTACGCCGCTGCTTTGGCGGCGGCGCGGCTCGGGCGCACCGACGCCGCACAGACCTTGGCGGCGCAGTTGGCTGCAGACCCCGCTTTGGCCCAAGACAGAGCGGCCCAGGCGGTGCTGTTGGTGTTGCCGCTGGAGCTTTGGCTGGCCCAGCCAGCGGCAGCGCGCAACCCGCTGGCCACCGGCTTGCTGGCCCAGCGCGACGCCGCACTGCGCAGCCCGCAGCGCGGCCAGCGCCTCTTGGGTGCCGAGGTGGCCTTGCACAGCGGGGCGGCGGCCATGGCCGAATCTGCGTTGCGGTCTTGGGTGGTGGATCGGCCGCGCGACGCCCAGGCGTGGCAGCTGTTGTCGCGGGTGCACGAGGCACAAGGCCACCCACTGCGCGCGCGCCGCGCCCAGGCCGAGGCCCGGGTGGCTCACGGCGACTTGCCCGCTGCGCTCGACATCTTGCGCGCGGCCCAAGCGCTGCCGCGCGAGGTCCAGCAACAAGACCCGCTGGAGCAAGCGGTGATCCACAGCCGCCTGCGCGACCTCACAGCGCGCTGGCAAACCCAGCTCAAGGAAGACGCCGACGGCCGGCCCTGAGTATCATCGGCGCCCCATGCCCGGCATCCACATCACCGACATCGAAGCCGCCATCAACCACTGGCGCGAGCGCTCCCCATCGCCCGATGGGGTGAGCCTGAGCGCGCCGCTGCGCGCGCTGGCCGAGGTCTACGCTTTGTTGGTTTATTTCCGCGAGAGCGAGGCCGACGAGGCGACCATGCCCGCCGCCGCGCGCGAGGCCTGGATGGCGTGGTACCAGACCACACCCGACACGCCGTGCATCGCCATTTGCTCCACCAGCCAAGGCGACGCGCAATGCAAAGGCTGTGGCCGCAGTTTCGACGAGGTGCAGCGCTGGACCGAAATGGGCCCCGCAGCCAAACGCGCGGTGTGGCGCCGCATCACCTTGCAGGGCAGCGCCTGGCGCTTCAACCGCTACGCCGAGCGCGCGCCCGACGTGGCGCCCTGAGCCCTCAGACCCGGCGCGCCAGCGCCGCGGCTTGGCCGACGTAGCTCGCCGGCGTCATGGCCAGCAGGCGGTCTTTTTCGGCCTGCGGAATGTCCAAGCTGCGGATCAAACCGTGCAGCGCCTCGGGCGAGACGGTTTTGCCGCGCGTCACTTCCTTGAGCTTTTCGTACGCGCCAGCCACACCAAAGCGGCGCATCACGGTCTGAATCGGCTCGGCCAGCACTTCCCAGGCCGCGTCCAGGTCGGCGTCGAGCGCTTCGCGGTTGAGTTCGAGCTTGCCCAGGCCCACGCGCAGCGAGTCCCAGGCCAGCACCGCGTAGCCCAGTGCCACGCCCATGTTGCGCAGCACGGTGGAATCGGTCAGGTCGCGCTGCCAGCGGCTGATGGGCAGCTTCTCGCTCAGGTGTTTGAGCAAGGCGTTGGCCAAGCCCAGATTGCCTTCGGCGTTCTCAAAGTCGATCGGGTTGACCTTGTGCGGCATGGTCGAGCTGCCGATCTCGCCGTCTTTGAGCTTTTGCTTGAAATAGCCCAGGCTCACATAGCCCCAGATGTCGCGCGAGAGGTCGATCAAGATGGTGTTGGTGCGCGCCACCGCGTCGAAGAACTCGGCCATGTAGTCGTGTGGCTCGATCTGGATGCTGTAGGGCTGGAAGGACAGGCCCAGGCCCAGCGGCTCGGGCGTTTCCACCACCTTGCGGCTGAAACCTTCCCAGTCGAAGTCGGGCCAGGCGGCCAAGTGGGCGTTGTAGTTGCCCACCGCGCCGTTCATCTTGCCTTTGAGCGCCACCGCTGCGATGCGCTCGCGCGCGGCTTGCAGGCGCATCACCACATTGGCCATTTCTTTGCCCACGGTGGTGGGGCTGGCGGTTTGGCCGTGGGTGCGGCTGAGCATGGGCACGTCGGCGTAGCGGTGCGCCATGTCGCGCAGCAGGCCGATCACGGTGTCGAGCGCGGGCATCAGCACCTGGTCGCGCGCGCCTTTGAGCTGCAGCGCGTGGCTGGTGTTGTTGATGTCTTCGCTGGTGCAGGCGAAGTGCACAAACTCGGCCGCTTTTTCCAGCTCGGGCCGGGCCTCAAACTTGGCTTTGATCCAGTACTCCACCGCCTTCACGTCGTGGTTGGTGGTTTTTTCGATCGCCTTGATCGCCTCGGCGTCGGCCTCGCTGAAATGTTTGACCAAGCCCAACAAATAGGTGCGCGCGCCCGGCGACAGCGGCTTGAACTCGGCAAAACCCGCGTCTGACAAGGCGATGAACCACGCCACCTCCACCTGCACCCGGCGGTGCATATAGCCCATTTCGCTCATCAGCGGACGCAGGGCGGCAAGTCGGTTGGCGTAACGGCCGTCCAAAGGAGACAGGGCGGCAAGGGGGCTGAGGCCCTGGGGGGTGGCGGTCGTGTTCGGCATAGCCCGCCATTGTAAAAGCCGCTGCCTGAATACTATTGACTGACTGCGCAAGTGCCGCACAGGCATCGCTAGAATCGGTGGCCTGTTTACCCCACGCGTTCTCCCATGAAACTGATTGGCGCCGTCACCAGCCCCTACGTTCGCAAAGTCCGCATCGTCATGGCGGAGAAAAAGCTCGAATACCAGTTTGTGCTGGAAGACGTGTGGGCCGCCAACACCAGCATCGATCAGGCCAACCCGCTGGGCAAAGTGCCCTGTCTGGTGTTGGACGGCGGCGATGCGATGTTCGACTCGCGGGTGATCGTGGAATACCTCGACACCTTGTCGCCGGTGGGCAAGCTGATTCCGCCGTCTGGGCGCGAGCGCGCCGAGGTCAAAACCTGGGAAGCACTGGCCGACGGTATTTTGGACGCGGCCATTCTGGCGCGGCTCGAAGCCACCTGGGGCGGTCGCAGCGACGGTGAGCGTTCACAGGCTTGGATCGACCGCCAGCTGCACAAAATTGACCAGGCGCTGGTGGCCATGGCCAAAGGCTTGGGCGACAAACCGTATTGCTCGGGCGTGCACCTGAGCCTGTCCGATGTGGCGGCGGGCTGTGCGTTGGGTTACCTGGACTTCCGCTTCCCACAGATCGACTGGCGCACACCGCACCCGAACTTGGCCAAGCTGGCCGACAAGCTGTCGCAGCGCGCCAGCTTCGCCGATACAAGGCCGGATTGACCCCCCCGCGCCGCGCCTAAGGGCGCGTCACCCCCCAGGGGGCGATGCCTGCGGACTGGCCAAGCCAGATCCGCGGCATCCTTGCCACAAGGCACGCGCTTCGGCTGCTTTTCTTTTTATCGGTTTTTCAGCTGTTCGCTTGGCGTTTGAGCCAGCGCATCAGGGCGCCCAGGCCGGGGAGTTTTTCGTACAGCTCTTCGGCTGCGTCCCAATAGTCGCGGTGCCAGGCGATGCGGCCGTCGGCGGCGTATTTCAGGTGCGATCCGCCGCGGATCACCTGTTCGGTGTGGGTGTCGAAGCGCCGCATACAAAAGCGGAATTCCCACACCAAAAAACAGCCCTCGCCCTGCTCCACGCAGTCGGTGATGACAAAGCGTGGACCGTTGAGCGCCACAAACATGTGCGTGAAGATGCGCCCAATCGCGGCGTGGCCGCGCACCTCGTTGAAGGGGTCTTTAAAAAACGCGTCGTCGGTGTAATGCGCCGGGATTTGGGCGATGTCGGCGGGCGACAGCCGTTCAAAGAAATCGATGGTGCGTTGCACACGCGGGCTCGGTGTCATGGGGTGTCTCGGTGGGGGTCACAGGCCGGTGGCGCGCTTGACCAAGGGGAAATACAACCGGTAGGGCAAGAGCCGCAGCAGCTTGAGCCAGCCGGTGAAGCGGCGCGGGAAATGCATCTCAAACCGCCCGCGCTCCCAGCCCCGGATCATGGCCTGCGCGGCGTCTTCCGGGCTCATGAGCGCTGGCATGTGGAACTGGTTTTGCGCGGTCAGCGGCGTTTGCACAAAACCCGGGTGGATGGCGCTCACCCCAATGCCGTGGTCGTGCAAATCCAAGTAGAGCGTTTCGGCCAAGTGGGTGAGCGCCGCCTTGGTGGGGCCATAGGCCAAGCTGTTGGGCAAGCCCCGAAAGCCCGCCACGCTGCTGATGAGGCCAATGTGGCCCTGGCGGCGCGCCAGCATGGCCGGCAACACCGCGTCGAGCAGGTAGAGCGCGCCCACGTAGTTCACTTGGTCGTGCTGCAGCATCACGTCGAGTTGGAAGTCGGTCGCGCGCATTGGTTGGTACACACCGGCGCAGTACACCACCAGGTCCAGCGGCCCGTCGGCCAGCAGGGTCTGCGCCGCTTGGGCCACCGCTGCGCGGTCGGTGCTGTCCAGCGGCAGGGCCACAGCGCCCGGGTGGGCGTCGGCAAAGGCCTGCAGCGGCGCGGGCGAGCGGGCCGAGACAATCACCCGCGCGCCGCGCGCGTGCAAGGCCTCTGCGGTGGCGCGCCCAATGCCGGTGGACGCGCCCACCAGCCAGACGCGTTGCCCCTGCCAATGCCGAATCGGTGGGTTCATGGTTTCACAAAGGTGAGCGTGACTTCACCGAGGCGCAGGCCGAACTTGCTCATCACCGCTTTGTTGATCATCACCTTGTCGTTCATCAGGTACATCCAGTCGTCCAGCTCCACATTCCAGACCTTGCCGTCGACCGGCAGCGCCATGGTGTAGCGCCAATTGAAGGCGTTGCCCCGGGTTTGGCCTGAGGCTTCACCCACCACGTCTTCGGCGGTGCCGCTGTAGCGGCCGTTGCCCAAGTGGCGCAGGCGCCAAATGCGCTTTTGGGTGCTGCCGTCCGAATAGATGAAGTCCTCGTCGAGCACCCCTTCGTCGCCGTTCCAGGTGCAGTTCATGGTGACGATGAAGCGCTTGAGCACCCGGTTGTTGCGGTCGGTGAAGATGCCATACGCGTCGAGCCGACCGTTGAAATAGGTGCGCAAATCCAGCTCGGGCTTTTCGCTGGCGTAGTCGTCGATGCGCGACGTGCTGCAGCCGCTCAGCGCGATCAGCGGCAGGGCCAGGCCTGCGCCCAGCAAATGGCGTCGGGTGGGGAGTGTCATGGTCGTGTCGATGGTTCGGAGGCCGAAGAAAAAGCGGGATCGTGGCGCAGCCAGCGCCACAGCAGGCCGGTGGCCAGCAGCTTGAGCACACAGGGCACGCCGCAATACACCCAGGTCAGGGCCTGCAGCGCTTGCGGATCGCGGCTGCCCGGGGTGTAGCCCCAGGCGGCCAGCAGCGGCAAGGTGAGTCCGGCGGCCAGCGCCAAGTTGAGCTTGTTGACCAGGCTCCACCAGCCAAAGTACACACCTTCGCCCTGGCCGCGCTGGCCGATGGCGCCAATCAGCCCGGCCAGCAGTGCGCCCGGCAGGGCCAGGTCCGCGCCCAGCGCCACACCACCAAGCGCGCAAATCCACAAAAACAGCCATTCGTCGCCCGGCCCCACCGCCAGGGCCCAGACAAACACCGCCACCGCCAACAGCATGCCGGTGGCCCAGCTGCGCACCAGGCCGATGCGCTGCACCAGCCGCAGCCACAGCGGTATGCCCAGGGCCGCACAAACAAAATACACGCCCAAAAACGCCGGCTGCCAGGTTTCGCTGGCCTGCAGCCGGTCTTGCACAAAAAACAGCACCAGGGTGGCGGGCAGGGCGCTGGCCGTGCCGTTGACCAAAAACACCAGCAGCAGGCGCACAAAACGCCGCTCGCGCACGGGCTGGACCCGCACAGCGGCGGCGCTGGTCACCGCAGACGCTGGCGCGTTGGGGCGCACCGCTTGGCGCCACAGCGCCCAGCCCAGCACCAGCGACACGCTGAACACGGTGGTGCTGACCGACAGGCCCAGCGCCACCGGCAACACCGAGGCGCACACCACACCGAGCAGCCCCGCGCCTTCACGCCACGCCACCACCCGGCTGCGTTGCGCCTCGTTGCCGCCGAGGCGCGCGCCCCAGGACTGGTGCGCCACGCTCAACACGCTGTAGGCCAAGCTCGCCACGACCAGCATGGCGCACAGCCAGGCCAGCACGGCGCCGTTGCCCGCCGCCAGCACCGCCGCCGGCGGAAACAACAGCGCCCACAGGCCCAAGCCCAACAACACCGACATGGCCGCGCCCCAGCCCAGCACCCGGTGGTGGCCGTGCGCAAACCAGCTGTCGCACACCCGCCCGATCCACGGGTCGACCACCGCGTCCAGCAGCCGCGCGGCCAGCAGCACCGCACCCAATCCCGCCAGCGACACCCCCAGCGTGGTGGCGTAGTGGTTGGGCAGCATCACATACAGCGGCAGCGCCACAAAGGCCAGCGGAAAGCCCAAAGCGCCGTAACGCACACCGTGCCACCAGCCGCCCGGGGCGCACAACACAGCGGCCGCCGGGGCCGGTGCAGCAAGGGGGTGTGACATGGCCTCAGCCCGCGCGGTTGGCCGTGCCCAACAAAGCTTGGCGCAGCGCCGGCTCTGAGGTGTGGGGCGAGAGCCAAATGCCAAAAAACAGCGCCGAAAACGCCGGCTCGGCCACCGCGCCCAAGGGTTTGCCGTTGAGCAAAAAGCGCGCGCCACTGGCGGGGTCGTGTTCGCCGGTGATGCGGTCGTCCGTTTGGACGTCGGGAAAAATCTCGGTCATGCGCGTGAGCCAACGCTGCGCGTCGCCGGCCGCGATGGCTTGGCCGCTCGCGCTGGCGACGTTTTGCATTTCTTTGAGCGAGCGTTCCGCAATCAGCCGGCCTTTGAGCGCACGCAGGTAATGCAGCTCCAGCGCCAGCCGGTGCTGAGCAAAGTCGTTGGCCACAAAGCCGGGCGCCACCCGCAGCGTGGCGTCGTAAATGTTCAGGCCCAAAAAACGCAAACGCCCTTGGCCGCGCCGCTGCAGCCCCTCGGCCTGTGCCACCCAGGGCACAGCACACACAGCCAACAGGGTCAGAGCGCAGCGGCGGCGTGTCAGGGTGGTCATAGTGGTGTGGCGCTTCAGGCGCGCTGCAGGGTGAACTGCATGACGTCGATGTCGCCTTGGGCGAAACCGGCCTCGCAGTAGCAGAGGTAGAACTCCCAAATGCGCATAAAACGGGTGTCAAAGCCCAGCGCGCGCACCGCGTCTTGTTGGCGCAAAAAGGCCTCGCGCCACAGTGCCAAGGTGCGGCCGTAATCCGGGCCAAAGGCAAACCGGTCGACCACTTCAAAACCCGCCGCGCGGGCCTGCGCTTCAAACACCGAGGGGCTGGGCAGGCAGCCGCCCGGGAACACGTATTGCTGAATGAAGTCAGTGCTGCGGATGTAGCGCTCGTACAGCGCGTCGTCGATGGTGATGCTTTGGATACAGGCGCGACCGCCCGGCTTGAGCACCCGGTGCAGGGTCTCGAAATAGGTGGGCCAGTACTCGCGGCCCACCGCCTCGATCATTTCAATCGAGCACACCGCGTCGTAGGGGCCGTCGTCGATGTCGCGGTAGTCCTGCAGCCGCACATCGGCCTGCACCGGCCAGCGCCAAGCGGCCTCGCGCGACGCGCCGGCCAGCGCCACACCTTGGCGCGCCAGCCGCTCTTGGGCAAAGGCCAGTTGCTCGGTCGAGAGCGTCACACCGGTCACGCTGGCGCCGCGCTCTACCGTGGCCATTTCGGCCAGCGCGCCCCAGCCGCAGCCCACTTCCAGCACCCGGTCGCCGGCGCGCACATTCACCTGATCGAGCGCGCGCGCCACTTTGGCGCGTTGGGCCGCCGGCAGGTCCATCTCAGCATCTGCCCACCAGGCCGACGAATAGTTCATCGTCTCGTCCAGCCACAGGCTGTAGAAAGCGTTGCCCAGGTCGTAATGGGCGTGGATGTTTTTTCGGCTGTTGGCCTTGGAGTTGCGGTTGAGCAAGTGCCGCACGCGGTAGGCCAGTCGGCCCCACCAGGTGCCAAAGATCAGGTCTTCCACCTCGCGGCGGTTGACCAAAAACAGGCGCATCAAACCGGTGAGGTCGGGCGTGGTCCAGTCGCCGGCGATGTAGCTCTCGGCAAAGCCGATGTCGCCCGATTTCAGCGTGGCTTCGCACACGTCCCAGTTGTGCAGCGTCATGCTGGCGTGCGGCGCGTCGTGGGCGCCGCTGCCAAAACGCTGCACCGAGCCATCGGGCAGGTGCAAGGTCAGGTGGCCATGGCGCAGGCGCTGCAGCAGCTGCAGCAGGCGGCGCGCGGCGGACGGTGCGCTGCGGGGCAGTTCAAACCCCACGGAAGGACTGTGTGCGGTGGTGGTGTTCATGGCGGCGTGGGTCAGCGAACAGAGGCCTCACCCACCGACACCGCGTGTGCGGGCGGTTGGGGCTGGCGAAAGAAAGGGGTTTTTTTGGTCCACAGGCGCAGCGCTTGCCAGTGGATGCGGGCGATCACGCCCAGCGTCATCAAGGGGTGACCCCAAGTGGCGCGCTTGAGGGAGTCGGCGTTGACCGGCAGCAGCTCGCCGCTCACGCTGGTGCGGATGATGGCCTCGGCTTGGTCGTCGTCGTGGTAGTCGATGCGGGCCACCAGGCGCGGTCCGTCGGCGCGCTCGCTGCGCATGAAGACAAAACGGTAGTGCCCTTGCACTGGGCAAAACGGCGACACATGCAGGTGTTTGTTGGCGGTGATGACCTGGCCATAGCGTGGCTCGGGCAACAGGTAACAGTGGCGTTCGCCAAAGGTGTTGTTGACCTCGGCCACGATGGCCGCCAGCGAGCCGTCGGCGCGCTCGCAATGCCAAAAACTCACCGGCTTGAAGGTGTAGCCCCAGACGCGCGGGTAGGTGTGCAGCCAGATTTCGCCATCGGCGTCGTGCACACCGTGTTGTGCCAGCAGCCCTTCGATCCAGGCCAGCACATCGGGCCCACCGTCGCCATGGTCGCGGTCATAAAACGACAGCGCCGCAAAGCGGTTGCGCACCAAAGCGCCGGGTCCGTGTGCGCGCAGCGCGCGCATCGGCAACATCAAAAAGTGGGTCGGGTAGACAAAGGCGTTGGCGCGCGGCCGGGTGCGGGTGTGCCGCACTTGCCCAAAGCCGATCAGGGCGCTGGGGGGCGTGGCCTGTGTGCTCACGCAAATACCCCCGGCAAGGCCGCTTGCCGCTGCTCGGCGGCGCTCGGCGCGGCCCGTAAACCCAAGTCCTCAATCAACCGGCGCGCCGCTTGCAGGCCCGCCTTCAGACCGTCTTCGTGGAAGCCATAGCCCATCCAAGCGCCAGCAAAATAGGTGTGTTGCTGGCCCTGCAAACCGGGCACTTGCGCTTGCGCGCGGATGGCGCCCAGATCAAACACTGGGTGGGCGTATTCAAAGCGGTCGATCACCCGGGCCGGATCGATGTCGCGGTGGGGGTTGAGCGACACCACCACCGGCTGCTCCACCGGCAGCGGCTGCAGTTTGTTGAGCAGGTAATGCAAGCAGACCTGGGCCGACTCGCGGCCGGCGTCGCTGGCACGCTCGTAGTTCCAAGCCGCCCAGGCCAGCGGCCGCTCGGGCAGCACGCGGGTGTCGGTGTGCAACACCGCCTGGTTGGGCTGGTAGCGGATGGCGGCCAGGGTCTCGGCTTCGGCGCCGCTGGCGCCCTCACCCAAGATGCGCAGCGCCTGGTCGCTGTGGCAGGCCAGCACCACCGCGTCAAAACGTTCGACTTGGCCGTCGGTCACCACCCGCACGCCATCGGCATCGCGCAGCAGCGCACGCACCGGGCTGTTGAGCCGCGCATCGGGCAGGCCTTGTACAATTTTTTGCACATAGCGGCGCGCGCCTTGGGGCACGGTGAACCACTGCGGTCGCCGGGTCAGCTGGATCAGGCCGTGGTTGTGGCAGAAGCGCACCATGGTCGCCACCGGAAAGGCCAGCATCTGGTCGGTTGGGCAACTCCAAATGCAGCCCAGCATCGGCAAAAAGTAGCCGTCGCGAAACGCATCGGAAAAACGGTGCTCGCGCAAAAAGTCGCCCAGCGGCTGCATCAACGGCCCGCTCGGGGCGTCCAGCCCTTGTTCGGCCAGGCGGGTGCAGAGCTTGTTGAAGCGCACGATGTCGGCCAGCATGCGCAAAAAGGTGGGGTTCACCAAGTTGGCGCGCTGCGCGAACACGCTGGAGAGCGAGGTACCGCTCCATTCCAGCTTGCCCCCCTTGGGGCCCATTCCTTGGGCTTGCACCGAAAACGACATGTCTGACGGCACCACCGGCACATCGAGCTGGGCGAACAGCGCCAACAAATTGGGGTAAGTGCGCTCATTGAGCACCAAAAAGCCGGTGTCCACCCCAAAGGTCTGTGGCCGGCCTTGGGTGTCGGACAAGGTGATGTCCACCGTGTGGGTGTGGCCACCAAAATAGTCGTCGGCTTCAAACAGGGTGACGTCGGTCAGGCCTTGCAGGGTGTGCGCGGCGGCCAGGCCAGAAATACCGGAGCCGACCACCGCCACGCGCGCGCGGCCCGGGCGTTGCAGGTGCTGGCTGGGTTCAGCAAACATGGGAGCCTCCCAAGCGAGCGGCGCTCACGCCGCAGAGAAAAAAAGGCCTGCGAAGCGCCCTGGAACGAAAGGAGGGAGGGAGGGAGGAGGAGAAAAACCGCCCCAGGATTGCAGCCGATGGCTGGCTTCGCAGACTCAAACACACTCGGTTGGCCGGAGCCAACACCGCCATGGACTCCACAGGAAACGCCAAAGTTCCCGAAGACTGTCGATCACAATGCGTTTGAACCATGGACTGAAGAGTCAAAAAGTTACTAGTTGGTTTCATTGTGACTGTTTGGTCATGATTTGACCAGCAAGGCGCTCTCAATGTCCTTCAACAAGCTGGGGTTATCGGGTGCCACGGCGCTGGCGTAGCTGCGCACCGTTTGGCCATCGCGGGCAATCAGGTATTTGTGGAAATTCCACTGGGGCGCTTGCCCGGTGCGCTGCGCCAGGGTGCGAAAGAAGGGGTGGGCCTCGCGTCCGACCACCGTGGTCTTGCTCATCATGGGAAAGCGCACCCCAAAGGTGTTTTCGCAAAAGTCCGCGATTTGGCGGGCGTTGCCAGGCTCTTGGCGGCCAAAGTCGTTCGACGGAAAGCCGATCACCACCAGACCCCGCTGGCGCCAGCGCCGGTCCAAGGCTTCGAGCCCGCTGTATTGCCCGGTGAAGCCGCACAAGCTGGCGGTGTTGACCACCAGCAGCACTTGGCCGGCAAATTGGCATAGCGACACCGGTTTTTCGTCCTGCAGCCGCAAAAAGGTGTGCGACAGCAAAGGCGGGCAAGCGGCCTGGGCCTGGGCGTGCCAAGGCCAAGCGGCAGCGCCCAGCAGGCCAGCCGCGAGCAGTTGGCGGCGGCTGGCCGATACCCCTGTGTCGCGCACAGGATCGTGGCCAGCTTGGCGGGGCAGGGACTTGTGCAGGACAATCACAGGCATTCTCCTTAATGGGCGGCCACTTTGATCTATTTTTGCAGGAATGTCCATGACAAACGAGGCGCACACATTGCCTGACGACATTCGGCAGCACAGCATCGCGGACGTTGAGCGCGACACCGGCATCTCCAAGGACACCTTGCGGGTCTGGGAGCGCCGTTACGGCTTTCCTGATCCGGTGCGCGACGCCCTGGGCGAGCGCTGGTACAGCGACGCCCACCTGCACCGGCTGCGCCATGTGCGGCGGCTGATCGACCGGGGTTGGCGGCCCAACCGTGTGGTGGCCCTGCCCTTGGCCGATTTGCTCGCGCTCATGGACGCTCCAGTGCGCGCCAGCGCGGGCAAACCCAGTCCGGCAGACACCGCGGTGGTGCCCGCGTTTGCCCACGAGTGGATGCGCTGGGTGCGCGATTGTGACGCCCCGGCTTTGCGCCAAGCGATGGAGGGAGCCTTGCTCGCCGAAGGCTTGGCCCACCTGCTGCGCGATGTGTTGCCGCCCATCACCCGCCAAGTGGGTGAGGCCTGGTTGAGCGGCCAGATTGGCATCCACCAAGAACACCTGTACACCGAAACCGTGCAAAGTGTGCTGCGCCAGGCCATCGCCCAAGTGCGCCAACACCGGGCAGCACAATGGCCTCGGGTGGTGTTGACCACCGTGCCCAACGAACAGCACGGCCTGGGCTTGTTGATGGCCGAGGCGCTGATGGCCTTGGAAGGGTGCGAAACCGTCAATCTGGGTTTGCAGATGCCCTTGCCCGACATCTTGAACGCGGCCAGCGATTTTGAGGCCCATGTGCTGGCGCTGAGTTTTGGTGGCGCGCAAAACCCGCGCGACGCCAAACGCGCCATTGCGTGGTTGCGCGAACGCCTGCCGGCACAAACCGTGGTCTGGGTCGGCGGGCGGCTGCCACGCGGCCTGAGCGACGCTGCCGCAGGCGACGGACTGTGTGCGCTGTGGGTGCACCACGGGCCGGACAACTTGGCCGAGCGCATCGCCCGTTGGCGTTTTAACGCCGTGCCCAGGCAGGAAGCCGAGTGAGCGGCGGCTTCAAAGGCAACAAAGCCCACTTGCCCAGCAAACCCTGCGCGGTCTGTGGCCGGCCCATGAGCTGGCGCAAAGCCTGGGCCAAGGTCTGGGACGAGGTGCGTTACTGCAGCGAACGCTGCCGCCGCCAGCGCGGATCGGCCCCGCCATGAACGCGCCCACCGCATGGCGCCGGGTGGCGCTGGTGCTGGGCGATCAGCTGTGGGAAGGCAACCCCGCGCTGGCCGATCTGGACCCGGCCCAAGACGGTGTGCTGCTGATCGAGGCGCCCGGCGAGGCGCAGCGGGTCTGGAGCCACCAAGCGCGCACCGCATTGTTTTTGTCGGCCATGCGGCATTTTTCGGCGCGCATCAAAGGCCGCTGGCCGGTGTGCCATGTGCGCATCGACGACCCCAGCATGGCCGATGTGCCCGGCTTGTTGGAGCGGCTGCAGCACTGGCTGGCGCAGCACCGGCCGCAGACCTTGGTGCTGTGTGAGCCGGGCGAATGGCACATCGAACAGGCCTTGCCCGACTTGTGTGCGCGGCTTGGCATCACGCTGGAGCAGCGCGCCGACACCCATTTTGTGGTCGGCCGTGCCGCCTTTGCCCGCTGGGCCGAGGGCCGCAAGGAATGGCGGATGGAGCATTTCTATCGGCTGCAGCGCAAAACCCACGGTGTGTTGATGGACGGCGGTGAGCCGGTGGGCGGGCAATGGAACTACGACGCCGACAACCGCAAGGCCTACCCCGCCGCCGGCCCGGGCTGGATTCCCGAGCCGGCGCGCTTTGAACCCGACGCCATCACCCGCGAGGCCATGGCCGATGTGGCCCGCCTGTTCCCCGACCACCCGGGCAGCCTGGAGCACTTCGCCTGGCCGGTCACGCCCGAGCAGGCCGAGACCGCGCTGCAGCGCTTCATCGACGAACGGCTGTTGGGCTTTGGCGCCTACCAAGACGCGATGTGGCAAGACACCCCGTTTGGCTGGCACTCGCTGCTGTCGGTGGCGCTCAATTTGCACCTGATCGACCCGATGACCGTGGTGCGCCGGGTCGAGGCCGCGTGGCGCGAGCGCGGCAGTGAACAACTGCCCTTGGCCAGTGTGGAAGGTTTTGTCCGCCAAGTGTTGGGCTGGCGCGAATTTATTCGCGGGGTGTATTGGACCGACATGCCTGGCCTGAAGCAGGCCAACCATTTTGGCTTTGACCGCCCCTTGCCGCGCTGGTACTGGAGCGGCGAGACCCACATGGCCTGCCAGCGCGACGCGATTGGCCAGACCCTGCGCCACGGCTACGCCCACCACATCCAGCGCTTGATGGTGACTGGCCAATTTGCCCTGCTCGCCGGCCTGTCGCCGCAGGCGGTGGCCGACTGGTATTTGGCGGTGTATGTGGACGCGGTGGAATGGGTGGAGCTGCCCAATGTGGCCGGCATGGCGCTCTACGCCAACGGCGGGCGTTTCACCAGCAAGCCCTATGTGGCCAGCGGGCAGTACATATCGCGCATGAGCAACCACTGCAAAGGTTGCCGCTACCGGCCCGACCGCGCCACTGGAGACAACGCCTGCCCCATGACCACGCTGTATTGGGCCTTCTTGGACCGGTTTGAGGCGCAGTGGGCGGCGCATCCGCGCACCGCCTTGATGGTGAAAAACCTGCAGCGCCTGAGCCCTGAGCAGCGCAGCGCCATCCGCGCCCAGGCCGAGCAGACCTTAGCCCGGCTTGACGACCTTTGAGGCGCGGGCCCATGGCCAGCGCAGCGCTGACAGCCAGCGCCACAGTCCCGGCAGCACCAGCGCCAGCGCCGCACCCCACAGCGCCGAGGTGAAGTGCAGCGCCTGCACCACCGACAGCTCGGTGCCACCGTCCCACACCACCGGTTGTGACCAGCCGCGCTCTATGCCCAGCTTGACCACCAGCGCCAGCAGCAACAGGCTGCCCCAGCGCCGCCGTTTCGGAATGCGCACCAGTCCCATCAGCAGGTGCACCGCCAGCACCGCCACACCCGCGTGCATCAGGCCCGACAGCCCCGCCGCGTAGCCGATTTGGGGCCAGGCCACCAAACAGGCCTGCGCCAGCGGCCAACTCAGCAGCCACGCCCAGGTGCTGATCCAGGGCGGGCGCAGCACCCAGGCCAGCGCGGCCAACAGACCCAAGCCCATTTGGCTGAAGATCAGGTGCGGTGGGTTCATGTGCACCCAAGCGCTGGTCCACAGCGTCCAGGGCATGGACCACACCGTGTCGTATTGCCAGGTCAGGCGCTGCAGCGAGCTGTCTCGCACCCACCAGAGCAGCGAACTGGCCACCCCGTGGATGCCACACACCAGCAGCCAGCTGCGCGAACCTTTCATGTCCCGCCCGTCTGGCCCAGCACGTGTTGCCACACCGCCAACACCGCGTCGCGCTCGGCGCGCACATGCTCGGCGTCCACCTGGGTGGGGGCTTCGTCAAGCCGCGCTTTGTGCTGCAGCCGGCGCAGCGCCCGGTAAGCGTTGCCCGCCGCCAAGCCAGCACCAGTGGGCAGCAGGCCACAGGCTTCGGCGCGTGCCAGCAGCGCGATATTGCCCACGTTGTCGCACAAGCTGGGCTGCTCGGCGCCATGGGCCAGCACCAAGTGCTGCACCACAAACTCCGCGTCCACCATGCCGCCGGGGCTGTGCTTCACATCAAACAGGCCACCGCGCACCGGATGGGCCGCACGCACCTTGGCGCGCATCGCGCTGATTTCCTTGGCCAGCGCAGCGCGGTCGCGTTCGGCGGTGATGACCGCCGTGCGCACCGCGTTGAATTTGTCCAACAGCTCAGGCTGGCCCAGCACAAAACGCGCGCGGGTCATGGCCTGGTGTTCCCAGGTCCAAGCGGTGTTGCTGCCGCGCTGCTGCTGGTAACTGGCGTAGGCGGCAAAGCTGCTCACCAGCAGGCCCGAGTTGCCGTTGGGCCGCAAGGCGGTGTCGATCTCAAACAAATCGCCTTCACCGGTTTTGACGGTGAGCCAGTTGATGAGCTTGCGCACAAACGCGGCGTAGATTTCGCCAGCGTTGTCGTGTTCGTCTTCGTACACAAACACAATGTCCAGATCGCTGCCGTAGCCCAGCTCTTTGCCGCCGAGCTTGCCGTAGCCGATGATGGCAATGGCCGGCTCGTCGCGGTGGCGGTTTTTGAAGCGCGCCCAGCACCAGCGCACCGTGATGCGCAGCAGGGCGTCGGCCAGGGCGCTCAGGTCGTCGGCCACCTGCTCCACCGTCAACACCCCCTCCACATCGCGCGCCAGGGTGCGGAACACCTCGGCGTGGTGCGCACGGCGCAGCAGGTCGAGCAAAGCCTCCTCGTCGTCCTCACCGGTGATGCGCAGCGACTCGCGCCGCGCTTCGAGCTCGCGCTCCAGCTGGGCCGCGTCCAAACGCTCATGCAGCAGTTGTTGGCTGGCCAGCTCGTCGATCAGCCCGGGGTGCTTGAGCAAATAGCGGGCTGGCCACTTGGCCGCGCCCAGCAGCCGCAGCAAGCGCTCGTGCACCGAGGGGCGCTCTTGCAGCAGCGCCAAATAGCTCTCGCGCCGCAACATCGGCTCGATCCAGTCGGCCAGCCGCAGCGCGGCCTGCTCGCTCACCCGCTCGGCATCGATCCACGCGCCGGTGCGCTCCACCAGCCGCACCAGCCGCAGCCGCGAGTCCTCGCGCAGGGCCAGCACCCGGGGGTGTTCACACCACTGGGCCACCCGCTGCGCAAACGCCGGCGGCAGTTGCGGCAACACCGCAGGCAGATCGTCCGCCGTGGCCTTGCCCCCATGACAGCCCGGCCCTTTGCAGCCCTGCTGCGGGCCGCCCAACAGCTTGTCGAATTCTTCGGCCACGGTTTCGCGGTGGGCGTCCAGCGCACCCAAAAAACCGCTCAGGTCGGCAAAGCCCATGGTCGCGGCGATCCAGGCCAGATCGTCGTCGCGGGTCGGGATCAGATGGGTTTGCTGGTCGTCCAGGTATTGGATGCGGTGCTCCACCTGGCGCAAAAACACATACGCGGCCGCCAGCGCGTCGGCGGTGGCCTGGGGCACCAGCTGGGCCTGCGCCAGCCGCTGCAAGGCCGCCAGGGTTGAGCGCGTGCGCAACTCGGGAAACTGCCCGCCGCGCACCACCTGCAGCAGCTGCACGGTGAATTCGATCTCGCGGATGCCGCCACGCGAGAGCTTCACATCGTTGGCGCGCGCGGGCTGGCCAGCGGCGCGCTTGCTGGCGTGCGCGCGGATTTGCTGGTGCAGCTTGCGCAGCGCCTCAAACACCCCATAGTCCAGATAGCGCCGAAACACAAAAGGCAGCACCGGCCCACGCAGCGCAGCGGCCCCGCCGCTGTCGACCGCCGCGCGCGGCGCAATGGTGCGGCTTTTGAGCCAGGCAAAGCGCTCCCACTCGCGCCCCTGCACCAAAAAATACTCTTCCAGCGCCCCCAGCGACACCGCCGCCGGTCCCGAATTGCCATTGGGCCGCAGCGCCAGATCGACCCGAAACACACTGCCGTGCTCGGTGGTGTCGCCCACCGTGCCATAAATGTGGCGCACCGCCTTGGCAAAGTACTCGTGGTTGCTGATGCGGTTGCGCCCCTCGGTGTTGCCAGCGGTCTCGCCGTCCTGGTCGTACACATAAATCAGGTCGATGTCGCTCGACACATTGAGCTCGCGTGCGCCGAGCTTGCCCATGCCAATTACCCACAACTGGGCGCGCCGGGGCGGCCCATCGGGCACCTCGACCATGGGCGCCCCATACAGCGCGTCCAGATCCGCAAACGCCAGGGAGCACGCCGTGTCCAGCGCAATTTCGGCCAGCACCGTGACCGTGTGGGTCACCGTATCCAGCGGGGCACGCTGCTCACAGTCGAGCACCGCCAGCCGCTCCAGCGTCAGGTGGCGCAGCACCCGCAGCGCCGCTGGCAACGCCAAGCCGCGCGCACACAAGGTCTGCAGACTGGCCAACAGGGTTTCGCGGTTGGGCACACCGGGCGCCAGACAGTCCAGTTCGCCGCTGTAGCGGCGGCGCACCCGTTGCACAAAACGGGAATATTCGGCCAGAGGAGCAGGCTGGGCAAAGGGTGGGGCGTCGGTCACGGCAGGCACTTGGGGCAAACGGGGGAACCTCGGGGAGTGCGCACCGTCATAATTTGCAGCGCCCATGCTGTCCGACACTTCGCCCCCCGCCCCCCCTTCGCGCACCAGACTCTGGTGGGCAAAGGCGTCTCGCGTGGCACTGGGGCTGGTGTTGGGGGCTTGGGCGCTGTTTCTGCTGCTGCTGGCCGCTCTCCATTTCTGGATTGTGCCGCGAATCACCGAATGGCGTGGCGACCTAGAGCGCTGGGCCAGTCACGCCGTGGGGCAACCGGTGCACATCGCCAGCTTGCGCGCCTTGCCGGGCCCTGGCCCGTCTTGGCTGCCCACGCCGCCGGCCCTGGTCTTGGGCGACGTGCGCCTGCTCGACGCGCAGGGGCGGGTGGCGGTGCGCTTGCCCTCGGTGCAAGTCTCGCTGTCGCTGGCCTCTTTGTGGCGCCTGGGCTTTGAGCGCCTGCTGATCGAAGCGCCGGTGTTGCAGGTGCGGCGCCTGGCCGACGGCCGCATCTTGGTGGCCGGCCAAGACATCGACACGCCCGGCAGCAACACCAACCCGCGCGCGCTGGAGTGGCTGCTGGAACAGCGCGAATGGCAGATCCGGGGCGGCACCGTGCGCTGGAGCGACGAACTGCGCCAAGCCCCACCCCTGGCCCTGACCGGTGTGCAGATGACGCTGCGCCGCCGTGGCAGCCAGCACGACTGGCAGATCGATGCCGTGCCACCGCCCGAATGGGGCCGCCCATTTGCCCTGAGCGCCACCCTGCGCGACCCCTTGTTGCCTTGGCAACAAGCCGACACGCCGCTGTGGCTGCGTTGGCAGGGCCAGATCGTGGCCGAATTCCCGGCGGTCGACATCCAGCACCTGCGCCAACATGTGGACGCCGCCCAGTGGGGCATGGACTGGCGCGCCGGTGTGGGCTCGCTGGTGCTGCAGACCGAATTGCGCGCTGGATTGCCGGTGGCTGTGCAAGCCCGTCTGGGGCTGCGCGATGTCGACATGCGCTTGGGCAAAGGGCTGGAGCCACTGCGCCTGCGCAGCGTGCAAGGGCCACTGCGGCTGGAGCGCCAAGCGCAGCGTTGGCGGGTGCAGTCCGACGGCCTGACACTGCAGGTCGATCGCGAAACCCCTTGGTCTGGTGGCCGCTGGGACTGGGGCCTGCAATGGGACGCCAACGGGGCCCTGGCCGAGGTCTCGCTGGACGCCGCCGACATCGACTTGGCGCGCCTGTCGGCCCTGGCCGAACGGCTGCCCTTGGACGGCTGGGCCTTGCAGACCTTGCAGCGCTTGCGGCCCGCCGGCGTGGTGCAGCGCGTGCAGGGCACATGGTCGGCCCCACCAGAGGCCCAAGCCCCCTGGTGGCACGGCCGCTACCAGATCGACGGTGCCTTGCAAGGGCTGGCGCTGGCCGGCGAAGCCCGCAGCGCCCAGTCCGCACCCAGCGCGGGACCAGGCCGCCCGGGCATCAGCGGGGCGCAGCTGCGCTTTTCGGCCGACCAACAAGGTGGCCAGGCCGAGGTGTTGGTGCGCGACGGTGTGCTTGACTTGCCCGGCGTGTTCGAAGAACGGCGCCTGCCCCTGCAGCGCCTGCAAACCCAAGTGCGCTGGCGCTGGCAAGGCGAGCGGTTGGACGTCTGGCTCGACGGCCTGAACGCGGCCAACGCCGACGCCGAAGCCCAAGGCCAAGTGCATTGGCACACCACCGACGGCGCCAGCGGTGCCGCGCGGTTTCCCGGCGTGCTCGATCTCAGCGCCACCCTGAGCCGGGGCGACGCCACCCGCATACACCGTTACTTGCCGCTGAGCGTCTCACCCGAGGTGCGGCGCTACGTGCGCGAGGCGGTGCGCGCCGGCCGTGTGCCCCGTGTCGACTTCCGCGTGCGCGGCGCGGTCTACGACATGCCGCTGACCGACGGCGCAGCGGACGGCGACTTTCGCATCCGCGCCGATCTGAGCGACCTCACCTTCGACTACGTGCCGCCCTTTTTGGGCGCAGCCGCCGCCCAGCGCTGGCCCGCGTTGACCCAGCTCCAAGGCGAACTGCTGCTGGACCGGGGGCGGTTTGTGGTCAGCGGCATCCAGGCCGGTTTGGACGGCCTGCCCGGCTTGTTGGCCGAGCGCGGCGAAGTCCACATCCTGGGCTTGGGCGGCAATGACTGGCCCAAGCTCAGCGTGCGCACCGCCGTGTCTGGGCCAGCGGCGGCCATGCTCAACTATGTGCGCCGCGCCCCCATCGACACCTGGCTAGGTGGCGCGCTGAGCCAGGCGCGCAGCGGTGGCAACGCCCGGCTGGACCTGGCCTTGCTCTTGCCCTTCGAGAACCCCGCAGCCACTGAGGTGCAAGGCACCCTCCAACTCGACGGCAACGACCTGCGCCTCTCGCCCGAGGCGCCAGCGCTGTTGGGTGCGCGCGGCGAGTTGCAGTTCACCCAAAACAGTTTTGTGGTGCGCCAGGCCCGCGCCCAGCTCTACGGCGGAGAGGTGCGCTTTGACGGCGGCTGGGCCGCTGGCGCGGCGGGGCCGGTGTTCAAGGGCGAAGGCCGCGCCAGCGCCGATGGCCTGCGTGCCCAAGCGCCAGCGGTCCTGGCGCGCCTGCTCGGCGGCGCCAGCGGGGCCGCTGCCTACCGCGCCCAACTGGGTGTTGTGCGCGGCCATCTTGCACTCGACCTGCAGTCCGATCTGCAAGGCCTGGCCTTGCCCTTGCCAGCGCCGCTGGGCAAACGCGCCGATGAAGCCGTGCCGCTGCATTGGCAACGCACCTTGAGCGGCCCCGATGCGCTGGGCGACAGCCTGCGCTTGGACTGGGGCCAGGGCAGCAACGCGCTGCGGGTGCGCTACGACCGCAGCCTTGCCGAGGCCCAGCCGCGCGTGTTGCGTGGCGCAGTCGCCCTTGGGCTGGACAGCAACGCGCTGCCCGAGCCCGCCAGTGGCGTACAGGCCCACCTGCGCCTGCCGCGCTTGGTGCTGGCCGATTGGCAACGCCTCTTGACCGAGGGTGCAGGACTCGATCTGCGCACCGTGGCCGACACCGACGCGCCCTGGCAGGCCTATGTGCCCACCCAAATGGCCCTGCACACCGATGTGCTGGAGTTCGACGGCCGGCGCTTTGGGCGTGTGGTGATCGGAGCGGCGCGCCAAGGCCGCCAGTGGATCGCCAACATCGACGCCCCCGAAGCCAGCGGGTACGTCGAACTCGCACTCGCCCCCAGCGGCGCGCTGCAACAGGCGCGCGCGCGCCTGGCGCGGCTGCACCTGCCCAACAGCAGCGCCAGCGAGGCCGAGCGCATTGCTGGCAGCAGCACCGAGCTGCCGGCGCTCGACCTGGTGGTCGAAGACTTCCGCCTGGGCACACGCGAGCTGGGCCGGCTGGAAGTGAGCGCCGAGCCGCGCGGCAGTGGCACCAGCCGCGAATGGCGCTTGACCACACTGCTGCTGCAAACCCCCGAAGCGCGGCTGCGCGCCAGCGGCAACTGGGCGCTGCCGCTGGCCTTGGGGCCGGGCCAAAGCACCCAGCGCCGCACCCAGCTTGGCGTGCAGCTCGACATCGACGACAGCGGCGCCTTGCTCGCGCGCTTTGGCCATCCCGGCACCGTGCGCGGCGCCAAAGGCCGCATCGAAGGCCAGATCGGCTGGCACGGCACCCCCTTCCAGCCCGACTGGCACACCGCCACTGGCCAGCTGCGGGTCGACGTCGAACGTGGGCAGTTCCTCAAGGTCGACCCTGGTGTGGCCAAGCTGCTGGGCGTGCTCAATCTGCAGGCCCTGCCCCGGCGCTTGGCGCTCGATTTCCGCGACGTGTTTTCCGAGGGCTTTGCGTTCGACTTTGTGCGCGGCGACGCCCGCATCGAACGCGGCGTGGTTGCCACCAACAACCTGCAAATGAAAGGCGTCAACGCCGCTGTGCTGATGGAGGGCCAAGCCCACATCACCACCGAAACCCAAGACATCCGCGTGGTGGTGGTGCCCGAGATCAACGCCGGCACCGCCTCGCTGATCGCCACCGCCATCAACCCGGCCGTGGGTTTGGGCACCTTCTTTGCGCAGTTCCTGCTGAACCAGCCGCTGCAGAGCGCGGCCACCCAGACCTTTCACGTCACCGGCACTTGGACCGACCCGAAAATCGACAAACTGGCGCGCCCCGACACCGCCGCTGTGCCCCCCGACAGCCCACGCTGACCCGTTGTTCTACCGGAGCTTTTCCATGAAAGTTGCTGCCCTTCAAATGGTTTCTGGCGTCAGCCTCGACGCCAACCTCAGCGAAGCCCTGCGCCTGCTGCGCCAAGCCGCCGCCGCCGGGGCCGAGCTGGCCGTGCTGCCCGAATACTTCTGCTTCATGGGCCACCAAGACGCCGACAAGCTGGTGCTCGCCGAAACCCCTGGCCTGGGCACGGTGCAAGACTTTTTGTCCGACGCTGCGCGAGACCTCAAGCTCTGGATCGTCGGCGGCACCCTGCCCATGGCCACCGACGACCCGCGCCACGCCGCCAACGCCTCGCTGGTGTACGACCCCAAAGGCAAACCCCAGAGCCGCTACGACAAGATCCACCTGTTTCGCTATGACAACGGCCGCGAAAGCTACGACGAAGCCGCCGTGCTCAAAGCCGGCGACACCCCCACCGCCTTCGACCTGCCCTCGCGCGACGGCCAACACTGGCGCGTCGGCATGAGCGTGTGCTACGACCTGCGCTTTGCCGAGCTCTACCAACGCCTGGGCGCGCACCTGCTGCTGGTGCCCGCCGCCTTCACCCACACCACCGGCCAAGCCCATTGGGAAGTGCTGCTGCGCGCCCGCGCCATTGAAAACCAGGCCTATGTGATCGCCAGCGCCCAAGGCGGCACCCATGAAAACGGCCGCCGCACCTGGGGCCACAGCATGGTCATCGACCCCTGGGGCCAAGTCATGGCCCTGCAAGCCGAAGGCCCAGGCGTGGTGCTCGCCGACATCGACATGCAGCGCCTCAACGCGGTGCGCACCCAGCTGCCCGCGCTGCAGCACCGCCGTCTCGTCTGAGCCGCCCGCTTGTGCTTGCCGCCCTGCGCTCCCGCCGTTGGCAACTCTGGGCCGCCCTGCTGCTGTTGGTCGGCGCCTTGCTGGGCGTGCTGCTGTTTTTGGCGGCCGAGTACGAAGAATCGCGCGACCAGACCCAGCTTGAACGCGATGCCCAGCTGCTTGCCAACGACCTGCGCAACGAACTGCTGCGCAATGTGCAAACCCTGCAGTCCTTGCAAAACAGCGCCCCATCGCCCGGCATTTGGCCCGTGCTGGCGGCCGCCGTGCTGGACCGCCACCGCGAACTGGTGCGGCTGGAGTGGCGCAATACCGCACTGCGGCCGCTGGCCGAGCGCGACACCCCCTACCTGGAAGAACCCTACGGCGTGAGCGAACGCGAACGCGCGCTGGCCGACATTCGCCAAGCCTGCGACAACGCCCAGCGCGTCTCTGGCCCCGCCTATTCCGGCAACTACTTCTGGCCCCTGAGCGGCGGTCTGGGCGTGGAAATGATGGAAATGTGCCTGCCGCTGGTGCGCGGAGGGCAAGCCAACGGCTTTTTGGTGGCCACTTATTCGCTGCCGGGCCTGCTCGCCGAACGCCTCGACAAAGACTTGCTGCGTGGGCGTGGCCTGTCCATCGTCGAGCCCGATGGCACCCGGCTGGCCCTGCACAGCACCATCGCTGCAGGCCCCCGCAACCTGCACGCGCTGGCCCTGCTGGACTTGCCGGGTCACACCCTGCTGCTGCGCTTGGAGCGCACCCGCCCACCGGCGGCACTCTTTCCCAATGTGCTCACCGCCGTGGTGGGCGTGCTGACCCTGTTGCTGCTGGGGGTGTTGTCCCTGCTGGCGCGCGACATCCGCCGCCGCCAACGCGCCGAACAAGACCTGGCCGAGGCCCTGGCCTTTCGCAAAGCCATGGAAAACTCGCTCGTCACCGGCCTGCGCGCGCGCGACATGGCCGGCCGCGTCACCTATGTGAACCCGGCGTTTTGCCAAATGGTCGGCTACAGCGCCGACGAACTGCTGGGCACCCACTTTCCCGCGCCCTGGTGGCCGCCCGAGCTGGTGGACGAATACCAGCAGCGCCAAGCGGTGCGCCTGGCTGGCCAGCTGCTGCCACGCGAAGGCTATGAATCGGTGTTCCAGCGCAAAGACGGCACCCGCTTTCCGGTGCTCATCATCGAAGCCCCGCTGATCGACGCCCAAGGCCTGCAAACCGGCTTCATGAGCGCCATCTTGGACCTCACCGAACAGCGCCGCGCCGAAGACACCAACCGCGCCGCCCAAGAACGCCTGCAGGCCAGCGCCCGCCTGGCCACCATGGGCGAAATGGCCTCGCTGCTCAGCCACGAACTCAACCAACCGCTGGCCGCCATCGCCAGCTACACCACCGGCACCCTCAACCTGCTGCAAGAAGACGCAGCCCACGCTGCCAGCTGGAGCGACGACGTGCGCCTGGCGGTGCGCCGCATCGGCGAACAGGCCGAACGCGCTGGGCGCGTCATCAAAAGCGTCTCCGACTTTGTGCGCCGCCGCCAGTCGGTGCACGAAACCGTGGCCCCCGCTGTGCTGTTCGACGCCATCCAGCCCCTGCTCATGCTGCAAGCCAAAAAGCAGGGCGTGCGCGTGTCGGTGTCGGTCAAACCCGGCACCCCCAATGTGCATTGCGACCGCACCATGGTCGAACAAGTGCTGCTGAATTTGGCGCGCAACGGCATGCAAGCCATGCCCGACGGCGACCCCAGCCCCGGCTCGGGCCTGCGCGTGCTGCGCCTGCACGCCGAGCCGGCCCAGCCCGGCGCCGACCGCGCCTGGGTGCGCTTTGCCGTCACCGACCACGGCCACGGCCTCGACCCCGACGTACAAGCCCAGCTCTTCACCCCCTTTGTCAGCACCAAACCCGAAGGCATGGGCCTGGGCCTGAGCCTGTGCCGCACCGTGGTGGAACAACACGGCGGCCACCTGCAACACAGCCCCGCCAGCCCACGCGGCACCGTGTTTCAATTCACCCTGCCCGCCGCCCCAACTGCTCCTCAGCCATGACGCCCCACCCAGACGCCAAAGTGTTCATCGTCGACGACGACCAAGGCGTGCGCGACGCCCTCTCTTGGCTGCTGCGCACCCGCCGCCTGCTCAGCGAAAGCCACGCCAGCGCCGAAGCCTTCTGGGCCGACCTCAGCGCCTGGCGCCACCCGCCCGACGTGCCCTGCTGCGTGCTGCTGGACGTGCGCATGCCCGGCATGAGCGGCTTGGAATTGTTTGACCGCCTGCTGGCGCAGCCCTGGCACCCGGTCATGCCCGTCATCTTTTTGTCGGGCCACGCCGACGTGCCCACCGCGGTCGACGCGGTCAAACGCGGCGCCTTTGACTTTTGCGAAAAACCGTTTTCCGACAACGCGCTGGTGGACCGGGTGGAACAAGCCTTGGCCCAGTCGGCCCAAGAAATTGAGCGCCGGCGCGAAGCCCACGCCGTGGCCCACAAAGTCGCCAGCCTCACCGAGCGCGAACGCGACGTCATGCGCCTGGTGGCCGCTGGCCTGCCCAACAAATTGGTGGCCGATCAGCTCGACATCAGCGTGCGCACGGTGGAAGTGCACCGCGCCCGCGTGTTCGACAAGATGGGCGTCAAATCGGCGGTGGAACTCGCCAATGTGCTGCGCGACGCCTGATCAGCGCGGGTCGTCTCCCTTGGGTGCGCTGGGCTTGTCGTCATCGGTCGGCGGCTCGCCGCCCTTGCGCCCAGAAAACATGGTCCACCACACAATGAACACCAGCAACACCAGCGCGCCCAGCGCCTCCAGCAACAACAACATCATGACGGTACGCGCCCCCAAGCCAATCGCAATGCGGCGGATTCTAGGCACCCTGGGCCTGGCCTTGGGCGCTGCGGGGTTGATCGGCTGCGCCACCGCTCAGCCCACCGACCCAGCCAGCGCCCCTGCCGCCGCCCAGCCCGCTGGCGTCAGCGCCAGCCGCTGGCAGCCCGTGCCCTGGACCGACCTGCCCGGCTGGGGGCCAGACGCCATCACCGCCGCCTTGCCCGCCTGGCTGCGCAGCTGCCAGCGCCCCGCGCCCGCCTGGGCGCCGCTGTGTCCGGCCATCCGGTCCCTCACCCTGGCCACCCCCGAAGAAAAACAAGCCTGGGCCGAACAGCACCTGCAGCCCCACCGCGTGCTGGAACCCGACGGCAGCGCCCCCACCGGCCTGCTCACCGGCTATTACGAGCCCACGCTGGACGCCCGCGCCGAGCCCACCGACACCCACCGCGTGCCGCTGTACGCGCCCCCCGCTGGCCTGCGCAACGGCCAAGTGTGGTTCAGCCGGCAAGAGATCGACACCCTGCCGCAAGCCCAAGCCGCCCTGCGCCCCGTGGCCTGGCTGGCCGACCCGATAGAGGCCATGCTGCTGCAGATACAAGGCTCGGGCCGACTGCAGTTTGCGCAGCCCGACGGCAGCGTGCGCAGCGCCCGCGTGGCCTTTGCCGGCACCAACGGCCAGCCCTACCGCAGCATCAACCTGTGGCTGCAACAGCAGGGCGTGGCCACCACCCCCTGGCCACAAGCCACCCAAGCCTGGGTGCGCGCCAACCCCGACCGGGTGAACGAACTGCTGTGGAGCAACCCCCGGGTGGTGTTTTTTAGGCTAGAGCCCCTGAGCCCGCTGCAAGCCCAGCTGGGCCCGCGCGGCGCGCAAGGCGTGCCGCTGACCCCAGGCCACTCCATCGCGGTGGATAGGCGCAGCATTCCGTATGGCACCCCGGTGTGGCTGGCCACCCAAGGCCCGGCGCTCACCACCCAGCGCCTGGTGCTGGCGCAAGACACCGGCAGCGCCATCATTGGCGCGGTGCGGGCGGACTACTTTGCGGGCTGGGACGAAGGCGCCTTGCCGCTGGCGGCGGCGCTGAAGCAGCCGCTGCAGTTGTGGGTGTTGTGGCCGAGGTGAGGGACAAAGAGGCAAGGGAGGACCACAGAACTTTCGGATAGACGATGGTGCGGTGAACCATCAAAGGTCTAACTTTGCACCGCGAACCCTAAGCCATTCCTTGCGCTCCCGGTAGTCCGGCAGCACCTTGTCCACCTCATTCCAGAAAGCGTCTGTGTGGTCGCGCTGGTGCAGGTGGCACAGCTCGTGGACCACGATGTAGTCGAGCACCGTGAGTGGTGCCATCAGGCACTTCCAGTGGAAGTGCAGGTCGCCGCTGGGTTGGCATGCCGCCCACCGAAACCCAATGTCTTTCACCAGCACGGCCCCGGGCATCACACCCACGCGCGGCGCAAAGTGCGCCACACGGCGCTGCAACCGCTCCAGGCCCTTGGTCGCGTAGAACCGCTCAAACGCCGCCCGTGCCGCCGCAGCACCGCCGTGCTCCACCAAGGAACGCAGCAGCAGGAAGCGGCCGTCTTTCAGCTTCAGCGGCTCGTCCTGCTCGGCCACCAGCTGCAGCTGGTAGCTGCTGCCCAGGTACAGAAAGGTCTCGCCGTTCACCCATTCGCGCACCACGCCGCTGGCGTTCAGGTCGCGCCATTCGGCCAGGTTGCGGTATATCCACATGCGCTTGCTCAGCACCGTGGCATCCACCTGCTCGGGCGCCATGTGGCGCGGTGGCCGCACGGTGATCACACCGTCTCGTTCGATCACGATGTCGGTGGTCCGCCGCTCAGCGCCCGGCAGCAGCCGGTACTGGATGTCTTTCACCTGCCGCGTTTGCATCAGGCGTCTCCCCCGCGCGCGGCGCGCACCAGTTCGTCGTGCCGGTTCTTGGCCAGTCGCATGATCTCCACCGCCACCCGTTCGCGGTTCGTTTTCAGCGCTTCGATGCCGGTCTTGGTGATCTCGGTCTTGATCAGCCCGCGCAGGCGCTTCTGCTTGTCCGGGTTCTGCCAGAAATCGATACTGCCTATCGTCTCTTGCAGCAACTCCACCACCGCTTCCATCAGCGTCTTGAAGCCGGGCTTGTCCGCCTCAGCCACCACGCCGCCGGCAAAGCCCACCTGGGCAATGTGTTCGTAAAACGTGGTCGCTTCGCGGCTCATGCCTTCTTCGCCCTGCTGGCGCCCGGCCACGGCCTCGCCACGCAGCTCGGCCAGCTTCTCGGCCAGCAGGTCCCACTGGTCCTGGTGCTGTTCGATCAGCGCGTCTACCTTGGCCGACAGGCTTTGGTAGAACGCTGGGTCTTCGTCGTGGTGCACCGTGCAGTGCTTGCGAATGGCGTGCTCCATCTCGCTGGCCTTGGCCTCGGCGTTGCCGCCTGTGTGCGCCGCCAGCTGCGCCATGAAGTCCTCGGCCAGCAGCTCCACCGGCGGCACCTTGGGGTTGATGCCCAGGCTGATCAGGTGCTGGTTGATCAGCGCCTTCACCTTCTCGCCCGCGTTGCCCAGGTTCAGGCTCTCGTCTTTGTAGCGCTGCTTGGCCACTTCCAACACATAGCCCATGCGCCGCGCCGGCACGCGGTACGGTTGCGCTTCGGGGCGCGGCAGCACGATGTCCAGGCTCATCAGAAACTTCTTCAGGTACACCTCGAAGTCGGCGCGCTGCTTCTCGTCTTTCAGCGCCTTCACCGCCGCGTTCACCACCGCCGCGTCTGCGTCCAGGCTCGACAGGTCACCCGTTACAAAAGCCTTGAAGTGCTTCACCCCCATCGCTTCAAAGTGCTGCAGCAGGCGCTGGTAGCGCTCCTCCAGTACCGGCAGTTCGGAGGTGATGCTCTTCATCCCGTCTTGTAATTCCTGCAACTCGTCCGCCGCCGCGTACAGGCTCAGCGCCTCGGTCAGGTGGTTGGCCAGGCCAATGTAGTCCACGATGTAGCCGCGCTGCTTGCCCTTCTTCACCCGGTTGGTGCGGGCAATCGCCTGCAGCAGCGTGTGCTCGCGCAGCTTCTTGTCGATGTACATCACCTGCTCGATGGGCGCGTCAAAACCCGTCAGCAGCATGTCGCACACGATCAGGAAGGCGATACCGGTGTTCGCCTTGTCCGGGTCTTGCTGGTCGAAACCGCGACAGAAGTTGTCCACCGCGCGCGTCTGCGCCGCCTGTTTGCGCGCCTGGGTGATGAAGGCCGCCTCGTTCGTGCCGTCCGACGAAATCACCACCGCCGTTTTCAGAAAGGCCAGCCGCTCGATCAGCGCCGCGTCGGGCCCGGCCCTGGCGCGCTCTTGTGCCAGTCGTTCGGTCAGTGCCGCCTCGATGCCCGCCTGGTAACGGATGCAGGCCAGCTTTGAGTGGCACACCACCTGCGCCTTGAAGCCGTTGGGCAGGATGTTGTCCACATAGTGCCGCACGATATCGCGCGCGATCGCGTCGATGCGGTTCTTCGCTTCCAGGATGTCGCCCGTCGCGCCGTACTTCTTCTTGATCGCCAGCAGCTCCGCCTCGCTGCGCTCTTTGAACAAGTCTTCAAACGCGGTATCGAAGGCGTGCTTCTCGTTCAGAGCGGTGTCGGCCGTGCGGCCTTCGTACAGGATCTGCAGCGTCGCGCCGTCGTGCACCGAATCCATGATCCGGTACACGTCGATCAGCTCGCCAAACCGCTTGTGCGTGCGCTTCTCGCCGTGGCGTTCGGTGATCAGCGGCGTGCCGGTGAAGGCGATGCGCGTGGCGTTGGGGAAGGCCTCGAACAGGTTCTCGCCCAGGTCCGAGCTTTGCGTGCGGTGTGCCTCGTCGATCATCAGCACGATGCGGTCCGAAGGGTTGACCACGCCAAAGGTCTGGCCCGCCGGCATCGCCAGGTAGGTGCCCAGCGCCTCGGCCACCGTGTTGCTCAGCGTCTGCTTCTGTTCCTGGAACTTGTGGACCATCACCATGTTGATGTCCGAGCTGTCACTGGCCAGTTGCTGACGCAGGCCCTGCCGGCTCTCGATCACGTTCACCTTGCCGCCGATCAGCGTGGCCGTGTCGGCCAGCTGGTCTTCCAGGTCAGTGCGGTCGTTCACCAGCACGATCTTGAAATCGCTCAGGTCGCGGCTGGCCCGCAGCATGCGCGCCAGAAACACCATGGTCAGCGACTTGCCCGAACCCTGCGTGTGCCATACCACGCCGCTGCGCTCCAGCGCGGTCTGGCCGCTGCGCAGACGCTCCACCACCTTGCCCGCCGCGCGGAACTGCTGGTAGCGGCACACCACCTTCACGCGCGGGCCGCCGTCCGTGTCCATGCACACCGCGCTGGTGCGCAAAATCTGCAGCAGGTTGGCCTGGGTCAGCATGCCTGCCACCAGCTGCTGTTGCGCGTTCAGCCCGGCCAGCGCCGCGTCGTCCTGTGGGTACAGCGTCTTCCAGCCGTAGAAGTGTTCTTCTTCCGAGGTGATCGTGCCGTAGTCCGCCAGCGTGCCGCTGCTGCGCACCACCATCAGGTTGCTGTGGAACAGGCGCGGCTCGCCTTCCTTCAAGCCGGCGGCTTCGGTCTCGGCGCGGCGGCGCATGTAGCGCTGCAACTGCACAAAGGCCTCCTGCATCGGGTTGGCGCAGGTCTCCGAGCCCTTCTTGCACTCCACCACCACCAGCGGAATGCCGTTCACGAACAACACGATGTCCGGGATGATGAACGGCTTCACACAGCCCGGCGTGTCCACGCGGAACTGGTTGATCGCGTGAAAGCGGTTGTTGGTCGGCGTGTGGAAGTCGATCAGCCGCACCACCGGGTCGGCCTCGCCGGTCCGTTCGTTGCGGTCGGCCTGCGCCTTGAACAGCAGCGCCTGCACCGCCTCGTTGGCTTCCAGCAGCGTGCGGTTGGGGTGGCGCGTGAGCTGGGTGCGCAGCTCGTCCAGCTGGCGGTCGGTCAGCCAGGGCTGCCCGTCGGCCGTGGTGTTGATGGCGCGCACCGCCTCGTCGAACACACCCGGTAGCAGCGTCTGGCGAAAGTGCTGGCGCAGGCTGGCGGTGGCGTCCTGCGGCACGCCCTGGCCCTGGTCGATCACCGTCCAGCCCTGCGCGGCCAGCTGGTCGAGGAAGGGGCGTTCGACTTCGGTGTATTCGCTCATCCCGCGACCTGAGCGGCCGGCCATTGCGGCAGCTGGGCCAACACATACCGGGGGCGGCCTTTGCCCACCTGGGTGATGGTCACCGGAATCTGGACGCGAAGCTGCAGATGTTTGTTGATTGCTTCGACGTCTTGCACCGCCGGGGCGATCTTTCCACGAATGATTTGCCCATCGCTGGCCAGCTTGAACTCGAAGGTCCGCGCATTGGGCAACGAACCTTCAAAGAAGCCGTCCAGCACTTCTTGCCGCTCGTGCAGGTTGTCGGCTTCCAGTCGGGCCAGGCTCAGACGAATTTGCCCCACATCCTGAAAACGCACCAAGTCGTTTCCGTACTGCAACTCACACACAGCGTCATTTTCAGAGAGGACCTTCAGAAACGCACGGACCTTCTCTAAAGCGCGTTGATCGGTTTCCGAAGCTACGTCGGCCAGCTCTTCGTCGTTTCCCTGCGTGCTCTGAAGCAGGCTGCGGGTGCGTTCTAGCGCGATGGCTACAGGGCTGTCGCTCGCCAAGGCAAGCTGTTGTGGTCGGTACTCCTCCAGTTCAAAACCGAACGACCCCAAAGCCGTGTTGGTGATCAGCAACTGGTTCTGGTCGCGGTTGGGAATCGGCCCCATCGGCGCCAGCGGGGCGGACAACGAAGCGGCCATGGCCGCCACCGCTTCGGTGAAGCTGCTCATGGCCTTCATGCCGAAGTCCGCAAAGATGCCGTGGCTGCCCACCACGGGCAGACCGTTGAACGTGAGCCGCGCCCTTGCCGGAGCGGGACCAGCTTGGTCCATCGCCGCGATGGCGGCTTCGATCTTTTGCAGACGAGCCTGCAGACTGCGACGGGTGAGCATGGCCGTCTCAGGGGTTTCAGCCAGATCCCGGGCGAGAAAGCTTTTCTCAGCGAGCAGTTGTTGATGTTCGGCAGTGATCATGGTGCAACACCTCCTGCCGCGTGGGCGGTCAACCAAGCTTGGGCGACGGTATCCTCAGCGGGCGACAGATCCACCTGAAGGTAGCCCTTCCATGTCTGATTGCGTCTATGGGACCACATGCTGTACCAGTAGGTTGTCTTTTGAATCAGATTGTCCAGTGGCAGAAGGTTGATTTCAACAAAATATGCGTCTACCGAATAGTCCAATTTGGCTTGATCGTGATCGAGCACCAGCAACTGCGGCGGGGACGGGTTGAAGTTGGCGGGCACGTGAACAAACGTCACCACGTCCACATCCTTGGGCACACGCTGCTCCAGCAGCTCAACATGCTCCGCAAAGCTGCCGTCGATCCACTGAAACCCCTGTTGAAGCCCCATGGCATGCAACTCACTGCGGTAGGCCAGAAACCCTTGCAGGATCTGGCAGCGGGCCTGCGAAGTCGCGAAGCGCATCACCAAATCCAGCAGCGTCACCTCGTAGGGTGAACGGTCGACGCTGGTGGTGCTCAGCGGGTTAATGGGCGGCAGCACCCCTTGGGGCGACCACGCCGGAATGGCGACGGTTGGCATGCGTTGTCCTCCTTGATTTGTGTTCAAACGCTGTCGTTTCGCTTCGACTGTACCGAATCCGCTTCCGTCCCGGAGACCTGCCTCTGGGCAGATCAGCGCAGCCCCGCAGCCAGCGGTTCGTACACCCTAATGTCCACGGGCAAGTCTGCCAGAGCGGCTTCAATCTCGGCGCGTACTACGGGCCAGCTCAGGCCGCCCAGCCCGGCGCCCAGGGCGGGCAGCGCCGCCGACTGAACTTGCTGCGCCAGCAGAAAGCGCCGCAGGTCCTGCAGGCCGGTCCGCACCCATTCCAGCCGCGACGGGTCGCGCCAGTGTTGCTTGGTCGGGAAGTTGACGATCCAGCGCGGCCCCAGCAGGGCGGGCGTTTCGGTGACGAACATGCGGCCCGTCATTACATCGCCGCGCTGGCAGGCCGCCGCGTAGGCCTGGAAGTTGGCGGGGAACCGGTTCTTGAACGCCAGCGCAATGCCCTTGCCCATCACGCCCACGGTGTTCACCGCGTTGACCAGCGCGTCCACGTCGGCCTCCAGCAGATTGCCCTGGCAGTAGCTGATCACGCGGCGGCCTCGGCGGGTTCTGCGGGCACGGGCACCGGGACGCGACCGGTGAGCAGGTCTTGCATGAGGCCGAGTTTTTGTTTTTGAAGCTTTTGTAGTTGCTCGTCGTCCCGCTGAATGCGCTCAGTCATCTTCAAGTAGCGGGCGTAGATCAACGCTTGTTCTTCGAGACCAGGGACGGGCAGCTTCAGGGTTTTCAATGTGCTGGACTGGATCGCGTCCATGATGCCGCCCTGCATGGCACGACGGAACCAGGCGAGTGCCCAAGGTGCAAAGTTGAGTTGCCAGCAGACCAGCTCTGGAATGACTTTCTCGGTGTCGAAAGTCATCGTCCAGAGGTGCTTTGAAGACAGCGAAACGTCCAAGTCTGCGGGTATGACACAACACCTGCCGACGGTGCCCATGATGGTGATCACAACGTCGCGGGGGCGAACTCTGTACTTAGCCAGTTCGCGGAACTTGCGCTCACTGACGAACCTGCGAAACGTGGGCTCAAATCGCTCTGTGTGAATGTTGTCGATGCCTAGGAACGGAATGCCTTCTTCCACCAACTCATGCTTTAGCAGGGCGCTACCGAAAGGGCCGCTACGAATATTGCTCGGTAAAGGGGCAAGCAGTTCCTGCATGGTTGCGACGACCCAATCGCGAGGAATCCACCCCATCGCCGTTTCCTGATACAGCTCCGGCGCCTCACTGCGGGGTGGGCGGAGTTGGCCGTTGGACAGCACGCCGCGGGTGAATAGGTCGTGCATCAGGCCGGCTTTGATCTGCTGGTGCTTGGCGATCAGGGCTTCGGTTTTTTCGATGGCGGTGTCGATGCTGGCAAGAACCCGCGCAATGGCCTTTTGCGCATTCAGGGCTGGATGCGAGATTTGCAGCGAAGCCAACGACTTCTTGTTGAGCGTCGCGCCTTTGATCGCAACGTCGGTTGCTGTTCTTCGAACCGCCTCAGGCAAGACGTAGTAGAGATATTGCTCGTCAATCTCTCCGCGTGACTTGAACGCAGCAATGGCCTCGTTGGTAAACAAGTCGGTTCCCGCAAAGGCCATACGGCCAAGACTCAGCTTGAAGCTCATCAAGACTGTGCCGGTCGCGACTGGCTTGACGTTGGAGTTGGCAACCCCTGCCGATGTGATCTGTTCCTTCGTGTTCGTGATCACCCGCTCATGCAGATCGGAGATAGCCACCCAAGGAAAACCCTCGGCGCCTTCAATTGCCCAATAGCGGGGGATGTCTCGGGATGGCGTGCCGCCAATCGAGATATCCACCAAGCGCCCCAACGGCGATGTCGTCCATCCGGGTGCAAGCTCACGCATACCCCAGCTCCCCCAAAAACCGCTGCAGCGCCGCCGCCGCCGCGTCGCGCTCGGCCTCGATCTGCCGCGCCGTCACCGCATATTTGCGCCACAGGTTCTCGATGGCGGCCACGCAGGCGCGCTGGTCGGCGCGCAGGTACTGCTGGTAGCTCGCCAGCAACACTTCACCCAGCCGCTCGGTGATGACCTGGCGGGCTTCGTCCGCACCAATCTTGGCGCGGGCCTGGGCCACGAGTGCGTCGCGGTTCTGTGTGGTGCTTTTGATGAGCAGCTTCAGCGCCTTGGCTTCGTCTTCCAGCGTTTTGTGCCTTGCCAGTTGCGCCTCGATCCGCGCCACCTCGCGCTGCAGCTGCGCTACGTCGCCCAGGGCCGGGTCGCGTTTGGCGAGCTTGAGTTGACCCTTGGTTTCTTTCAGGTTCGTCTTGAGGGTTTTCACCTCGTCGGCGGGCAACACGCCCGTGTCGTCCGTGTCCTCAAAGTCGTCTTCGCTGGCGGCGGCGAACAGGGCTTGCAACTCGGCCAGGCGGGCGTGTTGCTGCTCAAGCTCGGCCAGCACCTGCGGGAACTGGCTTTGCAGAATGTCCTGGTCCGGGATCAGCTCGGCGCCCCAGCCGCTGGCGGCGATGGATTTGAAGTCGGCCGCGAGCTGCTGCCAGTAATTGGCAAACGCGCCGCGCACCTGGAAGCGGCTGAGCAGGGTCTGCTGTGCCTCGGGGCCGGCAAAGGTCCGTTCGATGCTGGCCAGCAGCGTGCTGCGCAGGGCATACACGTTGGTGGCCTTGGCGGCCGGGTTGGTGGGGTCGGGCGCCAGCGCGGTGATGAGCGGCAGGTGCTGTTGCCACCAGGACCGCAGCGCGGTCATGAAGCGCTCTTGCGCCTGCAACACGCCGGGGTGGTTTTTGACCAGGTCGGCGATGGCGCGCTGTTCGGCCAGGGCGGGAGTGAAGTCGGCGTAGGTTCCCTCCGCTCGCGGCGTAAAGCAGCTCTCGCGCAGCCCTTCGTAGTTGCGCCAGAAATGGGCCAGGGTGTCGATCTCGCTCACAGGCACGCCGCCGTGCAGGTGGGCGCGCACGTCGTGCGGCTCGGGCGGCGGGGCGTTGTCCACGTAGCGGCGGATGTTGCAGTTGTAGTCCTCGGCCTGGATCTCGGCCACCGGCACGCGGCGGGCGTAGGCGGGTATGTCCTGCCCGGCGCGGTAGGCGTGCACGATCTTGTCGATGTCTTCGGGGCGCAGGTGGTTCTGCGCCTTGCCTTCGCGGTATTCGCGGTCGGCGTTGATGAACAAGACGTGCTGCCGCTGCGTGGCGCCGGCCTTGTTGAGCACCAGGATGCAGGCGGGGATACCGGTGCCGTAGAACAGGTTGCTCGGCAGGCCGATGACGGCTTCCAGGTAGCCGTGGTCGATGAAGTGCTTGCGCGCTTCGCGCTCTTCACCGCCTCGGAACAGCACGCCGTGCGGCATGACGGTGGCCAGCCGCCCGTCGGCCTTGAGCACGGCCAGCATGTGCTGCACGAACATCAGGTCGGCCTTTTTGCCTTTCTCGGGCATCCACACCGGGAAGCGGCCGGGGTAGACCATGTCCTTCTTGATGTAGTTCTGGCTGAACGGGGGATTCGCCAGCACGCGGTCGAAGCGCTTCAGCTCATTCTGCTCGGTCTTGTGCTGCGGTTCGCGCAGCGTGTCCTGCTGGCGGATGTCGGCGTGCGAGATGCCGTGCAGCAGCATGTTCATCTTGCAGATGGACCAGGTAGTGCCCATCTTTTCCTGGCCGTACAGGGCCAGTTCCGACGGATTGGCGCCGTGTTCGCGCAGGTAGTCGCGCGCCTGGATGAGCATGCCACCCGAGCCGACCGTGGGGTCGTACACGCTCATGCCTTCCTGCGGGTCGCAGATCTCCACGCAGATGCGCACCACCTCGGCCGGGGTGTAGAACTCGCCGGCCTTCTTGCCGGCGGAGTCGGCGAAGTACTTGATCAGCCACTCGTAGGCGGCGCCCAGCAGGTCGGGGAATTCAAAGTCTTTGTCGCGCAGCGGGATCTTGTCGAAGTTCTGGATGAAATCGACCAGGGTGTCGTCGTCCAGCGTGGTCTGGCCGATCTTGCGGTTGAAGTTGATGGTGCCCTTGAGCACGTCTTGCAGGGCATCGGGGTTCTCGTCTTCCAGGGCTTCCAGCGCCTTGTTGAGCATGGAGCCGACGTTTTCCTTGACGTGCTTGAGGGCCGGGTAGTGCGTGGCCTGCAGCTCGCCGTGTTTGTCGATGGCGTATTCGGCCCAGGGCGTGTTCCAGCGTGCGCGCTTGGGCACGAAGAAGTACTTGCCGGAATACTGGTCGGCGTCTTCCAGCAGGGCCTGGGTGTCGGTTTCGGACAGGCCGGCAGCGACGGCTTCTTCGCGGATTTCGGCTTGGCGCTGGTCGAACAGGTCGCTGGCGCGCTTGAGGAACAGGATGCCGAAAATGTATTCCTTGTACTCGCTGGCGTCCATGTTGCCGCGCAGCGCGTCGCAGGCGGTCATCAACAGGGATTCGAGGCGGGCGAGGGTGAGCTTGGCGGGAAGCATCGGTTGGTCTGTTCCTTGGTTCTTGTTGTGTCCACAGATCAATGCAGAACCGCCAAGCCGTTGGCGGCTATCACCGCAGGGCGGTTTTACCGGGTTTCTGGTCCCAGCCACGACCCATCAACTCTAAAAATAATTGTAGTGCCCAGGGCATTCCATCTTGTTGGCTAAGTACCCCGCTTATATCGGCTGTCAGCGATATCCTCCACCTCACACCCCAAACGAAAACCCCCTCGGCCCCCGCCGCCAAAGCCGCTCCGGCTGATGTTGGCTTTGGCCTGAGGCGTACAGCTGGTGTTCGCTGCCGATGAAGCCTCGGGTGACGGTGGCCTGGCTGGGGGGCGCATCAGGGGGCAGGTTACGCCATCGTAGCCACAGATGCTGCCACAGCTGGAGTCATATGGCCACAATAGCGGGCGCAGGCCTCGCGGGTGGTGTGGCCAGCGCGGGTGAGTTGTTCGGGCTGGGGAGAATACGGTGGGGTGAACTGATCGAGGTGGATTGCTATGAGAAAGACTAAGTCTTCTATTCTGGCCGCCGTGCATGAAACGGCCCAGGGTTTGCACAAAGCGGGTGTGATGGACCAGATCACCCTGCGTGAGTTTGACCAGCTGTGCCTGCCCCCGGTGGAGCCGCTACAGCCCGAGCAAATCAAACACATCCGCGAAAGCACGCGGGTGAGCCAGGCGGTGTTTGCCCGGCTGCTGAACACCAGTTTGTCAACAGTGCAGAAGTGGGAAATCGGCCAGAAAAAGCCCACCGGCACCGCGTTGAAGCTGCTGCATCTGGTGCAAAAGCGCGGGCTTGAAGTGGTGGCTTGATTGCGGCTGCAGCATCGGGTGGCCCGACCACCGGCTTAGGCACCGCGCGAATGGCGCTCGACGTATTGGCGCAGCACGCTGTCCATCAAGGACTGCCAACCCTCACCGGTGGACTTGAAGTAGCTGATGACTTCGGGGCTGTAACGCACCGACACCAGCAACTTTTTGTTCGCCGACTTGGGCCGGCCGCGCACAGAAGCCAGAGGCACCATGGCCTGGAGTTGCTTGGGGGTGAGCGGTGGAGCGTCGGGGTCGCTGCGCGCCGCCGCCGTGATGGCTTTGTCTTCTTCCACCGTTGGCATGCGAACGGCGGGACGCTTAGACATGTTGGACATAGTGTTTCACCTCGCGCCGGTTGGCGCGGCGCAGGCTGATGATTCTTCGCCGGCTACCACGATCGACAAATGCCACGCAGTACAGGGTCTCGGTTTGCGGAGCGAGCGCGATCATTCGCATCTCTCCGTACTCAAACCGTTCATCAACCCACACCAACGCAGCTTCCCAGTCGAGTTCGCCCGCCAATGCAAGGGAGACGCCGTGCTTGGCTTGGTTTGAGATGTCTTTGGCGGGGTCGAACTCAATGTGCACGCTTTAATGTAGCTACACAAAAGCAGGCCGTCAAGACGTGCGGGCCAATCGGAGCAGCAGGCCAACAACCAGGGATGTCCTAATTTTTGTGTCCGAGGCGCTGAAGGAATAGTCAACGGCGCAGAAGTGGGAAATCGGCCAGAAAAAGCCCACCGGCACCGCGTTGAAGCTGTTGCACCTGGTGCAACAGCGCGGGCTTGAAGCGGTGGCCTGAGTGCGGTGGCGGCGTCGCGTGGCCCGGCTATAAGCTAATCACCTAAAAATCGTTGGGTTCTGGCACCGCGCGCCCCATCATCCGCGCCCATGACGTTGTTGCCCGAATCCACCCACGCCTTGGCCGTGGGGCTGCTCCTAGTGTTGTTGTTCATCGCTTTTGTGCGCGAATGGGTGAAACCCGATGTGGCGGCGCTCAGCGCGGTGGCGGTGTTGCTGCTGTTGGGGCTGCTGCAGCCGGCGCAGGTGCTGGGCGTGTTCAGCAACAGCGCGCCCTTCACCATCGCTTGCCTGTTCATCATGAGTGGCGCGCTCAGCCGCACCGGCTGTGTCGATTGGCTGGGCGAGCGCATTGCGCAGGCGGCGGGCCGCAGCGAGGGGCGTTTGTTGGTGGGGGTGCTGCTGGTGGGGGTGTTGGTGTCGCCTTTCATCAACAACACGCCGGTGGTGATGGTGATGATTCCGGTGGTGTTGAGCTTGGCGGCGCGGCTGTCGCTGAGCCCGTCGCGGCTGCTGATTCCGCTGTCGTACGCCACCATTTTGGGCGGCACGGTGACGCTGGTGGGCACGTCGACCAATATTTTGGTGGACGGGGTGGCGCGCAGCATGGGGGTGGCGCCGTTTTCCATGTTTGAGGTGACCGCGCCGGCCTTGTTGATGGCGCTGCTGGGCTGTGCGTTCATGCTGCTGTTTGCGCGGCGCTGGCTGCCCGCTCGCGAGACGCTGACGCAGCAAATGGGCGGCCACGCCGAGCTGCACGGGCGCGATGTGGTGGTGGTGGAGGCGCTGGTGAGCCCCACCTCGCGTTATGTGCTGCGCCCGATCCGCGATTTGGATTTGGCGTCGCGCTACGGCATTCACCTGATGGCGGTGCACCGCAAAGACGTGTCGATGGCCGACATTGGCGACGATTTTCAGCTGGAGTTTGGCGATGTGTTGCTGGTGGAGGGGCCGGCACGCCAGATTCAGCGTTTTTGTGAGAACGGCGATTTGTTTGCCCTGACCGATGGCAAAGCGGGCGGGCAGCGCCGGCACAAGGCGCCCTTGGCCATCGGCGCCATGGTGGCGGTGATGGCGCTGGCGGCGCTGGATGTGATGCCGATTGAGGGTTTGGCGCTGATGGGCGCGGTGGGGGTGGTGCTGACGGGTTGCATCAAGCCGGACGAGGCCTACAAATCGATTGAGTGGCCGATCTTGATGTTGATTTACGCCATGTTGGCCATCAGCGTGGCGATGCGCACGTCGGGCCTGTCGGACATGGCGGCGCAGGCGCTGGTGCACTGGGGCGGCGGGCTGTCGCCTTGGGTGGTATTGTCGCTGGTGATTTTGGCGACGTCGGTGGCCACCGAGTTCATCAGCAACAACGCGGTGGCGGTGCTGTTCACGCCGGTGGTGATTGGCGTGGCGCTGGCCCTGGGCGTGGACCCGCGCCCCTTTGTGGTGGGCGTGATGTTTGCCGCCAGCTTCAGCTTTGCCACGCCCATTGGTTATCAGACCAACACGCTGGTGTACAGCGCGGGCAATTACCGCTTCAGCGATTTCGCCCGCTTGGGCGTGCCGATGAACCTGCTCTGCTGGGCCGCCGCCAGCGCGCTGATTCCCCTGTTCTGGCCGTTTTATCCGGGGTGAGGGGCTATGGGATGGCTCGGCGGCGGCCAATGGGAACTTGTGGTTCGATCAGGGGGTCAGCCCGCCACCGTTTGGAACCGCTCGGAACCTTCTCTATGCCATCGAGTCCGCCCGCCCTGATTGAAGCCACCCACCTGTGCATGGACTACGCCCTCGGCACACGCCGGGTCAGTGTGTTGCGGCAGGTGGACATGCGGGTGGACGCCGGCACCCGGGTGGCGATTGCCGGGCCGTCGGGCTCGGGCAAAACGTCGCTGCTGCTCTTGCTCAGCGGGCTGGAGCGGCCGTCGGCCGGGCGGATTTGTGTGGACGGGGTGGACCTGGCCAGCCTGGACGCCGATGGTTTGGCCGACCTGCGGCGCGACCGCATTGGCATTGTGTTTCAGAGCTTTCACCTGCTGCCCAGCCTGAGCGCGCTGGACAACGCCGCGCTGCCGCTGCAAATGGCGGGCCGCCCACAGGCGCGCGAGGCCGCCGCCGAGATGCTGCAGGCGGTGGGCCTGGCCGAGCGCATGCACCACCGGCCCAGCGAGTTGTCGGGCGGCGAGCAACAACGGGTGGCGATTGCCCGCGCGCTGGTGCACCGCCCGCGCCTGTTGCTGGCCGACGAGCCCACCGGCAACCTGGACGACCAAACCGCCGAGTCGGTGCGCGAGCTGCTGTTTCGCTTGAACCGTGAGCTGGGCACCACGCTGGTGCTGGTGACCCACGACATGGACTTTGCCGCCCGCTGTGACCGTGTGCTGCGCCTGCACGATGGGCAGTTGCACGAATCCACGCCGGAGGCCACCGATGCCCTTTCTGCTTGATTTGGCCTGGCGCGACCTGCGCGCCAGTGGCCGGCGGCTGTGGATTTTTGTCGCCTGTTTGGTGCTGGGTGTGTCGCTGGTGGCGGCGGGGGGTGGCCTGTACCGCCAGGTGGCCGACGCGCTGCGCGGCGATGCGCGGCTGCTGTTTGGGGGCGATGTGGAGGTGGAGTCGCCCACGCCGCTGCCGGCCGATGCGCTGGCCTGGATGCAGGCGCGCGGCACGGTGTCGCGGGTGGTGGAGCTGCGCACCATGTTGCGCACCGAGGCGGGGCGGGCGCAGCTCATTGAGTTGCTGAGCGCAGACGCGGCTTACCCGCTGTACGGTGAGGTGGTGCTGCAGCCGGCCGGCGCGCTGGCGGATGCGCTGGCGCAGCGCGACGGCCTGTGGGGCGCGGCGGTGGACGCTTCGCTCGCCACGCGGCTGGGTCTGCAGCTGGGCGACCGCGTTGCCGTGGGCGACACCACGCTGAGCGTGCGCGCGCTGGTGCTGCGCCAGCCCGACCGCAGCTTGCGCGCCGACTGGGGCGCCGCGCCGGTGCTGGTGGCCGACGGTGCGCTGATGGCCACTGGGCTGGTGCAGCCGTTTAGCCGGGTGGAATACCAGTACCGCGTGCGCACCGCCGAGCCCGCTGCGGCCTGGCGCGACGCATTCCTGGGCGCTTTTCCGGCGCTGGACGCCGAGGTGCACAGCTTTGACGAGCGCAGCGACCGCACGGCCGAGGTGCTGGGCCAAATCGGCTCGGGCCTGTTGCTGATTGGGTTTTCGGCGCTGTTCATTGGCGGCCTGGGGGTGTTCAACAGTGTGCAGGCCTATTTGCAGGGCAAGCTGACCAGCTTGGCCACGCTGCGCGCGCTGGGTTTGCGCGACCAGCGTTTGGCGGTCTTTGTGCTGCTGCAAATTGGCTTGCTGGCGCTGCTGGCCAGTGGGCTGGGGGCGGCCTTGGGCGTGGGCTTGGCGCTGGCCGGCGCGCAACTGGCGGCCGACAAGCTGCCGGTGGGCCTGGCGCTGGCGGGGCTGTGGCAGCCGGCGCTGGTGGCGCTGCTGTTTGGGGTGTTGACCGCGTTGGCGTTTTCGCTGCCGGCGCTGGGGCGGGCGGTGTCGGTGTCGCCGGCGGTGCTGTTTCGGGGCACCGAGGGGGTGGCCCTGGCGGTACCGCGCTGGGCGCGCCGCGCCACGGCGGCGGCGGTGTTGTTGACGCTGGCTTTGCTGGTGCTGGCCCTGCCCGACCCGCGTTTTGGCCTGGCTTTTGTGGCCGCCACGGCGTTGGTGTTGGCGCTGCTCGACGGCGCCACACGCGGCCTGCGCCACCTGGCCGCGCGGCTGCAGCACCAGCGCGCGCTGCCCCTGCCGCTGCAATTGGCCTTGGCGGGGCTGCAACAGCCGCAGTCGCCGCTGCGCACCGCCCTGCTGTCGCTGGGTTCAGCGCTGACCCTGCTGGTGGCCTGCACGGTGGTGGTGATGACGCTGTTGCGCACGGTGAACGACACCGTGCCAGAGCAGGCGCCGGCCCTGGTGTTTTACGACGTGCAGACGGAACAAATTCCGCTGTTGCGCGAAACGCTGCAAACCTCGCCGTACCTGCAAGCCGTGAAAACCGCGCCACTGGTGCTGGGCCGCTTGGTGGCCGTCAACGGCAACGCGCTGCGGGAAAGCGGAGACACCGAACGCGACCGCGAATCGCGCGACGAGCACAAGCTCAGCGACCGCAGCGGCAACTTTGACGACGTGGTGATCGACCGAGGCGCCTGGTGGCCGGCTGACCACCGCGGCGAGCCGCTGGTGGCGATGGAAGACCGCGAGGCCGACGAGCTGGGCCTGCAAGTGGGCGACAAGCTGCGCTTTGACATCCTGGGCCAGCCGGTGGAGGCGACGCTGGCCGCCATCTACAGCCAGCGGCGCATGCAGTCGCGCCTGTGGCTCGAAGCCATCTTCAGCGACGGGGTGCTCGACCCCTTCATCACCCGCCATGTGGGCGCGGCCTGGATGCCCGCCGAACACACGCTGGACGCCCAAGACCGCCTGGCCGCCGCCGCGCCCAACATCGCCACCGCGCGCACCGAATCGATGCTGCGCGAAACCCGTGCGCTGATGGCCCGCGCCAGCGCTGGCCTGAGCGTGGTGGCCGGTGTGTGCCTGGCGGCCAGCCTGCTGGTGTTGGCCAGCGTGGTGGCCGCCAGCCGCAGCCGCCAGGTCTACGACGCGACGGTGATGCACGCGCTGGGCGCGCGCCATGCGCTGCTGCGCGCTGTGCTGGTGTGGGAATACCTGTTGTTGGCCAGCGTGACCGCGGGTTTTGCGGTGCTCACCGGCAGCGCTTTGGCCACGGGTTTGTTGCTGTGGCGGCTCGACATGAGCCCGCTGGGGCTGTATTGGAGCGGTGGCGTGACGGCGGTGCTGGTCAGCGGCCTGAGCATGGCGCTGGGCGCGCGTTACCTGCTGCGCCAAATGCGCCTGAGCCCCGCCATGCTGTTGCGCAGCGGCGGCTGAGCGCTCACAACAGCGATTGCCCGGCCCACACCACGCCCCAGGTCAAGGCCGTGGTCACACCCACCGCACACACGCCGACCAGCACCGAGGCCAGCACCGCCCAGCCGTCGCGAAACACCAGGCCCAAGCCCAGAATGACCAAGGCGGTGGCGGGCAGCACATTGCCAAACGGTATCGGCAAAAAGATCAACAAGGCCATGCAGGCCACCAACAGCGCTTGCCAGTGCCGCTGAGCGGGTGCGCTCCACCAGGCCCAGCGCTCGCGGCTCAGGCGCGCGGCCCAGCCGTAGCAGCGCGACAAGCTGTGCAGCACGCGGCGGGCGGCGTCGGCGCTCAATTCCCAATTGCCCACGCGGGCGGGCAGCTCGCAGTGCTCGGGGCCGCGCCACACCAGCCAGGCCATGGCGGCCAGGCCAAACGACAACACGGTGCCCGTGCCCGGAATGGGCAGCAGGCAGGGCAGCGCCAGCAGCACCAGCCAGGCGCCCTGGGCGGCTTGGCCGTGCGCGGCCATCAGTTCGCGCACGGCCACCCGTTCGTCGCGCAGATTGGCGGCCATGGCCGCCAGGCGTTCGTGCAGTCCGCTGGCGGTCATGGGCTGGGGGGTCGCCGTTTGGGCGATGCGCTGGTGTGGAACAACAAAGACATGGTGGGTGGGATGCTGCGCCGTGCACGCCGCAGAGAAAAGCAGTTAAATACGCCCACAGATTTCGGTTTTTTCGAAAGAGCCTGAGGACACACCATGAGCCAGTACAACTACCGCCACCTGTATTACTTCTGGGTGGTGGCCAAGGAGGGCGGCATCAGCCGCGCCGCCGAACGGCTGGACATGGCGGTGCAGACCATCAGCGCGCAGGTGCGCGAGCTGGAAAAGGCCCTGGGCCACCAGTTGCTCAAGCCGCAGGGTCGCCAGTTGGTGCTCACGTCGGCGGGCGAGGCGGCGCTGGGCGTGGCCGACCAAATGTTTCAACTCGGCGAAAAGCTGCCCGATGTGCTGATGGCCGCCGCCACACCCCGGGTGCATTTGCGGGTGGGCACCTCAGACGGTTTGCCCAAGCACGCGATTCCACGCCTGCTGGGCCCGGTGCTGCAACAGGCCCATCTGCGGCTGGAGTGCCACGAGGGCGAGGTGGAAGACCTGCTGGCCGACCTGGCGCTGCACCGGCTGGACATGGTGCTGGCCGACCGCCCAGCGCCCAACAATCCCAACCTGCGGGTGTACAGCCACCCGCTGGGCGAATCGCCGCTGCGCTGGTACGGCCTGCCGCGCTGGGCCGATGCCTGGGCGCAAGACCCCGCCACCGCGCTGCAGCGCCTGCCACTGCTGCTGCCGATTGGCCACAGCGCGGTGCGCCCGCGCCTGAACCAGTGGTTTGAGCGCGAACACCTGTTTCCGCGCGTGGTGGGTGAATTTGAAGACAGCGCCTTGCTGGAGGCGTTTGGCGAGGCAGGTCTGGGCATTTTCCCGGCGCCGGCTTTGATCCACGCCGAACTGACCCACCAAGGTTTTGTGGCCCTGGGCGACTGTCCGGTGGTCGAGCAGTTTTTCCTGATCGGGTCAGAACGCAAGGTGGTGCACCCGCTGGTGCGACAGGTGCTGGATTCGGGCTCGCTGCAGTGAGGCGGGCATAAGACATGTCGCTGTGTTTTAAAAACATGTACACGTTTCATTGACGTGTCGTCGGCGACGACATCAGGCGCTCATTCTTCGCCAACACAAGCGTTGCTGCAGACGCTACAGAAACCCCCTCAACCCCCCAAATGGCTCAGCGGCAAGGCCCCGGCCGCTTTCACTTCGCCGAGCGAAAAGCTGGTGTGCAGGTCTTTCACATGCGGCAGGTTGAGCAGCACCGCGCGCGCAAAGGCGCTGAAGCTGGCCAGGTCTTGGCTGACCACTTGCAGCTCAAAGGTGCCTGAGCCGCTGATGTAGTGGCAGGCCACCACTTCGGGAATGGCGCGGATGGCGTCTTCGAGTTTGCGGGTCACGTCGCCGGTGTTGCGGTCGGCGTCGAGCCGCACAAAGGCCAGCACGCCCAGGCCGATTTTTTCGCGGTCGAGTTCGGCGCGGTAGCCGCGGATGATGCCGGCGTCTTCCAGCGCCCGCACCCGGCGCCAGCAGGGCGCGGCCGACAGTCCCACGCGGCTGGCCAATTCGGCGTTGGTGAGCCGCCCGTCGCGTTGCAGTTCGTGCAGGATGGCGAGGTCGAATTTATCAAGCGTTTCCATAAACGGCTGTTTCAAGAAAGGGTCTTTCAAGAATACGCCGAAAGTGGGCACGAAAAGCAAACACCTGTCGCCGTGTCGGCCATACACTGTGCGGCACACTGGTGTAGTGGCCTACCCGGCCGCCAGCGCCTTGCACACCGCCCACCCGGCGGCACCCCCAACGACAACGGAGACACGCCCATGAACGCCCCTTTGCCCGACCACATTCGCCAAGCGCTCGAGACGGTGACGCTGGACGACAAGTATTCGTTGGAGGTGGGCCGCGCCTTCATGAGCGGGGTGCAGGCCCTAGTGAAGCTGCCGATGCTGCAGCGCCAGCGCGACGCGCGCTTGGGCAAAAACACGGCGGGCTTCATCAGCGGTTACCGGGGCTCGCCCTTGGGCGGCTACGACCAGGCCTTGCAAAAGGCCGCGCCGCATCTGAAGCAGCAAAACATCGTCTTCCAGCCCGGAGTGAACGAAGAGCTGGCCGCCACCGCCATTTGGGGCACCCAGCAGCTGGGTTTTGCCCCGCCCGGCACCAACAAACACGACGGGGTGTTTGGCATTTGGTACGGCAAAGGGCCGGGCGTGGACCGCTGCAGCGATGTGTTCAAACACGCCAACATGGCCGGCACCACGCCCTGGGGTGGGGTGATTGCGGTGGCGGGCGACGACCATGTGGCCAAGAGCAGCACCGCCGCGCACCAGAGCGACCACATCTTCAAGGCCTGCGGCCTGCCGGTGTTTTTTCCGGCCAGCGTGCAAGAGATTTTGGACCTGGGCCTGCACGCCTTTGCCATGAGCCGTTTTGCCGGTGTGTGGACCGGCATGAAGACGATTCAGGAGATTGTGGAATCGAGCGCCACCGCGCTGATCGACCCCGACCGGGTGCAGATCGTGATTCCCGAGTTTGAGATGCCCCCGGGTGGCGTGCACATCCGCTGGCCCGACGCCGCGCTGGACCAAGAGGCGCGCCTGTTCGACACCAAGTGGTACGCCGCGCTGGCCTATGTGCGCGCCAACCGCCTGAACCACAACGTGATCGAAGGGCCGAACGACCGGCTGGGCATCATCGCCAGCGGCAAGGCCTACAACGACACCCGCCAGGCGCTGCTGGACCTGGGGCTGGACGACGCCACCTGCCGCCGGCTGGGTGTGCGCCTGCACAAGGTGGCGGTGGTGTGGCCGCTGGAGGCACAAACCACGCGCGACTTTGCCACCGGCCTGCGCGAGATTTTGGTGGTGGAAGAAAAGCGCCAAGTGATTGAATACCAGCTCAAGGAAGAGCTGTACAACTGGCGCTCGGACGTGCGGCCCAACGTGCTGGGCAAGTTCGACGAGGTGGAAGGCGACCACAGCGGCGGCGAATGGAGCATGCCCAACCCGAGCGGCAACCAGCTGCTGCGCGCCAACGCCGACCTGAACCCGGGCATCATCGCCCGCGCCATCGCCAAGCGGCTGCGCAAGCTGGGCGTGCCCAGCGACATTGAGGCCCGCATGGCCACCCAGCTGGCGCTGCTGGACGCGCAAGAAAAAGCCACCCAAACCTTGCTGGCCAGCGCCAGCGCAGACGCGAACCGCCAGCCCTGGTTTTGCAGCGGTTGCCCGCACAACACCTCTACCCGCGTGCCCGAGGGCTCGCGCGCCATGGCCGGCATTGGCTGCCATTTCATGAGCATCTGGATGGACCGCTCTACCCTGGGCTTCACCCAGATGGGCGGCGAGGGCGTGCCTTGGGTGGGGCAGCAGCCTTTCACCACCGACCGCCACATCTTCGCCAACCTGGGCGACGGCACCTACTTCCACAGCGGCATTTTGGCCATCCGCCAAAGCATCGCGGCTGGGGTCAACATCACCTACAAAATTCTGTACAACGACGCGGTGGCCATGACCGGTGGCCAGCAGGTGGGCGAACGGCCCGAGGGCCACAGCGTGGTGCAGATCGCGCAAAGCATGCGCGCCGAAGGGGTGGTGAAAATCACCATCGTGACCGACGAGCCCGAGAAATACGCCGGCGTGCAGGGCTTGCCGGCGGGCATTGCCATTGAGCACCGCGACACGCTGGACGCGGTGCAGCGCGAGTTCCGCGAGATCGCGGGCACCACCGTCATCATTTACGACCAGACCTGCGCGACGGAGAAGCGCCGCCGCCGCAAGCGCGGCACCCTGGTGGAGCCGACCCAGCGGGTGGTGATCAACGAAGCGGTGTGCGAAGGCTGCGGCGACTGCAGCGTGCAGAGCAATTGCCTGAGCGTGGAGCCGCTGGACACCGAATTCGGCCGCAAGCGCCGCATCAACCAAAGCAGCTGCAACAAAGACTTTTCTTGTGTGAAAGGCTTTTGCCCGAGCTTTGTGACGGTGGACGGCGCGCAGCTGCGCAAAAAAGACAAGGCCTCGGCCGCCCAGGGCTGGAGCGGCGGCGAGCCGCCCATGCCCAAGTTGCCGCTGCTGGGCGAGGACGCCTGGGGCCTGGTGGTGGCTGGTGTGGGCGGCACCGGGGTCATCACCATTGGCCAGCTGCTGGGCATGGCCGCGCACATTGAGGGCAAGGGTATCGTCACCCAAGACGCGGCCGGGCTGGCGCAAAAAGGCGGCGCCACCTGGAGCCATGTGCTGATTGGCGCCAGCCAAGACCACATTCGCACCACCCGGGTGGGTGCGGCGTCGGCCGATCTGGTGATTGCGTGCGACCCGATTGTGGCCGCCGGCAAAGAAACCTTGCAGCGCCTGCGCCCGGGCCGCAGCCATGTGGCGCTCAACACCGGCGCCACGCCGACCGCAGCGTTTGTGAAAAACCCCAACTGGGCCAACCCGGCCCAGGCCTGTGTCGATTCGCTGGTGGGCGCGCTGGGCGAGGCCGCCGTGGGCCGCTTCGACGCCGAGCTGGCGTCCACCCGCTTGATGGGCGACGCGATCTACACCAACCCGATGATGCTGGGCTACGCCTGGCAGCAGGGCTGGCTGCCGCTGGGCTTGGCCGCGCTGATGCGCGCCATCGAACTCAACGCGGTGCAGGTGGAGAAGAACAAACAGGCCTTTGAATGGGGCCGGCGCGCCGCCCATAACCCGCAGGCCATGGCCGCGCTGCTCAAGCCCACGGCCGAGGCCCAGGTGATCCAGTTCAAGCCGCGCGAGACGGTGGACGCCTTGGTGGCGCGCCGGGTGGCGTTTTTGACCGATTACCAAAACGCCGCCTACGCCGGCCGCTACGAGCTGTTGGTGCGCCGGGTGCAAGACGCCGAGGCCCAGCTGGGCAAAACCGCGCTCACCGAGTCGGTGGCGCGCCACTTGTTCAAGCTCATGGCCTACAAGGACGAGTACGAGGTGGCCCGCCTGCACACCGACCCGGCCTTCCACGCCCGGCTGGCCGAGCAGTTTGAGCCCGGCTACCAGCTCAAGCTGCACCTGGCGCCGCCGCTGCTGGCCAAAACCAACGACAAAGGCGAGCTGGTCAAACAGACCTATGGGCACTGGATGTTCGGCGCCATGCGCTTGCTGGCCAAGCTCAAGGGCTTGCGCGGTACCGCCTTGGACGCCTTTGGCCGCACCGAAGAGCGGCGCACCGAGCGCGAGCTGATCGGTCGCTACCAGGCCGATGTGGAGCGGCTGATCGCCGAACTCACGCCCGAGCGGCATGCGCTGGCCCTGCGCTTGGCCGGCTGGCCCGACGCGGTGCGCGGCTACGGCCACGTCAAGGCGCGCCACCTGGCGCAGGCCATGGCCCAGCGCGACGCCGCTTGGGGCCAGTGGGACGCCTCAGCCACCGCCCCAGCCCAGAGCCCCCGGGCGGCCTGAGGACAGCCGCCGGCCCGGGCGGGCGCGTTCCACCCGGGGCATACAATCGACTGCAGACCTTTGCCCCAGGCCACGGTCACCGCCCGGTGACCGTGGCCTTTGGTGTGCCAGGGCCGCCCCATGGTGGGGTGCCTGGCCGGCGGGTTGTGTGTCCGGATTCGTTGGAGACTTTTTGTATGTTCATTTCCCCTGCTTACGCCCAAGCCGCTGGTGGCGACACCACTTCCAGCCTGATCAGCCTGCTGCCGCTGGTGCTGATGTTTGTGGTGCTGTACTTTGTGATGATTCGCCCGCAAATGAAGCGCCAGAAAGAGCACAAGGCCATGATTGAAGCCTTGGCCAAGGGCGACGAAATTGTCACGGCCGGTGGTTTTCTGGGCAAAGTCAGCAAACTCGGTGATGTGTACATTGGTGTGGAACTGGCCGACGGCATGGAAGTGCAGATGCAGCGTTCCGCCGTGGTGCAGGTCTTGCCCAAGGGCACGCTGAAGTAAGGTCTCTGGCCTAGCCACGGCTGGGCCCGCTTCTGCTGTTGTTGCACGGCCTGGTTGGCCTTTTGTGTTCTGTTCCCGAGATTCGCGCTGATGAACCGATACCCCCTTTGGAAATACGCCGTCATTCTGGTGGCCATGCTCATTGGCGCGGTGTATGCGCTGCCCAACTTTTTTGGTGAGGCTCCTGCGGTGCAGGTGTCTGGCGGCAAGGCTTCGGTCAAGGTCGACAGCGCCACGCTGGACCGGGTGCAGCAGGCGCTGTCGGCGGCAGGCCTGAACGCCAGCCGCATCGAGCTCGAAGGCAGTTCGATCAAGGCCCGCTTTGACAGCACCGATATTCAAATCCAGGCGCGCGACGCGATTGAAAAAGCGTTGAACCCCGACCCTGCCGACCCCAGCCATGTGGTGGCGCTCAATTTGGTGCCGCGCACGCCCGCCTGGCTCAATGCCTTGCACGCCCAGCCCATGTATTTGGGGCTCGATCTGCGCGGCGGCGTGCACTTCTTGCTGCAGGTGGACACGCCGGCGGCGTTGTTGCGCCGCGCCGATGTATTGGCCGCCGATGTGCGCACCGCCTTGCGCGAGAAAAACGTGCGCCACGGCGGCATTGTGCGCAACGGCCAGACCATCGAAATCCGCGCGGGTGATGCCAGCGTGGCCAATGGCGTGCGCGATGTGGTGCGTGAGCAGTTTGTGGACCTGACGCTGACCGAGACGCCCGATGGCGACGCCGTGCGTTTGGTCGCACGCCTCACGCCCGAGGCCGCGCGCCGGGTGCAGGAGCAAGCGCTCAAACAAAACATCACCACCTTGCACAACCGCATCAACGAGCTGGGTGTGGCCGAGCCGGTGATCCAGCAACAAGGCGCCGACCGCATAGTGGTGCAGCTGCCTGGTGTGCAAGACACCGCCAAGGCCAAAGACATTTTGGGCCGCACCGCCACGCTGGAGTTGCGTTTGGTGGACGAAAGCACCGAAGGCCTGTCGGCCGAGCGCGGCAGCGGCCCGGTGCCCTTTGGATCGGAGCGTTACACCGACCGCGAAGGCCGTGGCGTGATTGTGCAGCGCGACGTGCTGCTGACCGGCGAAAACCTCACCGATGCCCAAGCGGGTTTCGACAGCCAGACCCAAGAGGCGGCGGTGCACCTGACGCTCGACAGCAAGGGCTCGCGCATCTTCCGCGACATCACCCGCGACAACGTGGGCAAGCGCATGGCGATCATCTTGTTCGAAAAGGGCAAGGGCGAGGTGGTGACCGCGCCGGTGATCCGCACCGAGATTGGCGGCGGCCGGGTGCAGATCTCAGGCGCCATGACCACGGTCGAGGCCAACGACACCGCCTTGTTGCTGCGTGCCGGCTCATTGGCGGCACCGATGGACATCGTCGAAGAGCGCACCATCGGCCCGAGCTTGGGTGCCGAGAACATCGCCAAGGGTTTCAACAGCGTGATCTGGGGTTTCTTTGTGATCGTGCTGTTCATGTGTGCGTACTACATGCTGTTTGGCGTGTTCTCCAGTTTGGCGCTGGCGGTCAATTTGCTGTTGCTGGTGGCGGTGCTCTCGATGCTGCAAGCCACTCTGACCCTGCCAGGGATTGCCGCGATGGCACTGGCGCTGGGCATGGCCATCGACGCCAACGTGCTGATCAACGAACGGGTGCGCGAGGAGTTGCGCAACGGTGCGTCGCCACAAACGGCGATCAACGCCGGTTACGAGCGCGCCTGGGGCACCATCTTGGATTCCAACATCACCACCCTGATCGCTGGCGTGGCCTTGCTGCTGTTTGGCTCGGGACCGGTGCGCGGTTTTGCGGTGGTGCACTGCATTGGCATCTTGACCAGCATGTTCTCGGCGGTGATGTTCTCGCGCGGTTTGGTCAACTTCTGGTACGGCCGGCAGAAAAAGCTCAAAACCGTGTCGATTGGCACCGTCTGGCGTGGCGCGGGTGAGCGCACCGCCATCACCGAATAAAGACACCGACAAGGAATCCAGAACATGGAGTTTTTCCGCATCCGCAAAGACATTCCGTTCATGCGCCACGCGCTGGTGCTCAACGCGGTGTCCTTCATCACGTTTTTGGCGGCGGTGTTTTTTCTGACCACCCGGGGTCTGAATTTGTCGGTGGAATTCACCGGTGGCACGGTCATGGAGGTGGCCTACGAACAGCCTGCCGATCTGGAGGCGGTGCGCAAGGTCATCACCGAGCTGGGTTATGCCGAGGTGCCGGTGCAGAACTTTGGCACCTCGCGCGACGTGCTGCTGCGCTTGCCCGTGGCCACCGGCAGCACCTCAGGCCAGCAAAGTGAGCAGGTCATGGCCGCGCTCAAGGCCCAAAACCCGGCGGTGGAGTTGCGCCGCACCGAATTTGTCGGACCACAGGTTGGCAGGGAGCTGGTCGAAGACGGCATGAAGGCGCTGGGCATGGTGATTGTGGGCATCATGATTTACTTGGCCATGCGCTTCGAGTGGAAGTACGCGGTCTCGGCCATCATCGCCAACTTGCACGACGTGGTGATCATCTTGGGCTTCTTCGCCTTCTTCCAGTGGGAGTTTTCGCTGGCGGTGCTGGCGGCGGTGCTGGCGGTGTTGGGCTACTCGGTCAACGAATCGGTGGTGATTTTTGACCGCATCCGCGAGAGCTTTCGCCGCTACCGCAAGAAGACCACGGTCGAGATCATCGACAACGCCATCACCTCCACCATCAGCCGCACCATCATCACCCACGGTTCGACCCAGATCATGGTGCTGTCCATGCTGTTGTTTGGCGGGCCGACGCTCTACTATTTTGCGTTGGCGCTGACGATTGGTATTCTGTTTGGTATCTATTCATCGGTGTTTGTGGCGGCGGCGGTGGCCATGTGGCTGGGCATCAAACGCGAAGATCTCATCAAGAGCGACGCCCGCAAGGACAACGATTCCAACGACCCCAACGCGGGCGCCGTGGTGTAAGAGGGCAGACACAACAGGGAGCGAGGCGCAGTGAGCAAAGATCCACACGCATCGGTACTGGCCAAGCAGGCCCGGGAGCGCTTCGCCCGGCAAATGGGCGACGGCTTGCCCGCCGTGGCCCAGGTGGTGGATGAGCGTTTTGAGGCACTGCTTGACGAGGCGGGTTCGTCCAACCAGATCCAGGACCGGCGCGATGCGCGTACCCTCTGGAAGCAGCACCGCCAGCACTGGATCGACGCCAGTGCCAAAGGCCTGGAAAAGGCCATGTACCCCAGCTTTTCGCCTTCGGGGCATTGGGTGCCCGGTCAGCTCGAATTGGTGGCCGACGGCGATATCGACGACCAGATTCTGGCGTCGCGCTTGGCGATGCGGGTGCTGGACGACGCCGCCGCCGAACTCAACGAACTGCGTTTGCGCATCCAGCACTTGGAGCAGCGCTCTGAGCTGGAGCGCAGCGATGTGTTGTTGCCCGAGGTGGCCACCCGGGTGCTGGTCGACCAGTGGGCGGCGGTGGGCATGGCGCGCCAAGGCTGGTCGATGGTGCAAGACGCGGCCGCACCGGTGATTGCGCGCGAGATGCTGGCGGCCTACCAAACAGCCAACCGGTTTTTGGTCGACAGTGGTGTGCTGCGCAACATCCAGTTGCAGTCGCTGGTCAAGCGCTCAACCGGCAATACCCAGCCCGGTGCGCTGATGCCGGCGGCTGGTCCGGCCTCGGGCTATACCGGCAGCACCGGTCACGCGCCGCCGAGCTTGCGCAGTGGCGCTGACGCACTGTCCATGGGGCAGTCCTCAGGGGGCGTGGGCATAGGCGACCCCCGGGCGCCGCGCCGCAGCGAGGTGGACGCCGAAACCCGGCTGTTGACCCACGCCACGCCGCTGGTGCGGGCGCGCATGCGGGCCCAGGGCGTGATGGGGCGGCTGCGCCGACTGCTGGGCGACAAGGCCGGCTTTGAGTTTGGCGAGCAAACCACCGACATGGCCGAAGGCTCCACCGCTTTGCAAAGCGCGTTGCGGCGCTACGCACCCGATGCGGCCGACGACCGGACCCAGCGCATCAACCTGTACGACGGCATGACCCACGCCATGGACGAGATCCATGTGCAAAAGGCGGCCGATGTGGTGCGCGAACGCACCACCGATCTCAAACAAGCGGCCAAGACACCGGTAGAAAAAGCCACCGTGGAGCTGGTGGCGTTGATGTTTTTGAGCATCTTGTCGGAAGAACGCATCTTGCCCAGCGTGCGGGTGTGGTTTGCCCGTTTGCAGATGCCAGTGTTGCGCCTGGCCTTGTCTGAGCCCACGTTTTTTGGGGCATTGCACCACCCGGCACGCAAGCTGATCGACCGCATGGGCTCTTGTGTGCTGGGCTTTGAGTCGAGTGCCAGCCCGCAGGCGCTGGAAGCCGAGATTAAGCGGGTGGTGCAGGTGATCGAGCAATACCCTGAGACCGGACGCCGGGTGTTTGAACTCATGAGCGATGAGTTCGAGAAGTTTCTGGCCAACTTCCTGACGGGCAAGGAAAGCACCCGCAAAGTGGTGGGTGTGGCCCAGCAGGTCGAACAAAAAGAAACCTTGGCGATCCAGTACACCATTGAGTTGCGCAAGTGGCTCTCTGACTTGCCGGTCAGCGAGGCGCTGCGCGATTTCATCTACAAGGTCTGGGTGGAGGTGCTGGCGGTGTCCGCCGTCAAATTTGGCCCCAAGGATGCACAGACCTTGCGCCACAAACAAGCGGCCCACGACCTGCTGTGGGCTGCCAGCGCCAAACCCAGCCGGGCCGAGCGTGCGCGCGTCATTGAGCAATTGCCTGCGCTGTTGCAGCAGTTGCGCGATGGCATGGGCTTGCTGGGTCTGGGGGCGCAGGACCAAGACGGCCACATTGAGGTGGTGCGCCACCACCTCACGGAAGCGTTTATGTCGCGTGGGCCGGCGATTGCGCCGCAGCGCCTAGAGGAGCTGGCGCAGCGGCTGGCCGAATTGGAAGACATCTTGCCCGACGGTGATCTGGTCGAACTGTCGCTGGATCCGGAGAGCGTGGCTTTGTTGTTGGGCGACGATCTGGGCGACTTCGAATTTGTCGAGCGCGGCGGCAGCATCCCGACCGAGGCCATGATGGACTGGGCCAACGAGCTTCCCGTGGGCGACTGGTTCGAGCTGGACCACAACGGACAGCTGGGCCTGGTGCAGCTGGCGTGGCGCAGCCAGCGCGGGCAGTTGCTGCTGTTTGTGGACTTGCGCCAGCGTTGCCTCTTGTTCCCCGTTCGGCGGGTGGGGGCTTATTTGCAGGCGGGCTTGTTGTTGCCGGCCGAGGACGAGGCCCTGACGGTGCGGGCCACCCGCGAAGCGCTGGCCAAGCTCGACGCCAATCCCGAACGCCTGCTCAGCTAAAGAGCGTTTGGGCCGCGCTCAGGCCTGGGCGCGGCTCTGCCACAGGCCGCCAGGCAGGCGCGCCACTTGGCCCTCCAGCTCCAGCGTCAACAACTCGGCTTGCAGCTGCGCGGTGGGCCAGCCGCAGCGCGCTTGCAGCGCATCCAGGCCCACTGGGTCGTGGCCCAAGTGCGGCAGCAGCTCCGACGTGTTGTGGTGTGTGCTGTGGTTGTCTGTGGCCAAGGGTTCGGCGGCCAATGGGGCGGGCCAGCGCAACTCTTCCAGAATGTCTTGTGCCGACTCGACCAGCTTGGCGCCTTGGCGGATCAGGGCATGGCAACCCCGCGACTGCGGAGCGTGGATGGAGCCCGGGATGGCCAGCACCTCGCGGCCTTGCTCCAGCGCCATGCGCGCGGTGATCAGCGAGCCCGACTGCAGCGCCGCTTCCACCACCAGTGTGCCTTGTGACAAGCCCGAGAGGATGCGGTTGCGCTGTGGAAAGTGGTGCGCCAGCGGGGGTGTGCCCAAGGGGTATTCGCTGACGATGGCTCCGCGCTCGGTGATGTGTTGGGCCAGCTGACGGTGGCGCGCGGGATAGACCCGGTCCAGTCCGGTGCCCACCACCGCCAAGGTGGGGCTGGGACCGGCGAGCGCACCTTCGTGGGCGGCTCCGTCAATACCCAGCGCCAAGCCCGACACCACACAGACGCCTTGTTCGCTCAGCGCCCGGGCAAAAGCGCGGGCGTTGTCGGCGCCTTGTGGTGTGGGGTTGCGGCTGCCCACCACCGCCAGGCGCCGTGGCCACTGCAAGCTTGTGATCTGCCCCAGCACCGACAACGCCAGGGGTGGGTCTTCGGTGGCCAGCAGCTCGGCCGGATAGGCGCTGTGCCCCAGCGGCAGCCAGTGGCGATCTGGACCGCCGTCGAGCCAAGTCAGGAGTTGCTCGACCGCTGCGTCCAGGCCTTCCGGGGGCGTGTGCATGGCGGCGGCGGCTTGGGGGCCAAGCACGGTTTTCCAAGCGCTGTGCGCTTGTGTCCACACCCCTTCGGCCGTGCCAAAAGCCGCTAGCAGGCGGCGGGCTTTGTCGCGGCCGAGCCCCGGCGTCAGTAGCAAGCGCAGCCAAGCGCGTGCTTCTTCGAACGGGGGATGGCGCGCGTCGGCCACGGCGGGGTCAGCGCACCGCGATGCGGTCGCCCACCTTCACCGCATCGTTGTTGTTCAAAATGAGCGCGTACGACACTTTGTCAAAGGCGCGGAACACCATGATCCTGCCGTTGGTGTCGGCGGGCAGTTGCATGGGGGTGTTGTTGCCGTTGGTGCGGTCCATGGCGGTGCGCCCATCTTTGAGCACCGTCAGCAAGTGGCCTTGCTCCAGTCCATGCACGCGGCCCCGGTTGATCAGGATCACTTGGTTTTGCCCCGCAAAATTCACCCCGCTGCCGTAGATGCCCAAGACCTGACCCTGCAGCGCCTGGGTCGGCACTTTGCCCACCAGGGGCTCAAAGTTGGGTGCGGTCACGGGCAGCAGCCGGTCGCCAGTGCGGATTTCTTCTTTGGCGCTGGTGATGCGCAGTGTGGCGGGGACCACCACGGTCTTGCCATCGGCTGCGGTCTCTAGGGCTTCGCTGGCCAGCAGGGTCGCTTTGCCCACCACTTGCAGCTCCTGGCCCAGTTCATCGCCCGTGGTGGGGTCGCGCAGCGCGCGGCTGTTGCGCACCACGCGGAATTCGCCAGTGCCTTGTCCTGCGGTCAGAAAGGGGCCACCGGTGCCTTGGCCAGAGCGCGCAAACGCGCGGTCGCCTTGGCCCAACAGCAGGCGGTTGTCTGGGGTTGCCACAATGCGCGGCAGTTGGTTGAGCGCGTCTGCGCTCAGCACCTCGGCCTCGGTGACAAAAGCCTCGACACCGGCTTGCGCGAGCAAGGCGGAGAGTTCGTTGGGGGCGGGCTCGGCGCGGGCGCGCGGCGACAGCTTGACCGTGGGCAGGCTGGCGCTGGCCGCCGTCTGAGCACTGGCGGGCGCAGCCAACAATGTGGCCACACTGGCGAGTCCCATCAGCAGGGCAAGGTGGTGGGAAGAGGCGCGACGGATCATGGCGTGTGCTGGCATGGGCAACGGTGAAATAGGGCGGCGCTGGTCTTGGCAGGAGGCCGAAATCGCGCGGTGAGGGAGTCCAATTGTGAACTGGCGGCCCGGTCACGGCAACGCTGGAGGCCCCTTCGTCAGCGGGAGGCGCCAAAAAACGGGAAAATAAGCACATTGTCGCCACACTGGCGGGCCGATTGGGCAATCCTGCCGCGCCGGCCCCAACGAGACACCATGAGCGAGACCTTGTCACCCCCCCTGCTGTCCATTCTGCGCTACCCCGACCCACGCCTGCACACCGTGGCCAAGCCGGTGGCGGCGGTGGACGATCGCGTCCGCGCTTTGGTCGACCGCATGTTTGCCACCATGTACGACGCCAATGGCATTGGCCTGGCGGCGACCCAGGTGGACGTGCACGAGCGCCTGATCGTGATCGACGTGAGCGAGGAGCGCAACCAACGCCTGGTGTTGATCAACCCCGAGGTGGAGTGGGCCAGCCCCGAGAAGCAAAAGGGCGACGAAGGCTGTTTGTCGGTGCCCGGCATTTACGACGGCGTGGAGCGCTCGGTGGCCATTCGCGTGCGCGCGCTGGATGAAAAAGGCCAGAGCCGGGTGATCGAGGCCGAGGGCCTGTTGGCGGTGTGCATCCAGCACGAGATGGACCACCTGCTGGGCAAGGTGTTTGTGGAATACCTGTCGCCGCTCAAGCGCAACCGCATCAAATCAAAACTGGCCAAGGCCGAGCGCGACGCGCGACGCTGACCGACCGGAATTTGGGCCGCGTTAGCACGCCGACAGTGTGGGCGCCGGTCCCCCAAAGGACAAGACATGAGAGTGGTTTTTGCGGGCACGCCCGAGTTCGCCCGCGTGGCGCTGGACGCCTTGGTGCGCGCCCGCTTCACCGTGCCGCTGGTGCTGACCCAGCCCGATAGGCCGGCTGGGCGGGGCATGAAGCTGCAGGCCTCGGCGGTCAAACAAGCGGCGCTGGCGCACGGCATCCCCGTGGCGCAGCCGCGCAGCCTCAAACTCGACGGCAAATTCCCCGAGGACGCGGCCGCCGCGCGGCAAGCGCTGATCGACGCGCGCGCCGATGTGATGGTGGTGGCCGCTTATGGCCTGATCCTGCCGCAGTGGGTGCTCGACCTGATGAGCGCCGCCGGGCCGCCCCAAGGCGCGAACGCCCCCGTGGGGGGCAGCGACCCAGCGCAGCGGCGGAGCGTGGGGGCCCTCAACATCCACGGCTCGCTGCTGCCGCGCTGGCGCGGCGCCGCGCCGATTCACCGCGCCATCGAGGCGGGCGACACCGAGACCGGCATCACCATCATGCAAATGGACGCTGGGCTCGACACCGGCGACATGCTGCTGGTCGAGCGCCTGCCGATCGCCGACACCGACACCACCGCGACGCTGCACGACAAGCTGGCCGACTTGGGCGCCCGTTTGGTGGTGGAGGCGCTGGAGATCGCCGCCTGCGGCGGTTTCACGCCGGTGCGCCAACCCCAAGAGGGCGTGACCTATGCGCACAAGATTGAGAAGGCCGAGGCCCTGATCGACTGGCAGCAGGATGCGGCCACGCTGGCGCGCCGGGTGCGGGCCTTTGACCCGTTTCCTGGGGTGCAGGCGCTGTGGGCCGGTGAGCCGCTCAAGATCTGGGGTGCCCAGGTCTTGCCCGACGGTTCGCCGGGTGTGTTGCCTGGCACGGTGCTGTCGGTGGACGACACCGGGGTGCGGGTGCAGACGGGTGTGGGCAGCCTGCTGCTGACCGAGCTGCAGCGCGCCGGCAGCAAGCGGTTGCCCGCGCGCGAATTCCTGCGCGGCCACCCGGTGGCGGTGGGCGAGCGGCTGGGGCCCCAGCCCGACGGTTTGGCGGTCTGATGTTTTGGCAAGCGCATCTGCGCACCCACAGCGAGTTTCGCCAGGGCTGGCGCGACCAAACCAGTGTGGCCTTGGGCATCGCCGCCTGGGGTCTGATGACCGGTGTGGCCATGGTCAAGTCGGGTCTGAGCCCACTGGAGGCCACGCTGATGACGCTGATCGTCTACGCCGGCAGCGCCCAGTTGGCCGCGGTGCCGCTGATGGCGGCGGGCGCCCCGCTGTGGGTGATTTTGGCGGCGGCGTTTTGTGTGAACCTGCGCTTTGTGGTGTTCTCAGCCCACTTGCGGCCGCACCTGATGCACCTGCCACGCTGGCAGCGCGCCATCAGCGGTTATGTGACCGGCGATTTGTCCTATGTGTTTTTTGCCAAGCGCTACCACCAGCCGGGCGCGAACGACGCGGAGTGCACCGCGCAGATGGCCTATCTGATGGGCAATTGCGCGGTCAATTACGGCGCGTGGATGAGCTGCAGCCTGATCGGCATTGCGCTGGCCAATGTGATCCCCACCGCTTGGGGGCTGGGCTTTGCCGGCATTCTGGCCTTGGTGGGCGTGCTCTGTTCCTTGGCCAGCAGCCCGCTGCGGGTGGTGTCGGCCACGGTGGCGGGCGCGGCGGCGGTGGCGGCGTTTGCGCTGCCGCTCAAGCTCAACATCTTGGTCGCCATTGCGAGCGCGGTGGCGATCTGCTTGGTGATCGAGCAAGCGCTGGGCAAGGCGGAGCCTCACCATGTTTGAGATCGACGCCTGGACGCTGATCACCATCGTGGCACTGGGGGTGGTGACGGTCGTCACACGCAGCTTCTTTTTGTTCTCCAGCCGGCCTTGGACCTTGCCGCGCTGGGCACAGCGGGGCTTGCAGTACGCGCCGATTGCCGCGTTGGCGGCGGTGGTGGTGCCCGAGGTGGTGATGAGCCAGGGCCAGTTGATCACCACCTGGCAAGACGCGCGCATCTTCGCCGCGCTGGCCGGTGCGGCCTGGTTTTTTGGGCAGCGCGGTGTGCTGGGCACCATTGTGTGTGGCATGGTGGTCTACCTGCCGCTGCGCTTGGCGCTGGGTTGGTGACAAAGCGCTGCGCTTAAGCGGCGCTTCAGCCATCCTTAATGGGCGCTTCAGGTGCGCGCGGTGCAATCCTGCTTGTCAGCATGTGCTGTCGATGTTTCAGGAAGGCTTTGCCATGACCACCCTCTCGTTCAAATCCCTCGCTTTGGCCATCACCGCTGTGGCCCTCTCGGGCGCCGCCATCGCCGGCCCCAAGTGCAGCCAGCCCAAAGAAAAGTGGATGCCCGAAGCCACCTTCAAGTCGCAGTTGGAGCAGCAAGGCTACAAGATCAAGACCTTCAAGGTCAGCGGCGGCCAGTGCTACGAAATCTATGGCTTTGACAAGGCGGGCAAAAAGGTCGAGATCTACTTCGACCCCGTGACCGCCGCCGTGCTCGAAAGCAAGTGAGCCACAGGCCATGAGCCGCTCTCTGCCCAATGCGCCGCTTGAGCAGGACGCTCGGCCGGTGTGGGACCGCTTTGTGCGCGTGTTTCACTGGACCTTGGTGGGCTGTGTGCTCACCAACGGCCTGCTGATGGACGACGGCGAAGACTGGCACCGCTGGTTGGGCTATCTGGCCAGCGCGCTGGTGCTGGCGCGGGTGGTGTGGGGCTTTGTCGGCTCCCGCCACGCGCGCTTTGCCGACTTCTGGCCCACCCCGGCGCGGGTGGGGGCCCACCTGCGTGGGCTGTGGTCAGGACAAGCGCCACACCATTGGGGCCACAACCCCTTGGGGGCGCTGATGGTGCTGTGGCTGATGGCCTTGGTGTTGTCGCTGGGTGTCACCGGCTGGATGCAAGGGCTCGACGCCTTTTGGGGCGAAGCGTGGCTGCAAGACCTGCACGAGGTGTTGGCCGATGCGCTGCTCTTGTCGGCCGGTTTGCACGCCGTGGCCGCCATCGGCATGGGTTACTTGGAGCGCACCCGCTTGCTCAAAGCCATGTTCACGGGCGTCAAAGAGCGCTGGTGAATCAGCGGCCCACACGCCGCTGTTGGCGCCACTGCCACAGGCTCCAGCCCAACAGGGTGATGCCACAGCAGATGATGGCGGTCCAGGCGGTGTGGCTCGGGTAGTGGGCGCCGCGCAAGGTCTGGGTGCCGCCCGTCACCAGCACCGCCAACAGCCACAAGCCCAATGCCCAGCGCGCGGCGCGTGGCGACGGTGTATGGCCACCCGGAGTGGGCCACCACAGCGCCAGCACCCAGGGCGCAAACGCCAGCGCCGCCGACGCATGGCCGCCGGGAAAACAGCGCCCAGGGCCACCGTCGCTCACGCCCCAGCGCCAGTGCGACACCACCTCTGCGCGGCCGCCCCACAGCGCCATGTCCCAGGGGCAGCTGGTGAGGCTGTTGTTTTTGATGAGGTTCACCGCCATCAGGTTGAGGGTCACCAAGGTGGCGATCCACAGGCGGTCGGTGCGCCAGCGCGGGCGGGTAGAGGCCGGCCACAGGGCCCAGACCCACAGCGCCACAAACGCCAGCGTACCCAGGGTGCGGGCGCGGTCGTGCAGCCAGCGTTCCAGCAGCCAGTGGTCGCGCAGGGAAAAACCGTCTGCGCTGCCGATCAGGTGCATGGCGCTGACGTCGAGCCCGCTCCAGTCCCAGAGCAGGGTGAGCGCCAACAGCGCGCACCAGATCGCCCACAGCGTGCGCCCGATGGGCGCCATGGATGTGTTGTGCATACCGGCACTGTGCGGCGCACCCATTAACGCTTGCTTAAGCGGCGGTTAAGTGCAGGCCCGGGATAATGGCCAGCAGCTCTATCCGACGAAACCGACACCGTATGCGCGCCTTGGTGATTGAAGACGACGCTGGCATCGCCAGCGGATTGCGCCACGCGCTCACGCAGGCGGGTTACGCCACCGATGTGTGCGACACCGTGGCGGGCGCGGTGGCTTTGTTGCGCGCCGAGCGCTACGACCTGGTCTTGCTCGATTTGGGCCTGCCCGACGGCGACGGCCGCACCGTGTTGCAGCGCTTGCGTGCCACCCACACCAACAACGAAGACGGCACGCCGGCGCAAACGCCGGTGATCATCATGACCGCCCGCGACGCGGTGGACGACCGCATCGCAGGGCTCGACAGCGGCGCCGACGATTACCTGGTCAAACCGTTTGATGTGAACGAGCTGCTGGCGCGCCTGCGAGCGGTACAGCGCCGCATGGCCGGGCGGGCACAGCCCACGCTGTGCCACGGCACGCTGGAACTCGACCCCGCCACCCGTGTGGTGACCCTGTCGGGCACCCCAGTGGCGTTGGGCGTGCGCGAATTTGACCTCTTGCACACCCTGTTGCAAGCCAGCCCTCGGGTGATGAGCAAGGCCCAGCTGGAAGCGGCGCTTTACCCGCTGGGTGAGGGCTTGGAGAGCAATGCGATTGAGGTGCATGTGCACCACTTGCGCCGCAAGTTGGGCGACGGCGTGATTCGCACCTTGCGCGGCGTGGGCTATTTTGTGCCACGCGCGGAGGCCGCCGCGTGACCCGGCCGATGCGCTCTTTGCAGCGCTACTTGCTGTTGTGGTTGGCGGGGGTGCTGCTGCTCGTGTGGGGGGTGCAGTTGGTGGCGGCTTGGCAAACCGGGCATCACGAGGCCGAGGAAATCACCGACGGCCAATTGATAGCGGTGGCGCGTCTGTGGCTCGGGACCTCTGCTCAAAGCCCGGCCGGTTTGGCGCCGCTGATCGCTCCCGAGCGGGTGCGCGAGTACGTGCAAGACGTGGCGGTGATGCGTTGGGTAGAGGGGCAATTGCTCACCGACACCCACGCGCTGGCGAAGCAATGGCCGGCGCAACTGCCCTTGGGTTTTTCGGTTGTTCGCTTGCAGCACGCGGGCGAGACCGACGATTGGCGGGTGTATCAAACGGAACAGCTGGGCCCTTCGGGTGTGGACCGGCTGGCGGTGTTGATGAACATGGATCACCGCGTCGATCTCGGCAGCGACATGGCCGAGCACCTGATGGTGCCATCGCTGGTGCTCTTGCCGCTGGCCTTGGCTTTGCTGGCCTTGGCGCTGCGCCGGGGCTTGGCGCCGCTGCGCGATTTGTCGGACGACATCGACGGCTTGCAAGGCTTGCCCGGTGAGCGTTTGCACCGGCCGCACCGCTTCACCGAGTTCGAAAGCACGGTGCGGGCGCTGCACGGCCTGATGGACCGGCTCGAAGCCCAGCGCGCCAATGAACGCGCCTTCGCGTCCGACTTGGCCCATGAGTTGCGCACCCCATTGGCTGCGCTGGCTTTACAGGCGCGGGCGGTGGCCGATGGTGCACCCCCCGAGCACGCCAAGGCGCTGGAGGCTGAAGCCCTGCGCGCGGGCGCCATCCTCAGCCAACTGCTGGCCTTGGCCCGGTTGGAATCGGGGCGGGCGCCGGCGGCCACCACCGTCGGCTTGCGCGCCTGTGCCGCACAGGTCTTGTCCGAGCGCGCGCAGGCCGCGCTCGACAGCGGCCATGAGCTGGCCTTGCAGGACGGCGGCGATGCGGTGACGGTGCTGGCCCAGGCCTTGGCGGTGGAGCTGGCCGTGCGCAACCTGGTGGACAACGCGCTGCGCCATACGCCAGCGGGCAGCCGTGTCGAGGTGTCGCTGTTGAGAGACGTGCAAGGCTGTGGTCTGCAAGTGGAAGACTGGCCCGCCAGAGGAAGCCCAGCGCTGGGCGGCGATGGTTTGGGGCTGGGCTTGCGTTTGGTGGAGCGGCTGTTGGCCAGTCAAGGCGCCGCACTGGTGGTGGCCCATAAGCCTCTGGGTGGGCGTGTCGCTACCATCCGCTGGCCGTGTCCAGACGCCGACTCTGCTCCGATCGGTGTGAACGGGGGGTGATGGCGCTCTCTCGACCACCCCAATCCATGGTTTTGTTCTGTCTCTGCTCATGACCCGCACAACATCTTCTCCGTCAAAGAACGTTTATCCCCTGTGGGCGATTGTTTTGGCCACCGGTCTGTGGGTGGTGGTTGCTGGCAACCTCGCGCTGTGGGAGTCGGTCTTGGGTGTGGGCTCCTGGCCAGCGGCGCTGGGGCTGGGTGGCGTGCTCTGGATGGTGTGGCTGGCGATGATGCAGCTGCTGGGCTGGCCTTGGACCTTCAAACCCTTGGTGGTGATGGCGGTGCTGGTGTGTGCGTTCAACACCCATTTCATGCGCACCTACGGCGTGGTGATCGACCCCAGCATGATGGCCAATGTGCTGGCCACCGACGCGCGCGAGGTGCGCGATCTGCTGTCGTGGTCGCTGGTGGGGACCGTCCTGTTGGTGGCGGCGCCGGCCTTGTGGCTCACGTGGCGTGTGCCGGTGCGTTATCCGCAAGGTTGGCGCGGCGCTGGACAGCGTGTGGCGCTGCTGGTGCTCGCCGTGCTGGGCTTGGCGGTAGCGCTGTGGCTGAGCTACGCCGATCTGGCTTCGTTGATGCGCAACCACAAGCCAGTCCGCTACCAGATCAACCCCTTCAACACGGTGTACGGCTTGGCGCGTCTGGCCACCCAGCAAGCACCGGGTGTGGCCCAGCCGCTGGAGCCGGTGGGCACCGACGCCCGTGTGGTGCGCGCGCAGGGTGACAAGCCGCCGCTGTTGGTGCTGGTGGTGGGCGAAACCGCGCGGGCCGCCAACTTTGGTCTGTCGGGTTACGAACGCGCCACCACACCCGCCTTGCAGCGCTGGATGCAACAGGGTCAGATGGTCTACTGGCAGCAGGCCAGCTCGTGTGGCACCAACACCCATGTGTCCGTGCCGTGCATGTTTTCGCCCTTGACCGGGGACGAAGGCGGCGACGACCGACCACGCCATGAGAACTTGCTCGATGTGTTGCAACGCGCTGGCCTAGCCGTGCTGTGGCTGGACAACCAGTCGGGCTGCAAAGGGGTGTGCGACCGGGTGCCCAACGCCCATGTGGCCCAAGACGCCGATCCCCGCTGGTGCAAGGGCGGTGAATGCTTTGACGAGGCTTTGCTGCAAGGCTTGGACGAGCGCCTGCAAGCGCTGGACCCGGCGCGGCGCGCCCAAGGTGTGGTGGTGGTGCTGCACCAAATGGGCAGCCACGGCCCAGCGTATTTCAAACGCACACCGTCCGACCGCAAACCCTTTATGCCCGAGTGCACCAAAGTCACGCTGGCCGAGTGCCCCCCCGACCAACTGCGCAACGCCTACGACAACACCATCGCTTACACCGACCATGTGCTCGACCAAGCGCTGTTGTGGCTGCAGGCGCGCGAGCGCGATGGCCAGTACGCCACCGGCTTGGTGTACGCGTCTGACCATGGTGAATCACTGGGTGAAAAAGGCTTGTATCTGCACGGCGCGCCACGCGCGTTTGCCCCGAGTGAGCAAATCCATGTGCCCATGCTGGCCTGGTACTCGCCCACGCTGGCCAAGCAACTGCGCTTGGATGTGGGCTGCTTGCGCCAGCGCGCGCAAGAACCGGTGTCGCACGACCACCTGTTCCACACCACTTTGGGGGTGATGGGCGTGCAGACCCAAGCGCACCGACCGGAGCTGGATTGGCAGACGCCCTGCATGGCGCGGTAATCTGGCTGTAACCGCGTTTCCTACAATCGGCGCGTTTGTTCCCGCTGCCGCTGTGGCAGCGACTCACCACGCCCACACCATGCAATTCATCCGCTTCTCCGATCTCTGCGCCCAAGGCCAAGCCACCGGCCGCCGTGTGTTCATCCGCGCCGACCTCAACGTGCCGCAAAACGACGCCGGTGAGATCACCGAAGACACCCGCATCCGCGCCAGCATCCCCGCCATTCGCATGGCGCTCGACGCCGGCGCGGCGGTGATGGTCACCAGCCACCTGGGCCGCCCGACCGAAGGCGAATTCAAACCCGAAGATTCGCTGGCACCCGTGGCCAAGCGCCTGGGTGAACTGCTGGGCCGCGAGGTGCCGCTGATCGCCAACTGGGTTGACGGTGTGCAGGTCGATCCCGGCCAGGTGGTGCTGCTGGAAAACTGCCGCGTCAACAAGGGCGAGAAGAAAAACAACGAAGCGCTGGCCCGGAAAATGGCCGCGCTGTGCGACATCTTTGTGCACGACGCCTTTGGCACCGCCCACCGCGCCGAAGGCACCACCTATGGCATCGCCCAATTTGCGCCCGTGGCCTGCGCTGGCCCACTCTTGGCCGCTGAAATGGATGCCATTGCCAAAGCACTGGCGAACCCGAAGCGCCCGCTGATCGCCATCGTCGCGGGCAGCAAGGTCAGCACCAAGCTCACCATTTTGCAAAGCTTGGCCAAGAACGTGGACGGCTTGATTGTGGGCGGCGGCATTGCCAACACCTTCATGCTGGCCGCTGGTCTGAACATCGGCAAGAGCCTGGCCGAAGCCGATTTGCTGGGCGAGGCCAAGGCGGTGATTGCCGCCATGAAAGCGCGCGGCGCCGAGGTGCCGATTCCCACCGATGTGGTGGTGGCCAAGACCTTTGCCGCCGACGCACCCGCCACCGTGAAAAAGGCCACCGAGGTGGCCGACGACGACATGATTTTGGACATTGGCCCCGAGACGGCGGCCAAGCTGGCCGCACAACTCAAGGCCGCCGGCACCATCGTCTGGAACGGCCCGGTGGGTGTGTTCGAATTCGCGGCCTTTGAAGGCGGCACCAAGGCGATTGCGCAAGCCATTGCCGAGTCGCCCGCCTTCAGCATCGCCGGTGGTGGCGACACGCTGGCCGCGATCGCCAAATACGGCATTGACAAAGACGTGGGCTACATCTCCACCGGTGGCGGCGCCTTTTTGGAGGTGCTCGAAGGCAAGACCCTGCCGGCGTTTGAGATTTTGGCCCAGCGCGCGGCCTGAGTCACCCTGCGGCCGGCAGGCGCAGCACGGCGCGCAAGCCGCCCCGCGGGCTTTGGTCGAGCGTGAGACCGCCGCCATAGAGTTCGGCCAGCTCGGTGACGATGGCCAGTCCCAGGCCGCTGCCGGGAAGTGACTCATCCAAGCGCACACCGCGCTTCAGCACGGCCGCGCGTTGTTCCGGCGCGATGCCGGGGCCATCGTCGTTCACCGCCAGCCAGATGTCGCCGCCTTCGCGCCGCACGTCCACATGCACCGCCGAACGCGCGCTGCGGCAGGCGTTGTCCAGCAGGTTGCCCAGCATTTCTTGCAGGTCTTGCTCTTCGCCGGCGCAGGCCCAGTCGGCCGGCACGGCGTCGGCGCTCAGTTGCAGGCCACGTTCGGCGTTGAGCTTGCCCATCACCCGCAGCAGGCCGTTGATCAGCGGCGCCAGCGCGGTGCGTTGGCCCGGCAGGTGGCCGGTGGCGGCGGCGCGCGCGCGCGCCAAGTGCCAGTGGATGTGGCGCTGGGCCAGCGCCACCTGCTCGCGCACCAGTGGCGCCAGCGTGGCGTCGGTGGATTGGCCGGCGGCGTTGTCCAGCACCGCCAGTGGGGTTTTTAAAGCGTGGGCCAGGTTGCCGGCCTGGATGCGGGCGCGCTCCACCACCTCGGTGTTGCGGTCGAGCACACCGTTGAAGCCGTCCACCAGGGGTTGCACTTCGGTGGGGAAGCGTCCCTCCAAGCGTTGGGTGTGGCTTTCGCGCACGCGGGTCAGTGCGCTTTGCAAGGCCTTGAGCGGCGCCAGTCCCACCGCCACCTGGGCCCAGGCGGCCAGCGCCAGCAGCAAGCCCAGGCCAGCGAGTGAGGCCGCCAGCACGCCTTGAAAGTCGTTCACCGCCGCTAGCGCCTCGCGGGTGTCGGCGGCCACCATCAGGCGCCACCGCGCGTTGGGCGACTCGGCCAATTGCAGCGAGCGCTCCACCACCCGCAGCGCTTCGCCCTGTGGTCCGGTGCTGTCGTGGCGGTGCAGCCCACCGTCGGCCAGAGCGTCGGCCTCCAGCCGCAACTCGCTGTCCCACAAGGAGCGTGAACGCAACACCCCTCGGCGCGTGCCACCTTCGCCCATGGCGTCGAGCTGCCAGTACAGGCCCGACAAAGGACGGGCCCAGCGCGGATCGGACAGGCGGCTGGCGTCGATCTGCGGCTGGCCCTGGGCGTCCACGTTCAGGCGGGCGGTCACTTGGTCGAGCTGCTGCACCAGCGCCACATCGAACTGGCGCAGCACATGGTCGCGAAACAGGCCACCCAGCCACACATGGGCGCCCACCAGCGCCAGTGCCAGTGTTACGAGCGTGGCGGCCAGCAGGCGCAGGCGCAGCGAGCCCACGCGCCCGCCCGTCATGCCACCACCAGCCGGTAGCCCAGGCCGCGCACCGTCTCGATGTGGCCGGGTGGCAGCTTTTTGCGCAGGCGGCCGACGAACACCTCGATGGTGTTGGAGTCGCGGTCGAAGTCTTGCGCGTAAATGTGCTCGGTGAGTTCGGCGCGCGACACCACCGCGCCCGGGCGGTGCATCAGGTAGTCGAGCACCTTAAATTCGTGGCTGGTGAGTGTGATGGGTTGTCCGCCCAGCGTGACGCGCCCGCTGCGCGTGTCGAGCTGCAAATCGCCACAGCGCAGCACCGGTGACGCTTGGCCGGCGGCGCGGCGGATCAGGGCGCGCAAACGGGCCAGCAGCTCTTCCCAGTGGAAGGGTTTGGTCAGGTAATCGTCGGCCCCGGCGTCGATGCCAGCGACTTTTTCGCTCCAGTTGTCGCGCGCGGTGAGGATCAGCACCGGCATGGCGCGGCCAGCGTCGCGCCAGCGCTTGAGCACGGTCAGGCCGTCGAGCACCGGCAAACCAAGGTCGAGCACCACCGCATCAAACGTGTCGGTGTCGCCCAGGAAATGGGCGTCGCGGCCGTTGTCGGCCTCGTCGACCGCGTAGGCGGCCGCTTCCAGGGCCTCGCGCAGCTGGGCGCGCAGGGTGGGTTCGTCTTCAACCAGCAGGATGCGCATGGCCCAAGGGTATCAGCGTCGCTCGCTGTGTGCACCGCGCTCGCGGCGTTTGAGCACCGCGCCGGTGCCGGCGTCGAGCTCCAGCTTCATCAACCGACCGCCCGCTTGCAGCAGCTTGACCTCGTAGACCCAGCGACCGTCTTCTTGCTCCAGCTCCACCTCCAGCACTTGGCCGGGGTGCTCGCGCTCCAAGCGCGCCAGCACGGTGGCCAACGGCAGTACCTGGCCCGCTTGCACCGCCGCCCGGGCGCGGTCTTGATCGCTGTCGGCGTGGGCCTGCACAGCGGCCAAGCACAGCGCCAGTGCACACAGGGAGGGGGCAAGCAGAGGTTTCATGGCCACCGATGTTGCCGGCGCTTGTCTGAACGGCAGATGAACAGCCGCTTCAGCTTGTGTTCAAGCCCCGCTGCGCACACTGAGGGCATTCATCCACACACCACCGCCACGGAGGCCCCACATGACACACCGATCCCTGCTCTCCATCGCCTTGGGCGCCGCCCTCACCTGGAGCGCTTTGACCCCAGCCCTGGCGGGCGACACCACCCCGGCACAACAGCAAGCGCGTTGGACCGCCGAGGCCGGCGCACCGGCCAACGCCACCCGTGGTCAGCGCTTTTTTAACAGCCGCCACGGTGGCGAATGGTCGTGTGCTTCGTGCCACGGTCAGCCGCCCACCGCCAACGGCAAACACGCCAGCACCGGCAAAACGATTGCGCCCCTGGCGCCGGCCTTCAACGCCAAAGCCTTCACCGACGCAGCCAAGGCCGACAAGTGGTTTCGCCGCAACTGCAAAGACGTGCTGTCGCGCGAATGCAGCGCGGCCGAAAAAGCCGATGTGCTGGCCTACCTCAACAGCCTGAAATAAACCCGGAGAACCCCATGCGACTGTCACACATCACTGCCTCCCTGCTGATCCTCTGTGGCCTGGGCGCCACCACCCTGGCGCAGGCCGATAGCGGCCGCGCCATGCCAAAGGTGGTGCCTCAGGCCTACACCCAAGAGTGCGCGTCTTGCCACACCGCCTACCCCCCCAGCATGCTGCCGGCGGTGTCGTGGCAGCGCATCATGGGCGGGCTGGACCGGCACTACGGCACCGACGCCGCGCTGGACGCCGCCACGGTGCAGCAGATCGGCGGCTGGCTGCAGACCCACGCCGGCACCTACAAGCGCGTCACCGAGGCGCCGCCGCAAGACCGCATCACCCGCTCGGCTTGGTTTGTGCGCAAGCACGACGAGATCGAGCCCGCCGTCTGGAAACTGCCCAGCGTCAAAAGCGCTGCCAACTGCGCGGCGTGCCACGGCGGCGCCGACCAAGGCCAATTCGACGACGACCACCTGCGCCTGCCCGCCGGTTTGAGTGCGCGCCAGCGTTCGGCTTGGCGCGATTGATCAGGAGATACCCCCATGAACACCTCACCCACCTTGGACACCGTCGCCCAAGCGGCCGCCCACACCACCGCACCAGCGCGCCGTCTCAGCACCGATGCGCCCACCCGCATGTTCCACTGGCTGTTTGCGCTCAGTTTTGCCGGTGCCTACCTCACCGCCGAGAGCGAGCACTGGCGGCTGATGCACGTCACCCTGGGCTACAACTTGGCGGGCTTGTTGGTGTTTCGCCTGATCTACGGCTTGGTGGGGCCGCGACAAGCCGGCCTGGGTCTGCTGTGGCGCAAGTTCAGCGCTGCGCCGGCTTGGCTGCGGTCCATCACCTCGGGCGATGCCCCCAACTGGCGCCAAGGCCAGAACCTGGCCATGGCTTTGGCGGTGTTGCTGATGCTGGCGCTGGTGCTGCCGCTGACCCTGAGCGGCTACGCCACCTACAACGATTGGGGCGACGTCTTTGGCGGCGATTGGATCGAAGAGACCCACGAATTTTTTGGCAACGCCTTTCTGGCCGTGGTGCTGGGCCACTTGGGCTTGATCGCTGTGCTCAGCGCGCTGCGGCGCCAGAACATGGCCCGCCCCATGTGGAGCGGGCGCCTGCCCGGCAAAGGTCCAAGCCCGGTGCAGCACAACCGGGCCTGGCTGGCCGCTCTGCTGTTGATCGCGGTGTTGGCTTTTGGCGCCTGGCAGTGGGTCGACTCGCCACGCGGTTTGTTGCCCGCAAGCGGCTGGAGCGTGCAGAGCGAAGGCGATGACGATTAAAAGAGGGCGCTTCCTGTAACCGGGGTGTAACTGGTTTCCACCATAATTGGAAACATAGTTACATCCGCTGTTCAGGAGACCCCTCATGCCCTCTCGCGCCACCAAGATTGTTGCCACCCTCGGGCCCGCGTCCAGCGACCCGGCGCTGCTGGAGGCGATGATCCGCGCGGGGGTCAATGTGGTGCGCTTGAACTTCAGCCACGGCAAGGCGCAAGACCACATCGACCGCGCCACCCTGGTGCGCGAAGCGGCCATCCGCGCTGGCCGCGAGGTGGCCATCATGGCCGACCTGCAGGGCCCCAAGATCCGGGTTGGTAAGTTCGCCGACGGCAAGGTCATGCTGGAGCCGGGTGAGCCCTTCGTGCTCGACGCCTCGCGCACCGAGCTGGGCGACATCCACGGCGTGGGCCTGGATTACAAAGAGCTGCCGCGCGACGTGAAAGCCGGCGACACGCTGCTGCTCAACGACGGCCTGATTGTGTTGGTGGTGAACAAGGTGGTGGGCGACGCGGTGCACACCACCGTCAAGCTTGGTGGGGAGCTGTCCAACAACAAAGGCATCAACAAACAAGGCGGTGGCCTGACCGCGCCGGCCCTGACCGCCAAGGACATGGACGACATCAAAACCGCCATGGGCCTGAAAGCCGACTACGTGGCGGTGAGCTTTCCGAAAAATGCCACCGACATGGAGCTGGCGCGCCAGCTCTGCAACGTGGCCTGCAGCGACGGCCACAAGCCGGGTCTGATCGCCAAGATCGAGCGCGCCGAGGCCATTCCCGAGCTGGACAACATCCTCAAGGTGTCTGACGGCATCATGGTCGCGCGCGGCGACTTGGCGGTGGAAGTGGGCAACGCGGCGGTGCCGGGCCTGCAAAAACACATGATCAAACGCGCCCGTGAGCTGGACAAGCTGGTGATCACCGCCACCCAGATGATGGAGAGCATGATCGTCAACCCGGTGCCCACCCGCGCCGAGGTGAGCGACGTGGCCAACGCGGTGCTCGATGGCACCGATGCGGTGATGCTCAGCGCCGAAACCGCCGCCGGCAAATACCCGCTGGAGACGGTGCAGATGATGGCCGCCGTCTGCCACGAGGCCGAAAAAACCGACCACGACCCACTCGACGACGACTTCCTGGGCGCGCACTTCAACCGCATCGATTACGCGATCGCCATGGGCGCGCTGTTCACCGCCCACCACTTGAAGGCCAAAGCCATTGTGGCGCTGACCGATTCGGGCTCCACCGCGCTGTGGATGAGCCGCCACAGCGTGCGCATGCCGATCTATGCCTTGACGCCCAAGGTCAGCACCCAGCGCAAGATGGCCTTGATGCGCAATGTGCGCCCGCTGCTCATGGACACCAGCGCCGACCGCGACACCGCTCTGGCCGACGCCGAGGCCCACCTCAAAAAGCGCGGCATTGTGCAGACCGGCGACGTGTACGCCATCACTGTGGGCGAGCCGATGGGCACGCCCGGCGGCACCAACACGCTCAAGATTTGCAGAGCTGCATAAACCAGCCCCCACGCTCCGCCGCTGTGCGGGTCGCTGCCCCCCGAGGGGGCTCAAGCCCGCTTGGGGCTGCCCAGCGCGGGCTTATCCGGCCCCCCTGCGCCGCTGCGCGGCTTCCCCCAGGGGGACGCGACCAGCGGCCCGGCGGAGCCGGTTCCGCGGTCGCCCTGACTTGGCATCGCCTTCCCAGCCAGAGCGTCATTGCTGCGGCAGCGGTCAACTACCTGCAAGGGTGCGCCACGTAAAATCCCCGGAAGTTACCAACCGGTTACCAACTTTGTTTAGGGGATTTGTATGGCGCTCGTTTCCATGCGCGAACTGCTCGACCACGCCGCTGCCAACGGCTACGGCATTCCAGCTTTTAACGTCAACAACCTGGAGCAGGTGCAAGCGGTGATGCAGGCTGCCGACGAGGTCGGTGCCCCGGTGATCTTGCAGGCCAGCGCCGGTGCGCGCAAATACGCCGGCGAGCCCTTCATCAAGCACCTGATCCAGGCCGCGGCCGAGCAGTGGCCGCACATTCCGCTGGTGATGCACCAAGACCACGGCACCAGCCCCAAGGTCTGCCAGGGCGCGCTCGACCTGGGCTTTGGCTCGGTCATGATGGACGGCTCGCTGATGGAAGACGGCAAAACGCCGTCGAGCTTCGACTACAACGTCAACGTCACCAAAACCGTGGTCGACATGGCCCACAAAGTCGGTGCCACGGTGGAGGGCGAACTGGGCTGCCTGGGCAACCTGGAGACCGGCGAAGCCGGCGAGGAAGACGGCATTGGCGCGGTCGGCAAACTCGACCACAGCCAGATGCTGACCGACCCCGAAGAGGCGGCGGTGTTCGTCAAAGCCACCCAGCTCGACGCGCTGGCCATTGCCATTGGCACCAGCCACGGCGCCTACAAGTTCAGCCGCAAGCCCACCGGCGACATCTTGGCCATCAGCCGCGTCAAAGAAATCCACGCCCGCATTCCCAACACCCACCTGGTGATGCACGGCAGCTCCAGCGTGCCGCAGGAGCTGCTGGCCTTGGTCAACCAGTACGGCGGCCAGATGAAGGAAACCTACGGTGTGCCGGTCGAGGAAATCCAAGAAGCCATCAAGTTCGGTGTGCGCAAGATCAACATCGACACCGACATCCGCCTGGCCATGACAGGCGCGGTGCGCAAGTTTCTGGCCGACAACCCCGACAAGTTCGACGCCCGCGAATGGCTCAAGCCCGCACGCGCCGCCGCGCAAGCCATTTGCAAACAGCGTTACCTGGAGTTCGGCTGCGAAGGCCAGGGCGCCAAGATCAAGGGCCACACCTTGAGCGTGATGGCCCAGCGCTACACCCAAGGTGAGCTGGCCCAGGTGGTGAACTGAACCCAGCACACACCAACGGGAGGCGCCGCGCTCAGCGGCGATAATCGTCCCGAATGGTTCCAAGCCCGTTGGCTGTTCAAGGCAACGGGCTTTTTTCATCGTTTTTGACAGGTCACCCATCCCCCATGAGCACCGCCGTCCACACCTCCGCCCTCCATTCCCTGCCGCTGCTGGCGCGTGGCAAGGTGCGCGACAACTACGCCGTGGGCGACGACCGCATCCTGATGGTGGCGTCCGACCGCATCAGCGCGTTCGACGTGATCATGGGCGAGCCGATCCCGGGCAAGGGCGTGCTGCTGACCAAAATGGCCTTGTTCTGGTTCGACCAGCTTGGCCCCAAGGGCCTGAACATCTGCCCGATCCACCTGACCGGCGACGACCCCGACAGCGTGGTGGCGCCCGACGAGCTGCCGCAGGTGCAGGGCCGCAGCATGCTGGTGCAACGCCTCAAACCCATTCCGGTGGAAGCGGTGGTGCGCGGCTACCTGGCCGGCAGCGGCTGGAAGGAATACCAAGACAACCGTCATGTCTGTGGCGTGCCCCTGCCCGAAGGCCTGCAAAACGCCAGCAAGCTGCCCGAGCCCATTTACACCCCAGCCGCCAAAGCGGCGGTGGGCGAGCACGACGAGAACATCACCTTTGAGCGCACGGTGGAGATGATTGGCCCCGAGTTGGCCGCGCAGATTCGCGACATCTCAATCCGGCTCTACACCGCCGCCGCCGAGATTGCGCTCAAAAAGGGCATCATCATCGCCGACACCAAGTTCGAATTTGGTCTGGACCCCCAAGGCCGTGTGGTGCTGATGGACGAGGTGCTCACGCCCGACAGCTCGCGTTATTGGCCGGCCGACCAATACGCGGTGGGCAGCAACCCGCCGAGCTACGACAAGCAGTTTTTGCGCGACTGGCTGGAGAGCGCCCAGGTCAACGGCAAGCCCTGGGACAAAACCCCGCCCTCGCCGCGCCTGCCGCGCGAGGTGATCGAAAAAACCGCCGCCAAGTACCAAGAAGCGCTGACGCTGCTGATGGGCTGAGCGGCTTGGTTCAGTAAAAATACATCAATCTAGATATTTTGACAAAATACGCCGATTGAGATATTGTTCCCATATCATCCAATCGAGATATGGGTATGGATCTGCAACTGGCGTTTCCGGCACAGCTGTCCCAGCATTTGCGGTCCTTGCGCAAGGCGCAGGGCTGGACACAGGCGCAACTGGCGGCGCGCTTGGGCGTGGCGCAGTCGCGCATCTCGGCGGTCGAAAAAGATGCCTCCGCGCTGACCTCTGAACAGTTGTTTCGCTGGCTGGCCGCGCTCAACACCCGCTTGGTGCTGCGCACCGATACCACCCCTGAGAACAGCACCGCCACCGAGCCGGACGCCCCTGCACCTTATGTGGCGCCGCCTCAAGGGGGGCAATGGTGAGCCGCGCTCTGCGCGTCTGGATGAACGGCGTGTTGGTGGGCGAATGGTCGGTCGGGCGCACCGGGCACCATGTGTTTCAGTACACCCCGGCGTGGCGCGATCACCCGCTCAGCCGACCCCTGTCGCTGTCGCTGCCGCTCACCGCCGATGGCCGCATCGAAGGCGCTGTGGTCGAGCGCTATTTCGACAACCTGCTGCCCGACAACGACGCCATCCGCAAACGCCTGGGCGCACGCTTTCGGGTTCGCCAACCCGATGCGTTCTCGCTGCTGCAGGCCATCGGGCGCGACTGTGTGGGCGCGGTGCAGTTGCTGCCGCCCGACGCGCCCGCGCCCGATGTGCGCCGGCTGGACCACGAGCCGCTGAGCGACGATCAGGTTGCGGCGCTGCTGGCGGGGCTTGGTGCCGAAACGGGTCTGCAGGGAGACGGTGCCGCCGACGATTTCCGCATATCCATTGCCGGCGCGCAAGAAAAAACCGCGCTGCTCAACGTGAATGGCCAGTGGAGCCGCCCGCGCCACAGCACACCCACCACCCACATTTTCAAACCCCCTATTGGTGTGACGCCAGGACGCAATCTCGACCTGTCGCTGTCGCCCGAAAACGAGTGGTTGTGCTCGCGCGTGTTGCACGCGCTGGGGCTGCCAGTGGCCGCTTGCCAGGTGGAGCGGTTTGGTGAGAGACGGGCCTTGGTGGTGACCCGTTTTGACCGCCAATGGCAGGTGAATCCGAGCTGTGTGTTGCGGCTGCCCCAAGAAGATTTTTGCCAAGCGCTGGGCTGCGCCAGCGCCGACAAATACCAGGCCAACGGCGGTCCAGGCATCGACGACTGCTTGAGCGTGCTCAAAGGTGGCACCCGCTACGCCGACGACGGGCGGGTGTTTCTGCTGGCGCAGCTGGCGTTTTGGCTGCTGGCTGCCATCGACGGGCACGCCAAAAACTTCTCGGTGTTTTTGCTGCCGGGCGGTCGCTACCACCTCACCCCGCTGTACGACGTGCTGTCGGCCTGGCCGATTCTGGACACCGGCCCCAACGCGCTGGCCTACAAAAAGGTCAAGATGGCCATGGCGGTGCGAGGCGACACCCCACACTACCGCTTGGCCGAGATCTTGCCGCGCCACTGGCAGGCGGTGGCGCAGCGCAGCGGCATTCCCGGAGTGTGGCAAGCGATGACCGATCTGGTGGCCCGTGTGCCGCAGGCGCTTGCGGCGGTGGAGCGCGAACTGCCCGCAGGTTTCCCTCGGGCGCTGGCGGACAACATCTTCGCGGGTGTGTCGCGCCACGCAGCGCGGTTTCAGTCCTTGGCGGTCTGAGCAAAGCCGCCCTTTAAGGCGGCACGCCAATAGTCCACAAACACCGACACCGCCCGTGGCACATGCGCGCTGTAGGGCCGAATGGCGTAGATGTGTTCGGCAAACGAGCCCACCGGTGCCCAGCCCGGCAGCACCATTTGCAACTGGCCCGCTTGCAGCGCCGCTTGTGCGCTGAAGTCCGGCAACAACGCAATACCCAGCCCACCGAGCGCAGCATCGCGCAGCGCCTCGCTGTTGTTGGCGGCCAGTGTGCCGGTGATCGGCACCGTCACCCTGTCCTTGGTCCCTCGCCCGCTGCGCACCAATGTCCAGGCCGGGCGGGCTTGTGGGCGGGGGTAATGCAGGCAGTTGTGCTGCGCCAAGTCGTCGGGGTGTTGCGGCACGCCCGCGCGCTTCAGGTACGCGCGGCTGGCCACCAGCACCGACTGGGTGCTGCACAACAGCGTGGCCACATGCGTGTCGGGTGGCGCGTCGGTGTGGCGGATGGCCAGGTCAAAGCCCTCGGTGGCCAGCGCGCTCAGGCGGTCGCTCAGGTTGAGTTCAATTCGGATGTCGGGGTACTGCGCCAGAAAGGCCGGCAGGCGCGGCACGATTTGTTGGCGGCTCAGCGCCACCGGCGCGGTCACCCGCAGCAGCCCGCTGGGCGACTCGGCCCGGTCGCGCACTTGCGCAAAACCTTGGGCGATCTGCTCAAACGCGCCGCGTGTGCTGTCCACCAACTGCTGGCCCGCTTCGGTCAGGCGCACGCTGCGGGTGCTGCGCTGCACCAGGGCCACGCCGGCTTGGCGCTCCAGCTCGGCGATGTGCTGGCTCATCGCCGCTTTGCTCACACCCAAACGGGCGGCGGCGGCGGTGAAACTGCCCTGCTCGGCCAGCACGGTGAGCCAATGACAGTGGTTCCAGAGTGCGTGGATTTTTTGGGTTTCCATGGCGGCATTGTTCACCGATGTGAACAATGGATTCAAGTGGCTGGGCTTCTCGCGCTGTCCGCGCGTTTCTACACTGCGGCTTTTCGCCGACATCTCATCCGAAAGAGACACCCCATGAACGCCGCCCACACCACATCCATTGGCCACTACATCGCTGGCCACATCACCCCCGGCAGCGCCAGCCGCGCCCAAGACGTGACCAACCCCGCCACCGGCGCCGTCACCGGCCGTGTGCAACTGGCCAACGCCGCCGATGTGCACACCGCCGTGGCAGCGGCACAGGCCGCCTTTGCCGACTGGGCCGACACCCCGCCGATCCGCCGCGCGCGGGTGATGTTCAAGTTTCTGGAACTGGTCAACCAGCACAAAGACACGCTGGCCCACATGATCACCGCCGAACACGGCAAGGTCTTCACCGACGCGCAGGGCGAGGTCTCGCGCGGCATCGACATCATCGAATTCGCCTGCGGTATTCCGCAGCTGCTCAAAGGCGACTTCACCGACCAGGTCTCCACCGGCATGGACAACTGGACGCTGCGCCAGCCGCTCGGTGTGGTGGCTGGCATCACGCCGTTCAACTTCCCGGTCATGGTGCCGATGTGGATGTTCCCGCTGGCCATTGCCGCGGGCAACACCTTTGTTCTCAAGCCCAGCCCGCTCGACCCGAGCCCGAGCCTGTTCATGGGCGAGCTGCTCAAACAAGCCGGCCTGCCCGACGGTGTGTTCAACGTGGTGCAGGGCGACAAAGAAGCGGTGGACGCGCTGCTGGTGCACCCCGATGTCAAAGCCATCAGCTTTGTCGGCTCCACCCCCATTGCCAACCACATTTACGAAACCGGCGCGCGCCACGGCAAGCGGGTGCAGGCCCTGGGTGGCGCCAAGAACCACATGGTGGTGATGCCCGACGCCGACTTGGACCAGGCGGTGGATGCGCTGATCGGCTCGGCCTACGGCAGCGCCGGCGAGCGCTGCATGGCCATTTCGGTGGCGGTGCTGGTGGGCGATGTGGCCGACAACATCATGCCCAAGCTCATCGAGCGCACCAAGACATTGAAGGTGCTCAACGGCGAAAACCTCGCCGCCGAAATGGGCCCCATCGTCACCGACGCGGCGCGCCAACGCATCAAGGGCTGCATCGACGCCGGTGTGGCCGAAGGCGCCAAGCTTTTGGTGGATGGTCGCGAGTTCAACGGCGCCCAAGCCGGTACCGGCTGTGAACAGGGCTTCTGGATGGGTGGCACGCTGTTCGATCACGTCACCACCGACATGAAGATCTACAAAGAAGAGATTTTTGGCCCGGTGCTGAGCTGTGTGCGCGTGCCCGACTTCGCCACCGCCGTGCAAATCATCAACGACCACGAGTTCGGCAACGGCACCAGCTGCTTCACCCGCGACGGCAACGTGGCGCGCGAATTCGCGCGGCGCATTCAGGTGGGCATGGTCGGCATCAACGTGCCGATTCCGGTGCCGATGGCCTGGCAAGGTTTTGGCGGCTGGAAGCGCTCGCTGTTTGGCGATATGCACGCCTACGGCGAAGAGGGCGTGCGCTTCTACACCAAGCAGAAGTCCATCATGCAGCGCTGGCCCGAGAGCATTGGCAAGGGCGCTGAGTTTGTGATGCCGACGGCGAAATAAGTACCCCCCGCGCCGCCTGCGGCGTCACCCCCCAAGGGGCGCCACCAGCGGCCCGGCAAAGCCGGTTCCGCGGTGGCACTGACCCAAGACACTTTTGGCCTCGCTGTGCTTTTGTGTGGCGGGGCTTTTTATTTGGCAGCTTGTGTGGCGGGTCTGAGCTGGGGCGCAGGGCTGCGCTCATGTCCTCCGCCGGCCTGCGGCCGACTCCTCCTTGACTTCGCTTCGCCCTCCACCCCGGCTCAGACTCTCGCTCTTTTTCGTCCCTGGCTGCGGCGCGCTAGAGTGTGGAGGTGGCGACCCCCGCCAACACACCATGAGGACTTCCTGATGTACACCGCCAACCCCGCCCGTTACGACCACATGCCCTACCGCCGCGTGGGGCGCAGCGGCTTGCAGCTGCCCAGCATCACTCTGGGGCTGTGGCACAACTTCGGCGACAGCACGCCGATGGAAACCCAGCGCGCCATGCTGCGCACCGCTTTCGACGCGGGCATCACCCACTTCGATCTGGCCAACAACTACGGGCCGCCGGCCGGCAGCGCCGAAACCAATTTTGGAGAACACCTGCGGCGCGACTTTCGCCCCTACCGCGACGAACTCATCATCTCCAGCAAGGCGGGTTGGGACATGTGGCCTGGCCCTTATGGCCAGGGCGGGGGCTCGCGCAAATATGTGCTCGCGAGCCTGGACCAGAGCTTGAAGCGCATGGGGCTGGACTATGTGGATATTTTCTATTCCCACCGCTTTGACCCCGACACACCGCTGGAGGAAACCATGGGTGCACTGGCCAGCGCGGTGCAGCAGGGCAAGGCGCTCTATGTCGGCATTTCAAGCTATTCCCCCGGCAAAACGCGCGAGGCTGCGGCCATCCTGCGCAGCCTCGGTGTGCCGCTGCTGATCCACCAGCCTTCTTACAGCTTGCTCAACCGCTGGATCGAGGATGAGTTGCTCGACACCTTGGCGCAGGAGGGTATGGGCTGTATCGCTTTCAGCCCGCTGGCCCAGGGACTGCTGACCAACAAGTACCTCAACGGCGTTCCAGCGGACGCGCGGCTGAACCGGCCTGGTGGCGGATCGTTCAAGTCCGAGCACCTGAGCGAACAGAATCTGGCCCATGTGCGTGCGCTTCATGCCATCGCGGCTCAACGCGGTCAAACCTTGGCCCAGATGGCGGTTGCCTGGGTGTTGCGCCATCCGGGCATGAGCTCGGCGCTGATCGGCGCCAGCCGGCCGGAGCAGATCACCGAATTGGTCGGCGCGCTGGCCCATCCAGGATTCAGCGCCCAAGAGCTCGCCGAGATTGATCGCCACGCGGTGGAAGGGGGCATCAACTTGTGGCAAAAACCATCGACAGACCAGCGACCCTGAAGGAGAGCCCCATGTTGTCCTCGCTTGCCAAACCCGCCGACGAACTGATGGTGCAGTACGCCCATTACCACCGCGATCGCCGCAATATCGCGACCCATCTGGTGGGCATTCCGCTCATCGTCTACGCGATCTTTCTCTTCCTCGTCTGGCCCGTGGTGACTATCGGCGGCATGCCGCTCACCGCCGCTTGGGTGGTCTGGCTGTTGGGGGCCGTGTGGTACATCACCCGTGGACAGCGGGCCTTGGGGCTTGCCACCGCTGCGACCTCCGCCGTGCTGTGTGCCCTGGCCCATGGCACCGCCGCGTGGTTGTCCACCCAGACCGACGGCGCTGCGCCTTGGGTTTGGGCGCTGGGTGTTTTTGTGGTCGGCTGGATCTTCCAGTTTGTCGGTCACTTCTGGGAAGGCAAAAAACCCGCCTTTGCCGACGATCTCGTTGGCCTGCTGGTCGGCCCGATGTTTGTGGTTGGCGAAGTCCTGATGACGCTGGGCGCCCTCACCCCTCTGCGCCACACCATCGAGGCGCAAGCTGGCCCGACACGGTAAGACGCCAGACGGTGTGTGAATGGTGCGCGATGGCTGCACCGTTCTTCAGCGCCTATGTTCGAGTGAGGGGCAGCTCGTCCAGAACGCGGTGGGTCCGGCTCCGCCGGCCCACGCGCGTTGCCCCCTTTGAGGGTGACGCGCCGCAGGCGCGGCGCGGGGGTGAGGCAAGCCCTGCGCGGCGGGGGTGTTCTTAATTCAACGCCATGCTCAGCTTGCGCCGGTAGCGCGACACCAGCTCCGCCTGCGGGTCTTCTTGCACCGCGGCCTTGCCGGCAATCTCAATGCCGCCAGCGGTTTTGCCTGGCACCGGGCCGCCGTCTTTGGGCTTGGGCGGGGTCATGAGTTCGAGCAGCGCCACATAGGTCTTGCGCGGCACCTCGTCGCCCCAGGCCTTGTCGCGCATGATGATTTCCAGCAGCTCTTCCATCGCCTCGGGCCATTGGCCTTCGGCGATCAGGGCGCGCGCCTTGGCCAGGCGGGTGTCGAAATCGCGTTTGTTTTGGGCGATCAGCGCGTCGAACTGCTCCAGTGCCCATTCGCCGCGCTCGTCTTGCATCACAAAGGTCAGCGCGTCGTGCCAGTGTTTCAGGGCTTCGAGCCGCAGTTTGGGCGGCAGCTGGTTCAGGCCGGGTGCGAGGTGGGTGCCCGCTTCTTCCAGGCGGCCCATGCCGATGAGTTGTTTGACCAATTCAAAGCGCAGCTCGTCGTTGTCGGGCGCTTGTGCCACCGCGTGCACCAGCTTGTCGATGGCGCTGTCGGCGTCGCCGTCGGCCAGCGCGGCCTGGGCTTCTTCGGCCTCAGCCTGGGCGGCCAACTCGGATTCGCTGGGCAGGAATTTGTCCAGAAAGGCGGTGATCTGGCCCTTGGGCAGCGCGCCCATAAAGCCGTTGACCGGCTGGCCGTTGATCATCAGCACACAGGTGGGAATGCTCTGGATGCGAAAGGCTTGGCCCAGTTGCGGCTCGGCCTCGGTGTCGATCTTCACCAGCTTGAAACGGCCGTTGTACTCGGCCTCGATCTGCTCCAGCAGCGGGCCCAGCACTTTGCAAGGGCCGCACCAGGGGGCCCAGAAGTCCACCAGCACCGGCGTGTGCATGGAGGCTTCGATGACTTCGGCTTCAAAGGTGGCAATTCCAACGTTGATCATGGTGTGTGTGCGGTGGGGGCCGGTGGCGCGAGGTGCGGCAGACCCGAAACGTAAAATCGCCACTTTACCGAAAGACGGCGCGCCAGCGGCCGCAACACGACATGAACCCCATTTCCGTGGGCGTGGTCATGGGCTCCAGCAGCGACTGGGACACCATGCAACACGCGGTGCAGATCCTGCAAGAGTTTGGAGTGGCCCACGAGGCCCGCGTGGTCTCGGCCCACCGCATGCCCGACGACATGTTCGCCTACGCCGAGGCCGCCGCTGGCCGGGGCTTGCAGGCCATCATCGCGGGCGCGGGCGGTGCGGCCCACCTGCCGGGCATGATCGCGGCCAAAACCGTGGTGCCGGTGCTGGGGGTGCCGGTCATGTCCAAAGCGCTCTCAGGCGTGGATTCGCTGCACAGCATTGTGCAAATGCCCAAGGGTGTGCCGGTGGCCACCTTTGCGATTGGCCCGGCCGGCGCGGCCAACGCGGCGCTGTTTGCGGTGGCGCTGCTGGCCAACACCGACGCCGCGCTGCGCGAGCGCCTGCACGCCTTTCGCGCCGCGCAGACCGAAGCCGCGCGCGCCATGACCCTGCCCCCCGTTTGATTGTTGAGGTTCACCCCATGCCCCACCAAGTGCTTCTTCCCGGTGCGCTCAGCGCCAACGGCCACCCCATGACCCTGGGGGTGATGGGCGGCGGCCAGCTGGGCCGCATGTTTGTGCAAGCGGCGCAGGCCATGGGCTACTTCACCGCGGTGCTCGACCCGGACGTGGCCAGCCCTGCCGGCTTGGTGGCGCACTACCACATCGACACGCCCTACGACGACGAACAGGGCCTGGCCCAGCTGATGCAGCGCTGCGACGCCATCACCACCGAGTTTGAAAATGTGCCCGCGCCCGCGCTCATCACCCTGGGCGCGCACCGACCGGTGGCGCCCGCGGCCAACTGTGTGGCGGTGGCGCAAGACCGCATCGCCGAAAAAGCCCACTTTGTGGCCTGTGGCCCGAGCAGCGGCGTGTTTCCCGCGCCCTACGCCGCGATCGACAACGAAGCCCTGCTGCAAGCCGTGCCCGACGATCTGCTGCCCGGCATCTTGAAAACCGCGCGCCTGGGCTACGACGGCAAAGGCCAGGTGCGGGTGAAAGACCGCGCCGAACTCGCGGCCGCCTGGGCGCAGCTGGGCGCTGTGCCCTGTGTGCTGGAAAAGCTGATGCCGCTGCGCGCCGAGTGTTCGGTGATCGTGGCGCGCGGCGCCGACGACCAGGTGGTGAGCTTCCCGGTGCAAAAAAACACCCACCACAACGGCATCTTGGCCATCACCGAGGTGGTGGACGGCGCGCTGGACGCCGCCTTGGCCGAGCGCGCCCGCGCCGCCACCGTGGCGATTGCCCGCCAGCTGCACTACGTGGGTGTCTTGTGTGTCGAATACTTTGTGGTCGACAACGGCGCCGGTGGCCTGGACCTGGTGGTGAACGAAATGGCGCCGCGCCCGCACAACAGCGGCCACTGGACCCAAAACGGCTGCAGCGTGTCGCAGTTTGAACTGCAGGTGCGCGCCCTGGCCGGCCTGCCGCTGCCGCAGCCGCGCCAGCACAGCCCGTCTTTGATGGTCAACCTGCTGGGCGATCTGTGGTTTGCGCCAAACGGCGTGCGCGCCGCTGCCAGCGAACAGCCGGTCAGCCCGCCCTGGGCCCAGGTGCTGGCGCTGCCCGGCACCCATCTGCACCTCTACGGCAAGCTCAGCGCGCGCCCGGGCCGCAAGATGGGGCACCTCAACATCACCGCCGCAACCGCCGAGGAGCTGTACGCGGTGACGGCGCAGGTGCTGGCCTTGCTGGGCCTGCCCGCGCTCGCGGACTGAACCCCATGCCCTTGTTGCTGAGCGCCAGCGACCCGCAGGCCCTGGCCTTGGCCGCGCAGCGCCTGCGCGCCGGAGGTTTGGTGGGCATGCCCACCGAAACGGTGTACGGCCTGGCGGCCGATGCGCTGTCGGCGCGTGCGGTGGCCGGCATCTTTGCGGCCAAAGGCCGGCCCAGCGACCACCCGCTGATCGTGCACATTCCCGCGCCCGCTGCGCCATCCGCGCAAACCTGGGCTGATGCGGTGTCGCCACTGGTGCGCGAGCTGCCCGACGCGGCGCTGGCGCTGATGCAGGCGTTCTGGCCCGGGCCGCTGACCCTGATCTTGCCGCGCCGCGACGGCGTGGCGGCCGAGGCCGCTGGCGGTCAAGATTCGGTCGGCCTGCGTTGCCCCGCCCACCCCGCCGCCCAGGCCTTGCTGCAGGCCGCGCGCGTGCAAGGGGTGTTGGGCCTGGCCGCGCCGAGCGCCAACCGATTTGGCCGCGTCAGCCCCACCACCGCCGCGCATGTGCTGAGCGAATTCGCTGATATGGACGAAGGTGAACTGCTGGTGCTCGACGGTGGCGCCTGTGCGGTGGGCATCGAATCGACCATCGTCGACCTGAGCCGGGGTGTGCCGGTGCTGCTGCGCCCGGGGCAGATCACGCCCGAGCAATTGCAAGCCGTGTGTGGCCAGCCGGTGCGTGCGCGCGACGCCCAAGCGCCCCGCGCCTCGGGCACGCTGGAGTCGCACTACGCGCCCAGCGCCCGGGTGCGGTTGCTGGATGCCGACGCACTGGCGCAGGCCCTGCCGGGCGCGCAGCCCGGTGCAGTGGCGGTGTATGCGCGAACGACCCTGCCGTCACCCGCCGGTGTGTTGTGGCGAGCCATGCCAACCGATCCCGACGCGGTGGCGCACGAGCTGTTCGCGGTGCTGCGCGATTTGGACGCCAGCGGTGTGCGCGAGATCTGGGTGGAAACCCCGCCCGCAGGCAGCGCCTGGGACGGGGTGAGGGATAGGCTCACGCGCGCGGCGGCGTGAGCGTCAACCTGCGTTGCGTTTTTACTCCGTTCTGAACAGCGCGTTCAGGTGCTGGGTCATGGCCGCTAAGGCTTGTTCGGTGCCCAACACGCCCGTGTGGGTGGCGGTGGTGTCCGTCACAAGCGTGAGGCTGACGTCGCTGCCCTTGGCGCGCATCACGTCTTCCAAGGCTTGGGTGGTCTCTGGCAACACGGTGGTGTCGGCTGAGCCTTGGATCAGCAGGGTTTTGCCGGGCAGCTGGACACGGCCAGGCTCTAGGCTGCGCAGCGCAGCGGTGACGGTGGGCGAGGTGATGTTGGCGACGTTCACTGCGCCGAAGTCGCTCGGCTGTCCTCCGTCATCAGCAAAAGCTTTGACGGCAGCGTCCACGCGATCAAAGTAATCGGTGATGCATTCGCTGCCTGCAAAGGCATGCACGGCTTTCATCTGCGTACCAAGCACGTTGTCGGCGTCGATCGGCGTTGCGGTGAACGCACTGCCTTGGGCGATGTACGAAGCGTAGAAGCCCAGCGTACCCAAATAGGAAAAGGCCTCGCTTGTATCGGTAGCGTCATTGGCCAAGCCGATGAGCCCTTGCACCGACTCCACAAAATGCGACGCCGGTGCGACCGCTACCGCGCCCCGGTAGTCCAGCGAGGGCTCCAGCCGCTCTCCCAGGCTGGCGAACTGGGCGGCGGCCAGCGCGGCGTGCCCGCCCTGAGAGTGACCCCAAGCGGCCCAGGCCCCGGACAGATCGTTGCCCAACAACCGTTTGGCGGCCACAGCAGCCAGCACCATGGAGTTGCCAGCGCTGCCCACATGCAGATACGGATGGGCGTTGGGAATGCTCGGCACCGCTTGTGATGGACCGCGGCCTTCGTAGTCCGGCACCACCACCGCCGCACCTCGCGCAATCATCGTTTGGACAAGCGGTCCGTACTGGAAATCATACCCGGCTTGCATGATGTTGCTGGGCGCACACTGCCCGGCAATGCCGGTGGTGCCCGCGCCCACGACAATCAAAGGCCGGCCACCTTCAGTGGGTGTGGTTTTGGGTGTGAACAACATGGCGCTGGCTGTGATCGGTTTGCCCGTTGCGCTGACCATTTTGTACAGCAGCAATTTGCCATCGGCGATGTCTGCCAGCCCAGCGGGTATGTTCCGCAGCGCTGCGGGCTGATCGGTCACCAATTCGCCCAAGGTGGCGTTTTGCTCTTTGAGCTTGTTGGCAATCGCCGCCAGCAGGTCGCCCCCACCTGCCCCCGCTTCGCGTTTGGCTTCTTGCAAGCGCGCCGCCACTTGGCGGGCCATGGCGTGGACCTGGGTATTTTCGGCTTCGACGTGGTCGGCGTGCAGATCGGTGCTGGCTGGAAGACCCAACTCGTCCAGAAGGCGGCTGCGGGCTTCGGCCAAGGTCAAGTTGTCGGATTTGATTTTGCCAACAAGCAAAGTGGTCAAGGGCGACACCACCTCGGGCGCAGACGCTGGGGTGGCCATGACGTACGCCGACTTGCCGGCCTCGGCCAGCGTTTTGCCACCGTCGTCCGAATCTTTGGCGGTGGCAGGTATGTCCACCACAATGTATTTGCCCTCCGTGCTGCCCGTTACCGAAAGGCTAAAAGCACCGTTGGCGCCAGTGACCGCACGCGGCTCATCGGCACCACATGCGCCGTTGCCATCGCTGTCTAGGCAGACGGTAGCGCCTTCGATATAGCCATCAATGACTTCACCCGACAAGGTGACTGAGGATGTGGAAGATCCTCCGCCGCAAGCGACAAGTGCCGCCGAGGCCACAGCGGACAGTAAAAAACCCAGCCATCTCTTTTGCATATGTGATCCTGATTGGTTGCGGTTGGAAAAAGGGCGCACCGATCCTAGGGGGGTGTCGGGCAACCGAACACCAACACTAGCGCAAAGACGCTTTTTGGACAGAGGGGAAACGCCAAGCGCTGTCGCCTAGGGCAAATCCGCTGTCCAGTTCAGCAGCGCCTCCAGCGCGGGGCGGCCTTTGCCGGCCTCGGGGTGGTTGATGAAGCCCACCACCACATAACGCGCACCGCTGCCGGTGGTGACATAACCGGCGATGCCCGAGACGTCGCGCAAGGTGCCAGTTTTGACTTGGGCGCGGCCGCGCGCGGGGTCGCGCTGGCCGTTGGCCAAGCGGCGCGCGGTGCCGCTTTCACCCGCCACCGCCAGTGAGTTCACAAACGCCGCGCTGTGTGGGTGGATCGCCGCTTGGCGCAGCAGCGTCGCCAGTGCCAGTGGCGTGATGCGTTCTTCGCGCGACAGACCCGAGCCGTTGTCGAGCACCGGCGGTGGCAGCTGGGGGCCAAAGCGCTGTTTCCACCACGCGGTCAGCCGTTCGCGCGAGCGTTCAAAGCGGCCCACGGCGGGCAGCTGCAGCGGCCCGGTGGGCACGCTGGCCTCCAGCACCCGGTTGGCCGGCAGCCGCCCCAGGGTCAGAAACACCTGCTGCGCCATCACGTTGTTGCTCCACTGGTTGACGTCGGCAATGATGTCGGTCAGCGGCAGCGACTGCGCCTCGTGCAGCAGCCGCGCTTTGGTGGGGGTGTTGCCGGTGCGCACTTGGCCGGTCAGGGCGCCGCCGCTGGCGCGCCACAGGCCCTCGATCGCGCGTTCGGCGTAGCTGGCCGGGTCTTGGTAGGCCACAGGCCAGGTGCTTTCACCACACGCCCTGGGAAAGCGGCCGCTGAAGCGGATGGTGTTGGGGTCGTCAAACCGCGCGCCCAGCGCACTGCGCCAGTCGCCGCAAGCGCCTTTGCCCAAGGGCACGGTGGCGTCGATGGTCAGGTTGGCCAGCGGTGGCTCGCTCTGCACCACCGCCACCCCGCGCGCTGGGTTGGGCACAAATTTCAAAATCACCGACTTGAAATTCACCAGCAGCGCTTCGGGGGCGGCGTTGTAAGGGCGCAGGCCCTCGCCGTCAAAAGCGTGGGGGTCGCGCGGCGGCAGCGCAAACGCGCTTTGGTCGAGCACGATGTCGCCCAGCACCACCTGCACGCCTTGGTGGTGCAGGGACACAAACGCTTCTTGTAGGCGTTCGAGCACCAGCTTCGGGTCGCCGCCGCCCCGGATGTACAAGTTGCCGCGCAGCGACCCGCCACCGACGGAGCCGTCGGTCAAAAAACCGGTGCGCCAGGTGAAGTCTTGGCCCAAGAGGTCGATGGCGGCAAAGGTGGTCACCAGCTTCATCACCGAGGCCGGGTTGACCGGCTGGCTGGCGCGCGCTTGCATCACGGGCGCACCGTTGGGCGACACCGGCGCCACCACGCCATAAAAGGCCTGGGTCGGTAGGCCTTCTTTCTGCAGCGCGCGCGCCACTGGCGCGGGCAAAGGCGTGTCTGGGGTGGTGGGGGTTTGGGCGCACGCGCTGGTGAGCCAGCACAGGCCGCACAGGGCTGCGGTGCGCCGCAGGGTCAAAGGCAAACAAGTCCACATGCGCCGATTATGGGCACAGGGGCGCTGGCCGATAATCCGCGCCATGACGCACAGCCCCGACCTGGCCGCCACCCCTTGTTTGGCCATCGACACCAGCACCGACACTCTGTCGCTGGCCCTGCGCGGCGCCGACGGCCGCGTCTGGCGCCACCAGGGCGCGGGCGGCGCCCAGGCCTCGGCCCAGTTGCTGCCCGCCTTGGGTGCCTTGCTGGCGCAGGCGGGTGTGCGCGGCACCGAGCTGGCCAGCATCGCCATGGGCCGGGGCCCGGGTGCTTTCACTGGGCTGCGCACCGCTTGTGCGGTGGTGCAAGGTTTGGCCTACGGCTGGCGCAGCGCCGAGCGGCCGCAGGGCGTGCCGGTCTTGCCGATCGATTCGCTGCTGGCCTTGGCCGAAGAAGCCGCCGCACCAACCGACACACAGGCCGAACCCCGCTGGACCCGGGTGCTCAGCGTGCTGGACGCGCGCATGGACGAGGTCTACGTGGCCGCTTACGAATGGGTGGACGGCGTCTGGCTCACCCGCCTGCCCAGCGCCCTGTGTGCGCCGGCCGATGTGGCCACGCTGGTGCAGACCCAACTGCCCGACTGGGCGCAGGCGCTGCAAGCCGCCAACCCGCACACCGGCTGCGCCGGCAACGCCTGGGCGGTGTACCCGCAAGCCCTGGCCACCTTGGGTGGCGCACGCCGCGTGGCCTTGCCCAGCGCCGATGCGCTGCTGCGCTTGGCGCCCGCCGCTTGGCGCGCCGGGCTTGCAGTGAACGCCGCCGACGCCCTGCCCCTGTATGTGCGCGACAAGGTGGCCTTCACCACCGCCGAACGCGAAGCCGGTCTGCACAAGGCCGCTGCCCGCCCATGACCCTGCCGTCCGGGTGGCCCTGCGCCCCGCAGCCGGGCGCACTGCCCATGGGCCACTGGCGCGCCATGCTGGCCAGCGACGTGGAGGCGGTGCACACCTTGGACGCCCGCGCCTACGCCCATCCTTGGAGCCGCGCCAACTTTGCCGACGCCATCGCCAGTGGCTATGTGTGTGCCTGTCTGTGTGCTGCGGATGGCACGCTCATGGGCCATGTGGTGGTGATGCGGGGGGTGGATGAAACGCACCTGCTCAACATCACCGTGGCGCCCGAGCGGCAGGGCCGAGGTCTGGGCGCGGCCATGCTGCGCGATGTGGTGGTGTGGTCGCAGGCCGAAGGCGCCGAAGCCCTGTGGCTGGAGGTGCGCCAGAGCAACGCGCGCGCCCGCCGCTTGTACCTGCGCAGCGGCTTTGCAGCGGTGGGCCTGCGCAAAGGCTATTACCCCGACGGCCAAGCCCGCGAAGACGCGGTGGTGATGCGCTTGGCCCTGGCGGGTGCACCGCTGGCCTAGCAGCAGCGCCATTGGGCACAATCGCCCCATGACCCAGGACACGCCCACCGCCCCCGGCGACGCCGACCACCCCGCCGCGCTGACCGGTTTTGTGGCCCAGCTCGACGCGCGCCAGCGCGCCATGCTGGCCGAGATGGGCGTGCGCGTCTGGGCGCCTATGCCCGACGCCGCGCCTGTGGCGGTGGCCACACCCGCCACAGCGGCCGAAGTGCCGCGTCCTGAGGCGGCCCCTGCGCGGCGTGAGCCCATGCCTGCGCCTGTCGCTGCGCCTGCCCCCGTGGCGCGCCCAGCGGCTGTGCCCGTCCGTGCCGCTCCTGCCGTGGTCGCCCCGGCACCGGCCGCTGTGCCTGCTGTGGGCCAGCGCCCCGCCGGTGTGGAGCAGATGGACTGGGACGCGCTGCGCACCGCCGTGACCGGCTGTGAGGCCTGCGGCCTGTGCCGCAGCCGCCAGCACACGGTGTTTGGTGTGGGTGACCCATCGGCCAGCTGGATGGTGGTGGGCGAAGCCCCAGGCGAACAAGAAGACCTGCAGGGCGAGCCGTTTGTGGGAGCCGCTGGCCAGCTGCTCGACAACATGCTGCGCGCAGTGGGCCGCAGTCGCAGTGGCCGGGGCGCGCAAGGCGCCTATATCGCCAATGTGCTCAAGTGCCGTCCACCCGCCAACCGCAACCCGGCACCGGAAGAGGTGGCGCAGTGTGAGCCGTATCTGGCGCGGCAGGTGGCGCTGGTGCAGCCCCGGTTGATTGTGGCCATGGGGCGCTTTGCGGTGCAATCGCTGCTCAACACCACCGAACCCATCGGTCGCCTGCGGGGGCGGGTGCACCGCTACCAAGGTGTGCCGCTGATCGTCACTTACCACCCGGCCTATTTGCTGCGCACCCCAGCCGACAAAGCCAAAGCCTGGGACGACCTGTGCCTGGCCATGGACACCGACGCCGCGTCAAACTAAGCGGTGGAGCGTGGGGGCCACAACACCATCGCGATGGCCAGCAGCACCATGGCCACAGCGGCCCAGTCCTGCCAGTGCAGGCGCTCGCCCAGCCAGAGCGCGCCACTGAACACGCCCAACACCGGGATCATCATGACCGATAGGGTCGATGCGATCGGCGGCAGATCGCGCGCCAGCGACAGCCAAACCACTTGGGCAAAGGCAAACACCCCTATCGCGTTGTACACAATGGCGCCCCACACCGTGGGGGTGGGCGGGCTCCAGCGCTCGGCTTCAAAAGCCACCGCCAATGCGCTCATCCAGGCGGTGGTCAGCACCAACATCCAAAAAGAGATGGCCAGCGTGGGCGCTTCAATGGGGGTGCGGCGCAGCCGCTGGGTGCCCAGCGCCCAAGTGGCCGCGGCCACCAGCATCATGGCCACACCTTCCGGTTTGCCGGCCATGGCCGTCGCTTCGTGCCACAGCAGCAGCATCACGCCGCTGGCCGCTGCGGCCACCCCGGTCCAGGCCCGGGCGCTGAGCCGCTGGCCAAACCACAGCGCGCCGATCACCGCCGAGAACACCGGCATGGTGTAACCCAGAATCGCCGCCCGTCCGCTGGAGAGCGTCTGAATAGCCAAGATCGCCAGCGTGTGCCAGAACAGCATGTTGAAGACCGTCAACACCAGCAGCTCGCGCCAGTGCGCCCGTTCAATGCGCAAAGGAATCCGGCGCCAATACAAAAACGCCCACAACACTGGCAAACCCAGCCACATACACAGGGTGCGGAAGGTCAGCGGCGGGAAACCGGTGACGCCCAGTTTCATGACCGGCCAGTTCAAGCCCCATACCAAGGTGAGCAACACGAGCAGAATTTTTTGTTGGGCCGAGAGCGTGTGCATAAAAACCTTGTGCTTGCTGCAGTTGTCAGAAATGATTTAAATTAAACAAAAATATGTATTTTTTAACAGACTGACCCCGGTTTGGGGCTATCATTTCCCCCATGAGTGGTATGAGTGATCCACCCGCAAGTGCCCCATTGTGCCGGTCTTGGAGCCGCCGCGCGGTAGCGCAGACGCTCTTGTGGGCGCTGCCAGTCTGGTCCCACGCCAAAAGCCGGCGCCCAGGCACTTTGCGCGCCATGCGGGTGCTGCCCAACGACTTGGCGCGTTACGCGGCATACATGCAAGGGCGCGATCCACTGGACTTGGGCGAACTGCCGAACACCGGTCTGACCCGCCATGTGGCCGAGATGTGGCTGTTTGAGGCGGCGGCGGCCTTGGGTGGCTGCGGCTGCCGCATCCGCTACGAGCCGTACCAGGCCGATACCACCCACTCCCGCACCATTGCCGAGTTGGTGGCGGGGCGCCAGTTGTCCGATCCGGTGGCGGGTTTTCGGGAAGACAGCCGCTACCGCAACCAAGTGGGTTTCACCGACGCGGTGCTGCGGGGAGAAGACTTTCTGGTCGGCATCTACACCCACCAAAGCCGCAGCGATGTGCTGCAGCTGCGCGAGCTGCCGCGCTTGCGCGCGCTGAACTATGTGATTGCCCGCAGCTGGGAAATTGACCGCTCGGTCTTGCGCTCCAAAGGACTGCGCTGCATGGAGGCGGACAACTGGAACAGCGCGTTGCGCTTGATTGAGGCGCGGCGGGCCGACGCCATTTTGCAGCCGTTCTCGACCCAGCCCCGCCGCGCCTTGGCCGCCGACGGTTACGAGGCCGAGTTTGTGCCCATCCCCGACTGTATGTTGCGCTTTGGCCATGGCCGCCATTTCACCGTGAGCCAAAGGCATCCAGACGGCGCGGCCTTTTTGCAGGAGCTCAACACCGGCTTGCGGCAATTGCAAAAGCAGGGTTTTGTGCAGCGCCTGTGGCTGGCGTCTGGGGTGGTTCAGCCCGATACCCATCACTTTCTGGAAGTGCGCTGATGGACGAGCCAACCCCGCCTCCATCGGTTGTGGCCAGTGTGCTGGGGCGGCGCATTGTTTGGCGCAGCTTGCGCTCGATCGGCCTGACCTGTGTGCTGGTCATGGCGGTGCAGGTGGTGTTGGTGGTACAGCTGATGCAGCACCAGCGACTGCGCAGCATGGAAGCCACGGTGGATGTGTCGCTGCCCTACTTGGCCAACGCCGCTTGGCAGATCAACGAGTCCAATGCCCGGGTGTTGTTGCAGACCCTGATGGCGCAAGCCGGGGTGCAGGGGGTGAGTTTTCGCGACGAGACCATGGCGCTGGCCATTCCTGAGCAGGCCGATGCCCAGGCCTTGCTGGCCTGTGACCGGACCATCCAGCGCTCGCTGGCCGGCTGGCCGGTGGGCAATGAGCGGCTTATGTCGGGTGAGTTGCAGTTGTGCTGGCGCGCGCCCGACAGCCTCAGCGATCTGTTGCCGCCGGCATTGCTGACCAGCCTGCCGCTGTTGTTGGTGGTGGTGTTGGCGGCGATTGCGCCGGCGCGCCTGCTGCGCCGCATGGTGATTCAGCCCATTGCCCAAATCACCGACGTGCTGCGCCAAGGGCAGTCGGTGCTGGACTTGCGGCTGCAGCGCCCCAGCGCCGACCAGCGCGATGAAATTGAACAGCTGGTCAACGAGCTCAAGCAGCGCACGGTGCGCTTCATGCAGGAAAAAGGGGTGGCCGACAAAGCGTTTGACGCGCTCAACGACGGCTTGGCCATCACCGATCCGCAACAGCGGGTGCTGCGCATCAATGCGGCGCTCAAGCGCCTATTGCCACACGGTGCACGCATTGGCCCGGGCGACTCGCTGGCCGACTTTGTGCCCGAGCAAGCACTGCGCACCTTCGACCAGTCGTTCGAATTCGACACCGGTGGCGGGCGCACGCTGGAGGCCAGCGCCTCGCCGCTGTTCCTGCCGGGGCAGGGCCAGAGCCATGTGTACTTGTTCCGCGATCTGTCGCTCAAAAAACAACTCGAAGCCACGGTGCAGCAGTCGCACAAAATGAACGCCTTGGGCGCGCTGTCCAGCGGCGTGGCACACGACTTCAACAACCTGCTCATGACCATTGGTGGCAACGCCGAGTTGGTGGGCGAGCTCGAAAACCTCTCGCCCGAAGGGCAGGACATGGTGCAGTCGATCCGTTTGGCCGCGCGCCGTGGTGCGGTGCTCACCAGCCAACTCTTGTCGTTTGCGCGCAAGCAGCACCTCAAGCCCAAGCAGTTGCGCCCACGCGAGGTGGTGGCCGAGGTGGTGGAGCTGGCCCGGCGCACCCTGGGCAGCACCCACAGCATCGAACTCGATGTGACCGCAGTTCAAGCGGTGCACACCGACGCCACTTTTTTGGAAACCGCGCTGCTCAATTTGATGGTCAACGCGCGCGACGCCCAAACCGGCGGGGGCGTCATCCGGGTGCAAGTGCAAGACGTGCACCAAGCGCGCCGCAGTTGGGTGCGCTTTGCGGTCATCAACACCGGTCCGACCATTGCGCGTGAGGTGCTGGAGCGCATGGGCGAGCCGTTTTTCACCACCAAAGCCAAAGGCCGGGGCACCGGCTTGGGGTTGTCGATGGTGATGGGTTTTGCCGAGCAATCGGGCGGCCATGTGACCATGGAGTCAAGAGACGGGGTGACCTGTATTGCTCTGGTCTTGCCCGGCATGGACGCGGTGATGGAGCCTGGCAGCCCGTGGCCGGCCTTTCGCACCAGCACCTTGCCACAGCGCCAGTTGCGGGTGCTGCTGGTGGACGACGACGCGGTGGTATTGCAGGTGCTGGGCCGCATGCTCAAGACCTTGGGGCACGAAGTCACCCGCGCCTTCACCCCGCACGATGTGCGCGGCCTGCTGGCGCAGGGCATGCAGTGGGACGTGGTGCTGTGCGATATGGTGCTGGAGAGCGCCACCGGTTTTGATGTGCACGCTTTGTTGGCGCCGCTGCGGCCAGCGCCGGTGTTCTTTTTTATCAGTGGCAACATCCCGCTCGACTTGGCGCAGCGCTTGCCCGAGCTGCCGCAGGTGCGGGTGCTGCAAAAACCGATCGAACTCGACACCCTGGAGCAGGCGCTTGAGATCGCCATGAGCGAAGAGGCCGACGCATAAAATCGCCGGCATGACCTTTCTTGACCAGCTCAGCCGCGCCCAATCCCAAAACCAATCGATGTTGTGCGTGGGGCTGGACCCCGATCCCGCGCGGTTTCCGGAAGCCATGCGCGGCGACGCCAGCCGCATTTTTGATTTTTGCGCCGCCATTGTCGACGCCACCGCCGACCTGGTGATCGCCTTCAAACCCCAAATCGCCTACTTCGCCGCGCACCGCGCCGAAGACCAGCTGGAGCGCTTGGTGCGCCACATGCAAGCCGTGGCGCCAAACGTGCCGGTGATTCTGGACGCCAAGCGCGGCGACATCGGCAGCACCGCCGAGCAATACGCCATCGAAGCCTTCGAGCGCTACGGCGCCGACGCGGTCACGCTCTCGCCCTTTATGGGTTGGGACTCGGTCGCGCCTTATTTGAAGTACCACGGCAAAGGCGCGTTCTTGCTCTGCCGCACCTCCAACCCCGGTGGCGACGATTTGCAAAACCAGCGCTTGGCCTCGGTGGACGGCCAGCCGCGTGTCTACGAACACATCGCCGCGCTGGCGCAGGGCGCTTGGAACACCAATGGCCAGCTCGGCTTGGTGGTCGGTGCCACCTATCCGGCCGAGATTGAGCGGGTGCGCGCGCTGGCGCCCACCGTGCCGCTGCTGATTCCTGGCGTGGGAGCGCAGGGCGGTGACGCCCTGGCCACGGTGCGCGCGGGCTTGCGTCGCAGCGGCGACGCCGTCACGGGCCCCATCGTGGTGAACTCATCGCGGGCCATCCTGTATGCGTCGTCCGACGACACCTTTGCCGCTGCGGCGCGTCGGGAGGCCCAATCGACCCGGGACCTCCTGAACCAAGCCGCCGCGTGATCACCCTCTACACCGCCGCCACGCCCAACGGGCACAAAGTCTCCATCGCGCTCGAGGAGCTGGGCCTGCCTTACCAGCTGCGCGTGCTCGACCTCGCCGCGGGCGAACAAAAGCGCCCCGAATTTCTCGCCATCAACCCCAACGGCCGCATCCCGGCCATCGTCGACCACACGGCGGGCGACTTGGCGGTGTTTGAGTCGGGCGCCATCCTGATTTATCTGGCCGAGACAACCGGCCGCCTCATGCCCAGCGACACAGTGGGCCGCTCGCAGGTGTTGCAGTGGCTGATGTTTCAAATGGGCGGTGTGGGGCCGATGATGGGCCAGGCCAATGTGTTCTACCGCTACTTCCCCGAGAAGATCCAGCCCGCCATCGACCGCTACCAGGGCGAGGTGCGGCGCCTGTTCACCGTGCTCGACGGCCACCTGAAAGACCACGAGTACTTGGCGGGTGACTATTCCATCGCGGATATCGCGAACTGGGCCTGGGTGCGCACCTACCGCTGGTCGGGTGTGTCGCTAGACGGTTTGCCGCACCTGCAGCGCTGGAAAGACGCCATCGCCCAGCGCCCGGCGGTGCAGCGTGGCATCGCCCAACCGCCGTCGGCCATCGATCTGGCCAAAGACCGCGATGCGGCGTCTGAGCGTTTTGCGCAAGAGGCGCGCCGCATGGTGGAAACCGGGCAATCCAACACGCCGAAGGACGCGCCATGAAGCTCTATGTGTCGCTCAAAGCCCCCAATCCGCGCCGGGTGCAGATGTTTGTGGCCGAAAAAGGCATGACCATCCCCGAGGTCGCGATCGACCTGAACGCGTTGGAACACCAAAGCGCCGATTTCAAAGCCAAAAGCCCGCTGGCCAAGGTGCCGGCGCTGGAGTTGGACGACGGCCGGGTGCTGACCGAAACCCGCGCCATTTGCACCTATCTGGAAGGCCTGCAGCCCGAACCGAATTTGATGGGCCGCACGGCCGAGGAGCGCGCCTTCATTGAAATGGCCGACCGGCGGGTGGAGTGGTATTGGTTGTTGCCGGTGGCCGCCTGTGTGCGGCACACCCACCCCGGTCTGGCGGTGTTGGAGCAACCGCAGTTCCCCGACTTTGGCCGTGCGCAGGGCGAGAAGGCGCTGGACATGGCGCGCTGGCTCGACGCGCAATTGCAGGCCCAGCCCTGGGTGGCGGGTGAGCGTTTCACCATCGCCGACATCACCGCGTTTTGTGCGCTGGAGTTTGCGCGGCTGATGCGGTTCAAGCCTTCTGAGGCGGGCTTGTCCGCATTGGCGCGGTGGCGCGATGTGGTGGCTGCGCGGCCTTCTGCTGCTGTTTGAATGTTTGGTGTGCTGGTGATTGTTGCGCTCTGAGGCGTGGGCAGCGAGGGGGTGGCGGGTGGCCGTGCTTCGCTCCAGCTCGCGGATGTGTGCCTCGGCACGCCCGCATGGCTTCATCAACACCGTGTTTGGCGCGCCCCCTCTGTGGCAACCGCGAATCGTCGCTGCGCCCGGCCACCCGCCACCCCCTCGCCTACGGCATCGTTGGCGATCCACCCAAAGCCTACAGCTTGGTGCCTACAGCCACTGTGCTGAGGCCTGCCACATGCGCTTTTTGCTGGTGAACCCACACGGATCTCACAGGGGGATGGGGTTGCGCGATGGCGCAGCGACGATTCGCGGTTGCCACAGTGCCTGAGCGCCCACCAAGTCATTGATGCGGCAGCGGTGGCACGCCTAGGTACACATCCGCGAGCTGGAGCGAAGCCAGCGCGCGGCACCATCCCCCTGGCGCGAGGTAGCCAAGAGAAACCCAAGGCAAGCCATCAAGAAGCCAAAGACCGCTCCCACAACGCCATCCCCCGCTGCGCCTTGCTCACATCGCTGGGCAACAAATCCAAAGGCCCACCGGGACAGCCGCGCAAGGCATCGGCCAAGGACAACAAGGCCGCCTCTGGTCCCGTCAGCAACTCCAGCTCCAGCTCTAACAGCGGCTCGCTCAGCGCCGAGCCCGGCACCGACACCGTGCCCTCGTCCAGCGCCACCTCCACTTGCGCGCCTGCGTGCGCCAGCACCCAACGCCGCCGCGCAAAGTCGGTGGCAAACAGGGGGCGCAAAGCGGGGCGCAGCGCCATCAACTCCGCGGCCAATGTGGCGTCGTCCACCAGCGCCGCAAAGTCCAGCGCCCCAGGTGTGGTCGGGCCTTCCCACTCGCGCCGGCGCGACATACCGCCCGCGCTGCTGCCCGCTGTCTTCACCGTCAGCAGCCACGCTTCACCTGCCAGCCGCTCGCGCACCGCCATGCGCCGCGTTTTGAGCGCCAGATCGGGCGTGTCGAAATAGGTGTTCCACAAACGTTCTGCTGGCGCCGCAGCGGCCAACAGCGGATGCGCCAGCAGCAGCGGCAGATCGGCAGCGCTCAGCTGCAACTTGAGTTCGGTTTCGGTGCTCATGGGGCCGATTGTCGCGGCACGACGGCGTACCACCGACCCCCCATAATTTTTGTGTTGCCTCTGGGGGGTGACCGTGGTTTGTGTTGAAAAGGGAGGGCCCAAATGGCCAGAAGAAACAGGGGCGGTTCCGCTTTGGACGGCTGGACGGCGTTGATTGCGCGCATGCCTTGGTGGGTGGGTGTGTTGCTGGCGGTGGCCAGTTATGCTGGCTTGAGCCGCGTGGCCGCTTCTTCGCCCAACGTGGTTGGCGGCATGGAGCGGTTGTCTTCCATCGTGACACACAGCATGTGGATCGGACTGGCGTCCGTTGGGCAATACCTAGTCCCCTTCGTGTGCTTGGTGGGCGCGGCCATGTCGTGGTCTCGCCGCCGCCACGCCCAGCAACTCCACGCCGATGCCACCCAGCGCAGCGACGGCATCGCCCAGATGGATTGGCGCGACTTTGAGGCGCTGGTGGCCGAATACTTTCGGCGCCAAGGCTTTTCTGTCACTCAAACCGGTGGTGGTGGCGCGGACGGCGGCGTGGACGTGTGGGTGCAGCGCGGTGGCGATCGCTACCTGGTGCAGTGCAAACACTGGCGCGCCCGCCGCGTCGGGGTGGAGCCGGTGCGCGAGCTGTACGGGCTGATCGCCGCGCAGCGTCTGGCGGGTGGCTACGTCGTGACCTCCGGCGACTTCACCGATGCGGCGCGCGCGTTTGCCAGCGGCCGCGAAATGGCGCTCATCAACGGCCAAGCGCTCCAGCGTGGCCTGCGCGCCAGCGTGCCCCATGCCGCTCCGCGCACCACCGTGCTGCCACCACCGACACCACCGACACCACCGACACCGCCGGCACCACCACCACCTGCCCCTGTGCCGGCGCCCCGCAGCACCGCGCCCGACCCCGAACTGGTGCGGGCCTATGCACCCACCCAGCCCATGGAATGGGAGACTCCTGCGCCCCTGCCGGTCGATGGGGGTGAGCGGCTTTGCCCCCTGTGCGGCGCGGCCATGGTGCTGCGCCAAGCGCGCACCGGTGCGCACGCGGGCACCCCTTTTTGGGGCTGCAGCCAATTCGCGCACACACGTTGCCGGGGCACGCAGGCTGTGGAAGAAGGCGGACGGTGATGCCGTGTGCGGGCAGAGTGGGTGTTCTTGTCAGCGCGGTTGGGTTATGTTTATACTCAAATGAGAAAAAAAATTTCTCGAAAATAGGAGTCGCAGATGCGTTCCCAGAATGTGATGACCGCCGCGGCCTCCAAAGCCAAAGCCCGCGAACGGACGAAGGCGACCGAGCCAGCAGGGGTATATGCCGTCAAGGGAAAGCCCCCGCGCGGTGACCGCAGCGCCTTGGTGTACGCGCCATACAAGTTTGATGCCTTTGTGAGTGGAGTCCACTGCGCGCCGCCAATGCAGTTGTTGGAAACGGAGCGCGCTGGTGTGGATGCGGTGTTTTTGAGCGAGATGGCCGTCCGCATGGGCATGTCCTATACCCAGTTGGCGGACATGCTGGGCATGTCCAAAGCCACGGCCGCCCGCAAGCTGGCCAACAACGAGAAGATCAACGGGGCTGCGGCGATCGCCCTAGCGCGGCTGCTGGCATTGGCCGGTGAGATCGTGCGGGACAGCACAGCGCCCGAGGCGAAAACATTCGACACCGCCAAGTGGCTCGGTCAATGGATCGAGTGTCCACAGCCCGCATTGGGTGGACACAAGCCGGCGGAGCTGCTGGACACACCCACCGGTGTGGCCATGGTCACCAAGCTGCTGGGGGCTATCCGCAGCGGGGCTTACCAGTGAAGTTGTGGCGGATCGCCACGGAGACTCGCCGTTATCCAGCCACCGACTTGAGTGGCACGGGTGCAGCCATCCATCCAGGGCGCTGGAATCACGAGTCGGAGCCGGTGGTGTATTGCGCACCCAGCATCGCTATGGCTGTGCTGGAAACCTCAGCGCACATCAACGACGCTGGGCTGCCGCTGAACCGTTATTTGGTTGGGATTGAGTTGCCTGCTGCGGTGTGGAAAGCGCGCACGACCGTGGCGCTGAGTCAGTTGCCGCCGCAGTGGGACGCCATACCTGCTGGAATGGCGAGTGCATCGGTGGGTTCGCGGTGGATCGCCGACCGCAAGTCGGCGATTCTGCTTGTGCCCTCGGTCATCGTGCCCGAGGAGTTCACGGCACTCATCAACCCGGCGCACCCAGACGCCTCCACGCTCACGGCGACCGCTGTGCGGCGGTTTGAGTACAACCGCTTGTTTCGGGCCTGAGGTCGTTCAGCCCAACAGCCGCTTCAAATACCGCCCGGTGTGGCTGGCCTCACAAGCGGCCACGTCTTCGGGGGTGCCTTGGGCCACCACCGTGCCGCCGCCCGCGCCGCCTTCGGGCCCCATGTCGATCACCCAGTCGGCGGTTTTGATGACGTCCAGGTTGTGCTCGATCACCACAATCGTGTTGCCGGCGTCGCGCAGCTGGTGCAGCACCTTGAGCAGCAGCTCAATGTCGGCAAAGTGCAGGCCAGTGGTGGGCTCGTCCAGGATGTAGAGCGTGCGGCCGGTGTCGCGTTTGCTCAGCTCCAGCGCCAGCTTCACGCGCTGCGCTTCGCCGCCCGACAGGGTGGTGGCGCTCTGGCCCAGGGTGATGTAGCTCAGGCCCACGTCGAGCAGGGTTTGCAGCTTGCGCGTCAGGGTGGGCACGGCGTTGAAGAAGGCGTGCGCCTGCTCCACCGTCATCTCCAAAATCTGCGCGATGTTCTTGCCCTTGTATTGCACTTCCAGCGTTTCGCGGTTGTAGCGCTGGCCATTGCAGACCTCACACGGCACGTACACATCGGGCAAAAAGTGCATCTCCACTTTCACCACACCGTCGCCCTGGCAGGCCTCGCAGCGACCACCGGCGACGTTGAAGGAAAAACGCCCCGGGCCGTAGCCGCGTTCGCGCGCGGTCGGCACCTCGGCCATCAGCTCGCGGATGCCGGTGAACAGGCCGGTGTAGGTGGCGGGGTTGCTGCGCGGCGTGCGGCCAATCGGGCTTTGGTCGACGTTGATGACCTTGTCGAAGTACTCAATGCCTTCGACCGCGTCGTGTGGCGCGGGCTCGTCGTGCGAACGGTAGAGCGTGCGGGCCACCGCTGCGTACAAGGTGTCGTTCACCAGGGTCGATTTGCCGCCGCCGGACACGCCGGTCACACAAGTCAGCAGCCCCACCGGAAACTCCACCGACACGTGCTGGAGGTTGTTGCCGTGGGCGTTGACCACCCGGATGGCCTGCAGCGCGCCTTGGGTGGCCAGGTGCTCGGCCTCGCGTTCGGCGCGCCGTTGTGCGGCGGGCGACATCGGAAAGCGCGGCTTGCTTGGCGGCATGGGCGCGGCGGTGCTGGCGGTTTTGACCACCGGCAGCCAAGGCATGCGCCGCTGCGGTACCGCGATTTGGCGCCGGCCGCTCAGGTAGTCGCCGGTGAGCGATCCCGGGGTGGCCAGCACCTCGGCACAGGTGCCTTGGGCCATCACCCGCCCGCCGTGTACACCTGCGCCGGGGCCCATGTCGATCACATGATCGGCGCAGCGGATCATGTCCTCGTCGTGCTCCACCACCAGCACCGTGTTGCCCAGGTTGCGCAGGTGCTGCAGGGTGCCGATCAGGCGGTCGTTGTCGCGCTGGTGCAGGCCGATGCTGGGCTCGTCGAGCACATACATCACACCGGTCAGCCCGCTGCCGATTTGGCTGGCCAGGCGGATGCGCTGCGCCTCGCCGCCGCTCAAGGTGTCGGCGCTGCGGTCCAGGCTCAGATAGTTCAGGCCCACGTCGTTCAAGAACTTGAGCCGCTGGCGGATTTCGTTGATCACCCGCGCGGCGATGTCGGCCTTGGCACCGGGCAGTTGCAGCGTGCTGAACCAGGCCAGCGCCTCGCCCAAGGTCACGTGGCTGACCGCATAGATCGGGCGGCGTTGCTCGCCTTCGCCCACAAACACATGGCGCGCCTCGCGCTTCAAGCGGGTGCCGTGGCACTCGGGGCAGGGCTGCACCGCGCGGTAGCGGGCCAATTCTTCGCGCACGGTGGCGCTGTCGGTTTCGCGGTAGCGCCGCTCGAAGTTGGGGATGATGCCCTCGAAGGGGTGCTTTTTGCTGATCTTTTTGCCGGCGCGCTCGCCCGAGTCCAGGGTGTAGCTGAACTTCACTTCTTCTTCGCCCGAGCCGTAGAGCAGCACCTGCTGCACCGCTGGGCTGAGCTGTTCCCATGGCGTGTTGGCGTCAAAGCTGTAGTGAGCGGCCAGGCTCTCGATCATGGCGAAGTAATAGCCGTTGCGCCGGTCCCAGCCCTTGATGGCGCCGCTGGCCAAGCTGAGCGAGGGAAACGCCACCACCCGCGCCGGGTCAAAAAACTCGGTGTGGCCCAGACCGTCGCAGCGCGGGCAAGCGCCTTGGGGTGAGTTGAACGAGAACAGGCGCGGTTCCATCTCGCTCACACTGTGGTGGCACTGTGGGCAGGCGTAGCGCGATGAAAACGGCGTCTCGGCCCCGCTGTCCATGTCGATCACCAGCGCCCGGCCGTGGGCCAGGCGCAGCGCGGCTTCAAAGCTTTCGGCCAGTCTTTGCCTAAGCGGATTAGGCCCCCACGCTCCGCCGCTGCGCGGGTCGCTGCCCCCCGAGGGGGCTGTCCCGCCTTGGGGCGGCCCGGCGGTGGGACGGTTGTCTTCCGCGTGGGCCCGCACCTTGATGCGGTCGATCACCACGTCGATGTCGTGTTTCTCGTTCTTCTTCAGGTTCGGAATGTCGTCCACTTCCACCACCCGGCCGTCGATGCGAAAGCGCACATAACCTTGCGCTTGCATCTCGGCCAGCAGGTCGGCGAACTCGCCTTTGCGCTGGCGCGCCACCGGCGCCAGCACCATCAGCTTGGTGCCTTCGGCCATGCCCAGCACCGCGTCCACCATTTGCGCCACGCTCTGTGCGGCCAGCGGCAGGTCGTGTTCGGGGCAGTGCGGTGTGCCGGCGCGGGCGTAGAGCAGGCGCAGGTAGTCGTGGATCTCGGTCACCGTGCCCACGGTGGATCGTGGGTTGTGGCTGGTGGCTTTTTGCTCGATGGCAATGGCCGGCGCCAGCCCTTCGATCAGGTCCACATCGGGCTTGTCCATCAGCTGCAAAAACTGCCGCGCGTAGGCCGACAAGCTCTCCACATAGCGCCGCTGTCCTTCGGCGTACAGCGTGTCAAACGCCAGGCTCGACTTGCCCGATCCCGACAGCCCGGTGATCACCACCAGCTGGTGCTTGGGGATGTCGATGTCGATGTTTTTGAGGTTGTGGGTGCGCGCGCCGCGCACCGCCAACACCGAGGCGCTGGCGCCCAAGTAGGTGCCGGTGTCAGGGGTGGCGATGGCGGGGGTGTCGTTCGGTTTCACGGCGTGTGGGTGCAAAAAGGCAACCTGACATGATAAGCCGCCGGTGTGCGCCAGACCACCGGGGCACACTTGCCCGACAATACGGGCTTGTGCCGCTTTTATACCCAGGGGAGCATGACGCTCCCGCCCCTGTGTCCGTGACCTCACTCTCCGCAACCGACAACCCCACCAGCGCCGACGGCCGCATGACCGCGTCCGAAAAACGCGCCAGTCTGTCGCTGGCCTCGATTTACGCCTTGCGCATGTTGGGGCTGTTTTTGGTGATGCCGGTGTTTGCCCTGGAAGCGCGCCACTACCCCGGTGGCGACGACGCTTTTCTGATTGGCCTGGCCATGGGCGCGTATGGCCTGACCCAAGCCTGCCTGCAGGTGCCGTTGGGCCTGGCGTCCGACCGCGTGGGCCGCAAGCCGGTGATTCTGGCCGGGCTGGCGATTTTTGCGGTGGGCAGCGCCATCGCGGCCTGGGCGCCCAGCGTCACCTGGCTGGCCATTGGCCGGGCGGTGCAGGGCGCGGGCGCGGTGTCGGCCGCTGTCACCGCCTTGCTGGCCGACCAAACCCGCGACAGCGTGCGCACCAAGGCCATGGCCTTGGTGGGCATCAGCATCGCGCTGATGTTTGCGCTGTCGCTGGTGGCGGCGCCTTTGCTCACGCCCCACATTGGGCTGGGTGGCCTGTTTGGGCTCACCGCAGCGCTGGCCGTCAGCGCCATGGCGGTGGTGGCCTGGGTGGTGCCGCCGGAGCCAGCGCAACACACCGCCGCCGAGCGCGGTGGCCTGGCCGATGTGCTGCGCCACCCCGACTTGCTGCGCGTCGATCTGGGCGTGTTTGTGCTGCACGCGGTGCAAATCATGATGTGGTTGTCGGTGCCCTTGCTGCTGGAGCGCGCCGGCTTTGCCCGCGCCGACCATTGGCAGGTCTATTTGCCGGCCATGGTGGTGTCGCTGCTGGTGGTGGGCGGGGCCTTGTTCCGCCTAGAGCGCCAAGGCTATTTCCGCGCGGTGTATCTGGCCACGGTGGGCCTGATGGTGCTGGTGCAGCTGGGCTTTTGGCTCAGTGGCGCGGGCCTGTCGGTGGCCGGCCTGGGGCTGCTGCTGACGCTGTACTTTGTGGCCTTCAACACCCAAGAAGCCAGCCAGCCCAGCCTGGCCTCGCGCCTGGCCCTGCCGCACCAGCGCGGCGCTGCCCTGGGGGTCTACAACACCCTGATGTCGCTGGGCATTTTTGTCGGCGGCACCTTGGGCGGTTGGGTGTTGCGTCAGGTCGGTGGAGTGGGCATTTTTGGGGTGGCCGCCTCGCTCACCGCCGTCTGGTTGGTGGCCGCTTGGGGCATGCGTTCTGAGCCGGTGGCGCGCTGACGCTGCTGGGCGGTGCGCAGAAAGCGCAGCATGTTGTGCGACAGGCTGGGATACAGCGGCTGGCTGATCAGCCGCGATATCCCGCTGGCCAGCATTGCCGCGGCCATCAGGCTCAGCACCATGGGTCGGCCGTCGATCATTTCCATCACGATGATAAAAGCCGTCAGCGGCGCTTGGGTGGCGGCCGCCAGAAAAGCCGCCATGCCCAAGGCAATCAGGCTGGGTGCCAGGGCGGCCATGTGTTCGCCCGCAACCCACTGGGCCACGTCGTGGCCCACCCCGGCGCCAATGCTGAGCGATGGCGCAAAAATGCCCCCCGGCACCCCACTCCAGGCCGTCAGCCAAGTGGCCACCAGCTTGAGCCAGACATAGAGTTTGGCGGCGTCGCCCTCGCCCGCGAGCATGGTCTTGACCTCTTCGGCGCCTGCGCCAAACGTGGCCCCCCCCGACACCAGGCCAATCACCGCCACCGCCAAGCCACAGCCAGCGGCAAAGCGCACCGGGTAGCGTTTGCGAAAGGCGCTGAACCTGTCTGGCATGCCCCGCGCTGAAGCGATCAGCAGCCGAGAAAACAGCCCCCCCAGCACGCCACACATCAACACCACCAGCACACCGGGCACAAAAGACTGCCAACTCAAACGCGGCACTGCCACCGTGCCGAAATAGCTCAGATTGCCAAAGGCCGAAATGCCCACCAGACCGGCCAGCACAATCGCTGTGATGATCAGGCCGTTGTTGCGCGACTCCAATTTTTTGGACAGTTCTTCAATGGCAAACACCACGCCCGCCAGCGGGGCATTGAACGCCGCCGCGATGCCGGCTGCGCCTCCAGCGACCAGCAGCGCGTGGTCGTTCATGGCCGATCCTGGGCGCAGCCAGTGGCGCGCGCTGTGCATCACCCCAGCAGCGACCTGCACCGACGGCCCTTCCCGTCCCGCCGATAAGCCAGCGGCCATGCCCAACGCGCCCAGACCCATCTTGGCCAAGCTGAGTCGAACCGACACAAAACGCCGCCGCACGCCGTGCGGCAGATCGGGCTCCTGGGCGGCCATCACCTGCGGGATGCCCGACCCTGCCGCCCCAGGGGCGTAGCGGCGTGTCGCCCACACAATGAAGCCGGTGAGCAGTGGTGTCCACACCAGCACCAGCCAAGGATTGAGGGCAAACACATGCTTAAAACCATCAAAAGCCCATTCGCTGAGCAGCGTGAAGGCCACCACAAACAAGCCTGCCAAGACCGCGTGGGCCAGCACCACCGTGCGATCGAGCCAGCCGCGTCCATCGGACAGCTCTTCTTGCAACCGTTTTAGAAAGTCGGGATCGCGCTTCATGGGGTGAATATTGTGGCACCGCCCCCGTCAAGGCTTGGGGCACAATGTGGCATCGCCCAACCGCTTTTTTGAGCCGGCCCCTGGGCCCACCCCCCGACCAGCAAGGAAATCCCATGGCATCCGTCAACAAAGTCATCCTCGTCGGCAATTGCGGCCGCGACCCCGAAATCCGTTACCTGCCCTCGGGCCAGGCGGTGGCCAACGTCAGCATCGCCACCTCCAGCCGCCGCAAAAACCGCGACACCGGCGAAGTGGTTGAAGACACCCAGTGGCACCGCGTCACGTTTTACGACCGGCTGGCCGAAATTGCCGGTGAATTCGTCAAAAAAGGCCGCCCCATTTATGTGGAAGGCCGCCTGAAATACGGCAAATACACCGACCAGTCCGGCGTTGAGAAAAACACCGTCGACATCGTCGCCACCGAACTGCAGCTGCTTGGCGGCCGCGAAGGCATGGGCGGCGGCGGTGGTGAAGAAGGCGGTGGTGGCGGTGGCTACAGCCGCCCGGCCGCAGCGCCGCGCGCCGCAGCCCCCTCGCCGCGCCCAGCACCGGCGCCGGCCCCTGCGCGCCAGAGCAGCGGCTTTGACGACATGGACGACGACATCCCGTTCTAGAAGCCACTTTTCCAAAAACGACAACAAAGGCCCGAAACACATTGTGTCTCGGGCCTTTTTTCTTGTTGACACTTTTTTGAAAGCGATTATTATTGCGTTTATCAGCTACTTAATGATTTTGTAAATATGTCTGCAGGATATCGTGTTGAACGAGTGAGGCTTGAGTCCGGCGAGCGGCTTCCCCTGCTGCTGGATGCTCATACGGGCGTCCCTCTTTTTAAGCCCACCCTGTTTATCGTTACTGAGTTGCGCGCCACCAATAAAGCGTCAGCCACCCTGCAGCAGGCTGCCCGCTCCATCATGGTTGCGCATCAAATACTCGATTACCTTGCTGTGAACCTAGACGAACGTATGGCAGCTGGTCAGCTGCTCAACGTCAGTGAGATCGACGCGATGGTCGATTTGGCCGGGTTGACGCAGGAAGGCTTGGATGGTTTGGTTGCAGTTGGCACAAAAGCGTTGCGTAGCCAAAGGGTTGTGTCGCTTGAAAAGGCAAGAATGCGTACAACGATGTCTGCTCCTCCGGCTCAAGTTGTTGCCCAGACAAAAGCCATCCGGTTGATGTACATCCGTGACTATTTCGAATGGCTCGCCCGTTACCAGTTGCTTCGACTCGGCCCTCGGGACCCCGTTCACAAAGCACTGTCAGAAACTGCGCAGCTCGTTATCAGCCAGCTGACGGCACGTATTCCCACCGGTAACTCAACCAACGACTTGGCCGCTCGACAAGGGGTCAGTGAGGAGGTGCGCGCACGGATTCTTGAGGTCACGCACCCAGACTCTCCCGAAAATCCTTGGAAGAATCAGCACGCTCGCATACGCAACCAGCTCGTTTTCATGTGGCTCTTGGAGCTTGGTATCAGGAAGGGTGAATTCCTTGGGGTCCGGCTTGAGGACATCAACTTGCGGACTGGTGAGGTGATGATTGCTCGTCGAGCGGATGACCCAACCGACCCCAGAAGTGATGAACCGAACACCAAGGGGCGTGCCAGACTCTTGGCAATGGGGGGTGCACTTGCTGATCTAACCAGGGCCTACGTTCAAGGGCCACGAAGGGCGTTCATTGGTGCCCGCAAAAATCCCTTTCTGGTGGTGTCGACAGGCACAGGCAAACCGCTTTCAAAGGCAGCGATTTCGAAGATGTTCGTCGAGCTACGCCGCAAGGTGTCAGGCCTACCTGAGGAGTTGAGTGCGCACGTACTTCGTCATACCTGGAACGACAGGTTCTCCGAGTTCATGGATCAGAGCGGGGTCGCGCCAGAGGAGGAGGAAAAGCTGCGCAAGCAGCAGATGGGGTGGTCTGACCGTTCAAAAATGGCAGCCACCTACACGAGAAGGCACACGCGTCGCAAAACCAATGAAGCGTCGCTGGCCATGCAGGCAGCGGCACTAGGTGCAGGGAGGGATAAGGAATGACAACAGCCATCAAGAAACGGCATATCACCGAGCAAATCAGCGCAAGATATGCCCGAACAAAGAGCGGTGTTGAATTCGATTCGGATGCACAACGGTGGCAGTACCAGGACGGCGTTCACAACGTAACTTTGGACTTCCGAGAGCTTGTAGGGCTGTCTGACAGTTTGGTGGAAAGCTTCAGGCTCGTCCTTAAATGGTATGCCGAAAACCGTTCTCCCAATCACCTTGTTAACCTCTACACGCGGCTACAGCACTTTGGTCGGACTATTGCAGCTAGCGGGAATTGCATCGGCGTGATTGAGGCTGAAGACCTCATTAACTACCGTGGGAGTCTAGACAAATCGACGGAATGGTACTTGGGCACACTATCTGGACTGTTAAAAAAATGGCACAGCCTAGGTTACCCAGGGGTTTCTGAATCAGCGACTCTTTTGCTCAAGCAGCTCAGGTTAAAGGGCAACCAAAAAGGTGTAGCCGTCCTAACAATGGACCCTGAGGATGGTCCGTTTACGCCAATCGAGGTGGAGGCCCTGCAAGCTGCGTTGAACACTGCGTATGCAAAAGGTTCAGTTGATACAGCAAGCTTTGTGCTGGTTTGGCTCTACATGCTGCTCGGGCAGCGCAATCTGCAATACGCTTCTCTAAAGGTGTGCGACGTCAGGGTGGAGCGGGGTTCCCATGGCGACCTTGCGTACAGTCTGATGATGCCAAGTGCAAAACGCAGGGGCATAGAAGCACGGGAGCGGTTGGTCTCCAGGCCGCTTGTCGAGCAGTTTGGGGTGGTTTTGCTCGAATATGCAGAGCAGGTTCGTCAAAAATTTAAAGGACGTATTGCAGATGTGGAGCAGGCACCATTGTTCCCAAGTGCAAAAAGTCGAAAAGGGTCAATAGGGTACGAGCATCATGCTACAACTGACAGTATTGGGTTGCGGCTAAAACTAGTACTAGAGCGGCTATCTGTTCAATCTGAGCGCACAGGAAAACCTTTAAAGGTCAGCGCGCACCGCTTCCGACGTACGCTGGGTACGAGGGCTGCAGAAGAAGGTCACGGACCTCTTGTCATTGCCGGCCTTTTGGACCATACCGATACCCAAAACGTTGGTGTCTACATCGCGAGTTCACCCGCCATCATTGAGCGGATTGACCGGGCTGTTGCCTTGGAGTTGGCTCCTTTGGCGCAGGCGTTCGCAGGCATCATCAAAGAAGATATTCAAAGCACTAGCGGTACTGCACGGGGGATCATCGACCTGAGAATCGACAGGAGCGGCAAGGCGATGGGAGAGTGTGGAAAGCACGGGTTCTGCAGCTTCTCGGCGCCCATAGCCTGCTATACGTGTGGAAACTTTGAAGCTTGGGTGGATGGACCTCATGAAGCGGTCCTTGGTCATCTCATTGAAAGACGAGATCGGCTACTCAAGTCTGCCGATAAGCGCATGGCGTCAATCAACGATCGCACCATCCTTGCTGTAGCACAAGTGGTCAAGCGGTGCAGCGAAATCAATGCCCAGTCTCGGAGGTCCATCGATGGTTGAGGTGGTTCACTTTCGGCCTCGCCGTGAAATTGGTGCACAGGCAAACCTAGAAGCGTTCATCGATCTGTGCCGGAACAAATTGACCATCTTTGGAGATGACCTTCAGTTCGATGATCACAAATGGGATGTCACTGACTTTATTCATCTCAAGGGAAAAAATGGAGCACTTAGGGTTGTGTTCAGCTCGTGGGATACAGCCAATGACGCTGTCCCCACGCCTATGGCTGAGCCATTCGGTGCATTTGCTCGATCGTATTTTCGCTACCAGTTCGGGTTGAGACCGACAAAAGTGGTCGGTTTTCGGGTTTCTGCGTTGCGCGCCCTGTGTGCTGCTCTTGCAGAGTACGGCACAACCAATCCAGTGTCAGTGGATGCTGGCGTGCTTAATCGCGCAGCTCAGCTACTGGCAGCGCAATACAGTGAGACCGCTGCGTACCGTATCGGGCAGCAACTGACGCTGATAGCCACGTTCCTGGACGACAACAGCCTGTGTGCGGTTCCTTTGCACTGGAAGTGCCCTATCCCTAGACCTAGAGAATCTGGAGGGCGGGTTGGCGAGGAGTTTGAAAAGATCCGACAAGACAAGTTGCCGTCCCCTTTTGCGCTTGACGCGCTAGCGCGGGCTTTTAGAGCCGCGACCGAGCCTTCGGACTGCGTTATCACCTCAATTGCAGCCCTGATGTGTTCTGCTCCTGATCGGGTCAATGAGGTGCTTAGCCTGCGCTCCGACTGCGAGGTCCGCTTAGAGCGGCCAGGTGCTCCTATTGCTTATGGCCTGAGGTATTGGCCCTCCAAAGGTGCAGAACCAATGATTAAGTGGGTCGTGTCTTCGATGGCCGACGTTGTTGAGGCTGCGGTGAAGCGTTTGCGCCTGCACAGCGAAGAAGCTCGTCAGGTAGCCAAATGGTACGAAGACAACCCCACTTCGCTGTTTCTCCCATCGCATTTGGAGCATTTGCGTGGTCGCGACGATTTGTCCATGGCGCAAGTCATGGACATCCTTTTTGCTGAGCCTGCGAGTGGCGGTGCCTCATGGTGCAAGCGAAATGCTGTGCCGTTGAGGAGGCATGGCAAAAAGGATTACGCGTCGTTTGCGGATTTGGAGAGATCCGTTGTGGCCCAGCTACCCCGTGGCTTTCCAATCTTGGATTCAGAGGTCGGCCTGAGGTACAGCGAAGGGCTTTGCGTCATGCTTCGCAACGCCATGCATGCACAGCGGGGCACATATCGGTGTCTTATCGATGCAGTTGATCAGAGTGTTATCAGCACCGGTTTGGGTAATCGGTCGAAACACGGATTCCCCTCAGTCTTCGACAGGATGGGTTTTCTTGACGAGGATGGAGGTCCGCTGGCGATACGGAGTCACCAGTTTCGACACTACCTCAACACCCTTGCGCAGGCTGGTGGCATGAGCGAGCTGGATATAGCCAAGTGGTCTGGGCGCCTCGATGTTCGACAAAACAGTGCATACAACCACGTGTCGGACAGGGATGTTCTTGCGCGGATCGAAGAGCTCAAGGGCGAAACCGCTGAATCATCAACACAACTTGCTACTCAGGTGCGGGTTAGCCTTCTCCCGAGAGCGAGGTTTGCTGAACTGAAAATTCAAACCGCGCATACGACAGACTTTGGCTTTTGCGTGCATGACTTCGCCATGGCCCCATGCCAGATACACATGGACTGCGTGAATTGCAATGAGCAGGTGTGCATCAAGGGCGACGAGTTGGGTGCAGCCAATGCCCGAGCGATGCGCGATGAGACAGCCTCCTTACTCCAGGAGGCCTTGGCAGCTGACGCAGAAGGGTTTTACGGCGCGTCTCGGTGGGTCCAACATCAGCAGCTAACGCTTGAACGACTCACCCAATTGACCGACATTCTTGAAAACCCCAACGTCCAGCAAGGCGCAGTTATCCGTTTGGCTCATATCAAGCCGGCATCTCGGCTTGAGCAGGCCGCCGAAGAGCGTAAATCGCTTTCAAGCAACCAACCCGAGGTGCCGACGCTTTGCTGGCAAGTTGACGAAGGAGGGTCAGAGGCATGAAGCGTGCAAAAAACCTAAACGATGAGGATGTGGCCAGGATCGTTGAAATCCTCGACGGTTGGAGCGGCAAGCTCACCTGGGAGCTATTCATTGTTGCCATCGAGAAACGGCTTTTTGCCCGGTATACGCGACAAGCACTGCACAAACATGCGCGGATCAAGGACGCATTCAGTCACCGCAAGGCCACCTTGGCAAGTGACGGGGATCGGCCACGCAAGACGGCATCATCTCCTGAACTTCAGTTTGCGCTTGATCGAATCGACCGGCTAACCGGCGAAGTTGAGCGGTTGAAGGCAGAAAACACGCGTCTATTGGCGCAGTTCGCCCGGTGGGCCTACAACGCCCACACCCGCGGTTTAGATGAGGGATTTTTGAGCCAGTCGCTTCCTTCGGTTAACCGGCAACAAACCCGTCTGGCGCGGGCTAAGGCAGACACCAAAAGTTTGAAGAAGTGGGTATTCCGGGGCAACGTGACCGGTCATTCCGGAGCATCGTGACCGACGATTCCGGCCGAACGTGACCGGGGATTCCGGTCTGAACGTGACCGATTCTGGTGGTCACCGGAATGAGCGGTCACGATAGCGGAATCACCGGTCACGATACCGGAACGGTAATCCCCCCGAAATGCATCGGGCGCAGAAGTAGATTCATGCGGCCATGGCCAGGCGCTGCTTTGGGTTAAAGTAAGTTATGCAGTTGATGCCCTGTCACGATTGCTTGTCAAGCATTCCCCAAGTTGGAGTCCAACATGCTAAGAAAAGGCGATACGGTGAAGATCCTGCCGGAGTTCCAGGACGATGGCGATAGCGAGTATGAATGGGTTGTTGTAGGAGACGAGGAAAAGGGCCGTGTGGACATCTCACCTGCGTCGATCGAAATGAGGCAAAAACCCATCTACACAATACTCGCTGAACAAGTTGAGTTAGTTCAGCGAGCCAGATGAATGCCAACAGACACATACTGAATCAGTCTGCGCTCACATAGTCGGAGAAGCCGTTAAGACACAGGCTACCTCACGGTAGGCGCAGTCAATAACTGAACGTGTTTGGTGTCCACTAGGGCCTGCAAGTGCTCCTGGAGCGAGGGTGTGCAAGATTTTGTGTAAACGGACAATCCCCCTGGGGCCTGAGCCCCAT
>CAZYUD010000005.1:0-177166 GCA_964650505.1 uncultured Hydrogenophaga sp.
TGAAATCACGCGCATCAACTCACGCCGCGGCGGGTGTTGTGCAGACCTTCCCTAACCGATTGTTTTCAAAGCCTTTCTTGGATACAAGACAACTTTGTTTAACGACTGCCGTTGTGGACATCCGGCGTTTGGTCGGATAAACCACAAATTAGAGTGCAATACCCATGAACTACTTGTCACTGTTCAAAATGCCAACCCCAATAAAAATTACAGGGCGAGCCTCAAGTATCACCAACGCCTTCATTAATTCGATAATTCCGGTCGTGACTCCCAATGCGGAAGATGTCAAACGTGCCTTGGAAATACTCGGAATGATCTCCGAAACATTTCAGTGCGCATACTGCGGCAACGTTGCTTCGGAGTGGGATCACCTCCGCCCACTAGTTAAAGACAAAAGGCCAACTGGGTACATCTCGGAAATTCATAACCTCGTCCCATCTTGTGGAAAATGCAATCAATCAAAGGGCAACAAGGAGTGGAAAACCTGGATGCTCAGCACCGCGAAACTATCCCCAACGGCTCGCGGCATCAAGGACCTCCCCGAACGAATCAAACGACTTGAGGCTTACGAACAATCAAAAGCTCCAACAAAAATGGACTTTGCAGCCATCGTTGGGGAGGCTGTTTGGGCGCAGCACCAAAACAATCTTGAGCGGGTTCAGTCCCTAATGCGTGAATCGCAGGAACTTGCGGCAAAGATCAATGCCGAGGTCGCAAGCGCATACCAAGCACTCTCCCCCAGCACACATCAGTCGCTAGGCATTGCGCGATAAAGCTGCGCAACGTCGGCCACCTCTACGTTAGACATCACAAACGCATCCGAACCGCACTGACCATGCAGCACCGCTGTCTGAATTGCGCCAAGGTCACGTACGCTTCAAGTCGCATCACTATCCGCCGCGCGTAACAACCTTCACCTACCAACCAGGGACTTTCATGCAGTTGGAACATCAACAGATCGGGGAGCGGGCTGCCGAAGCTCTGCAGCAATGGGAGACGGTCTTCCCACTCGTTTTGGCCCTGGGGGTCTCACCAGACGCCCTAAACGGCCACACGCCAGGACTGACCATCTCGGAGATTAGCCAGCGACTTAGAGCAAGCCTGTTAGTCGTTCAAAAGCTCAAGGGCGTCGCAGACAGCCAACTGCTGTTGCTGGGCTCGCGTCTGCAGAATCTCCGATCCGCCGTCGACAGTATCTATTCAAGCTCGCAGCAAATCGAGCAAGCGATATCGCCATATCAAGGCGGATCGGCACAGGACAGAAATGGCAATCTCTCGCTTGAGTTGCAGCACCCAGAGAGAGGAAGGACGACCTACGACCTGGGAAGCCCGCTATCGGGTCTGTTAGCCCAAGTGAGCAACATCCTCGACGCGCTTCCCGCTATCCAGTTGGTTGCAGGAGAGACCACTATTCCCGTGTTCTCGTCTTTGGCATCGGCTGCCGAAGTCAACGCCGGTAAGGTCCAACTGTCCGCGAACACCGCAGAAGAACTCCTGTCGTCCATGCGAGTGCTTGCTTCTGAGATTCAGAAGACCCGTGAGCAGGCGACGGCGACGTTTGGGACGATCGCGGAAACTGCTTCCGGCGCCCAGGCTCAGAAGGCCTCCACGGACACGAATGCGGCAGAAGTCGAGCAGAAGCTTGTGCGTGTTCGCGAGATCTCGAGGGACGCTGACACCTTGCAGCAGAAGGTAACGGCGTTTACGTCGCAGTTTGAGGCCTTTGACGCCGCGATGAAAACGCGACTTGAGCAGTTTGCCGCTTTTGAGGGCGCGACCAAGGCGGCCGAGAAGAAGAACCTCGAGCGCGAAGCTGAGATCACGCGCCTGATGGACCGGGCAGACACGATGATTCGCGGAGCGACCACTGCTGGACTCTCCAAGAGTCTCGACGACGCCAAGGCCACTTACGAGACACGCCTGGAGACTACTCAGAGGTACTTCATCTTGTCGGTGCTTGCGCTAGTCGTCAGCGTCTTGCCCATCGCGGCGCAATTGATTCCAGGCCCTTGGCAAACCTGGATGGCGCCGAGCCCCGGGGGCTCCGTGACCGATGCAAGCCCTTGGTTGTCCACTCTCGGCAAGTTTGCACTTCTGCTCCCAGCGACTTGGGCAACCGCCTTCTTCGCCAGCAACTACGCAGAGTTGTTCCATCTCTCGCGGGAGTACGCACACAAGGCAGCACTGGCAAAGGCTATCGAAGGGTTCAAGCGGGAGGCGCCTGACTATGAGCAGGAGATCGTGGGCAGCGTGTTCATGGAGATCCAGGACAACCCGAGGTCGCGCAAGGCGTCTCCGGCAGCTACTCCCCAGAACCCCATCGTCAAGCGATTCCTAGAGATCGTGCTTGAGAGAATTCGCGGTAAGCAGGAGGAGAAGGAGTGACGCCTCGACCCCCAGACCCTGCAGATTTTCCTCCTGTGCGATGACCCGCGTGCGATTGGGATAGCGAACTTCACGACCCGCATCACGCAGAGCATCGAGATACCCCGCACCTAACGGAAATCCAGCTTCGTCTTCTGCGCGAGAAGTGATGTCCAATCCCTCGCTAAAGCGGAGCGCCGATACCGGCCCTACACCCGCCCCTCATCGTCCAACAACTCCCCACGCATCGCTTTGGCCACCGCACTTTCCACTGCGTCCAGCACATGGGCCTGCACCCGGTCGGCGTAGCGTTTGCGCCGGTTGTTGGACAGCACACCACCGTTTTGAAAAATGGTCACGATCAGCGTGGCCAGGTCGCTGCCGCGCAAGTCGTGGCGGTCGTTGATGTGGCGTTTGACTTGGTCAAACAGGCCGAGAAAGGCCACCTCTTGGCGCATGTGGGTGTCGAGCGAGGCTTGGGCCATGGCCAGGGTGAAGCGCACCGCCTCGGTCAGGTCCATGTGGCGGAACCAGATGTCTGCCTCGGGCACCCAGTCGTAGCTGTAATGCTCGTCGCCGGCCCAGGTGACTTGGCAGAGCTGCCGCGCGGGCTGGCTGAACGTCGTCAGCGCCTGCAGGTACTCTGCCTCGTGCTTTTTCATGGCCACCGAAATGGGCAGCAGAAACTGCGGCGGCAGTCGGCCCGACTGGCCCAGGCAATGGTGGATCAAGTAGCGCGACAGGCGGCCATTGCCATCCATGAAGGGGTGGATGAACACAAAGGCGAACGACACCACCGCCGCGTGCACCAGGGGGTCGAGTGTGGCCGATGGCTGGTTGGTGAGGCGCATCAGGCCCTGCATGAGTTCCACCGCAAGTTCGGGCTCGGGCGGCACATAGGTCACACCCGCCGCGCCGGACGCGTCGCTTTGCAAGCGGTTTTGCTCGGTGCGGAACTGAACCGCTTGGTCGAAGGGGTTCGAAATAGCGGCGTTTTGCAGCTCCACCAACAGGTCTTCGGTCAGCGGTCGGGGTTCATGGGCGCGCCTGAGCAGGGCCGCAAAGCGCGTGGCTTTGTCGGCGCTGGGGGTTTCCCGCTCGATGGCAAACGAGCCTTCGGTTTCGCTGAGGTAGGCCCAGTTGAGGGCACGCTCCAGCATGACCTGCCCGACGGACTGGGCAAAAGCTTGCGACTGGCCAAGGATGTCTTGGTGGATCAAGGCCATGATGGCCGGGGTTTTGCGCACCACCGGGCAAAAATGTATGTCGCCCAAGCCGTTAAAAACAATGCGCCAGCGGGCGTCGCGCTCACCTGCCCCAACAAAGTAGAGCGCCGGATCGAACAGAGGTGCGTAGGGTGCGCTGGCACTGAAGTTGTCCAGACCGGGCAAACGCTGCTGGTGCAAGCGCTCCCACAGGTGACCAAGCTTGCGGCCGTAGACGCTGTTGGGCGTGGCTTGCACCCAGGCGGCCAGCTCAGCAGGCGGGATGCGGCGCAGGGCGATCGACAGCAGGTCGAGCCGAACGCCTTCGTATTTGAGGGCGAACAGGGCGTGGTGCAAAAAGCTGGCGCCGGGCGCTTGGCGCAGGGGCACCAGCAAGGTGCCGTCGCTCAAGCGCTCAACGCGGCTGACTGGCGCCAAGCGGGCACGGTGGGCACCCAAAAAATCGGGCGCACCCACCGTGTGCTGGATCCAGGCGTAGCCGACATCGTTCATGTTCACAACAGGGGGTTGGGTCAGAAAAAATCTTCAGATGGCTGAAATTATCTTCAGAAATGGGGTTTTCGAAGATTTTTTCTTCAGATTGCATCTGGTGAAGGCCAATGTACGGGCACCACACAGCAGACCAGCGGCGGAAAAAATCTTCAGATTCCCGAATTTTTCTTCAGAAACTGGCTTTCCCAAGATTTTTTCTTCAGATTTCCCGGGTGCGGCCTGCCAGCGCGGCCCAAGCCCCGCCCCTCAATACCCACCCGCCTTGCCCCCGCCCTCACCCGCCGCGCCCTTGAACCGCGCCACCAGCTCCGTCGTCCCACGCACCAAAATCGCGGTGTCCAAGCCCACCGCCACAAACACCGCGCCCAGCGCCAGATACCGCTGCGCCAGCGCCGCGTCGGTGGTCAAAATGCCAGGCGCCTTGCCCGCGCGCAGGATGCGGGCGATGGCGTCTTCGATGGCGGCTTGCACCGCCGGGTGGCCGGGGTTGCCGATGTGGCCCATGGACGCGGACAAATCGGCCGGGCCGATGAACACGCCGTCGACGCCCGGGGTTGCGGCAATGGCGTCCAGGTGCTGCAGGGCGGTGACGGTTTCCACCTGCACCAGCAGGCACACCTCGGCGTTGGCGCGCTGGGCGTAGTCGGCGTAATGCCCCCAGCGCGAGGCGCGCGCGCCGGCCATGCCGCGCACACCGCCTTGGCCGTCGGCCTGCGGGTAGCGCATGGCTTGCACCAGCTGGGCGGCTTGCGCGGGGGTGTCCACCATGGGCACCAGAATGGTTTGGGCGCCCAAGTCCAAATATTGTTTGATGAGCGCGGTGTCGCCCACCGGCACGCGCGCCACCGCGTGGCTGTGGGGGTAGGCGGCCAGGGTGCGCAGCTGCTCTTGCACGGTGCGCAGGTCGTTGGGCGCGTGTTCGCCGTCGATGACCAGCCAGTCAAAGCCGGCCAGGGCGCAGATTTCGGCGGCGCTGGCGTGGGCCAGGCCCATCCACAGGCCAATTTGGGGGCGGCGCTCGCGCAGCGCCTGTTTGAAGGGGTTGGTGGGGGTGTGCATGGTGGGTGTGTTTTGGGGGTGTTGCGCCGCCACTGTACGCAGCCGGGGCGGCGTGGCGGTCGCACAGGCGGCACAATGGTTTGATGCACCCTTTGCACCACTTGATTCCGTCTGAATATCCGTTGTTGCAAGCGCCGATGGCCGGCTCTCAAGGCGCAGCCTTGGCGATGGCCGTGTGTGGCGCCGGTGGCGTGGGCGCCCTGCCCGCCGCCATGCTGGCGCCCGACGCGCTGGCGGCCGAGCTGCAGCGCCTGCGCGACGGTGCGCAGGGCCGGCCGTGGAACGTCAACTTTTTTTGCCACAGCCCGCCGGTGCCCGACCCAGCGGCCGAGGCGCGCTGGCGCGAAGCGCTGCGGCCCTTTTACGCCGAGGCCGGCATCGACCCGGCCAATGTGCCGGCGGGCGCGGGGCGGGTGCCGTTTTCGCACGCGGTGGCCGATGTGGTGGAGCCGTTTGCGCCGCCGGTGGTGAGCTTCCATTTCGGCCTGCCAGCGCCGGACTTGCTGGCGCGGGTGAAGGGCTGGGGCAGCGTGGTGCTGTCGTCGGCCACCACGGTGGACGAGGCGCTGTGGCTGCAGGCGCACGGCGTGGACGCGGTGGTTGCGCAAGGGCTCGAAGCCGGTGGGCACCGGGGCCTGTTTCTGGGACGCGAGCTGAGCACCCAACTGGGCACTTTCGCGCTGCTTCCGCAGGTGGTGGCCGCTGTGCGGGTGCCGGTGATTGCGGCGGGCGGCATTGCCGATGCGGCGGGCGTGCGCGCGGCCATGGCGCTGGGCGCTGCAGGCGTGCAGGTGGGCACGGCCTATCTGTGCAGCCACGAGGCCACGACCAGCGCGGTGCACCGCGCGGCGCTGCTGGGCGACGGCGCGCGCCACACCGAGTTGACCACGCTGTTTTCGGGCCGGCCGGCGCGCGGCATCGTCAACCGGCTGATGCGCACGCTAGGGCCTTTGCACCCAGCGGCACCGGCGTTTCCGCTGGCCACCGCCGCCATTGCGCCGCTGCGCGCGCACTTTGAGGCGCAAGGCAGTGGCGATTGTTCGCCGCTGTGGGCGGGGCAAAACACCAGCGGGTGCCGCGCGGCGCCAGCGGCGGACATCACGCGCGCGCTGGCGGCGAGTTTTAGCCCTGCGCCGCCAAGCGGCGGTTGAGCCAGCGCTTCAAGGTGTCCAGCCGCTCGCACTGCGCCAGCGCGGTGTGCAGCGTGTCCACCTGCTGCTGTGCGGCTTGCGCTTCGGTCTGCAGGTGCTGTTGCAGGGTGTCGCTGCGCGCCACCGCGCCGGGGGGCAGGCCAGCCTCGTGGGCCAGCATGCTTTGGCGCTGCGCGCGCTCGCGCTCCAGATCGGCCACTTGGCGTTTGAGCAGCGCGGTGAGCTGCGACAGGCGCGCGTCGTTGGTGTCGCTCAGGTGGTGTTCGGGCACCAGGTTCAGGTCGCGCTGCAGGCGCAGCAGGGTTTGCACATCGCCGCGTTCGTAGGCGGCGTTGGCCTCGCTCATGCGGGCGGTTTTGTGGGCGCGCAAATCGGGGTCGGGCTCGCGGTCGGGGTGCAGCGCGCTGGCCAATTGGCGGTAGATGCGCCGCGCCTCGTGCGCCGGATCGACCGGGGCCGGGGCGTCGGGCGCGGTGGTGGCCTGGCCCTGGCGCGCTTGGCGGGCGGCGGCCTTGGCGGCTTTTTTGGCGCGCGCCGCTTCGCGCTCGGTCTGCCACTGCTGGCGTGCGGCGTGCAGCACATCTTGCTCGTCGGTGGCCGCGTCGGCACCGTGCAGCGGGCGGCCAAAGTAGCCTTCCAGTTCGCTGCGCAGGGCTTGGGCGGCGGCGCGCTTTAGCTCGGCGATGCTGTCGCGGCTGTGGCGGTCGTGCAGCGCGGTCATGTCAGCGGCCAAGGCGGTATCGCCCGATTCGGCCAGCGCGCGCGCGTGTTCGCACAGGGCTTGTGCGGCGGCCGCACGGTGGCGCGGGCCGAGCGCGCCGTCTGGTGCGTCTTGCAAAGCCGCGTCGAGCGCACGCACCAGATCGGCGGCCAAGCGCTGGGCCTGGCGCTGCAGCGGCAGCAGCGCGCGCAGGCGCTCGTCGCGCTGCCACTGGGCCAGGATGTCGAGTTCGGTGAGCTGAGCGCGCAGCTTGTCGACCCGCTGCAACTGCAAACGGTAAGCGCGCACGGCGGGGCGCTCGGTGGGCGCGGCGGCGGGGGTTTCGGCCAGGGCTTGCTGGCGGGCGGGAAGTCGCGAAGGCATGGCCGCACTGTAGGGCATGGACGCGGCCCGCCGCGCGCGGTGGGCCTGCCACAATGCCGCTATGGCCAAAGACAAAACCCACTACAGCTGCACCGAATGCGGCGGCACCAGCGCCAAATGGCTGGGCAAATGCCCGCACTGCAGCGCTTGGAACACGCTGATCGAAACCGCGCCCGAGGCCGCGAGCGGCGCCACCAAAAACCGCTTTGCGGCGCTGGCACCGAGCAGCGAGGTGATGGCGCTCTCAGACATCGAGGCCAGCGATGTGCAGCGCACGCCCACCGGCATTGGTGAGCTGGACCGGGTGCTGGGTGGCGGCATCGTCGAAGGCGGTGTGGTGCTGATCGGCGGCGACCCGGGCATTGGCAAATCGACCCTGCTGTTGCAGGCGCTGGACGCGCTGCAGCGGCAAGGCCTACCCGCACCGAGCGCCGCCGGGCCGTCCCAAGGCGCGAGCGCCCCCTTGGGGGGCAGCGCCCCTCGCGCAGCGGGGCAGCGTGGGGGTGGCACTTTGTATGTGACGGGTGAGGAGTCGGGCGCGCAAGTCGCCCTGCGCTCGCGCCGGCTGGGCATTGAGGGCTCGCAGGTGCAGGTGCTGGCCGAGATTCAGCTCGAAAAAATCCTCGCCACCTTGGCCGCACGGCAACCGGCGGTGGCGGTGATCGACTCGATCCAGACCGTGTATTCCGACCAGCTGACCAGCGCGCCGGGGTCGGTGGCGCAGGTGCGCGAATGCGCGGCCCACCTGACGCGCGCGGCCAAGGCCAGCGGCACCGCGATTGTGTTGGTGGGCCATGTGACCAAAGAAGGCGCACTCGCTGGCCCGCGGGTGCTGGAGCACATGGTGGACACGGTGCTGTATTTCGAGGGCGACACCCACAGCAGCTACCGGCTGATTCGCGCCATCAAAAACCGCTTTGGCGCGGTCAATGAAATTGGCGTGTTCGCCATGACCGAAAAAGGCCTCAAAGGGGTGAACAACCCGAGCGCGATTTTTCTGAGCCAGCACAGCGAGCCGGTGCCCGGCAGCTGTGTGTTGGTGACGCTGGAAGGCACCCGCCCCATGCTGGTGGAGGTGCAAGCGCTGGTGGACAGCGGCGGCCCAAGCCCACGGCGCTTGTCGGTGGGCCTGGAGCGCGACCGCTTGGCCATGCTGCTGGCGGTGCTGCACCGCCACGCTGGTGTGGCGTGCATGGACCAGGACGTGTTTGTGAACGCGGTGGGCGGTGTGCAGATCCGCGAGCCGGCGGCCGACCTGGCCGTGATGCTGGCCATCACCAGCAGCCTTCGCGGCAAGGCGCTGCCCAAAGGCTTTTTGGCCTTTGGCGAAGTGGGCTTGGCTGGCGAGGTGCGGCCCGCGCCGCGTGGCCAAGAGCGGCTGAAAGAGGCCGCCAAGCTGGGCTTCTCGGTGGCCGTGGTGCCCAAGGCCAACGCACCGAAGAAAAACGACAAAGCCTTTGAAGGCCTGACCATCCACGCGGTGGAGCGGGTGGAAGAGGCGCTGCAGCTGGTGCGTTCGCTGGACTGAACGGGCTGCTCTTAATCGTCGCCCAGCAAGGGCACGCCTGCGCGTCGCGCAGCGTCCACCACACTGTGCAACAAGCGGCGGGTACCCGGCTGCACCAGTGGCCATTGCTGCGTCCGCTTGAGCCGGACCATGCCTTCTGGAAACAGGCAAGCGCAGGCGTGCTGTGGATGCTGGGCCGAGGCGTAGAGCAAGCCGTGGTGTCCAGCGTCCAACACCTGCCGCGCCAAGGCTTGCGTCTGCGCAATGCGCAAGCTTTGCAGCACCGGATACGGTTCGGCCAATGGCCGCAAATCCACCAAACGCAGCGGATGGGTGGTGACACATTGCAGCAAGGCGCGCAGGCGCAAATCGGCCAAGCTGCGGCTGACGGTGTCGCGGCGAAACTGGGATTCAAACAGCGCGGTATCGGCGCTGTCGGCCAGGTAGGCGGTGGCCTGGTCGGCCACACAAAAGCGGCCCGACAAAGCGCCGACGGGGGCCAGCACCAGGGGGCCGACCTTGACGCTGTTGCGCCGAGCGCGCAGCAGTTGCACGCGAAAAAACGTCTGCCCAGCGGGCAGCTCAATGAGCGGTGGTTTGAGTTCTTTGAGGTTCATGGGCAGGGGTCGTCAATGACCCTCTGCTGTTGCCAGGGCGAGCACGCGGCCCGCATCGATGCCTTGCTCCAAGGCCACGCGCGGTGTCTGTCCGTCCAGCGCGGGGTGTGGGCTTTCCAGAAACGCCAGCAGTTGCCAGCCGTCGGCAGCGCCCAGCGCCTGCGACAGCGGCTGGATGTGCGCAAACACAAAGGGCTCGAACTGCCAGCGCGGCAGTTTGTAGCCGCGCCGCAAATGGGCCACACCAATGCAGCGCCCCGCCTTGATCCAAGCGTTGATGGTCACGCGGGTGGTGCCTGCGAGTTCTGCGGCTTCGTCGGTGCTGATCATGTCGGCGGCCTGCATGCGTTCGCGCCGGTACACCGCGCCCGAGCGCAGCAGTGCTTCGGTCTGCGCTTCGCTGGCGTAGGGGTCGGCTGGTACGGAGCGTCGAGCTGAATTCTCAAGGGCAACAGAGAGGGGAAAAGTCAAGGTGTTCATAGGCGTTCACTGAGCGCACGGTCCGGATGAGCCGATGTTGTGTCGAGATTGTAGTGAACTTCGATAATTTGGTCAATTTCGTTAAGCTGGTCAGCTGGAGTCGCTGTTGCTACCCCATCGAATGCAACCCCACCCGGTTGCCTTCCGTGTCGACAAAGTGAGCAAAGTGGCCGAAACCGTTGCCAATGTCGGTTTTGGGCACAGCCACCTTTCCGCCGGCGGGCTCGACCCGCGCCAGCATGTCCGACAGATCGTCGCCACCGTTGAGGTACACCAAGGTGCCGCTTTGTGACGGCGCTGTGCCGTCGCCGTGCACGATGGCGCCGCTGACCTGCCCAGGCTCGCTCGACAAAAAGCCCATGGTCGACGGCCCCATGGTCATGGTCTCGATCGGGTGACCGAGCAGCGCCTCGTAGAACGCTTTGGCCCGCGCAAAGTCGAGCACAGGAATCTCGCACCAGGCGATGACGTGAGCGGGTTCGGACATGGGGGCCTCCTTGAGCAATGGTCCACCACTGTGCAGCGGCCAAAGGCCCTCGTCAACACCCACCGGGCGCTCTGCGGCACACTGCCGCTTGATATGGCTGCGAGCATTCCCGACCTCATCGTCGCCCGCCCCGAAGGCCTGTACTGCCCGGCGGGCGATTTCTACATCGACCCTTGGCGGCCGGTGGAACGGGCGGTCATCACCCACGCACATTCGGACCACGCGCGCTGGGGCCACGCGCATTACCTGGCGCACACCCACAGCGCGGGCACGCTGCGCCAGCGGCTGGGAGCGGACATCACGCTGCAGACCTTGGAGTACGGCGAAACCATCGAGCACCATGGCGTGCGCCTGTCGCTGCACCCCGCAGGCCATGTGCTGGGCTCGGCGCAGGTGCGGCTGGAGCACGGCGGCAGGGTCTGGGTGGCGTCGGGCGACTACAAGACCGAGGCCGATGGCACCTGCGCGCCGTTTGAGCCGGTGCGCTGCGACACCTTCATCACCGAATCCACCTTTGGCCTGCCGGTCTACCGCTGGCCGGCGCAGGCGGTGCTGTTCGACGAGATCAACCGCTGGTGGCGCGCCAACGCCGAGGCGGGCCGTGCCTCGGTGCTGCTGTGTTACGCCTTTGGCAAGGCGCAGCGCGTGCTGCACGGGGTGGATGCGGGCATTGGGCCCATCGTGGCGCACGGCGCGGTGGAGCCGCTCAACGCGGTGTACCGGGCGGCGGGTGTGCCGCTGCCGCCCACGCACCGCGTCACCGACATCGACAAAACCGCGCTGCAGCGCGCGCTCGTCATCGCCCCGCCGTCGGCGCTGGGCACACCGTGGATGAAGCGCTTTGGCCCCGATGCGGCCGACGCCTTTGCCAGCGGCTGGATGTTGGTGCGTGGCAACCGGCGCCGGCGCGGGGTGGACCGGGGCTTTGTGATGTCCGACCACGCCGACTGGCCAGGGCTGATGAGCGCGATCCACGCCACCGGCGCCGAACACATCCGCGTGACCCACGGGAGCGTGCCGGTGCTGGTGCGCTGGCTGTGTGAGCAGGGGCTGGATGCGCAGGCTTTCGAGACCGAATACGGCGCCGACGATGCGGCGGACAAGGCCGTTGAAGCGTCTGCAGCGGAGACGGTCTGATGCAACGCTTTGCCAAGCTCTACCGCGAGCTGGACGCCAGCACCGCCACGCGCGACAAGCAAGCCGCGCTGCAGCGCTACTTCATGGAGGCGCCGGCCGAGGACGCGGCCTGGGCGGTGTACTTTTTGGCGGGCGGCAAACCGCGCCAGCTGGTGCGCACGCGCGCGCTGCGCGCACTCGCCCAGCAGACAGCGGACCTGCCCGAGTGGCTGTTTGAGGAAAGCTACCAAACCGTGGGCGACCTGGCCGAGACGGTGTCGCTGCTGCTGCCCCCCGCGAGCGCGCCGGTGGAGCACGGGCTGGCCGAGTGGTTGAGGCAGCACCTGCTGCCGCTGCGCGGCTTGCCACCTGAGGCGCTGGCGGAGCGGCTGCGCGCACACTGGAACGCCCTGCCCGACGACCAGCGCTTCGTCTACTTCAAGCTCATCACCGGCGGCTTCCGCGTCGGGGTCTCCAAGCTGCAGGTGACACAGGCACTGGCAGCCGTGGCCGGTGTGGACCCCAAACGCGTGGCGCAGCGGCTGATGGGCTACACCCACATCGGCGCCCAGCCGACAGCCGCCGACTACGCGGCGCTGGTGGCGCCCGAGAACGCGACCGAGCAGAACCAGCAGACCAGCGGCCAGCCCTACCCCTTCTTCCTGGCTCATCCCTTCAACGAAGCGCTGGAGCGCTTCGACGAGCTGCTCGGCCCTCCGGCCGACTGGCAGGTGGAATGGAAGTGGGACGGCATCCGCGCGCAACTGGTGAAGCGCGCAGGCCAGGTGTGGCTGTGGTCGCGCGGCGAGGAACTGGTGACCGAGCGCTTCCCTGAAGTCGCCGCGCTGGGCGAAGCCCTGCCCGAGGGCACGGTGCTGGACGGCGAGATCGTGGTGTGGCGCGAGGGGAAACCGCAGCCCTTCGCGGACCTGCAAAAGCGCATCGGCCGCAAGACCCTGGGCCCGAAGATCCTGCGCGAACTGCCGGTGGCCCTGCTGGCCTACGACCTGCTCGAACACAACGGCCAGGACCTGCGCGAACAGCCCCTGCACGCGCGCCGCGCGGCGCTGGACGAATTGGTGGAGGACATGAACCACCCGCTGCTGATCGCCAGCCCGCTGCTGACCGGTGCCACCTGGACGGAACTTGCAACGCTGCGAGGAGAAGCCCGCGAACGCGGCACCGAAGGCTTCATGCTCAAGCAGCGCAGCAGCGCCTACGGCGTGGGCCGCACCAAGGCCGCGGGCACCTGGTGGAAGTGGAAGATCGACCCCATGAGCGTGGACGCGGTGCTGATCTACGCCCAGCGCGGCCACGGCCGCCGCGCCAGCGTCTACAGCGACTACACCTTCGCGGTTTGGAACGCGCCGCCCGGCACCGAGAGCCGGCAGCTGGTGCCCTTCGCCAAGGCCTATTCGGGCCTCACCGACGCCGAGATGGCCAAGGTGGACGCCATCATCCGCGCCACCACCATCGAAAGCTTTGGCCCGGTGCGCAGCGTGCGGCCGACGCTGGTGTTCGAGCTGGGCTTCGAGGGCATCGGCCGCAGCCCGCGCCACAAGAGCGGCATTGCGGTCCGCTTTCCGCGCATGCTGCGCTGGCGCGAGGACAAGCTGGTGGACGAGGCCGACACGCTGCAGACGCTGGCCGCCCTGCTGCCCGGTCAGGAGGCCCGAGGTCCCACCGGGTCGGGCCGCCAGGCGGCCACCAGGTGATCGATCAACACACGGGCCTTGGGTGCCGTGTAGCGCGAGGCGGCAAACAGCAGGTAGGCCATGCCCTGGTAGTTGGTGTCGAAGGCCCACTCGGGCAACAACCGCACCACCCGCCCGGCAGCCAGCGCCTCCTGCGCCACGAAATCGGGCACGCAACCCACACCCAGACCGGCCTCAATGGCTGCCAGGCGCATCTCGCTGTGGTTCACCGTGTAGCGACCGGCGACCGCCACAGCCACGCTCTCCTGTCCACGCACGAAACGCCAGCGGCTGTCGCGCTCCTGTTCGCCGATCGCCAGGCAACTGTGTCCCATCAGGTCCTCGGGAGTGCGCAGCGGCGCGTGCGCACGGATGTACGCGGGACTGGCCAGCACGAGCTGACGCACCGGCATCAGCGCCCGCGCCACCATGCCCTGTGGCGGATCGTCGGTCAGACGGATCACCAGATCCACGCCCTCCCGCAAGGGATCGACAAGGCGGTCCACCACCAGCAAGTGCACGTCCACCGCCGGATGCGACGCCAGGAACTTCAGCAACACGGGCTGCAACAGGTGGCGCGAAAACGCTTTGGGTGCACTCAGGCGAACCAGTCCCTGAGGTTCCCCGACATGGCCTTCGGCCACCTGCAGCGTCGCTTGCGCGGCGGCGATCATGGTTCGGCCGTGCGCGAGCACCTCCAGCCCGACATCGGTCAGGCGCAGTTGCCGGGTGGTCCGCTGCAGCAACGAAACCCCCATCGTCTTTTCCAACCTGGCCACCTGCCGGCTGATGGCCGATGGCGTCACACCCTGATGCCGGGCAGCGGCCGAGAAGCTGCCCGTCTCGGCCACGCGGACAAACGCCACCAGCTCGTGCATCACCTCAAGAAAGTCATCTGTTCTCACCGAGCACAACTCCTGTTCTGCCAAACAGTCTAGTCAATGTGAAAGCGCCATCGAACAATCCCCCTGCCAAAAACACTCAGGAGGAAACGGCATGTCGACGCGAGTTATTCGAAGCTTTGCCGATCTGGACACCATGCAGGGTCAGGTCGGTCACGTACTCACCCTGTTCAGCGGCGGACTGGACAGCAGCTACGTATTGAAGGAACTGGCCCAGCGCAAACTGAGGGTCACCGCGCTGTCGGTCGACGTCGGGGAAGGCTGCCAGTTGCAGGATTTGCAGGAGATCGCAGGGTTCTTCGGGGCCTCCCTCAAGGTGATCGATGCTCGCGAGGCCTTTGCCCGTGAGGCGGTCGCTCCGGCCATCCGCGCGCAAGCCCGATACCTCGGAATCTATCCGGTGAGCTCCTCACTGTCGCGTCCCATCCTCGCGAAGATGGCCGTCAAGGTGGCGGCGGAGCTGGGCTGCGATGCCATCGTCCACACCGCCAACCAGTCGCAGAACAGTTTGCGCAGGCTCAACGGAGCCATCGCGCAGCTTGGATTCGAAGGCTGCTATGGCACCCCGTATGAGCGCTCGGTGCTCACCCGGGACGAGAAGATCGAGGCCCTGCGCAAGCTGGGATTGACCCGGTTCCAGGCCCGCGGCATCAGCGGTGATGCGAATCTCTGGTGCCGGGAGTTCGAGTCAGGTTCACTCGACAACCCGGAGGGCTTCTGGGTTCCTCCTTCCCTGTTCGAATGGACGCGCACGCGGGAGCAAAGTCCTGCTTCCCGTGAAATTCAAATCGAGTTCCGGCAGGGACAGGCTGTCGCTGTGGACGGGCAGGCGATGGATCTGGTGCCTTTGATTGCACACCTCAACGAGACGGCGGGCGCGTTTCAGATTGGCCGATACAGCGGTCTGGAACATCTTCCAGGGGGAGAGAAGGTGCTCCAAGTGCGCGAAGCCCCTGCTGCGACGGTGCTGATGGATGCGTTCCGGCACATCGAGACCGCCGTGCTGGACGCCGAACTGCTGCGCGAGAAAGCTGCGCTGGAACTGCTGTGGACGCGCGAGGCGGTCGAGGGGCGCTGGTTTGGGCCGCTGCGCCAATGCGCCGACGCCTTCATCCGGCACGCTGCCGAGAAGGTGACAGGCAAGGTCACCTACCAGCTGCGGCCGGGCGCCATGGACATCTGTTCGATCCAGGCCGCCCATCCCCTGTACCTGACCGACCGGGACCGTTGGGAAAAGCAGCTGGTGGACGACCGCTTCCAGCCCACCAGTCCCTTGCCATCCCAAGCCAGCTTCGAGGAGGCACTGGCATGAGCACCGCAACCCTGACCACCCAACCGCTGGAGTCCGCCCTCTTCGAAGGGTTCGGCCGTCACCTGCACGATCAGCGCTTTCTGTTCCTCACCGGCGACGCCCTGGGCGGTATTCTGGCCGTGACGCCGGATGACATCGCGACCTTTGCGGATCACTGGCCGCGGCTGACGCGGGACCACCACATGGGCGATGGCGGCACCTACCGCTTCCGCCGTTACGGTGAATTCGAGACGCTCCCGCAGTCGCGCCGCCGCCAGCTTCCCCACGGTCCCTACGAGCAGCCTGCGTACATCAACAAGCTCAACGGCGGCATTTCGCGCCTGTTCGACCCGCTGGAGCCGTCGTTCGTGTCAGACCGGCTTCTCAATCGTCTGCTCGACTGGCTGACCCGCCTGTACGACCAGTGTGAAGGCAGTCCCCAACACTGGAACATCCGGCTGCACCCCTACCGCATCGTCGCCAATCCCGGAGAGAGCGGCCATCCCACGCCGGAGGGCCTGCATCGAGACGGCGTCGACTACATCGTCAGCATGCTGGTGTCCAGGCACAACGTCGAGGGCGGCGAATCCACCATCACCGACAACCAAGGCTTGGTGCTGTGGCAAAGGTCCCTGCTCAAGCCGCTGGACATCATGATCGGACAGGACGCGGCCACCATGCACGCCGTGACGCCCGTCACACCGATCAAGCAGGACGAACCCGCCTGGCGGGATGTTCTGGTGGTCGCCTTCACCAAGGTCGGGCCATGACGTCAACGTCACTCGCAGCCAACCCTGGCGCCGCCGCTCCCTCAAGCCGCTGGTTCGTCCCGGGCCGGGTGGAGGCGCTGTTGCTGCTCGTCGCCATGATCTGGGGCGGCAGCTACAGCGCCGCCAAGATCGCCACCACCGAATTGCCGGTGCTGCAGTTTCTGGTGCTGCGCTTCGGGTTGACCTTCGTGCTGCTGCTGCCTGCTCTGCGCGGCCTCGCGGTGGCCGGTTGGCAGGCGGCGCTGGGGGGCGCCTCGCTGCTGGGGGTCAACCTGTTGGCGATCTTCATCTGCGAGACCTTCGGCGTGTCGCTCACCACCGCGTCGAACGCAGCGTTCCTGATCAGCCTGTGCGTGGCGTTCACGCCGCTGTGCGAGTGGTGGCTGCTCAAGGAGAAACCATCGGCCACGGTGCTTGCGGCCGCTGCCGTGTCGTTGCTGGGCGCCGGCCTGCTGGCTTTCCAGCACGGCGATCACCTGCGCGCGCTGTCCTGGGGCGACGCGCTCATGGTGGTGGCGGCGTTTTTGCGCGGAGTCATGGTCTGCATGACGCGACGCCATGGCCAGAGGCACGGGCTGCCCGCACTGACAATGACAGCGGTACAGATGGGCGTGATGACACTGGGCTCGGCGTTGTTGCTGCTGGCGGTACCGGGGCCTGTGTGGACGCCGCTGCCGGCAAGCGCAGCGTTCTGGGGCGCCATGGCGTTTCTGGTGCTGTTGTGCACCCTGTTGGCCTTCTTTGCACAGAACTACGCGGCCTCGCGCACCAGCCCGTCGCGGGTCGCCCTGCTCATGGGCAGCGAGCCGCTGTGGGGCGCGCTGATCGCGGTGGTCTGGCTGGGTGAGCGCCTCACGCTGCAGGGCTGGCTCGGTGGCGCGCTGATCGTGGCTTCGGCCTGGTGGGTTACGCGCCCGCGTCCTTGACCCTGCCCCTGCGCTGCGGCGGGCCCACTGCCAGAATGGCCATACCGTGCCCGCCCGCGCCCCTGCCCCCCAACGTCCCGACGCCGCCGCCTGGATGGCCGCGCGCGGCTGGTCGCCGTTTTCGTTTCAACAGGAAGTCTGGGACGCGATGGCCCGCGGCGAGAGCGGCCTGCTGCACGCCACCACCGGCGCTGGCAAGACCTACGCCGTGTGGCTGGGCGCGCTGCAGGCGCTGGCCGACACGGAGGCCAAGCGAACGCCGCCGCTCACCGTCGTCTGGCTCACGCCCATGCGGGCGCTGGCGGCCGACACCTTGCGCGCGCTGCAAGCGCCCTTGCCTGGGCTTGCGCCAGCGTGGACGGCCGCGGCGCGCAGCGGCGACACGTCCAGCAGCGAACGCACGCAACAGGCCAAGCGCCTGCCCTCGGTGCTGGTGACCACGCCCGAAAGCCTGAGCCTGCTGATCGCGCGCGCCGACGCGGCCGAGACCCTGGGCCGCACCGCGCTGGTGGTGGTGGACGAGTGGCACGAGCTGATGGGCAACAAGCGCGGCGTGCAGGCGCAACTGGCCATCGCGCGGCTGCGGCGCTGGAACCCGACGCTGCAGGTCTGGGGCATGTCGGCCACGCTGGGCAATCTGGACGAAGCCATGCACACCCTGCTCGGCCCCGCCGCCGCGCCGCAGGGCCGGTTGGTGCGCGGCGCCACGCCCAAAACGCTCACCGTCGACACGCTGCTGCCGCCCAAGGTGGAGCGCTTTCCCTGGGCCGGCCACCTGGGCCTGGCCATGCTGCCCACGGTGGTGGCCGAGATCGAGCGCAGCGGCAGCACCCTGGTGTTCACCAACACCCGCTCACAAGCCGAAATCTGGTACCAGGCGCTGCTGGATGCGCGGCCCGACTGGGCCGGGCAGATCGCGCTGCACCACGGCTCGCTCGACCGCGCGGTGCGCGAGTGGGTGGAAGCCGGCCTCAAAGACGGCACCTTGCGCGCGGTGGTGTGCACCAGCAGCCTGGACCTAGGGGTGGACTTTTCGCCGGTGGAGCGGGTGCTGCAGATCGGATCGCCCAGAGGCGTGGCGCGGCTGCTGCAGCGCGCCGGCCGCTCGGGCCACGCGCCGGGCCGGCCGTCGCGGGTGAGCATCGTGCCCACGCACAGCCTGGAAATCATCGAGGGCGTGGCGGCGCGCGCGGCGGTGGACGCGGGCCAGATCGAAGCGCGGCCTACGCCACAACAGCCGCTCGATGTGCTGGTGCAGCACCTGGTGACCGTCGCCCTGGGTGGCGGCTTTGTGCCCGGCGAACTGCTGACGGAGATCCGCAGCACCGCCGCGTATGCCGCACTGAGCGACGAAGCCTGGCAATGGTGCCTGGACTTTGTGGCGCAGGGCGGCGCCTCACTGGCGGCCTACCCCGACTACCACCGCGTGGTGGCCGACGAAGCCGGCGTGTGGCGGGTGCCCGATGCGCGGCTGGCGCGGCGCCACCGCGCCAACATCGGCACCATCGTGAGCGACGCGAGTGTGGTGGTGCAGTTTGTCGGCGGCGCGCGCATCGGCAGCGTGGAAGAAAGTTTTGCAGCGCGCCTCAAACCCGGCGACGGCTTTTTGTTTGGCGGCCGGTTGCTGGAGCTGGTGCGCTTGCACGACATGACGGCTTGGGTGAAGCGCGCGGGCGCTGGCAAAGCCGCCGTGCCGCGCTGGAGCGGCGGCAAGATGCCCCTGTCCACCACACTCGCCGACGCCATGGTGGCGCAACTCGCCCGCGCGCACCGCGGCGACTGGGACGCGCCCGAGCTGCAAGCCGCGCGCCCGCTGTTGGAACTGCAGGCCCGCTGGTCGGCCCTGCCGAGACCCTGCACCCTGCTGGCCGAGGCGCTGCGCTCGCGCGAGGGCCACCACCTGTTCCTCTACCCCTTTGCCGGGCGCCATGTGCACCTGGGCCTGGCCAACCTGATCGCGTGGCGCGCCGCGCAGCGCACACCGGCCACTTTCTCAATGGCGGTCAACGACTATGGGCTGGAGCTGCTGAGCGCCACCACGGTCGATTGGGCCGGCTTGCTGCCTGAGTTGTTGACGACCCACGGCGACCCCGAAGCCCTGCTGCAAGAGGTGCTGCACAGCCTGAACGCAGGCGAATTGGCACAGCGGCGTTTTCGGGAAATCGCCCGCGTGGCCGGGCTGATTTTTCAAAGCCACCCGGGTGAGCGGCGCAGCAGCCGGCAGCTGCAAGCCTCGTCCAGTTTGTTTTGGGAAGTCTTCAAAAAGTACGACCCCCACAACCGCCTGCTGCAACAGGCCGAGGCCGAGCTGTTGGCGCAAGAGCTGGACATTGCGCGGCTGCAGCAGACGCTGCAGCGCATGGCGGCGCAGACCCTGGTGCTCAAGCCCTTGGCGCGCGCCACGCCACTGGGCTTTCCGCTGATGGTGGAGCGGCTGCGCGAAAAGCTCAGCACCGAAAGTGTGGCCGACCGCATCGCGCGCATGTTGGCGCCGCTGGAAAAAGCCGCTGGCGACGGCGCAGACACCCTCAGCGCGGATGCGGTGCGGGGCGCCTTGGCCATGGGTGGCGACCCGGCGGCCGACACAGGCGGCGGCCGGGCCACGCGCCAGCGGCGCCGCCGCCCGCGCGTGTAGAGCCGTGGCGCCTAAGGCTCAGGCGCTCAGCGGGGTGAAGTGGTAGCCACTGCCGCGCACCGCCAAGCGGCCCACAGCCGAGCCCGAGAGGTGGTAGCCCGCCACCAGCATGTTCTCGCGGATGGCCATGTCGGCCAGACGGCGGCGCGTTTGGCGCGCGGCCTCGGGGTCGGCGTCGAACTGCACCGCCCAATCGGGGTTGCGCACAAACAGCGCGTCCACGTTGGTGGCGTCGCCCCAGAACATCAGCTTGTGCCCGCTGCGGCCTTGCACCACAAAGGCGGTGTGGCCCGCGGTGTGGCCAAAAGCCGCCATCGACTGCAAACCGGGCAAGACCTCCACACCCGGCTCGAAACGCTTGACCTGTTGGGCCATGGGGGCAAACACCCGGCGCACAGCGCGGAACCCGCCCTGCTGCGCTTCGGGCAAAGCGTTCATGCGCTGGTCGTCCATCCACCAGTTCCACTCAGGCGTGGGCACATAGACCTGCGCTTTGGGAAACGCCACGGCGCCGGCGCGGTTGCGCAAGCCGTTGATGTGGTCACCGTGCAGGTGCGAGAACACCACCGCGTCGATCGAATCGGCCGCGACCCCGGCTTTGGCCAGGTTCTCCAGCAGTTTGCCGGTGGTGGCCCCACCAAACTCGCCGTGGCCGGTGTCGATCAGGATGCGGCGCCCGCCGGTCTCGATCAGCAAGGGGACAAAAGGCAAGGTGATGTTGTCGGTTGGCAGACCGGCGTCGCGCAAAGCGCCCTGCATCTGCGCCACCGAGGCGTTGCGCACAAAACCCTCGGCCACCGGCCGCTGCAGCGAACCGTCGCTCACGGCGGTGGCCAGCACACCCCCCAAATCCACCTGCAGCACACCCGGGGCGAGCGCGCGCGCAGCGGGGCCAGAGGCGCCGGTGGCACAGCCGGCCAGTCCGGTGGCCAGCGCCGCGCCCATGGCAGAACCTGACAGCAAAAAATGTCGGCGAGAAAACGTCATGTGCAGCCTCCTTGGCAAATGGGTCAACAAAAAGGAAAGCAGGTCCGGCGCCGGCGCAAGACCCTGCCCGCTGCGCACCATGCCACAGGCAGGTTCAGCTCGCAGCACTGGCCCGCACAAGCCCCCAAAACCCCGACCAAGGTGCGGGGCTTTGGGGTGCTCGCTGCCCGACAATGGGGCGCCCTTGCGCCATACCCGCCACACCCTCCACGCCGTGCCCACCCATTTGCACAACCCGCCATCGCCAAACCCCCACCACACACCGGTGCGCTGGGCGGCAGAACACCTGCGGCTGCTGCCCGACCCGGCGCTGTGGTGGTCGGCGCAGGACACCGTGTTCATCGCCGACCTGCACTTGGGCAAGGCGGCGAGCTTTCGCGCGCTGGGCCAACCGGTGCCCGGTGGCACCACCCGCGACAACCTGCAGCGGCTCGACGCACTGATCGCCACCACCAGCGCGCACCACCTGGTGTGCCTGGGCGATTTTTTGCACGCCGCCAGCGCCCGCACGCCAGCGGTGCTGCAGGCGCTGGCCGACTGGCGCGCACGCCACCCCACGCTGCGCATCACCCTGGTGCGAGGCAACCACGACGACCACGCTGGCGACCCGCCGCCAGAGGCCCAGATCGCGGTGGTAGACGAGCCCTGGTCGCTCGGGCCGTTTGCCTGTTGCCACCACCCACAAACCCAGCCCGGCGCCTTTGTGCTGGCTGGCCACCTCCACCCGGTGCACACGCTGCGCGGTCCGGGCCGCGACCGCTTGCGCCTGCCCTGTTTTGTGGCCGATGCGGCGGGTGCGGTGCTGCCGGCCTTTGGCGCCTTCACGGGGGGGCATCGGGTGACCCCTCAGGCGGGGCAACGGGTGTATCTGGTGGGCGATCAGCGGGTCTGGCCCTTGCCCTGAGGCGGGATCGGCTCAGGCACAGACCAGCCGTGCGGCCAGCGCCTCGGCGCGCTGCCACACCTTGCGCATGCCACAAGCGCGGGCGCGCTCGCTGGTGCGCTGCAAATACTGGCTGGCGGCGGCAGGGTCGCCCTGTTGCAGCGCCAGCTCCCCCAAGGCCAGCAGGGCATCGGCTTGGTGGCCCCATTGTTCGTAGCCTTCGGCGTAGGCGTTGGCGGCGAGCAAGTTTTCGCGGGCCTCCTCCGGTCGGCCACACACCGCCATGGTGCGCCCCAAACCGTAACGCAAAAAGAACTCGCTGTAGAGCCCCGCGATTTGGAAAGCCTTGTCCGCCATGGCCCGCTCCACCAGCTCCTGGGCCTCGTCGGCGCCACCACTGGGCCCCAAGGCCTCGGCCAGCAGCCCCACAATACAAGGCGTCATGGTCAGCAGATCGTGCTGCTGGCACAGCTGGTGGGTCTGGCGCAAGCGCCGCGCCGCTTCGGCGTGGCGGTTCTGCCGCAGCCACAAACTGGCCTGGGTAAAGTCCAGCAGGGTGCGCGAAAACGCGTGCTCGCGCTGCTCCAGTTCGCGGTAAGCCCGGTCGCAGGTGGCCTGTGCCTCGTCCTCGTTGCCCAAGCGGGCCAGGGCGTCGGCGGTGAACACCAACATATTGATGCCCGGCAACGTGGCCCAGCCCAACATCATGCGCCCGGCAACCAGCTCGGAAGCAAATTCGTCTTCGAGGTGGCGCGCACGCTCCACCAGATCGGCATAACGCCCCAAGCCGTGACAGAGCATGAGCTCGACCTGGGCCGCTGCCATTTGTGCGCCCCGGCTACCGGCCTTGACCGCCGCACCTTGTGCGGCGCGTGCCGCCGCCAGCCCCGGCCCGGGGCTGCCGCGCCCCCAGTGCAGCACCGCCTGTTGCAGGGCAACGCCCGCCAGGCGCTTGGGATCTCCAAGCTCGGTGGTCAAACGCTGCGCGTGGTCCAGGTGCACAAACATGGCTTCAAAATGCCCCAGCGGCCAGAGGGCGCTCAAGGCCTCGCTGCGCAGGGCCAGCTCCAGCGACAGCCGTGTTGGGGTGTCGGCGATCTGCGCGGCCGCCTCCAAACCTGTTTCGAGCATGCGCAGCGCATCCCGGTTGGCCGAGCGCGCCACCGCGCGCGACATGGCTTGCTGCACACAGCGTGCGGCATCGGTCCAGAGGCCACCATGGTAGGCGTGGTGTGCCAACACCGCCGCTTGCTCTGCCACCAAAGGGCCAAGCTCGTGTTGCAGCGCGCGCAGAGCCGCTTGGTGCAGCTGGCGCCTGCGGGGTCGGGTCAGTGCTGCGGCCACCACCTCTTGCACCAACGCGTGCTGAAAAGTGACCGTGCTCACCGCGCCACCAGTCTGGCCCACGGGCTGCAATAGGCTGGCCGCACAACATTGCGCCAGGTGCTGCGCCACCACCGTGTGCGGCCATTGCAGCATGTGCGCCAGGGTGTTGCTGGTGCTCACCTGGTTCAGGATGGCGAGCGCTTCGAGTGTGGCTTTGGCGCCCGGTGGCAAACGATCGACCCGTGCCCCAATCACCGCCGCAATCGAGGCCGGCACACCCGGCTCGGCACTACCACCACAGTAGCGGTAATGGCCATATGCCCCTTCCAGCGCGCCGGCATCAATGAGGTTAAGACTCATCTGCTCCAAATAAAAAGGGTTGCCGTCGGCACGCTCAATCAGGGTGGGCAACAAGGCCTGCAGCGAGGGGTCTCGCCCCAGCAACGCCCGCGCAAGCTGCTGCATGTCGTTGTCGCTCAACGGTTGCACGCGCACCTCTTGGAACCAGTCCACGTCGGCCCAGCGGTGCACAAAATCGGGCCGATACGTCAGGCACAGCAACACCGGCATCGCCAGCATCTTGCGCGACAGCACTTCAATGGTGCGCAGGCTGTCCCGGTCGGCCAAGAACACGTCTTCCACCAAGATCATCAAGGGGCCACGCCCCTGGCCTTGGCGCTCGGCGATCAGCCACAACAAGGCGTCGCCGATGCGGTTGCGCCGCTGCGTCGGGGTCAGCGCCAACCAGTCGGGCGGCGGATCACCCAAGCCCAACAGGTCCACGGCGGCCGGTACATGCTGCTGCGCTTCGGCCCCCCAGCCGGCCACCACGCGCTGCGCCTGCTCGCGCGAGCGGCTGCTGTCGACCTGCTCTTCCACCCCCATCAGAGCGCGCGCCAGATCGCCCAACGCGCTGTAAGGCAGGTGGCTGTTGTAGGACCGGGTGCTCATGGCACACACCGAAAAATGCTCGGTGCGCAAATTGCTCGCCAATTGCGCCGCCAGCCGGGTCTTGCCGATGCCCGCTTCACCGCGCAGCCCCAACACACACAAGCGCCCGCCCGCCACGCGCGCAGCCACCGCCTGCAATTGCTGCAGCAATTCGCCACGGCCCAACAGCGGCGTGCGGGTGCGCCGCGCACTCTGGGGCGCGGTGGGGGGGCTGATGCCATGGGCAAGCTCAAACAATTCCACCGGCCGATCAAACCCCCGGATCGCGTGGGGTCCCAGGGCGCGCACCGGCAACTCACCGTCGAGCAAGCGTTCGGTGGCGCCACTGATCAGCACATGACCGGGCCGGGCCTGCTGCTCCAGCCGCGCCGCCAAATGCAGTGCCGCACCATCGAGGCGGTGGTGTGAGGCAAAAATTTCGTGGATGGAGCCCAGCACCACCTCACCCGAATGGATGCCCACCCGCACGGGCAAAGGGGGGCCGTTGGTCTCGCCGCCCTCGGCCATGCGGCGTTGCATGGCCAGCGCTGCCAAGCAGGCCCGCAGCGCATGGTCTTCTTGCGCCAGCGGTGCGCCAAAAAGGGCCACCACGCCATCCCCTTGCAGCCGGCGCACCGAACCGCCGTAAGTTTCAACCGCCTCGGTCATGGCCAGCAAAGCGCGGTCCAACAAGGCTTGGGCGTCTTCGGGGTCGGCACCAGAGATCAAGGCGGTCGAGCCACACAGATCGGCAAACAACAGGCTCACAATCTTGCGCTCGGCCACGGTGTCTTCGAACTTGAGCCCACACTGCGAACAGAATTTGTCTCCTTCGCGGCGCGGGTGGCGGCAGCGGCCACACGCCACCAGCGCACTGGCGCTTGCTGCAGGTGCGGCCTGGAGATGCTCGGTCGATGGTTGTTCTGGCACGGCTGCCCTCCTCCTGATGCGCCGATTGTGGACGAATGGCAGCCGCCGCCGTGCGGCAACGGCAAGTCCTGTGCGCCAAGGCCAACCATTGTTGGTGTGCCGGCTTTCCGCTGGCTGAATCGGTGCGGCTTGCTCTGCACCACCCAGCCCATGCGCAACTTCCCCGATGTGTGTGGCCACACCAACAGCGCACAATGCGCGCCATCGACGGCGCTGGTGCGCCGTGTTCTGCTGGTTTGTGATGTCCTCTCACGGTTTCTTTTGGCGCAGTTACTTGTTTCCCGCCCTGGCGCTGGCGCTTGTGCTGGCGGCTTGGCGCAGCTACGGCTGGCAAGGGGTGTTGCTGGCCACCCTGATGCTGAGTTTCTGGGTGCTGCTGCACTTCACCAAAATCTTGCGGCTGCTGCGCACGGCGGCCACAAGGCCGCTGGGCCATTGCCGCGACTGCCGGGCGCTGGCGCGCGCGCTCAAGCGCGGCATGCCCATGCACCGGGTGGTGCAATTCACCCATGCGCTGGGACTGCGCCAAGACAGTGCCGACCCGGCAGCGGACCATTTTGTCTGGCGCGACCCGCAAGACTGGCAACTGGAGGTGGTGCTGCGCCACGGCAGGGTGTCTGCATGGACGCTGCAGCCCCCCGCTGAGGCGGTGTCCGACACAGCAGCGCAATCGTAAAATCCGGGCTTTGTGCCCGGCATTCTTTTTTCTAGCAAAGGCTCTGTGATGAACCCCATTCCCTCGATGTCCGACCGCGACGGCAAGATCTGGATGGACGGCCAGATGGTCGATTGGCGCGACGCCAAGATCCATGTGCTGAGCCACACCCTGCACTACGGTTGCGGCGCCTTCGAGGGCGTGCGCGCGTACAAAACCGCACAGGGCACCGCCATCTTCCGCCTGCAGGAACACACCGAGCGCTTGTTCAACAGCGCCAAGATCCTGCGCATGAAGATCCCCTTCACCCAAGAGCAGGTCAACGACGCCCAGCGCGCTGTGGTGCGTGAAAACCAGCTGGAAAGCGGCTACCTGCGCCCGCTGACCTGGATCGGCGACAAGAAGCTGGGCGTTTCTCCGAAGGGCAACACCATCCACCTGATGGTGGCGGCCTGGGCATGGGGCGCGTATCTGGGTGAAGAAGGCATGAAGCGCGGCATCCGCGTCAAGACCAGCAGCTACACCCGCCACCACGTCAACATCACCATGACGCAGGCCAAGGCGGTGAGCAACTACACCAACTCGATCCTGGCGAACATGGAAGCCACCGACGAGGGCTACGACGAAGCGCTGCTGCTCGACTCGGCCGGCTTTGTGAGCGAAGGCGCAGGCGAGAACCTGTTTGTGATCAAGAACGGCGTGATCTACACCCCCGACCTGTCGGCCGGCGCTTTGAATGGCATCACCCGCAACACGGTGTTCCACATCGCCAAAGACCTGGGGCTGGAAGTGGTGCAAAAACGCATCACGCGCGACGAGGTTTACATCTGTGACGAAGCCTTCTTCACCGGCACCGCCGCTGAGGTCACACCGATCCGCGAACTCGACCGCATCGAGATCGGTATCGGCAGCCGCGGCCCAATCACCGAGAAGATCCAATCCGCCTTCTTTGACATCGTGAACGGCCGCAACCCGAAGTACGCGCACTGGCTCACCCCGGTGTAACCCCCCGCGGCGCCTGCGGCGCCACCCCCCAAGGGGGGCGACACCAGCGGACCGGCGAAGCCGGATCCGCGGTGTCCTTGGATGTGGACTTCCCTTCGTTCCTATTAGGTTTTTTATGACAACGCCCTCTGCCATCGAACTGCGCGCCGCCGATCTCAACAGCCACGGCGGCATCGTGTGCCCGAGCCCTTTGGCCGATATGAAGGTGTGGAACAGCCACCCACGGGTGTCGCTGGACGTGGCGCGCACCGGTGAGGCCAAATGCCCGTATTGCGGCACGGTCTACCGCTTAAAAGCGGGCGAGGCGGTGGCGCACGGCCACTGAAGCACTGCCCGCACAGCCCAAAAAAAAGCCACCGCGAGGGTGGCTAAATGTCCTTGACAGGACGTCGTTGGGAGACCGTTGATCGCTGGGCTTTGAGAAGCCACTCATTCGGAGTTGTGACAGCGGTGAACGCATTGTCGGACCGAGCAAGGGTTTGCGCCACCGCTTGCGGAAGACCGCAAATACCAAAACCACGCAATACTGTCGAAAGTTGTTTTGGTTTTTTATCTTTGGCAAATATTGCGTTGGTTTTCCTCAACAAATTGATCTGCCACCGTGGATTGCTCACGGAAAACCCCGCACCCTGCTTGGGCATGTGGGCTCCAACAAGGGATCAAAGCGGCAAGCGCACTTCAAACACCGCCCCCCCGCCATCGCGCGGCAGGCAACGCACCGAGCCGCCGTGGCGCTGGGCGATCGAGCGCACCAAGGCCAGGCCAAGACCCACACCCCCTTCGCTTTCGCTGGCGCCGCGCAAGCGGTAGAAGGGCTCAAAGATCCGTTCGCGCTCAGGCTCTGGCACCCCCGGGCCGCGATCGGCCACTTGCAACACAGCGCGCTCGCCGTCGCGCGCCAAATGCAACAGCACCGGCTCACCCGCCTCGCGGCCCTGGCCGTAACGCTGAGCGTTTTCCAGCAGGTTGCGCAGCAAGCGGTGCAGCAAGCGGTGCTGTCCCATCACCTCCAGCGACTGCAGGCCATCGGCCAGCTCCAGCTCGGCGCCGTGTTGGGCGGCCAGTTCGGCGGCCAGGCCAATCAGGTCCACCGCTTCGTTCGGGCCCCAGGCCTCGGTGTGACGGGTCTCGGTGGCGTCGAGCCGACTGGCCAGCAAAATTTCGCCGATCAATTGGTCCAATTCGTCGAGGTTGCGCAGCACCTCTTGGCGCTGGGCCTCGCTGGCCCGGCCTTGGGTCATCAGCTCCAAGGCCAGGCGAATGCGGGTCAGGGGCGAACGCAATTCGTGTGAGGCGTTGGCCAGCAGCGATTTGTGCGCCTGCACCAGGCCTTGCACCCGCTCGGCGGCGGCGTTGAAGCGCTCGGCCAAAAACGCCACCTCGTCGCTGCCCTGCACAGGCAAGCGCGCGCCCAAATCGCCGTCGCCCCAGCGCTCCACACCGCGCTGCAGGTTCTCCAAGCGCTGGGTCAGGCGGCGCACCACCGGGTAAGCACCCAGGGCCACGGCGAATGCCACCAACACCAGCAGGCCGCTCAAGCCCAGCGGGGTTTGCCACCACGGCAAGCCACGCACCACCGCCGGTCGCGGCGGGCGGGGCATCTCCAGCAACAAGGTGTCGCCATCGGGGGTGCGCAGCTCAAACACCCAGCCCTGCCCGGGCTGGCGCATGGGGCGCGCGGGCGCCTGCGCCAGCACATCGCCGTCGTCGTCGCGCAGCACAATCTCGCGGTCCATGCGGTGCAGGCTGCGCTCGCGCTCGTGCTCCAGCGCCATTTGCCCCAAAAAGCCCAGCACCAGGGTGAGCAGCAACACCGCCCCCACCACCGCCAGCCAAATGCGCAGGTAGAGCTTGTGGGTCCAGGGCTTGCGCATAGGGGCTCAGTCCTGCTGTTTGGCAAACACATAGCCCACACCGCGCACGGTGAGGATGCGCTGCGGCGCTTTGCTGTCGGCCTCAATGGCCTGGCGGATGCGGCCAATGTGCACGTCGATGGAGCGGTCAAACGCCTCCAGCTCCCGCCCCCGCACCGCTTCCATGATCTGGTCGCGGGTGAGCACGCGCCCCGCCCGCTCGGCCATGGCCACCAGCAGGTCGAACTGGTAAGAGGTCAACTCACACAGCTGGCCGTGCACGCTGACGCGGCGCGCGTCGCGGTCGATCTCCAGTCCACCAAAACGCAGCGGCGGGCGCTGCGGCTCGGAGGTCTCGGCGGCGGTGGCGTCCACCGGCGCGTGGCGGCGCAGCACCGCGCGGATGCGCGCCAGCAGCTCGCGCGGCTCAAACGGTTTGGGCAGGTAGTCGTCGGCACCGATTTCCAGGCCAATGATGCGGTCCATCGGATCGCCTTTGGCCGACAGCATCAGCACCGGCACCCGCGCAGCAGCGCCGGGCAACATGCGGATGCGCCGGCACACTTCGAGCCCGTCCATGCCGGGCATCATCCAGTCGAGGACCACCAGCGCCGGCACCTCTTGCGCCAGCGCGGCCAAGCCTTGTTCGCCGTCGCTGGCGTGGCGCACCGCGTAGCCCGACGCTCCCAGGTACTCGGCCACCATGGCGGCCAGACGGGCGTCGTCGTCGATCAAGAGCAAAGGCGTGGGACTCATGGCATGAACTGTGCGCCAGCGGCGTCAAGCGCGCTTGGCGCGGGCGTAAAGTTGTGTGAACGGCGCATGTGCGGCCTCAGGTGAGTGGCCTCAGGGCGTGCGCAGCGCCAATCGGCGCCCGGCCCACACCACCAGCAGCAGCACCGGCAGGCCCATGAGGGTGGTGAGGGTGAAGAAGCCGGGATAGCCAATGGCGTCGACCATGCCGCCCGAATAGCCGCCCAGCGTCTTGGGCAGCAGCGTCATGAGTGAGCTGAAGATGGCGTACTGCACCGCAGTGAACGACACATTGGTCAAGCTCGACAAGAAGGCCACAAACGCCGCGCTGGCAAAACCAGCGGCCAAGTTGTCCGCCGCCACCACCGCGTACATGCCCGCCACATGGTGTCCCGCATAGGCCAGCCAGACAAAACCCAGATTGGTCAGCGCCGACAGCACCGCGCCCCACAACAGCGAGCGCATTACCCCCAAGCGCGCGGCCAGCAAGCCACCCCAGAAACCGCCCATGATGCCGACCACCACCCCAAAGGTTTTGACCGCATTGGCGATCTCGATCTTGGAGAACCCCATGTCTTGGTAAAACACATTGGAGATCACGCCCAACACAATGTCGGAGATGCGGTACAGCCCAATGAGCGCCAGCAACAACCACGCGGTGCGCGCGCCGTAGCGCTGAAAAAAGTCCAGCACCGGCATGACCCAGGTGGTGCGCGCCTGCTCGCGGCTGGCCGCGCCCAGCTTCACCAGCAGCGCGCCCACCCCAAACGCGGCGGCCAGCGACAGGCCCATGCGCAGCGCCTCCAGCAGCAGCCCGGCCAATGGGCCCGTCTTGAGCTCGCCCCAAGCTTGGCCCCACAGCACAAACACCCCCACAAAACCCAACACACTGGCCAGAAACACCAGCAGCAAACGCAGGTGCTCGCCCGAGGGCTGTGCCTCGGCGCGCGCGCTGGCCTCGGGCTCGCGCGTGAGCAGCGTGGTCAACATGCCCACCGCCATGGTCGCAGCCATGACCGCATAGGTCCATTGCCAGGCGCTGTACACATACGCGCCCTTGGCCGACCCCCAGTACGACGCCAAATACAGCGCGCCCGCGCCGGCGACGATCATGCCCAGCCGGTAACCTGCGATATAGGCCGAAGACAACAAGCCCTGTTGCTCAGGCCCAGCAATCTCAATGCGGTAAGCGTCGATCACGATGTCTTGGGTGGCCGAGGCAAAGCCCAACAGCACCGCAAACAAGGCCATGCGGGTCAGCGCGTCGCCACCGGCGGCCGGGTCGGTGCTGGCCATGCCCAGAATCGCCAGCACCACACCGGCCTGCGCCAACAGCATCCACGAACGCCGCCGACCCAGCCAAGCACCCAGCAGCGGCAGAGGAAGACGGTCCACCAAAGGTGCCCAAACAAATTTGAAGGAATAGCCCAGCGCTGCCCAGCTGAAAAACGTGACCGCCTTGCGCTCCACACCGGCCTCGCCCAGCCACAGCGAGAGCGAAGAGAAGATCAGCAAAATCGGGATGCCGGCCGAAAAACCCATGGCCAACAGGCACAGCACCCGCCAGTCCCACAGCGTGCGCAAGGTCTCGCGCCAAGTCGGCGGCGCGGCGGCGGGGCTGTGGTCGGCGGGCGATGCGGGTGTGCTCATGCGCACATTGTGCCCAAGCGCTCCAGCCGCCCCGTGCAGACGCGCGCGCTTGTGCCTATCATGGCGGCATGTGCTGGATGTGCGAACTCAAAACCCCCTCTGCCCCCCACCGCTGGAACAGCCGTCGGGGATTTCTCATGGCCGCTGCGGCGGCCAGCGTGGCCTTGCCGGCCGCCGCCCAGGTGGAAGTGGGCAAGGCCTCAGCGTTTCGCAAGCTGGTGCCGGCCGAGACGCTGGAGCAGGCCGCCGCCCAGCAGTTCGCCCAGATGAAACAAGAGGCCAAAGCCGAACGCGCGCTGCTGCCCGCCAACCACCCCCAGGTGCAACGCCTGCGGCGCATGGCGCAACGCATGGTGCCATTTGCCGTGCCGTGGAACGACCGCGCCCAACAATGGCAGTGGGAGGTCGAGGTGTTCAACAGCGACCAGATCAACGCCTTTTGTATGCCCGGCGGCAAGATCGCCTTCTACACCGGCATTTTGGACAAGCTCAAACTCAGCGACGACGAAGCCGCCATGATCATGGGCCACGAAATGGCGCACGCTCTGCGCGAACACGCGCGTGAGCGGGTGGGCAAAAGCAACGCCACCAACATCGGCCTGCGCTTGGGCGCGCAGCTGCTGGGCCTGGGTGATGCGGGCGCGGTGGCCGCCGACCTGGGCGGCCAGCTGCTGACGCTGAAGTTCAGCCGCGACGACGAGACAGAAGCCGACCTGGTGGGCCTGGAACTTGGCGCCCGCGCCGCCTACAACCCCAGCGCCAGCGTCAGCCTGTGGCAAAAAATGGTCCAAGCCGGCGGCGGCAACGGCCCAGCCTTTTTGTCCACCCATCCCAGCGGCCCCGACCGCATCCGCCAACTCGAAGCCAACGTGCCCAAAGTGCAAGGGCTGTACGAGGCGGCGCGGCGCAAGGGTTGAGGCTCAAAGCCGATCAGCGCTCCCCCACATAGGGATTGAAGCGCCGCTCCTCGCCAAAGGTGCTCTCCGGCCCGTGGCCGGGAATGAACACCGTCTCGTCGCCCATGGGCCAGAGGCGCTCTTGGATGCTGGCGATCAGTTGCGCGTGGTTGCCCTGGGGAAAGTCGGTGCGGCCAATGCTGCCGGCGAACAGCACGTCGCCCACAAAAGCGCGTTGCGCCTCCGGGCTGTGGAACACCACATGGCCAGGGGTGTGGCCCGGGCAGTGGCGCACATTGAGCGTGCAATGCCCGATCTGCACCGTGTCGCCATCGACCAGCCAACGCGTGGGCGTGAAATGGCCGGCGGGCGGAAAACCGAACATCGCGCTTTGCTGCGGCAGGCCGTCGATCCAGAACTGGTCGCCCGGGTGTGGGCCGATGATGGGCAGGCCCAGGCGCTCGGCCAGGGTGGCTGTGCCACCCGCGTGGTCGATGTGCGCGTGGGTGAGCCAAATGGCTTTGAGGGTGACACCGAGGCGCTGGACCTCGGCCTCGATGCGCTCCAGATCACCGCCGGGGTCGATGACGGCGGCGTCCATGGTCTCGTCGCACCAGACGATGGAGCAGTTTTGGGCAAAGGCGGTGACGGGGACGGTGTGGTAGCGGAACATTTTTGAAAAGGATCGAAACGTAGAAGCGATATAGCTCTTAAAAACTCTTACCCAAGAACTCATCCAGCTCGAAGTCTGTTATTCGATACTGTTGCAGCATCTGCTCAAGCTGAGGTCGATCAATCAGCTCAACATGGTTGAACGCAGCTTGCTCAGAGGCGGTCGCATTGAACCGCTGATTCGTGATCGCCACCTTCTTGAACTTCACACTCGGCATCTTGGACTGGTATCGCATTGCACCGCCAACGACTTCCTTGATGGCATCCCAGCCAATGGATGTGGACTGACTTGACTTGCACTGCACCAGCATGCCGCGGCCGCTACTGATGGCGACTAGGTCGATGCCGCCATCGCCTCGACGTTTCTCAGTGACCTGCGCGATGAAGCCCATCTTAGAGAGCAGCAGGGCCGAGAAGGTCTCAAAAGAGTTGCCGTCGAGCTGGTCAATGTCTGCGATGTTCAGAATCCGTGGGGCAGTTTGAGTCGATGGTCCACCCGAAGCCATGAATTCTGTGAAACCAACATCGCCAACCGAGCCGTTGAGCATCTGCGACAAGTCGTCGCCATCAATAGTGGTGCTGGCAAGTGCGGCCTTTTCCTTGAGCAGTTGATCTAGTCGCTGCTCAAAGGTGCTGTAAAGGCTATCGGCTGTATCCACAATCGTCGGACAGTAGACGATCACATCTTTCTCTTGACCGATACGGTAGGCGCGGTCTGTTGCCTGAGCTTCTTTCGCCGGGTTCCATGCCCGCGTGAAATGGAAGACGTGGTTGGCGGCCACCACGTTCAGGCCGGCACCTGCAGCCAATGGCGACAAGATGATCACATCGAAGCCGTCTTTGGCAGAGAACTTGTCAATATAGGACTGCCGGTTTTCAGAGTCCCCATTGACAATGAAAGGCTTGAGCTTGAAGTGCTCCCGCAGGAAGTAATGCACAGCTGCTTGAACTTCCCGAATTTCGGTGAATACGATGGCTTTCTCGCCTTTGGCCTTGATGTCTTCCAGCTCGCTCAGCATCCACGCCAGCTTTGGAGAATTCCGAAGGTGAACATCCATGCCGGCAGGGTCCGGGACGAACTTCTTGCCGGGTAGGCAGTACGGCTCGGCGCACACCGCTTTCATGAAGTGCAGCGCATCAAACGAGAGTCGGCCACGTCGCTTGCCGTCCTTTTCCTGTCGTGCTTCCTGCAGACGTTTAAGGCCACCTTTGTATAGGACGCGCTGGTGATCAGTGATGTCCACCTTCAGCAGATCTTGGTCTTCGAGCAGCGGCTTGAGCAGCCGGTCGTTCAAATCTTGACCGCTGACAGCGAAGAACTTGTTGGGAAGGTCTGCGGCAATGTCTTTTTTTGTTCGCCGCAGAGTCTGCGGTCGAATGAGAGATTGCAGACTGCGCAGCGCTTGCACCTGCTCTTCAGACTTGCATTCAATGGGCTTGCGGTAGGTCTTGAAGAACTCTTCGAGTGAACCAAGCAGGCCGGGCTGGAAGAAGTCGAACAAGCACCAGAGGTCAACCAGAGAGTTTTCAACCGGCGTGCCCGTGCAGGCAACACGGAACTTGGCCTTGAGCTTGCGAACAGCGCTGGAGACATTGGCGGCCGGATTCTTGATTCGCTGTGCCTCATCACAGATGACGAAAGTGAAATCTTGTTTCGCGAACGAAAACTCGAAACCGGTCAGCACATCGTAGGTCGTGATGATGAGCTTGTTTTGCCCAACCCAATTGGGCACAAGCAGATCCGCGATCCCCTTTGTTTTGAGCTCTTCGTCGATGCGATACCGGGGCTGCTTTCTACCCACCAGCTCGTTGCCATACAAAACAAGATGCTTAGGGTAGGACGGCGTGAAGAACTTTTCTACTTCGCTGGCCCAGTTCTGAAGCAGTGACTTGGGCACAAGAATCAACGATGGGGGAGCACCTGGCTCATCCTCGTATATCTTGCCAAGGACATTGAGCAGCTGAAGGGTTTTGCCCAAGCCCATGTCGTCGGCCAGCAAACACCCGCGCACTTCGCCGGGCGCCTTGGAGTAGAGATGCTGGAACCAAGCTACACCATACAGCTGGTGAGCCTTGAGTTGGATGTTTGGCCGAAGCGTACTTGGCAGTCGAGGCTCAACCCCATCCGGTGGAGTCAGTGAAGCCTTGCGAGTTTCAACATAGTCGATGCTGTGAAAGTTGCTCTTGACCAGCAGAGTTTCTTTTTTCTTGCGTCCTTTGCCAGCCTCTTTGTCTTGCCCGCTAGAGTCTTGCCCTTTAGCGGGCTTCGGACCTGCACCTGATGACTCTTGACCGCCCATGAGGGTCTTAAACCCATCGACCAGAACGCGTGCTTGTGCGGTCTCCAAGGACGTGGGGATGGCCGGGTCATCAACGTTTGCTGCACCAGATTTCTCGGCCTCAGCGACCTTGCCTTCGTACTTCTCGACCCAATCCTTGGTCAAGGGAACCAAGACAGGATCTCCACTGCCCGGCAGCATGACTTTCAGGATGGGCGTCAGATCGTCTGGAAGCCATCCGTTGCCCTCATCCCCCTCTTTCTTCTCTTTCTGAAGTACAGGGACATAGATGGGCTTGGCAATGCCAATGCCTTCCACCCTGTCACTGTAGTCAGACAGCTCATAGATGTCTTCGAGCTTGATGATCGCATCGCCTTGGTTTTGCCATGTACGCAGGATGCTAAGCATCCGATCCAACTCGACTTCGGCATTGGCGTCCAGCGTCAGGTCAAATTCATTGAATGCAACCATGAGCCGTTGGTCAGACAGTGCGTCTCCAATCTTGGCCGTGAGCTTGGAAAGGGCCTCTGGACTCTCGATGACCTCTTTGAAGCTTCCGCTGTATCCGTCAGCGTAGAACTCGTTGATGATGAGTGTCGTGCTGGCGATAGAACCGTTTTGGACAGCTGCCTCCAGATGGAACGAAGTGGCCACCGTGTCGACATAGGCGCTCTCGTCCATGTTTTCTGCTTCATCGAGCACGCCCTCGGCGTAGTCTCCAAGGTAGGCTCTTGGGTTGTGCACGAACATCTCGGCTTTGGTGCCGGCGACTTTGCGCGTGGGCATCTCCCGTTTGACCACTTCCAGAACCTTGCGCACAGGCTCCGAAAGGATGATGCGAACGCGTCCACCATCTCGCGTGATGTCGTAGTGGTCCTGCACAGCATGAAAGCCGTCAAAAGCAGCCAGCCAGCCGTCGGGCGCACCGTCAAATGTTGGCTCTACGGTGTAAACCCGTCCGAAACTGGAGTCTTGCCTCTTCGCCGGAATTCGCAGTGTTTGTGGCGTTAAAACAATCGTCGAGGCCAAATAGCGACTGCCAAATAGTGCTCCCGCCTTGAGTGCCAATGCTCTCGCCAAGCCCCATGCGGCTTCGTTTTCCTGCTGGCTTCGTGGTTGGGCCGAGCTGCCAAAGGTATTGCTGAGGGCGCCAAGGAGGTCATTGACCTCACGCGTGACGATGGCTACTTGTCCCTTGACGCGAACCTCAGGCGCATTGACGATTTGCAAATCCACCTTCTGGCCATCAAGAATCCAGCCCGTGATCTGAACATGGAATATCTCGTCGGAGACCACTCCTGTGTTCTCCAGAATTGGGACGGCTTGTGAGATGGTTGGTGGGTCAATCAATGCCAAAAGTGCAGCATGTTCTGCATCTGCGGCCAACTGATAGAAGACATACCAAGGCAACAGCACGCCTTCGGCTGAGAGTTGGCACTTGCCATCAATGAACAGGTCCGACAGATAGGCACGCAGGAGCTTTTCTTCGGTGCTTGCACTCTCATCGACCTCAAGCAGCGCGTCTAAATCTATAGCCGCAACGCTTGCATTGAAGTTCAGCAATAGGCCCTGCGGCGTGATTTGCGTACGCAGCGCGGCTGTATCCGCCGGGGTTTTGGCACTAGAGCGGCGAAATAAGTCGAAAAGTCCCATCAGTCCTCAGCCCAATACCAACCTTGACGGCTAGCAGCCCATTGAAATCCCATTTTTTTGAGCTCGTTCTCGAGTGCAGCCCAGCCCCTCGGGTTGGTTACCCAGATGCGCCGAGTCAAGCCACTGCCCTTCTCTGTGACTTGAGCGCCTTGGTATTTGGAGACGATCTTGTGCACTTGGTCTACCGAGAGCGAAGGGCTTGCATGGCTTGTCTGAGTGGGCCAGCGAAATGATTTTGCTGCATCCGGGATCGTGTACTCGGAACTATCAGCAGCTTGCATGGCCGTTGTTTCAGCTCCTTTTATGTATGCATTTGAAGGCGCGGGTTCCGAGGCAATCAGCGCGGAGCCTTGGGCCAGGGCACCAATTTTTCCCAGCGTCGCTGCTTGCTCGCCACTTAACTTGCTCCGGGCGGGCTCTTGCCGGGAGGCAGTGCGATCAGGATGGATGCCAAGTTTGCCGAGCTCTATGGCGGCTCGCTCTTCCCAGCCATCTCGATGAACAATCCGAAGCATATTGTCGGAGTAATAGCCACAACGAAGGTCAGCCGTGGTGCCGATATAGCTTGGCGCGTATAGGTCAAACTTCAAATCATTACTGTTGTAGGCGTAAACAGCGCCAGTCTTAGTGAATTCAACAAATATGTAATTTTCGATTTGCATCAAAAATGCGTCTGATGTACCTCTCAAGGTCGCATAGGCACCCTCTTCAGATTCAAGTAGAGCGCGGATGCCAGCGTTGTGATTCTTTTGCCAGATGGTCTCTGAGCCGAACACCAGTCGGGTCCAAGAAATCTGGTTCATGTAGCGAGACCAGAATTTGAGACGGCCGTGATCGGCATGACGACGAGCGGCAAGAATGTCGAAGAAGTCGCGAAGGTTGCGCTCATTCACCCAGCCCATCACCATCCGCCAAACGGCCTCGGGCACTTGGTTCCAAGCGGTGGCGATGCCAGCGGCCTTGAGCTTGGGGTTTTTCCAGACGGATGCGTGGATCACAAAATCGCGCAATTCCGGATGGACGGTGCTGCTCGAGCACTTGTAGTACCGATTGAGGATTTCTGCGATTGCTTTGTCACGGTAGACAGGCGCAGATTTGACCAGCTCTATGAGCATCAGGATTTGGCTTCGGAATTGCTCGTCATTGCCTTGGGTGGCGTGTTTCACTGCGCCGAGTACGAGCTCTTGCCAAAACCAGCTACTGGCCGGTATGCCTAGGTTTTCAGCCAGAACTTTGATGTGATCCGTATTGCCCGACAAATAGTCACGGGCGTACTTCTCAACTGGGCTGTCCGAGAGCAGCTGGCTTTCCTCACGAAGGATGCGCACCCAGTCAGGGACGGCCAGCTGCCCAGACTGTTTATCTATTGATGGCCATGTGCGGCTGAGAAGCCGGCGCAACTTGGTAAATCCGGCCATCCCAGCTTCAGTCGTCGTCCGGGCAAGGTCGTAGGTCAGATACGAGTTCAGCAGTGAGTACCAAGTCAGGCGCCATAGGTCGCCTGTATACGCATCGTTTTCGTACTTGCGAAGCAGGTCATCGCAGTACTCGCTCTCAAGAACGGTTCTGCCTCGCTGCTCCCTGATGGGGATAGAGACTGCAGCAGCAACAAGGTCTATCGCCCAGTCATCGAGCTTGTCTCCGCGCAGCAGAGACAGTGCGGCTATATAGGCGTCCTGACTAGATGGCTTGGCTTTGGAGAAGTCTTTGAAAAGCGTCTCGGCTTTTTGGACTTCCTTGAAGACCATTTCGGGAAATCCGAACTGGACGCGGTTGATCCCCATGCCTTCGATAGAGGCTTTCAGGCGGTTCAACAGCGTTTGGTCGATCATGGTCAGCAGACACCAAATTCACGGTTGAGCAGGAGCTTTTCCTGCCCCTTTTTGAGCTCATCAAGCGTCCAGAACTCGACTCGAATCTCGACTCTACGGCTGAGCCTCTTGTCTTCGCGGATCGAGTATGAGGAGAAGCCACCCAGCGAAAAGTAGCGCTGAATGTCCAACAGCTGCTCGTTGGAGAGCGTCGGCGAGGCCGGGACGGGCGAAACCAGTGCACATATGACGCTGCGGCTACGGGCGGTACTCAAGGCCAGATTCAGGGTATAGCTACCGTCTTGGTCGGTGAATCCCTCAACAATGAATCGTTTGATCCACTTGCCCTTGTCAGACCTTTTAACTTTGAGGAGCGTCGGGATGTACGCGCGCAGTTCAGCGGCGACTTCGGGCTTGATGGAACTTGAGTTGCTCTCGAAATACACGATGTCGCCAAGATCTAGTCGGAAGTTGGCTTCATCGACTTTGACTCTTGAAAAGGGCGTGGACTCCGTCTTGAGCAAGCCCATGACGATTCGTATGTCTTCTTGTCGCGCAGCCTCTTGGGCGATCGACTCTGGAATGCTCTTTTGGATGGAGATGAGCGTCACGGCCATGACCACAAGAAAAAGTGTCATCAGTGCAGTCATCAAGTCCGAAAACGAGATCCAGAATGGACTCTCGCCTTCAGACTTGTTTGAGCGTTTTTTGAATATCAGAGAAAACATTCAGGGCTCACTGCTTACGCGTCCGCTGCACATAATGAGTGAGCTCCTGGACTACGCCAGTAAGTTGAGCAGACAAGACCGAGATGTTCTTGTCAGTTTCGCCAACGACGCGCTGAACTTGGCTCACCAGTGAGTTGCCGAACGTCTCAAAAGCTGAGACCAACTGGTCATTGACTGCACTGAGATTGCGGCGGCTTTCTTCCTCAGCTGCACGCAGCGCTTTGACGCTGCTTTCTACACCTTGGATAAGCTGTTGCGAGACACCTGCTTCGCGTTTGGCCGATTCAATGAGGCCTGTGAGCGCCAAGACTTGCGAATCAACAGTCTTACGGGTGGCATCGTATCTCTCAAAGCCGCTGTTTACTGCCAAAGAAGCCGCCTGCAGCGCATTAGACGAAGCTTTCACTTGCTCAATGAATGCAGCCGAATCATCCAGCGCGCGACTAACGGAGCTACCAGCAGTCTCGAATCGCTGAGCGGCCGAGCCCATGGTCAGCGCACCTTGGTTCATGCCATCGACAGCGCGCATGGAAACATCACGGATAGCGTTGATGCTTTCCTGTGTCTTGAGTACCTGATTACTGACAGCGTGCAGAAGTTCTTCAACATTTGCTGACAGGCCCGAGACCATCTGTCCAGCTTGGTCCGTGAGCACTTTGGTGCGATTCGCGTCTTCCGCCGAGGCACTCTTGCGTGAAGCTTCCATGCTCGCAATTGATTTGCCGACTTCGTTCAGCAGGCCCGCGATGGTTTCGTTCATCGCATCTTTGGACTTGCTCTGCTCCTCCGCCACCAGCGACCTGAAATCGGCGACGAACTGCATCATTTGCTGGGTGAGCTGCTGCTGGTTGTCGGCCGCTGTCTGCATCGCAGCGGCAAGCTTGTCTGACATTTGTGTAGTCGCATTCTCGTTGGCCTTCTGGATGTCTTGGACCAGCGCCTGCAACGAAGTTTGCACAGAACCCATCGCGGCCATAGAACGTTGCATCTGCTCGTTGATACCGTTGATTTGCCCACCGAAGGTATCTTCCAGCTTGGCCATGAAGCCTGTGAGCATGGTCTCAAGCATCGTATTGACCTGCGCAGAATTGTCAGCAGCATTAGTTTCCATGACCTCGCTCACGCGCCGCATTGGTTCGGCAATCGACTCTGCAATGCTGCGACCGACGATTTCCCCAATATGCTGGCCAGCACTGATTTGGGCCTGAATCTGACGCTCTGTCAGGTTGGTCATCAGGCGCGTGAGATCCTCAACGAGGGCATCTTTGAGCTGGGCTGTATGCACCTCGGATTTTTCAGACGACTCAACAAGCCGCTGCAAATATTCCTCACCAGCCCCTGACTTGTATAACGAGTCGATCAGGTCGCATAGGTGCTCAACTCTGGAGTTCAGGCGAGCGACGAGGAGTCGGCTAATAAAGACGACCAGCATGGCGCAGAAAATTGCGACAGCTGAGACCATAAAGGCGTGACTCACTGCTTCAAGCAGCGGCCCCAGACCTGCAACAGCGTCGGAAGTGTTGGTGGCTATGGCTGCTTTGAAGTTGTCCAAGCCGTACAAAAGTCCACCGAATGTCCCAATGATGCCCAGCCCGGTCAAGATTCCGGGCGCATGTCGCCAGAAATCATCGGAGAGAGGTTCGTCAACCAGCGATTCTTTCGTGAACATCATCTCGGCAGGCATGCTCGAGCGGTATTCCACGACTGGCGTCTGACCAGACAGTGCCAGACGCATCGGATGAAGGGTGTCTGAGTACTCGTTCCAAATATGCAGCAGTGGCTTCTTGGCGAAGACGGGGTCGAGTTCGCGGGGATCTCGACCGTTGTAGTTGCCCCGTTTGGACTCCAGCCCTTGTATTGCCTCATCCAAACCTTTTTGGCTGGCGCGGTATTTGCGCAAGAAATCCACGAGGAACACAAGTGTTAGCGCCCCGACCAACAGTAGTATGAGATTCGGTATCTCGGAAAAATATGATGAGAAGAATTCCACTACGTCGATCCTTTCTATTTTTTGTCCCACATGTTGATCAGTACCGAGGCGCAAACCTTGACTATCCAGCCGCTCCTACAGAAAGGAGATATTGTCAGATTGTGCTTGTTGCCGCCCCGAGCTTGTCAACGCGCCACATCGACCGTCAGCCAAGCCTCCCACCATTCCACTCATAGTAAAAAGACATGGGCGTGCAAGCCGTCAACAGCACAGTGGCACGTCACATTCGCATGTCGTAAGCGATGGTGATGGGCGCGTGGTCGCTGAACTTCTCTCCCTTGTAAATCGATTCGCTGCGCGCCAGCTCGGCCAGCGCGGGTGTGGCCAGGTGGTAATCCAGCCGCCAGCCCACGTTCTTGGCGTAGGCCTGGCCGCGGTTGCTCCACCAGGTGTAGCAGGCGTCGGTGGCGTCTGGCTGCAGGCGGCGGTACACATCGACCATGCCGCCGTCGGTGGTGAGCTGGGTCATCCAGGCGCGCTCTTCGGGCAAAAAGCCGCTGTTCTTGAGGTTGCCTTTCCAGTTCTTGAGGTCTTTTTCTTGGTGCGCGATGTTCACGTCGCTGCACACCACCACCTCGCGGTCGGCCTTCAGGCGCATCAGGTGCGGGTAAAACACGTCGAGGAAGCGGTACTTGGCTTCTTGCCGCTCGGGGCCGGATGAGCCGCTGGGGAAATACACGCTGACGATGGACAGCTTGCGCCCGGGCTTGTCAAAGCGCAGCTCCACACAGCGGCCCTCGGCGTCGAACTCGCCACCGTCAAAGCCCACCACCACGTCGCTCGGCTCGTGGCGGGTGTACACACCCACGCCCGAATAGCCTTTTTTCTCGGCGAACTGAAAATGCCCGCGCAAACCGGCCAAGGTGTCGAACTTGCCCACCACGTCAGCGGCTTGGGCTTTGACTTCTTGCACACACATACAATCCGGCGCATGGGTCTCCAGCCAGGCTTCGAGGCCTTTGCTGGTGGCGGAGCGGATACCGTTGAGGTTGAGGCTGGTGAGTGTGAACAAGGATGTCCCCATGGTGATGCAGACGGCCGCCGGTGCGGCGCTGGCGCAAGAGTTTGTGGCGTTTTGTGTGGCCTCGGGCGCTTTGCGGTTTGGCCAGTTCAAAACCAAAGCCGGCCGCATGAGCCCGTATTTCTTCAACGCCGGCCTGTTCGACGACGGCGCCAAGCTCGGCCGCTTGGCCCAATTCTATGCACAGGCCCTGATCGAGAGCGGCGTCGAATTCGACATGATCTTCGGCCCGGCCTACAAAGGCATTCCGCTGGGAGCGGCGGTGTCGATTGAGTTGGCGCGGCTGGGCCGCAACGTGCCCTTTGCCTACAACCGCAAAGAAGCCAAAGACCATGGCGAAGGCGGCACCTTGGTGGGTGCACCGCTGCAAGGCCGGGTGCTGATCGTGGACGATGTGATGAGCGCGGGCACCGCCGCACGCGAGTCGATTGCGCTGATCCGCGCGGCCGGCGCCACACCGCATGCGGTGGCGATTGCGCTGGACCGGCAAGAAAAAGCCACCGAGGTGGGCGCCGACGGCCAAGTGCGCGACGTGGAGCACAGCGCGGTGCAGTACATGCAAAACACCCTGGGCTTGCAGGTGTGCGCCATTGCCCGCTTGGCCGATCTGATGCAGTATCTGGAGCAACAGGCCGGCACCGAGCTGGCTGTCCACACCGACGCCGTGCGCGCCTACCGTGAGCGCTACGGCGTGAGCTAAAGGAAACTCTTTTGCACCAAGCCCGCTTGTCCACCGGTGTGCTGTGGATCGCCGCAGCACTGATGGCGGGCAACAGTTGGGCGCAAAAAATCTACACCTGTGTGGATGGACAGGGCCGGCGCATCACCTCCGACAGGCCGATCCTGGAATGTATGGACCGAGAGCAGCGCGAACTCAACCGCAGCGGCACGGTGCGCCGGGTGATTCCACCCAGCCAAACCTTGGAAGAAAAAGCCCGCGCCGACACCGCGCGCAAAGCCACCGAACGGGCCCAGCAACGCCAGACCGAAGAGCGGCAGCGCGACCGCGCGCTGGTGCTGCGCTACCCCAACCCCGAGGCCCACGAACGCGCACGCAGCGCTGCGCTGGCGCAGATGGATATGGTGATGGACGGTTTGCGCGAACGCGAAAATTCGCTGCTCGACCGCTTGACCAGCATCGACCAGCAACTGGCGGCACACGCCAACACCCCAGACAAAGTGCCTCCCGCGCTGCAGCGCCAGCGCCTCGACACCGAGGCGGAGCTGGCCCAGCAACGGCGCCTGCTGCAACAGCAGCGCGCCGAACGCGACCGCGTCAACCGCCGCTTTGACAGCGAGCGCCAACGACTCAACGGTTTGTGGATACCGCCCAGCGCCAACTGAGCGCTGTTCAGCGGCTGTAGACCGCAATACCAAATGGATTGCTGCCCGCAGTGAGGGTGGCATTGGCGGTGAGCCCACCCTCGGTGTCCACCTGGTAGGTGGTCACCTGATTGGCGCTGGCGCCGGAATGGCTCACAAACAGGCGACCGCTGTTTTGCGCGCTCACCACGTTGTGGGGGGTGTTGACGTTCACCGGCAAGGCCGGCGCGTTGAGCGCCAGGGTTTGTGTATGTACCGAGTACAGCTGGCGCCCCGGCAAGTCGGTCATGAACAACCAGCGACCGTCGTGGCTGGGCACGATGCCGTGTGTGCCCGGCAGATTGAGGCGACCAGCTGGCGTGAGATCTCGCCCAAATACAAAAAGACCTCCCTCTTGGTTGGCGACGTACAGTTTTTGATCCTGCTCCACAAAGTACAGGTGCGGGTCGTCGCCCACCGTCGCCTCACCCAATTGAGCGAGGGTGCGGGCATCAAAACGCAGCACCTTGTCATCGGCGTTGTCCACCAACACGGACACAAAGGCGGTGCGCCCGTCGGCCGTCAGGAACACATCGTGCGGCTTGTTGCTCAACGAGATCGTGCGCACGCTGCGGTCGCTCAAGTTCACCACCGACACACTGTTGTCGACGTCGTTGACCACCCAGAGTTGCTGGCCTTGCCCGTCGGCCCACATGTGGAAGACTCCGCGCCCGACATCGACCGAGGCCTCAACCGCGTAGGTGCCTGGATGCACGATGTGGACCTTGTTCTGGGCGCGGTCGCCCACATACAGGCGATCGGTCTTGGGCACGTACACCACATACATGGGCTCGGCACCTGGCAGGGACAGGGTGCGCGCCACGCTCTGTGTCGCGGCGTCGATGAAGGTAAGGCTCGCACCCCCGCGGTTGGTGACCACCACGGTCTCGGTGGCGGGCGTTGAGCCACCGCCACAGGCGATCAACACCGCTGGCAAGGCGGCAAGGGCAAACCATGTTTTCATGGGCATCTTTCAACAAACAGGTGACGGGGCATCGGCACACGCGGCGCCAAAACCTGCGCGCACCAACAAGACCGCGCGGGAGCGAATCAGCGCCAGCGCTTGGCTGCTATTCGGGGCCATGGGCACACGGGTTACAAGCCGCGCAAAAAAAACGGCACCGCTGTGGCCAGCGGCGCCGTTTGGTGCGCAGAGGGCAGCGGGTCTCAGCCCAACTTCTTCTTCAACAACTCATTGACCTGCGCCGGATTGGCCTTGCCTTTGCTGGCCTTCATGATCGGGCCCACCAAGCCGTTCAAGGCCTTGGCGTTGCCAGCCTTGTATTCCTCGACGTTCTTGGCGTTGGCGGCCAGCACCTCGTCGATGATTTTTTCCAGCTCACCGCTGTCGTTCATCTGCTTGAGGCCTTTGGCCTCGATGATGGCGTCGACTTCGCCGCCTTCGGTCCACATCACTTCGAACACCTGGCGCGCGGCGCTGTTGCTGATGGTGTTGTCGCTGATGCGGCCGATCAGCGCGGCGAGTTGCGCGGCGCTCACGGGCGTTTGCTCGATGGAGATGTCGGCGGCGTTCAGACGGCGTGAGACCTCGCCCATGATCCAGTTGCTGGCCAGCTTGGGCTGGCCGCAGGCCTTGGCAGCCGCTTCAAAGTAGGCGGCCATGGCCTTGCTTTGGGTCAGCGTGGTGGCGTCGTATTCGGGCAGGGCGTAGTCTTTGACAAAACGTTCGGCCATCACGCGCGGCAGCTCGGTCATCTCGCTTTTGACGCGCTCGACCCAGTCGCGGCCAATCACCAGCGGTGGCAGGTCCGGGTCGGGGAAGTAGCGGTAATCGGCCGAGTCTTCCTTGGTGCGCATGGCGCGCGTTTCACCCGTGTCGGGGTTGAACAGCACCGTGGCCTGTTGGATTTTGTGGCCGTCTTCGATTTGCTCGATCTGCCAGCGCACCTCGAAGTCAATCGCCTGCTGCATGAACTTGAAGGAGTTCAGGTTCTTGATTTCACGGCGCGTGCCCAGCGGCTGGCCGGGTTTGCGCACCGAGACGTTGGCGTCGCAGCGGAACGAACCCTCTTGCATATTGCCGTCGCAAATGCCGATCCAGGTGACGATCTTGTGCAGCTCTTTGGCGTAGGCCACCGCCTCCTCGCTGGAGCGGATGTCGGGCTCGGTGACGATTTCGAGCAGCGGCGTGCCGGCGCGGTTCAGGTCGATGCCCGACTGGCCGATGAAGTCTTCGTGCAGCGATTTGCCCGCGTCTTCTTCCAAGTGGGCGCGCACCAGGCGCACGGTTTTTTTCTCGTCGCCCAAGTAGAAGGACACCTCGCCGCCCTGCACCACCGGGATCTCGAACTGGCTGATCTGGTAGCCCTTGGGCAGGTCGGGGTAGAAGTAGTTTTTGCGCGCAAAGACGCTGCGCTCGGCGATGTGCGAATTGACCGCCAAACCAAACTGGATGGCGCGCTCCACCGCGGCTTTGTTCATGACCGGCAGCGTGCCGGGCAAGGCCATGTCCAGCGCGCACGCTTGCGTGTTGGGCTCGGCGCCAAAGGCCACGCTGGCGCGGCTGAAGATTTTGCTGTGGGTCGACAGCTGGGTGTGGGTTTCGAAGCCGATGACAACTTCGTAGCCTTGGATGAGTTTGCTCATGTCTGGGCTCCTGCCGGGCCGCCCCAAGGGAGCCCAGCGCCCCCTTGGGGGGCAGTGAATACACGAAGTGATGAACGTGGGGGCATCACTTCACTCCCTCCGGCTTGCGAAGGTGGAAATCGGTGACTTGCTGCAGGCGGTGCGCCACGTTCAGCAGCTGCGCTTCCTGGAAGTAGTTGCCGATCAGCTGCAGGCCCACAGGCATGTTGTGCGCGCCAAAACCGGCCGGCACGCTCATGCCAGGCAGGCCGGCCAGCGAGGCGGGCAGGGTGAAGATGTCGGCCAAATAATCGGCCACCGGGTCGTTGGCGTTTTCGCCCAGCTTCCAGGCCACCTTGGGCGCCACCGGGCCAGCGATCACGTCGCACTGCTGAAAGGCGCTCTGGAAGTCGTCGGCGATCATGCGGCGGATTTTTTGCGCCTGCAGGTAGTAGGCGTCGTAGTAGCCGTGGCTCAGCACATAGGTGCCGGTCATGATGCGGCGCTTGACCTCGGCGCCAAAACCTTCGGCGCGGGTCTGCTTGTACATGCTCTCCAAGTCGCTGAAGTCTTTGGCGCGGTGGCCGAACTTCACGCCATCGAAGCGGCTCAGGTTCGAACTCGCTTCGGCCGGGGCGATGATGTAGTAGACCGGAATCGACAGCTCGGTGCGCGGCAGGCGGATGGGCACGAGCGTGGCGCCCAGCTTGGTCAGCTCGGCCAGCGCGCCATCAACGGCGGCACGCACATCGGCGGCCAGGCCTTCGCCAAAAAATTCTTGCGGGATGCCGATGCGCAGGCCTTTCAGGTCGGCGTTCAACGAAGCTGTGAAGTCTTCGGCAGGAACATCGAGCGAGGTCGAGTCGCGGTCGGCGTCGGGGCCGCACATGGCGCTGAGCAAGAGCGCGCAGTCTTCGGCGGTGCGGGCCATGGGGCCGCCCTGGTCGAGGCTGGACGCGAAAGCGATCATGCCGTAACGGCTGGCGCGGCCATAGGTCGGCTTGATGCCGGTGATGCCGCAAAAGCTGGCGGGCTGGCGGATCGAGCCGCCGGTGTCGGTGCCGGTGGCCGCGGGCACCAAGCGCGCTGCGATGGCGGCCGCGCTGCCGCCCGATGAGCCGCCGGGCACGCGCGCCGTGTCCCAGGGGTTTTTGACCGGGCCGTAGGCGGAGTTTTCGTTGCCCGAGCCCATGGCAAATTCGTCGCAATTGAGCTTGCCCACGGTGACCATGCCGGCCTCGGCCAGGCGGCGCACCAAGGTCGCGTCAAACGGCGAGCGGTAGCCCTCCAACATCTTGGAGCCGGCGGTGGTCACAAAGTCCTGGGTGACAAAAATGTCCTTGTGGCCCAGCGGCACGCCTTCGAGCGCGCTGGCGCTGCCAGCGGCCAGGCGCGCGTCGGCGGCTTGCGCTTGCGCCAGCGTGGCTTCGGGGTTCAGGGCCAGAAAGCTGCCCGTCTGGTCAGCTTGGGCGCGCGCCAGAAAGTGCTGCGCCGCCTCGGTGGCGGAAAACTGTTTGGCCTTCAGGCCTGCGGCCAGTTCGGCCACGGTCATGTCGTGCAGTTGGGTCATATCAGGTCTCCCGCAGGGCCGCACCAAGGGAACCCTGCGCCCCCTTGGAGGGCAGCGGTTACACGAAGTGAATGGCGTGGGGGTTTCATTTTTTGGCTCACTCAATCACCTTGGGCACCAGGAACAGGCCGTTTTCAACCGCCGGCGCGCTGCGCTGGTTGGCTTCTCGGGCATTGGGCTCGCTCGCCACATCCTCGCGCAGGCGCAGCTGCACTTCCTGGATGGCGGCCACCGGGTGCGCCAGCGGCTCCACACCGGTGGTGTCCACGCCTTGCATGGCCTCGACGATGGAGAAAAAGCCGTTCATCTGCTCGCGCATGCGCTCGGCTTCGGCCGGCTGCAATTGCAGGCGCGCCAAGTGCGCAATGCGGTCGATTTCCTGGGAATTTAAGGACATGGAGGCGCAGAGAAAAGGGGTTGAACAAAAGCCGACGGCCAGACGCAATCAGACACAAAACCGCCGGAAAGCCTTGAATTGGCTCGGTTTTTTGATAAGGGATGGGGTATTATCCAAGGTTTGTCGCTTCACCGGCCGCGCTTGCGTCTGGGGCGATACAGATTGTGCTTTTCTTTCTTTTTTGACCACGGGCGACGCCGGCTCGAAGCGGCCGCGTGCCCCACCCGGAAACCACACACCATGTTCGAGTCTTTTCGTCGGCATTTTTCGACCGACCTTGCCATCGACCTCGGCACCGCCAACACCCTGATTTTTGTCCATAGCAAAGGCATCGTCCTTGACGAGCCCTCGGTGGTGTCGATTCGCCATGAAGGCGGCCCACAAGGCAAAAAAACCATTCAAGCGGTCGGCAAAGAAGCCAAGGCCATGCTGGGCAAAGTGCCAGGCAATATTGAGGCCATTCGCCCGATGAAAGACGGCGTGATCGCCGACTTCACCGTCACCGAGCAGATGCTCAAGCAGTTCATCAAGATGGTGCATCCGCGCTCGATGTTCAAGCCGAGCCCGCGTATCATCATTTGTGTGCCCTGTGGCTCCACCCAGGTGGAGCGCCGCGCGATCCGCGAATCGGCTTTGGGCGCGGGCGCCTCTGAGGTCTACCTGATCGAAGAACCCATGGCCGCGGCCATTGGCGCCGGTCTGCCGGTGTCGGACGCCTCGGGTTCGATGGTGGTGGACATCGGTGGCGGCACCACCGAGGTGGGCGTGATTTCGCTGGGTGGCATGGTCTACAAAGGCAGCGTGCGTGTGGGTGGCGACCGCTTTGACGACGCCATCATTGCCTACATCCGCCGCAACTACGGCATGCTGATCGGCGAACCCACCGCCGAAGCCATCAAAAAGAACATCGGCTCGGCCTTTCCTGGCTCTGAAGTGCGCGAGATGGAAGTCAAAGGCCGCAACCTGTCCGAAGGGGTGCCACGCAGCTTCACCATCAGCTCCAACGAAATTCTGGAGGCCCTGACCGAGCCGCTCAACCAGATTGTGTCGGCCGTCAAGAGCGCGCTGGAGCAAACCCCGCCCGAGCTCGGCGCAGACATCGCCGAGCGCGGCATGATGCTGACCGGCGGCGGCGCGCTGTTGCGCGATCTGGACCGCCTGCTGGCCGAAGAAACCGGTCTGCCGGTGCTGGTGGCCGAAGAGCCGCTGACCTGTGTGGTGCGGGGTTGCGGCATGGCGCTGGAAAGCATGGAGCGCCTGGGCACCATCTTCACCAGCGAATAAGTCCAGCCCCAGGGCCCTTGGGTCCTCACCACGCCACCGCGTCTGTTTTTGACCATGCCACTGGGCACCTTGGACCGCACCCCACCGCCCTTCTTTAAGCAGGGGGCATCGGCGCTGTCCAAGTTGTTGGTGTTCAGCGCCCTATCGGTATTTCTGATGGTGGCCGATGGCCGTTTTCGGGTTTCGCAACCGCTGCGCGCAGCCTTGGCCACCGCCATCATGCCGCTGCAATGGGCGGTGCTGCAGCCGATTGAGCTTGCGGCTTATGTGCGCCGCCATTTCACCACCTTGGAAGACGCCATCCGGCGCGAAAATACCACCCAACAGGCGCTGGCACAGCTGGCACAGCGCAGCATGCAGGCCGAGCAACTGGCGCTGGAGAACAGCCGCTTGCGGGAGCTCATCGGCATGCGGGCTCGCGCCGGCACACCGTCGGTGGCGGCTCAGGTGCTTTACGACACCGCCGACCCCTATACCCGCAAGGTGGTGATCGACCGTGGGCTCAAACACGGCGTGGTGGCGGGTTCACCCGTGATCGACGACACCGGGGTGCTCGGCCAAGTGACGCAGGTGTATCCCCTGCTGTCGGAAGTGACCTTGCTGGTCGATCGCCGCCAGGCGATCCCGGTGCTCAACATCCGCACCGGGGTGCGCGGGGTGGTCTATGGTCTCAACAGCCTGACCAACGAGGGCATGGAGCTGCGCTACACCTTGTCCAACGCCGACATCAACGAAGGCGATTTGCTGACCACCAGTGGGGTGGATGGTGTTTATCCCCCCGGCTTGGCGGTAGCGCGGGTCAGCCGGGTGGAACGCCGTGCCGAAAGCACCTTCACCCGCATTCTGTGTGAACCACTGGCCCGCATGGGCGGCGCGCTGCATGTGTTGGTGCTGTCGCCGATCGCGATGGAGCCACGGCCGCAGACGGAGCCCACAGACCCGCCAGCCATCGCCCGCCACCGGAGACAGCCATGATCATGCGTCCTGGGCAGCAGCTGTTGTTGCCGGCCAATCCGCTGTTCATCTGGGGCAGTCTGCTGGCCGCGTTGGCGACCAATATGGTGATGAACATGGGGCTGTGGGGCCGCGCCGCCTGGACCCCGGACGTGTTGGCGGTGGTGTTGGTGTTTTGGTGCGTGCACCAACCGCTGCGCATCGGCGTAGGCATCGCCTTTTTCTTTGGTTTGGCCATGGATGTGCACCAGGCTGCGCTGATGGGTCAGCACGCCTTGGCGTATTCGCTGCTGGCATTTTTTGCGATTGCGGTGCACCGCCGACTGCTGTGGTTTCCGGTCGGCCATCAGGCGCTGCAAGTACTGCCACTGTTTGTGGCGTGCTCCGTGGTGCAGCTGCTGGTGCGGCTGATGCACGCGGGGATGTTTGCGGGCTGGTCGGCATTGCTGGCCCCCTTGCTGGAGGCGGCGTTGTGGCCCATCATGACGGCGCTGCTGCTGGCACCCCAGCGGCGCGCTCCAGACCCCGATGCCGATCGCCCTCTCTAAGTCCATCCGCCGGCCATGACCGAAATCCGCAATGTCGAAGCCGATCTCGCGCGCTTTCGCAGCCGGGTTTTTGTGGCCAGCTTGGCCGTGGTGGTGGCGTTTGGTTTGGTGAGTGCCCGCATGGTGTACCTGCAAATGGTGCGCCACGACGAACTCAAAGCCCAAGCCGAGAGCAACCGCACAGCCGTGTTGCCGGTCGTGCCCAACCGGGGCCAGATTCTGGACCGCTATGGGCGGGTGCTGGCCAGCAATTACTCGGCCTACACCTTGGAGATCACGCCCTCGCAGGTCGACAACTTGGAGGCCACCATCGACGGCCTGTCGGAGCTGGTGGAGATCCAAGCCCGCGACAAGCGCCGTTTTCGCAAATTGCTCGAAGAGTCGCGCCGTTTTGATTCGCTGCCCATCCGCACCCGGCTCAGCGACGAAGAAGTGGCTCGCTTTACCGCACAGCGCTACCGCTTTCCAGGCGTGGACATCCGGGCGCGCCTGTTTCGCCATTACCCCTATGGAGACACCGCCAGCCATGTGATTGGCTACATTGGCCGCATCAACGCCCGTGAGAAGGAGGCGATGGAAGATTGGACCGAAGAGGAACAGGCCAACTACCGGGGCACCGACTACATCGGCAAGCTCGGTGTGGAACAGACCTACGAACGCGAGCTGCATGGCGTCACAGGGTTTGAGCGGGTCGAAACATCGGCTGGCGGTCGTGCGGTGCGCTCACTGGCCAGTACCCCAGCCACACCCGGCAACAACGTGGTGTTGTCCATCGATATCAAGCTGCAAAAGCTGATCGAAGACATGTTTGGCGAGCGCCGTGGCGCGCTGGTGGCCATCGATCCACGCAACGGCGAGGTCATGGCTTTTGTCTCCAAACCCACCTACGACCCCAATCTGTTCGTCGAAGGCATCGATGTCGACAACTGGAAGGCCCTCAACGAGTCGGTCGACAAACCGCTGCTCAACCGGGCGCTGCGGGGCACTTACCCACCGGGCTCTACCTACAAGCCCTTTATGGCGCTGGCGGCGCTGGAAACCGGCACGCGCACGGCACGCACCATCGTCAACGACCCCGGCTACTGGATGTTTGGCAACCACCAGTTCCGCGGCCATGCCACCGGGCCGACCGACCTGCACATGAGCATCGTCAAGTCGAGCAACGCCTACTACTACTCGCTGGCCAATGAAATGGGGGTGGACACCATCCACGATTTCATGAAACCCTTGGGGTTTGGCCAGCTCACCGGCATTGACCTGCGCGGCGAAACCCGGGGGGTGCTGCCCAGCCAAGACTGGAAACGCCGCGCCTACAAACGACCGGAGCAGCAGCGCTGGTACGCCGGCGAGACCATTTCACTGGGCATCGGCCAGGGCTACAACAACTTCACCATGCTGCAAGTCGCCCACGCCATGGCCACACTGGCGGCAGGTGGGGTGCGCCACAAGCCGCATGTGGCCTTGGCCATTGAGGACGTGGTGACGCGCCAGCGCATGCCAGCAGCACCCGAGCCTGGTCTGGCGCTCGGCTACAAACCCGAACATGTCGCTGCAATCCTGCGCGCCATGGAAGGCGTCACAACCGACGGCACTTCGGCGCGGGTGTTTGCCGGTGCCGGCTACCGCAGCGGCGGCAAAACCGGTACCGCACAAGCGGTGACCATCGGCCAAAAAGAGCGCTACGACGCCCGCAAACTCGAAGAACACCAGCGCGACCACTCTTTGTATGTGGCGTTTGCCCCCGTGGATGCGCCTCGGGTGGCGCTGGCGGTGATTGTGGAAAACGCGGGTTTTGGCGCGGCACACGCTGCGCCCATCGCCCGCCGGGTATTTGACTACCTGCTGCTTGACCAATACCCCAATCCACAAGACCTGGTGGCGGTGCAGCGTGGGCTGGCGGGCGCCCCCATCGGCACGCCACTCAAAGCCAGTGAGGTGGCTTGGCCATCGGAGGACGGCGAATCGCTGCTGGTGCCCTTGAGCGACACCCCCGAGTGAGCGGCAAGCCCACCGAAATGGCCCTCAGTGCGGCCACCAAGCGTCGCTGCCGGTTTTGAGAATCAGCGCGCTGACCACCACCAGAAACACCACACGCACAAAGCCGCTGCCGTGTTTTAAGGCCAAGCGGGTGCCCAAGGTGCTGCCCAGCACATTGGCCACGGCCATCGGCAATGCCAAATGCCACCACACATGCCCTTTCCAAGTGAACAACAGCAAAGCCGCTAGGTTGGACGTGGTGTTGAGCAGCTTGGCGCTGGCGCTGGCGTGCAGAAAGTCAAACCCGAGCCAGCGCACAAACAAAAACACAAAAAAACTGCCCGTGCCTGGTCCAAAAAAGCCGTCGTAAAACCCGATCACCAAGCCCAAAGAGGCGGCGGCCAAGGTCTGGCGCGCGCCGGCAAAACGCGGGCGGTGCTCACGCCCGAGTTCTTTTTTGGCCAAGGTGTAGAGAAACACCGCCAGCAGCACCAGTGGTAGCGCCTTGCGCAAAAAGTCCGGTGAGATCACCGTCACCGCCCAAGCGCCTCCCATGGAGCCGGCAAAACACACCGCCGCGGCGGGCAAGAGCGAGCGCCAAGGCATGTCCACCCGCTGCGCGTACTGCACCGTGGCCGCCGCTGTGCCCCAAATGGAGGCACTTTTGTTCACCCCAAACAAGGTAGCAGGGTGTGCACCGGGGTAGACCGCAAACAAAGCGGGCAACAGAATCAGCCCCCCCCCGCCCACAATGGCGTCGATGAACCCCGCCAAGCCGGAGGCCAGTGTTACCCAGATCATGTCCATGCCGGCATTGTCCTTGCAAGCGGCTGGACTCCAGCACCGGCTTGTCGCCCGCGTACAGCCAAAAAAAACCGACCCCATGGGTCGGTTGCGAGAGGGTTTCACAACACCAAGACCTCAACGTGGGCCCCGTGTGCTGCAGACATTTGGTTTTGTTGGGCTGGGTTGTCTCCTCGGCCCCCGCGTTGGCTGCTGTGACAGCACCAAACGAGTGCGCAAAATGTAACCGGTGGCGACAACACCACAGCCAAGGGATTACCCTTGCGGCCTGGCGATATCGGCCATGGCAAACCTTTGCCTCGGGTAAACCCTAGGCTTTATTGGCCCAACAACATCCAGCGTGCGACCTTCTCGGCCATCATCAAGGTGGGGCTGTTGGTGTTGCCGCTGGTGATGGTGGGCATAGCACCGGCGTCCACCACCCGCAGGCCGGCCACGCCGCGCACGCGGCAATGGCTGTCGAGCACCGCCATCGGGTCGCCGTCGCGCCCCATTTTGGTGGTGCCCACAGGGTGAAAGATGGTGCTGGCGATGTCTCCGGCCAAGCGGGCCAACTCGTCGTCGCTTTGGTACTGCACACCAGGTTTGAACTCCACCGGCTGGTAAGGCGCGAGCGCCGGTTGCGAGACGATGCGCCGCGTCACCCGCAAGCTGTCGGCCGCCACCTGGCGGTCTTCGGGCGTGCTCAGGTAACACGGCGCAATCGCTGGCGCGTCCTCGGCGCGCGGCGTGCGGATGCGCACATGGCCCCGGCTGGTCGGGTTGAGGTTGCACACACTGGCGGTGAAAGCCGGAAAGGGGTGCAGCGGCTCACCAAACGCGTCCAAGCTGAGCGGCTGCACGTGGTATTCCAGATTGGCGTGTGGCTGCAACGGGTCGCTTTTGGTGAACGCGCCCAACTGGCTAGGCGACATGCTCATGGGCCCGCTGCGCGTGAGCAGGTATTGCAAGCCGATGCGCGCCTTGCCCCACCAGTTGCTGGCCAACACGTTGAGCGTGGCGGCCCCTTGGATTTTGTAGACCGAGCGGATCTGCAGATGGTCTTGCAGGTTCTCGCCCACACCGGGTAGCTTGTGTTGCACCGCCACGCCTGCGGCCTGCAGCACAGCGGCCGGGCCAATGCCGGAGAGCTGCAAGATCTGCACCGAACCAATGCTGCCGGCACTCAGCACCACCTCGCGCGCGGCCGTGACCGTCACGGTCTCAACGCCACGCCGCACCTCGGCGCCGGTGCAGCGCAGCGCGCCGTCGGCGCCGCGCTCCAGCGTCAAACGCTGCACCTGCGATTCGGTCCACACCGTCAGGTTGGGCCGGTGCTGCACCGGGCGCAAAAAAGCTTTGCTCGCGTTCCAGCGCCAACCGGCTTTTTGGTTCACCTCAAAGTAACCCACGCCCTCGTTGTCGCCACGGTTGAAGTCGTCGGTGGCGGGCAGGCCCGCTTGTTGTGCGGCTTGGGCAAAGGCGTCCAAGATGTCCCAGCGCAAGCGTTGCTTCTCGACCCGCCACTCGCCGCTGCTGCCGGTGCGGGCGTTGCCGTGCAGGGCGGCAAAAGCGGCGCTCGGCGCGTCCGTGTCGAGCCGGTGGTGGTGCTCGTGGGCTTTGAAGTCGGGCAAGCAGTGGTCCCAGCGCCAAGCGTCGTCGCCGGTGAGCGCGGCCCACTGGTCGTAGTCGCGGGCTTGGCCACGCATGTAAATCATGCCGTTGATGCTCGAGCAACCGCCCAAGGTTTTGCCGCGCGGATAACGCAAGCGCCGGCCGTTCAAGCCCGGATCGGCCTCGGTTTGGTACAGCCAGTCGGTGCGCGGGTTGCCAATGCAATACAGATAGCCCACCGGAATGTGGATCCAGTGGTAGTTGTCTTTGCGCCCGGCCTCGATCAGCAAGACCCGGCGTTGTGGGTCGGCGCTCAGGCGGTTGGCCAGCAAACAGCCGGCTGTGCCGGCGCCAATGACGATGTGGTCAAAAACAAGTGCGCTCATGAGGGGGTGTCCTGCTCGCCATTGTGAGCGGCTTGCGCCCGCAGCTCATGGACCAAGCGGTCGCGCACGAGACCCATGCCCCGGTAGGCCACCACCGCGTCGCTCATGGAGGCCAGCGCGTCGGCCAGCTCGGCGGCACGCCCGGGCGCCTGCGCCAGCACCGGCAGCAGCGGACAGACCATGACACGAATGAAGAACACGCCGCGCCCCAGCTCGGGCATGGGCCAGGTGCGCTGGCGCTCCACCCGAAAAAAGGCTTGGTCGAGCAAAGCATCATCCCCGGCGCGCGACAAGGCGTCTTGCCAGCGCTGCTGGCGCTCGCGCGGGTGCTGGGGCAAATCGCCATCCGGGCTGATCAGCCACACATGGCGCTGCATGGGACGCTGGCGAAACGCCATGTCCATGATGCCTTGCGCGCCCTGCAAGAGCAGCGCGTTGTCGGCCACCGGTGCGTGCACCGCGGCAAAGTCGAGGCCCAGTTTGTCGGCCGGGTCCCAGTTGGACGGAAAAGCCACGCTGAGAAAACGCAGGCGAAAGCGCCGCTCGCCACTGGGCATTTCCTCGTCGTGCAAGATCACAAAGTCGTCTTGCAGGGCTGAGGCCAACGATGCCGCGTCTGTGCCCAGTGGCTCCAGCCCCTGTGCGCGCAAAGAGGCGTGCAACAAGGCCAAGACACGTGGGTCGGGCTGCCCCACCATGGCCTGCGACAAGCGGGCGCGGCGGCGCTCGGCGTAGGTACCGGCCAAGCGATCGGGCCTGGGACAGGCGGCCGCACACACGGCGGTTGCGTCCGGCAAGCGAGCGAGCCCAGGGCGCATGCGAAAAGGTGCGCTCACCGGCCAAGGCATGGCGTCGGCTGCGATCCAATGGTGTACCGGGGCTTCGAACATTCGCGCAATTTGAATACAAAACCCCGATAAATCGTGGGCAAATCAGGGTAAATACCAGCAATTGGCAATCTGTGTTTTGTCAGTTTGAGGTCAGTCTGCAGCGACAATCGCGCACCATGACCGCCCTCGACATTTCCACCCCCCACGACGCACCTTGGCGCGCCGCCTACGACAAGGCCGGCATCACGCCCGAGTTGACGCCCCCTACCCACGCCAGTTTGGCCGCGCTGGTGCACGACGCGTGCAGCCGCTACGCCCAATCGGCGCCCAAGCAGGCGGCCTTCACCTGTGTGGTGCCCAACGGCATGAACGGCAGCCTCACCTTCGCCCAAGTCGACGCGCTGTCCGACGCCTTTGCCGGCTACCTGCGCGGCGTGCTGGGCCTGCAAGCCGGCGACCGGGTGGCGGTGCAGCTGCCCAACTGCCTGGCTTACCCGGTGGTGGCGTTTGGGGTGTTCAAGGCCGGCTGTGTGCTGGTCAACACCAACCCGCTCTACACCGAAAAAGAAATGGTGCACCAGCTCAAGGACGCGCAGGCCCAGGCGCTGGTGATCATCGACATGTTTGCCGACAAGCTGCCCGCCGTGCTGCAACAGACCGGCCTGAAACACGTGGTGCTGGCCGATGTGACCGCGTTTTTCCCGGCCGTGCCGCGCGCGGTGGTGCGGGCGGTGCAGAAGGTGTGGAACCGGGTACTGCCACCGGTGACGGTGCCGCACGAACGCCTGGCCGCCGCCTTAAAACGCGGCGCCACCACCTTGGCGCAAACCCCGGCGCGCCGCTACTGGGAAGGCGTGGGCCCGAGCGACTTGGCGGCGCTGCAATACACCGGCGGCACCACCGGCGTGAGCAAAGGCGCCATGCTCACCCACAGCAACCTGCTGCACAACGTCAACCAGATGCTGGCCATGGGCGCGACCCACATGCGCCAAGGGCAAGAGTGTGTATTGACCGCCTTGCCGCTGTATCACATCTTCGCCTTCACGGCCAATTTGCTGGGCTTCTTGGTGATCGGCGCACGCAATGTGTTGGTGCCCAGCCCGCGCCCGGTGCAGAACCTGCAACGCGCGGTGGAGAACTACCCCATCACCTGGATGACCGGGGTCAACACGCTCTACAACGGCCTGCTCAACGAAGAGTGGTTCTTGGCCTATCCGCCCAAGCAGCTCAAAGCCTCCATCGCGGGCGGCACCTCACTACACCAAGCGGTGGCCGAACGCTGGCGCCAAGTCACCCAAACCCCCATCGCCGAAGGCTACGGCCTGACCGAAACCTCACCGGTGGTGAGCTTCAACCCACTGACCGGCACACCGCGCAACGGCAGCATCGGCATTCCGGCGCCGGGCACCCATGTGCGCCTGGTCAACGACGCGGGCGCGGTGGTGGCGGCCGGCGAGCCGGGAGAAATCCAGGTCAAAGGCCCACAGGTGATGCAGGGCTACTGGAACCAGCCGGCTGAGACCGCCAAGGTGCTGCAAGACGGGTGGCTGGCCACCGGCGACGTGGCGGTGATGGACCGTGAGGGTTTTCTGCGCATCGTCGACCGCAAAAAAGACATGGTGCTGGTCTCGGGCTTTAACGTCTACCCCAACGAGGTGGAAGACACGATTGCCCAAATGCCCTCGGTGCTCGAAGTCGCGGTGATCGGTATTCCCGACCCGACCACCGGTGAGGCGGTGCGCGCTTATGTGGTACCCAACCCCGACCACAGCGGTGAATTGAGCGCCGACGAGGTCATCGCCCACTGCAAAAAACAAATGACCGCCTACAAGGTGCCCAAGCAGGTGATCGTGCGCGAGGAACTGCCCAAGTCGCCGATTGGCAAGGTGCTGCGCAAAGAGTTGCGCGCCGAGGCCTTGGCCGAACTCGGCGCCCCACGCCAGTAAGCGCGCCCTCTACACCCGAACGTTTATCCGGAGAACACCCCCATGGTGACCGAATTTGAAACCAAGCTGCTCGGCTTCATGATGATGATCATCATGCTGGGCATGGGCGCCTCGTTGACCTGGCGCGACTTTCTGATCGCGTTTCGCAAGCCCAAAGGCGTGCTGATCGGATTGGTGTGCCAGTACGGCATCATGCCGCTGCTGGGCTTTTTGATGGCCCAGGCCCTGGGTCTGCCGCCGGCGATTGCGGTCGGTCTGATCCTCATGGGCTGTATGCCCGGCGGCACCACGTCCAACATCTTCACCTACTTCAGCAAGGCGGTGCTGGCGCTCTCGATCATGATGACCAGCGTCTCCACCCTGGTAGCACTGGGCATGGTGCCGGCCACTTTGGCTTTTTACTCGGGCCTGGCGGGTTATGAGGGCGACTACACCATCCCTGCCACCAATGTGGCCCAGGTGCTGGTGGTGTTGCTGGTGCCCACCGTGCTGGGCATGGTGCTGCGCAAGGCCAACCCCAACGTCGGCGCCACACTGGAGTTGCTCGGCGGCGTCATGGGCATTGCGGTGATTTTGTTTTTGGTGGTGACCTGGATTCCGCGCAACTACCAGCTGCTGCTTGACACCCCCGCCACGGTGTACCTCGGCGCCATTGGGCTCGGGCTGGCGGGCATGTCGCTGGGCTACGGGCTGGCGCGCCTGCTCAAGCAAGACGCCAACCGCAGCCGCACCATCGCATTAGAGACCGGCATTCAGAACGGTCCGCTGGCCATCCTGATCGTCACGCTGAGCATCACCGGTCCCAGCCAACAAGATGTGCTGCTGATCCCGGTGTTGTATTCGCTGTTCATTGTCATCAGCTCCAGCATCGTGACGGTGTTCTTCCGCCGCGCCAGCGAGCGCGAAGCGATGGCCCGTGACCGCGCCAAAGTCGGTGCCGTGGCGCGCTAAAGCTTCGCTTTTTCCTCATGCATGGTCCGGGCGCTGCTCTTGATGCGCCGCGCCCGGCGCGTGTAGGCTGATGGCCCATCTGTCACACAGGAGTTGCCATGGCCTACGCTCACGCCCACCCGCACATGCCCGCCCCCCAGCGTCGCCGCTGGACGCCTTGGGTCTGGGGCGTCACCTTGGTGTTGCTGGCGCTGTGGAGCGGCTTGTGTCTGGTCACCGCCTGGGGGATTGGCGCGGTGTTGGGCTGGCTGCCCGACGGCGCTTTGACCGCTGGGGTGGACACCGTAAGCCAGTGGTCGATCCCGGCGTGGTTGGCGCCTTGGGTGGACACCGCTTGGCTCGACGCGGCGATGCAATCGCTGCGCGCGGCAGTCGCCTGGCTGCAGCCCTGGTTGCCCTCGGCCGACACGCTGGCGGGCTTGGTGTCGGCCCTGGCCTGGGTGGTCTGGGGCTTTGGCGCGCTGGGTCTGTTGTTGGTTGCTGGCGGACTGCACTGGTGGACACGGCGCAGCTGACAGCCCACCGCCCCAGGCTCCGATAAACTGACAGACTGTCCAGTTTTATTGGAGCAATTGATGAAAATCGCATTTCGACCGCTGCTGGCGGCGGCGCTGCTGGTGTCGGGCATGTCCGCCCAAGCCGCCTGTCCCAGCGCCCAAGCCACCGTCTTCAGCTGCACCACCGCCAAAGCCAAGGTGATCGAGGTCTGTGATCTGGGCAAGAGCATTGGCTACAGCTTCGGTCCGGCCGGCAAACCCGAGCTGGCCTTGCAGGTGCCACGCGCCCAGGCCTCGACCCGGCAATGGAAAGGCATTGGCCGCACCATCAGCTACTCAGTGGACGTGCCCAACGGCAAAACCGTCTACAGCGTGTTCTGGGCCGCCGACCGCATGAGCGACGAGCACGAGATCAGCGCTGGGGTCGAGGTGATCATCAACGGCAAGACCGCCGCCACCGTGGCCTGCGACCCAAAGAAAAAGATCGTCCAAGGCATGGAAGGCATCGACCTCAAGCCCACGCCCTAAGGGCGCATCGGTCGCGTCAGGCCTCAGCCCTGGCGGGCAAAAAACACCACGCTCATCACCAAACCAGTGGCGATCACGCCAGCGCGCAGCCACGCCACCGGCAAGCGCTTGGCCCAGCGCGCGCCCATCAGCCCACCGGCGGTGGCCGCCAGCATCATCAACACCCCTTGGGACCAGGCGATGGCGCCCGCCACCACAAAGGCCGCCACCGACAACCACGACAGCACCAGCGAGTTGAGGTTTTTCAGCGCGTTGGCGGTGTTCAGGCGCGACTCACCCGTGACGGTGTAGAGCGCCAGCAGCAAGATGCCCAAGCCGCCGTTGAAATAACCGCCGTACACCGACACCGCCATCAGCCCCGGCTCGCGCCAGCGCGACCAACCGGCGCTGTTGCCACCGGCTTGGGCGTGGCGCGCCAGCCACGGCCCCAGCGCAAACAGCGCGGTGGCAAACAGCAGCAGCCAAGGCACCACCCCAGCAAACACCTTGGCGGGCGTCACCAACAAGAGCAACGCCCCCACCACCCCACCGACCGAGGCGATGACGGCCTCGCGCCGCAGCACAGCGCGCGGCAGCTGCCGCAACTCGTCCTTGAAGCCCAAGGTGCTGCCCAAATAGCCCGGGCTGACCGCCAGCGCGCTGGTGGCGTTGGCCACAATCGGCGGCACACCGGTGAACACCAGCGCGGGAAAGGTCAAGAAGCTGCCGCCGCCGGCCACAGCGTTGAGGGCGCCGGCCGCAAACGCGGCCACAGCGAGCAAGGGGGCGTGTTGCCAGAACAGGGACCAAGATTCCATCGCGCCGATTATGGTGGGCCGCCTACAATGCCGCAGTCACCCGCGCCACCTCGGGCGCCTTGCACACCACACGCCAGCCTTGACCACACACAGCCCGTCCAACCACCCCTCCGCCGCCAGCACCGCCCGGTTGCTGTATGTGGACTTGGATGGCACATTGACGCCCAGCGACACATTGCTGGAATCGGCCCTGCTGCTGTTGCGCCAACACCCGCTCAACCTGTTTCGCCTGCTGGCCTGGCTGCTGCTGGGCCGCGCCAGCCTGAAACAGCGCATCGCCAACGCGGTGCGCCCCGCGCCCGACCGTTTGCCCTACCACGATGGTCTGTTGCGCGTGCTGCACACCCGCCGCGCCCAAGGCGACACGCTGGTGCTGGCGAGCGCGGCCGATGCGCGCATCGTCGCGTCGGTGGCGCAGCACATCGGCTTGTTCGACGGCACGCTGGGCACCGCCCAGGGCCACAACCTGCGCGGCGCGGCCAAACGGCAAGCCATTGAGGCCGATGCGCGCGCGCGCGGCTTTGCCACTTGGGGCTATGCCGGCAACAGCCGCGACGACCTGCCGGTGTGGGCCGGCGCCCACGAGGCGCTGGCGGTCAACACCCCCGCGCCGGTGCTGCGCCGCTTGCAAGCCCAACACCCACAAGCCCAGGTGCTGCCCGGCGTGCAAGCCAGCGTGGGCACCTGGCTGCGCGCCATCCGCATCAAACAATGGGCCAAAAACGCGCTGCTGTTTGTGCCGCTGCTCGCCGCCCATTCGCTCGACCCCATGGCGTGGGCGCAGGTGCTGCTGGCCTTTGTCGCGTTTGGGCTGTGCGCCTCGGCCACTTACCTGTTCAACGACCTGATGGACCTGCCCAACGACCGGGTACACCGCATCAAACGGCACCGGCCGTTGGCCGCTGGTGTGGTGGGCATCGGTCAGGCGGTGGTGCTCGGCGCGGCCATGATGGCGCTGGCTTTGGTGCTTGCGGCGCTGGTGTCGGTCGGCTTTGTGGCCATGCTGCTGCTCTACACCGCGCTCACCCTGAGCTACACCTTGTGGCTCAAACGCATTGCGCTGGTCGATGTGCTGCTGCTGTCGGGCCTGTACACGCTGCGCATCGCCGCCGGCGCGGTGGCCGCGTTGGTGGAGTTGTCAAACTGGCTGCTGGCGATTTCGATCTTTTTGTTCCTGAGCCTGGCCTTGGTCAAGCGCTGCGCCGAACTCGAAGAGGCCAGCCAAGAAGACGCGGCCCTGGCCCCCGGCCGGGGCTACCACCCGAGCGACCTGCCCTCGCTGCGCGCCATGGGCATGGCCAGCGGCTTTTTGGCGGTGATGGTGCTGGCCCTGTATGTGGACAGCCAAAACGGCCGTGCGCTCTACACCGAGCCGCAGTGGCTGTGGGCGGCCGCGCCGCTGCTGCTGTTTTGGATCATGCGCATGTGGCTCAAGACCGGACGGCGCGAGCTGCACGGCGAAGACCCGCTGCAGTTCGCCATGAAAGACGGCGTAAGCTGGCTGACCCTGCTGCTGATGGGCGCGGTGGGCCTGGCCGCCACCGTGGGGGTGGGCGCATGAAAGGCATGGCGCTGGGCGTGGGCGTGCTGTGTGTGCTGCTGTCGGCCGCCGCGCAGCTGCTGATGAAGCGCGGCATGACACCCGATCCCGCGCTCTTGCAGAGCGCCGCCAGCGGCCCGCTGGGCGCCTACCAGCACGCGCTGGGCAGCCCGCTGGTGTGGCTGGGTTTTGGCCTGTACGGCGCCAGCGCGGTACTGTGGCTGTGGGTGCTGTCGCGGCTCGATGTGAGCCTGGCCTACCCACTGGTGAGCCTGGGCTTTGTGGTCACTTTTGCGCTGGGCATTGTGTGGCTTGGCGAACCTTTTACTTGGCTCAAAGCCGCTGGCTGCACACTCATTGTGGTGGGTGTGGGTTTGTTGGCCTTGGACGCCTGAGCACCTCTTTTTTGCATGCAAAGCCTTCGCCTCTCGCCCACCACCGCGCGCCAATTGTTCTGGTTCACGTTTGCTGGCACGCTGCTGCTCAAACTGGTGATCGCGGCCACTTTCCCCATGACCGGGGACGAGGCCTTTTTTTACCAGTGGGGCGTGTTCCCGTCCTGGGGTTATTCCGACCACCCGCCCATGGTGGGCTGGCTGCTCGCCGCGCTGCGGGTGATGGGCGACAGCCCGCTGGCGCTGCGCAGCTTCACCGTGTTGGTGACCAGCATGATCGGCCTGCTGATCGTGGACCTGCTGCGCCGCTGGCTGAGCGACGAACACGAGGCCAGCGCCTGGCTGGCCGGCGCGGTTTACTTGTCCATGCCATGGTCGTGGATGTTTGTGCTGGTGACCACCGACACGCCGCTGGTGTTTTGGATGGCGTTGTCGACTTGGTGTTATTTGCGCGCCGACCAGGCCCGCAGCGGCGCTTGGCGCTGGTACGCCGCCGCCGGGCTGTTGGTGGGCTTGGCGTTTTTGTCCAAGTACTTTGCCGCCCTGCTGGGCATCGCCTATGCGGTGCACCTGCTGGGCTGGCGGCGCGAGCGTGCGTGGGCGGTGCCGCTGATGGGCTTGCTGGCCTTGCCCAGCGTGTTGCTGAACCTGGCGTTCAACGCCTGGCACGGCTGGCCCAACATCTTGTTCAATTTCTACAACCGCAACGAAGGCAGCCACTGGCAGCTGGAGAGCTTTGCTGTGTACGTCGGCATGGCGCTGTACCTGATCACGCCCTGGCTGCTGTGGCAGGCGCTCAAACACCACGCGCCCGCCGGTGTCCCGGCGGCGCTGCGGCGCACGCTGTTGGTGCTGTGGCTGTTTCCGCTGCTGGTGTTTGCGCTGCTGGGCCTGCGCCGCACGATTGGCCTGCACTGGGTGCTGGGTTTTGTGCCGCTGTTTGTGTTGTGGGCAGGGCTGCACATTCCCTCGCGCCCGCTGGCGCGCAGCTTGGTCTACACCGTGCTGCTGTCGCTGCCGCACCTGGTGGTGGTGGGGCTGATCGCCTGGGCGCCGCTGAGCTGGTGGGCCAATCACAAGCTCTACCCGAAAGCGGTGTTTCTGCGAGAGACGCCGGCCATCGTGGCCGAGTTGCAGCGCGACCTGCCCACCGGCGCCACGTTGATGGCGCGCACCTACAGCCCAGCCGCCGCGCTGGCTTATGCCCACAAGGCCTATGTGCCGGTGTTTGGTGTGGGCCGCCACCACGCGCGCCAAGACGACCAGTTGGTGGACTTCCGCGAATACGAGGGTATGCCGATCCGCGTGTTCGACAGCGCCGAGCCCAAGGCCAGCGACTTTGCGCCGTTTTTTGAGCGGATGCAGATCACCCGGTTTGAGGTGGCGGGTGTGCCGTACTGGAAGGTGGACGGTTTTGGCTTCAACTTCGCGGCTTACCGCAGCCAGGTGTTGGCCGAGGTGGTGCGCGAGTTCCACCAGGTGCCGCGCTGGCTACCGCTGTGGGGCAGCCCGTTTTGCGAGCGTTATGGGTTTGCGGAGTGTTCGCCGGGGCGGGAGTCTGTGCCTCGGCCTTGAGTGGCTGGCGCTTTCAAGCGTAAGCCTGGAATGTGTTGTTGTCCCGACTGAGCAACTGCATCAGCTTGGGGTGAATGAAAAGCTTCTCTTTGCCAAACGGCATTTCGCGCAGCACGCCCAAGGCGGCCAAGTCGTGCAGGTAGCGTGAAGCGGCCTGACGCTGAGCAATGCCCTTGTCCACCAAGTTGCCGATGCGGCAGTAGGGCTGCTCAAAGATCACGTCCACCAGCTCGCGGCTGTAGATCTTGGGCAGGCGCGTGCGCACATGTTCGGTGGTGTGTTCCGCCAGCGCGCGGATGGCGGCGATCTTGGCCGTCGTCCATTGGGACGTTTCGGCCACGGCCTGCAGCATGAAGATCAGCCAGGGCTCCCAAGCGCCGTCGCGCGTGACGCTGAGCAGCAAGCGGTAGTAGTCGGCTTTGTGGGCAATGACGTGGCGGCTGAGGTACAGGATGGGCAGGTTCAACAGCTCTTGCTGAATCAGGTACAGGATGTTGAGCACACGGCCGGTGCGGCCGTTGCCGTCGGTGAACGGGTGGATGGCTTCGAACTGGTAATGACCCACCGCCATGCGGACCAAGGGGTCCAGCTCGGTCTGGTTGTGAAGGAAGCGCTCCCAGTTGGCCAGCATGTCGCGCAGGCGGGCTTCGCCTTCGGGCGGGGTATAGACGATCTCTCCAGTGCGCTCGTTGGCGAGCTGGGTGCCTGGGGTGCGGCGGATGTCCATGTCCACCCCTTTGAGGGTGCGGCACACATCCACGGCGGTGGCTGTGCACAGCGGCCGAGCCTTGAGCGACTGAAAGCCTTGATGCAGCGCGGTGCGGTAGCGCAGGGCTTCTTTGGTGGCGGGGTCGGCAGCATCGGCATTGGCGTGACCGTGCGCGTACTGAAACAGCTGGTCGGTCGTGGTGACGATGTTTTCGATTTCCGAGCTGTCTTTGGCTTCCAACAGCGGGATGGTGTTGATCAGCATCGCCTGGTTGGGGATGAGCTCGGCGGCCTGTTTGAGCTCGGCCAGCGCGGCGCGGGCCTCGATGCAGGCCTTGAGCACGGCGCGGGTTTCCAGCTCGTGCGCAGGAGGCAGCTCAGGCAACTGATTGTGGGGTTGCTCAGGGTGCCAAGGCAGGACGGCGTCGGTCATGGTGCAAAAAACAAGTTTTGACGACAGGTCTGGAGCTTATGTCGCCACCAACGACACGTCAACAAAACAAGTTCTTATTTTTAAAAAACTGCGACACGTCCGACCCCCCGACGGCGCCAGTCCCATCAGGATCAGGTCAGCAAGCCCAAACTTCAGCTCGCCACCGGCGCGATCTGCGCCACCGGCTCCGGCGCCAGCAAAGTGCCCTGCCGCAAGCCGCGCACCGTGGCCAACACCAGCCAGGTGATGACAATGGTGGTGATGGCCAGCAGCACCATCGACCCGGTCTGGGCCACCCCATGCGACGCCGTGCCTTGCAAGCGTTCGGTGATGCGCAAAGTCAAGGTGGTGAAAGCGGCCAACGGAAACGACAACGCCCAAAACGGAATGCCAAATGGCTGCGCGGCGATGCGCTTGGCCAGCGTGCCCACCCACAACAACACAAACAAACCCACGCCCCATACTGCGGCCACCACCGGCAAGGGCGTGGCCAGCTGGTGCAGCACCACACCCACCACCGAGGGCGGCGCCAAGGTGATCATCCACGAGGGCAACAAGCGGTCGGGCAGCGGGCTGTGGGTGAGCCGGCGCACGACCAACAGGGTGAACACCACCGGCCAGAAAAACACACCAATACCCAACTGCACCATCGACCACACGTCGTGGCCCAGCGGCAGACCGGCCAGGGGCACTACCACATTGCCCACCACCGGGATCAGCAAGACCGGCGTGACCGCTGGCCACAAGCTGCCCGGGGCCGCACCCGGTGCGGGCACGGCAAACCAGCGGCCCAGCGCCCAGACGGTGACCCACAGTTGGCCCAGCGCCGCCAGCCACCACAAGGTGTTGAACAGCGGGCGCAAGGGGCTGTCGGCGCCGAGCAGCGCCACACCCACGGCCACCAGCAAGAGCAGCCCCACTGGCAGCGCCGCGACAAAAGCATGGCGCACCGGATGGCGCAGGTCTTCGGCCACCGCCTCGGGGTGGCGCTGCCAGCGCAGCAGCGACGACAGCACCAAACACACAAACACCACAGCGGCGATCAAGCCCAGCACCACCGACACGCCCTTGGCCATGGGACCCAAGAGGCCACCGGCGGCGTGCCAAGCCAGGGTCAGCCCACACAGCCCCATGACCAGCGAAAACCAGCCGGGGTGCAGGAACTTCAGGGGACTGGGTTGGCCGCTCATGGGTGTGGTGTGCTCAGCAGGTGGAGCAGGGCATTTTGCTCTCGGGCACACCGAGCTTTTTCAAGATGATGGCCAGCGGGCAGAAGTTGGTGAAGCCAAACTGGAACAGATTCAGGCCCACAAACGCGGTGAAGGCCAAGAACCAGGGGCTCACGAACAACGGACTGGCTTGCACGCCCAGCGCCAGCGAGATCATGATGAACAGGCCAGCGATCACACGGATGTAACGTTCAACGGTCATTTGCAAACTCCTATAAAAACACACACAAATTTCAAACACCCACCGGGGCCGGGTGCTTGCTCCGGTACACGGCGTAGTACAGCACCGGAATCACAACCAAGGTCAACAGCGTCGACACCGCGATCCCGAAGATCAGCGCCACGGCCAGGCCATTAAAAATCGGGTCGTCCAAGATGAAGAACGCGCCCATCATGGCAGCGATGCCGGTCAGTGCAATCGGCTGGGCGCGCACCGCTGCCGACTGCACCACGGCGGTGGCAAAAGGCACGCCGCGCGCGGTTTCCAGTTCGATGAAGTCGACCAACAAAATCGAGTTGCGCACGATGATGCCCGCCAGCGCGATCATGCCGATCATCGATGTCGCGGTGAACTGCGCATGGAGCAAAGCGTGACCCGGCATGATGCCGATCATGGTCAGCGGAATCGGCGCCATGATGATGAGCGGCGTCACATAGCTCTTGAACTGCGCCACCACCAACAGGTAAATCAAGATCAGGCCCACGCCATAAGCGGCGCCCATGTCGCGGAAGGTCTCGTAGGTGATCTGCCACTCGCCGTCCCACTTGAGCGCGTATTGGCGGTAAGGGTCGCTGGGCTGAGAAATCCAGTACTCGCCCAACTCGCCGGCATTGGGCAGAGCGGCTTGGTCGAGCTGGCCACGGATGCCAAACAAGCCGTACAGCGGCGAGTCGAGCTGGCCCGCCATATCGCCCAGCACATAGGTCACGGGCAGGCCGTTTTTGGTGAACTGCGGCTGATCGATCACGCCACGCTCGACCGTCACCAGCTCACCCAGCGGCACCATCTGTCCGTTGGCCGCGCGCAGTGGCAGGGCCAAGACCGCGTCCAGACCGACCTGGTCTTCGCGCGGGAGTTGCAGGCGCACCGGCACCGCCAACTTGGCGTGACCGTCGTGCAAATAGGCCGCGTCCATGCCCGAGAGCGCGGCGTAGACCGTCTGTGCAATCACTTGGGTGGGAATGCCCAGCGACTCAGCGCGCGCCTTGCGGATGCGCAGGAAGGCGCGTGGGGCGTGCTCGCGCAGTGTGGTGTCGACGCCCACAATGTCGGGGGTGCCGGCAAAGGCTTTGGCCACCCGCTGGGCCAGCTGTTCGCGGCCGGCTTCGTCGGGGCCGTAAATCTCGGCGACGATGGGCGAGAGCACCGGCGGGCCGGGCGGCACCTCCACCACCTTGACCCGCGCGCCATGGGCGGCGGCGATTTTTTCGATCTCCAGCCGGTGGCGCTGGGCGATGGGGTGGCTTTTCTCGCTGCGCTGGCTGGCGTGCACCAAGGTGATCTGCAGGTCGCCGCTTTCGGCATCGGCGCGCAGGTAGTACTGGCGCACCAAGCCGTTGAAGGTGATGGGGCTGGCGGTGCCGGCGTAGCCTTGCACATGCGCCACCTCGGGCTGGGCCGCCACCCAGCCACCGATCGCTTGCAGCGCGGCGGCCGTGTCTTCCAGCGGGGTGCCGGCGGGCATGTCGAGCACCACCTGGTATTCGCTCTTGTTGTCAAAGGGCAGCATCTTGAGCACCACCCACTGCACCACCACCAGGCCCACCGACAGGAACAGCGCGGCCAGCACACCCACCAGCAACAGCCAACGCTTTTTGGCGCTTTGCAAGAATGGCGTGAGCAGGCGGGTGAAGGTGCTCTGCAGGGCATGGGTGAGCTTGCTCGGCGCATGCGCTGTATGGCCATCGGTTTTGGTGAGCTTCAAAGCCAACCAAGGCGTGACGGTGAATGCGATGACCAGCGAAATCGCCATGCCCAAGCTGGCGTTGATCGGGATCGGGCTCATGTACGGGCCCATCAGCCCGCTGACAAACGCCATCGGAAGCAGCGCCGCGATCACGGTGAAAGTGGCCAAGATGGTGGGGCCACCCACCTCGTCGACCGCGCGCGGGATGATGGTCATCAACGGCACATCGGGCGTGAGTTGGCGGTGGCGGTGGATGTTTTCGACCACCACAATCGCGTCGTCCACCAAGATGCCGATGGAGAAGATCAGCGCAAACAGCGACACGCGGTTCAGGGTGAAACCCCAGGCCCAGCTGGCAAACAAGGTGGCGGTCAGCGTCAAGATCACCGCCGCGCCCACGATCACCGCTTCGCGCTTGCCCAAGGCCAAGCCCACCAACAGAATCACCGAGGCGGTGGCGAAGGCCAGTTTTTGGATCAGCTTATTGGCCTTCTCGGCGGCGGTCTGGCCGTAGTCGCGGGTGATGCTGACCTGCACATCGGCCGGGATCACGGTGTTCTGCAGCGCTTGCAGGCGCGCACGCGCACCGGCGGCCACGTCCACCGCGTTTTCGCCGGGTTTTTTGGTCACCGTCAATGTCACCGCCGGGAAGCTGCGGCCGGCATGTTCACCGCCTTCGGCCGCGCCGGGCGTGTGCCACACATGGCGCTGCGCTTGTTGGGCACCCGTTTCGACCCGCGCCACCTCGCGCAGATAAATGGGCTTGCCTTGGTGCACACCCACCACGATGTCGCCGACATCGTCTTCGGTCTGCAGGAATTCGCCGGTCTCTACCGTCAGCATGGGCGGCTCACCCGCCGCCGGACTGGGGTTGACCACAGTGCCCGCCGGCAGGGCCTGATTGGCCGCTTGCACCGCTTGGTAGAGCGCCTGCACCGGCACACCCCGCTCGCGCAAGCGGCTCGGATCGATCCACACATGGACCGCGCGGCCTGGGCCGCCAATGGTCTTGACTTCGCGCGTGCCGGGCACCCGCTTGATCTCGGCCTCCACCGCCAAAGCCACCCGCTCCAGGTCCAGCGCCGAAGCGGCGTCGGGACTCCAGAAGGTCGCCGCCAGCACCGGCACATCGTCAATGCCCTTGGGCTTGACGATGGGCGGCATGACGCCCAGACCTTGTGGCAGCCAGTCTTGGTTGGCGTTGAGCACGTCGTACAGGCGCACCAGCGCCTCGGTGCGCGGCACCCCCACCTGAAACTGCACGGTCAGCACCGCCACGCCAGGGCGTGCCACCGAATAGGTGTGCTCAATGCCCTGGATTTGCGAGAGCACCTGTTCGGCCGGTTGCGCCACCATCTTGGCCACGTCGGCGCTGGACGCGCCAGGGAAGGGGATGATGACGTTGGCCATGGTCACATTGATCTGTGGCTCTTCTTCGCGCGGCGTGACCAACACCGCAAACAAGCCCAGCAGCAGGGCCACCAGCGCCAACAGCGGCGTGATGGCATTGGCCTGAAACGCCCGGGCCACGCGGCCCGAAAAACCCAGCGCTTCCACAGCGTTGTCCGAAGGGGGAAGAGACGACATGTGCAACCCCCGCTTATTGCGCCACCGCGCCGGCCAAGCCCGCGCGCACCGGGTCCAACGCCACACGGTCGCCAGCTTTCAAACCGGCCACCACGGCCACCGCCGGCTGACCGTTGAGGCTGCTGCGCTCACCCAAACGCACCGCGCGCAGCTGGAACGGGCCCTGGGCACTGGCCACATACACCGCCGTGAGCTCGCCCCGGCGCAGCACCGCGCTGGCCGGCACCAGCAGGCGTTGCGCTTGGGCGCTCGCCACCGGCAGACCGTTGAAACGCAGCTGCACTTGGCGACCAGGCACCAAATCGCTGGTGTCGGCGGGCGCCAAGTCCAGCCGCCATTCCACCGTTTGGGACACCGCGTCGGCCACCGGCACCACCGTGCGCGCAACGGGCTTCACCCACCGCGCGCCGCCAGACGCACCAGCGGGCAACTGCACCTCCACCGCCTGGGCCTGCTGGGCCGCACCCTGCTGGCTGGCCGGCACAAAGGCCACCGCGCGCAGCGGCTGGGGGGCGTACACACTCACCACTGGGCTGCCCGGCATGGCCAGGCTGCCCAGCTCCACATGGGTCTGCTGCACCCAGCCGTCGTAGGGTGCGGTCAAACGGGTGAAGCCCTGCGCCAGCGCCGACTGGGTCTGACCAGCCTGCGCCGCCTTGAGCCCGGCTTGGGCGGCGCGCAGCTGGGCCTCGGCGCCGTCCAACACCGCTTGGGCCACAAAGCCCTTGGTGCGCAGGTCGCGCGCACGCTCAAACTCGGCTTGGGCGTTGGCCAGCTGGGCCTGGGCCTGGGCCACCCCAGCACCGGCCTGGGCCACACCGGCCTGGGTCACGCGGTCGTCGATCACCGCCAACACCTGACCGGCCTTGACCCGGTCGCCCGCCTTGACCAACAGCTGCGCCACCCGGCCGCTGGCCTGTGCGGCCAGGGTGGTTTGGCGCACCGCTTGCACCGTGGCGTCCAGCCTGAGGCTGGCGGCCACCGCCTGGCTGCCCACCGACATCACCGGTACCGTCACCGGTGCGGGGGTCTGTGCCAGAACCGGTGCACCCATGGCCATGGCCAACGCCACGGCCAGGGTGCGCCGACTCAGCGGCGACAGCAACTCAGAAAGCAGAAAAAAACGGTGGGGCATGAGACAACTCCTATACCCCCATGAGTATATACACCCTTGTCAGATGCCGCAACATGCCCCACGGTGATGGGGGAATCGGCAGCACACCGGTATCCACGCATGGCACCCGCACAGCCAGCGGCCTACACTGGGCCATGACCTTGAACGACAACACCCTTTTGTCCACCCTGCCGACCGAGGCCTTGCGCGACTGGCTGCGCTCGCTGCCCAAAGCGGAGCTGCACCTGCACATCGAAGGCTCGCTGGAGCCCGAGCTGATGTTCGCACTGGCTGAGCGCAACGGTGTGCGCCTGCCCTACCCCGATGTGGCGGCGGTGCGCGCGGCGTATGCCTTTACCGATCTGCAGAGTTTTCTGGACATCTATTACGCCGGCGCCGATGTGCTGCGCACCGAGGCCGACTTTCACGACATGGCCTGGGCCTATCTGCAGCGGGCGGCGGCCGATGGGGTGGTGCGCGCTGAAATCTTCTTTGACCCGCAGACCCACACGGCGCGCGGCGTGGCCATGGGCACGGTCATCGAGGGCCTGCACAGCGCCTGCGAGCGCGCGCAGCGCGCGCTGGGCGTGAGCGCGGCACTGATCCTGTGCTTTTTGCGCCACCTGAGCGAGGCCGACGCCCTGGCCACGCTGGAGGCTGCCCTGCCCTGGCGCGACCGCTTCATCGGCGTGGGCTTGGATTCGAGCGAGCTTGGCCACCCGCCAGAGAAATTCGCCCAGGTGTTCGCCCGCGCCCGCGCGCTGGGGCTGCATGCCGTGGCGCACGCCGGCGAAGAAGGCCCGCCGGCCTATATCCACAGCGCGCTCGACGTGCTGCAGGTTGAGCGCATTGACCACGGCGTGCAGGCCGAACACGACCCCGCCTTGATGGAGCGCTTGGCGCGCGAGGGCACCGCACTCACGGTCTGCCCCCTGTCCAACCTGAAGCTGTGTGTGGTGGATGACATGGCACAACACAACCTGCAGCGCCTGCTGCAGGCCGGCCTGCGCGTCACCGTGAACAGCGACGACCCGGCCTACTTTGGCGGCTATGTGCTGGACAACTATGTGGCTGTGAGCCAAGCCCTGCCGCTGACGGCGGGCGAGGTGCGGCGCATGGCGCGCCACAGCTTGGAAGCGAGCTTTGCGCCCGACGCCGACAAGGCGCGCTGGTGCGCCGCGCTGCACTGAAGGCGCCTGGCACCCGGCGCATCAAGCCGGCAAGCGCGCCACCCAACGGTTGAGCCGCCACACCGCCAGCAAGAGCACCACCGAGCCCAGCGCCAGCACGCCATAAGCCACCCGCAGCCCAGGCGCTTCAGCCACATAGCCCAGCAGCAAAGCGGCCAGCTGCGCCCCCACGGTGAAAGCGATCATCAGCAAAGCGGAGAGGCGCGGCGCCTGTTCGGGGTGGCCGCGCAGCGCGGTACCCAACAAAATCGGAAAGCCCACCGACACGCCCAGACCCGACGCAAAGTTGCACAGCGCCAACCAGCCCAGCGGCGTACCCGCCGGCATGCCCCACAAGACCAGCAAAGCGAGCGTGGCCAAGGCACTGAGCCACTGCAGCCTCTGGCCCATGCTCCAGCGGCTGTGCACAAAGGCCTGCCAAATGCGGCCTACCGTCATGCCTGCCATCAAAAAGCCCAAGGCCAGACGCGCGCCCTGCGCGGTCTGCCCTAGCGCGGTGCTGGCGTAGCTGACAAACCAAAAATACTGGCCCCATTCGATAAAACCACTGAACAAGCCCGCCACCAAGACCCGGCGCACCAAGCGCTGGCCGAGCAAATCGCGGTAGCCCTGTGGCGCGCCATCGGCGGCCACCCCGTGGTCGCGAAACGCCACATGGGCTAGGCGCGCGCGCTGCTGCGCCATGAACCACACCCCCAGGGCCAGCAGCCCAAACACCGCATACGGCGCGCGCCACCAGGGGGTGAGCAGCAGCACCGCCATGACCATCAGCGGCGACAAGATGCTGCCGGCGGAATACGCCACGTCCATCAAGCTGATGACGCGGGTGCGCTCCTCGGGGTCGTCGCTGACCTCCGCCAGCAGACCGTGGCCCAAGGTGAAGAGCGCGGTCTCGAACACCGCGATGACCACCAGCGCCAGCGCCAACGTGACAAAACCCGGCGCCAGCATGACGCCGGCCACCCCCAACAGCACGCAGGTGGCATAAGTCGAGAGCAGGCGCTGGGCCGCAAAACGTTTGGCCACCGAGCCACCCAGCACAGAACCAATGGCACCGCCGCCGGTCCACAAGGCCATGAGCCAGCCAATTTGGTCAAAGCTCAGACCCATTTGCGCGCGCAAATTGGGTGCCACCGCGCCGAGCAAAGCGCCAAAGGTGCCCCAGACCACCGCGCAGTACAAAATGATCCAGGCCACAAAAGGCAAGCGGCGCACGCGCGCCCAAGGGGTCACAACAGCCGTCACACACCGTCCATCCGCGCCACCGGGCGCTGTGGCCTGCATTGTGTGGCGCCGCGTGGCGGGCGTTGGTCGCCCGGGCGAAAAAGAAACCCGGTGGTAACCGGGCAAACCCAACTCAGTCGCCCAGCGGCGCAAACGGCACCCGGGGCGCCACCGCACAGAACAGCTCGTAGGCGATGGTGCCGGCGGCGCGCGCCACCTCGTCGGCGGCCAGGGTGGTGCCGCGCGCGCTGTGGCCCCAGAGCACCACCTCGCTGCCCACACCGGGGGTGAGCCCGGCCGCGTCCAGCGGCGACAGATCGACCGTGATCATGTCCATGCTGACCCGGCCGACCACCCGGGTGCGCACCCCATCGACCAGCACCGGGGTGCCGGTGGGCGCGTGGCGCGGGTAGCCGTCGGCGTAACCACAAGCCACCACGCCAATGCGCATGGCGGCCTCGGCGCGGAAGGCAGAGCCGTAGCCCACGGTGTCGCCCGGCACCAGGTGCTGCACGCCAATGAGCCGCGACGAAAGGGTCATGGCGGGCAGCAAGCCCCAGTCGGCCGCGCTGTGTTCGGGAAAGTCGGGCGCGCTGCCGTAGAGCGCAATGCCTTCGCGCACCCAGTCGGCGGCGAGCTGGCTCACGCCTTCGCCGCGCAGCGGCGCGCTGGCGTGGCGCAGGATGGCCGCGCTGTTGCACAGGGTGCGTTCGCCGGGCAGGTCGGCAGTCGCGTCTTCAAACACCGCCACCTGGTGCGCGATGCCGCGCGGGCCGTCGGCGTCGGAGAAATGCGTCATCAGCGATATCTCGTCCACCTGGGGCAAGGCGTTCAAGCGCGCCCAGGCGCTGCGAAAAGCCGATGGGGTAAAGCCCAAGCGGTTCATGCCGCTGTTGAGCTTGAGGAACACCCGGTGCGGCTGCTGGGTTTTGTGCGCCGCGAGCCAGTCGATCTGTTCGGTGCAGTGCACCGTGTGCCACAGGCCCAGGCGCGAGCACAGCTCCAGATCGCGCGGCTCGAACACGCCTTCGAGCAGCAGGATCGGGCCGCGCCAGTCGAGCGCGCGCAAGCGCTGGGCTTCGGCCAGATCGAGCAGGGCAAAACCGTCGGCGCCGCGCAGGGCGTCGAACGCGCGCTCAATGCCGTGACCGTAGGCGTTGGCTTTGACCACCGCCCAGACCCGGGCGTCGGGAGCGCGCAGCCGGGCCGCTTGCAGGTTGTGGCGCAGGGCGTCTGGGTGGACGGTGGCAAGAATGGGACGTGGCATGGTGGCAGATCAACAACAAAAGGGGCGGTGGGTCTGGCACGTACCGGGCCATGGCCGCGTGCTATAACCCGGCACCGCTGGAGACTTCGAGCCGCACTGTCGCACACATTTGCCGGACCTTCGCCACCTGGAACCGGTCCCGGACACCAAAATCATCCCCATGAAGCGCGGCTTCTACACCATCATGACGGCGCAGTTCTTCAGCTCGCTGGCCGACAACGCGCTGTTTGTTGCCGCCATTGAGCTGTTGCGCAGCCGGGGCGCCCCGGAGTGGCAGAGCGCCGCCTTGGTGCCGCTGTTTGCCCTGTTTTATGTGGCGCTGGCGCCGTTTGTCGGCGCTTTTGCCGACGCCCGGCCCAAGGGCCAGGTCATGTTCATCAGCAACGCCATCAAAGTGGTGGGCTGTGTGCTGATGCTGGTGGGCGTGCACCCCCTGCTGGCCTACACCCTGGTGGGGCTGGGCGCGGCGGCGTATTCACCGGCCAAGTACGGCATCCTCACCGAGCTGCTGCCACCGTCGCAGCTGGTCAAAGCCAATGGCTGGATCGAGGGCCTGACCATCGCCTCCATCATTTTGGGTGTGCTGCTGGGTGGGCAACTGGTGGGGCCTTGGCTCTCGGGCCTGTTGCTGTCGATCGACCTGCCGCTGATCGACACCGGCATCCACAGCGCGCCGGCCGCCGCGATTGCGGTGCTGGTGGGGGTGTACGCGCTCGCCGCCATGTTCAACCTGCGCATTCCGCTGACCGGCGTTACACCACGCCCGATGCCGCGCAACCCGCTGGCGCTGCTGCCCGACTTTTGGCGCTGCAACGCCCGCCTGTGGCGCGACAAGCTGGGCCAGATTTCGCTGGCCACCACCACCCTGTTTTGGGGCGTGTCGGGCAATTTGCGTTACATCGTGCTGGCCTGGGCTGGTGCGGCGCTGGGCTACAGCACCAGCCAAGCGTCGGCACTGGTGGGTGTGGTGGCGGTGGGCACCGCCGTGGGCGCCCTGATCGCATCCCTGCGCATGAAGCTCGACCAAGCCACCCGGGTGATGCCGCTGGGCATTGGCATGGGCGTGTTGGTGATTTTGATGAACTTCATCGACAACGTCTGGGTGGCCGCGCCGTTTTTGATTCTGCTCGGCGGCTTGGGCGGCTTTTTGGTGGTGCCCATGAATGCGCTGCTGCAGCACCGGGGCCACAACCTGATGGGCGCGGGCCGCTCCATTGCGGTGCAGAACTTCAATGAACAGGCCTGCATCTTGGGCTTGGGCGCGGCCTACAGTTTTTCCACCGCCGCAGGCCTGTCGGCCTTTGCCGCCATCACCGCCTTTGGAGTCATCGTGGCCGGTTTTATGTGGGCCATCCAGCAGTGGCACCAGCGCAACCTGATGCGCCACCTGCACGAGCTGGAGCGGCTGTACGAAATCGCCCGGCGCGACGACCTGCACGGCTGAGCCTTTGAACCCATCGACGTTTGCCCCGCGCGACTTGGCGCTCGCCCTGCTGGTGGTGTGCGTCTGGGGCGTGAACTTCGCCGTCATCAAAGTGGGTGTGGCCGATGTGCCCCCGCTGCTGCTGGGCGCGCTGCGTTTTGTGCTGGCGGCGTTTCCAGCGCTGTTGTTCTTCAAAGCCCCTGCCGTGCCGCTGCGCTGGTACCTGGCCTACGGCCTGCTGCTGTGTGTGGGGCAGTTTGGCCTGCTGTTCACCGCCATCCATGTGGGCATGCCCTCGGGGCTGGCGTCGTTGGTGCTGCAGTCGCAGTCATTCTTCACCCTGCTGCTGGCGGCCTGGTGGCTGCGCGAAAAGTGGGGCGCACACCAATTGGCGGGCCTGCTGCTGGCCGCTGGCGGGCTGGTGCTGATCGGTACCGCGCACGGTGCGAGCATGCCGCTGCTGGGCTTTGTGCTGACGGTGCTGGCGGCGGTGTCTTGGGCCTGCGGCAACATCGTCACCCGCATGGTGAGCCAGCACCCGGCCATGCGCAGCCCGCGCGGACAGCTCGGTTTTGTGGTGTGGGCGGCGCTGATTCCGCCGCTGCCGTTTTTGGGCTTGTCGCTCTGGTTGGAAGGCGCGGACGCCATCGCCCACGCGCTCACCCACCTGCGCTGGACCACCTTCGGCGTGGTGGCGTATTTGGCCTGGATGGCCACGCTGCTGGGCTACGGTCTGTGGACCTGGCTGATGAGCCGCTACCCCGCCAACCGGGTGGCGCCGTTTACCCTGCTGGTGCCGCTGGTGGGCCTGAGCACCGGCTGGCTGGTGTTTGGCGAAGCGCTGTTGTGGCAGCACTTCACGGGGGGTGGGCTGTTGATGGCGGGGTTGTTGCTGAATGTGTTGGGGGCGCGGTGGTGGAAGCGCTGGCGGACAGGGCGGGCCAGCACCCACTGACACGTGACCGCAGCAGCACAAGATCCGCGCCCACTCAGACACGGGTCACCACCAGGCTGTGCAAATCATTGAAATTTTAACGTCACGCGTTAAAATTTCAATAATGATTGACCGACTAGCCCTACATGCCCTGTCCTCCCGGCTGCAAGAGTCCCCGGCGGTGGTGTTGCTGGGGCCTCGCCAGGTGGGCAAGACCACCTTGGCCCTGCGCTTGGCCGAGACTTGGCCCGCTGGCAGCACCTACCTCGACCTGGAACGCCCCGCCGACCGCCTGCGTCTGGACGATGCCGACGCCTACCTGCGTTCGCAGGGCGGCAAATTGCTCATCCTGGACGAGATCCACCGCATGCCAGGCCTGTTCGAGGTCTTGCGCGGCGTCATCGACGAGCGCCGCCGCGCGGGGCAGCGCTTCGGGCATTTTTTGCTGCTGGGCTCGGCTTCGCTGGACCTGATGCAACAAAGCAGCGAAACGCTGGCGGGGCGTGTGGCCTACTTGGACATTGGGCCCGTGCACGCGCTGGAATGGCCCGCAGAAGATCTGGACACCCTGTGGCTGCGCGGCGGCTTTCCCGACAGTGTGCTGGCGGCCAGCGATGGCGCGAGCCTGCGCTGGCGCGAAGACTTTGTGCGCAGCTACCTGCAGCGCGATGTGCCCATGTTTGCGCCCCGCTTGCCCGCAGAGACCGTGGGCCGGCTCTGGACCATGCTGGCGCACCAGCAAGGCGCGCTGTTGCAGCAAACCCGGCTGGCCAGTGGCCTGGGCGTGAGCAGCCCGGCGGTGGAGCGCTACATCGATCTGCTAGTGGACTTGCAGCTGGTGCGCCGCTTGCGCCCATGGAGCGGCAATGTGGGCAAACGCCTGGTGAAGGCGCCCAAGGTGTATGTGCGCGACAGCGGTCTGGTGCACGCGCTGTTGGGCATTGGTTCGCTGCACGATCTGAGCGGCCACCCAGTGTGCGGGCCGAGCTACGAGGGCTTTTGCATCGACAACCTGCTGGCGGCAGCCGGCCCCCAATGCGCACCCTACAGCTACCGCACACAAGTAGGGGCCGAGATTGACCTGGTGCTGGAGCGCGCCGGACAACCCTGGATGGCCATTGAGATCAAACGCTCAAGCACGCCCAGCGTGAGCAAAGGATTCTCCATCGCCTGCGACGACCTGGGGATAGAGCACCGCTTTGTGGTGTACCCCGGGACCGAACGCTTTCCCATGCGCCACGGCGCACAGGCCGTGGGCTTGGTGGAGCTGATGCAGACGCTGCGCGCAGCTTGAGGCTCAGCGCTCAAACTCGGTGTTCAGCACCACCGTGCTGGTGGTGCGCAGCACGCCCGGAATGGCCTTGATGCGGTAGAGCACGTCTTCGAGCGCGCGGGCGCTGGCGCAGCGCACCTTGGCCAGCGAGTCGTATTCGCCGGCCACGCTGTGCAGCTCCACTACCTCGTCGAGTTCGCGCAAGCGGCCCGAGATGTCGCGGCAGTGCACCCCGCCGTCGTTGCGGATGGCCACAAACGCGGTCAGGTGCAGGCCTACGGCGGCCGGCGCCACTTTCAGCGAAAAGCGCTCGATGGCGCCGCGCTCCAGCATTTTGCGCACCCGTTCGTGCACGGCGGCGGTGGACATGCCCACCTCGGCCGCCACATCAGCGTAGGAACGTCGGCTGTCGTGGCTCAGCGCCGTAAGAATTCTTCTGTCTAAGTCGTCTGTCTGAATATTTTCTTGCATTGAGCGAATTTTCCGGCTACATTCGGCCAAACAGCCGCAGGGCTGGATATTTTCTGTCCGAATTGCTTTTATGCCAATCTTTTTCCGACTCCGGGGCGCCAGCGACGCCCAGATGCGCCTGATCACCGCGCTGCTGATCGTCTACATCGTCTGGGGCACGACCTACCACGCGCTCAATGTGGCGATGCAGACCCTGCCGCCGCTGCTGATGAACGGGGCGCGTTTTGTGGCGGCGGGCGTAGTGATGTTGGCGCTGGCCCGCTGGCAGGGCCAGGCTTGGCCCACAGCGGCGCAGTGGCGGCATTCGGCGCTGATCGGTGGGCTGATGGCGTTTGGCGCCATGGGCTTGGTGGTGCTGGCGCAGCGCATGGGCATTGGATCGGGCCTGATGGCCACGGTGGTGACCACCATGCCGATGTGGCTGGCGCTGTGGACGCGCTGGGGCGGTGAGCGGGTGCACCCCACCAGCTGGATCGGCTTGGCGCTGGGCGTGGCGGGTGCGGCGGTGTTGGCCGGCGAAGGCGATTTTTCGGCCAGTTGGCTTGGTGGCCTGTTGGCCTTTGGCGCGCCCATGCTCTGGAGCATCGGGTCTTATGCCTCGCGCAAGCTGGATTTGCCGCCGCCGGCCATGGCCTCGGGCGCGCAGTGGCTGTTGGGCGGACTGATGGGCCTGCTGGCCGCGCTGTGGTGGGAGCCAGCCACGCAAGTGTGGCAATGGCAAAGCGCGGGTGCGGCGTCTGTGGCCGCTTGGGTGTACCTGGTGGTGGCGGGCACGCTGGTGACGCTCAACGCCTATTTGTGGCTGCTGAAAAACGCGCCGCCTGCGCTGGCTGGCAGCTATTCGTTTGTGAACCCGGTGGTGGCGCTGTGGGTGGGTGTGGCGCTGGGCGGCGAGCGCCTGACCGGCCAGGTGTTTGTGGCGCTGCCGCTGATTTTGGGCGCGCTGGCGCTGATCGTTTATGGCCCGGCGCTGCTGCGCTGGTGGCAAGCGCGCCGGGCGCTGCCGGCCTGAGGCCAAAGCGACTCAGCTGTCATCACCTTGCGGGCTTTTCCGGGCTGTCGGTCTGCGTTCACACCGGCCGTCGCTTTAGCGCAGCACAGACAGAGCCAACACCAGCAATTGTCGAACCGAGGCGGGGTCTTTGCCCGCCGCACGCTGTGCAAAGGCAAGGCCGAATTGTTCGTGCAAATAGCTCGCCGCCAGTGGCGGGGACACAGCTGCAGGGCTGCGGCCGTGAATGGCCGCCTGCTCAAAGTACTGGGCAAATCGCGCGAGAACACCCGCCTCGATGGCCGCGATCCTCGTTTGTGTCTGCTGGCCCCAACGTGAGCGCATGGCTCGCATCTTGACAAAGAGGCACCCTGCGGACATTCGAGGGTCATCGCATGCGAAGTCGATCAAAGCATCGAGTTTTTGGTCGTGGCTGGCTGGGCCTGACAACAGGTCTTCAACCGATGCCAAGACCGTTTGCGCATAGTGATCCAGCACACCAGCGGTCAATCCGTCTTCACTCCCAAATTCCCGGTACAGGGAGGGCTTGGACACGCCGGCCAATTCACAGATGGCATTGATGGACACGGTGGCTCGCTCATCGTGCCAATACGCGTGCATGGCCGTGGCCAGCAGGTGTTCCCTGTCTCGGGTGATGGGGCGCCCAGCGCGGGCAACAGGTTCCAAGGTGGTCATATCCGCCAAATTGTACCGCTGGGTACGAAATATTTTTCCATTTCGTACCCAGCGGCACGAAAGAGCTGTACCATGCGGTACGAAATTCGAAAATCGGGTTTCGACATGTTCAACCTATTGGAGTTACTCATGGTTCAAACACGCAAAGTGGTGGTGATTACTGGCTGCAGCAGTGGGTTTGGTGAAGGCGCCGTCAAGGCTTTTGCCGACAAGGGATATCGGGTATGGGGCACCCTTCGCGACGCCACGGGCCGCAACGCGGCAAAAAAAGCGGCTCTGGAGGCCTACTCTGAACAGGTGTCGGTCATTGACATGGATGTGACCGATGACGGGTCGGTCGAGGCCGCTTTTGCGCACATTCATTCGCAGGGCCCTGTGGACGTGCTGGTCAACAACGCTGGCGTCATGTACCTGGGCATCACGGAGGCGTTCAGCATGGCGCAGGCCAAAGAGCAGATGGAGACCAACTACTACGGCGCCATCCGCACCATGCAAGCGGTGCTGCCCGCGATGCGCGCGGCCAAGTCGGGGCTGATCATCAACACCTCGTCGCTGGTCGGCCAAATCTCGCCGCCGTTCTTCTCGACCTACAGTGCCACCAAACACGCGTTGGAAGGCTATGTGCAAGGCCTGCGCTACGAGGTGTCACCGTTTGGCATTGATGTCGCCATCGTGCAGCCCGGCCCATTTGGCACCGGCTTGCTGGCCGGCGGCAAAGCGCCAGAACGCCATGACGTGCTGGCGAGCTATGGCGACCTCGCCGGCGTGCCTGCGGCGATGGGTCAGCACTTTGCGACGTTCCTGCAGAGTGAACAAGCGCCCAAACCGCAGCTGGTGGTGGATGCCTACTTGGCGCTGGCCGACTTGCCCGCTGGCAAGCGCCCCACTCGCACCGTGGTGGGCATTACCTGGGGCGTCGATGAAATGAACGCGGCTAAGCAGCCGATTCAAGACCGCGTCTTGAAAGAAATGCAGCTTGAGGGTGTATTGGGCGGCGCCGACGCTTGATCCAACCAGGTCCCCATGGCGTTGGCCGGAGGACTTCACTTTTATTCCAACCGTTCATCGAGCGATACATGAAGACATTGGCTTTAACCTGCCTGATCGCAGTCACCCTCGCCGCTTGTGGCAGCACCTCAACGGCACCCGCAACCGAACCATCAAAGATATCGACCATGAGCAAAAAACCCATCGTTGGCGCCTTCTTAGGCGCAGTTTTGCAGCAAGACGCAGCCAAGGTGCGGGAGCTGGCAAATGCCGACTACATCCAACACAACCCCTTTATCCCAACCGGCCTAGAGCCGTTCATACAGCTTCTGCCCGTGTTGAAGGCACACGGCACCACAGCAGAAAACGTTCGCATGTTTGAAGACGGCAACTATGTCTTCATGCACAACATCTGGCGCAATGCCACGCCGTTCGGCGCAGATGTCATGGTGTCTTTTGACATCCTCCGCGTGGACGAACAGGGAAAGGTCGCAGAACACTGGGACGCGATGATGGCGCAGACACCGCCCAACCCTTCTGGACGCACGCTGACCGATGGGCCAACTGCCGTCACCGATCTGGACAAAACCGAGACCCACAAAGTGCAGGTGAAGCGCTTGTTTGACGCCCTGATCCACGGCACGCCCGAGCAAGCCGGTGCAGCCGTGCAAGCCAACTTTGCCCCGGACTACCAACAACACAACCCCATGGCGGCGGACGGCCTCAAAGGTTTCATGGCAGCCATGCCGACCGAGCAATGGGTATTCAAGAAACAGCACAAAGTGCTGGGTGAAGGCAACTTTGTGCTCTCCATTTCCGAGGGCACGCGCAGGGGCAAGCCCGTGGTGTTTTACGACTTGCTGCGCTTTGAAGGTGGCAAGATTGTTGAGCACTGGGACGTCATTCAAGAGATTCCCACGCAAGGTTTGGCCAACAACAACAGCATGTTCGGTTTCCGATAAATCGTTGGCTCAATGCCCTCGAGTGCTGTGATTGCATTGGTCGGCACTCGAGGGTGAATGAACCCCATCTACTCTATGAACACCTTGTCAAAGGAGCCACCTCATGCCCTTGAGCCTGACCAACGCCACACTGCCGATCTTCACAATGACCCTGGCAAATCTGGCTTATTGCCTGGACAAGGCAGAGGCCAACGCCACACAACGGGGCTTTAGCCCGGACGCCTTTTTGCCGTTGCGCCTCGCCCCCGACATGCTCCCGTTTGCGTCTCAAATTCGCATTGCCTGCGATGCAGCCAAAAACGCGGTGGCGCGCGTCGGCGGCCTAGAAGCGCCCAAGTTTGCTGATGATGAAACCACGTTCGCTCAGCTGCAAGACCGCATCGGCAAAACTGCAGTGTGGCTCGACACGGTTCCTGCAGACGCCTTTGATGGGCGCGAGGCGCAGGCAATCACATTTCCCGTGGGCAAAGACAGGATCCAAACCATGCGGGGTGAGGCGTACTTGAAACACTTCGCCTTGCCCAATTTCTTCTTCCATGTCGTGACCGCCTACGGCTTGTTGCGCCACGCAGGAGTGGATCTGGGCAAGCTTGACTATCTTGTTGGTGCAAACCCGCGAGCTTGACAACATCCAGTCGACAAGGGGTGCCGGCCTGAACCAGGCCGGCACCAACCTCAGAGGAGCTCTGACGGAATGTTGCCGCCATTGGCGGCGATCAGTGACAACACCTGCTTGTGCAACCACATGTTCATCTGCGCCGAGTCGGCCATCTTGTCGTCCGGGCAATACAGCTCCTTGGCCAGCTCCTTGCGTGCGGCCAAGCTGCTGTCCAGACCCAAGAGTTTGAGCAGGTCGACGATGGAGGTCTTCCAGTTGAGTTTCTCGGGGTGTTTGGCGGCTTTGTCGCTCAGCAAGCTCACCACATCCACCATGGTGATGGAGCTGACCGCAGGCGCCGCCGCCACGGCCGGTGCAGCGGCGACCGCCACTGGTGCAGCGGCTGCAGCGGGCGCGGGCGCTGTCACCACCGGTGCGGCGGCGGCGTCCTTCATGCCCAGTTTCTCAAGAATGCTGCTGAAAAATCCCATGTCCGTTCTCCAAAGGCGTCCGATGCAAACGGTCCCACCGGACGCAGCGGCGGGACGGATGCAGAGTAACGCTTTAGCGTGACATGGGTGACACACCACCGCCCGCGTTTGCAACAGATCGTTGCGGGCGTGCGGTAATGCCGCTGCCTGTTAGGCCAGCGCCTCGTCGAGGAGCTCCACCCAATGGCGCACCGGCGTGTCGGTGCCGCTTTGCAAATGGGTGATGCAGCCGATGTTGGCGCTGGCGATCACGGCGGGTTTGAGTTCACCGAGGTGGCCGAGCTTGCGGTCGCGCAAGGTGTAGGCGATGTCGGGGTTGAGCACCGAATAGGTGCCGGCCGAGCCGCAGCACAGGTGGGCCTCGTTGCGCGCCACCTGCACGGTAAAGCCCAGCGCCGCCAGGTGTGTTTCGACCCCGCCTTTGAGTTTTTGCCCATGTTGCAAGGTGCAAGGCGGGTGAAACGCCACCACCCGGCTGGCGTCGGGCTTGGCCCGCAGCTTGGGCGCCAGCAGCGGCACCAGCGTGGGCAGCAGCTCGCTCAGGTCTTGGGTCAAGGCGCTGATGCGCGCGGCTTTGGCCGCGTAGGCCGGGTCGTCGGCCAGGATGTGGCCATATTCCTTGACGGTGACGCCACAACCCGAGGCGTTCATCACAATCGCCTCCACGCCCCGCTCCACCAGCGGCCACCAGGCGTCGATGTTGGCGCGCATCTGCGCTTTGCCGCCCTCTTGGTCGTTCAGGTGGAACTTGACCGCGCCGCAGCAGCCGGCCTCGGGTGCGAGCACCGGCTGGATGCCAGCGGCGTCCAGCACCCGCGCGGTGGCGCTGTTGATGTTGGGCATCATGGCCGGCTGCACACAACCGGCGAGCATCAGCATTTGGCGCGGCAAGGTGCGGCTGGGCCACACACCGGCGTCTTGGCGCGGCGGCACCTTGGCCTTCAAGCTGGCGGGCAGCACATCGCGCACCAGCTGGCCTAGTTTCATGGCCGGGCCAAAGGCGGGCGAGGTGAGCCCCTCTTTGAGCAACCAGCGCACCGCTTTTTCGGTCGCCGGGCGCGGCACTTTTTCGTCCACCACCGCGCGGCCAATGTCCACCAAGTGGCCGTAGTCGACGCCGCTGGGGCAGGTGCTTTCGCAATTGCGGCAGGTCAGGCAGCGGTCCAAGTGTTGTTGGGTTTTGCGGGTCGGCTCAGCGCCTTCGAGCACCTGTTTGATCAGGTAGATCCGCCCGCGTGGGCCATCCAACTCGTCGCCGAGCAGCTGGTAGGTCGGGCAGGTGGCGGTGCAAAAACCGCAGTGCACACATTTGCGCAGAATGGCTTCGGCCGCACGGCCATCGGCGCGGGCCTGGAATTCGGGGGAGAGTTGGGTTTGCATGTGTCGCTTTCGGTTCAGCCCATGCGGCCCGGGTTGAAGATGCCGGCGGGGTCGAATTCGCGGCGCAGGCGCTCGTTGATGGTGCGCACCGCCGCCTCAGCGGGCTGAAAGCGCGGCACACCGGCGGCCGCGCCCGGGGGCGCAAACCACAAAGTGGCGTGCCCGCCCACGGCGTTGGCGGCGGCGCGGATCTCAGCGGCGGCATCGGCCGGCGCCCACAGCCAGCGCTGCGCGCCTTGCCATTCCACCAGCTGGGCCCACTGGGGCAGCAGCACCGCAGCGGTCTGCGGCACACCCAGGCGCCACAGGCACAGGCCGTCGGCGGGTGGCTGAAAAAACGGCAGACGCTGCTCACGGCAGTCGGCCCAGTCGGGCTCGGCTTGGGCATTGTCCATGCGCTGGCCGGGCGCGTCGGCGAGCATGCGCTGGCAGGCGGCTTCCACCGCCGCCACCGCACCGCGCAGGCGCACAAACAGCAATTCGGGCGCACCTTCGGTGGCGGTGTCGCGCACCCAGCAGCTGGCGTTGAGGGGCAGGGGCTGGCCGCCCCAGCGGTGCAACTGGGCCAGGCCTTCGGCCTGCGGCAGGCCAAACACCAGCGTGGCCTCGGCCGGCGCCACCGGCAGCACTTTGAGGCTGACTTGGCTGATCAGCGCCAGCGTGCCCCAGCTGCCAGCCAGCAGGCGGCTGACGTCGTAGCCCGCCACGTTTTTCATCACCTGGCCGCCAAAGGTGAGCAGCTCACCTTGGCCGTTGATGCAGTCGGCGCCCAGCACAAAGTCGCGCACGCTGCCCACCGCCGCGCGGGCTGGGCCGCTCAAGCCGGCGGCCACCATGCCGCCGACGGTGGCGCCCGCGCCCAGGTGTGGCGGCTCAAAGGGCAGGCACTGGCCACGTTCGGCCAACACCGCCTCCAGCTCGGCCAGCGGGGTGCCGGCGCGCACCGTCACCACCAGCTCAGTGGGCTCATAGCTGACGATGCCGCGCCAGTCGGTGGTGGACAAGGGCTCACCCTGCACCGCTTCGCCCAGAAACGCCTTGCTGCCCCCGCCGGTAATGGCCAAAGGCGTGCGGTCGGCGGCGGCCGCACGAACGCGGTCGATCAGGTGCTGCGGGGTGGTGTGCTCGGACATGGGCGCCATGGTAGCGGGGCCCTCGCTCCACGCTTGTGATTTTTTTGCACGCCTCTTTGCAAACCGGCTGGTGGCGTGCCGCTCAGGGTTTGGCGTAACCGAGGCAAGCCCCGGCGTTGGGCCGGCCCTTGCATTCGCGGGTGAGGCGCCGGTCGCGCTCGGCTGGGCTTTCGGCCGACGGGCTGTTGTGGAAGGTGATGCGCGCGGCCTTGGGCTGCGCGTCTTTGGACGCTGCCTTGGCTGGGCGGGGCTTGTCGCTGGCCGGTGCGGCGCTGGCGGCAACCAGGCTGAGGCAGAGCGCGGCCCCTACAGCGGCGCGCACCAAGCGGTGGGGGTTCATGGCATTCCTCCTGCGTGTGTGACGCCGCCATGGTAGCCCTGCCGCGCCCACATGGCGAAAAAAAACCCGCCACGCGAGTGGCGGGTTTTAACCTTGGAGAAACCGTGTTCAGCGATTGTAAGCCGACTCACCGTGAGAAGCGATGTCCAAGCCCTCGCGCTCTTCCTCTTCCGAGACGCGCAGACCGACGAGCATGTCCACCACTTTGTAGGCGATGTAAGCCACCACCGCCGACCACACCATGGTGATCACCACACCTTCGGCCTGGATGAACAGCTGGTTGGCGATGGAGAAGTCTTCTGCGCCCGTGCCGCCCAAGGAAGGTGCTGCGAACACCCCGGTGAGCAAAGCCCCCACGATGCCACCCACGCCATGCACGCCGAACACATCGAGGGAATCGTCCGCACCCAGCATTTTCTTGAGGCCAGCCACACCCCAGAGGCACAAAAAGCCCGAGATCAAGCCGATGACAATGGCGCCCATGGGGCCGACCGAGCCACACGCCGGGGTGATGGCCACCAAACCAGCCACCGCGCCCGAAGCGGCGCCCAACATCGAGGCCTTGCCCTTGTGCAGCGCTTCGCCCACGCTCCAAGACAGCACGGCAGCGGCGGTGGCCACCAAGGTGTTGATGAAGGCCAGCGCGGCGCCAGCGTTGGATTCGAGGTTGGAGCCCGCGTTAAAGCCGAACCAGCCCACCCACAGCAGCGAGGCACCGACCATGGTCAGGGTCAGGCTGTGCGGCGCCATGGCTTCGCGGCCATAACCGATGCGCTTGCCCACCACATAGGCACCCACCAAACCGGCCATGGCGGCGTTGATGTGCACCACGGTGCCGCCAGCGAAGTCCAGCGCGCCTTTGTCGAGCAGGTAACCGCCAGCGCCCCACACCATGTGGGCGATCGGCAGGTAGCTGAAGGTGAACCAAATGGCGCAGAACAGCAGCACCGCGCTGAACTTGATGCGCTCGGCAAACGAACCTACGATCAGCGCGCAGGTGATGCCGGCAAAGGTGGCCTGGAAAGCGATGAAGATGTATTCCGGAATCTTCACGCCATCGCTGAAGGTGTCGGCCAAGGAGTCGACCGTCACGCCCATCAGGAACACCTTGTCAAAGTTGCCGATGATCAGGCCCTCGCCGCCAAACGCCAGGCTGTAGCCGTACATGGCCCACAGCACCGAAATCAGCGAGAACACCACCATCACCTGCATCAGCACCGACAGCATGTTTTTGCTGCGCACCAAGCCACCGTAAAACAGCGCCAGGCCGGGCACCACCATCATCACCACCAACAGGGTGGAGACCATCATCCAGGCCACGTCGCCCTTGTCGACGGTGGGTGTGGGTTCAGCGGCAGCCTCTGCAGGCGCTGCAGCGGGCGCGGCTTCAGCAGCCGGCGCAACGGCGGGAGCCGCATCAGCGGCAGCGGGTGCGGTGACAGCAGGAGGCGCTTCGGAGGCAGCGGTCTGGGCCGTGGCGTGCGTGGCGCCGAACAACAAAGATGCGGCCAGGCCTAGGCCCAGCAACAGAGAGGCAAAGGATTTTTTCATGACGTTCTCACTTCAATGGGTGGACGGGCTCACAGGGCCGAGGCGCCGGTTTCTCCGGTGCGGATGCGAACGACTTGTTCGAGCGGGCTCACAAAAATCTTGCCGTCGCCGATCTTGCCGGTGCGCGCGGCGCCTTCGATGGCTTCGATCACGCGGTCGACCAACTCGTCGGCCACAGCCGCTTCGATCTTGACCTTGGGCAAAAAGTCGACCACATACTCGGCCCCGCGGTAGAGCTCGGTGTGGCCCTTTTGGCGGCCAAACCCTTTGACTTCGGTGACGGTGATGCCCTGCACACCCATGCCCGAGAGGGCTTCGCGCACCTCGTCGAGCTTGAACGGTTTGATGATGGCGCAGACCAATTTCATGACGCACTCCTGGTAGGACTAAGAACCGCTAGCGTTTAGCAGGAGGCGTGCCAAGGCATAGGGCCACTATCATGGGCACTCTGCGCACACAGACCCCGCCAAACGCACCAAACAGGTGCGCTCCGGACTGTCACCCGGTACGCCGTGGTCCATGTGCACCAATTCAGGGAAGGACACACACCATGTCGCTGGCGGTGATACACAGCCGCGCACTGCAAGGGCTGGACGCCCGGGCGGTGCGGGTCGAAACGCATTTGGCCAACGGTCTGCCCAGCTTCACGCTGGTGGGCTTGGCCGACACCGAAGTCAAAGAAGCGCGCGAGCGGGTGCGCTCGGCTTTGGCCGAATCGGGCCTGGCCTTTCCCAGCAACAAACGCATCACGGTCAATTTGGCGCCGGCCGATCTGCCCAAAGACTCGGGCCGGTTTGACCTGCCGCTGGCCATGGGCCTGCTGGCCGCCAGCGAACAGGTGAGTCTGGCCAAGCTGCAAGGCTGGGAACTGGCGGGCGAGCTGTCGCTGGGCGGTGAATTGCGCCCGATCCGCGGCGCACTGGCCATGGCGCTGGCGCTGCGGCGCGAAGCCGGCGAGCGCCCGGTGCGGCTGGTGCTGCCACCAGGCAGCGCCGAAGAGGCCGCACTGGTGGAAGGGGTGGAGGTCTACCGCGCGCGCCATTTGCGCGATGTGGTGGCCGCCTTTGCGCCCGATGCGCCCGCTGGCGAAGCGCCCACCGAGCCACCCGACCCCGACGGTTGGACCCGGCTGCACACCCGCGCGCCCGCCGGTCGACTGGCCTACCCCGACATGGCCGATGTGAAAGGCCAAGCCGCTGCGCGGCGCGCGCTGGAAATCGCCGCCGCCGGTGGGCACAGCGTGCTGATGGTGGGCCCACCCGGCTCGGGCAAAAGCATGCTGGCCCAGCGCTTTGCCGGTTTGCTGCCGCCGATGGACGTGGACGAAGCGCTGGAGAGCGCGGCCGTGGCCTCGCTGGCCGGGCGCTTTGCGCTGGAGCGTTGGGGGCAACGGCCCACCTGCGCACCGCACCACAGCGCCAGCGCGGTGGCGCTGGTCGGCGGCGGCTCACCGCCGCGCCCAGGCGAAATCTCGCTGGCCCACCATGGGGTGCTTTTTTTGGACGAGTTTCCCGAGTTTGCGCGCAGTGCGCTCGAAGCGCTGCGCGAGCCGCTGGAGACGGGCCACATCCGCATCTCGCGCGCGGCCATGCAAAGCGAATTCCCCGCGCGCTTTCAGCTGATCGCCGCCATGAACCCCTGCCCCTGCGGTTATCTGGGCCACCCGACCCGCAGCTGCCGCTGCACGCCCGATCAGGTCAGCCGCTACCAGGGCAAGCTCAGCGGCCCGCTCCTCGACCGCATCGACCTGCATGTGGAAGTGCCTGCGCTACCCGGCGACGAGGTGCTGCGCGGCCAAGCCGGCGAGGCCAGCGCCACCATGCGCGAGCGGGTGCAAGCCGCCCGCGAACGCGCGGTGGCCCGCCAGGGTTGCGCCAACCAAGCCTTGGCCGGGCGCGCGCTTGATGCCCATGTGGGCGCTGACGCCAGCGCGCTGGCCTTTCTGAACACCGCCGCCACCCGGCTCGGCTGGAGCGCGCGCAGCACCCACCGCGCGCTGCGCGTGGCCCGCACCGTGGCCGACCTGGCCGGCAGCGCAGCGGTGCAGGTGACGCATGTGGCCGAAGCGGTGCAATACCGGCGGGTGCTGCGCGGGGAATGACCCCGCCGCGCGCTCACCAACGCAAGGTGCGCGGCCCCAGCCAAGCGCCGAGCGCCGCCATCAAGGCCACCGCCAGCGTGTTCCACAAGGCGACAAACGGCACCGCCATTTCGGGGCAATGCAGGTTGTAGGCCAGGGTACCCGTGGCGCCCGACAACGCCCCCACCAGCGCGCCTGCCAAGCGCAAGCGGGTCGGGGCCAGGCCACGCAGGGCGAGCGTGAGCAGCGCCCACACCGGCAGCGACACCGCAGCAATGCTCAGGGTGCACGAGCCCCAGGTCTGCCCCATCCACAACATATTGCGTTGCGCGGCTTCGGCCTGCCACAACACCCACAGGCCCAGCGCCCACACAGCGGCGGTCAGCGGCAGCGCGGCCCAGCGCCAGGCCCCAGGGCGCCAGCCGGGCACCGACAGGCGGCGCAGCACCGGCGCGCCCAACAGCAACAGCAACAGCGGATACCCCAGCTTGAGCCACATCACCGGCTGCGCCAGCGCTGGCACCAGATCGGGCCGCGCGCCCCACGCCAGCAGCACCGCCGCCACCGCCAAGGCAGCGCCGCCGATCCAGCCTGCGCCCAAGCGACCCCACGGGGCGGCGCGGCGCACAGGTGTGGCGCCGCTCGCCAAAGCGTCGATCCAGTCGTGGGTGTTCATGCGCGCTCCTTGATCAGCCGAGCCAAGGCCTGCAGGCCCCTGTGCACGCCCACCTTGATGGCCGACTCCGACATGCCGGTGGCCAGGGCGGCCTCGGCCACCGATTCTCCGTCGAGCTTGGTGCGCTCAATCGGCACCCGCCAGCGATCGGGCAAGCTGGCCAGCAATTGGCGCAGATCGCGCTTGGCCTCTCGGGCGTCGGTGTCGTCGTCGGCGAACAGCAGTTCGTGCGAGTCCAACGGGTCGTGCTGCGGCACCCGGGCGCCATGGCCGCGGTACCAGTCGGCCACTTTGTATTGGGCAATGCCCTGCACCCAAGCCGTCAACGGCAAGGCCGGGTCGTAGGTGTGCCGGCGCGTGTGCAGCGCCAGCAAGGTGTCCTGTACCAAATCTTCCACCTCATCGGTATCGCGAGCGAGCCGCCGGCGCACAAACGCCCGCAGGTGGCCGCTCAATCCTTGCAAGCAGCGCCGATAGGCGTGCTCGTCTCCGGCCAGCGCCTGGAGCATCAGCGCTTTGAGCGCCTGCTCGCGCGCCTGCCACGGCGGCAAAGGGTTGTGGTTCATGTGTCTGTGGGCTATTCGGGCGCCAAGGGTCGGGGGTTACGGCCAGGTCAAAAAAAATTTTTGAGGTCTGTCGTAACCAAAACCCTTTTTCTTACGGATTGGCTCAGGACCGTCCGGTGTGAGTGCCGAGCCGGTTTGTGTTTTCACCCTTTTTAGGAGCTCTCCATGAACGCCCACTCTCTCAAATCCACCTCCGGTCTGGCCCTGACCGCAGCGCTGCTGGCCCTGTCGTCCACCGCCTTTGCCGCCGACAAGCCGGCCGGCTCCAGCGGCAAGGCCATCGGCGCCAAAGACAGCGTGCATTGCTACAACGTGCACAGCTGCAAAGGCATGAGCGACTGCAAAACCGCCGAACACGCTTGCAAGGGCCAAAACGCCTGCAAAGGCCACGGCTTCAAGATGCAAACCGCCGAGTCCTGCCTGAAAGCCGGCGGCACCATCGGCGACCTGTAATCCGAGCCCGCGCATGCCCACGCCCGCCCGCCCCCCCGCCAGCGCGCCCCGGCGCGACGACCAGACCGGCTTCGGGCTGGGCCTGCGCAGCCCCCACTACGCAGACCACCTGCGCGAACGCCAGCCGCTGGACTGGCTGGAAATCATCACCGACAACTTTCTGGGCGAAGGCGGCAAGCCGCTGGCGGTGCTCGACCGCATTCGCCAGGATTGCCCCATGGCCATGCACGGCGTGGCCCTGTCGATTGGCGGCACCGACCCCTTGGATCTGGATTACCTGCGCCAAGTCAAAGCGCTCGCCCAACGCATCGAGCCGCTGTGGGTGTCCGACCACCTGTGCTGGACCGGGCACTACCACCACCGCCTGTACGACCTCTACCCCCTGCCCTACACCGACGAAGCGGCGCGCCATGTGATCGACCGCATCCGCCAAGCGCAAGACGCGCTGGGCCGTCGGCTGGTGATCGAAAACGTGTCGAGCTACATCGACTTTGTGGCCTCGGCCCAGACCGAATGGGAGTTTTTGCACCATGTGGCGACCCAAGCCGATTGCCTGCTGCTGGTGGACATCAACAACATCTACGTCAGCAGCGTGAACCACGGTTTTGACGCACAGGCCTACCTGCGTGGCCTGCCGGCCGATCGGGTGCAGCAAATCCACCTGGCCGGCCACACCGACCATGGCGACCACCTGATCGACACCCACGACCACCCGGTGTGTGAAGCGGTGTGGCGGCTGTACGAGCACGCTTGTGCGCTGTACGGCCCGGTGGCCACCATGATCGAGCGCGACGACCACATCCCACCACTGCCCGATTTGCTGGCCGAGGTCGACACCGCGCGCCACCTGCGCGCACGCGCCTTGGGGACCATCCCCACGCCAGCCATTCCCACGGTTGGGGCAGCCGCGGACCGGCTCGCCGACAGCGCACGCGGCGGGGCTGCCAACGGCGTGTCGCTGCACCACACCCAAGCGCAACTCACCCGCTACCTGCTGGACAACCACCACCAAGACAACAGCGCTGCCCAGGCCTTGGTGGTCGACAGCGCCCCGGTGGGTGCCGCGCAGCGGCTGGGCATTTACCACCACGCCTACCGCGCGCGGCTGACCGAGGCGCTGGCCGACACCTTTGCCCGCACCGCGCTCTACGCCGGCGACGACAGCTTTGCCGTGTGGGCGCGGCGCTACGCCGAGCTGCACCCGCCGAGCACCCGCTCACTCAACCGCTATGGCGACACGTTTGCGGACTTTTTGCAGCAGCGCTTTCCGCACAACCCCGAGCTGTTTGAACTGGCCCGGCTCGACTGGGATTTGCGCAGCCGCTTCGACATGGCCAACACCCCTGTGCTCGACAGTGCACTGGCGGCCGAGCTGTCACCCGAGGCATGGCTGCAGGCCAGCGCACCGCTGCACCCCACGGTGGTGCTGCGCACCATCCACACCAATGTGGTGGCGCTGTGGCAGGCACTGGATGCCGACACCGAGGTGCCCCCGCCCGTGGCCTTGGCCGCGCCCCTGGGGCTGGTGGTGTGGCGCTTGGGCCAGCAGCCCCACTTCCAGACCGTGCCCATGGACCAGCTGGCGTTTCTGGAACACCTGCGCGCGGGCAACAGCGTGCTGCAGGCCAGCGACGCCATGGCCGAACAAGTGCCGCTCTCGGCCCAAGCGCTGGGCCAATGGCTGCAAACGGCGCTGGCTCAGGGCTGGCTGCGGGCCACCGCAGCCCTCACACCCGCCACACCCGGTCGCTGAGTTCGTTGGGGTTGGTCGCGCCTTCGGGCAGGGCAAAGTGCGCCATCAGCGGGGCCGACACCTCTTCGAGCGCCTGGGTCAGGCCGATTTCCACATCACCCTGTTTGAGAGCCTGGCCCAAGCGCTGCACCACGGCCTGCCAATGCGCGGCGTCGACGCGCTGGCTGAGCCCCCGATCGGCGACGATTTCGATGCGGCGCTCGGCCAATAGCAGGTAGATCAACACACCGTTGTTGTGCTCGGTGTCCCACACCCGCAGCTTGCCAAACCAGGCCAAGGCGCGCTGGCGCACCACCACGTCCAGCGGCTCGCTGGCACCGGCGCGCGCCAGGTAGCTGTTGGGCAGAGCGCCTTCCACACACAAGACCAGCTCGCCGCTGTGGCGCGCTTCGCTGGCGGCGATGCGCCGCTGCAAGCGCTCGGCCATGTCGTCGGGCACCGCGCGGACGGCGGCGTCATCGGGTGTCCAGCGGTGGCGCCATCCACGCGCCCAACGGGTCCATCGGCTGTCGTGCGCCATGCCTCACCACCCCCCGGAGGCGCCACCGCCCCCAAAATTGCCGCCACCCCCGGACGAAAAACCGCCGCCGCCCGATCCACCCCAGCCGCCACTGGAGCCATGGCCCCAACCGCCTGAGCTGGGCCAATCGCCACCCCGCCCCCGACGGCTGGCGCCGCGCCCACGGCGCACAGCGTCGCTCGGCATCATCTGCCAAAACAACGACATCACCAGCGCCAGCAAGCCCGCCATCAGGCCCAGCCACAGCAGCCCGGTCATGCTCCAAGCCAACGCCCCGGCCGCACCGCCGGCCGCCACCGAACCCAAGCGGTTACCCAGCATCTGCCGCAACGCCACCGACACCATCGGCACGGCCACAAAAAACAGCACCGCCAAATCCATCCAGTCGACGCCGGCCACCTGGGCGCGCTCAGGCGCCGCGTCGGGCAGGGGCAGCGCCTCGCCCACAATGCGCGCCTGCAGGTGCTCCAGCCCGGCGCGCAGACCGCCTGCCACATCGCCCACGCGAAACGCCGGTGTGATCACCTGGTCGATGATGCGTTTGGCCGCCAGATCAGGCACCGCACCCTCCAACGCCTTGGCCGGCGCGATGCGCAAGCGCCGGTCGTTGAGGGCCACCACCAACAAGAGCCCATCGCCCACCTCGCGCCGACCGATCTTCCAGGCGTCGCCCAGGCGCTGGGTGTAGTCCGCGATGTCCTCGGGCGCGGTGCTGGGCACCAGCAACACCACGATCTGGGTGCCGCGCTGTTGTTCAAACGCGGCCAGCTGCTGCTCCAACGCCGCCACATCGGCGGCGGCGAGCGTCCCGGTTTGGTCCATCACCCGGGCGGTCAGCGCAGGCAGCGGCAGGGGCGCTTGTGCCCACACCGGCAGGAGCGCGCAGAGCCAGAGCGCCAGGCTGAACCAGACCCCACGCACGCGGCGCGCCACGGCGGTGTTCACTTGCCGAAGTCCACCGTGGGCGGCGCGCTGATGGCCGCCTCGTTGGCCACGGTGAAGTTGGCCTTGGGCGCGTAGCCAAACACCTTGGCGGTGAGGTTGCTCGGGAAGCTGCGCGCCAGCACGTTGTATTCCTGCACGGCGGCGATGTAGCGGTTGCGCGCCACAGTGATGCGGTTCTCAGTCCCTTCGAGCTGCACCCGCAAATCGGCAAAGCCCTGGTTGGCTTTGAGGTTGGGGTACTGCTCGGACACCACCATCAAGCGCGACAGCGCACTCGACAACTCGCCCTGCATGTTTTGAAACTGCTGCAGCGCCTGCGGGTTGTTCAGCACCTCGGGCGTGATCTGAAAGCTGGTGGCCTTGGCGCGCGCCTCGATCACCTTGGTCAGCGTTTCCTGCTCAAAGTTGGCCTCGCCTTTGACGGTGGCCACGATGTTGGGCACCAAATCGGCGCGGCGCTGGTACTGGTTGAGCACCTCGGACCACGCCGAGGTGGTCTGCTCGTCCAGCCGTTGGAAATCGTTGTAGCCACAGCCGGTGAGGCTGAGCGCCAAGGCGGCGGTGGCCAGCGCCATGCTGGCGCGGCGGGTGAAGTGGGACATGGTGTTCCTCCAAAGGGGTTATAGGTAAAAAGCTTAACCCATCCCACACCGGCCACACCGCCGCAGGCGATGCGTCAGTGCCGCAGCGCTGCCCAATGCCTCACAAATTCGGCCCCAACCAACGCTTCAGCTCGCTCGCCTCCACGCCGCTGCGCCGCGCCAGATCGGCCAGCTGGTCATCGCCGATCTTGCCGACGTTGAAGTACTGGCTCTCGGGGTGGGCGAGGTAGAAGCCGCTCACACTCGCGGCCGGCGTCATGGCCAAGCTCTCGGTCAGGCCCATGCCGATGTCGGCCGCTTGCAGCACATCGAACATGGCGCGCTTGACCGAATGGTCCGGGCAGGCCGGGTAGCCCGGCGCCGGGCGGATGCCTTGGTACTGTTCTTTGATGAGCTGCTCATTGGACAGCGCCTCGTCGCTGGCGTAGCCCCAGAGGTCTTTGCGCACCCGCTCGTGCAGGCATTCGGCCAGGGCTTCGGCCAGACGGTCAGCCAAGGCTTTGAACAGGATGGCGCTGTAGTCGTCGTGGGCGTCGAGGAACTGCTGCTCTTTTTTCTCCACCCCCAGGCCGGCGGTGACCGCAAACAGGCCCACGTAATCGGCGGTGCCGGCGGGCGCCACAAAGTCGGCCAGGCAGCGGCTGGGGCGCATCGCCCCGTCGACCATCTGCTTTTCGGTCTGTTGGCGCAGGCCGTGCCAAGTCAGCAGCGGCTGGGTGCGCGCCTCGTCGGCGTAGAGCGTGATGTCGTCGGCGCCGCTGCGGTTGGCCGGGTACAGACCCACCACCGCGCTGGCGCTGAGCCAGCGGCCGTCGATGAGTTTTTTCAGCATGGCCTGCGCGTCGGCAAACACCTTGCGGGCTTGTTCGCCGACCACCTCGTCGTCCAGGATGGCGGGATACGGCCCGGCCAGGTCCCAGGTCTGGAAGAAGGGGCCCCAGTCGATGTAGCGCGCGATCTCGGCCAGGTCCCAGTTTTTGAAGACGCGGCGGCCAATAAATTTGGGCGCCGTGGGCTGGTATGCCGCCCAGGCGGCGGCTTCGCGCGCGTCGGCGCTCTTCCCCTCACCCCCGCCCTCTCCCGCAGGGAGAGGGGGCATCCAGCGGTTGGCGCGGGCCTGGGCCAGCGGCCACAGCGGGGTTTGTTTTTTGTTGGCGTGCTGGGTGCGCACCTTGTCGTAGTCGGCGGCCACCTCGGCCACGTACTGGTCTCGGCCGTCGCCCAACAAACCTTGGGCCACGCTCACGCTGCGCGACGCATCGGGCACATAGACCACCGGGCCGGTGTAATGCGGCGCAATCTTGACCGCGGTGTGCACCCGGCTGCAGGTCGCACCACCGATCAGCAGCGGGGTGCCACGCTCGCGGAAATACGGGTCCTTCTGCATCTCGGCGGCGACCACCTGCATTTCTTCCAGGCTCGGCGTGATCAGGCCCGACAGGCCAATGATGTCGGCGCCCTCGGCCTTGGCCTTGGCCAGGATGTCCTGCCACGGCACCATCACGCCCATGTTGACCACGTCGAAGTTGTTGCACTGCAGGACCACGGTGACGATGTTCTTGCCGATGTCGTGCACATCGCCCTTGACGGTGGCGATCACGATCTTTCCCTTGCTCTTCACATCGCCGCCGGCGGCTTCGAGCGCGCGTTTTTCTTCTTCAATGTAGGGCAGCAGGTGGGCCACGGCCTGCTTCATCACGCGGGCGCTCTTGACCACCTGGGGCAGGAACATCTTGCCCTGGCCGAACAGGTCACCGACCACGTTCATGCCGTCCATCAGCGGGCCTTCGATCACCTGCAGCGGGCGCCCGCCGCTGGCCTGGATCTCCTGCCACATGGCTTCGGTGTCGGCGTCGATGTGTTCGGTGATGCCGCGCACCAGTGCGTGGGTCAGGCGCTCGCGCAAAGGCAGCGCGCGCCACTCGTTCTGTTTGCTGTCGTCCTTGGCCGCGCCCTTGGCGGTTTCGGCGATCTCGATCAGGCGCTCGCCCGCGTCGGGTCGGCGGTTAAGCACCACGTCCTCCACCCGCTCGCGCAGCGTGGGCTCGAGCTCGTCGTAGACACCGACCATGCCAGCGTTGACGATGCCCATGTCCATCCCGGCTTGGATGGCGTGGTACAGGAACACGGTGTGGATGGCCTCGCGCACCGGGTCGTTGCCGCGGAAGCTGAAGCTCACGTTGCTCACACCGCCGCTGACCTTGGCGCCCGGCAGGTGCTGCTTGATCCAGCGCGTGGCCTCAATGAAATCGACCGCGTAGTTGTCGTGCTCGGCGATGCCGGTGGCGATGGCAAAAATGTTCGGGTCGAAGATGATGTCTTCGGGCGGGAAGCCGACCTCGTCGACCAGCACGCGGTAGGCGCGCTCGCAGATCTCGATCTTGCGCGCGTAGGTGTCGGCCTGGCCCTGTTCGTCGAAGGCCATCACCACGGTGGCCGCGCCGTAGCGCTTGATCAGCCGGGCCTGGCGCTTGAACTCGTCGACGCCCTCTTTCATGCTGATCGAGTTGACCACCGCCTTGCCCTGCACACAGCGCAGACCGGCCTCGATCACCGACCATTTGGACGAGTCGATCATGATCGGCACCCGCGCGATGTCGGGCTCGCCCGCGATCAGGTTCAGGAAGCGCACCATGGCGGCCTGGCTGTCGAGCATGGCCTCGTCCATGTTGATGTCGATGATCTGCGCGCCGTTCTCGACCTGCTGGCGGGCCACAGCCAAGGCGTCTTCGTAACGCCCTTCCAAAATCATGCGGGCGAACGCTTTGGAGCCGGTGACGTTGGTGCGCTCACCCACGTTCACAAACAGGCTGTCGCGGCCAATGAACAGCGGCTCCAGACCGGACAGCAGCATGGGGGGAACAGACAAGACGGATGTTGGGGCAACGGCAGACATGGGGCTCACCAGGGTAGGTCAAAAAAGCTGGTGAGCGCCGTTGCAAGCCGGCGGGGCCGGCGGGGCGGTGGACGCCCGTGCTCTCAAGCCTGACACCGGGGACCGGCGCTGCAGCGCTCCTTGAGAGGACGCGATTTTAAACGGCCCCCGCTCCGCGCAGCACCCGCACCGGCTGCGCAGCTGTGGTGGCGCGGGCGCGCAGCTGGCCGCAGCCGCCGTCCACATCTTGCCCCGCGCTGTGGCGCAGCTTGGTCAAAATGCCCCGGCGGTGCAGATGGCGCGCCATCTCGGCGGCGCGCTCCCAGCTGGGGCGGCGGTGCGGCAAGCCTTCGCTGGGGTTGTACGGAATGAAGTTGAGCACCGCGTATTTGCCCTTGAGCAGGCGCTCAATGCCATCGAGTTCTTCGTCGCTGTCGTTCACGCCTTCGAGCAAGGTCCACTGCACCTGCACCGGGTATTTGGTGGCGCGGGCGTAGGCCTCGGCCTGCTCCATCAACTGCTCGGGGCTCAAGCGCGGCGCGCGCGGCAGCAGCTGGGCGCGCAAGTCGGCGCGGCTGGTGTGCAGCGACACCGCGAGCGCCGGCTTCACCAGCCCCTGCGCCAGCCGGGCAAAGGCGCGCTCGTCGCCCACGGTCGAAAACACCAAATTCTTGTGGCCGATGTTGCCCACCGTGCCGAGCAGATCCATCGCTTCCATCACCGCGTCGAGGTTGTGGGCCGGCTCGCCCATGCCCATGAACACCACCTTGTGCACCGGCCGCAGGCGCCGCGCCAGCGCCACCTGCGCCACGATTTCACCGCTGGTCAGCTGGCGGATGAGCCCACTTTGCCCCGTCATGCAAAACGTGCAGCCCACCGCGCAGCCGATTTGGGTCGACACACACAAACCCGGAATGCGCCCGGGCGGCATGAGCACGCTCTCGGCCAGCTGGCCGTCTGTCAGGCGCACCAGCAAGCGGGCCGATCCGTCGTCGCCCGGGTGCTCTTCGTGCAGCAGCGCCAGGCCATCGAGCTCGGCGCTCAGCGCTGGCAGCGCGTCGCGCAGGCGGGCGGGCAAAAAGTCGTTGATGTCGCGCTTGCCGTGGTCTTGCGGCAGCGCGTTGGCCCACAGCCGCAGCACGCGGTTGAGGTGTTTTGGCTGAGCGCCTAGGGCTTTGAGGCGGGTGCGAAGATCGGAAATCTGCATAAAAAAACTGGCGGGCCGCGGTGTGCGGCGCGCCAGCTTAGCGTGAAACCCTGGCCAGGGTTGCGAGCGGCCCCTCCGGCATCAGGTGTTGGGAGCGGTCTTGTGGCTCCAGATCATGGTGATGGCCAGCACCCCAATCACCACACCCAGCGACACCGCCACCGGAATTTTGTAGATGTCGATCAGGCACATCTTGGTGCCAATGAACACCAGAATCACCGCCAGGCCGTAGTTCAGCAAGTGGAAGCGGCTGGCTGCAGCCTGCAACAAGAAGAACATGGCGCGCAAGCCCAGAATCGCAAACACGTTGCTGGTCAGCACAATAAACGGGTCTTTGGTGATGGCAAAAATCGCCGGGATGGAATCCACCGCAAAGATCACATCGGTCACGCCGATCAGGGCCACCACCATCAGCAGCGGGGTGGCGATCTTTTTGCCGTTTTCCACCGTCCAGAACTTCTCGCCGTCGTACTCCTTGCTCACCGGCATAAAGCGGCGCAACAGCTTGAGCGCGGGGTTGTCGTCAAGGTTGCTGTCCTCGTCCGCACCGCGCCACATCTTGATGCCAGTGATGATCAGGAAAGCGCCGAACACGTACAGAATCCAGTGGAACTGCTCAATCAGCCAAGCGCCCACCAGAATCATGATGGTGCGCAGCACGATGGCGCCCAAAATGCCGATCATCAGCACGCGCTTCTGGAACTTGGGCGGCACCGCGAAGTAGGTGAAGATCAGCAAGAAGACGAAGATGTTGTCGACCGCTAGGCTCTTCTCAATCAAGTAGCCGGTTAAGAATTCCAGCGCCTTGGTGTTGGCCTCGGTGACACTGCCGGTCACGTCCTTGACCGCCCACCACAAAAAGGCGTTGAAACACAGGCTGACCAGCACCCAAACAATGGACCAGCGCAGCGCCTCTTTCACGCCCACTTCATGGGCACCCTGCTTGTTCATGACGGCAAAGTCAATCACCAGAGCAAAAACGACAAACGCAATAAATACAAGCCACAGCCACAGTGGCGCAACGGTGTGCATAAGAAAAACCTCACGGTTGGTGTTGAAGAACACCCGCAAGGTCTTGTTGTGATCTGACGGCGCCAGACCCGATACCTCCGGCCGTGCATGGCACAACGTCTTGACGAAGGCATCGCCAGCGCCTGCTGGTGCTCAGCGGGCCACTGGTTGACTACTCCCCTTGGTGGGATGAAGGGGGCAATTATGCCTCGACCGACTGCCGATCGGTGTGGAACAAGCGGCGCGGCGCCTGACCGCCCACCGCGTCGTGGATGGCACCGATGTGCTGCGGTGTGGTGCCGCAGCAACCGCCCACGATGTTGACCAGACCTTCGGCCGCAAATTCGCGCAGCAAGCGGCTGGTGACATCCGGCGTCTCGTCAAAGCCAGTGTCGCTCATCGGGTTGGGCAGGCCGGCGTTGGGGTAGCAGCTGATGAAGGTGTCGCCCGCCACCTTGGCCAATTCTTGGATGTAGGGGCGCATCAGCGTGGCGCCGAGCGCGCAGTTCAGCCCCACCGCCAGCGGCTGGATGTGGCGCACGCTGGCCCAAAACGCGGTCACCGTCTGGCCGCTGAGGATGCGGCCCGAGGCGTCGGTGACGGTGCCGCTGATGATGACCGGCAGGCGCTCGCCACTGTTGTCAAAGAACTCGTCGATGGCAAACAACGCCGCTTTGGCGTTGAGCGTGTCAAAAATGGTTTCCACCAGCAGCACGTCCGACCCGCCCTCGACCAGGCCTTCCACCTGTTCGTAATAGGCGGCGCGCAGCTGTTCAAAGGTGACGTTGCGCGCACCCGGGTCGTTCACGTCGGGGCTGATGCTCGCGGTCTTGGGCGTGGGGCCGAGAGCCCCGGCCACAAAACGCGGCTTGTCGGGCGTGCTGAATTTGTCGCACGCCGCGCGCGCAATGCGGGCCGAGGCCAGGTTCATCTCGCGGGCCAAAGCGGCCATGCCGTAGTCGTCTTGCGCCACGGTGGTGGCGCCAAAGGTGTTGGTCTCGATCAGGTCGGCCCCGGCGGCCAAATAGCCCTCGTGGATGTCGCGGATCACGTCCGGTCGGGTCAGGCTCAGCAGCTCGTTGTTGCCCTTGACGTCGCTCGGCCAGTCGGTAAACCGCTCGCCCCGGTACTGCGCCTCGTTGAGCTTGAAGCGCTGGATCATGGTGCCCATGGCGCCGTCGAGGATGGCGATGCGTTGGGACAGGATCTGCGGCAGGGCTTGGGCGCGGGTGTAGGTGGGAGCGGTCATGGGGGGATTGTAGGGAGGGTGGTTGGCCAGAGACTTGTTAGTGACACCCAAGTTGGCGCACCGAGCCATTGGTTTCTTTGGACTAGCCATGATATCTTTGGGTAAATATGAAACCCATTCAGCAAATCACCCTGCGCCTGCCGGACGATCTGGCCAAACGGCTGGCCGCTTGCACGCCTTCGCGCAAGCGCAACCAGTTTGTGGTGGAGTTGGTGCGCCGTGAGCTGGACCGCGAAAGTCGTGAGCTAGAGGAGGCCGCCCAACGCCTGTCCGCACTGGAGGCAGCGCACGCGTGTGAAGAAGACGACTGGCTGGATCTGGACAACAGCAACGCCCAATGGGGAGAATTCGATGAAGCGCGGTTTCTGAAAGAGCTGACCGCCCAACAGCAGTCGCGCAAGGCACCAAAGGCCGCATCGGCATGAAGTCCATCTTGCGTGGACAGGTGCATTGGGTGCAGCTCGACCCGGCACGCGGGTCGGAAATGGCCAAACGCCGCCCATGCGTGGTGTTGTCGGTCAAAGAAATCAACGACCACCGCCGAACCGTTGTGGTCCTGCCACTGACCACCACCGACACCCCGGCGGTGTTTCCGCTGTTGATTGCCACCCCATCGGTTAGCCCCAGTTCCAAAGTGCGCACCGAGCACATCCGGGCCATCGACAAGTCGCGGCTGTCGGGCTATGTCACCGACATGGACGAGGGCGATCTGGCGGAGATTGACCGAGCGCTTTGCAAAGTGCTCGGGATCAAAACTCCGGCGGGCATGCCCTAACACTCGACCTGCGTACCCCATCACACCAATAAACGTCATGGACAGGGGCCGCGGGTAAACGAGTTGAGCTGAAAAGCCGCCCCCGCCTTTGGCGACAATAGCGCCTTATGAAACACCTCTTGCCCCAGGACGCCTGGGCCTGGTTGCAGGCCGAGCGCGAGCGTGCGCAGGCCGCTGGCCGGCCCGAGCCGCTGTTTGTGGACGTGCGCATGGAGATCGAGTCGCTGTATGTAGGCCGTCCGCCAGGGGTCGAGAACATCCCTTGGTACGAATACCCCGAGCTCACGCCCGACCCAGCCGCCTTTGTGGCGGCGGTGGAGCGGCTGACCCCGACCAAAGACCACCCGGTGCTGTTGATTTGCCGCAGCGGCAAGCGCACGGTGGACGCGGGTTTGGCGCTGGAAGCCGCCGGCTTTAGCGACGTGGCGCATGTGGTGCATGGCTTTGAAGGCGAGTTGAACGACCGTTTTAAGCGCAGCACGGTCAACGGCTGGCGCTTTGACGGCCTGCCCTGGGAACAGATGTGATCGATGTGTCGGCCGAGGGCGAGACGCTGGAGCTGTGCTCGGCGGTGCTCGAAGAGGTGTTTGGTTACGACACCTTTCGCGGGCCGCAGGCGGGCATCGTCACCCATGTGGCCGACGGCGGCGACGCGCTGGTGCTCATGCCCACCGGCGGCGGCAAGAGCCTGTGCTACCAAATTCCCGCCATCGTGCGGCACCGCCAGGGCAAAGGCGTGGCGGTGGTGGTTTCGCCGCTGATCGCGCTGATGCACGACCAGGTGGGCGCACTGCTCGAAGCCGGTGTGGCGGCGGCCTTTCTGAACTCCAGCCTGAGCCTGGAAGACGCCCAACAAATTGAAAAGCGCTTGTTGCGCGGCGAGCTGACCTTGCTCTACGCCGCACCCGAGCGGCTGACAACGCCGCGCTTTTTGGCGCTGATGGATTCGCTGCACGAGCGTGGGCTGCTGAGCCTGTTTGCGATTGATGAGGCGCACTGTGTGAGCCAATGGGGCCACGATTTCCGGCCCGAATACCGCCAGCTCGGTGTGTTGCCCGAGCGTTACCCCGGCGTGCCGCGGGTGGCGCTCACCGCCACCGCCGACGACCTGACCCGGCAAGACATGCTGGGCCACCTGCAGCTCGAAGCGGCGCAGCAGTTTGTCAGCAGCTTTGACCGGCCCAACATCCGCTACCAACTGGTCGAGAAAAAAGACGGCATGACGCAGCTGCTGCGCTTCATCCGCAGCGAGCATGTGGGCCCGCAGGGCAGCGACGCGGGCATTGTGTATTGCCAGTCGCGCCGCCGGGTCGAAGAAGTGGCGACCCAGCTGTGTGAAGCCGGGCTGGACGCCCTGCCCTACCACGCGGGCCTGGACCCCCAAACCCGCCAGCGCCACCAAGACCGCTTTTTGCGCGACGAAGGTGTGATCATGGTCGCCACCGTGGCCTTTGGCATGGGCATCGACAAGCCCGACGTGCGTTTTGTGGCGCACCTGGACTTGCCCAAAAACATCGAAGGCTATTACCAAGAAACCGGGCGCGCTGGGCGCGACGGCGAGCCCGCCAACGCCTGGGCCTGCTACGGCCTGCAAGACGTGGTGAACCAGCGCCGCATGATCGACGAAAGCCCAGCGGGCGACGAGTTCAAACAGGTGCTGCGCGGCAAGCTCGACGCGCTGCTGGCCTTGGCCGAGTCAACCGATTGCCGGCGGGTGCGGCTGCTTTCCTACTTCGGTGAGGAATACCAAGGCCCGGACGCAGCCGGTTTCGCCGCCGGGCCGCCCCAAGGCGAAACGCACCCCCCTCGGGGGAGCAGCGACCCGCGCAGCGGCGGAGCGTGGGGGGTCAGGTGCATGAATTGCGACAACTGCCTGAACCCACCCGCGCAACACGACGCCACCGAAGCCGCGCGCAAGCTGCTCTCGTGCATTTACCGGGTTGAAAAAGCGGGCACCGCGTTTGGCGCTGGGCACATCATCGACATCCTGCGCGGCAAGCGCAGCGACAAGGTGCTGCAACACGGCCACGAGGCCTTGAGCACCTTTGGCATTGGCGCCGACATGGCCGAGACCCAATGGCGCGCGCTGCTGCGCCAGCTGATCGCGCTCGGCGTGGTGGCGGTGGACGCCGCGCCTTTCAACACCCTGCACCTGGCCGACGCGGCGCGACCGATTTTGGTTGGCGAACAAACGGTGCGCATGAAGGTGGCCGCCGACAAAGCCGCGAGCGCCCCGCGCAAGCGCCGCACCGATGTGGCCGACGACGGCACGCCGTTGTCGCTGGCCGAGCGCGAATGCCTGGAGGCGCTCAAGGCCTGGCGCGGCGAGGTGGCGCGCGCCCACAACCTGCCGGCGTATGTGATCTTCCACGACAGCACGCTGCGCGCCATCGCCCAGCGCGCACCGCGCAGCCAAGCCGATCTGGACGGCATTCCCGGCCTGGGGCAGAAGAAACGCGAAGCCTACGGCACCGAGGTACTGCGGGTGGTGCAAGGCGCACTCGACCGACACTGACGGTTACACCTGCGCGGCCCTGGGGGCAGCGCTGCGGGTGGACACTGCGGGCCGTGCCAACAAGCCATGAGGAGCCAACAATGAAAGCATGGATGGGCGTGTGGGCGGTGCTGGGGCTCAGCGCGGTCACCACGGTGGCGGCGCGCGACCCTGTGCCCGCGCCAACAGCGACCTTGGTGCGCCCGATCGAGGGCGAGAACCTGCTGGTCAACGGCTCGTTCGAATCGCCGCCACTGCCGCCGGGCGGCTGGCAGGTGTTCCAGGCCATTCCGGGCTGGGTGGCGGTGGACGGCCCTGGCATCGAAGTCCAACGCGGCGCGGCGGGCCCAGCCCCACACGGAGAGCAACTGGTGGAGCTCGACAGCCACGGCAACAGCGCCATGGTGCAGGCGGTGGCGGTGCAGCCGGGCGTGGAATACGAGTTGCGTTTTTGGACGCAGGCGCGACCGGGCACCGCCGCCGACACCAACGGGCTGGAGGTGTGGATCAACGGTGTCCGGGTGCACCAGGTGCGCCATGGCGATGCGGTGGACGCACCGCCCGCTGCGGGCCCCCACGGGCCAGTGCACGACGCGTTGCCGCCCCATTTGCGCGCCCTGCGCCCAGCCGCGCCCACGTTTCAAGAGGTGCGGCTGCGCTGGACCGCCGGCCCGGATGTGACACAGGCGGTGCTGCGTTTGGCCGCCACCGGCGCCAGCGACAGCCTGGGCAGCTACATAGACAACATCAGCTGGCGCGCGGTGACGGCTTTAGAGGTCTACCAGTAACACCGGCGTGTGGCTGCGCGAGCAGCAGGGCATGAAGGCGTCGTTGGCGGCGCGCTCTTCGTCGGTGAGGAAATGGTCGCGGTGGTCGGGCACACCGCCTTTGACGCCGGTCATGCAGGTGCCGCACACGCCTTGCTCACACGAGCTGGGCACATCAAAACCCGCTGCGTTGAGGGCAGCCAGCGCGGTTTGTTGTGCGCCCACCGCAATGCGTTGGCCGGTGGCGGCGATTTCGATGTCAAACGGGGTGTTCACCGGGTCGGTCATGCCGCTTGCTCCGAGGCGATCCAACGGTCGATGACGCGGCGCGCGCCCACGCCGCCGGCGTCGATGTTGAGTTTGAGCAGCCCGCGCTCGGGCCACTGGCTGATGTTGGCCTGCTGTCGCTCCAGCATCTCCAAATCTTCTGAAAAGATTTTGCCCTGCCCCTCGCGGATCTGGGCGGTCAGCGCTTCGTCTTGTGGCTTGAACTTGCGCGCCATGCCCCAGAAGTACCACATGCTGGTGTCGGTTTCGGGGGTGATGAAGTCCACCACGATGCTGTAGACCTTGTGGGCGTCGGGCGCGTCGTAGCCGCCATGACCAGCGTGGGCCACACCCACTTCGATCATGACTTGGCTCGGCGGCGTGAAGCGGCAGATTTGCCAGCGGTCCACCGGCACATCGTCGGCCAGGCCGTTGCCGCGCAGCGCGGCGCGCCAAAACGGTGGCGCGGGAATGTTGTGCATGAAGCGGCTGGTGAGCACCTCGTCGCCGTTGGCGGTGGTTTTGCAAGGCGTCTCGTCGATCTCGGGCTGGCCAATGCTGCTGGCGTGCACATAGGTTTCGTGCGTCAGGTCCATCAGGTTGTCGACCATGAGGCGGTAGTCGGCCTTGACGTGGTAGAGCCCGCCGCCAAACGCCCAATCCGGGTGGTCGTGCCAGTGCTGGTGCGGAATGGTGGCGGGATCGGCCTTGGCCGCGTCGCCGGGCCAGACCCAGATGAAGCCGTAGCGCTCCACCGCTGGGTAGGCGCGGATGGCGGGAAAGCCGCCCACGCGCTGGCCGGGCATGGACACGGTTTTGCCGTCGCAGCCCATCACCAGGCCGTGGTAGCCACACATGAGCTGGCCGTTGCACACGCGGCCCAGCGACAGGGGCGCGCCACGGTGCGGGCAAAAGTCTTCGAGCGCGGCCACCGCGCCATCGGCCTGGCGGTAGAACACCAGCTTGGCGTTGCAAATGGTGCGGCCCAGCGGCTTGTCGCTCAGTTCGTGCGACTGCGCGGCGACGTACCAGGCGTTGAGGGGAAAAGTGGCCATGGGCACTCCTGATTCAGTATGCTGAATGAAGCCATTGTAGGCAAGGCATGCCCCCGCAAAAGCAGGGTTTTCCCGGTGCCATCAGGCCGTCCGCCTCAGGGCGCTGTGTCGATACCCACCACCCGCTGCAGCAAGGCCAAAAAGGCCGCGCGCTCGGCCGCCGACAGCGGCGCCAGCAAATCGGCGTACATGGCGTTGACGCGCGGCAACATCTCGTCGAGCACCGCCTGGCCCTCGGTGCTCAGGCGCAGGCTGCGCTGGCGCCGGGGCAGCAGCTCGCGGTGCAACCAGCCTTTGGCTTCGAGCCGGGCGGCGATGTCGGCGGTGGTCGATGTGTCGAGGGCCACCCGCTCGGCCAACGTCACTTGGTCCAAGCCGGATTCGTCGTGCACCGCGCGCAGCAGCGCGTATTGCACCGGCGTGATGTGGCGACCGTGGTGCTCGGCAAACAGCGCCACCGCGCGCTGGTGCGCGCGCCGAATCAGGTGGCCCGGCTCAGCGACCAGTGGCAAAGGTTGGGCGGGTGTGCGCGGCATGGGCCGCACTGTAGCGCGTTCACAGACGGCGCCGGCCTCACAAAAACCCGACCGACCGCGACTCGCGCACCTCGGGTTTGATGCGGTGCTCGGCTTCGAGCTGCTCCACAAAGGCCTCGGGGCTCAGGGTGTCGCCCAAGATGCGGGCTTGGCGTTGAACCGCCGCAAAGTCGCCCGGGCACAGCTGGGGCAAACGCGCCAGCCGCTCGCGCAGCGCTGGGGTGAGCGCCTCGGCGCGGCCAGCGAGCGCCTCGACCACAAACATGCGTTCGCGCTGCTCTGGGCGCAGTGGGTGAAAACCGATCTTGAAGGTGAAGCGGCGCAGCGCGGCTTGGTCGATGCGGTCCAGCAAATTGGTGGTGCAAATGAACACCCCAGCAAAGCGCTCCATGCCTTGCAGCATTTCGTTGACCTCGGTGACCTCGTAGTTGCGCTGGGCGCCCCGGCGGTCTTGCAAAAAGCTGTCGGCTTCGTCGAGCAACAGCACCGCTTGTTCGGCCTGGGCCTGGGCAAACATGGCGGCCATTTGTTGTTCGGTTTCGCCGACAAATTTGCTCATCAGGTCGCTGGCGCGGCGCAGCATCAGCGGGCGGCCCAGGGCCTGGGCCAGGTGTTCGGCCAGCGCGGTTTTGCCGGTGCCGGGTGGGCCGTAAAAACACAGGGTGCCGTGACCGCGCGCGCGCAGCGCTTCCGCCATGCGCTCCACCGGGTAACGCGATTCGGTGTGCAGCATGGCCAGGTCGTATTGCGTCGGGCAATCGCGCTCAGGGGTGTCGGCGCGCCGGCCCAAAGCGGCGTCGGCATGGGCCAGTTGGCGCTCGATCAGCGCGTCGAGCGGCGCGGCTTTGCGCCGACCTTTCGCTGCGGGCTCGGGCTGCGCCAGCTGGGCAAAACGCACCGCGGTTTCAATTTGCGCCGGCGTCAGGCCTTGGCGCTGGGTCAAGCGCGCCACCAAATCGGCCGACACCGCCACGCCACTGAGCGCGCGGCGCACCAGCTGCTCGCGCGCACCCGGCGGCGGGCTTTTGAGTTCCAGGTGGTAGGCGAAGCGGCGGCGAAAAGCCGGGTCGATTTGCTCGATGCGGTTGGTCACCCACAAGGTGGGCACCGGGTTGGATTCCAAGATCTGGTTGACCCAGGCCTTGCCGCCAACACCGCTGCTGGTGGGTGGCAAGCGCTCGGCCCGCGCCATGAATTGCGCCGCCTCGGTGGAAATCGGCGGAAACACGTCTTCGACCTCGTCAAACAGCAAGGCCGAGCGCTCCGTGCCTTTCAGAAACACCTGGGCAATCTGCAGCGAGCGGTAACGGTCGCGGCCGCTGAGCGCGTGGCCGTCGCGGTCGGCGTACTCCACCTCAAACAGCTCCAGCCCGGCTTGCTGCGCCAGCAGACGCGCCAGCTCGGTTTTGCCGGTGCCGGGTGGACCATAAATCAACACATTGACGCCCGGCGTCTGCCGCGCCACCGCCTCGTGCAGCAGCTGCGACAACAGGCGCACATCGTCGGCCACAAACGAGAAATGCTCGGGCGTGAGTGTGGTGCGGGTAGCGGGCCGGGTGAACACCGCCATCAGCTCGCGCTCGTTGCGGTACTGGCGCATCAGCACTGGGGGCAGCTTTTCGCTCACCTTCATCAGGTCGGCCAAGTCGGTGATGTTGTGCTCAGAGATCAGGTTGTCGACCAGGCCGATGCGCTCCAAGCGCGAGCCCGCGCGCAAGGCATCGGCCACCTCATTGGCCTTCACCCCCGCCAGTTCGGCGATGGTGGCATAAGCCTCGGGCGCGTTGTTGACCTTGAACTCCACCAGCATGGAGCGCAGCTCGCGCTGGTAACGCGCCAGCGTGCCAAACAACAGCAGCGCGCGCTCGGCCTTGTTGAGATGCAGCAACTGCACCAAGGCGTCGATGTTCTTCTCGACCAAGGTGCGTTGGCGGCTGAGCACCTGGCCCAACCATTCGGCGGTGCTGCGGATCACCAGCAGCACGTCGCGTGCGTGGTCTTTGGCGTAATCGTCCAAATAAAAAAACAGCGTGGCCTCTTCGTAAGGGCCGCGCCACTGCCCGTGGCGCTCCATAAAAGCGGCAGTCGAGAGTTTTTCGTGGTCTAGCCACAGGCTGTTGTCGCTGCAGCGCAGCGCCAAAAAACGCCGCAAGCGCTGCAACACGGTTTGGGGCCAGACCAAATGGCGCCCACACAAGGCCAGCAAGGTGTTGAGATCGCGCCGCACGTTGAACTGCGCACCCTGGCGAGAGGCCAGCGTCAGCACAAAGTGCGAACACATCAAATCCAACACAGGCACTTGGCGCCAGCCGTTGGGCAAATACAAACGGCCGTCGGCGCTGCGACAGCTGTCGCGGCGGTCGGTGGCGTGGACCAGACCGCCCGGCAGTGGCGCCTGGTCCGGTGTGCGTTTGGGCATTCCCCTGTCTCCTGCAAACAGCGCTGATTCTGGGCAGCACACCGGTTGTGGCGGAATGGCCGGCCGGCTTGTGCGCGGACCATACCGCAGGCCGGCGCGCTTGTGAAGTTGTGCCAAAGCAGCCCTAGGTTCGGCGAACTTTGGACGCACGCCACGCTTGTGCCCTAAAATTTGGCTTTTCCTAGTTTTGTTTTTCGGAGTCCGCCATGTCGCACCATGATCACAGCCACGAAGCCCCTGCCGAACAAGACGTGGTGGAAGCCATCACCCCTCACATGCCCGTGGTGCTGCCCCTCGCTGGTGGCGTGCTGATGCTGTTGTTGGCGTTTATCGCTGTTTACATGGCGTAACGGCCACCCATTGCCTTGCCAGAAAGCCGGCTTTGCCGGCTTTTTTTGTGCCTACACCCGCCCTCACCCTTGGGGCAAGCATTAGGTTATGCAAGTTACGCATGTAACTAACCGGTAACTGACGGAGGGGTTTCTTAAAATTTCGGGATTGGCCGACCACCGGATACCGGGCCCCGGCGCCACCCCGCCGCAGCCACCTGCTGTGTGCCCTATACCCCGCACACCGCCACCGATCGCCGACCGCCCCTGATTTTGCGAGGGGATTGCCGCCGCCCCGGGCCCAGCCCGCAGCGGCCACAGTCGTCCGTCGCGCAACGGTTTTTAACTTCTGGAGTCTCCACCATGAACTCACCCGTGATGCAGGGCCTGAACCTGAACACCCCGGCCTACGTCAAAAACGCCAAGCTGATCGCTTGGGTCGCCGACATGGCCGCCCTGTGCAAGCCCGACCAGATCGTCTGGGCCGACGGCTCACAAGAAGAGTGCGACCGCTTGTGCGCCGAGCTGGTGGCCGCCGGCACCTTCAAAAAGCTCAACCCCGCCAAGCGCGCCAACTCCTTCCTGGCCTGGACCGACCCGTCGGACGTGGCCCGCGTGGAAGACCGCACCTACATCTGCTCGGAAAAGAAAGAAGACGCCGGTCCGACCAACAACTGGATGGCCCCGGCCGAGATGCGGGCCACGCTCAACCCGCTGTTCGACGGTTGCATGAAGGGCCGCACCATGTATGTGGTGCCTTTCAGCATGGGCCCACTGGGCTCACCCATCGCCCACATCGGCATTGAGCTGACCGACAGCGCCTATGTGGTGGTCAACCAGAAGCTGATGACCCGCATGGGCAAGGCGGTGTACGACGTGCTGGGCAGCGACGGCGAGTTTGTGCCCTGCGTGCACACCGTGGGCGCCCCACTGGCCGCCGGGGAAAAAGACACCACCAGCTGGCCTTGCAACCCGACCACCAAATACATCGTGCACTACCCCGAGACGCGCGAAATCTGGTCCTACGGTTCGGGCTACGGCGGCAACGCGCTGCTGGGCAAGAAGTGCTTTGCGCTGCGCATCGCCTCCAACATGGGCCGCGACCAGGGCTGGCTGGCCGAGCACATGCTGATCTTGGGCGTGACCAACCCCGAAGGCAAGAAATACCACGTCGCCGCCGCTTTCCCCAGCGCCTGCGGCAAGACCAACTTCTCCATGCTGGTGCCGCCCAAGGCCTTTGAGGGCTGGAAGGTCACCACCATCGGCGACGACATCGCCTGGATCAAGCCCCAAGCCGACGGCAAGATGGTCGCCATCAACCCCGAAGCCGGCTACTTTGGCGTGGCCCCCGGCACCAACATGAAGACCAACCCGAACTGCATGCTGAGCCTGCACAAGGACGTGATCTTCACCAACGTGGCCCTGACAGACGACGGCGACGTGTGGTGGGAAGGCATGGAAAAAGACACCGGCAGCCTGCCCGACCACCTGATCGACTGGCAAGGCAACGACTGGACGCCCGCCATCGCCAAAGAAAAAGGCACCAAGGCCGCGCACCCCAACGCCCGCTTTACCGTGGCCGCCACCAACAACCCGGCGCTCGACCCGGCCTGGGACGATCCGAAGGGCGTGGCGATCGACGCCATGCTGTTTGGCGGCCGCCGCTCCACCACCGTGCCGCTGGTGACCGAAGCGCGCAGCTGGACCGAAGGTGTGTACATGGCCGCCACCATGGGGTCGGAAACCACCGCCGCCGCCTTTGGCGCACAAGGCGTGGTGCGCCGCGACCCGTTTGCCATGCTGCCCTTCTGCGGCTACAACATGAGCGACTACTTCCAGCACTGGCTCAACCTGGGCCAACAAGCCCAAGCCGCTGGCCACACCCTGCCCGCGCTGTACTGCGTCAACTGGTTCCGCAAAGACGCCAACGGCCAGTTCGTCTGGCCGGGTTACGGCGACAACATGCGCGTGCTCAAGTGGGTGATCGACCGCCTCGAAGGCAAGGCCCAGGGCGAGCAGACCATGTTTGGCGTGGCCCCGGCCTACGCCGAAATCAACTGGAACGGCCTGTCCTTCAGCGCCGAGCAGTTCGCCCAAGTCACCAGCATCGACAAAGCCGCTTGGATGGACGAATTCAAGCTGCACGACGAGCACTTCGCCAAGCTGGCCCAGCGCCTGCCCAAAGCCCTGCTCGACACCCGCGCCGATCTGGAAAAGCGCCTGGCTACGGTGTGATGCCCGAACACGGGCGCTGGCCGCAAGCCAGCCGCCCGTTGGGGTGGGCGCCACACCCGGCGCCTGCCTCCAACGCCCCCGGACACATGGTCCGGGCGAAAAAAAGCCACCGCAACCCGGTGGCTTTTTTGTGGGCGTGGCCCGATCAGATGTAGTACAGGCGCTGGCTGTGGCGGTACTGGGTGGCCAGACGCTCCAGATACGACTGGCGGCGCAGCGGCAGCACCACACCGTTGTCCAGCCCCAAGGGGGCCAAGGCGGCCTCTTCAGCGGCTTGTGTCTCGCTGGCGCGGGCGCGCGCTTGCACGAGTTCGGCCATCACGCGGTGGTCGTTCTTGGCCAAGTCCCACAGGCGGGCATCGGCGCGGGCCTGGGCGCGCTCACGGGCCCAGGTGTCAAGTCCGCGCATGGTGCGTTGTGCCAACTGGCGCGCTGGCGTGGCCAGCAGCGCGGTGGCGGCAAACACCACTGCCCACAAGGCCACCCAGGCCAAAAACAGGTGGCCGTCGGCCCAAGTGCTGATGAAATGGTCGGCGATCACCACCAAGGCAGCGACCATGGCGGCCAGCAGCAAAGCGGCCAGCGCACGGGCGTTTTCTGAGCGAGGGGTGGGAGCGCGGCGGGCAGCGGCCAGCGGCGGCAGGGGGTGAATGGCGGTGTGGTTCATGAGTTTCTCCCGAGGAATATCCAACGACAGGTGCAATACTAGGTGGAAACCCTGATATACCGCCAATTTATTTTGCTAATGTCTTATATTCATGTGACAAATGTCATTTCTGCTTGTCTATGACAGATCGTGTTTTTCGCCAACTGGACCTGAACCTGTTGCGGGTGTTCGATGAGGTGATGGCCGAGCGCAACCTCACCCGCGCGGCCGACCGCCTGTCCATGACCCAGCCTGCGGTCAGCAATGCCCTGCGCCGCCTGCGCGAGACCTTGGGCGACGAGTTGGTGCGGCGCAGCGGCCACGGCATCGAGCCCACCCCGCGCGCGCTGGCGCTGTGGCCCACGGTGCGCGAGGCGCTGACACAGCTGCGGCAATCGCTGTCGCCGGGCGACTTTGATCCGGCGGCGGCCAGCAACGCTTTTGTGCTGACCATGGCCGACGCCACCGCCGCGCAACTGATCCCGCCGCTGGTGAACATCTTGGAAAACGAAGCACCCGGGGTGAACCTGCGGGTGGTGCCGCTGACCACCCGCGACCCCCGGCAGCTGCTGGAGAGCGGCGCTGCCGATCTGGCGATTGGGCACTTTCCGGGGGTGCTGGCCGAGCTGGGTGCGCAACACCTGACCGATACGCCGCGCGCGTTTGAACACCACCGCCTTTATTCCGGCCACTATGTGGTGGTGATGCGACACCAGCACCCGCTGGCCAGCGCACCGTTGACGCTCGACGCGTACTGCGCAGCGCGCCACCTGCTGGTGAGCTTTTCGGGCCGGGCTTTTGGTTTTGTGGACGAGGCGCTGGCGGCGGTATCGCGCCAGCGCCGGGTGGTGCTGACGGTGAACCAATTTTTTACCGCCGGACGGGTGGTGGCCAGCACCGATTTGCTGACCGTGCTGCCCCGGCACTTTATGGAGGCCACCGGCATGGCCGAACAACTGGTGTGGCAAGAGCTGCCCTTGGCGGTGCCGGCGGTGCATGTGGATGCGCTCTGGCACCGGCAAAACGGCCACAGTCCGGCCCACCGTTGGCTGCGCGCGGCGCTGCAACGGGCCGCCGACCAGATGCCGGCGCAGGAGGGCTTTGCGTGAAGATTCAACTGCTGAGCGATCTGCACCTCGAAGCCAACCCACAGGCCCAGTTCAGCCCAGCGCCGGACGCCGATCTCTTGGTGCTGGCCGGCGACATCGGTTCTTATCAAGACCGCAGCCAAGGGCCGCCGCTGGCCGAGCCCGACTGGGGGCTGCAGCGCTTTTCGCCACTGCCGCAATACGCCGGCTGGCCGGTGCCGGTGCTGTTTGTGCCAGGCAACCACGAATACGACGGCCGCGACTGGGACGAGACCCACCGCGCCCTGCGCGCCACCTGCGAGCGTCTGGGCCTGATCTGGCTGGAGCGCGAGGTCTGGACCCACCAGGAAGTGCGCTTTGTTGGCACCACCTTGTGGAGCGATTACGGCGCCCTGCCGCAGCACCCGCGCGACAAGCTCTACCGCGCGGCCAACTTTCACCTGCAAAAAATGGCCACCCAGCGCGGTGGTGCGCTGTTCGATGCCGCTGCCATGCGCGAGCTGGCGCTCGAATGCCAAGCGTGGCTGCGCCACGCGCTGTCGCAGCCGTTTGACGGCACCACCGTGGCGGTGACGCACTTTGCGCCCACGCTGCACAGCGCCGATCCGCGCTACGGCCTCACGCCCGGCACAGCCGCGTTTTGCAACGCCCTGGACGATCTGCTGCCGCTGGCCGATGTCTGGATGCACGGCCACTTGCACTGCCCACAAGACCAACGCGTGGGCCGCTGCCGCATCGTCGCCAATCCGCTGGGTTATGCCAACAAAGGCGAGCAAGCGGGCTTTGTGCCCACCGGCTGTGTGTCTGTGCCAGATCAAGGTGGGCACACCAACAGCGCACGTACACTGCAGACTGAGCAAATTTTTTCTGGAGACCCTCGATGAAAATTCTGTTGGCCGTGGACGGCAGCGCGTATACCAAAAAAATGCTGGCTTACTTGACCACCCACGACGAGGTGTTCAGCGCCAAGAACGAATACACCTTGGTCAATGTGCAGTCGCCGCTGCCCCCGCGGGCCCGCGCCGCTGTGGGCGTTGATGTGGTGAACGCTTATTACGCCGAGGAATCGACCAAGGCCACCGCCAGCGTGGTGAAGTTTTTGCAGCGCCACGGCATCGAACCCAAGCTCATCACCAAGGTCGGCGCAGCGGGCGACGTGATCGCCAAAACCGCCACCAGCGGCAAGTTCGACCTGCTGGTCATGGGCTCACACGGCCACAGCGCACTGGGCAATCTGCTCATGGGCTCGGTGGCCACCCGCGTGCTGGCCGACTGCAAAGTGCCCGTGTTGCTGGTGCGCTAAAACGTGCGTTGCGTGGATCTCAGCGGCTGCACAGGCCGCTGAAGCAGGTGCGCAGCACCAGCTCGATGATCTCGTCGTCGCTGTACTGCTCAGAGCCCTTGAGAAAACCCAGCACCGGGTCACAAGCCCGGGCGTACAAGGTGTAGAGCACCACAATCGGTGGCAGCTCGGCGTCCAAGCTGCCATCGGCCTGGGCGGCCTCTATCCACTCGCCCAGGGTGTCGCTCACCGTCATCAGGCCGTCCATGTAATCGGTGTTGGCCGCCAGCGCCGTGCGCAAGGTGGAGTTTTCGCTGGGCAAGGACGGCATTTCGCCGGCCAGCTGCAGCCCCATGGTCCAGCGCGCGGTGGCGCGCAGCCGCTCCAATGGCGGCAGCGCGGCATCCACCCCGCCCAAGAACGCCACCGCCCGCTGCATGACACGCGCCATCGCGGTGGCCGCGAGGTCTTCTTTGCTCGGGAAGTGTTTGTACAAGCTGGCCTTGGCAATGCCCACCTCGGCCGCGACCTCATCAACCGTCATCGCGTCAAAGCCCTTTTCGGCCAGCAGCCGGTTGACCGCCGCAATGATGGCGTCTTCGCGCGCCAAATGCATTTGCTGGCGAAAGCTCAGCTTGGGAGTTTGGACAGGCGTATCGGCGGTGGTCATGGTGGCGCACAGGCAGGAATCAAGCGCCCCATTGTGCCCGACTTCTACCGGGCAGGGTGAAACTCAACCCACCGGGCCAAAACTAGACTCTATGGTTTTTTTGGCGCATCAGCCGTCTTGAGCTGCAAGCGCGCTGCGCTGCGCAGCGCCGCACTCAAGGCATCCAATACGTCGGACTGCAGATTCCAGCAGTGCCAATACAAGGCCACACCCAGATGGTGGCGCGGCAGCAGCCGCACCAGCGCGCCGTTGGCCAGGGCCTCGCGCACCGCCAGCTCCGGCAGCACACTCAGGCCCCAGCCGGCCTTCACTGCATGGAGCATGGCGTGGGTGCTGGGCACAAAAAATTGCTTGAGCGTGACCCGAGACAATCCAAAAGCGCTCATCACAAATTCGCAAGGCACATGGTCCTTGCGGTTGAAGCTGACAAAGGGCAAGGCGTGAAAATTGTGGGCGGTCAGCCCGCGCGGGCAATGTTGGGCCACAAACTCGGGCCTGGCCACCAGCACATAGTCCATCACCCCCAACGGCTCCATGCGGCAGCCGCGCAGCGCCTGGCCCAGCGAGGTGACACAGCCCAGCACCTGGCCTTCGCGCAGCCATTCGTGGGTGAACTCTTGGTCGTCGGCGATGATTTCAATCGGCAGCCCGGCCTGCGCCAGCCCATTGAGTGCGGGCAAGGCCCAGGTAGCGATGCTGTCGGCGTTGATGGCCACCGAAATGCTGTCCTCGTCGCGCCCGCCGCCGACGGTGCTGGGCGCCAGCTCGCGCAGATCGCGCTCCAGGTCGGCGCGCAAGAGCCGCATCATCTTGGCGTGCTTGAGCAACAGCTGCCCGGCCGCCGTCGCCTTGAGCGGGCGGCTGCGCACAATCAGCACCGTGCCCACCTGCGCTTCCAACGCGCGCAGGCGCTGCGACACCGCCGACTGGGTGATCGACAAGCGGTTGGCCGCGCGCTCAAAACCGCCTTCTTCAATGATGGCGGCCAGGCACTCCAAGGCGTCGGGATCGAAGGTGCTCATGGCGGTATCCGGGTGGCTGCTTTATTAGCCAATCTGATCAATATCGATCTAGTTTAATCTAGCTTCTCAAACACCGCCATCCTTTCCATACTCGCGGCCATGTGTGGCGGCCCCGGTGGGTGCGCCCCGACACCAGGAGTGGGACATGCATGTGATCGTGATGGGCGCGGGCGTGATTGGGGTCAGCACCGCTTGGCATTTGCTGCAGCGGGGCCACCGCGTGACGCTGGTCGACCGCCAGGCCGACGCCGCGCTGGAGACCAGTTTTGGCAACGCGGCGCAAATTTCGGTGAGCTATTGCGAACCTTGGGCCAACCGCGAAGCGCCGCTCAAGGCGCTGAAATGGCTGTTCGACCCCGAAGGCCCGCTCAAATTCCGCCCCCAATTCGACCCCGACCAGTGGCGCTGGGGCTTGCAGTTTTTGGCCCAGTGCAACGACAGCGCCTTTGAGCGCAATGTGGCGCAGATCGTGGCGCTGGGGCGCTACAGCCACGAGGCGCTCAAGCGCTTGGTGGCCGACACCGGCATCGAATACCAGCGCCTGACCAAAGGCATCGCCCACTTCTACACCAGCCAACACGCGCTCGACGGCGCGGGCGCTGCCGCCGAGCTGATGCGCCGCCACGGCGTCAACCGCCGCGTGGTCGGCCGTGAGGAGCTGCTGCGCATCGAGCCCGCGCTCAAGGCCTACGGCGACAAAGTGGTGGGCGGCACCTACACCGAAAGCGACGAATCGGGCGACTGCCGCGTCTTCACCCAAGCGCTGCTGCGCCGCTGCGAAGCCTTGGGCCTGCAAAGCCTGATGCAACACGACATTGAACAGCTGTACACCGAAGGCGGCGCCTTCTGCTCGGTGCGGGCGCGTTCGCGCGCCGATGGCGCGGTGCGCGAGCTGCGCGCCGACGCGGCGGTGGTGGCCTGCGGCAGCTACAGCACCGCGCTGATGCGCCAGGTGGGTGTGCGCCTGCCGATTTACCCCGGCAAAGGCTACAGCGCCACCCTGCGCCTGCTGCGCCCCGACGCCGCGCCGCAGGTCAGCCTGCTGGACGACCAGCTCAAGATCGCCATCTCGCGCCTGGGCGACCAACTGCGCGTGGCCGGCACCATCGAACTCGGTGGCTTCGATTTGTCGCTGGACACCCCGCTGGCGCGCCGGCGCGCCGAAATGCTGGTGCGCCGCATCGAAGAGGTGTTTCCCGGTGTGGCCGACACCCGGCTGGAACGCGACGGCGGCAACCCCCAGTTCTGGTGCGGCCTGCGCCCGGCCACACCCACCAACATCCCGGTCATGGGCCAAAGCCGCGTGCGCGGCCTGTGGGTCAACGCTGGCCACGGCACCTTGGGCTGGACCCACGGCGCGGGCTCGGGCAAGGCGCTGGCCGAACTCATGAGCGGGCAAGAGCCCGCCATGCTCTTTGGCTTTTGGAACAGCGCGCCCGGCGCGGGCGCCCCGGCGCCGCTGATCAGCTCGACTTCTTCAGCTTGACCGCATCGACCCCGGTGGGCTCGGGACGGATGCGCTCGCTCATCCAGCGCAGCAGGTCCAGCCACATTTGGCGAATTTCTGGCTCCAGCGGGGTGCGGAACGCGCTGGGCAGTTCAATCGTCACCACCGGCATGCCTTTGTGCACACCGCCGTAGTTGCCCAAACTGCCCGGGAAAATGCCCACTTGGTCGAGGTAGAGCCGGCCCAAACGCTGCGGCGGCACCGACGGGCCGTCGAAGTCGAGCACACCATACGGTGCGTGGATGCTGACGATCAGGTGCGGCTGAAAACGCTCCATCTCCTCGTGCAAAAACTTCGACTCGGGCTCCGACAGTGGCGTGGGCCCAGGCCAGCGGCGCGGGTCTTTGCGGGTGCGCTTTTCCCAGTAAATCTTGGCCTCTTTGGCCCAATTCGGCGTGGGAAAGTTGCGGTTCAAATCCACACCGCGTGCATTCACCCGTTTGGCTGGTCGCACCAACAGGCCATCGGGATTGAGCGCCGGAATAAAACGCCAGTGGGCGTTGGCCGGGGTTTCGCTGGCCAAGCGGATCCAATGCAGCGCCATCGAAGCCGACGACAGCTCGTCGCCGTGCATCGCCCCCACCACCAGCACCCGCACGGCCGCGTCGGGCGCCACCACGTCGCGCGCATACAAAGGCTGGCCTTTGACCGAGCGCCCGGCGGTGGGCTTGAGGCCTGCAGCGCTGCACAAGGCCGCTGGCACATTGGGCAAACGCGGCACCCATTGCTCACATGGCGCGGTCAACGGTGGTTTGGCAACGGCCGCAGCCGGACGCTGGGTGGCCTGGGCGGTTTGGGCAGCTTGGGCTGGCCAAGTCCAGCACATGGCGGCCATCAGTGCGGCCACCGGCAAAGTGGATGGGGTTCTAAGCATCCCTGAGATTCTATTGACGAGTCACCAAGCCGACAGCGCCACACCCGTTCCCACTGGGGCCAAGCGTTGCAATCCGCACGCCCGACCGACAATGGCTGGCATGTCCACCCCACAGCGCAAGCCCCACCTCGACCGATTCGCCATGACCTTGCTGGTGGCCTGCTGTGCCTTTTGGGGCCTGCAGCAAATCCTCATCAAGGTGGCCTCGGCCGACATGCCGCCGCTGTGGCAGGCCTCGCTGCGCATGCTGGGCGCCACCGCACTGCTGCTGCTGTGGTGCCGCTACAAACGTGTGCCGCTGTTTGAACGCGACGGCACGCTCCAAGGCGGCCTGCTGGCCGGCGCGCTGTTTGCGGGCGAATTTGTGTTCATCTACCTCGGGCTCACCCACACCAGCGCCTCGCGCTTGACGGTGTTTTTGTACACCAGCCCCTTTGTGGTGGCGCTGCTCATGCCGCGCGTGGTGCCCGGTGAGCGGCTGGTGGGCCTGCAGTGGCTGGGCCTGTCGCTGGCCTTTGCGGCGGTGGCGGTGGCTTTTAGTGAAGGGTTTTCACAGACATCTCCGGTGGCCGGGCAATGGGTGGGCGACGCCATGGGCCTGCTGGCCGGTCTGTTGTGGGGCCTGACCACGCTGACCATCCGCGCCACCCGCATGGCGCAGGCCAGCGCCGAAAAAACCTTGTTTTACCAACTGGGCGTCACCGCGCTGGTGGCACCCGTTGTGTCGCTGGCCTTGGGCGAGACCTGGGGCTGGAACTATTCGGCCATGTCGTGGGTGTCGCTGCTGCTGCAAACCGTGGTGGGCGCCTTTGCCAGCTACTTGGCGTGGATGTGGATGCTGCGCCACTACCCCGCCACGCAAATGGCCACCTTCACCTTTTTGACGCCGGTGTTTGCGCTGGCCTTTGGTGTGCTGCTGCTGAGCGAGCCGCTGACCTGGCGGCTGGTGCTGGCACTGGGCGGCGTGGCGGCGGGCATTGTGTTGGTCAGCCGCCGGCGCTGACCCCACCCGCCCACCGCCAGCCCTGCCTCAGCGCAGGTGGTGCACCGCCGCTTGGCCGTACACCGGGGTGTCCAGCCCCTCGTAGCGCGCCTTGAGCTGCAGCGACAGAAACTGCGAGTAGTGGCGGCTTTGGTGCAGGTTGCCGCCATGGATCCACAGCTGTTTCTGGTTGGTCGGCTTCCACATATTGCGCAGCTCACCTTCCCACGGGCCGGGGTCTTTGGTGGTGTCCGAGCCCAGGCCCCAGACCTTGCCCACGCGGTCGGCCACCTCGGGCGAGACCAGGTCGGCCAGCCAGCGGTTCATCGAGCCGTAGCCGGTGGCGTAGACGATCAGGTCGGCCGGCAGCTCGGTGCCATCAGTCAGCGTCACGCTTTTCGGGTTGATGCGCTCGATGTTGTTGTGGCTCTTGAGCTTGATGCTGCCGTTGGCCACCAGCTCGCTGGCGCCCACGTCGATGTAGTAGCCCGAGCCGCGGCGCAGGTACTTCATGAACAGGCCCGAGCCGTCGTCGCCAAAGTCGAGCATGAAGCCGGCGTTTTCCAGCCGGCCGTACAGGTCGGCGTCGCGCTTCTTCATCTCGTCGTACACCGGGATGTGGAAGGTGTGCATGATCTTGTAGGGCACGCTGGCGAACACCAGGTCGGCCTTGTGGTGGTCGATGCCGTTGGCCACCGCCTCTTCGCTGTAGAGCCCGCCCAGGGCCAGTTCCATCAGCGAATCGGACGGCGCAATGTGGGTGCTGCTGCGCTGCACCATGGTGACGTCGGCGCCGTTTTCCCACAGCGCGGCGCAAATGTCGTGGGCCGAGTTGTTGGAGCCCAGCACCACACATTTCTTGCCCACGTACTGCTCTGGGCCAGGGTGTTTGCTGGAGTGGTGCTGGTCGCCCTCAAAGCTGTCGGCGCCCGGAATCTGCGGCACGTTGGGGTAGCCCGAGACACCCAGCGCAAACACCAGCTGCTTGGGCCGCAGCGTCACCTCTTGGCCGTTGCGGTCCACCACCACGGTCCATTCGCCCTTGGCCTCGTCAAAGCTGGCCTTCTTCGCGGTGGTCGATCCCCAGTAGTTGATCTCCATCACCTTGGTGTACATCTCCAGCCAGTCGCCCACCTTGTCTTTGGGCGCAAACACCGGCCAGTCGTCCGGGAAGGGCATGTAGGGCAGGTGGTCGTACCACACCGGGTCGTGCAGGCACAGGGTTTTGTAGCGATTGCGCCAGCTGTCGCCGGGCCGCGCGTTCTTCTCGATCACGATGGTCGGCACACCCAGGCGGCGCAGGCGCGCGGCCAGCATGATGCCGCCCTGCCCGCCACCAACGATCACCACATAAGGCTGCTCGGTGTAGCCCAGGCGCGCTTCTTCTTCGTGGCGGCGTTCGAGCCAGCTCTTGCGGCCTTTTTGGGCGCCGTGCTCGGCGCCTTTGATGCGGCGCGGGCCTTTCTTTTCCTCAAAGCCTTTCAGCTCGACCATGGTGGTCAGCAGGGTCCAGGCTTTGTCGGCTTTCAAACGCAGGTGGCCGCGCCCGCGCGAGACGCGGGTCTCAAAAGTGAACCACGCGTCGGTCACGCCATCGGCCTCGGTGGCTTCGCCTTCCAGCTGGAAGTTCGACGCCGCCGTGTCGGCCTGGCGCGCGGCCAGCATGTCGCGGATGGCGGCGTGGCCCTCTTGGGTGCGGATGTTCCAGGTGAAGGCCACCAGGTCGCGCCAATAGCAGTCGGCGTCGAACAGCGGCAGCGCGGCGTCGGGCTTGCCCGAGGCCAGGGCGGCGCCAAAAGCGTCCAGCCAGCGTTGTGCCCGCTGGGAGGGCGAAGATGCGGTCATGGGTGTGTCTCCTGTGAATGCCGGCCTCGACGCGGGCCGGTGCCCTGTGCCACACAAGACGCGTGCCAAGCGCTCGCCGCGCGCAAGTGCTTGATTCACATGGGCTTGGCACCCAGCGCACAGCTGTCACACCCCGTGCACCTGTCACACGCCGGAGTGACAGGTGTCACTGCATGCGATGCGGCGCCACAATCCCCGCCCGCTTCATGCGCCGGTACAGCGTCATGCGCGACAGGCCCATCTGCCGCGCCACCGCGCTCACGTTCCATTGCGCGGCGCGCAGCGCCTGCAGCAAGGCGTCGGGCCCCTCGTCGGGCGTGGGCGGCTGTGGCGTGGCGCGGCTGGGCAGGCGCAGCGCCTGCAGCTCGGGCAAATCGTCCAGGTCGATCGGGCCATCGCCGCTCAGGCTGGCGGCGTAGTCCAGCACGTTGCGCAGCTCGCGCAAATTGCCCGGCCAGCGGTGCTCCATCAAGCGGTGCAGCGCGGCGGGCGTGATGGAGCGCGCGCCCAACAAGCGGGTGATCATGGCGCCCAGGTCGCTGCGCTCGCGCAGCGGCGGCAGCTCAATAAGCGCGCCCTTGAGGCGGTAATACAAGTCGTCGCGGAAACGCCCGGCCAGCACCAGCTGTTCCAGCGGCGCGTGGGTGGCGGCGATGACGCGGATGTTCACCGGCACCGGCTTGGTGGCGCCCACCGGCAGCACCTCGCGCTCGGACAACACGCGCAGCAGCCGCGCCTGCAGCGCCAGCGGCATGTCGCCAATCTCGTCCAGAAACAGCGTGCCGCCATCGGCCTCGGCGATCAGGCCGCGCTTGCCCTTGGGCGAGGCGCCCGAGAAGCTGCCCGGCAGGTGGCCAAACAGCTCGCTCTCGATCAGGTGCTCGGGAATGGCCGCGCAGTTCACCGCCACAAAAGGCCGGCTGCGCCGCTCGCTGGCGGCGTGCACCGCTTTGGCGAAATACTCTTTGCCCGAACCGGTCTCGCCGGTGATCAGCAGGCCGATGGGCGTGTTCACCAGCCGCGCCACCCGCTCCACCTGGCGGTCGAGCGCGGCGTCGCCAGCCGACAGCGCGGCCAAGGGCGCGGGCACGCGGCGCTCTTCGCGCGGCACACTGGCCACCGGCCGGGTGGGCGGCGGCACCGCCGACAAAAACAGCAACTGCCGCCCTCCCGCCAGCATCACCGCGCGCTGGTCCGACGGCTGGGTCATCACAAAGCGGCCGATCTGGCCAAACGGCAGGCCAAACAGGCGCTCAAAACCCATGCCGATCAGCGGCTCGCCTTGCTCCAAAGAAGAACTGTCGCCCCCAAACCGGGCTTCGCCAGGCCCCCCGAGGGGGTGCTGTCGTTCTTGGGGCGGCCCGGCGAACGACAGTTGCGCCCGCCGGTTGTGGCCGACGATGCGGCCGTGGCTGTCGAGCGCCAGCAAATAGTCGGGCTGCACGTCCAGAAACTGCGGCGCTTGCGACAGGCGCAGCACCCAGTCGTGGCGGTGGCGGTGCAAAAAGGCCGCGTTCTCGATGTCGTGCGCGTACATCTTCACCAGCTGCAGCGCCAGGTGCTGGCTCTCCTTGGGCTGACTGGAGCTGAGCTGCGAAATGTCGAGCACCGCACTCAGCTGGCCGGCGCTGTCGTACACCGGCGCGGTGGTGCAGGTCAGCGGAATGTGGGTGGCGTCGAAGTGGTCGTCCAGGTGCACGGTGAGCGCCTGGCCGGTGCTGATGCAGGTGCCCACGCCGCAGGTGCCGGCGTGGTGCTCGCTCCAGTCGGCGCCCAGATACAGGCCGGCCTTGCGCAAGCTGGGCTCAAACACCAGGTCGCCCAAAAAGTCCACGGTGACGCCGCGCGCGTCGGTCAGCAGCACCACGTAGCCCAGGCCCGCCACCTTGGTGTAGAGCGACTCCAGCCCGTGGCGCGCGATCTGCAGCAGCGCCTCCATCTGGTCTTGGTGCTCGCGCAGCCGCGCCTGCGGCAGGATGATGGCCTCTTGCATGCGCGCTGGGTCTAGCCGGTGCTGCTGCACACAGCGCAGCCACGAATCGCGGATCACCTGCTCGTGCCGCGCCGCCGCGCTGGCTCCCACGCCATCGGTGGCCACCTGCATGACGGTGGCGATGTGCTGGTGCGGGCTGGTGCTGTGCATGGCGCGTCTCCGGTGCAATGGCTGACAGAACGGCAAGCCTTGCACCATCGGACGGGCGCGGGGTGGTGTCAATGGGGGGAATACCCGGGGAGGAAAATGTCGCCGGTTCGTCAGCCTCAAGACGAAATCACCAAAGGTCAGCGCGGCGTGTCGGCCGAGATCGCGAACGGCAAAGCCATTGCCAGGGAGGTTCAGCCGGCTCCGATGGCTGCCTGAGCCAGGCCGGCGGGCTCACTTCGAGTGCCTGGAGCCGGCCAACAGCGAGGGAGTGACGACTGACTCAGCCCTCGGCGGCAACTTCGGTAAAAACTTCGGTACAAGCTTCGGTAGAAACCACACAAAGAGCCGCCGACTGGCGTTATTGAGCCATTGCGCGATCGGCGTATTGGGGCCAGCCGGCGCCGTGCTGGGGCCTCCGGTGCCAGTGCAGACGGAGGGCAAGCCTCGCACCATTGGCGCAGGGGGTGGGACAGCCGTTGCACCATCAGGGCGCCAACAGCAAGCCCTCATCCATCAAAGCCTGCACTGTCTGCGCCTGCAGCTTGTCGCGCCGGCGCTTGGACGGGTCGCGGTTGGGACGATCCGCCAGCCAGCGTTTGAACTCCACAAAGGTCAGCGGCGATATGGTGTGCATCACCGCCATCTTGCCGGTAGCGCCAATCACCACATGCGAAAAACGTGGCGCCTCGGTCAGTACCTTGGCGCGCTCGGCCATGACCGGCCACAGCTCCTCCTCGGCGTCGGACAGTTTGAAGGGGTGCGGGTCATCAGCCTCTTGCATGCGACGCAAAAAGTCCACCTCAAAGCCTTTGGCGTTGATGGCGGTTTCGGCCTGCAGGTCTTTGCGCACGAAGGTGGGGTCCACTTCTTGCAACAGCTGCAACATGGACTTGTCCAAACGCTTGATGTCGGCCAGAAAGCGCACGCGCTGGCGGGCGTCCCACAACAGGTCCACGTCTTGTGTGGCCAGTGCGCCCGCCACGATGCGCACGCCCGCCGCCGCCTCATAGGCGTAAAGCGCGTGGGTGCCCACCACCGTGAAGTGCTGGGCGAGGCCGCTGTCATCCAACTGGTTGAGCAGGTCAATCACCAAAGCGGGCACGCGCCCCGCCTTCACCGCCCTGTTGAGCCGCTGCGCGGTGGTGGCCGCTGCCTTGAGGCTGGCCAATCGGGCCTCCACCTCGGCCTTGCGGGTTTTGAAGGCGGTGTAGGTGGCTTCCAGCTCGGGGCTGCGGGCGCCCAACCGCTGCTGGCGGTTGCCGCGCACAGTCTTCACGAGGTATTCGTAAGCGCCCTCCCGCTTCCAGTACATGCCGCCTTCGTATGGGCGGGCAAGCGCCTTCACCCGGGCGAGCTCGGCCAGGATGGTCTGGGCGTCAATGACTTGGCGAGCGGCCTCGTCGGGTAGAGGGATGTAGTGCATTCACCTGTGGATAACAAAAAATGGAATTTAACAGGTGAATGCTTGTATATCAACAGCTTATGCCATTTTATTGGGCAAGGATTTTCCACAGTCTTGGCGCTTGGCCTGTGGACAATGGCTTCGTGGCATGGGTCTGGGTTCATCCCCGACACCACATCACTCAGACAACGCGTCCGCATAGACAACAGCCGCTTGCAAGGCGTGGCGACGCGGTGCAGCAAATTTCATGTCGACACTGACCAAAAAAACGAGTCCACACCGGATGCTGGATATACGACTGCAGGTGCTATACCCCAAGGTCCCCAATCGATCAGGCTCTTGCCGTTGTGGGGGAGTCCATGCAAGAGCTTAGGCGCCCCCTTCAAATGGCTGTATGACCTACAGTTGACCAAGTATTGCCAGCATGAAAACCGAACATGCGGCGACGAACCACCACTGCATTCGTGCTTGGCGTTCAAGTCTCAATTTGTCTTGGGCGACTTGGTGGTGCCGAAAAACTAGATACAGAAAAAGCACTGTCCAAGCGATTGCGCCAGCGTATATCCCATAGATTGCCTCAGCTAGACCGTAACACTTTGGAATGCACATCGCCAGGAACACGACGCCCGCAGCAAGAGTCGCTCCGGCGAATGATGTCAAGAAGTAGCGCAGTAGGGATACGAGGTTCATTTATGGCTAAAAGCTGCGTCGGACCATCTGCCTCGGACATGGGGCAATTGCCGTTTGCGAAGGACTCCATTTTGCCACTCGCGTCAATCTATCCTCCAGGCCTGGCATCAGCGCCTACCGTAGCGGGCAGCTTGAGGTAAGGGTTAGCCATCACTCTGGCCAAGCAGATTTAAGCCCAAACGCTGCGGCCAAATCTATGCCCTCGAAGTGCCGCAAGTAGCCATCGATAACCAGCTTGTGAGGAACTACCAAAAAGGAATTCGGAACCAGGTGATTCGCCGCAGGGTTGACATAGAGAGTGTGTCGTCGCTTGGCAAGGGTATATGGAGAGAGGTTGTTAAAGAGCCAAGCACCGCTGGCGCGCCTGCCGCGAGGCCCAGCTGGACCGCGCCACGCACCATTTGGGGCGCGGTCAAACCGAGGTTCTTGATCTGGATTCGTGCGGCTAAAGACAAATTGCTCTTGGCCGAATAGCGCCTGTACCTCATCGATTGGGTCGAGATTGAAGGTGTCAACATTGACTGCGATAACTAAAGGAAGATCAAGGTCGCCATATCGCCGAGACTTCGAAATAACAGCATCTCGAATTGGGCGCCAACCGTCGATCCAGCTTGCACCAAAGCCCCGTGCGCCTATTAGGCGCCGCTGCTTCCCTCGTGCTTCTACGTTAACTGGAATAGGTCGTATGCGAACACGCCACTCCTCATGCTGCCATTGGAGCTCTGGCAGTGATTCAATCCCAGAGGTAGCGGACATTCCTAGCAGAGCATCCGGATTCAGTGAGTTCAACCAGGCAGTGACTTCGTTCGCGAGCCTTCGTCCACTCGGCTGCGTTGTCGGATCGCCCTCTGAATCTATGGCTACCATGAAGTTTTCGTTCTGCTCGTCATCCAAAATCTGAAGGGCGACCGCTTTTCGCGCTTCGGCTGCGGAGTCTCGTCCTATGTCGTCAGATGCGCATACGGCCTCCAAGTACAGCTTCTGTCCGTCTGGACACTCGACCAGGAAGTCCGGGCGCTTCGTAGAACCGTTTTGTAACTCTGGATGCGGTGTTAGGCGCATTCCAAGTCGCAGCAGGTACTCATGAACTAGGAGTTCAAACGATGCTGAAACGAAATGACGGGCGTCTCCGCATTGAATTCGATTGACCAGCTCCGTGGCCTCGTCTTTGGGGTAGTTGGCTAGGCACGCTTCCATCATCAAGCGAACTTCAGCGGCGGGTTCCCATGCAGACCTTTCTAGAAAAGCGAAGTCGCTCTCAGTAACCCGCTTAGGTGAAGCGTCTGTGCGTTGCGTGCCTGAGAAGAGCATGTGATAGCTAACGTCTGAATTCACCGGCCTTGCGCGGCTTTATGCGCAAGGTCCGGGGGAATAATTGGGGGCATGACTACGCTTCCTCCCCAATGCACCACGACTCAACAGAAACGTTGTCGTCGAATTGCGTTATGTCATGCCCATGTTCCAATAAATGCGAGGGGACCGACAATGAGAGCTTTTCGGGGATGCGCCTTGGAGCGAGAGCATTGGCCTTTCCAAGAAAGCTCTCGTAATAGCTCTTGTCGTAGAAGATTGTTACCTCGCTTTGATGCAGCCACGGCCATGTAATCAGGCACGCCACTCGGTAGTAGCCGCCCGAGTTGTCAGGTGATGCCTCCGACAGGAAACTCGCTGCTTTCAGCAGCGCTGCCACGCATCGTGATTGAGTTTCGAGATTAGTTTGACACCCTTGAACTAGCGCTGAATGAATCGGCATCTTCCAATTGAAGTACCGTTCCGACTCCTCAGACCGAGGACGAACATAACCAGAAAAATCTTGCGCCCACTTTTCCAGTGCACGCATACGGCGCGGAATCCCGCGCAGCTTCTTGTTGGTGAGCGCAATCTGCCTCATGGTCATGCCCAACGACTAAGCTGTGCGGCGCAAAAGAAGCGCAGCGAAGTTTGCATCCGAACGAGCGCCTTGTTACGCATTTTGATTACTAAAATAGCTTTTTCCATAGAGATTCTAGCCGCGCCCCCATAACACCCCTACCTATATTGTCTAGTCCTCGGACCATTACATATAAACCGCCCAAAATTTGGATTCCTTCAGTTACTCCAAGATTTGAGTAGCTAAAATTCGGGAAGAATATGTAATACGATATTATGACACCTACGCAAAACTCAAAAGCGCCATACGAAAGACGGTAGTTTTCCCGATACCAAAAAAATGCCAGTCCCAAAATAGGTAGTCCGATCATTGCTCCCCAAACGGTAATAGTCGAAACCAGAAGGCTTATATTTGAGTAGACAACATTACCAAGAGCAGAAGCGGCAACACCAAGAACAAAACTGGTTATTATGTAGCGCCTTTGCGATGAAACAACTTGATCTGCTTTTTCTTCTATCTCCTTATTTAAGGAATCTTGCTTGCTTTCACCAATAAACTCATAACCAGTAATAGACTTGATGTTTCTACTGGATAAGAAATAAGCCAAGGCCTTGTCATCTGTTACCACACAAGGAATATCAGAGCCGCGCTGCTCAGCATAATTTATTGCAATACGAGCAATATCGAAATCAGCGCCACTTAATCGCTGGGCATTTCTGTCAGATTGAATAATTTCATTCTCAAGAGCTTCAGGCGATTTGACAATTTTTACGCCAGCCGGGATAGATGATGAGACTAATTCAGCAACGCCAGCCCACTTACTTCCTTTCGCTCTATGAGATAGTTCTTCCATTACTGAATTTGGAATAACAATCTTTCGGCTACCCGCCCTAGATAATATTTGCGGATATCGAAGCAATACGCTTGTGTCAATTATGTATCTACTTGGCATAAACCTTCCTAATGCCTAACGTATTCCGTAATCGGTCCCGTGCCAGTACGGCCTCCATGTGACAAAGCCTGATCTCGTGCTCCGATTCACGGCTTTGTTCTGTTGATCTTCAATTCCGTCGCAAAAAGTCCATGAGATTCCTACTCAGACGTTCAATATCTGCTGCTGTCAACGTTTGCTTGTTATGAGCCGCATCGTTCCCAATTGCTGACATTTCATCGACTCCCTTAAAGACAAGCTTGTCGACATGCTGACCGGTATATAGCGATTGAATGTAGTCAGAAATTGTTGGTCGCTGCTTCTGCGGTATGCACCCAAAGGTATCGCACATTCGTCGTAACTTCTCTTCCAATGTTGCCCGAAAGAGCACGCCTGCCGCAAGGTAATACCCCTTATTAAGCAAGTACTCAGCTTGTTCAAAGAGATTCGAAAATGCTTCGGCAAAGACAATATCTTCAAAGCGGGCCAACCGTCCGTGCAAAACGTTCTCTGCAATGGACTTCAATGCACCCAGCATCGCGTCAACCATGCCGCGATTATTGAGTGCATTATCAGCGGCTAGAACATCCTTCCAAGGATAAGCAAACGATCCAAGTTGCATCATCAACAGTCGACATGATGTGCGCCACTTGTGGAACTCGTCGAATGGGACAAACCAATCCGATGTGAAGGAACTGGTTTTCCGTTCGACGGCCTTTGTGCGCAGGTGAGCTCCTTCGTCAATCAGCGACGATACAAACGTCAGCATCACTTGGCGTGCTTGAGTCATAGCATCACAACAGAACGTTGTAGGTAAGGGGCAGCCGGCTTGCCGGCTGTCCCAGCGGCCAAAGGCCGCGCCTTGACCGGTATGTTAGGCAGCATGTGCGCTCCCGAAGACCTGCGAATACCAGCACGCGTTTGGGTCAGCAAACCATGATGAATTTGCTTGGTTTGCGAACTGGGCAAGTTCACTCATGTTGCCCTGATAGCGTTGATAAAGGGCAAGAAGCTCTCGAAGGCTCTGAACGGAGAGTCTCTTGGAACGCAGGCGAATATGTAGCTCACGGCCATACCCCTGAACCGAAACGACGCCGGAAATAGACTGCAACCACGAGAAAAAGGCTGCTTCATCTCCGGCTGAGAAGTAGCACATAGGTGCTTGCCAGATGAGAGTGGCCATAACCTGCCTAACGCAATGTATCCCGCAAAACCTGCGAAATATTCTGGGCGGTGCGGGATATTCTGGCCATCTTTTCCTCCAAAAAAATCATACAAATCAAGGGCTTGCTTTCTTTAGTATGTTGTTTCACACAGGTATAAAAGAACCCGCAACGCCGGCTACTTGTCCACGCGCTTTGTCCCGTATCTCGCAGGCCAAGTGTAGTGTCTTGGTCGTCCACTTTGACAGAAATGGCAACAAGTGACCATCCCCCACTTGTGCCCTCCCGCATGGCTGCAGCCGGGCACAAACAGCCGCGCCCGCCGCAACGTGGCCATTGCCTTCATGGCACCATGTCACCCTGCATCCCCAACCCCCACCCCCGCCCACCATGGACCCCACCGTTGCGCCCCTGGCCTTGCCTGCGCTGACCGCACTCGCCGCGCACCCCTGGGCCTATCCCATGCTGGAGACCGTCCACCTGCTGGGTGTGGCGCTGCTGCTGGGCAATTTGGCGCTGCTGGAGCTGCGGGTGTTTGGCCTGGGCGCGGCGCTGCCGGTGCAGCCGCTGGCGCGGCTGAGCCTTTCGCTGGCGCTGGTGGGCTTTGGCCTGGCGGGGCTGACTGGGCTGTTGATGTTTGGCACCCAGCCGGGGGAACTCTTGGCCAATCGGGTATTCACCATCAAGATGGTGTTGCTGATGCTGGCGGGTTGCAATGCGGCGTGGTTTCACGCGCGGCGCTCGCTGCAGTTGCTCGACGGCGCGGCCAAGGTGTCGATGGCGCTGTCGGCGCTGCTGTGGCTGCTGGTGCTGACCTGCGGCCGCTGGATCGGCTATGTGTGACGGTGGTTTCAACAGGAGCTTGCCATGCAAAGACGACAAGTGATGCAGGCCGGCGCGGCGCTGGCGGTGGCGGGTGTGGCGCCTGGGGCGTGGGCGCACCAAGGCTGGAGCAGTTTTGACCAGACCCGGCCGCTGTATTTGCAAGGGCGCGCGGTGTCGGTGGCTTGACGCAACCCCCACGCCGAGCTGGTGCTGGAACTGCCCGAGCCGCTGACGCTGCCGGCCGACCTTGCCCAGCGCCCACTGCCCGCACAAACGGCCGGAGTGGACGGCGCGGCGCTGCTGGCCAAGACCGTGTTGCCCCGGCGGCGCGACCGGCGCTGGCAGGTGGAGCTGGCGCCGCTGTTTCGCCTGGGGCTGTGGAAGGTGCCCGAGATCAAGCCCGGTGCCGCGCTGGCGGTGGTGGGCTTTGCCTTTGCAGAAGAACGCGGCGAGGCGCTGCTGCGGGCCGAATACCTGTTTTTGGACGGGCAGACCTACGGCCTGCGGTCCAGCCCGGTGTGAACGAGCATAGGCGAGCTGGGTTGAAGTGACCAGTCCCGATAAGCGGCAAAGCGGCATTGGCTGACGCCAGCAGGCAAAATCGCTTTTACCAGCCTCAACAAGGACACACCATGAAGCCCAAAAAAGAGTTTTCTGAAAAGGCCCTGGAGTCTCTGGAGACCCGCATTCCCCAGATGGCGCAGGCGGCGTTTTCGCAAGCGCACTTAAAGGCATTGGCCGTGAGCGGCAAGGTTCTGCAGGTGTCTGGCGGGCGTTTGGTCGAACTCAGCGCCGAAGGCTCGGTGCGGGTGATCAAGTCGGTTGAACCATCGTTTCGGGTGCAGGCAGGCGTCAAGCGAGTTCGCAAGGTGACACGCGCATGAGCGTCGGCCAACCCAGGTTGCGCGTGTTTGCTGGCCCCAATGGCTCTGGCAAAAGCACGCTCAAAGAGGTGTTGCCAGAGAGCTTGTTGGGTGTCTATGTCAATGCCGATGAGATTGAAAAACGCATCCGCGCCGATGGCTATCTCTCGCTAGGGGAGTTTTCCATCGATGCCACAGCAGCGGAGTTGAGCGACTTTTTGGCGCAGTCCACCTTGCTGCAGTCTCAGGGCTTACTGGCTGATGCCGGCCGCATGGTGCTGCAAGGCGGGCGGGTGGTGTTTCAGGCCTTGGCAGTCAACTCTTACCACGCCTCGGTCTTGGCTGACTTCATTCGCCACAAGCTGTTGAGTGATGGGACTTCGTTCACTTTCGAGACGGTAATGTCGTCTCAGGACAAGGTGGACTTTTTGTGCAAGGCGCAAAAGTCTGGCTTTCGTACCTATCTGTACTTCGTGGCCACAGAGGATCCCGACATCAACGTTTCACGGGTGCAGCACCGCGTGGCGATGGGCGGACACCCAGTGCCTCAAGACAAAATCATCAGCCGTTATCACCGCTCGCTGGCGCTGCTCAGCCAGGCAGTGGCGTGCACAGATCGCGCCTACGTGTTTGACAACTCGGGCGAGGACCAGGTGTGGCTGGCCGAGGTGACCGATGGCGCTGAGCTGGAAATGAAGACCGATGAGGCGCCACATTGGTTCAAAGCCGCGCTGTGGGATGCTTTTGAAAGCGGCGATGTGGGCTGACAAACCAGGGGCTCGCGCGAGGTCCAATCGTCGCGCCGCGAGCGCGCACCCCGCACCCGCGCGGTTGCACACCGATCTCTTCACAGCCTAAACGCCTGGTACGCCCAGTCGCCAGGGCGCGCATCGGGCACAGGATTGGGGCGTTTTCTCTTGCAGAATCGCGGGCATTTCAACCGCGCTCAACGCAGGAGCACCCATGGGCTTACTGAACTGGACCGAAAAATCCCCCTCCACCCTGGCCAACGGCGGCGTCATCGGGCCCGATGAACGCCTGCCTTGGCCGCAGACCGGCGTCATGGGGGTGCAGCACCTGATCGCCATGTTTGGCGCCACAGTGCTGGCGCCGATCTTGATGGGCTTTGACCCGAACGTGGCCATTTTGATGAGCGGCATTGGCACGCTGATCTTTTTTGTCATGACCGGCGGCCAGGTGCCGAGCTATCTGGGGTCGAGCTTTGCGTTCATTGGGGTGGTGATTGCGGCCACTGGCTACGCCAGCCAGGGGCCGAACGCCAACATTGGCGTGGCGTTGGGCGGCATCATCGCGTGTGGTGCGGTGTATTTTGTGATTGGCGCCATCGTGCAGGCGGTGGGCACGGGCTGGATTGAGCGCTTTATGCCGCCGGTGGTGACCGGCGCGGTGGTGGCGGTGATTGGCCTGAACCTGGCGCACATCCCGATCAAAAACATGGCGCCGACCAACTTTGACGCCTGGATGCAGGGCATCACGTTTGTGAGCGTGGCGCTGGTGGCGGTGCTGAGCCGGGGCATGGTGCAGCGCTTGCTGATTTTGGTGGGCCTGATTGTGGCCAGCGTGATTTATGCGGTGCTGACGAATGTGCTGGGCTTGGGCAAGCCGCTGGACTTGTCGGGCATTGCCAACGCGGCTTGGTTCGGCATGCCCAACTTCAGCGCGCCGGTGTTCAGCGCCAACGCGATGCTGCTGATTGCGCCAGTGGCGATCATTTTGGTGGCGGAAAACCTGGGCCACATCAAGGCGGTGACGGCCATGACCGGCAAAGACATGGACCGCCACATGGGCCGCGCCTTCATGGGTGACGGCGTGGCCACCATGGTGGCCGGCGGCGTGGGCGGCACGGGTGTGACGACGTACGCCGAGAACATTGGCGTGATGGCCGCAACCAAGATTTATTCAACCGCCATCTTTTTGGTGGCGGGTTGTATGGCCATCTTGCTGGGCTTTTCGCCGAAGTTTGGCGCGCTGATTCAGGCGATTCCGCTGGCGGTGATGGGCGGTGTGTCGATTGTGGTGTTTGGCCTGATTGCGGTGGCCGGCGCCAAGATTTGGGTCGACAACAAGGTGGACTTTTCCGACAACCGCAACCTGCTGGTGGCGGCCATCACCCTGGTGCTGGGCACGGGCGAATACACGCTGAAGTTTGGCGACTTTGCGCTGGGCGGCATTGGCACCGCGACCTTTGGCGCGATTTTGCTGTGGGCAGTGCTGGGCCGCCGCTGAGCGCCGCGCACGCTGTCAACGAGCCGCCTTCGGGCGGCTTTTTTGTGGGCCTTGTCACGGGGTGGGCGCTAGGGGCTTTCCCTATTTGGTTTAGACCTCAACTATTTAAGAATGCGGCAAAGCGCGGCATTTTCCGCGTCGGGTGTTGCGGCGGCCGCTTGCCGCCAAGGGGTGCGCCATGAACATCGTGTGCATTGGGGGCGGTCCGGCCGGCCTGTACTTTGGGCTGCTGATGAAAAAGCTCAACCCGGCGCACCGGGTGCGGGTGGTGGAGCGCAACCGGGCCTACGACACCTTTGGCTGGGGGGTGGTGTTTTCCGACGCGACGATGGACAACATGCGCGCCTGGGACTTGACCACGGCCGACGAGATTCAAAAAGCCTTCAACCACTGGGACGACATTGAGCTGCTGTTCAAGGGGCGCGCCATCCGCTCGGGCGGGCACGGCTTTGTGGGCATTGGGCGCAAAAAGCTGCTGAACATTTTGCAAGCGCGCTGCGAGCAGCTGGGCGTGGAGCTGGTGTTTGAGACCGAGGCCAACAGCGACCTGGACTTTGCCGACGCCGACCTGATCATCGCCAGCGACGGCATCAATTCGCGCATCCGCACGCAGTACGCCGACACCTTCAAGCCCGACATTGTGGTGCGGCCCAACCGCTACATCTGGCTGGGCACGCACCGGCTGTACGACGCTTTTACTTTCGACTTTCAGCGCACCGAGCACGGCTGGTTTCAGGCCCACATTTACAAGTTCGACGAGAACACCACCACCTTCATCGTGGAGTGCCCAGAACATGTGTGGCTGGCGCACGGGCTGGACGCGGCCGACCAAGACGCGAGCATTGCGTTTTGTGAAAACCTGTTCAAAGACACGCTGCAAGGCCACAAGCTGATGACCAACGCGCGCCACCTGCGCGGCTCGGCGTGGCTGAACTTTCAGCGCGTGAGCTGCGAGCAATGGTGGCTGCGCAACGCCCACGGCAAGCATGTGGTGCTGATGGGCGACGCGGTGCACACCGCGCACTTTGCGATTGGCTCGGGCACCAAGCTGGCGATTGAAGACGCGATGGAGCTGGCGCGCCAGTTTCAGATCGCGGGCGACACGGTGGAACAGATTCCGACCGTGCTGGCGCGCTACCAAGAGATTCGGCGCATCGATGTGCTGCGGCTGCAAAACGCGGCGTGGAACGCGATGGAGTGGTTTGAGGTGTGCGGCCAGCGCTATTGCGACCAGTTGGAGCCCGAGCAGTTCATGTACAGCATGCTCACGCGCAGCCAGCGCATTGGCCACGAAAACCTGCGCCTGCGCGACGCGGGCTGGCTGCAGGGGTTTGAGCGCTGGTTTGCCGAGCGGGCGCATGCGCAAGTGAACGCAACGGCACAGCACGGGGGGTCACCCGCTGCCGCCGGGCTGTCCTCCGCCAAACCACCCAGCCCCATGTTCACGCCGTTCCAGCTGCGCTCGGTGACGTTGAAAAACCGCGTGGTGGTATCGCCCATGGCGCAGTACCGCTGCGACGACGGGTTGGTGGGCGACTACCACCTGATGCACCTGGGCGCGCGCGCCCTGGGCGGCGCGGCGCTGGTGATGGCCGAGATGACCTGCCCCAGCGCCGACGCCCGCATCACCCCCGGCTGCCCGGGGCTGTGGACCGACGCGCAGGCCGAGGCCTGGCGGCGCATCACCGACTTTGTGCACCGCGAAAGCGACGCGCGCATTGGGGTGCAGCTGGGCCACGCGGGGCCGAAGGGGTCGACCTGCGCGCCCTGGCAAGGCGGCGGCATGGACCAGGCGCTGCCCGAGGGCAACTGGCCGCTGCTGGCGGCCAGCGCCCAGCCCTATTTGCCCGACGGCCAGGTGCCGCGCGCCATGACCCGTGCCGACATGGACCGGGTGACGGCCGACTTTGTGGCCGCCACCACCCGCGCGGCCCAGGCCGGCTTTGACTGGCTGGAGCTGCACTGCGCGCACGGCTACCTGCTCTCGAGCTTCATCAGCCCACTGACCAACCGGCGCAGCGACGACTACGGCGGCAGCCTGGTCAAGCGCCTGCGCTACCCGTTGGAGGTGTTTGCGGCGGTGCGCGCCGCGTGGCCGGCGCACCTGCCACTGAGCGTGCGCATCTCGGCGCACGACTGGGTGGAAGGCGGCGTCACCCCCAGCGACGCGGTGGAGATCGCGCGCGCCTTCCAGGCGGCAGGGGCGGATTTGATCGACGTGTCTTCGGGCCAGGTGAGCGCCGAACAAAAGCCGACCTACGGCCGCATGTACCAAACGCCGTTTGCCGACCGCATTCGGCAAGAGGTGGGGATTGCCACCATGGCGGTGGGCGCCATTTCTGAGGCCGACCATGTGAACAGCATCATCGCCTCGGGCCGGGCCGATCTGTGCGCGGTGGCCCGCCCGCACCTGGCCAACCCGGCCTGGACGCTGACCGAAGCCGCGCGCATTGGCCACACCGCCTTGGCCTGGCCCAAGACCTATGTGTCGGGCAAAAGCCAGCTGGAGGCCGGCTTTGCCCGCGCCCAGGCGCAGGCCGATGCGGCGGGCGCGGCGGGTACGGTGCTGCCGGTGCGGCCCCTTCCGGGGTGAGGACGGGGGCTTAGGCGCTGGCGCGTTCGCAGCGCCCTTGGGCGCGGGCCAGGCCACGAAAGTCGCTCTGCCACTGCTGGGCGGCGGTGTCGATTTGGATGCGCTCGTTGTCCAGCGAGGTGAGGATCCAGGTGCCGCGGATGGCAAAGGTGTACACCGGCACGCCGTCGATGCGCACCGCGCGGACGCGTTGCTTGTCCATGTCGATGTCGACCACCCGCACCCAGGTGCTGCGGGCGGGCTGGTACACCGCTTCGCAATGCAAGGTCACGGTGTCCACCGCAGCCAGCGCCGGCCCGGCCGCAAGCAGCCCCAAGGCGAGCGCGGCGGTGCGCATCATGCGGCGTCGGGCGCGCCCATGCGCTGGCTTTTCCAGTACACGTCGTCGCCGCCGTTCATGCGGTTGAGCACGCGGGCCAGCACAAACATCAAGTCCGACAAGCGGTTGAGGTACTGGCGCGGGCCGTCTTTGATGGCCTCTTCGTTGCCCAAGGCCACCAGCGCGCGCTCGGCGCGGCGCGCCACGGTGCGGCACACATGGGCCTGCGCAGCAGCGCGGTTGCCAGCGGGCAAGATGAACTCTTGCAGGCGTGGCAGCGCGGCGTTGTGGCGCTCCAGCGCCTCGTCGAGCGCCAGCACGGCTTCAGGCTTGAGCAGCTCAAAACCGGGAATGGACAGCTCACCGCCGAGGTTGAACAGCTGGTGCTGGATCTCGACCAGCAGCGCGCGCACGTCGGGCGGCATGTCTTCACACAGCAGCACGCCGATGTGGGAGTTGAGTTCGTCCACGTCGCCCATGGCGTGCACGCGCAGGCTGTTTTTTGACACGCGGCTGTTGTCGCCCAGGCCGGTGGTGCCGGCGTCGCCGGTGCGGGTGGCGATTTGTGTGAGTCGGTTGCCCATGGTGCTTGAAAAGTGGCTGCGCGCGCGGCGCGGTTTGCTGATAATGGCCCATTATCGTGTGGCCCCAAAGCCCTGAGGAGACAGCCGATGAACGCCCCCACCCCCGCCCACCATTTGACGCCCGCGCTGCAGCTGCGCCCGGTGCCCGCCGAGTTTCTGGCCGCGCTGCAGGCGCGTTTTGGCGCCCAGTGCAGCTTGGCCCAAGCGGTGCGCGAGCAGCACGGCCGCGACGAGTCGATTTTTGAGGTGCCGCCGCCAGCCGCCGTGGTGTTTGCCGAAAGCACGCAGGACGTGGCCGACGCGGTGCGGCTGTGCGCGCAGCACCGGGTGCCTGTGATTCCGTTTGGCGTGGGCTCCTCGCTCGAAGGGCATTTGCTGGCGGTGCAAGGCGGCATCAGCCTGGACGTGAGCCGCATGAACCGGGTGCTGGCGATCAACGCCGAAGACCTGACGGTGACGGTGCAGCCGGGCGTAACGCGCAAGCAGCTCAACGAGGCGGTGAAAGACCAGGGCCTGTTCTTCCCGATCGACCCCGGCGCCGACGCCAGCTTGGGCGGCATGACCGCCACCCGCGCCAGCGGTACCAATGCGGTGCGCTACGGCACCATGCGCGACAACGTGTTGGCGCTCGAAGTGGTGACCGCGCAGGGCGAGGTGATCCGCACCGGCACACGGGCCAAAAAATCGTCCGCTGGCTACGACCTGACCCGCCTGATGGTGGGCAGCGAAGGCACGCTGGGGGTCATCACCGAGATCTCGCTCAAGCTCTACCCGTTGCCCGAGGCGATTTCAGCGGCGATTTGTTCTTTCCCGACCATCGAGGCCGCCGTGCGCACGGTGATTCAGATCATCCAGCTCGGTGTGCCGATCGCGCGCTGCGAACTGATCGACGCCGGCACGGTGCGGGTGGTCAACGCGCACAGCAAACTCGGCCTGCGCGAAGAGCACATGCTGCTGATGGAGTTTCACGGTTCACCTGCCGGGGTGAAAGAACAGGCCGAAACGGTGCAAGAGATCGCGGCCGACTTTGGCGGCAACGCCTTTGAATGGGCCACCACACCCGAAGAGCGCACCCGGCTGTGGACCGCACGGCACAACGCCTACTTCGCCGCCATCCAGAGCAAGCCGGGCTGCCGCGCCATCAGCACCGACACCTGTGTGCCGATCAGCAAACTGGCCGACTGCCTGCTCGATTCGGTGGCCGAGGCCGACGCCAGCGGTCTGCCCTATTTCCTCGTGGGCCATGTGGGCGACGGCAATTTCCACTTCGGCTATTTGATCGACCCGGCCAAGCCCGAAGAGCACCGCATCGCCGAAGCGCTGAACCACCAGCTCGTCGCACGCGCGTTGCGCCTGCAAGGCACTTGCACCGGAGAGCACGGCGTGGGCCTGCACAAGATGGACTTTTTGCGCACCGAAACCGGCGACGGCGCGGTGGCGATGATGCGCGCCATCAAACAAGCGCTCGACCCGGACAACATCCTGAACCCAGGCAAGATCTTCGCGCTGTGAAGCGCCGCACCAGGGCTTGGCCGCTGGGGCCAAGCGCCTGGTGCGCCCAAGGTCACATCAGAACGGCGAGACGCCCAACGCTTTGACCGTGTCGAGGTTGAGGAAGCCGTCCACCGGCAAGCCCTTGGCCTGCTGGTAGCGGTTCACCGCTTGCATGGTCTGGGCGCGCATCACACCGTCGATCTCGCCGGGGTTAAAACCCGCGCGGCGCAAGGCCTGCTGGATTTCGCGGATCTTGGCGGGCGTGGCATTGGTTTCGCACAAGATGGAACGGCTCTCGGTGCGGGCGTCGGCCACTTTGACCTGGTAGCTGATGCTCTCGTACTGGGCGGGCACGGTGAAGCTCTTGGTGCTGGCCGCTTGGTCAATGACCTGGCGGGTCACGCTGCGGTACACCGCGGGCACCACCTCTTCGCGGAAGGTGGCGGCTGTGGCGACCACCTGGCGCTGCACTTTTTGCCGCACCTCCGCCACTGGGATGCGGCGGGTGGTGGCGGGGGTGTCCACCACCTCGCGCTCAACGGTGGCGTATTGCGCCGGCTCGACCACTTCGCGGGTGCTGGCCGGACGGTCGACCACCACACGCTCGACCGTGGCGTACTGCGCTGGGATCACGCGCTCTTCGGTGCGCGCGGGCTTGACCACCACACGGGACTTGACGGTTTGGGTGATGGCCGGCACCTCCACGGTGCGCACCTGGGCGGGTTGGTCCACCACGCGGCGGGTGATGGTTTGGTACTGCGCCGGCACCCGCACTTCGCGCACAAAAGCCAGGGGCGCGTCGGCCTCATCGGCGTCCTGGGGCTTGGCGCCCGGGCGGGTGGCCACCGCTGCGGCCGCTGTGCCCATGACGTCGGCGGCCGCCAGAATGCGCTCGCCAGCCGGGGTGGCGACCAACACGCCACGGTCGTCAAAGCGGTAGCCTTGGGCGCGCAGTTTGTCGGTGTCGATCTCGCGCCGGGTCACGGTCTGGTAGGTGGCGGGCACCTCGATTTCGCGGCTCTGCGCCTCGCTGTCCATCACCTGGCGCTGCACGGTGGCGTATTCGGCCGGCACGGTTTCTTCACGCACCGTGGCGGGCGTCTTGAGCACCTGGCGGGTGATGGTCTCGTAACGCGCGGGCACCTCCACCAAGCACATCACATCGTCGTCGAGTTGGTCGTTGTTGGCGGAGACCACACGCTGCTCCACATCAAAGCCTTCGGCGCGGCCACTGGCGTCGACCTTAAAAGTGCGCAGGGGACGCACCTGAATGGCTTGGCCCACCCAGGCCTGGCCACGCTTCCATTCGCGGCGGGCGTCGGCCACCTTGACGCGCTCGCTCACCGTCTCGTAGACGGCCGGCACCGGCACCAGGCGTGTGCTGGCCTCGCGCACCACCACACGCTCGGTCACGGTGCGCAGCTTGGCCTGCTGCACTTGCAAACGGCTGCTGGCTTCGGTGCGCACCAGCTCTTCGCGCACGGTGCGCAGGGGCAGTGCGATGGGCTCAAAGCGCACCGATTCGGCTTGCTGCAGCACACGCTCGGTTTCGGTGCGGTAGGTGGGCGGCACGGTGGTGACGCGGGTGGTGGCGGGCTGCACCACCACTTCTTCGTCCTGCTCACCGTATTCGGCGGGAATGGCCACCAGCTCTTTGCGCTCGGGGCTGACCAGCACACGCTCGGTCACGGTTTTGTAGGTGGCGGGCACCACTTCCAGCCGCTTGGTCTCGGGGCGCACCACCACCCGCTCGCTCACCATTTTGTAGGTGGCGGGCACCGGCTCTTCACGGAAGCTGGCGGGCTTGACCACCACCTCTTCTTCGATGGTTTTGTAGGTGGCGGGCACCGGGATCTGGCGCTTGAATTCGGGGCTGACCAGCACCTGTTCGGTCACGGTCTTGAAGGTCGGTGGCACCACCTCAACACGCTGGGTGGCGGGCACCTTGACCACTTGTTGGGTCTTGGTCTCAAAACGCGCCGGGATCAGCACATTGGCAAAACACTCGCTGCTGGCGGCCACGCGCTGCGAACCCACCGGACGCGGCAAAGCTTTGGCGAAGTTGTTGTCGCATTGCTCCATGGTGGCGCGCACCAAGCGGCCCTGGCTGTCGAAATAGGCGTTGACCGACATGGCGGGCGCAAAAGGCACCCATTTGCCAATCAGCTCCGGGCTCACGCCATCGCGACCGCCCGAGCGGCCGACACCCAAGTCACAAGCGCCTTTGGCATAGGCGCTGGGGTCGTACCCAAGCTCTGCGGCCAGCTCAGTGGCTTGGGCCAGCTCGCTCAAACGCATCTGGCGCACAGTGGCTTCCCCTGCGCGGCGCAAGGGCGGATGCGAGGTGAACGGCTGATAGAGGCGGGCTGTGCCTGCCGCCACGGCGGCGTCGCACTCGGCTGCGGTGTCGTAGCCCACGTTGCCTTGGCGGTCGGTGACCATGCCGGCATAGGCCTGTGCCGACAGCAGCAAGGAAGCCCCTACGGCCATGGACCAGCTTGGGCGACGCCCCGAATGTGTGTGTGACATGTGTGCTCTCTTTCTGTGATGAATGGCCAAGGTGCTCCCCGATGCAATCGGGCGAGCCCTTAACTATTCATTCCCAGCAGAAAAACACCTGTAAGCGAATGTATTTGTACCCATATTAGGGTGGCGACGTGTGACTTATCACGCTTTTCGCGGGACACACGCCACGGCCCTGTGACAAACACTGGGCGCTCCACACTTGGGCGCCCAACGGCGCCGTGGCACTGCGGTCAGGCGCTGCGCAGCTTCTCAATCAGGCCATTGAGTTCGTCGAGCGAGCCAAACTGGATGGCCAGCTCGCCCATTTCCTCGACCCGGCCATGGCGCTTGACGCGTTTTTTCACCCGCACCTCGACCTCGGCGGTCAGCAGGTCGGCGAGTTCTTCTTCCACCCGGCGGATGTCGCGCGACTTGTCCTTTTTGGGCTTTTGCGGCACCAGATTGAACTCAGCGCCCAGCTTTTTGACCAAGCTCTCGGCCTCGCGCACCGACAGCTTTTTGGCGGCAATTTGGTTGCCTGCCGTGATCTGCGCGGCCTTGTCCAAAGCCAGCAGCGCACGCGCGTGGCCCATGTCCAGGTCGCCGGCCATCAACATGGTCTGCACCGGATCGGCCAGTTGCAACAAACGCAGCAGGTTGCTCGCGGCGCTGCGCGAACGCCCCACGGCTTGTGCGGCTTGCTCGTGCGTCAAGCCAAACTCCTTGACCAAGCGTTGCAGACCCTGGGCTTCTTCAAGCGGGTTGAGGTCTTCGCGCTGGATGTTCTCGATCAGCGCCATGGCGGCGGCGGCCTCGTTGGGCACATCGCGCACCAGCACCGGCACCTCGGTCAGGCCCGCCAGTTGTGAGGCGCGGTAGCGCCGTTCGCCCGCGATGATCTCAAACTTGCCGGCGTTCGGACCATCGGCCAGAGGACGCACCAAAATCGGCTGCATGATGCCCTGCGCCTTGATGGATTCGGCCAGCTCATAGAGCGCGCCCTCATCCATGCGGGTGCGCGGCTGGTACATGCCAGGCACCATGTCGCCGACAGACAGCACGCTGGGCTGGCCCGATGGCGCAGCGGGCGCGGTGTTCAAGTCGTCGACGCTGGGGCCCAAGAGGGCTTCAAGGCCGCGTCCGAGGCCTTTGGGTTTTTTGGTGACCATGGTTTCAGATCTCGTTGTCGTTGTAGCCAGCCTCGCGCTGGTGGCGGATGCCCAGCACGATCACGCGCATCTGGGCAGGGTCAAAGGTGTATCGGGCCAGGTAGCCGCCCCGGCCCCGGCTGATGATGAGTTCGCGGTGGCCGTGTGACACCGGGCGGCCCACGCCGGGTTGGTGCGTCAACACAGCCAGGCCGTCGAACACAAAGGCCAGCAGTTCGCCACCCAGGGGGTCTTGCGATTGCCAGAGAAACTCCTCGAGTCGCTCGAGATCGGCCACGGACTGGGGACTGAAGATGACATCGACCATCGGGCCTCACAGCAGCTTCTTGGGCACCAGCGGCGCAGGGCGCTCTGCCCGGCCAGCACGGAACTCGGCCATCTGGACAAAGTGCTGTTGCACATCTGCCAGGCTGTGCCCAAGGCCAGACTGCAACACCTCGCGCTCCGCCGCCAGCGCATCCTCGCTGAAGCGCTCACGCAGGCGCGCGCGATCGGCCGCGTCGGCCAGGGTCTGCACCATGTAGGCATGGCTGGAGAGGCCCTGCTTGCGGGCGTCTTCGTCAATGGCGGCCTTGAGCTCAGCAGGCAGTTTGAGGCTGGTGGCGATGGTGGGGGGCATGGCGGGCTCCTGGCGGTAGTCAGACTTGACTACCCACGCAGTCTAACAGCAGCGCATGGCCATCCGGCCAATCGCCCAGGCCAGAGTCGGCGTTGATGTGGCCAGCGTCGCCCAGATCGACCAGCGCCGAGCCCCAGCTCTGGGCCAGGCTCTGCGCTTTGTCGAACGCGCAATAGGGATCGTTGTGGCTGGCCACCAGGGTGCTGGCAAAGGGCAGGCGATCGCGCACGATGGGCGCCCAGCTGGGCAGCACCGCGCGCAGCTCGTCGCGCTCGGGGTCGCCCGGCGCCACCAGCAGCGCGCCCTGCACCCGGTGGGTGCTGCGCGAGACCTGCGCCCAAGCGGCGGTGAGGATGCAGCCCAGGCTGTGCGCCACCAGCACCACCGGGCCGTCCAGACCCAAGATCACGTCTTCGAGCCGGGCAATCCAGTCGCCGCGCTTCGGGCTCATCCAGTCGTGCTGATCCACCCGCTGGTAGCCGTGCAGGGCTTCCCAGCGGCTCTGCCAGTGGGTGGGGCCGCTGCTCTGCCAGCCGGGCAGGATGAGCACATTCTGAGGTTTCATCTATTCAACATCGAAAGCGAGCACCAACATCAAGCACACAAACAGAGCGAAAGGCCTTGACCCAGGGCAGCCGTAGAACCAGCTGTGCTGGGCCACTGGCTGCGTCCCCCTTTCAGGGGGAAGCCGCGAAGCGGCGCAGGGGGTTACATCGTTTTAATCCGCTGGACCATTTCGCTGGCGAAAGCGAGAAACGCCTGGCTGCCTTTGGCCGAGGGATCGAACACCACCCCGGGCAGGCCGTAGCTCGGCGCTTCGGCCAAGCGCACATTGCGCGGGATGACGGTGTCGAACACCTTGTCGCCAAACTTGGCTTTGAGCTGGTCGCTGACCTGCGCTTGCAGGGTGATGCGTGGGTCGAACATGACGCGCAACAGGCCAATGATCTGCAGGTCGCGGTTGAGGTTGCCGTGCACCTGTTTGATGGTGTTGACCAAATCGGCCAGGCCTTCGAGCGCAAAATATTCGCACTGCATGGGCACGATCACGCCGTGGGCCGAGCACAGGCCGTTGAGGGTGAGCATGCTCAAAGACGGCGGGCAGTCGATGAGCACAAAGTCATAGTCGTCGACCACAGCGGCCAGGGCTTCTTTGAGGCGACGTTCGCGGCGCTCCATCTCCACCAGTTCCACCTCGGCACCGGCGAGTTCGCGGTTGGCGCCCAGCACCCGGTAGCCGCATTTGTCGGCCAGGGTCGCCGCTTGGGCGATGCTGGCTTCACCCAGCAGCACATCGTAGACCGACAGCGCCATGCTGCGTTTGTCGATGCCCGAGCCCATGGTGGCGTTGCCCTGCGGGTCCAGATCGACCAGCAGCACACGCTGGCCAATTTTGGCCAAGCCCGCCGCCAGGTTGACGGTGGTGGTGGTTTTGCCCACCCCACCTTTTTGGTTCGCCACACAAAAAATCTTGGCCATAGGCTGGTTCCCCGGGTGCGCTCAGCACCGCTTGCAAAAAAATCGCTTTATTTGGACAAGGCCAATTTCAGGCCAAATCCGATCAAGAACACCCCGGCGAGTTTTTCCAGGGTGCGGCCGATGCGTGGGTTGGCGCGCATGCGCTCGGCCAAGTAATGGGTGAGCAAGGTCATGCCCAGGCCATACAAAAAGGTGAGAAAGGCGATGGTCGCGGCCATGGCGCCAAAGGTGACCAAGCCCTGGTGGCGGGCTGGGTCGACAAACAGCGGGAAGAAGGCCATGTAAAACACGATGGCCTTGGGGTTGAGCAAGGTGATGAACAAGGCCTGCTGGAAGTATTGGCGCGGGCGGATGTTGAGCACGGGGGCGTCGCCCGGTTGGGCGCTCAGCATTTTCCAGCCCAGCCACGCCAGGTAGGCGGCGCCGAGCCACTGCACCGCCGCAAACGCGGCCGGGGTGGTGGCGAGCAGCGCGGCCACGCCGGCCACCGCCGCCCACATCAGCACTTGGTCGCCCACGATGACGCCCATGGTGGCGGCCAGCCCACCGCTCACGCCGCCCTTGCCGGTGGAGGTGATGAGCGCGAGGTTGCCTGGGCCGGGCAGGGCGAGAAAGAGGACGATGGCGGCGACAAAAGCGCCGTAGTCTGCGATGCCAAACATGGGGTGTGGGTGCTCGGGTGGGAGGTGTGAGTGTACGTGAGGTGTTGTGGCTTGCCGCTGACTGGTGTGTCGCTGTTTTCTGCTTGTGCTCTTCTGGGGTTGGCTCAGCGGGAGTGTGGGGGTGTCTGGCTCTGGTCCAGCTCGCGGGCGGATGGGCTGGATCGCCTGCCCTGCTGCGTCAACGCCTTGGTTGGGGCGCACGCTCTGTGGCAACCGCGAATCGTCCCGGCGCCAGACACCCCCACACTCCCGCCAAGAGATACTGTTGGCGCTCCACCGTGGGCACGCCTGCGCCTTCTCACAGGGGGATGGGGCGGGGTTTTGGCGGCAGCCCCATTCGCGGTTGCCACAGAGGGTGCGTGCAAACCATGGCGTTGACGAGGCAAAACAGGCGATCCCGCCCAGTCGCCCGCGAGGTGGGCAGAGCCAAAACCCCGCCCCATCCCCCTGCCGCGAGGTCTAGGCCAGAAACCTCACCCCACCACAGCACCAGGCCGAAGCCAAACAATGCACCGCTCAGCCCCCAAGCCAGGCACCAGCAACTGTTCCACGTGAAACACCTCAAGCTCCGAAGGCAGCGCGGCCAATTCCTCCGAAGGGTGTTTGCCCTTCATCGCCATCCACACCGCCCCTGGCTTCAGCGCCGCGCGCGACCAAGTGGTGAAGTCACCCAAAGACGCAAACGCCCTAGAGCACACCACGTCGTAGCCCTGCCCCGCCTCGGCGCGCAGACTCTCCACCCGCGCATGGATGCCGCGCAAATTCGGCAACTTGAGCGAGGCCGCCACCTGCTGCACAAAGGCGGCCTTCTTGGCCACCGTGTCCACACAATGCACCGTCAGCTGCGGGCAGGTGATGGCCAGCACCACACCGGGCAGGCCACCGCCCGAGCCGACGTCCAACACCGCTGCGGCCTGACCCTGGGTGTGGCGCAGCAAAGGCGGCACAGCGGCCAGGCTGTCGAGCAGGTGGTGGGTCAACATCTCGGCTGGGTCGCGCACCGCCGTCAGGTTGTAGACCTTGTTCCACTGGGCGATCAGCGCCTGGTAGGCCAGCAACTGGTCCACCTGGGTGGCGGACAAAGCCAAGCCCAGCTCGGCCAAGCCGGCTTCGAGCGTGGGGCGCAGGGCGTCGGTGGTCGCGGCGCTCACGCGGCCGCCCCCTCTTCCGCGCGGGCAAAACCTTTGAAGCCACCTTTCTTCAGGTGGATCAGCAAGAGCGAAATCGCCGCCGGCGTCACACCCGAAATGCGCGAGGCCTGGCCCAGGGTGTCGGGCCGGTGCTTTTGCAGCTTTTGCCGCACCTCAATCGACAAAGCCGTCACCTGGCCATAGTCCAAATCGGCCGGCAGCTTGAGGCTTTCGTAGTGCGCGGCGCGCTCCACCTCGTCGCGTTGGCGGTCGATGTAGCCCGAGTACTTGGCGGCAATCTCCACCTGCTCCAGCACCGCCGGCAATTCGTCGCCCAGCGTTTCACGTGAAACCAGCGGACGCGGGTCGGCGCCGCCTGGCTGGGCGACTGGGGCGTATTTGCCGCCGTCCATGCCCATCAAGCCGCCGTAGCTCACGCCCGGTCGGCGCAGCAGATCGAACAGGTTGTACTCGCGCTCAATCGCCTTGCCCAGCACCCGCTCGGCCTCTTCAGCCGCCAAGACGCGCGGGTTCACCCAGGTGGATTTGAGGCGCTCTGTTTCACGTGAAACCGCGTCGCGCTTGCGGCAGAACGCCTCCCAACGGGCGTTGTCCACCAGGCCCAGCTGGCGGCCCACTTCGGTCAGGCGCATGTCGGCGTTGTCTTCGCGCAGCTGCAGGCGGAACTCGGCGCGGCTGGTGAACATGCGGTAAGGCTCGGTCACGCCCTTGGTGATCAGGTCGTCCACCAGCACCCCCAGATAAGCCTCGTCGCGGCGGGGCAGCCAGGTGGCGTCGGCGTAGGTGATGGCGCCAGCGGCGCTCGCCGCATCGTGGCCACCGCCCAGTGCGCGCGCCTGCAGCGCCGCATTCAAGCCAGCGAACAGACCCTGGGCTGCCGCCTCTTCGTAGCCAGTGGTGCCATTGATCTGGCCGGCAAAAAACAGGCCACCGATCTGCTGGGTTTCGAAGCTGCTCTTGAGCGAGCGCGGGTCGAAATAGTCGTATTCGATGGCGTAGCCCGGGCGCAGGATGTGGGCGTTTTCCAGCCCGGGCATGCTGCGCACCAGTGCGTACTGGATGTCGAACGGCAGGCTGGTGGAGATACCGTTGGGGTAGATCTCGTGCGTCGTCAGGCCCTCGGGTTCCAGAAAAATCTGGTGGCTGTCTTTGTCGGCAAAGCGGTTGATCTTGTCTTCCACGCTCGGGCAATAGCGCGGGCCCACGCCCTCGATCTTGCCGGTGAACATGGGGCTGCGGTCAAAGCCAGAGCGGATGATCTCGTGGGTGCGGGCGTTGGTGTGGGTGATCCAGCACGGCAACTGGCGCGGGTGCATGCTGGCCCGGCCCATGAAGCTGAACACCGGCACCGGCTGGTCGGCCGTGTCCGAGCCCGGCATGCCGTCTCCAGGCTGCTCGGTGCACTTGGAATAGTCGATGCTGCGGCCGTCGATGCGCGGCGGTGTGCCGGTCTTCAGGCGCCCTTGCGGCAGCTTCAGCTCCTTCAAGCGCGCCGACAAAGACACCGCCGGCGGGTCGCCCGCGCGGCCACCGGCGTGGTTGTTCAAGCCCACATGGATCTTGCCGTCGAGGAAGGTGCCCGCGGTGAGCACCACGGTTTTGCTGCGGAAACGGATGCCAACCTGGGTCACCGCGCCGACCACCCGCTCCCCTTCCACCATCAAATCGTCCACCGCTTGCTGGAACAACCACAGGTTAGGCTGGTTCTCCAGCATGCGGCGGATGGCGGCTTTGTAGAGCACCCGGTCGGCCTGGGCGCGGGTGGCGCGCACGGCCGGGCCTTTGCTGCTGTTGAGAATGCGGAACTGGATGCCGCCCTCGTCGGTGGCCAGCGCCATGGCGCCGCCCAAGGCGTCCACCTCTTTCACCAAATGCCCTTTGCCGATGCCACCAATGCTGGGGTTGCAGCTCATCTGGCCCAGGGTTTCGATGTTGTGGCTCAGCAGCAGCGTGGCGCAGCCCATGCGCGCGGCCGCCAGCGCGGCCTCGGTGCCGGCGTGGCCGCCGCCAACAACAATGACGTCAAATTCCTGTGGGTACAACATGGTGGAGGCTCCGGGGCATGGCGGCTGCGCGGCATGCCCGACAATCGGGACGGGGGTGTTTCACGTGAAACACCGCACCGGGGCAGACCAGCCACCGGCGCGAACCCGGAATTGTCCCATCTTTGCCCGCTCCACACACATGCCCGCCCCCACCGAGGCCATGGCCTGCCGCACCGGCTGCGCCGCTTGTTGCATCGCGCCGTCGATCAGCAGCCCCATGCCCGGCTTGCCGCACGGCAAACCGGCCGGTGTGCCCTGCCCGCATCTGGACGAGGCCTTGCGCTGTCGCTTGTTTGGTCGGCCCGAACGGCCGGCGGTGTGTGGATCGCTGCAGCCCAGCGCTGAGATGTGCGGCGCCGGCCGCGACCATGCGCTGGTGTTTTTGCAACGCATGGAAGAAGCGACCCGCCCGGGCTGAACGCGCCCCGAGCCAGGCGCGGCGTCAGCCGATCTGAAACCGCGCCAACAGCGCCTCGGCCACGTCGGGCGCCAAGGCCAAAGTCAGGGTGCACACCACCCGGTCCGGGCCATCGGGCTGTTGCTGCACATCGGCGTCCCAGCCACCGCCCTCGTCCAGCGGGCCTTGGCGGGCAGCAAAGCGGTCCTGCAACCAGCCCAGCACCGCATCGATCTCGGCCAACACCGCCGGCACGTCGGCGGGCGGCACGCTGGCCATCGCGTCCAACGTCACCGCGCCGTCGGTGTCTTCACTGCGTTCAAAGTCGAGGTAGCTCAGCGTCATGGGCGCCGAGCATACCCGCGCCTCACTGCTTGACGGCTTCGACCTGGATCACCAGGCGCACATTCTTGGGGAAGCCCCAGTCCACGCCGTAGTTCAGGCCAAAAGCGGTGCGGTCGATGGTGGCTTCAAAGTCGCCGCCACACACCTCGCGCTTGAGCATCGGGTTGTCGTAGCAGTTGAACTGCGTGGCCTTGAGCGTCACCGGCTGGGTCTTGCCCATCAGGGTGAACTGGCCCTGCACCTCGCTGACCTTGTCGCCGGCGAACACAAACTTGTCCGACACAAAACGCGCCTGGGGGTGCTTGGCGGTGTCGAACAAATCCGCGCTCTGCAGGTGCTGGTTGAACATCGGGGTGCCGGTGTTGACCGAGGCCACGTCGATGCGGATGTCGACCTTGCCGGTCTTGGCCTGGCGGTCAAACGCGATGGCGCCTTCCTTCTTGTCGAACCGGCCGCGGTTGGTCGAGGTGCCAAAGTGGCCAATCTCAAAGGTCACAAAGGTGTGGGTCGGGTCGATCGCATAGTCGGCAGCCTGTGCCAGACCGGCGGTGGACAACACCGCCGCAGCGGCCAACAAAGACAAAGAAGCGCGCATGGAAAACTCCTAGAGGTTGAAACAAGAACAGAGAAAACAGAACAGAAATCGAAACACCGTCACCAAGGGCTGAGGCGCAGACCCGACGCTATGCGCCGGTCTGAGCTAGCGTCTCCGGAGCGAGCCTCCCCAGGCAAGCGCTCCCATGGGTCCGGCTCCGCCGGCCCATCGGGAGCGTCCCCCCTCGGGGGGGAAGCCGCGCAGCGGCGCAGGGGGGCGTGAGCTTCACCTGAAGCTCACTTTGACGTTCACTTGGACAGGATCGGCCACCATGCTGGTGTCGGACCACTCCTTGTCGCCGATGCGGAAGGTCAAGCGCTGGATGGTGAAGCTGCCGGTGGCCACGGTGGTGGCGCCTTGTTGGGCCAGCGTCACCGGCACGGTGACTGGGGCGCTCACACCTTTGATGGTGAGTTGGCCGGCGACCTCAAAGCGGTTGGGCGCCACACGCTTGATCGCGCTGGACTGGAAAGTCGCTTTGGGAAATTGCGCCACGTTGAACCACACCGGCTTGGGCAGCTCGGCGTCGCTCTCGCGCACGCCCAAGGTGGCGCTGCCGGTGTCCACCGTGAAGGCGATGCGGCTGGTCTCGGGCTTGGCCGGGTCAAACGCCAGCTGCGCGTCAAAACGGGTGAACTTGCCCTGCACCGGCACGCCCATCTGGCGGCTGACAAACGCCACCTCGCTCTGAGCGGGGATCAGGGTCTGCTGGGCCAAGACGGGCGTCAAAGCAAAAGCGGTCAGGCCCAGGGCCACCAGCGTGTGTTTCATGACAAGGCTCTTTCTTGCAAACGAGGAAGGGTCAACGGCCCCAGCCCATGCGGGCGAGCAAACCGTCGCGGTCGATCAGCTGGTGTTTGAGCGCGGCGGCCACATGCAGCAGCACCAGCGCGCCCATGCCCAAGGCGGCAAATTGGTGCGCCTGCTTCAGGGCCTCGGCCAGCGGCTCGCTCACCGGCACCCAGTCGGGCAGCGGCCACAAGCCAAACAACACCACCGGAAAACCGGCCGCCGAGCTGAAGGCCCAGCCCAGCAGCGGCACGGCAAAAAACAGCGCGTACAGCGCGTGGTGGGTGCCGTGGTGGGCGATGTGCTGCCAACGCGGCATGGCCTGGGCCACCGGCGCGGGCAAGGCCGGCGGGCGGTGTGTCAGGCGCCACGCCAAGCGCACAAAAGCCAGCGCGAACAAGATCACCCCGGCCCATTTGTGCCAGCTGTAGAGCTGCAGCCGGCGCGGCGAAAACGGCAGCTCGTGCATGTAAATGCCCAGTGCGAACACGGCCACCAAGGCCGCGCCCAGCACCCAATGCAGCCACACCGCCACCGGGTGGTAGCGCTGCGCTGAGGAAGTGTCAGATAAGGAATCCATGCCGGGCAGTGTAGGCAGCCCGGGCGCGCCCGACGGCCGACGGCCTTGAAGCCTCCATTCAAATAAATTGAACTCAAAGCCACCAAACGTTCGCACAGCGAACAGGGACACCCGGCCTAGAATGGTCCGCATGAGCACCCACGCCGATCTGCTGCGCCAGCGTTACCCCGCCCTTGCCGGCCTGGGCGAGACGCTGGACGCCCTGCCCGTGATGGCGGTGCCCGCCGGCACAGTCTTGTTCGACGAAGGCACGGCCTGCGCCGGTTTTCCGCTGGTGATCGACGGCGAGGTGCGGGTCAGCCGCCACGCCGCCAGCGGGCGCGAGCTGGAGCTCTACCGCGTCTCGCCCGGCGAGCTGTGTTTGGTGTCGTCCAGCGCCTTGTTCGCCGGCCAGGCCTTGAGCGCGCGCGGCGTGAGCCGCACCGCCACCACCTTGGCGCTGCTGCCGCCGCCGGCCTTTCGCGCCGCATTGGCCGACGCCACCTTCCGCGACTTTGTGCTGGGCCTGTTCGCCGAGCGCATGGCCGATTTGTCGGCGCTGATCGAGGCGGTGGCCTTTGCCCGGCTCGACAGCCGCCTGGCCGCCGCCCTGCTGGGCCACGGGCCCGAGCGCCACACCACCCACCAGGCCCTGGCCGACGAGCTGGGCACGGTGCGCGAAATGGTGACCCGCTTGCTCAAGCGCTTTGAGCGCGACGGGCTGGTGGCCCTCTCGCGCGAACGCATCACCGTGCGCGACGCGGCCGGGCTGCGCGCGGTGGCCCAGGCCGGTGCGGCCTGATGAGTGCTTTGTAACTCAGGTCACAGACGCGCCTGGGGCAGACGCGGTCCAATACCTTCAGGTTGGACCACAGGGGTCCGCCACTGTGCACTGGAGATTCGCATGAACAAGAACGTGGGCGGCATCGACCGCACCCTCCGCATCGTCGCTGGCGTGGCCCTGATCGCCGCCGCCGCCACCAACACCGTCGGGGCCTGGGGCTACATCGGCGTGGTGCCGCTGCTCACCGGCCTGATGGGCTGGTGCCCGCCGTACAAGCTGCTGGGCATCAACACCTGCTCGGTCAAGCAGTAAAGCGTCTCAGGCAGGGGCGCGTTGCACAAACGCGCTCATGCCGTCGAGCACGGTGCGCAGGCGCATCAGCTCGCGCGAGCGGTTGATGCGCGCCGACCAGCGCGCCCAGCGCTCCACCCGCCGCAAGCGCGGCAGCAGCTGCGCCACAAAGCCACGCACATCGGCGCGCGGCACTTGGGCATTCGCGCCCACGTCATCGGCAGCGCGCTCATAGGCCTCCAGCACCGCGGCCACCGCCGCCGGGCCCAGCGGCACCAGGTAACTCGCCAACGACAGCACCAGCTGCAAAGCGTCGTAGCGCTGCACCGTGGCCAATGGCAGGCCCGGCACCAGCGGCTCCTCAAAATCCAAACGGGCAAACCGCTCACCGTCCCAGGTGATGTTGCGCGACTGCGCGCCGCCGTGCCAGTGGCCACGCGCGTGAAAACGCGCCAAATCGGCGCTGGCCGCGCACATCAGGGCCAAGCGCTGGGTCGGCTCGGTGCGGTGCAGTGCGTGGTCCAGCGTGGTGCCCACGTCGCCGGTTTCCAGCGTGTGGCCGTCAAAGGCCAGCACCGGCGGCACCGCTTCACCGGCCGCGCCCAAGGCCAACAGGCGCTGGTGCTCATAGGCCAGCAAGGCCGCGCCATCGGTCTGGCTGACCGCCGCCCACGGCACCGGCACCCCCACCACCCGGGCGAACAACCAAATGCCCAAGGACTTGCGCCAGCTGCGCAAGGGGCGGTCCGCGGTCTTGCACCAGGACTTGGGGGATGTGGAATCGGTCACAGGGTGGGGATTATCCCCAAAGCCAAGGGCATACCCTGAATACCAAAGCATTCGCCCTCAGAAGCGGTCGCCGTAGCGTGCCCATTCCCAGCCGCCGACCTGCTGGGCCCAGGCGTCCCATTCAGCGCGGCCATAAGCCAAATGCTCGGCCACATAAGCCGGCCCCAGGGCTTCGGTCAGCCGGGTGTCGGCGGCCAAGGCGTCAAGTGCGGCGCACAAATCGCGCGGCAGGCGATCTGGCGTGGCCTCGCCCCGGGCGTGCGCTTGGTACAAATCCACCTCGGTGGCGGGCACCAGCGGCAGGGCGCTGTCCACACCGTCGAGCGCAGCGGCAATCACCCCCGCCAAGGCCACATAGATGTTGCAGGCCGGGTCGGGCAAGCGCCACTCGATGCGGCCGGCCACCGCCCGCACCAGCGCGCTGCGGTTGTTGCTGCCCACCGCCTTCCACACCGGCGACCAGGTGGTGCCGCTGGCACTCTGGCTCACCGCCAAGCGCTTGTAGCTGTTCACCGTGGGGGCACACAGGGCCGACAAGGCATCGGCGTGCGCCAGCAACCCCGCCACCACCGCGTGGCCGGTGGCGGACAGCCCCAGGGCGCCGGCCGGATCGGCCATCACCGGCGCCCCCTGCGCGTTGGTCAGGCTCAGGTGAAAGTGCAACCCGCTGCCCGGCTGATCGGCAAACGGCTTGGGCATGCACGAAAACACCAGCCCGTGCGCCTCGGCGGTGGCGTGGGCGGTGAGCTTGAAGAGCTGGTAGCGGTCGGCGGCGGCCAGCGCGTGGTCGTGCGCGTAATTGATTTCAAACTGACCGCAGGCGTCTTCGTGGTCGGTCTGCTCCAGCGCAAAGCCCAGCGCACTCAGGCGCTGGCACAGGTCGTCCAAGAATGCGCGTTGGCGCATCAAGGCCTTCAGGTCGTACGAGGGCTTGGCCAACTTATCGTGTGCGTCGGCCGGCACCAGCCGGCCTTGGGCGTCGCGGGCAAAGACAAAAAACTCCGGCTCCACCCCCACCCACAGGCGCCAGCCGCGCTCGGCCAAACGCTCGGTCTGGCGCTTGAGCAGCTGGCGCGGGCAGGTGTCGAGCGGCGCATCGCCAGCCCAACCTTCACACACACCGTGGGCCACGCCCGGCCAGTAGGGCAAAGGCCGCAGCGTCTCGGGCAACAAGCGGCCCATGTATTCGCTGCGCGGGCCCAGGCGCGGCAAGCCGGTGCCCCAAATGCTCGGCCCGGAAAACCCCGCGCCTTTGGCCACCGCCCCCGCCAGGCCGCTCAAGGGCACCAGCTTGCCCTTGGGCACACCCGGCAGGTCGGTGAAGGTGCAGAGCACCGAATGCACACCCTGCGCCTGCAAGGCCTGCACCGTGGTGTCGAAAGAAGCGTGGGGCATGGAGCCTCCAGAAAACAACAAGGGGCGCCGCTCAGAACGGGCTGTCGAGACGGATCCAGGTGGTCTTGGTCTCGGTGTATTTGTCAAACGCGTGCAGCGACTTGTCGCGCCCCACCCCGCTTTGTTTGAAGCCGCCAAACGGCACGGTGATGTCGTCTTCGTCGTACTGGTTCACATGCACCGTGCCGGCGCGCAGCGCGCGCGCTACGCCGTGCGCTTTGTTGATGTCGCGCGTCCACACCGCGGCCTGCAGGCCGTAGATGTTGTTGTTGGCCTGGCGCACCACATCGGCCGCGTCGGTGAAGCTCAGCACCGACAACACCGGGCCAAAAATCTCTTCGCGCGCAATCGTCATGCTGTTGGTCACGCCATCAAAAATGGTCGGCTGCACATAACAACCGCCGGCCACCGGCGCCACCCGCTCGCCACCGGCGAGCAGCTTGGCGCCCTCGCTCTGGCCCAGGCCGATGTAGCGCATCACGTTGTCGAGCTGCACCTGGTCGACGATGGCCCCCATGACCGTGTTTTTGTCCAGCGGGTTGCCCGGCTGGTATTGCGGCACCTTGGCCAGCGCGCGCTCCAAGAAAGCGTCTTTGATCGACGCCTCCACAAACAGGCGCGAGGGCGCGTTGCAGCTCTCGCCCTGGTTAAAAAAGATACTGCCCACCGCCGCGTCCACCGCGCGATCCAGGTCAGGGCAGTCGGCGAACACGATGTTGGGCGACTTGCCGCCCAGTTCGGTCCAAGCGCGCTTCAGGTTGCTCTGGCCTGCCATCACATGAATTTGTTTGCCCACGCGGGTGCTGCCGGTGAAGGCGATGCAGTCCACGTCCATGTGCAGCGCCAGCGGGCTGCCCGCCTCGGGGCCAAAGCCCGGCACCACGTTGAGCACACCGGGCGGAATGCCGGCCTCCAAAGCCAGCTCGCCCAGGCGCAGCGCGGTCAGCGGGCTTTTCTCGGACGGCTTCAACACCACCGAATTGCCGGCCGCCAGCGCGGGCGCGATCTTCCACGCCGCCATGATCATCGGGTAGTTCCACGGCACGATCACCCCCACCACACCCACCGGCTCGCGGGTGATGAGCGCCAGCGCGCTGCTGGGGGTGGGCGCGATCTCGTCGTAGACCTTGTCCACCGCCTCGCCATACCAGCGAATGCAGTTGGCCGCGCTGTTCACATCCACGCCCTTGGCGTATTTCACCGGCTTGCCCATGTCGAGCGTTTCGGTCAGGGCCAGCTCGTCGCCATGGGCCGCAATCAGCTCGGCGAACTTGATCAAGATGCGCTTGCGCACCGCGGGCGCCTTGCCGGCCCAGCGCCGGTCTTCAAAGGCCGCGCGGGCAGCGCTCACCGCAGCGTCCACATCGGCCGCGCCGCAGCGCGCCACCTGGGTCAGCAAGCGGCCGTCCACCGGCGACAGGCAATCAAAAGTCTGGCCGTCGGCGGCGGCTTGGCGCTCGCCGTTGATCAGGGCGCGGCCATCAAACGTGGGGGTCTTCACATCGGTCATGGGCAAAAATCTCCGTGGGCAATTGGCACCATGCTAAACGCAACAACAGCCCGTGCCTGCAACCACTTTGTGGGCCTGGCCAGAACCACTGGCCGCACGCATGGGCCACAAAAAAGGGCTTGCCTCGGCAAGCCCTTGTGCAGCATCCGCGCCGCTCAGCTGCGCAGCGCTGCCGCGATCTCGCGCTCGCGCCGGCGGGTTTGGCGCGCCACCCAGACCGCATAGCTCACGATGACGATGGTCACGGTCACGATCAGCAGCGTGGCGGCGGCGTAAATGGTCGGGTTGATGCCTCGGCGTGCGTAGCCGAAGATCACCTGCGGCAAGGTGTTCACCCCGGGGCCGGACAAAAATTCGGAGATCACCACATCGTCAAACGACAAGGTAAAGGCCAACAAAAACGCCGCCAGAATGGCTTGGAAGATGTTGGGCAGCGTCACCAGAAAAAACACCTGGTGCGGCCGCGCGCCCAAGTCCATGGCCGCTTCTTCGATGCGGCGGTCCATCTCCAGCAAGCGGCTCTGGATCACCACCATGCCATAGGCCATGCCCAACAGCGTGTGGCCCAAGATGATGGTAAACATGCCGCGCTGTGGCCAGCCAAACACGTTTTGGGTGCCCACAAACAGCAGCAACAGCGACAAACCAATGATCACCTCGGGCATGACCAGCGGCGCGTTGACCATGCCGGAAAACACCGTGCGCCCCAAAAAGCGCCGGTAGCGCACCAGCACAAAGGCGGCAAAGGTGGCCAGGGTGGCCGACAGCACACCGGTGATCGTGGCCACCTTGAGCGACAGCCAAAAACCCTCCACGATCTTGGTGTCGCGGGTCAGCGCTTCGTACCACCGCAGCGAAAACCCGGTGAAACGCGCGTCCTGCCGGGTGCTGTTGAAACTGAACACCATCATGAACATCAGCGGCAGGTACAAAAACGCAAACACCAGCGCCAGCCAGGCCTTGCCAAAGTGTTTTTCAAGCAACTTTTTCATGGGGAATCCTTCGCAACAAAAGGCTGTGCGCACGGGTCGTCTTGTCCAGTGCAACCGTGGAACCGGCTATGCCGGGCCACTGGTTGCGTCCCCCCTCCGCGGGGGGAAGACGCGAAGCGGCGCAGGGGGGTCATTTCTTCTCACTGGTGTAGTGGTAATAAATGGCCAGTGGCACCACGATCACCGCAATCATCACCACCGCCAAAGCGGTGGCCTTGGGCCAATCGTTGGCGGTGAACATCTCATCCCACACCACCCGGCCAATCATCAGGTTGCTCGGTCCGCCCAACAGCGAGGGAATCACAAACTCGCCCACACAGGGGATGAACACCAACATAAAGCCGGCGATGATGCCGGGCTTGGACAGCGGCACGGTGATCAGCCAAAACGCCTTGAACGGCGTGGTGCCCAGGTCGTACGCGGCCTCCAACAGGCGGAAGTCCATCTTCACCAAATTGGCGTAGAGCGGCAGGATCATGAAAGGCAGGTACACATAGGTCATGCCCACCAACATCGAGACGTTGGTGTAGAGCATCTGAATGGGTTCACCGGTCAAGCCCACCGTCATCATCAAACGGTTGATCACCCCGTTGTCGGCCAGCAGACCTTTCCAGGCGTACACGCGCAGCAGAAACGAAGTCCAAAACGGCAACATCACCATCAGCAGCAACGCCGGGCGCACGCTGGCCGGCGAGCGGGCGATGAAATACGCAAACGGGTAGCCAATCACCAAACACAAGACCGCCGTCACCAGCGCATACCAAATCGAGCGGATGTAGGCGTCGACATACAGCGTCTTGAACAGCGGCGCCCCCTCCTCGGTGCGGAAGATCGAGAGGTAGTTCTCGTACTTGAGCTTGAGCACACCGGTGGTGGTGTCCCAAATGGGCTTGAAAGGATGGATGTCGCTGCCCATGTCCACAAAGCTGATGTAGAGCAGGATCAGAAACGGCAGGAAGAAAAAGAACAGCAGCCACACATAGGGCACGCCGATCACAAAACGTTTGCCAGGCACCGGAAGAGAGGATGAAGACACGTCCTGCTCCTTAACAAAAGAAAACTAGCCGAGAAGGGACTTAGGGCAAGGGTGCGGTGGAGCCGGCTTAGCCGGGCCACTCGCACCGCCCCCTGGGGGGTGACGCCGCAGGCGGCGCGGGGAGTCAATCAATCCCGCAACACAATGCCTGCGCGATCGTCCCACCAGAAAAACACCTCGTCCTCCCAGGTGATGTCCGACAGATCGTGTCGCGAGGTATTGGCCTCGGTCACCTTGACCTTGGCGCCATCACTGGCCTGGATGATGTAGGTGTTGTACGAACCGAAATACGCAATTTCCTTGACCCGCCCGGCAAACAGGTTGTGCGTCACATCGGCCGGCCGGGTCTTGCTGACCTCAATTTTTTCGGGGCGCACCGCCATGGTCACCGGCATATTGAGCGTGCCGCTCACGCCGTGCCCCACATGCATCTCACCAATCGCGGTGCTCACCGCGCAGTGATCGGGCTCGTCCACCACCAGCTTGCCGCCAAACAGGTTCACATTGCCAATAAAGTCGGCCACAAACTTGTTGCGCGGGTGCTCGTAAATCTCTTCGGGCGTGCCCACCTGCAGCACCCGGCCTTTGCTCATGATGGCAATCCGGCTGGCCATGGTCATGGCCTCTTCCTGGTCGTGGGTCACCATCACCACCGTCACGCCCACTTTTTCAATGATGTTGACCAGCTCAAACTGGGTCTGCTCGCGCAGCTTTTTGTCCAGCGCGCCCAGCGGTTCGTCGAGCAACAAGAGCTTGGGCCGCTTGGCCAAGCTGCGCGCCAGCGCCACCCGCTGCTGCTGGCCGCCCGAGAGCTGGTGCGGCTTGCGCTTGGCGTAGGGCGTGAGCTGCACCAGCGCCAACATCTCGTCGGTGCGTTGTTGCACCTCGGCTTTGGGCAGACCTTCGCGCTTCAAGCCAAACGCCACGTTTTCCCAGATGTCCAGGTGCGGAAACAGCGCATAGCTCTGGAACATCATGTTCACCGGCCGCTCATACGGCGGCATATTGGCCACATCTTGGCCACCCAACAAAATGCGCCCCGAGGTCGGTTTCTCAAAGCCCGCCAACATGCGCAGCAAGGTCGACTTGCCACAGCCCGAACTGCCGAGCAGCGCAAAAATCTCTCCCTTGCCAATGGAGAGCGACACCTCGTCCACCGCCACGGCTTCGTCAAAGCGTTTCACCAGTTTTTCCGTGACCAGATAGCCGTCACCCGCTTGTGTCTCCGCCATGGTGTGTCCTTTGGTACTAACTATTCAACAGATACAAAAATGGGCTGTTCATACACGCCGTACGAACAGCCCAGACCGGGTGTGCGCCGATGCTCAGCGACCGCGCTTGAACGCGTTGTAGGTGTCGTTCAGCACACCGCTGATCTCGTTGGAGAAACCTCCGGTCGGGATCAGGCGCGCGGTGTCTTCCTCGCTCAAGAAGATGGTCTTGTTCTGCTTGACCTCTTCTTTGATCAGCGGCAGCGAAGCGGTGTTGCCGGTGGGGTAGTTCATCTCATTGGCCATGGACGCGCCGTTTTCGGCACGCAGGTAGAAATCGATGAAGGCGTGGGCGTTGTTCACACGCTTGGCGTCGGTGGGAATGGCCATGGTGTCGATGAACACCAGACCACCGCCGGTGGGCAGCAAAGGCACGATCTCGTCGGTGCCACCGGTTTCCTTGACGCGGTCGGCGGCGATGTTGATGTCGCCCGACCAGCCCACAAACGCGCAGCCCTTGCCGCCAGCGATGTCGTCGATCATGGTGCTGGAGAACAGACGAATGTCCTTGCGCACCTTGGCCAGCATCGCACCGGCTTCCTTGAAGTCCTCGGGGTTCTCGCTGTACGCGGGCTTGCCCACATAGTGCAAGGCCACCGGCAGAATTTCGCTGGGCGAATCCAGATAAATGATGCCGCAGGACTTGAGCTTGCTGGAGTACTCGGGGTTGAACACCAGATCCCACGCGTTTTCAGGCATGGGCATGCCACCCAGCGCTTTTTCGACCTTCTGCTTGTTGATGCCCACCGTGGTGAAGCCCCAGGCCCAAGGCACAAAGTGCTTGTTCTCTGGGTCCACACCGGCGATCTTCTTCATGAACTCGGGGTCCAGATTGCCGTAGTTCGGGATCTTGCTGCGGTCGATGGGCTGGTACAGACCACCGTCGATCTGCTTCTTGCCAAAACCAGCGGTCGGCACCACGATGTCGTAGCCCGAGTTGCCCGCCACCAACTTGGCGTGCAAAGCCTCGTTGTTCTCAAAGGTGTCGTAGTTCACCTTGATGCCGGTTTCTTGCTCGAAGGCGGCGATCATGCCCTCGGGGATGTAGTCGGGCCAGTTGTAAATATTGAGGACTTTTTCGTCGTCCAGCACCGGACCCGCCGGAGTAGCGGGGGCAGCGGCCACCGGGGCAGGAGCGGGCGCTGGTGCGGCCTCTTCCTTTTTGCCGCAAGCGGCGAGCAGGACAGCCAAAGCAGCGGCGGCCAGAATATGCTTCTTCATGGTGCAAAAACTCCTCAAAAAAAGGGGTGTAAAGGGGCGCAAAGACTGTAGCAAAAAATGCACCGCCCACAGCCGCCGCCGGCCAAAGACAGGGGTTATCCCCAGAGCGACTCGGCCTTGAGCTGCTCCAGCGTGGCGTCCAGACACTGGCGGATCAGCGCCATCATCTCGTCGATCTGCGCGCGGCTCATGGTCAGCGGCGGCGCAATGATCATGCGGTCGCCCACGGCGCGCATGATCAGCCCGTTCTTGAAGCAGTGCGCGCGGCACTTCATGCCCACCGCCAAGTCTTCGTCAAACGCGGTGCCAGTGGCCTTGTCTTTGACCAGCACCAAACCCGCCACAAAGCCACAAGTCTCGGCATCGCCCACCAGCGGGTGGGCCTTGAGCGACTCGAACTGTTCGGCCAAATAAGGGCCCGTGTCCTCGCGCACCCGGCCCGGCAGGTTCTCGCGCTCCATCAGCTCCAGATTGGCCAGCGCCACCGCACAGGCCACCGGGTGGCCGCTGTAGGTGTAGCCGTGGTTGAACTCGCCGCCCTTGTCGATCAGCACCTGGGCCACACGGTTGCCCACCATCACACCCCCGAGCGGGATGTAGCCGCTGGTCACGCCTTTGGCAAAGGTCACCAGGTCTGGCTTGATGCCAAACTTCTCGTACGCAAACCAATGGCCCAGACGGCCAAAGGCGCAGATCACCTCGTCGGCGATCAGCAAGATGCCGTACTTGTCCACGATGCGCTGGATCTCGGGCCAATAGGTCTCGGGCGGAATGATCACCCCACCGGCGCCCTGCACCGGTTCGCCGATAAAGGCAGCCACCTTGTCCGGGCCCACTTCCAGAATCTTCTCTTCCAGCCAGCGCGCAGCGCGCAGGCCAAAGTCGGCCTTGCTTTCGCCTGGCAGGGCGTTTTCCCAGTGGTGCGGCTGCTCGATGTGGGTGATGTTCGGAATCGGCAGGTCGCCCTGCGCGTGCATGCCACTCATGCCGCCCAACGATGCGCCGGCCATGGTGCTGCCGTGGTAGGCGTTGTGGCGGCTGATGATGACCTTGCGCTGCGGCTGGCCCATCAAGTCCCAGTAGCGGCGCGCCATGCGCACATTGGTGTCGTTGCTCTCGCTGCCACTGCTGCTGAAGAACACGTGCTTGAACGAACGGTCGCCCACGGTGGGCGCCAGCGCCGCCAGCTTGGCCGCCAGCTGCACCGCTGGCACATTGGTGGTCTGGAAAAAGCTGTTGTAGAAGGGCAGCGCCATCATCTGCTGGTAAGCCGCGTCGGCCAGCTCCCGGCGGCCATAACCGGCGTTCACACACCACAGCCCGCTCATGCCGTCGAGGATCTTCTTGCCCTCCGAGTCCCAGACATAAATGCCCTCGGCCCGGGTGATCACCCGCGCACCGCGCGTGGCCAAGTCGCCGTGGTCGGTGAACGGGTGGATAAAGTGCGCACTGTCCAGCGCCTGAATGGCTTTGGTGTCGTGCGCCTCAGCGCGCCGCGCCAGCACCGGCGGGGCAAAAAGGGTGGAAGTGCTCATATCGCCTCTCTCAACAAATTCCGATAACCAACAAAAGCCCCGGCGCTCGTGCCTGGGTCCAGGATGCGGTGGAACCGGCTTCGCCGGGCCACTCGCATCGCCCCCTGGGGGGTGACGCCGCAGGCGGCGCGGGGGGGTCAAACATGCAACAGCAAATGTTCGCGTTCCCAAGGTGAAATCACCTTCATGAACTCGGCGAACTCCAGCTCCTTGATCTCGGTGTAGATGGTGATGAACTCGTGGCCCAGCACATCGTGCAAGTCGCTTTCGCGGCGCAGCCAGTCCAGCGCCTCACCCAGGCTGCGCGGCAACGCATAGGCCGAAAGGTAGGCGTCGCCCTTCATCTCCGCCTTGGGCTTGATCTTGTTTTTCATGCCCAAGTAACCACAGGCCAGCGTCATCGCCATGGCCACATAGGGATTGGCGTCGGCGCCAATCACCCGGTTTTCCACCCGGCGCGCCTCGGGGCTGGAGATGGGCGAACGGATGCCGACCGTGCGGTTGTCGTAACCCCACTCGATGTTGATCGGCGCGGCGGTGTAGCGCGACAGCCGGCGGTAGCTGTTGACATAAGGCGCCACCAGTGCCATGGCCGCCGGGATGTAGCGCTGCATGCCGCCGATGTAGTGGTGGAACGCGTCCGACGGCGAGCCATCGGCGTTGCTGAAAATGTTCTGGCGGGTGTTCACGTCCAGCACGCTTTGGTGCATGTGCATGGCGCTGCCCGGCTCGCCGGCAATCGGCTTGGCCATGAAAGTGGCGTACATGTCGTGGCGCAGCGCCGCCTCGCGCACCGTGCGCTTGAAGAAAAACACCTCGTCGGCCAGTCCCAGCGGGTGGTCGTGGAAGAAGTTGATCTCCATCTGGCCCGCGCCGATTTCGTGGATCAAGGTGTCCACGTTGAGCTTCATGAGGTTGGAATACTCATAAATCTCTTCAAACAGCGGGTCAAACTCGTTGACCGCGTCGATGCTGTAGGCCTGGCGCGAGGTCTCGGCGCGGCCACTGCGGCCAATCGGCGGGCGCAGCGGTACGTTGCTGTCGGTGTTGCGCGCGGTCAGGTAGAACTCCAGCTCGGGCGCAATCACCGGCTCCCAGCCCTCGGCGGCATACAGGTCACAAATGCGGCGCAACACACTGCGTGGCGCATAAGGCACCAATTGGCCCTTGTGGTCAAAACAGTCGTGGATCACCTGTGCGGTGGGGTCGGTGGCCCAGGGCACGATGCGCACCGTGGTCGGGTCGGGGCGCAGCTGCATGTCGCGGTCGGTGGGTTCCACCACGTCGTAATACGGACCGCTGGCCGGCTGCTCGCCGGTCACACTCATGGCCACAATGGCGTGTGGCAGGCGCATGCCACGGTCTTCGGTGAACTTTTCGCGGGGCAAGATCTTGCCGCGCGCCACACCGGTCAAGTCGGGCACCAGGCACTCGACCTCGGTCACACGGTGTTGGTTGAGCCACTGCTCCAACTCGTTGAAATTCTGGGGGGCGGACATACAACAAATCTCCTTGGCGGTGAAATTCAGACCTGGCTCAAACGCACGGCACGGCGGGTGCGGCATGCGTGGCCAAAGGCCTCAAAAATGGCACTGTAAAACGGCGACTCCCAGCACCGCCATTCCGGATGCCACTGCACCGCCAGCGCAAACGCACTGGCCCCTTCCACCTCAAACGCTTCCACCAAGCCGTCGGGCGCGTGGGCCACGGCGCGCAGGCCCGGAGCCAATTGCGCCACGCCTTGGCCGTGCAGCGAATTCACCATCACCTCGGTGGCACCGGCCCAGCGCGCCAGCGCGCTGCCTTCGGCCAGCCGCACCGGGTGGCGCGGCGCGTATTGCACAGCAGGCGCCTCGCCTTTGGGCTCGCGGTGGTCCATGAAGCCGGGCACCTGGTGCACCCGCTGGTGCAAGGTGCCGCCCATGGCGACGTTGATTTCCTGAAAACCCCGGCAAATGCCCATCAGCGGCACACCTTGGGCCACACAGGCTTTGATCAAGGTCAGGGTGAGCTGGTCGCGCTCGGGGTCCAGCGGCAGCGACGGATCGGCCACCGCTTCGTTGAAATGCGCCGGGTGCACATTCGATGGCGAGCCGGTCAGCATCACGCCGTCCACCTGGGCCAGCAGCTCGTCGACTTGGCTGGCTTGGGCCAGTGCCATCACCACCGGTTGGGCTTGGGCGCCCACCACCACCGCCCGGGCGTACTTGTCGCCGAGCACCAAGTAGGGCATTTCCCGGCCCGGCTCGCCCATCTGTCGATGGTCGGCGGGCAACCACACCCAAGGGGTGCTTGTTGTTTTGGTCTGGGTCAGCATGGGGTCTCCGTGGATTGACATTGAATAGGTAAATTGGATCACAATGAGCGCCAATTTACCGGCCTTTATGGGGCCAATTGGGGTAACCCCCCTGCGCCGCTGGCGCGGCTTCCCCCCTGAGGGGGGACGCACCCAGTGGACCGGCCTAGCCGGATCCACGGGTGCCCTGGATCTGGGACACGCGCTCCGGAGCGCGATTTGTTTGTTGTTGGAGAACACGATGTTGTCCGAATTTCTGATCGCCGAGATGCACCGGCTGGAGCGCGATGCTTCGCTGCCGCTGCACCGGCAGCTCTACGAGGCGCTGCGGCGGGCCTTGCTCGATGGCAAGCTCGGGGCGGGCGAGCGGCTGCCGTCCACCCGCGACCTGGCGCACGACCTGGGGGTGTCGCGCAACACGGTGGTGGCCGCCATCAACCAGCTCACGGTCGAAGGCTATTTGGCCAGCCGGGTGGGCAGCGGCACCTATGTCAACGACGACGTGCCCCAACGCGCACCCCGCGCCCGGCGCCACAACGGCGCGTCCACCGTCACCCTGCCGGCCATGCCGCGCTTGTCCCGGCGCGGGCAAGACCTGGTGGAACGCTTTTGTGCCAGCGCACTGGAGGTGCAGCCCTTCACTCCCGGTGTGGCCGACTTCAGCGCCTTTCCCGTGGCCTTGTGGCAGCGCCTGCAAAACAAACACTGGCGCATGACCTACCCCGACCTGCTCGACTACAACGCCGCCGGTGGCTACGGCCCGCTGCGCCGCGCGGTGGCCGACTACCTGCGCGTGTTCCGCAGTGTGCAGCTCGACGCCGACCAAGTCATCATCACCACCGGCACCCAACAATCGCTCGAACTCTGCGCCCGCCTGCTGGCCGACCACGGCGACACCGTGTGGGTCGAAGACCCGGCCTATTGGGGCGCGGTCAAAGCCTTTATGGCCAACGGGCTGCAGCTGCACCCGGTGCCGGTGGACAACGAAGGCATCGCCCCCAGCGCGGCCGACGAGCGCCAACCGCCCCGGCTGATCTACCTCACCCCTTCGCACCAATACCCCACCGGCGCGGTCATGTCGCTGGCGCGGCGCCACCAGCTGCTGGCCTGTGCCCGCGCCCACCAAGCTTGGGTGCTGGAAGACGACTACGACAGCGAATTTCGCGTCAGCGGCCCCCCGATTTCCAGCCTAGAAGGGCTGGACGTGGACGACCGTGTGCTCTACATGGGCACCTTTTCCAAAGTGCTCTACCCCGGCATCAAGCTCGGTTATTTGGTGGTGCCCAAAGGCCTGGTGGCGGCCTTCAAACAAGCGCATTACGACCTCAACCGCCCGGGCCAAATGCCGCAGCAAGCGGCACTGGCCGAGTTCATTGAAATGGGACACTTCAGCAGCGCGCTGCGCCGCTCGCGCCAAAGCTACGCCGAGCGCCGCACCAGCCTGCTGGCCGCGCTGCAGCCCCTCCTGCAAGCCGGTGTGGCGCACATCAGCGGCGCCGACCAAGGCTTGCACCTGTGCCTGCGCTTGCCCAGCGGGGTGGACGACCAAGCGCTGGCGCGCGCGGCGGGCGAACGCGGCATCACGGTGCGGCCGCTGTCGGCCTATTGCCTGGCGCGCGACGACCTCTCAGGCCTGGTGGTGGGGTATGGCTACGCCAACCCGAAAGACATTCCGCGCTGGGGCAAGGTCTTGGCCGATAGCCTTTTAAAACACTTGAAGCCGTAAAGCCCGCTCACAACGCGTCGCGCAGCCGGTGCCACAACATGCCCAGCGCCAGCGTGGGGGTGCGCAGCAGCGCGCCGCCCGGAAAGCGCTGGTGTTTCAGCCGCGCCAGCACATCAAAACGGCCCGCCTGGCCGGCCACCGCTTCGGCCACCACATCACCGGCCAGCGTGGTCAGCGCCACACCGTGGCCGCTGAAGCCCTGCAGGTAATACACGTTGTCGCCCAAGCGGCCAAAGTCGGGCGCGCGGTTCATGCTGATGTCCACAAAGCCACCCCAGACAAAGTCGATCGGCACGCCCGCAAGGTCTGGAAACACCTGCACCATGCGCCGCTGCATCAGCTCTTTGAGGCCTGGTGGGGTCAGCGTGGTGTAGCTCACCCGGCCACCAAACAGCAGCCGGTGATCGGCACTGAAGCGGAAATAGTCCAACACAAAATTGTTGTCGCACACCGCCGCGCCGCTCGGTATCAGGCGCTGCACCAGCGCTGGGTCCAGCGGCGGTGTGGCCACGATGTAGGTGCCCACCGGCATGATGCGCGGCGCAATCTCGGGCGCCACCTGCGGACCCCAAGCGCTCAGGGTGCAATTGCCCGCCAGCACCACAAAACGCGCTTGTACCTCGCCCTGTGCGGTGCGCGCCACGGCGGTATCGCCGCGCTGCAGCTGCGTCACCGGCGAATGCTCAAACACCCGCACACCGGCCTGCTCAGCCGCGCGCAACAAACCCAGCGCGTATTTCAACGGGTGCAAGTGGCCCGACACCTGTTCATAGGCCGCCGCCGCGTAACGCGGGCTGTCGATGTGCTGGCGCACCGCCTCGCCTTCGGCCCAGGTCACGTCGATGCCGCGCTTGCGCAGGTCGTCGGCATCAGCGCGCAACTGCCGCGCCTTGCGCGCGCTGTCGGCCACGTACAAATAGCCCGACTTCCAATCGGCGTCGATGCCGTGTTGCGCCATGCGCTGCTGCACCCGCTGCACCGCCTGCACCGACATATCCCAGGCGCGGTCGGCGTCGGCTTGGCCCAGCTGCGCTTCCAACGGGCCCTGCCCACTGGCGTAACCCACAATCGCTTGGCCACCGTTGCGCCCACTCGCGCCACTGCCCACCCGGTCGGCCTCCAGCAGCACCACCGACAAGCCGCGCTCGGCCATTGCCAGCGCGCTGCTCAAACCGGCAAAGCCGCCGCCCACCACCAACACATCGGCCTGCAGGCGCTCGCTCAAGGCGGGTGCCGCCGGCGGGCGCAGCACACTGGCCTCGTAATAGCTGCGCTGGTTGAGCTGGGTGTCCGAATTCAGCAGCGACATATTCACCTCGCTTGCGCGCACAAATAGGTCCACACGGCGGTGGCCGCCGCGTTGCTGGTCAGCTCGGCGTGGTCGTAGGCCGGGGCCACTTCCACACAGTCCATGCCCACCCAGTTCAGGTCGGCCAGATCTTCAAGCAGGGTCAACAATTGCGAACTGCTCAAGCCCCCCGGCTCGGGTGTGCCGGTGCCGGGCGCAAAAGCCGGGTCCAGGCAATCGATGTCCAGCGTCAGGTATACCGGCATGTCACCCAAGCGCTCACGAATCGCTTGCACCACCGGTGCCAAACCCGCACCGTCCAAACCGCGCAAAGCCCGCGCGGTGAAAATCTGCCCGCCCTGGTCGGCCACATATTCACGCGCCTCGCGCACACCAGCCGATCGAATGCCCACCTGCACCGTGTGCACCGGGCTCACCAAGCCTTCTTGTATCGCTTCATACGTCCAGGTGCCGTGTCCCGACGGTTCACCAAAGTGGTCGGTCCAGGTGTCGCAGTGCGCGTCAAAGTGCACCAGGGCTAAGGGCTGGCCGTGGTGCTGGCGCGCCGCGCGCAACAGCGCCAGCGTGACCGAATGGTCGCCGCCCAAAAACACACAGTGGTGCTTCTGCATCAGGGCCAGCGCTTGGCGCTCAATGTGCCCGCGCACCTCGGCCAGCGGCGAGGCATTGGGCAAACGCATGTCCATCGCATCGCCCAGCTGGCCCAGCGGCGTGGTGTTGAAGTGCGGGTGAATACCGTCGCACAGCATCAAGCTCGCGGCGCGGATGGCCGATGGCCCAAAACGCGCGCCGGGTCGGTTGGTCACCGCGCCGTCGTAGGGCACGCCCACCACCGCCAAGCGCTGGTCGCTCAGGCGTGGGCAAGCCAAAAACGTGGTGCCGTGGTTGGCGTAGGCAAATTCTCCAAGGGCCATGGTGCGTGCGGGTGGGTGTTGAATTGGCCACCACCATAGCGCTTTTTTGGCCGCCGCGCGGTGCCAATTGCGCGCGGTGCTAGGGCCTCACTGGCGCTGCACGGGGCCGCTCAGGTGGGCCGGCCGCCAGCGCATCAGCCACAAGGCGTTGAGCAACACACTCACCGAACTCAGCGCCATGGCCGCACCCGCCACCACCGGGTTCAGGTAGCCCAGCGCCGCCAGCGGAATGCCCGCCACGTTGTAGGCAAAGGCCCAAAACAGGTTTTGCCGGATCTTGCCCACGGTGCGCCGCGCAATGTCCAGCGCCGCGCCCACCAGCCGCACATCGCCGCGCATCAGGGTGACGCCCGCCGCCTGCATCGCCACATCGGCACCGCCGTGCGCGCCGGTGTTGGCCATGGCCATGCCCACATCGGCGGCGGCCAGCGCCGGCGCGTCGTTGATGCCGTCGCCCACCATGGCCACCGCACCGTGCGCACGCAAGGCCTGCACCGCCGCCACCTTGTCGGCCGGCATCACATTGGCCACCACCTCGGTGTCGGCGTTCAGGCCCAAGCGCGTGGCCATGGCGCGCGCAGCGGCCACGTTGTCGCCCGACACCATGCGCAGCGCCAGGCCTTCGGCACGCAGCGCTTGCAGGGCTTCGGCGCTCTCCGGCTTGGCTTCGTCGCCAAAGGCCATGGCCGCCAGCGGCTGGGGCGCTGCGCCTTCGCGGCACAGCGCCAGCACCGACACCGTCGCCTCGGCCGGCACACCGTGCACCAGCTCGGCCAAGGCGGCGGCGTCCACACCCAGTTGCGCCATCCAGCGCGCGCTGCCCAGCACCAGGGCCTGGCCCTGCACCGTGCCTTGCACACCCAACCCTGGCACCGCTTGCACATCGCTGGCCTGCAGCGCGGCGCTGCCCGGCGGCACCGCTTGCAACACCGCCAACGCCAGCGGGTGGGTGCTTTGCGCTTGCAGCGCCGCCGCTGCCAGCAAAGCCTGCTGTGGGTCCACACCCGGTGCCGGCTGCACCGCCAGCACGCGCGGCTCACCGCGCGTCAGCGTGCCGGTTTTGTCAAACGCCACCACCGCCACCTTGGCCGCACCCTCCAGCGCCTGCGGGTCGCGAATCAAAATGCCGTGTTTGGCCGCCACCCCGGTGCCGGCCATGATGGCCGCGGGTGTGGCCAAACCCAGCGCACACGGGCAAGCAATCACCAACACCGCCACCGCGTGCAACACCGCTTCTTCCAGCGGTGCGCCCACCCACCACAACCAGGCCCCAAACGTCAGCAAGGCAATCGCCACCACCGTGGGCACAAACACCGCCGCCACCTTGTCCACCAGCTGCTGCAGCGGCGGCTTGCTGGCTTGGGCGTTTTCCACCAAGGCGATGATGTGGGCCAACACACTGCGCGCTCCGGTGGCGCGCACCAACAGCTGCAGCGTGCCTTCGCCGTTGATCGACCCGCCAGTCACCGTGTCGCCTTCGCCTTTGGGCACCGGCAGCGGCTCACCGGTCAGCATCGACTCATTGACCTGTGAGGCACCAATCACCACCTCCCCATCGGCCGGTATGCGCTGGCCCGGCAGCACCCGCACCACGTCGCCGGGCAGCAGCTCGTCCACCGGCACCTCGCGGCCTTCGGTGTGGCGTACACCGTCGGGCATCAGCCAAGCGGTTTCGGGCCGCAGCGCGTGCAGCGCTGCAATCGCGTCGGTGGTTTTGCGTTTGGCGCGCGACTCCAGCCACTTGCCCAACAGCACCAAGGTGATCACCACCGCCGAGCCTTCGTAATACAGGTGCACCATCTCACCCGGCTCGGCCCGCCACCACAACCAGGTCGACAAAGCCCAGCCCGCCGTGGTGCCCAACGCCACCAACAGTTCCATATTGCCGGTGCCGGCTTTTAACGCGTGCCAGCCCGCTTTGTAAAAGCGCGCACCCAACACCAACTGCACCGGCGTGGCCAACACAAACTGTGCCCATGCCGGCAGCATCCAGTGCTTGCCCCACAGATCGCCCACCATGGGCAAGGCCAACGGCAGCGACAACAACACCCCCAGCAACACCGGCCAGGCGTCGCGCGGCACACCCCACAGCGTGGGCGCCACTTGGCCCAGCGCTTGGTCGGGCGCCAGCGGTTCATAGCCCGCGTCGCGCACCGCGCGTTTGATGCGCGCCAGCGCGTCGGCCTCGGCGTTGGGCAACAACTGCACCCGCGCGCTTTCGGTCGCCAAATTCACCGCCGCGTCCAGCACACCCGGCTGCTTGCGCAACACCCGCTCCACCCGCGCCACACACGACGCGCAGGTCATGCCACCAATGCCCAAGTCCAGCACCGCTGGGGCTGTGTTGTTCGCCACTTCTGTGTTCATGCCGCAAGCATAGACCTTCACCCCATGTCAGGGTCAAGCGCTGCGCGGCCGCTTGACCTTGCCATCGGGTCAAGGTTCACAATGCCAGTGTCTTGTTCACTTCACACAGGTAACCCCATGGAACACACCTTCAACGTCAAAGGCATGAGCTGCGGCCATTGCGAAAAAGCCGTCACCCAAGCCATCCGCACGGTCGACCCCCAAGCCCAGGTGCAAATCGACCGCCAGCAAGAGCGGGTGCAAGTGCAATCCACCCACAGCCGCGAAGCCTTGGCCCACGCCATCGCCGACGAAGGCTACGCGGTGGCATGAACACCCCCCAGCCACTGGCCACGGTGTGGCCGGTCACCATTGGTGAAGCGGCGCGCTTGAGCGGCATATCGCCCAAAATGCTGCGCCACTACGAAGGCTTGGGCCTGCTTGGCCAAGTGCCGCGCAGCGATGGCAACTACCGCCAATACCAAGAACGCGATGTGCACACCTTGCGCTTCATTCGCCGATCGCGCGACATGGGTTTTGCCCTGCACGACATCGCCGCGCTGGTGGACCTGTGGCACAACCGCCGGCGCAGCAGCCAACAGGTCAAACGCGTGGCCCAGCAACACCTAGAACAGCTCGACCGCAAGATCGACGAACTGCAAGCCATGCGCCGCACACTCGACGCGCTGATTTGCCAATGCCCGGGCGACAGCCGGCCCAACTGCCCCATCCTTGACGACTTGGCGCACCCCTGAGCCCACACGCTCACACAAAACTTTACACAGCAGCCGCACAGCCCCCACAGACGCGACACACAAGGCGGCCACACTGAACCCATGCGATTCACCCCCGCCCAACAAGGCACTGTGAAAAGCATGTTCTTAACCACCGTTCAGGAGAGCCCCATGACCGTTTCGCGTTTCACCACCCTTCGTCTGGCCACCGCCGCTGCTGTGCTGGCCGTCACCGGCGCCGCTTGGGCCGCCACAGGCACCGCCCAAACCGACATGCAAGCCCAACACATGGCGCACCGCAGCGACCACGGCGACAAACCCATGTCTGCTGAACGCCAAGAGCGCATGGCCAAAAAAATGGCCGAGCGCCAAAACAAGCTCAAGCAAAGCCTGCAAATCACTGCCGCACAAGAACCCGCGTGGAACGCCTTTGTGGCCAGCATGGCCCCGCCGGCCAAGGGCATGAACCGCCCCAGCCGCGACGAGATGGAAAAACTCACCACGCCGCAGCGCCTGGAACGCATGCAGGCCATGAAAGCCCAGCACGACCAACACATGACCGCCCGCCTGGAAGCCACCAAACGTTTCTACAACGCGCTGACGCCCGAGCAACAAAAGCGCTTTGACGCCGAATCGCACCGCTTCATGGGCAAAGGCCACGGCAAAGGGGGCGACCGAGGCGACAAAGGTCGCCACCACGGGTAATTTTCACCATGTGAACTTTTAGACCGGCTTGTCCGGTCTTTTTTTTGCCTTGCCTTCTTATTTAAATCTTCTATTTCAAATTCGTAGGAATAGTAGAGCGCTCCCTGTTGTGTGGATAAGCACCTTTTCTCCTACGGCCACAAGCACTTGGGCAAGGTGTAACCCTGTTCAGCGCCCCCTCTTCCCGCTGCACCCAGAATGGGGACAAGATTGGGTTTATCCACTGTGCTGTGTATAACTAATCGATTTCATGAAAGTTATACACAGCTTTGTTCATAAGCCTCCGGCCAACGGTGCCAAATCCGCACAAACCCGCTGGTACACTGCCCGTCCATGTCGATCGCCCTTGCGGCCAAAGCGCCGAGCACCTTTGAAATCAAGAGCGCCCAGCTCTCTCTGGTGGCGCTGTGCCTCAAGTCCAGCGACGTGCCCGCCATTGAAGCCGACCTGCGCCTGCACTACGGCGACATGCCCGGCTTTTTTGACGACGACCCTGTTGTCATCGACCTCTCGGCCCTGCCCGACGGCGACACCGGCCTGTGCGCCCCCATCGACTTTTCGGCCCTGCAAGGCCTGCTGCGCGACTACAAGCTGCGCGCCGTGGCCGTGCGCGGTGGCTCTGCCGCCCAACAACAAGCCGCGCTCAGCGCCGGCCTCTTCCCGGCTGAAGACGCCGCCCCCATCCGCAGCGCCGCCCAGCCCGCGCCTCAGGCCCAGCCCAGCGCCCAAGCCGCGCCCGTGGCCGCTGTGCCACCGGTTGTGCCGCCGCTGGCCATGGTCATCGACAAACCGCTGCGCTCGGGTCAGCAGGTGTACGCCCGTGGGCGCGACCTGGTGGTGCTGGCCATGGTCAACCCCGGCGCCGAAGTCATTGCCGATGGGCACATTCATGTCTACGCGCCCCTGCGCGGCAAAGCCATTGCCGGCGCCCGGGGCCAAAGCGACGCGCGCATCATCGCGCTCGCCATGGACCCGCAACTCATCTCCATTGCCGGGGTGTACCGCACCAGCGAAACCCCGCTGCCCGACACCGTGCTGGGCAAACCCGCCCAAATCCGTTTGCAGACCGGTGAACAAGGCGACCGCCTCATCATCGACCCGCTGACCCTCTGATTGTTTTATTCAGCCCCCGTGGCCACACACACCATGACCAAAATCATCGTCGTCACCTCCGGCAAAGGCGGTGTGGGCAAAACCACCACCAGCGCCAGCTTTGCCACCGGCCTGGCCCTGGCCGGACACAAAACCGCCGTCATCGACTTCGACGTTGGCCTGCGCAACCTCGACCTCATCATGGGCTGCGAACGCCGCGTGGTGTACGACTTCATCAACGTCATCCAGGGCGAGGCCAACCTCAACCAAGCCCTCATCAAAGACAAACAGTGCGAGAACCTGTTTGTGCTGGCCGCCAGCCAAACCCGCGACAAAGACGCCCTGACCCAAGACGGCGTTGAAAAAGTGCTCAAAGACCTGTCTGAGATGGGCTTTGAATACATCGTCTGCGACTCGCCCGCCGGCATTGAAACCGGCGCGCTCATGGCCATGCACTTTGCCGACGAAGCGCTCATCGTCACCAACCCCGAAGTGTCTAGCGTGCGCGATTCCGACCGCATCTTGGGCATGCTCGGCAGCAAAACCAAACGCGCCATCGAAGGCGGTGAACCCATCAAAGAACACCTGCTCATCACCCGCTACAACCCCAGCCGCGTGGCCGACGGGCAAATGCTCAGCCTGGAAGACATTCAAGACATCTTGCGCATCCCGCTCATTGGCGTGATTCCCGAGAGCGAAAGCGTGCTGCAGGCGTCCAACCAAGGCACGCCCGCCATTCACCTGAAAGGCAGCGACGTGGCCGAGGCCTACCAAGACGTCATTGCCCGCCTCAAGGGCGAAGACCGGCCCCTGCGCTTCATCGACGCCGAAAAACCCGGCTTCTTCAAGCGCCTGTTTGGGGGGAAATAAGCCATGTCTTTTCTCTCATTCCTGCTGGGCGAGAAGAAAAAAACCGCCAGCGTCGCCAAGGAACGGCTGCAGATCATCTTGGCGCACGAACGCAGCGGCCGCAACGCCGCCGAGCCCGACTACCTGCCCGACCTGCAGCGCGACCTGGTGGCGGTGATCAGCAAATACATCAAGATCAACCCAGACGACATCAAGGTGCAGCTGGAGCGCCAGGACAACCTGGAAGTGCTGGAAGTGAAGATCGAGCTGCCGGAAGCGCGCTGATCGCAGCGGCCTCTAGCCGTGTCCAAACAGTGGTTTACAAGTGTGGTTTCAAAACGTTACTCGTGTATCCCATTTGGTAGTGAGGATAAAAAGTAACGTCCTGCCTATCGGCCATCGCGCGACCGTCGCAGCTGTCAGTGAATAAAGTCACTCCAAAACGGGTGGAGCACTTTGGGTGGCTGCCTGAAGCAGAGGGCAAGTAGCTGAGTGCAAGGAGGCCACTTGAACCAGATTCGGTATAGATCCGTTCATCTTCTTTACAAACGAGAAAGATATTCAGTTCTTGTACCGTGTGCGCTACGCAACTCGAAAAGTGGCAGGCTTCGATACATATATGTTATAAATGTAATATTGGATAGTAAAACTGTCATGCATACGCTAAGTAGGCTGATGGATACCAGTGTTTCAATGATTGAACGATACTACAGCAGACTCAAAGCCACATTGGCTGCGGATTGTTTGGCGTAGATTGATTAAATTTTTTCATGTTCAATTAATGGCGTTTTTATGCGAATTATTGCAATCATTTTAAGTGTCTTTGTTCTTGTTGGCTGCGAAACAATGCCGCCGATAAAACATGGTCCAAACTGCGAAGCAAATGCCGCTAGTGATTGTCATAAATTCGGTATCAATTATGGAACTGATGAAATGCAAGCGTGTATCAAAAACATAAGGCAAAGATGTGCTGAAGGTCGTAAAGCCGGGGTAAACATTAATCCTGCTCTTACAGTTTCACAGGCAAGTGACATTCACTTTATGGCAGATATGACTAGTATTTGTAGAAGAATTGGTCATCAATATGGCACTCCGGGTATGGAGCAATGTATTTCAGAAAATAGGCAAAAATTTTTACAGGGTGGGGACTGGAGAACACTTTTGAAAACTTCCGAGAAGCTGAGCATATCGCAATTCAGTGTTGAGGAGCTTAAGAGGTTAAGAGCAGATATATTGTGTGCAGCTACACGAGCAGAGCTGGGTTATAGACCTACTGCAAATATATTTAATGAGGTGAAAAGAAGAAACCTAAATTGTGAGAACCTTACGGTTTTGACGCAAAAAGAGCGAGAAGCTGCGAGTAGCATAGCAAGAGAAGAAGCTTCACAAGCTGAATTCGAAAAATGTATGTCTGATGTTAGTTTTAATGCATTGCAATGTGGATTGGGATGCTGGGGACAAGGAAATACTTGTCGGCAAGTGTGTGATGATAGAAAAATCGCACAGAAAGATAGGTGTGAGGCTAGGTTGAAAGGAATACAGCATCAATATAATGCTCCAATTATGCCGACACCAAGTGCGCCAATGATGCAACAACCCCAACAAATAATAAATCCAAATGTTTGTATTCAAGACGGAGGCGGGAAATACTGCCCGAATCATCCAAACACACGGCGAAGATATCCGTAGCGAGCCTGTATCCAGATAAAAATTAGTAAGGCAAAATCAACAACCAAGTGCATTACTCAATCGGTAAGCTACAGCGATGGGTATGCACTATGACGGTGATCCCCAGAGAAACCATCGGCAGGAAGGTGTAGATGCCTGCCCAATTTAAGAAAAAGTCGCATCACCGATGCGCCAATTTCAAGGCCAACATTTTGTCGACAGTGTTGACACAATTGAGCAAGAGTCACTTAGCAGGCCGTTGAAAAATCCCCCGCCGGCGCCCGTTTGGGGCGCTACGATCT